>NZ_JAOOPY010000013.1 GCF_025486315.1 Variovorax sp. N23 | reverse complement strand
GGCAACTCGCCAGTCAGGCCATCTCGGTGACGGCCTGACTTAAACCAAACAGCCTCCGCGAATGCCGGGGCGATTCAAGGACGAATTGGTTGCCGACGTCCAGCGGACGTACGGCGAAGCGCTTCTTGCCGCGGTAGACGGATTTTTGAAGGTCGATTCCCTCGACCGTCGCACTCGCTCTGGATTGTTGAGGCTTGCGGGCTATCTTGGTCACGCGAAGCTTGCTGGCGCCATCAGGCAATGTTGGACAACTGATGCGCAGCGTCTTGAGAACCTGCGAGCTTATCTATTTGCCGCTGCGCGCTGTTGCGGCAACGAGGCCGCGACGACCCTGGGGCCGGTCTGCGATGCATGGGAGCAGCTCTCCGACGAGGAGGATGAGCTTGGTCGCACTGATGTCAACAGCCTCGCCTCTGAATATGTGGCGTGGGAGTTCACTCGTTTTCCTCCTCTGGACGCGCTGGAATACTTCGTCGAACGCGCCCGGCAGTCCGAGAAACTTAGCTGGCCCATATGGTCTCGCGCTGACGACGGCTGGCGTCACTCAATCGGATGCGGGGAGGGCGACCTCGTCCGGGACGGCCTTGACGAAAGAGGCATACAAGATGACCGCTTACACGACGCCGAATCTCACCGGCTTTGTGATGGGTAGTTCCAAGAATCTCGATGACTCATTCAGCCTCGCGATTCCTGATCCAAATCGCGGGAATCTCACGGCAAAAGGCACAGTCGACGCGGACGGCAATCTCATTGCACTCGCCTCGGACAATCCGTTCAACGGCGTCCGGAGCGTTCTTGGCAATCGAATTGGTCAACTGTGCACGGCAAACGCTGGCGGTTTCAACCCCAAAATGGCGAGCCAGTACGTCTATGTGTCGTCCGAACTGCAGGAGGTTGCGGATCCGAGTGAACTCTACGGAAGGGTTTTCACTGAATACGAAGATTGTGCTTCCTATGGAACCTCGGAGGTCCGTGCCGACGGCGCATTCATCTTCACTGAGACGGCATCGGGAAAGAGTGATGAGCCCGATACCAACTTTGCTCAAGCGCTAACCAGCAATGGTCTAGTCGACGCAAAGAATGGTTCGGTGATTCGAGGCAAGGTCTACAAGTACACCGCCGCGGGGGTGACCACATATGCCTATCTCCTTGTCAGCACCAAGCAGGGGTCTACCACGCCTGCTTTGAATGGCGAAACTGACTACGTGACTATTGGTGTTTCTCTACAGCCTTGATGAAGCGTTGAGCGACAAATCCACTTGCCCTTTGCGGGTAGGTCGATTTGTTGTCTCACGAGGCGCTCAACTCACGACCTTTGATCGCCTTCCCATCGATGTGGCTGCCTGATCATTCGGTACGCAGGATCCTCTTCTACTGATAAAGAGCGCACGTAGCGAGATCCGCTTTCCGCCGGTGAAGCAGAGCAATCCTCCAAGGGTGGAGGATTGCTCTGAGCACCCCAAGTCTCCGTCAATTTTTTTGTTTGGCAAGGTTCCATCAGCTGTCATTGAGCTTGATGGCCCACTCTTGCGCGTTGGATTCCGCGCGTCCCTGACCAGCGGCGAGTAAAGAAGCTCTTGAACAGGCTCATGGGTTCACCAACCCGTCAGCCACGATGATGTGCGCCGTGTCGTCGACGGCCGTCTGAGCGTTGTAGGCAGGGTCGAACCCGCCGCCGGCGCGTTGCATGATGCGGCTGTCCGGGTCGGTGAAGTTGCCTTGCGTCTTGTCCGCCGGGATGCCGAAGGGGCGCTTGTAGCGTCCTCCCGGCTTGGGCTTGCCGTCCTTGCCGCGCGGCTTCTGGTCGTCGTCATCGCTGCGCCCGCGTTCGAGGTCGGCATCGCGTTGGCGTTGTTCGAGTCGGGTAGGGAAGGTAGTTCGCGGCCATCAGGCGCTATCTGTGCCGTGTACACGGGCTGCCTGCCGAAGCCAGACTGCGCGTGCCCCCTTGCCGCATTCCCTCGCCAAGCCCGCGCAAAATCACATACCACTGAAGACCAGAAATCCACAGGCACGCGCTTTGCGAGCCAGCGAAAGTTGCGAATGACAGAGACCTCACGGACAACAATACTGGAACGTTTTTTTCTGGGTCTTGGCATAGGCCTGGTCGCTTGGTGCGCGATGCACCTGGTGGCAATGGCGGTGTTGCGCATGGTCGGGCTAGATGCACCATTGGGCGCCGCCGTGGTGGCCGCCCTAGCTGCTGCCTCACTCTTACGCTGGAGCCTGGGGCATTCCCCCGGGGCGCTGCTGGCGGTGCTGGGAAGCGCGGTGCTGGCCAGCCTGCTCGCCGTGGGCATGGCGTCACTCTGGCGCGACATTTCCTATGACGGCCAGGCCATCCACTTGTACAGCGCGCTGGAGATCTCCAGCGGACTGAACCCGTTTACCACCAGTAGCGGCATGTATTTCTCTGCCGTGTACCCTAATGGTCTGTGGACACTCCAGAGCTTTTTCATCCATCTGGTTCCGGGCCTTGAAGCTGGCAAGGCGCCGGGCTGGATGCTGTTCTTTGCCAGCATGCCCCTGGCGGCCGTGGCGCTGCGCACGCTGCGCGGCGGTTGGACACTAGCTGTCACGCTGGCGGCCGTGGTGGTGCAGGCCAACCCAGTGATGTTGCTGCAGCTCACGTCGTTCGAGCTCGACGGTGTGGTGTATTCACTTTCGGTCATCGCGGTGTCGGGCGCCATCCTGCTGACCACCCCTTACCGCCGAGTGGGTCTGGCAGCGCTGCTGGCCGCCATTTTGCTGCTGGTCAACACCAAAATTACGGGCCTGTACTGGGGCGGGGTCGTAGGACTTGCTGTGCTGGTGCAGCAGGCTTTGACGGGTCGCGCTCTGCCCGTGCGCCTGACAGCAGCAATATTGCTCACCACGGTGGTGGCCGTGGTGCTGGTGGGATGGAGGCCCTATGTGACGGTGCCCTTGGAAACCGGCCAGGTGTTGGGTGCCAGCACCAGTGTGGTGTTGGCACCGGCAAACCTGTTCGACGCTGGGCCCGGCACCCGCCTGGCGTATCTGCTGTGGGGTGCGAGCGGCAACCCAGTGGGGGCAGAACTCGCCCAGCTCAAATGGCCCTGGCAGTTTTCAGCGCCGGAATTCGTGATGCTAATGGACATTCGCGTGGGCGGGTTCGGCCCCGGGTTCGGTCTTCAGGTGCTGGGAGCGCTGCTGGTTGCCATCGCGTTTGTCTGCCGAAGCCCCTGGACCTGGCGGGCAGAACGCTGCTGGCTGGGTCCTTTCTGGGTTGGCGCCCTCCTGCTGGGCACCGCTTTGTTCCCCACATCGTGGTGGGCTCGGCTGGTCTCGCCGTTCTGGTTGGCGACGGTATTGCCACTGGTGTGGCCTGCGCTCGAGGTGCCGCATGCCCGCACCGGGTCACCACCAGTGGCAATCGCAGGCTGGCTGCTGATGCTGACCGGCCTTGCGGTTAGCAGTGTGGCGATGGTGTCCTCCCTGCGTCTGCTGCACACGACCAACCAAGCTATCACGCAGGTGCTGATTCAAGTGGCGGCCGAGGGCACGCCAGTGCGAATCGTGCCGCTCAACCCACTTGAACAGGACCGTGCGGCCATGGTCTGGATGCAGCGGCTGCTCGAAGCCGGCATCTACCCCGTGATCGGCGATGCAGCGGGTTGTGGAAAGGCGCTGTTCTCGGTGGGAAGCGTTCATTTGTGCACAGACCTTGACGCGCTCTGACCGCCTCGCTGGCTAAATATCGAGGTGATGGGCCACAGGCATCTGTGTCAAATCTGCCGAACGACTTGACCAAATGTTTCCAAATGAAATTCATTGTGTAAACTCATTCAGATCCCATCAACTAAGGAGCTCCAATTGAGGACCTCGAAGGACATTAGCCTTCCCCTCCCCAGGCACTGGATCGTGGCCTTGATGGGCACAGTCGCTAGCGCCGCCGCCATGGCGCAGACGACGCCCAACCTGCCCACAGAGCGTCAGATTGACGACGCTTTCCGCCAGGTGCTGGAGACCCCAAGCGACATGGGGCGCGGCATGAACTATGCGCAACTGCTCGTGCAGGCGGGCAACTACGAAGGCGGGGTGGCGGCGCTGGAACGGCTGTTGCTGGACCCGAACGCACCGGCCACCGTGCGCCTGGAACTGGCTGTGCTCTATTACCGCCTGGGCTCCTACGGCATGGCAGAGTCCCTGCTGAACACCGCGCTTGAAGATGCCCGGCTGCAGGGCGAACAGCGTCATCTAGCCGAAACTCTGCTGCGCGACACCCGCAAACGCAACCAGATATCCCGAGTCGACGGCCAGATGATCCTGGGCTTGCGGGCGCAGACCAATCCCGCGTCGCGCACCTCAGAGAGCCAGGTGCTGGCTGCCGGCACCCTGGTGCCCGTGGACCCGGCGTATCGCCCCAAGTCAGACACCGATGTGCAGCTGACCTTGCAACTAAACCACGAATACGACCTAGAAACCCAGAACCAAGCCACCGTGGTGAGTTCGCTGGTGGCCCAGGTGGTCAAGTTCAGCTCGTCCTCCGGCAGCCGCCTGCAGCCCAACCAGGTCGCCCCATACAACTTGGCCCTGGCTGAAGTGACCAGCGGCGTGCGCTTCAAACCGGTCCAGGACGCCTCCAGCGGCTTGACCCTGCGGCCCCATGTGATCGCAGCAACGCTGAGCGCGCAAGGCAAGAACTTACTCACCGCCGGCGGCCTGGGGCTGGACGTAAACAACCGCTTCAGCGAACGCCTGCTGCTAGAAGCCGGGATTGAACACCGCCAGTTCAGCTACGCCAACCGCATCGACGTGCCCGACGCCGATGCTCTGGGCGGACCTGATAACCTTCTGCGTGCGCGCCTGAGCCGCGAACTGGACCCGGGCCGAGTGCTCAGTGGGGAACTGCGCGCCCGCACTCACCGCACCGACCGCGCCTTCTACGACTACGACGCCTACGAGGCTCGCGTCACGTATTCCGCCACCTATGCCAACCCGCTGCCGCAGATGACAGGCGCCTGGACGACTTGGTTCTGGGGCAGCGTACAGAGCCGCGGATACGGTGCGCCAGACCCAGCCGTCGACCCCCTGAAGAAGCGCCAGGATACCGACTGGCGCGTGGGTGTAGGCAACACCGTGCCTCTGTCCGACAAGTGGTCGTTGCTGATGCAGCTGGAACACACCCGCACGCGCTCCAACCTGCCCAACCACCGCTGGAAGAACACCGCGCTGCTGCTGGCCGTGTCATACCGCCTCTGAGCCCGTTGTTCCCCGCAAGACCCGAACCCGTGAACCGAACCGACTGCTCCAGGAGCCCGCGATGAGTCCTCCCATTTCCAAAGACTGGTGGCTGGCCGCCGCCCTGTCCAGCGCCGCAGTGCCCGCCGCTGTGGCACAGACACCCCAGACCACCGCGCCGCGTGCCGGCGTAGTCACGGCCGTGTCGGCCGGCGCCCCGGTTACCAGCAACGCCCAGACCCTGATGGTGGGCAGCCAGGTGGTGCCGGGCCAAAAATTCGCCACCGGCCCCAACGGCCAGCTGCACCTGCTGTTCCTGGACCAGTCCGCCGTAACGCTGGGGCCGGATTCGGAACTGGTGCTGGAGACCTTCCAGTTCGACCCGGCTACGCGCCAGGGCCAGATCCGCCTGGGCCTGACCAAGGGCCTGGTGCGGGTGGTGGGCGGCCAGATCAGCAAGAACCAGCCCACGGTGGTGAGCACGCCGCAGGGCAAGGTGGAGATTCAGGGCGGGATCACCATGGTGGAGACCGACGGTCAAAAGACCAGTGGCGTCTTTCTTTTCGGTCAAGGCATGTCGACGACCGACAACAACGGCAACACGCAGACCGTCACCCGCGCAGGCTTTGGAACCAGTTTTGGCACCGGCCAGCCCCCCAGCACCCCCCAGAGGGTGCCGGTCAACGAATTGAACAACCAGCTGAACAGACTGCAATCCTCTCCCAGCAACAACGTCGCCGCCAGGCAAATCTCCCCAGCCCCCACTGGCCAGTTGATCAGCACGGGCAACACGCCGGGTGGCACTTCCAACCCGGGTGGCACACTGGCCAACGACCGGCTGAAAAACGTGGTCGATACCAACGCTGGCAACACTCCGTCGAACACGCTCAAGACACTCCTGGGCACCGGGCAGGTACAACACCAGTCCTGACCTTTCTCCCGCACCAGACACCTGCCCCGGCCCGCCAGCGACCGGCGTGCCCTGCCCCAGGGCACGGCAGGTGAAGTGCCTTCACCTCTCACCGGACGATCGGACCCATGCGCGTCCTGCTGGCTTCCAACTACGCCCACCTGCCGGAGATCACCGGCGGGCTTCAGACCACCACCCACGACCTGTGCCTGGCCATCCGCGCCATGGGGGCCGAAGCCGCCGTGCTGTGCGGCCGAGTGGCTAGCGATCAGGCCAGCCCGCGAACAGCCGGCACCAGCAGCGACGAGAGCCTGGGTTACCTGGTGCTGCGCGCCGAAGCACCGGAGCAAGCCCTGCCCATGGCCGCTGCGGCCTGGGGGGCAGACGCCATCGTGGTACAGAGCGGCACCACGCTGGCGCCCATGTTGCTGGCCAGTCTGTCCACCGGGCGCGCCACGGCGGCCTACCTGCACAACGTGGAAACCCGCCAGTTGGCGGGCAACCTGGCGCCCGACCCTTCGCTGTTGTACTTCGCCAATTCGGCCTTCACCGCCCAGCGCTGGCGCGCCCTCTACGGCATCGACTGCGTGGTCGTTCCTCCCGTGGTGGCGCCGGAACCCTATGTGGCCGGGCGCACCGGCGACCAGGTGCTGTTCGTCAACCCTGCGCCTATCAAGGGCGTGGAAACGATGTTTGCGCTAGCCGAAGCCTGCCCGGAGCTGCCTTTTCTGGTGATGGAGAGCTGGCACCTGGACCCCGCCTGGCGCGCTTGGTGCCGGCACCGGGCCGCCCAGCTAGGCAACATCGAATGGCAGGACCCCACCCGCGACATGCGCGAGGTGTTCGCCCGTTCGCGGGTGTTGCTCATGCCATCGGTGTGGGAGGAGTCTTTTGGGCGCACTGCGCTGGAAGCGCAGCTCAATGGCCTGCCCGTGCTGGCCAGCGACCGCGGCCACCTGCCGGCGCTCGTGGGCGCAGCCGGGACCACGCTGGCGCCTGAAGCGCCAGTGGCGCAATGGGCGCAGGCGCTGCGGTCGCTGTACGACCCGGTGGCCAGCGAACTGCACCGGCAGGCCGCCTTGCGACAGTCGTTCGCCCATGTTGCCGCCACACCGTTGATCGTGAGTGACATGCTCAGCCGCCTGGCCTTGCATGCCCAGCACACCGCGCAGGCCAGGGAACAGCTAGACCGCCAGTTGCCGAACACCACCCCTGTTGCGTCCGCTCTCCCCACCGCCGCCACGCTGCGCGAGGTGGCGCCCCGCTCGCCGCGCCGCGAAGACTGCCGCTTCTACCACGCCTGCACGCTGGACGATGGCGAGGAAGTGAGCGCCGAATGGGACCTTAGGCCCAACACCTTCGAGTACCTGGGCGAGACCAGCGTGACCGGCCGTTCCGTCCTGGAAGTAGGACCGGCCAGTGGGCACCTGTCGTTCTACATGGAAGCCGCCGGCGCTTCGGTAACCTGCGTGGAACCGTCCATGGCCCACCTGTGGGACCTGGTGCCGTTCGAGGGCTTTGACACGCAGGCCTGGCGCAGCGACTTCAGCGCCACCATCGAAAGCGTGCGCAACAGCTTCTGGTACCTGCACCAGCAGCACCAGTCCCGCGTGCGCGTGTTCGAGGGCGACCCCTGCGCGCTGCCGGCAGACTTCGGCCCCTTTGACATGGGCGTGCTGGCGTCGGTGCTGCTGCACACGCGCCGCCCGTTCGACCTGCTGCAAAGCGTGGCGGACCGGGTGCGACACACCATGGTCATCACCGAAATGCACGACCCTTCGCTGGGCGACGAGCCGTTGGCCAAGCTGCTGCCGCACCGGGGGGTGGAGCAGATCGACACCTGGTGGCAGTTCACGCCGCAGTTCTTCACCTCGGCCCTGGGCCTGCTGGGCTTCACGCAGTGCCGGGTGACCTTCCACCAGCAACTGCAACCGGCCTACGACCGCGAGGTGCTGTTTTTCACCGTGGTCGCCGAAAGGCTCGTGTCCGCTGCGGGCGGTTCCCTGGCGTGAGCGAAGACGTCACGGTGCAGCCTCAGGACCTGCTGGCCCAGGCGTGGCAGCGCTTCGGTGAGGGCGACAAGGCCAGCGCCCAACGCCTGGCCCAGCAATCACTGGCCACACGCGCCACGCCCCATGCCGCCGCGGCACTCGGCTACTTTCTGCTGGATGCCGGGGAGACAGACGCCGCCATGCAGGTGCTGGCCCCAGCACTGACGCAGTGGCCCCACCACGCGGCCCTGCACTGGTACACGGGCCTGCTGTACCGCCAGATGGGCCAGGCAGGCCAAACAGGCCCAATGGCCCAGGCTGCGGCACACCTGCGCCGGGCCTGTCAGCTCGACGCGTCGCTCCACGAGGCCGCTGCCGCGCTGGCCTGGACCCTGCAGGACATGGGGCAACTTCAAGAGGCCTCCGAATGGGCACAGCTTGCGCTGCGGACATCGCGCGAGCCTGCACGGCTGCTGCTGATGGGTTGGCTGCTCCAGCAGCTGGGGCAAATGGATGCGGCCATGCCCTTGTACAGGGAAGCGATGGACGCACTGCCATCTGACGCGCCAGAACAAGGGCGCCTGCACCTGCACTTGGCTCACTGCCAGACCGCGCTGCAACGCGCGCGAGAGGCCGAAGCGACACTGGAAGCGGGCTTGACCCTATGCCCGTTCGACCCCGATCTGACGCAGGCGCTGGTCTGGCGCCGCTGGGACAACGGCCACCGCTCAGCGGCCATCGACCTGGCCCGGCGACAGACTGAAGCACACCCCGAACGCACACAGGCCTGGTACCTGCTAGGCGTGCTGCATCAAGCGGCGCAGGACCTTACCGCTGCCGACGCATGCTTTGGCGAGTTGCAACAGCGCGACATCACCCACACCGACGCCCTGCTGCGCCGTGCACAGATCCAGGCCGGCTGGGGCCATGCGACCGATGCACACTGGCTGTTGCAGCAGGTGCTGGCACAGCATCCCGGGCTGCCCGCGGCCCAGGCCCTGATGGCGCAGGTGCTGCTCAACCTGGAGCGCACCTACGAGGCCCGAAGGCTGCTGATCCCGATGTTGCGCGAAGCGCCCCAACAGAGTGAGCTGTGGCGCCTGCTGGCCGTGGCGCGCTTGCAAGGCGGGCGGCGGTTGGCCGGGCTGCGTGCGCTGGAACGCTCACTGCGGATCGACAAGAACAATGTGGAGTCGCTGCGCACGCTGGGCTGGGTCTTGCTGGAAGAAGGCGACCTGCCAGGCTCAAAGGCTGTGGTTCATCGTCTGCTGCAACTGCGGCCCGACGACGTCCCCGCGATGTGTCAGGCCGCATTCGTGCTGACGGCGGCGGGTGAGATCACCCTGGCCCAGGACCTGGCGCAGCGCGCCGTGGCTCAAGACCCCGCAGACGCCGAGGCCTGGCGGGCGCTGGCGGCGGTGCGCCACCAGCAGCGCCACCTGAGCGAAGCGGAAGCGGCCATTGAAACGGCCTTGAGCCTGCGGCCAGACGGGCTGGACAGCCTGCGACAGCTCGGCTGGATCCTGATCGCAGACCAGCGTTTCGCACAGGCCCAGCTGGCCTTCCTCCGCGCTCGCTCGCTGCGGCCTGACGATCCGGTGTCCGCGCTGGAGCTGACCGAAGCGATGCTGCGTGGCGGCGCGTTTGAATCAGGGCTTGAGACCGTGGACGAACTGCTGGCGCGCCAGCCGTCTCATGCGGGTGGTATGTTGCTCAAGGCCCGGCTGCTGACCGAAGGCGCCCACTGTTTCCCCGATGCTCACGCGCGCGCCCTGGCCCTGTGCCGGCGCCTGCTGTCCGCGCAGAAACGTGTGGGCGAAGCGGCGCGGGTGCTGGTGCGGCTGGCGGGCCTGGGCGAAACGGGCGCACAGGCCACCCTGGCCCTTTTGGCCCCCTCGCTGCGGCAATCCCTGCTTCAGGAAGCCATCGTCGATGCGTTTTCCCGCCAGGGACACGACCACCTGATGCGGCTGATCAAGCTGGCCGCGCAGGACTTTCCGGCAGACGCCTGGGCGGGCCGTGCGGCGCACTACGGTGCCTCCCTCAGCGAAGCCTCGCGGCCCGATGATCTCGCCCGGATGGCGCGCCAGCGTTTTCGCGAACTCAAGCTGCGGGCTGGCATGGACCAGCGCCCGCGTCTGCCCCCGCAGCCGCGCAAAGGCGCGCGGCCTCGCATCGCCTACGTGGTGAGCCAGTTGCATGCGAGCCTGCTGCGGCGGGTACTGGCTTGCCACGACGCGCAAGCGGCAGAGGTGTTCGTGTTCAGCAACCGGCCGCTGCCGCCGCTGCCGCGCCACATCCACTGCGAGCCCCTGGATCTCGACACCCTGCCCACGGCGTGCGCGGCCCACCGCATCGACGTGCTGATCGACACCGGCGGTCTGCACCCTTTCGAAGGACAGCAGGACCTGCTGCAGCTCTACGCGCGCCGCCTGGCCCCGTTGCAGGTGGGCTGGCTGGGCTGCTGGGGCACGTCGGGCGGGCTGTTTGATGCCTATCTGACCGATGGCGCTTCGATCCCCACCGCACATGAGGCTCGGTACGAAGAAGCGCTGTGGCGCATGGAAGGCGGCCAGTGGTGCTGGGACCCGCCGGTGCACGCACCGGCGGTGGGGCCGCTACCGGCCCTGTCGAACGGGTTCGTCACTTTCGGCGTACCCGCGCGCGGCCTGCGGCTGAACCCCGCAAGCCTGCAAGCCTGGGCACAGGTGCTGATGGCCACGCCCGGATCGAACATCCGCTTCATTGGCGAAGAGTCCCACGACTGGCCACAACGGACCAGCGTGCTGGCCACACTGCAAGAGCAGGGCGTGGCCGCATCGCGCGTGGCCTTTGACCCAGCTCGCTCTTACGAAGGCCTGCTGGAATGGTTTCAAGGCATCGATCTGGTGCTGGACACCTTCCCCAGCAATGGTGGCCTGAGCCTGCTGGACGCGCTGTGGATGGGGGTACCGGTGGTCACGCTGGCGGGCGACTGGGCCGGAGCGCGGCAGGCCCATTCCATTCTGGCGGCCATGGGTCTGGGCGGCTGGACCGCCACCGACGCACCTGCGTATGTGCAGACAGCATGCGCGCTCGCCAGCGATCTGCCCTTGCTGGGCCAGCACCGCGCCGGGCTGCGGTCGCGCATGCTGGACTCACCGCTGGTGGACGGTCGACGCGTGGCGGCCCAGATCGAGCGCTGGTGCGAAGCATTTGTGCACAGCCTGTCTGTCGCAGAAATCGGCAACGATCCCAAGGACCGCGTGCGGGCGCAGGCCCGGCGCGCATTACACGACTGGCTGGGCAAAGAGGTGGTGCTGCGGTTGCCCGCACCGGGATCGGACGAGCCGCCAGCCGTGAGCGTGATCGTGGTGCTCTACAACCAGGCGGGCCTTACCCGCAAGACCCTGCAGGCCCTGGCCGACCAACGCGGCGTGTCTTTCGAGACCCTTATCGTGGACAACGCATCCACCGACGAAACCGCGACGCTGCTGCAGCGGGTGCAGGGCGCGCGCATCGTCTCGCACCGTCAAAACCTGGGCTTTCTGCGGGCCGTCAATGAGGCCGCCATCTTGGCCCGGGGGCGCCACGTGGTGCTGCTCAACAGCGACGCCATCCTGCAGGAAGGCGCGCTGGCGGCCGCCTGCGCGCGGTTGGACGCGGAACCGGCCATCGGCGCGCTGGGGGGACGCATCGTGCTCACCACCGGGGGCTTGCAGGAGGCGGGCAACCGCATCTTCCGAGACGGCTCCACTGCGGGCATGGGCCGGGGCGAAGACCCGTTCTCACCAGCCGCCATGGCCGGCCGCGCGGCGGACTATGTGTCGGGCGTGTTCCTGGCCGTGCCCATGGCCGTGTGGCGCCTGCTGGGCGGTTTCGACGACCGCTTCGCACCGGCCTACTACGAAGACACCGACTTCTGCGTACGCGTGTGGCGCGCAGGCTTTCGCGTGGTGTATGCACCGGAAGTGCTGCTGGAACACCTGGAATGGGGCAGTGCAACTGGCGACGAAGCACCGCGACAGATGCGCGAGAACCAGCAGCGCTTCCTGGCGTGCCACAGCGAATGGCTGGAGCACCAGCCGGCCCCCTCGCCCCAGCCACTTGACGGTGACCGGTGGTGTTCACCGGAAGATCAGCCGCGCCGCCCTCGCGTGCTCATCATCGACAACGAGGTGCCCCACATGCTCAAGGGCGGCGGCCTGCCCCGGGCGCGGCTGATGCTGCAGGCATTGCGCGACTGGCCGGTGACCTTTTTCCCGCTGTGGGTGGCCGAAGACAACTGGCGCGATGTGTACGCCTCGTTGCCGCACAGCACGGAGGTAATGCTGGACCATGGCATCGACCGGCTGGAGGCTTTTCTGGACAAACGCAAGGGCCTGTACGACGTGCTGGTGGTCAGCCGCCCCCCCAATCTCAAGGCGCTGCAACCGCTGCGTCAGCGCAGGCCGGAGCTGTTCGAGCCCATGCGCGTGATCTACGACGCCGAAGCCCTGTTCGCCCTGCGCGAGATCGCAGAGGCCGCCGTCAAGGGCCGGCCCATGACCCGCGCAGCAGCCCAGGCGCGGCTGGCGGGCGAGATCGGCCTGGCGAATGGCACGGACCATGTGTTCGTGGTGTCGGACCGCGACGCGGCGCTGTTCCGCGCCGCTGGCCACCGCGTCACCCTGCTGAGCCACACGGTCACCTTGCGCCGCTCCGTGCCCGGACCTGCGACGCGCAACGGTCTGCTCTTCGTGGGCGCTCTGCACCCCGATACGCCGAACGAAGACGGCCTGGTGTGGTTCATCGAACAAGTGATGCCCTTGTTGCGCAAGCGCATGGCGCAGCCGCCGGTGCTCTCGGTGGTGGGGGTCAACCGGTCCAGCCGGGTGAGCGAGCTGGCCGGGCCGGACGTGCGGTTGCTCGGCGCGCAAGCGGTGCTGGAGCCGCTGTACGACAGCGCTCGCGTGTTCGTGGCGCCGGTGCGCTATGCCGGCGGCGTGCCGGCCAAGGTGATCGAAGCGGCGTCGAATGGCATTCCCGTGGTGGCGTCGGCGGTGCTGGTCCGGCAGCTGGACTGGGACGCGGGCATCGACATCCAGGCGGCGCGAGACGCCCCCGCCTATGCCGCCGGCATCGCACGCCTGTTGGACGACGACACACGTTGGCTGAAGCAGCAGGCGTCGGCCTGGGCACAGTGCAGCGCTCGCTACAACGAAGAGTTGTTCGGCGAAGCGCTCAGACGCGTGCTGCAAGGCTCACGGAGAGACCGCGATGCGTGAACCGAGCCCTGAGCGTCAAGCCAAGCGCCACCCGCTGGAGGTGAAAGCCCTGGCCCGGTACCGCCGGCTCGCGTGGCAGGGTAATGATCAGGCCGCGCTGGAATGCCTGTGGGAGGCGCTGGCCATGGAGCCCAACCTGCCGGAAGTACACGTGGCCCTGGCCCGGCTGCGCTGGCCCGGTGCGGACTACCGCTTCTGGCTGGCCTGGTTCCATGCGCAACTGGCACCCCGCACCTACCTGGAAATCGGCGTGGAAAAGGGCGAGTCGCTGGCACTGGCCTCGGCCGCAACGCGGGTGATTGGCGTGGACCCCTCGCCCTTGGGCGACCCACTGAGCCGCTGCAAAGGCCCCGCCCGGCTGTACCGCATGAGCAGTTCGGCCTTCTTCGCTTCGATACCAGCAGACAGTGGGCTGACACCGGAGGGCTTCGACCTGGCGTTCATCGACGGCGATCACCGTTTCGAAGCCGTGCTCGACGACTTCATCGCGGCAGAACGCTTCGCTGCGCAGGGTGCGGTGCTGCTGTTGCACGACACCCTGCCCCTGAGCGCATCGACCGCGAGCCGCGAGCACCGCACCGGCTTCTACACCTCGGACGGCTGGAAGATCGTGCCCTGCCTCAAGGGCTTGCGCCCCGACCTGCGCATCGTGACCGTGCCCACCGCGCCGGCCGGGCTGACGGTCGTGACCGGGCTTGATCCGGCCAACCGGGTGCTTGGTGAGCGCCTGCCGCTCATCCACCAGGCCTACGCCGCGCTGCCCACCGAACAGGCGCTGGCAGCGCCCGGCAGCATGTTCTCACTCGGGCTCAACGACCCGCGCTGGATGGCGGATTGGCTCCACCGCGCGCGCGGGCCATGACACACGCCATGTCACGCTGCAGGCGGCCAGTGCGGAACATGTCTTCCTCGGCGCCCAGCAGAGCGTGCAGCCAGGGCGCTGCGGCGGCGCCCTGAAAGTTCTGGGCGATGTCGGACAGCACCACCCGCAGGATGGCGCCGCCGTAAGGTCGTCGCTCCTGCACTTCGAAATGCGGCTCCAGCAAGGGCAGCACTTTCGATGACCGCACCGCCTCGCTGGGGTCGATCGCCACCACTTCCGCCACCGAAGGGCGCCAGAGATTGCCCTTCACCCGGCCGTCATTGAGGGTGCGGAAGTGCTCGGGCAGGATGTCCAGCAACTGGTTCATGAAGCGCACATGGTGGTCCGGAAACTGGAAGCGGTCGGGGCCGACGTATTCGTCCAGGAACAACCAGCCCCCCGGCACCAGCAGGCTGGCCAAGCTGGCGTACAGGTGCTCCAGGTCGGCGCAGTGGTGCACGCTGGACACGCCCAGCACCGCGTCGAAACTGCCGGGCTCGAAGCCAGGTTGCCCCAGCGGCAAGCGGTTCATGTCCGCTTGCAGGTATTGGATGGCCACGCCATCGGCGGCTGCGTTCGCCCGCGCCACCTCCAACACCTTGGCGGAGAGGTCGATGGCTACGATCTCTGTGGCCCAGCCGGCACGCGCCACCTGGCGCTCCACCGTTCCCTGTCCACAACCCAGCACCAGCACGCGCCGCAGCGGCAGGGACTGTGAGGCACCCACAGTCTGAAAGAACCAATCCAGCGGCGACACGGCCGCATCGCCCGTCACTTGCTCGTGCATGCGTTCGCGCACGGCGTCCAGGTGCAGCCATTGCAGGCCATGGGCCACCCAGGTGGCAGGGTCGCCCCAGGTGGTGTCCAGCCGGGCGGCCAGGTCCTGGTCAATGTCGGCGGGGGATGTAACGAGTGACATGCAATACAGGGTGAACAGGGGTCAAACAGGCAGGCCAAGGAAAAAACACGGGGTGTTGCCGGATCATTGTGGCTCAATACGGTGGGTGCCCCCGCCGCCCTTGCCACCTTTGCACCCGCCATGCTTGAGCCCACCAGCGAACTGTTTCCCCCTGGCCATTACTACTCGGCACTGCCCGACCTGCAGGCCGTGCGCCAGAACGAAGCCCGCCTGTTCGGGCCGATGCCGCGCACGCTGCCTGGCATCGACATGCAGGAAGCGGCGCAACGGGCGCTGCTGGAACGGTTTGCCCGCTACTACCAGGACATCCCCTTCACCGACCAGCCCAGCCCCGGTCTGCGCTACCACTACCAGAACCCAGCCTACGGCCATTCCGACGCGATCATGCTGCACTGCATGCTGCGTCACCTGGCACCGAAGCGGGTGGTGGAGGTGGGGTCGGGCCATTCGTCGTGCGTCACGCTGGACACCATCGAGCACTTCATCGATCACCCTGTTCACACCACCTTCATCGACCCCTACCCGGCTTTGCTGCAATCATTGATGCACCCGGAGGACATGACCCACAGCACGGTACTTGGGCAGCCTTTGCAGGACGTGCCGGTGGGAGTGTTCCAGGCGCTGGGCGAGAACGACGTGCTGTTCATCGACTCCACCCACGTCAGCAAGGTGGGCAGCGACGTGAACCGCCTGCTGTTCGAGATCTTTCCCCTGCTGGCGCCCGGCGTGGTGATCCACCTGCACGACATCTTCTACCCTTTCGAGTACCCGAAGGCATGGATCCTGGAGGGCCGCGCCTGGAACGAGGCCTACCTGGTGCGCGCCTTCCTGCAAGACAACGCGCGGTTCCAGGTGCTGCTGATGAACACCTTCATGTCGCACTTCCACCGCGAATTCTTCGAACAGCAAATGCCGCTGTGTCTGCACAACGAAGGTGCCAGCCTGTGGTTGCGCAAGACAGCCTGAAAATCGGTCAGGCCAACGGTTTGGCGTGGCCTGTGAGCAGTGTGAGTTTCGCCCCGTCTTCGCTGGCCGCATGCGGGCACAGAATGCCCGCCACGCCGTGCCTGCGGCCATTCATGTAGCGATCCAGCCGATCGAGCATGCGCACCGGATGCTGCTGCACGCAGTCAGCGTTTTGCACGAACACCGCCACGAAGTCGTTCCAGATGTCGCGCTGCTGATGGGTGGTGAACGATTCCAGTAGTGCAGGCCGATGGCCCGAGCGCACACCCCAGCGCACCAGCGCTTCGCCGGCGTCAGGGTAGAAGCGCCAGCAGTCCACCGGGTAGCGGTGAAACTCGCCGTTGCTGGGCGCGTTCAGGTAGAACAGGCCTTCGGGTTTGAGCACGCGCAGCACTTCGTTGAACATGAGCCAGAACATCTCGATGTGCTCGAAGCACGAGCTGCTGACCACCGCATCCACGGAGCCATCAGCGAACGGCAGGTGGTAAGGATCGTCCAGCACCAGGTCCACGCCCGGCCCGGCCGCGAAGTCCAGGCCCACGTAGCGCATGCTGGGCAAAGCCAGCGATCGCAAGGAGCCATTGACGTCCTGCGAGCCGATGTCGAGGACCGTGGCCCGCGGCTGGCTGGCCAGGTAGCTCTCGAAAAACAGGGCACCGTTGTGCATGGCGCTCGGGTGCATGCCGGTTCCTTTCAGTCTGTGCGGCGGCGAAGCAGCACCAGGTCCTGGTTGCCGGCCATGCCTTCGATGATGTCGAGCACGTCGAACCATTTCGCCCAATGGGTCAGGATGTAGTCGCGCGAATGCATCACGTCGCGGTAGTAGGTCTGGTCTGCCAGCACATCGGTGAGCTGGGCATTGGCACCGTTGTCCAGAATGCCCTTTTCGTGCGCGGCCAGCGCCATTTCAGGCGGTGCCCTATACAGCGACATCTGGGCCAGGCCCTGCACCGACAGCAGCAGCAAAGCTTGCGGGCGCGTGATGCGCTGCAACTCGGCCAGCCAGGCGTCCTGCACGGGTTCGTCCAGGTGGGTGAGCACCGACAGGCCCACCACCAGGTCGAACGCCGCCGCCGGGAAGGGCGTGGGCGGCATCAGGTCCACCTGCAGGAAACGGGCCTTCGGCAGCAGGTACGCACACGCGGCCACGTTGTCCGGGTCGATGTCGATGCCGGTGACCGCTGACGACCGCGCAGTGAGGTAGCGGCAAAGCCGCCCGGCACCGCAACCCCAGTCCAGGATGGCCTGGAAGGAAGCGAGCGGCCGGTCGAATCGCTCCAGCAGCAGCGCTTCCACCCGCTGGACGATGGTGGCACCGCCAAGCCGGTAGGCCTGTTCGTCCGGCTTGCCGATCACGCGTTCGATCTGCGCCGGTGTGGGCATGCCAGGCTCGGTGGCCGGGTCTGCGAGGTACCAGGCCGTACGGTACGACAAGCGGTGCTCGCCCAGTGGGCCGGTCACATTGAAGCGCGCAAAACCGTTGGGGAACAGCTCGCGGTCAGGCCTTCGCTGGTGCCAGGCAAAGAAGCGGGAAGCCTGCGCGTGCGGCATGTCGGGGAACGTCGCGGTGAGATAGACGGATTCCAGGGGCCAGTCAAGCTTGTCGAAGGCAACGCCATTGATCAGAAAGCGCATCCGGTCCTGGCGGTCCCAGACCGTCAGAGCCCATCCGGAGATCAACAAACCATCGTCGGAAACGACAACTCCGTCCGGCAGCCATCGCAGGTGCTTTGCTCCCGCCAACTGAATCTCTGCTTGGTGTATGTCCATTCGAGAGCAAGGATGAGCCCCATCGAGCGATGGTCGTGCGAAATATACAAGAGGTTGCGGAAGCCCGATGACTGCAGTACCTCACACAGGCGCCATTTGGGCACGCGCCCTTCTCCGCACCCAATGGCCGCTTGGTAGCCGCCAGCGTGAGTCCATCTGGTAGCACCCACGGGCAGCTCCCGCTGCAGAACTGCCTCTCACGGGGCATCGGCGCCTCCTGACCGATTGCGGCCAGAGTCTGAGGATATATCCTCTGCGGTGTTTAGATAGTCGGGTTCGCAGGCCAAGAGTAATGGAGAAGGCACGGGGGGCGTCAAAGGTCTTAGCTGACGGCCTTGGTGACACCCCGCAGTTCATCACACCCAGAAAAGCCCCCGTTTGAAAATAATTAAACCATTGACTCAGCCTGCGTGTGGGGAACGTGCGACAGGGGAGACTTTCACAAATGACGGTACTTTTGACGGTACTTTTCTAAATAGAAATCATGAAACCCAGCGTTCATGCGAGTTTCAACGTGCTATGCGAACTCATCCGAGGCCAAAGCCCAACCCGTGATCTCTGAGGGCCCCAAGATGTCGAGGTAGCCTTCGTACGCCGCAGCGGCCTGCGCACCAAGTGTTTCGGTAGGAGTCGTGGGGTCATGGTCACTAGGGTAGATCGGGTCGGTGTACAGGGCCGCCGGCTCAGGCCACGGCAAAAAACATCAGGGACGCATCGCCCAGGTAGCCGAACGCAGGCGCCCGGTACGCCAGGGCATAGGCATCCCGGAACCCCGCCGCCCTCGCCTGCTCCAGCATGTCCCAGCCGAAATGGATGTAGCACAACACGCCGCTGCCGCCCAGCGGATCGCCGTGGTACGCCCTGAGGATTTTGGCGGCGGGTTTCCTGACGGCGTACTCTGAAAAAAGGCGTCTCAAGGGTTCGCAACTCTCTTGTAACAAAGTTGGGTTGAGGCTCGACCATCTTTATTAGCGCTGCGCGCTCAGACCTGGACACCTACATCGACTGGTACAACCGCGAGCGCGTGCATTCGCGCATAGAGGACCGCACGTCCGAGCAGGTCTACTGGGCACTGCTGCCCGAGTTGGCTGTAGCTGCCTAGAATGAGGACCCCGGTGCGCCCCGAGTTGCCCACCGCGTCGGTCGGTTTGTCGCAAAGCGACCACCGCCGCCGTGGACAATTCTGCACCTCTTCAACCCGTACGCAGTCTCTTTATCTCTCGGGGTAAAACTGTTCAGAGAAGCGGGGCCACTCTTTGGGTGGTACGGCCATACAAATGCGCCGGATAATGCACAGTTGTTCAGCAGTGCCACCTTGCAAATTAGAGCAGTGCAGCCTCTCTGGATGCGCGGGCGGCCCATGTTCCATCGGCATTTATTGCTTTTTATTGACAGTGCCTGCCTCCACCACCGAACCTTCTGTTGATGCCGCGCAACGCTCGCCCTATGCCATGGTCTACGGTGGCCGCACGCCGAAGGCGCGCACTGTGCTGGTCTATGGCAACTGCCAGGCGCCGTATCTGGCGCGGATGCTCGCCACGCTGGACGACTTGAACGACGACTACCGCTTTGCGGCCGCGCTCTGCTATGCCCTGCCCGGCGAGGCGCGAGCCCCGGCCATTCCTGACGAGGACATGAAGGACGTGGCGCTGCTGATTCGCCAGTATGAGGAAGCGAAGCACAACCCGGCCCTGGAGGCCCTGACCTCGCGCCTGCCCGCCGGTTGCCCCGTCATCCGCTACCCCAGCTTCAACATGTACTGCCAGTGGCCCTTCGAGACCACGGAGCCGCGCAACCCGCATGACCCGGCCTACCCGATGTGGAAGCGCTATCCCCTGGGCGACATGCTGGGCCTGCAGATCGCTCGGTCGGGCTTGAGCGGGCCCCTGGCCGTGGGGGCCTACATGGACCTGTCGCAGCGCAAGATGCCCAATCTGCACGTGCGCCTGCAGCGCGACATCGAACGCATGCAGCGCTACGACGCACGCAGCGACGTGAAGCTGGCCGACTACGTGCTGGCGCGCTTTCGTGAAGAACACCTGTTCTGGACCAGCGGGCACGTGTCGGCGCCGGCGATGGCCGAGCTCACGCGCCGCGTTGCCGAAGTCGCCCGGCCGGTGCTCGGCGGCAGCAACGAGCGCGCAGCGGCCTGCCTGGCCGCGGCTTCGCACTACGGTGGCATGGGCGAGCACCAGAGCCCTATCCACCCCGTGGTGGCCGAGGTGCTGGGCCTGAAGTTCTGGCAGGCGGACTACGCCTACCTCTGGCAGACGCAGCATTGGACCTTGTATGAATATGTCCAGCGCTACATCGAATACGACATGAACTGGTGAGGGCCGGCGCCGGCGCGCGCCTCGATGGCCGCAACTGGTGCGGCGCCACCCACCTCCCATGCTTTCCCGCACCCCCGCTTTTGTAAGAGCCCGCCAATGCCGCAAGTCCGTGCCCTGATTGCCTCCGTGCTGCGAATCGATCCCGCCCGAGTCAAAGACGAAGACAC
The DNA here is from genome assembly GCF_025486315.1 of Variovorax sp. N23. GTDB lineage: Bacteria > Pseudomonadota > Gammaproteobacteria > Burkholderiales > Burkholderiaceae_C > Variovorax. The sequence goes on along the minus strand of NZ_JAOOPY010000013.1, from coordinate 147,468 downwards.
CAGCGAGACCCTCGAAAACTGGGACAGCTTGACGGCCGTCATGCTGGCTTGCGAGATCGAAATCATCCATGAGATCACCGTCGAGGACAGCGAAATCGAACAGATCACTTCCGTGATCGCCGTGCGCGAGCTCCTGGCTCGCCGTGGCCTGAGCATGTGAGCACTGGGGCCCGCGTCCTGGCCGTCGCGCCGCCTCTGATCGGGGCGGGTCAGAGCGACAACCTCTTGAAGACGCGCTCTGGAATCGACCTGATGATGGCCGTCACGCCCCACTAGAACCACGGCGCGTAAACGACATCGCGTCGCTGTGCCATTCCGCGAAGAGTCGCCCGGGCGATGACATCTGGAGCGCTCCAGAGCGGCACCTTCTTGTCGAATGCGGCCGGCCACCGAACCGAGAACAACCAGGGTGCCATGCTGTTGCGCTTCAAACCGGCTGGCCAGGTGCGTGAGCAACGAAATGACGCTGATGGCGTTGGTGTTCAGTTCCTGGAGTGCGGCCTGGACATCTTGCTCACAGGCTTATTGATCCCCCAACATTCCATGGGCAATGAGGGCCACGTCAAGCCCCCACGAGCGCGCCCTCGGCGGCGTCGATCGCGGCGGCATGCTGTGCAAAGTCGTTCACGTCCAGCGGCGCATGCTGGACTGACTGAGCACCGCGAACCCTTAAGTCGCCCGCGATCTCCTGCAGATGATCCGTGTCGCGCCCGACCAGATAGAGCGCATGTCCCTCGCGGGCCCAGAGATGCGCCGTCGCTTTCGCGATGACTGAAGTCGCACCGATGATCAAATTCTGGTCATGATTCGCTTTTCAAGAACGCGGTTGCCGTGTTTCGCTCAGGCCAGACCCAGTCGACGGGACTGGGTCGACATGAATCTGCCGTGCGCATGCCCGCGCGCACGCACCTCCTCAAACTCCTGCCACCGGGGGTAAGCCGCCTTGAACGTGGCTTCGCTCATCCGGGCATCCTCGGCGAGATGCGATCGACCGCCATGCGCTGCAACGATGCCGTCCAGCACATCGAGCAGTGCAAATGCAGCGGCTTCCGCCTTGAAATCCACCGCCAACGAGTATGGCCCACAGCACGGTACTTGGGCAGCCTTTGCAGGACGTGCCGGTGGGAGTGTTCCAGGCGCTGGGCGAGAACGACGTGCTGTTCATCGACTCCACCCACGTCAGCAAGGTGGGCAGCGACGTGAACCGCCTGCTGTTCGAGATCTTTCCCCTGCTGGCGCCCGGCGTGGTGATCCACCTGCACGACATCTTCTACCCTTTCGAGTACCCGAAGGCATGGATCCTGGAGGGCCGCGCCTGGAACGAGGCCTACCTGGTGCGCGCCTTCCTGCAAGACAACGCGCGGTTCCAGGTGCTGCTGATGAACACCTTCATGTCGCACTTCCACCGCGAATTCTTCGAACAGCAAATGCCGCTGTGTCTGCACAACGAAGGTGCCAGCCTGTGGTTGCGCAAGACAGCCTGAAAATCGGTCAGGCCAACGGTTTGGCGTGGCCTGTGAGCAGTGTGAGTTTCGCCCCGTCTTCGCTGGCCGCATGCGGGCACAGAATGCCCGCCACGCCGTGCCTGCGGCCATTCATGTAGCGATCCAGCCGATCGAGCATGCGCACCGGATGCTGCTGCACGCAGTCAGCGTTTTGCACGAACACCGCCACGAAGTCGTTCCAGATGTCGCGCTGCTGATGGGTGGTGAACGATTCCAGTAGTGCAGGCCGATGGCCCGAGCGCACACCCCAGCGCACCAGCGCTTCGCCGGCGTCAGGGTAGAAGCGCCAGCAGTCCACCGGGTAGCGGTGAAACTCGCCGTTGCTGGGCGCGTTCAGGTAGAACAGGCCTTCGGGTTTGAGCACGCGCAGCACTTCGTTGAACATGAGCCAGAACATCTCGATGTGCTCGAAGCACGAGCTGCTGACCACCGCATCCACGGAGCCATCAGCGAACGGCAGGTGGTAAGGATCGTCCAGCACCAGGTCCACGCCCGGCCCGGCCGCGAAGTCCAGGCCCACGTAGCGCATGCTGGGCAAAGCCAGCGATCGCAAGGAGCCATTGACGTCCTGCGAGCCGATGTCGAGGACCGTGGCCCGCGGCTGGCTGGCCAGGTAGCTCTCGAAAAACAGGGCACCGTTGTGCATGGCGCTCGGGTGCATGCCGGTTCCTTTCAGTCTGTGCGGCGGCGAAGCAGCACCAGGTCCTGGTTGCCGGCCATGCCTTCGATGATGTCGAGCACGTCGAACCATTTCGCCCAATGGGTCAGGATGTAGTCGCGCGAATGCATCACGTCGCGGTAGTAGGTCTGGTCTGCCAGCACATCGGTGAGCTGGGCATTGGCACCGTTGTCCAGAATGCCCTTTTCGTGCGCGGCCAGCGCCATTTCAGGCGGTGCCCTATACAGCGACATCTGGGCCAGGCCCTGCACCGACAGCAGCAGCAAAGCTTGCGGGCGCGTGATGCGCTGCAACTCGGCCAGCCAGGCGTCCTGCACGGGTTCGTCCAGGTGGGTGAGCACCGACAGGCCCACCACCAGGTCGAACGCCGCCGCCGGGAAGGGCGTGGGCGGCATCAGGTCCACCTGCAGGAAACGGGCCTTCGGCAGCAGGTACGCACACGCGGCCACGTTGTCCGGGTCGATGTCGATGCCGGTGACCGCTGACGACCGCGCAGTGAGGTAGCGGCAAAGCCGCCCGGCACCGCAACCCCAGTCGAGGATCGACTCAAAGGAAGCCAGCGGGCGGTCAAAACGCTCCAGCAGCAGTTGCTCCACCCGCTTGACGATGGTGGCGCCGCCGAGCCGGTAGGCCTGTTCGTCCGGCTTGCCAATCACCCGTTCAATCTGCTCGGGCGTAGGCATGCCGACTTCGCTGGCGGGGTCTGCAAGGTACCAGGCCGTGCGGTACGACAGCCGGTGCTCGCCCAGCGGACCGGTCACATTGAAGCGCGCAAAGCCGTCCGGGAACAGGTTACGGTCGGGGGTTCGCGGGTGCCAGGCAAAGAACCGGGACAGCGACGCATGGGGAATGTCGGGAAACGTCGCCGTCAGGTACGAAGAATCCAGCGGCCAGTCGAGCTTGTCGAAGGCGACACCATTGACCAGGAAGCGCACCCGGTCCTGGCGATCCCAGACCGAAAGGGCCCAACCGGAGATCAACAAGCCGTCGTCGGAAACCACGACACCGTCCGGCAACCACCGCAGATGCCTTGCCCCCGCCAGCTGGATCTCTGCCTGGTGTATGTTCATGCGCTCCCAAGGATGCGGCCCATCAACCGATGATCGTGCGAAATATACATGGAGCCGCGCACGACATCGCCGTCCATCGCACGCCGGCAGAACCATACGGGCCAGGGCAATGCAGGGAGGCCGCTGCTTACAATCCCCTACGCCACAGCCATCGGTCGCCCAGGCGCCCGGGTTCCCGCATCCGTTCCACTGGAGTCCTGTTGTTCCCATCTGCCCCAGTTGCACCACCGGTGGTTGACAACACGCCACCACCGCTTGTGGTCGACCTCGATGGCACCCTGGTCCACACCGACATGCTCCACGAATCCACGCTGCGGCTGTGTCGGCAGGCCCCCCTGGCCGCGCTGCGCATCCCCCTGTGGATGATGCGCGGCAAGGCGTTCTCCAAGCAGCAGATCGCCCAGCGCACCCGGTTGGACACGAGCCTGCTGCCCTACGACCAGACGCTGCTCAGCTGGCTGCACGCGCAGCGCCAGGGCGGCCGACAGCTGGTGCTTTGCACAGCGTCGGACCGCACCATCGCCTGCGATGTGGCGGCGCACTGCCAGCTGTTCGACGAGGTGCTCGCCAGCGACGGCGGGTTGAACCTCAAGGGCGAACACAAGGCGCGGGCACTGGTCCAGCGCTTCGGATCCCAAGGCTTCGACTACGTGGGTGACGCCATGGCCGACCTGCCAGTCTGGAGCGCGGCACGCCAGGGCATCGTGACCAACGCCACACAAGCCACCATCGACCGAGCGCAGGAGGCCGGACACATTGCGCAGGTGCTCAGCCCCAGGCGGACCAGCCTGAGCAGTTGGTGGGGTGCGCTGCGGGTACACCACTGGACCAAGAACCTGCTGCTGTTCGTGGCGCTGGTAGCGGCTCACCAGATCGACGACCTGCAGGCCTGGATGCGACTGGCACTGGCTTTCGCAGCATTCAGCCTGTGCGCCTCTTCCGTGTACATCGCCAACGATCTGCTGGACCTGGAGCACGACCGCCGGCATCCGCGAAAACGCGATCGCCCTTTTGCTTCGGGCGCCCTGTCGATCGGCCAGGGGGTGCTGCTCATGCCCTTGCTGGCACTGGCCGCCCTGGCACTGGCATGGTCCGTGGGACCGGCCTTCATGGTCTGGTTGTGCGGCTACCTGGCACTGACCTGGCTCTATTCCTGCTGGCTCAAGCGGCTGGCCGTGGTCGACTGTCTCATCCTGGCCGGTCTCTACATGATGCGGGTGGTCGCGGGTGCAGCGGCCGTCGACGTGGAACTGTCGTTCTGGTTGCTGGCGTTCTCGGGATTTTTGTTCCTCTCGCTGGCCTTCGTGAAGCGCTATGCCGAACTGCTGTTGCCCGAGGCGGCTGCGGACAGCAAGCTGCACGGACGTGGCTACGTCGCTGCAGACGCAGCATCCATCCAGCTGTTCGGCGTGGCTGCCGGCTACTGCGCCGTGCTGGTGCTGGGGCTCTACCTCAACAGCGAAACGGTGGTCCGTCTGTACGCCACGCCAGAGCTGGTGTGGGGCACCGTCCCGGTGGTGCTGTTCTGGATCAGCTGGATATGGCTGCGCGCGTCGCGGGGCGAGATGCACGACGACCCGCTGGTCTTTGCGTTCCGCGACAAGGCAAGCCTGGTGGCAGCGGCGCTGTTCGGCATGGCACTGGTGCTGGGCAGCTGGACGTTTCCATGAACCATGTGTCGTCCTGGGGCCGGCTGCCAACGCAAGACCATCAAGTAGTGGCACTGGTGAACCATCCGCTGCGTGTGCTGCCGATGCCCGCCGGCCACCAGGGCCTGGCCCACGGCATGGGCAGAAGCTACGGCGATGTATGTCTCAACCCAGGCGGCACCCTGTGGACCACCACGCACCAGGACCGGCTGGTGGACTGGAACCCGGCCACCGGGCTGCTGACCTGCGAGGCCGGCGTGCTCCTGCGCGACATCCAGCGCCTGTTCGTACCGCGCGGGTGGACCCTGCCGGTGTTGCCCGGCACACAGTTCGTGACCGTGGGTGGCGCCATTGCCAACGACGTGCACGGCAAGAATCAGCATGTGCAGGGAACATTTGGCGACCACGTGCAGAGCCTGCGGCTCCTGCGTACCGATGGGCAATTGCAGGACTGCGGACCCGACCTGGAACCCGAGCGGTTCGCGGCCACTGTGGGCGGACTGGGATTGACCGGTGTGATCACGCACGCGACGCTGGCGCTGCAGCGCGTGCACGGGCTGTGGCTGGAAACCGAGCACATCCGGTTCGAGGGCATCGGGGAATTCCTGTCGCTGGCCGATGCATCCGTGCATTTCTGGGAGCACACCGTGGCCTGGATCGACAGCCTCTCAGGACGCTCGGCGCGCGGCATCTTCAGGCGAGCCAACCCGGCATCCGGGGAGCGGAAAGCGCCCCCGCCCCATGCGCCCCGCCGGTTGCCTTTTCACCCACCCTTCTCGCTGGTCAACCGCCACACCGTGCGAGCCTTCAACGCCGCGCATTTCCACCTGAACCGGCGGCGTGCGAAACGGTTGGTCCATCGCGACGCGTTCTTTAACCCGCTCGACGCCTGTTTGGACTGGAATCGGCTTTACGGTTCGGCAGGCTTCTATCAGTACCAGTGCGTGGTCCCGCGCCAGGTGGCGCAAGATGCGCTGCAAGCCATGCTGGGCGACATCCGCCGCGGCGGGGAAGCGTCGTGCCTGAGCGTGCTCAAGACCTTCGGCGACCGCGCGCCCGGCGGCATGCTCAGCTTCGTTCAGCCCGGGGTGACTCTAGCGCTGGACTTTCCCAACCGTGGTGCCACCACCCTAACGTTATTCGAGCGTCTCGACGCCATCGTGCAGCAAGCCGGTGGACGGCTGTATCCTGCCAAGGATGCGCGCATGCCGCGCGACCTTTTCGAGGCCAGCTACCCCCTCCTGCCGATCTTTCTGCGCCACCGCGACCCGGGTATCAGCTCGGCGTTTTCCAGGCGCACCATGGGACGCTGACACCGTGAACCAGCCACTGCCCTTCATCGTCATCGTGGGTGCCACTTCCACCATCGCCGTACATTGCGCCCGCGCCTGGCTTCATCGGCAATCCGCCAGCGTGGTGCTGCTGGGCCGGGACCGGGAGCGCCTCGATGCGGTCGCTGAAGACCTGCGCATCCGCAGCCCTCTGTCCCGCATCGACGTGCTGGTGGGCGACTTTGATTCGGCGGCATCCATCCACCGGCTGGTGAACAAGGTGAGCGCCCTGGGTGCACCCGATCGGGTGCTGATCGCCCATGGCGCCCTGTTAGACCAAGCGGCTTGTCAGCAGGACCTGTCGCAGGCAGAGGCTTCGCTTCGCATCAACGCCATCTCTCCCGTGCTGTTCGCGGAGGCTTTTGCCGGGCTGATGGAGCGCGCCGGCCAAGGCACACTGGGCATCATCGGCTCGGTCGCGGGTGACCGCGGGCGCCAGTCCAACTACATCTACGGGGCCGCCAAAGGCCTGGTGGAGCGCTATGCAGAAGGCCTGCAACACCGCATGGCCAAGGCCGGGGCTGTGAAGGTGGTGCTGATCAAGCCGGGCCCCACCGACACGCCGATGACGGCACGGATGGAGCCGCGCCCACCGGCGCTAGCGGACCCCGCCAGTGTCGCCGAAGCCATCGTTCAAGGCATGAGGCGCGGCCAGCGCGTGGTGTACGCGCCGGCGAAATGGCGCTGGATCATGCTGGTCGTCCGGTCTCTTCCGTCTGCCCTGTTTCACCGTTTGTCCATTTGAAACACCGCCCCGAGTGGCGCTACGCTGGCGACTGGTGCGCCAGCGCATCAACTCGCGCTGCATGATGCCCAACCATAAGCAATGGGATGGACGCCCTCACCCTTAACGGCACCAACGTGCCACAGTGGAAGTGGCACAACTATCTGCATCGAAAGGACGTCCACCATGAAGATCACTGCTGTTGGCATCGAGCTGGCGAAGAACGTATTCCAGGTCCACGGCATCGACGAACATGGCAAGGCGGCTCTGATAAAGCAGCTGCGCCGCGACCAGATGGCCGCGTTCTTCGTCAATCTGCCGCCTTGACTGATCGGCATGGAGGCTTGCGGAAGCGCGCACCACTGGCGTCGCAAGCTGCAGAGCATGGGCCACACGGTGCGGCTGATGCCGAAAAACTAACGGACCTCGATGCAGAACAACTGCGCGAGGTGAAGGACCTGGACGCAGATGAGCGGCGTCGCATCCGCCAAGTGCGGGGTCGGCCTATCGCTGAGGCACTGCATGCCTGGATGATTGCGCAGCGGCTCAAGGTCTCGGAGGGTTCAGGGCAGCCAAAGCACTGAACTACATCCTGAAACACTGGGCTGCGCTGACGCGCTACCTGGACGACGGCAAATTGCTTACAGACAACAACTAGTGCGGGGCGCCGCTCTGTTCTGTACTTATCTGGCGGCCGCCGCCAAAGCGGCTCCTGGCGAACGGGGTGGGGAAATTCGCCGCAACTTGACCTGCGCGAGTCGTAAATGAAACAATATGTTTTTCATGAGGAACAGTTGTAACAAATGCATGCTCGTGCCCGCCTAGCCCACCGGCCCAGCCCTACCGGCAAGACCCCCGCGTTGAGCGCTATCGCGCTGGCCCTGGCCGTGCTGGGAGCACCGCGTGTCGCCCAGGCTGACGGAATCAGTTGGTACAACACCAACACCGGCGACTGGTCGAACAACGCCAACTGGTGCTGCTCCGGTCGGCCACCGACCGCTGGTGACACCGCGTCGATCTACGGTCCCGGCGCCGTGGCGACCGTCAGCGGGACCGTGACCGTCGACGGCGTCTATGTCGCCGCCCCGCCGAGCTCGCAAGGCAGCTTGTTCGTCACCGGCACTCTGACAAGTGGCGTCGCCAGCCTGGCCAACAGTGCCGGTGCCGTGGGCACGGCCACCGTGTCTGGCACAGGCCAGTGGATCAACACCGGCGACCTGTACGTCGGCAACCTCGGCACGGGCACCCTGAATGTGAACGACAGCGCCAGCGTGACGGTGGGCACCCTGTACGTCGGCGGCTCGGTCGGCACGCTGGGCAACGCGGCGGTCGGCAGCGGTGCCAGCTTGGCAACCAGTGGCACCCTCTTCGTGGGCTACGGCGGCAGCGGCACGCTCGACTCCCTGGGCACGCTCACGACCCAGGGCGCCGTGCTGGGCGACGGCGTCGGCTCCAACGGCACCAGCACCATCCGCGGCGGCACCTGGACCAACGGCGGCAACCTCACGGTGGGCCGGGCCGGCTCCGGGAGCCTCGGCATCTCGGGCGGTGCACAGGTCAGCAATGCGGTCGGGGTGATCGGCGCTGGCGCGAACGGAACGGCAAGCAGCGTCACGGTGTCAGACACGGGCAGCCGCTGGTCCAACAGCGACCAGCTTTTCATCGGCATCGTGGGCAGTGGTTCGTTGACGGTCTCTGGTGGAGCATCGGTCGACAGTGTCGGTGCCGTGATCGGCCGCCAGGCCACCTCGGACAGCACCGCGACGGTGACGGGCAGCGGCTCGCAGTGGTCGACCGGCGCTTTGCTGATCGGCGGGGACCGCATCGACCCGGGAAGCAACGGTGGCACCGGCACGCTGCACATCGACAACGGCGCGCGGGTCGAGAGCACCACTGCGATGCTGGGCGATGTGGGCACCGCCCATGGCACGGCCATCGTCGAGGGCGGCGCGACCTGGCAACTGAGCGACCGGCTGACGGTCGGCAATCTGGCCACCGGCACGCTGAGCATCACCGGCGGCGGCGTGGTCAACGCCACCGGCGGCCTGGTCGGACGTGAAGCCGGCAGCACCGGCAGCGTCACCATCAGCGGCGCCGGCAGCGCCTGGAACAATAGCGGTCATGTCTTCATCGGCAACGTCGGCAACGGTACGTTGAGCGTCTCGAACGGAGGCTCGCTGAGGAGTGTGGACGGCTACGTCGGCACCGAAGCCGGTTCGACCAGCAGCGCGACGCTCACCGGCGCCGGCTCGACGTGGGTCAACAGCGGCGACTTCTTCATCGGCCACAACACCGGGGCGGCCGGCACGGTGACCGTGACTGACGGCGCCACGTTGCGCAGCGTGCAAGGCATCCTGGGCGACCTGGCAGGCTCGAGAGGCACGTTGCGCGTGAGCGGCGCGGGCGCGAGCGTCACGACCAGCGGCGACTTCAATGTGGGCCGCTTCGGCCAGGGTGAATTGCGCGTCGAAAGCGGCGCGACGCTGAACGCTGGCCGCGGCCTCATCGGGAACGAGGCCGGCTCCACCGGCACGGCCGTTGTCAGCGGTGCGGGTTCGACTTGGCGCAACAGCGGCAAGCTGACGGTCGGCGCCAGCGGCGAGGGCAGCCTTACCGTGGGCAATGGTGGCACGGTCGCCGCCAGCGAAATCGCCATCGCTCAAAGCGCCGGCTCCGTCGGCGTGCTGAACATCGGCGCCGCCGAGGGTGCCGCCGCTGAAGCGGCAGGCACGGTCGATGCGGGGTCGATCCGATTCGGTGCGGGAACCGGCAAGCTCGTCGTCAATACCAATGACACCACCACGCTCGCGGCATCGCTCTCGGGCAGCGGCGCCATCGCCAAGCTTGGCAGCGGCTTGCTGCGCTACACCGGCGACGGCTCCGCCTTCAGCGGCCAGACGACCCTAAGCACCGGCACGCTGTCGGTCAACGGGCGCCTCGGCGGCGCGCTCACCGTGGCGAGCGGCGCCACGCTGCAGGGTATCGGCACCGTCGGCAACACGACGCTGCTGGCCGGCGCGACGGTTGCGCCCGGCAATTCGATCGGTACCCTCAACGTCGCCGGCGACTTCACCTTCTCGGCCGGGTCGCGCTACGTCGTCGAGGCCGACGCAGCCGGCAACAGCGACCGCATCGCGGCAACCGGCTCAATCACGCTGAACAGCGCTTCACTGGTGGTAGTGACGGCCGACGGCAACTGGAATCCCTCGACGACGTACACCATCCTGACGTCCGGCAAAGGGGTGGTCGGCAGCTTCGGCGACGTCTCGACCAACTTCGCGTTCCTGCAGCCGACCTTGAACTTCGGCGCCGACGGCAACGTGGTGCTCACGCTGCCGCGCAACTCAACGGCGTTCCCGACCGTCGCGGTCACGCGCAATCAGAAGTCGACCGCAGGGGCGGTGGAGGCGCTCGGTGCCGGCACGCTCTACAACGCAGTCGTCCAGCTCGATGCACCGACGGCGCGCAACGCCTTCGATCGGTTGTCGGGCGAGCTCTATGCATCGTGGAAAGGCGCGGTCATGCAGAACAGCCGTCTTGTCCGGGATGCCGGCATCGACCGTCTGCGCCAGGCCACCGACAGCGTCGCAGCCCCCACCGACCTGGCATCGCGCGGCGGTGTCGAGGGCGCAACCTGGGGCCGGGCCTATGGCGCCTGGGGTGACGACAGCAGCGACGGCAACGCCGCCCGCACAGACCGCCAGAGCGGCGGCGTGATCATCGGGGCAGACACCCGCGTGGGGCCTGACTGGCGCGTCGGCGTCATGGGAGGCGCCAGCCAGAGCCGGCTGAACCTCGACGACCGCGCAGCATCGGCCCGCAGCGATGACTACCAAGTGGGCTTGTACGGTGGCCGTCGATGGGGCGCCCTGTCGCTGCGCACGGGCGCCGCCTATGGGTGGAGTGATGCCGACACGCAGCGCAGCATCGACTTCACCGGCTTCTCGGACACGGCCACCGCCGATCGCCGCGCGAAGACTGCACAGGCCTTCGCCGAACTGGGCTGGCGCTTCGACCTGCCGCAGGCATCGCTCGAGCCCTTCGCTAACCTGGCACACGTGAACGTGCGCAGCGAAGCTTTTGTTGAACGCAGCGGTGCCGCCGCCCTGCACGGTGCGTCGGAGAACGACGACATCACGTTCGGCACGCTGGGCATGCGCGGCAGCACCCTGCTGGCGCTCGGTGCTGCCGACGCCACGCTGCATGGCACGCTGGGCTGGCGCCATGCCTCCGGCGACAGGACGCCAAGCGCGAAGCTGGCCTTCGTCGGCGGCAGCGGCTTTGCGGTCGCGGGCGCGCCGCTGGCGCGCGACGCGGCAGTGGTCGAAGCCAGTGTCGACATCCGCCTACAGCGGCAGTTGACGCTCGGCGTGTCCTATGGCGCGCAGCTCGGCGACGGGCTGCGGGAACACAGCGTGCGCGCCCATGTGGCGTGGACGTTCTAGTGCAGTGCGCCGCTCCGTTGTGTACTTATCCTGCGTATGCCGCCAAGGCTGCTTTGCCCGGGAGACCTTGGCCAAGATGTCCTTTGCACTGGCGGTCCAGATGAACGGCTTGGGATCCATGTTGTGATAGGCCACGTACAGGTCGATGGCCAGTTCCAGTTCGGCCACGCTGGTGAAGCTGTCGCGCCGGATGCGCTTGTCGGTGATGTCGCGGAAGAAGCGCTCGACCATGTTCAGCCACGACGCGCTCGTCGGCGTGAAGTGCATGACGAAGCGCGGGTGGCTGGCCAGCCACTTCTGCACCTCAGGGTGGCTGTGCGTGACGTAGTTGTCCACCACCAGATGCAGGCTCAGGTGCTCGGCCAGCGTGCGGGTGCTCCAGTGCGTGGCGTTGACCGGCTTGTCGTGCAGCGTGGCGTGCACGATGCGCGACTCCATCTCCGCCGTGATCGTGGCCGGCCGGCCACTGCGCGGGGCGTCCTTGCGCAGCGCATCGATACCGCCGTTCGGCGTCTGGCAAGCCCACGGAGTTCTCGCACGGTGTTCTCCTCCAACTCGATCGTCTTGGCAACTCGCATCGCCTCAGCCTCCTGACGGATTCGAGTATGCCGACGAAAATAAGATCTAGAAATTCATGCGCACTGCACTAGGTGAAGCAACAGATCCGCCCTATTGCCGTGGGCAGAGGGAGAACTGGCTGTTCGCTGGGAGCTTGCGTGCCGGTCAACGCGCCGCGGCCGTCATGAGCTTGAGCCAGTCAGCGAAGCTCAATGGGCACGCCCCCCGTACGCCCAACTGAAGAACGTGTTCCTACGTCTGCCGAAGCAGCCGCATAGCCGCATCGACGAACTGCTGCCGCATCGCTGGCAGCAACGCTGACGGCCTGCTTGCGCCGGCCGCCGCACGCTGCGGTCATCGTCAAGATGTATTCGCCGCGTGCTTACGCACCATGCGGTCTCTGGAAGGCCATGGTCGGCTGCGCCGAGCGAACGAACGCCTCGTCGCATTCCAGCGGCAGCATCCGATCGCAAACCTTTGAGGCAAGGGGGACAAAGCGTCGGCGGACATGATGTTGCTGGACGCGTCCAGGCACCTATACAACGCACGGCTCGATCCCCGCCGGCGCACGCCTGCGGTTTGGGTCTATTCCCACGTCATGGGCTCGTACGGCCTGTTCTACAACCAGCCGATCGTCTTGAACGAGCGCCAGGCGGCCGCAGCCGTTCATGGGGTGGAGTCTCACAGCAACACCTTGTGCGCCGATGGCATCCGGTTGTCCTTGCTTGTGGCGGACACGCATGTCGACATGCAAACTCATTCGCCTGCGCCCCAAGAAAGCACGCAGAGCTTTACCGATATCGTCTCATCGAACCAAGGCAATGGGCCGCTTGGCTGGTGGATCGAAAAACTACGGACTCCATCTTCGGGGCGGCTCGTGCCATTGAAAAAATGCGTAGCCGCTTCGGTTGAGGCAAGCGCCGGTGACAACAAGAACCCGACCTGTCCCGCCTCGCGAAGGTACCGGTAATCTCTACTGCTCTCTGATGTAGCAACCGTCATATGAACAACAGGGTGACCGATTAGCATGCTCAGGAGTTGCCCTAGCCAGCTTTGCACAACCGTGACTTCCGACCACACTGCTTGATCCGGGTCCACGGAGGGAATCGCAAGCAGCTGATTGAACCTAAGCTGGGAATTACGGCATATCTGAGATTGAGCTAGCGGCGCGGCGCGGCGCTTTAGCAATATGGCATCCGACGAGTGCCTCTCAACTTGATACAACCGCCTATATGCGCCCAGTGCGAGCGGGTCTTCCAGCGCCGCGTAGCGACCATCAATCGGAGAAACACCAAAGATCACCGACCTCGGCGCCTGCCGGCTGTACAGAAAGCGTTCATTTCGCTCCGTCATGTGGCGGCTGGTTGCGAAATAGGACTGAAATGCTGGCCGGGTTGCTATTGGCATCTCTGAGGCATAGGCCAAACTGAATTCGAACGGAAATATGTCGATGGGAGCTTCAGTAGCGTCGAAGGGAATTGCGGCGCGTGCTTGAGTAAGCGCCACGTTGTATCGACGTTGTGCCTCGACGGAGGATCCCCCCCTAAATTTAGAATCAAGCACATAGCGGATTCGGTGCTGTAGAACACTGGCATATCCTTTGAAGGCATCTCCATGCGGCAGCAACGACGCTAGCAGCGCACTTGATGCGACAAACGAAGCTGCCGCAAACGCCACAGCGGCAACCAAACGGCGGTGGTTGCCATCGCGGAAGTTGCCGCCTGGACTCCAGAGCTGGACTGTGCTTATAAACGCCAATGCGAGAAATGCCGCTTCAGGGTGCTCGCCGTGACGAATAAACCCCATCTTATAGGCCACCAATAAGTATCCGAGGGTCAGCACTCCGAGTACCATGCTGAGACGGTTGTGGAAGCGCAGAGTGGTGGCGACGATGGCTGCGCCAATAAAAAATGCGATATGCAGTACCAACGGTGCTGGGAGGCCCATATCCTCGTTGTACGCGCGTGAAACATCAATGTATCCGTCCAGGAATTCGAAAAAATTCGAGACTTCCTGGCCCGACAACCAGAACAGCAGAAATACGGACAACACAAAACAGAAGGGAACGACTGGACGGTAGTCTCGTATTGAAAAGCGGTACAGGCTCGCGAGCACAATGGCGGGCACCGAAAAAAAGACTGCGTTCGACTTGACCAAGCATGCGAACGCCGCCCCGAACGCGAGCAGAACTGAAAGAGCGAGCTGCGTGATGTTCCCGGGCTGCCTGCGACATTCTTGATGGCAAAGCAATAAAGCTGGCAGTAGCAAATACACGTCCCTAAGCAAAAGCAAAAGCACGGTTAGACCACACCATGCCAGCAACCTCAATGGGCTCCTTATTTGAAACACGGTGAACACCCCTAGTCCGAGAATCAGCAGATAGGTGGCCCGGTAGGCCATTTTTTCGGAATGTGTACGTTCGAAATACACCGCGGACTCGATGAACGAGAGGGGGCCATAGTTGAAAATTATTTGAGTCCCGTGTTGAAGCTTGTTTTCATAGGCATAGCCCAACATCACGTGCCAAGACAGATCAAGCCCACGCATTGACGAGACATATTCAACGTCAAGCAGATAGATGACTGTAAATAAGACGCCAACAACGGGCACTACGAACGAGCGAATTCTGGTATTCATGTCATGACTATTTTTTGGGCCAGTGTAACTTCAAAGGTTTGCTCGGTATGCTGCGCGCAGGAAACATCACCAATGAATAGGTAAATAGCCCCTGAACAACGCGCAAGTCATTGTCTTTTTTGAGATTTTCGATCTTTCCCTGGCGCACGACTTGCACGGTAGATCGTTGTAGACCGCAGTTTGCTTGCAAATTCCGACGAAGTTTGAACAATGGGACCCAAGCCCGTAACGCCCGAGTCCGACGAGCTGTTCGTCTCCCGGCTCGACGAGTTGATCAACGTGCGCCATCCGCTGGTGTGCCAGGCCGGCCTGATCGACTGGGACGAGATCGAGCGGACCGTCGGCGCCCGCCGTGACCGACCCGCATTGCCTCCTCGCCTGCTCGCCGGCCTGCTGTACCTGCAGCACGCCTTCGACGCTTCCGACGAAGCCATGGTCAGCACCTGGGTCGACATCCCTATCGGCAATACTTCTGCGACGAGTTGTACCTGCCGACCGACGCGCCCATCGACCCGAGCAGCCTCACGCGCGTAGGTCGCGTGCAGCGCTTGCCCGAACAGTCAAAGGCGAAGGTCGGCGACCTGCTGGCGCGCACGGGCCGCATCCTCGCCCAGCGCACGAAGGACAAGAACAAGCTCTACGCGCTGCATGCTCCCGAGGTCGAATGCATCACAGCAAGGGCAAGGCCCGAACCCCCTACGAATTCGGCGTGAAGGTCAGTATTGCGACGACCTTGAAGGAGGGGCTGGTCGTGGGCGACTGGCTCGGGAAGGTCTCGGTCGCGCAGCACGATGCCCGGACCTAAACGGTCGTTTACTACCCACTTCTTCGAGAAAGAACGAGCCGTGAAGAAAACAGTGATGGGTCCTATCGCCGCGGGCGCCGCGTCGGCGCTGGCCTGCGCCGTGTCAACGCCGGCCCAAGGCACATCAGTTGCACTGCGTACGGCCTAGCGCACAAACGGCGACATTCTTCCAGCATGGTTTCATGACGCCCGCCCCGCGAACGGCTCGCCTCCCGCAGCGGCGATCGAGCCGCTTGAAGCACCGGCCGTGGCCGGCTCGCCACCCTCGTTCGGTGGCAACTTTGCAGGCCTCACGTGCGCAACAGTACCTCCGGGATAGACCCATATTTTGTTCGCAAGAGAGCAACGCCACATTGACTTGGTCGATCAAGGGAGGCGCCATCTGGCCTGATCAAAGCGGGGGAACAGAAAGGGGAACAATGATTGATTCTCCTCACCCGGCCACAGCCTGCACGAGGCTTTCGGTTCGACGTTCGATCCCCTCCGGGCCATCTAAGCCATTGATTTCATTACGTTTTCTCCAAACGCCGGCAAATCGATAGCGTCTCAAAGCGCTCCAAAACGCCTCCCCGCTCCCCAAAAAGGTAGCCGTGCTACCCGCCCTTTCTCGTATGCTTTGTCGCCGTGGCGCAGAACATTCAAGAGCGAGACGGCCGCTTCCAGCTCCGCATCAAGCACAGGCTGCTCGATCGGCCCTACTTCTCCACCTTCGAGAGCGAAGCCGAGGCCGAGGAGTACCGCGACACGCTCAAGTCCCATCTGAAGCGCGGCATCGTGCCGCGCGGCATTCAGCCGGACGCGCCGGCGACGCAAGATCCGCTCGTAGTGGAGGTGGTGCGCTCATACGAGAAGCTGGGCCCGGTCACGCCGTTTGACGCGGAGATGCTCAGCGCGACCATGGGCGACTTCCTGGGCGTGCGCGTCTCGAGCATCACTGCCGAGTGGGTCGACGCCTTCGTGAAGAACCTCAAGATGGTGGCGAACAACTCGCCCGGCACCATCCGCAAGAAGGTCGGCGTCTACGGCCGCATCTTCGACTGGCACATCCGCCGCACCACGGCGCGCGGCGCGCAGAAGCCTGCAAACCCGTTCCGGCATCGATCAGATGGGGAACCTCGTCAGCGAAAATCATCAGGGCCAGCAGGCATATCAGCCTGCACAACAGGCTGGATATAAGACTGCAGCCCTGCCTCCTGAATCGTCACACACACGAGTTCTTGCAATCCGGGGGGCGCCCATATAAGCGCATCCCTAACAAGCGCTTAGAGGGTGTTGAGTTCCATGCAATCTGGACCCGCCAGGGTTAGTGGGTCACTTCGGGATGGAAATCAACAGCTTGAGACGCGCACCAGCGAAGGTCATGCCGTGGGGGCCACGTTTCCACCACGCTGCAGGGCCCAGTAGCCGCCCTTCCGTGCCATCAACGCGTCGTGGGTACCTGTCTCGCGCACGTTGCCCGCCTCCATGTAGACGATCAGGTCCGCATCGCGGATGGTGGAGAGTCTATGCGCGATCACGAAGCTCGTGCGGCCCTGACGCAGCTCGGACATCGCCTGCTGAATCAGCATCTCGGTGCGGGTGTCGACCGAACTCGTCGCCTCGTCAAGGATCAGGATGGGCGTGTCCAGCAGGAAGGCGCGGGCGATCGTCATCAGCTGGCGCTGGCCCTGTGACAGCGCGGCACCCGCGTTCTCCAGCACCGTGTCGTAACCCTTTGGCAGCGTCCGCACGAAATCATCGACATGGCAGCGTCGTGCGGCGGCGATCACGTCTTCGCGGCTGCTCTGGGGGCGGCCATAGGCCAGGTTGTCGTGGACCGTGCCGGTGAAAAGCCAGGTGTCTTGCAGCACCATGGCGATCACGCTGCGCAGCGCCGAGCGTGGGAGTTCCCGGATGTCGGTGCCGTCGAGGCGGATCGTGCCCGCGTCGATCTCGTAGAACCGCATCAGCAGGTTGACCAGCGTGGTCTTGCCAGCGCCTGTCGGGCCCACGATGGCGATCGTCTGGCCGGGCTGGGCCTCGAGGCTCACGTCCTCGAACAAGGGCCGATCCGCTTGATAGCGGAAGCGGACGTGCTCGAAAGCGACATGGCCGGTGACCGCGAGCTTCGCCCGCCCTTCACCGGCGTCGTCCAAGGCCAACTCCGGCGCGTCGAGCAACTCGAAGACCCGCTCCGCCGAAGCCAACGCAGACTGGACCTGCGCCACCATGCTGCCCAACTGTGAGACGGGCTGCCCGATTTGCCGGATGTACTGGATGAAGGCCTGCAGCTCGCCCAGCGACAGCCCGCCGGCCAGCACGCGGAAGGCGCCCGCGACCACCACCGCGACATAGGCGAGGTTGGTCACGAACATGGTGACGGGCTGGATCAGGCTGGCCAGGATCTGCGCGCTTTGGCTGGCCTTCGTTAGCGCCGCGTTCTGCTCGGCGAAGCGCGCCTCGATGCGGCTGCGCGCGCCGAACACCCGGATCAAGGTCTGGCTGGTGAAGCTCTCTTCCACCGTCGCGTTCAAACGCCCCGTCTCGCGCCACTGGGCGGCGAACTGCGGCCCGGATGCGCGCGTGAGCAGCCGCGTCAGCACCAGCGAGATGACGATCGCCGTGATCGAGACGATGGCCAGCGGCACAGAGAGCACGAACATCATCGCCAGAACGCCGAGGATCGTCAGCAGCATCAGCAGCACCTGGCTGGCGACCTGCTGCAGGTTCTGGATCACGTTGTCGATGTCATTGGTGAAGCGCGACAACACCTCGCCACGCAGCTGCGCGTCGAACCAGCTCAAGGGCACACGCGACAGCTTCGCCTGCGCCCGGCCCCGCAAATCGCGGCCCAGCTTCTGCACCAGCTCGTTGACCAGCCAGGCCTGCGCCAGGTTGAGCAAGGAGGCGACCAGATAGATGACCGCGACGATCAGCAACTGGCGCACCAGCGCGGCCATGCTGAAGCCCTCGCTGACCAGCAGATCCGTGGCCTTGCCGAGCTGCCATGGCCCGATCGTGCTGGCCACCACGCTGCCGATGCTCAGCAACACCGTGACGATGAGCACCCGCCGGCTGGCGCCCAGCGCCTGCCAGATCGCGAGTGCCGTCTTGCGGGTGTCTTTCGGCTTTTCGCCGCCCAACGCGGCGCCTGGGTTGCCGATCTTGTTCATGCCGCACCTTCCGCCACAGCCTGCTGTGAACGCACGATGTCGGCGTAGACCGGGCAAGCGGCCAGCAAGGCCGCATGCGGCCCCAACCCGACGATCTTGCCGCGATCCAGCACGAGGATGCGGTCGGCATCCTGGATCGACGCCACACGCTGGCTGACAGTCACCGTGGCCGCATGCGCGGTCGCGCGGCGAAGCGCGGCCCGCAGCCGCGCATCGGTGGCCTGATCGAGCGCCGAGAAGCTGTCGTCGAAGAGGTAGAGATCGGCGTCGCAGACAAGCGCCCTGGCGATGGCGAGCCGCTGCCGCTGCCCACCGGAAAAATTCGTCCCGCCCTGGGCCACGGGCGCCGCCAGTTGCTCGGGCAGCGCGCGGATGAAGTCGGCAGCCTGCGCAACCTCAAGGGCGCGCCAGAGCGCGGCATCGTCAGCCTGCGGATTGCCGAGCCGCAAGCTGTCCGCCACGGTGCCCGAGAACAGATAGGTCTTTTGCGGGACGTAGCCGATCCGCCCGTTCAGCGCCTCGGGCGCGATCTGCCGGAGGTCGACGCCGCCGAGCAACACGCGGCCCGTGCTCGGATCGTCCAGCCGGGCGATGAGGTTGACGATGGTGGTTTTGCCCGAGCCGGTGGCGCCGATGATGCCAAGCACTTCCCCGGGAGCCAGCGCGAAATCGATGTTCTCGAGGACCAGGGCTTGCGCCCCCGGATAGCCAAAACTGACCGCCTCGAAGCGCAAAGGCAGCCCGGCCCCTTTGTCTGGCAGCGCCTGCGGATGGGCGGGCGGCCCCACCGTGATAGGGCTCTGCAGGAGTTCGCTGATCCGCCTGGCGCTGACCAACGCGCGCGGCAGGAGCACGATCAGCATGCCCAACATCATCACGGAGATCAGGATCAGCGAGATGTAGGAAAGAAAGGCGATCAGCGCGCCGATTTGCAGGTCGCCAGAGACGATCCGGCTCGCACCTGCCCCCACCAGGGCGACAGAGGCCAGTTGCATGACGGTGGTCAACGCAGGGCTGATCGTCGCCATCAGCCGCCCTGCATGGAGCGCGGTGTCGGTCAGTTCGGTGTTGGCTGCCCCGAAGCGCTGGCCTTCGCGCGCTTCCTGCAAATAGGCGCGAATGACCCGAATGCCGTCGATCTGCTCGCGCAGGATCGTGTTGACCCCATCGAGTTGCTTCTGCATCCGCTGGAACAGTGGTGTCGCGCGCAAGGTCAGGAAGCCGATGATCAGCGCGAGGATCGGCACCGCGATCAGCAAGAGCTTGGACAACTGCACATCCTGACGCAAGGCCATGATGGCGCCGCCCACCCCCATGATCGGGGCGATGACGATCATGGTCAGCATCAGGGTCAGCATGGTTTGCACTTGCAGCACGTCATTCGTGCAGCGGGTGATGAGGGAGCCGATGCTGAAACCCTGGGCCCGCGCCAGCGCGAGGTCGTGGACCTTGGAAAAGACATCGGCACGCAGCGCCTGGCCCACCCGGAAGGCGATCTGCGCGCCGAGCACAGCCGCCGCGACGCTGAGCACGAGTTGCACCAGCGAGGCAGCGCCCATCCATGCGCTATAGCGCAGGATCGTGTCGGACGACTTGGTGGCGATGCCCTGGTCAATGACATCGGCGCTGAACCCGGGCAACAGCAGCGATGCCAGAACCTGCCCCAATTGGCACAGCAGCAAGCCCGACAGGGCCCAGCCATGCGGTCGAAGCCGGGTGGCCCAGCCTGCGGCAGGTGCGGGCACGCCCTGAAGTCTTGAAGCGCTGTCGTGGGGTTGGGGCATGAAATGGAATTTAGAAACTCATGGATCCAGCGCGTCGAGCCTGTCCAACGGCATCGGCTGGGCGGTGACCATGCAGGGCCGGACACCGAACGGTCTGTGCGCTGGCGAACGGAAAGGATTCGAAGACGCGGCGATCATGCAGACATGCCTGCTCCACACGCCCCCACGCCACCGCAGCGGGCTAACCCTCTGACAATGCGCAGCGCACGCATTTTTCATCTGTCAGCTAGCATCAGACTCCTGCACGATGAACTTGGATGCTTGAGCATAAGGCCCTTGCGACCAGTCCACATCGCACAGCCGGGCTCGCCGCCTAAGGACCTGCTGATCAATACCCGCTGCCGAGCATGCTGAGCGACGCGTGGCACGAAGTCGGCGTGAGGCCAGTCAGTTGTTCGCTGCGCAGGTGGACCGCCCAGTCCTCGCTCCAGTCGAACTGGAACGCCTCGCCGGGGCCGAAGGCCAAGGGCACGAAGGTGCCTCGGCCGGAGGTCTGTTCGACCTCATGGCGATGCGCGTGCCACGCCGGTGCGAAGGCCGCCACGCGGTCGTAGGAGCCCTGGTAGCCGAGCGCGGCCAGGTCGGCGTGCATCTGCTTGAGGGTGCGCCGCTGCTTGCGCTCGATGCCTCGCTCTTGAGCCCGGCGCCGAGCTTCGCTGCATACGCATCGAGCTTGCTCGGGCTAAGCAGCCCTGAAAGCTGCTGCGCAACGTGCGGCGAACGACTGACTGCCTTCAGCTTGACTTCGCGCCATGCGTCGTTCGACACGCTCGGTGAAGGGCATTGATCAGCACCTCCTTCGAGGGCCGGGCCACCCTCAGGCAGCAAGCTTAAAGACGCTGACGGCCTCAACGAGGTGGGTCGCCTGCTCCTGAAGCGCACCCGCAGCCGCTGCCGCCTCCTCGACCAACGCTGCATTTTGCTGGGTGACCTGATCCATCTGCGTGATGGCCTGGTTGATCTGCTCAATGCCGGTGGTCTGTTCCTCGCCCGCCGCCGTGATGTCCCCCATGATGTCCGTCACGCGGCGCACGCTGCCCACGATCTCCTCCATGGTCGCACCAGCCACCGCGACCTGCCTGCTGCCCTGCTCCACTTTGCCCACTGAGTCCTCGATGAGAAGCTTGATCTCCTTGGCAGCGGCGCCAGACCTCTGCGCCAGGTTGCGCACCTCGGATGCGACCACGGCAAAGCCGCGCCCCTGCTCCCCAGCGCGAGCCGCCTCCACCGCAGCGTTCAACGCAAGAATGTTGGTCTGGAAGGCGATCCCGTCGATGACGCCGATGATGTCCACGATCTTGCGCGACGAGGCATTGATCGAGTCCATGGTTTCAACTACCTGGTGGACGACGCCACCGCCTCGGGTCGCGATAGCCGATGCCTGCACGGCCAACTGATTGGCCTGGCGAGCGTTCTCTGCATTCTGCTTCACCGTGCCCGTGAGTTGCTCCATCGACGCTGCGGTCTGCTGCAGCGAACTCGCCTGCTCTTCAGTGCGTGACGAGAGGTCCTGATTGCCTGTAGCGATCTGACCTGAAGCGGTCGCGATAGTCTCGGTCCCCTGTCGAACATTGCCGACAATCCGGACCAGGTTCTGATTCATCGCTTTTAATGCCGCCGTGAGACGGCCCGTCTCGTCCGTGCTGAACACCTCGATTTGCGAAGTCAAATCTCCGTCCGCCACCGACTCGGCGATCTCGACCGCGACCTGGATGGGGCTCGTGATCGAGCGGGTTGTCATCCAAGCGATGAGGCCCCCGGCGACGATCGCTGCAGCGGAGAGGCACATCACCCAGAGGCTCGCCTGGTCAAAGCCGGCCCGCGCCGCTTCGGCGGCCCTCGTGGCCACTTGGGTTTGATGTCTGACGAGTTGATCGAGCTCTTCGATCGACGCCAGTGTTAGCGGTCGTGCCTGCGTCAGGAAGGTGTCCTTCGTCTCCGCCCCTTTTCCCTGAAGCGCCTGTTCCACGAGTTTGTTGTTGGCAGGGACGGCTTGTGCAATCAACTTGTCCACGCGTGCCAGATTCGCCCGCCCTTCCGGCGAGTTCACCAGTTTCGCGAGAGTGTCCCTGGCGCGGCTATAACGCTCGCGCGCAGCTTGCAACTTCTTCAGCTCTGCCTGCGTGGCGCCGACATCATCAAGAATGACCATCGTGGCGCCGTAGGCGGAGATGTCACGGATGGCACCGAGCATCTCGCTCGCCGCGGCAACCTTCACATTGCTGTTGTGGACGATGCCCTCCATGGAGGCGTTGATCTCTCGCATCGAGCGCAGCCCCAACGCCGCGACAGCAGCCAGGAAGATCAGAAGGATCGCGAACCCCGCGGCCAAGCGGGTTCCGATTCGGAGGTTTCTCAACAGGCTCATGGCACTCTTTCAGTCGATTTCACTGCTTGTGATATCGGCCGATGGCGAGAGCGCGTGAAGACCAGTTGCGCCGTTCAGCAATACCGTTTAAGCATCGCCAGACGATGCGAAAGCGCAGTGGGAGCCCGGGCCATCCGCGGGCTCCGATGCGCTAGGGCATCCGCCGCGTGTCGAGTCGAAGGACGTCGGTTCCGCAAGACCACGCGAGACGACATCCACTTTCACTTGTGCCAGCAATGCGAAGATGGCCTCCGCCCCCGCCCTCAGTCGGTTCCCGGCTTCTGTGGGCATGGCTCCTCGGTTATGCCGCGTCAGGAGCCGGATGCCCAGTTCGTCCTCGAGCAGTTGAACCTGGCGCGTGACAGCGGGCTGGGCCACATGCAACGCGGCCGCCGCCTTCGTGAAGTTTCTGAGATCCGCAACCTTGCAGAAGTACCTGAGTTGCAGAAGGTCCATGGCTCAGCGCGAGCCCCCATCCTCGAGGTCCGCGACGAGACCGAAGGGCCGCAGGTAGGCCAGGAACGGGGCACTCACCCCCTGCCGTTCCAACTCTCGCGGCTCCAGGGGATAGGCTGCGGGCGCGTAGCCCTCGATGACGGCCTGCTGCGGCCACCTCGGCACGGCGATGGCCTCGCGCCCGATGGCCACCAGATCAGCGCCTTCACCCAGCGCGAAGGCGGCGTCCGCCAGCGTCCTCACGCCGCCCACGGCCACCAGCGCGACCTTGCGATCGAGTGCCGCCCTGGCCCGCTTGATGTTGGCCTCGCCCGACGCCGGGTATTTCCAGGACCCGCTCCTCACGTCCCTGGAGGAGACGTGGAGGTAGTCGATTCCGGCCGCGCCCAGCCACTCGACGACCTGGAGCATCTCATCGATGTCGAACCCCCTTTGGGGCGATGAGTCCTCCAGCAGCAGCCTGACGCCAAGGAGAAATTCCTGCGGTACGACGCTTCGAATGGCGCTGACCACGCACAACAGGAACCGGGCACGGTTCTCGAGTGATCCTCCCCAGCGGTCGACGCGGAGGTTGGTCGCCTGACTGAGGAATTGCGCGAAGAGATAGCCGTTGGCGCCATGGATCTCGATGCCGGAGAGACCGGCCGCCTGGGCGCGCTGCGCCGCGCGCGCGAAGTCCGCAATGATCTGCTCGATGTCGCCCTCACGCAGCGCGCTGGGCAGTTCGAAGCCCGGGAAGTCCAACTGGACTTCGCTCGGTGCCACAGGGCGAACGCCGGTCAGCCGGCGCGGTGAGCGAAGACCGCCATGGAAAAGCTGGAGGATGGACAAGGACCCAGAGGCGCGCCCCAGCGCCGCAAATCTAGCCAACCCGGGGATGTGACGATCACTGAAGCAGCCAAGCTGACCGTCGAAGCCCTTCGCGTCTTCCCGCACATGGCTCGCTGCGCTCACCAGGATGCCGAACCCGCCCTCGGCGCGCATGCGCAGCCACTCGAGCTCCGTGTCGCTGATGACGCCATCGTCGTAGCTCTGCTGGTTGGTCATCGGCGCGAGCACCAGTCGATTTCGGGTGCTGACACCGTTGGCGAAGCGGAATGCGCTCCATAGCAAGGAGGGATTCATCTCGTTGAGGTCAAGAGGGTCGGATTGCATGGATCTCTCAGACGGGTGGATTGAGCGCGGCGAGCACGCGTCGAGGGTTCAACGGCATGTCGCGCAAGCGAGTTCCGGTGGCATCCGCAAGCGCATTGGCCAGCGCCGCGGCGGCCGGTCCTTGCGCTGCTTCGGCCACACCCAGGAAAGGCTGGCCCGGGCGGTCGATGATCTCCACGTCGATCGAGTGGGGCACATCGGAGAATCGATGGATCGGGTAGGCGCTCCAGTCGAAGGCGGTACGCAGGCCGCCCTCGAAGCCGGCCTCTTCCGCAGTTGTCCAGCTGAGGGACTGAATGACGGCGCCTTCGATCTGGTTGCGGATGCCATCCGGGTTGACCGGTTGACCGCAATCGACCGCACACACCACACGGCGCACGATGATTCGACCCGTGTCGCGCTGCACCTCGATCTCCATCATCACCGTGCAATACGCTCCCAGGTTCTTGTATCGAGCGAAGCCCATGCCGCAGCCGATCACACCGTTGCCGCGTGGTCGGGCTGCCCAATCGAAGCGACGCGCCGCAGCTGTCATGACGTCGCGCGCGCGTGCGTCCTGCATGTGGGCCAGGCGCAGCGCCAGCGGATCGGTCTGCGCGAGCTTTGCGAGTTCGTCGAACATGCACTCGATCGAGAAGACATTCAAATGGGCACCGAGCGAGCGCAGCGCCGAGACCCGCACCGGCATGTCCTTGACGAAGTGATAGGTCACCTGCATGTTGGCCAGGTTGTAGAGCGGGTTCGAGTTACGACTGCCGTCCCCCTCGGGCATGGGAATCGGCTTGCCTTCTGGCACCGGGAACGCCGGGCTGACCTCCTGCCCGGCGACGACGCCACCGGCGCCGACCGGGCGGTTGTTGTGCGGGTTGCTCCACACCTCGTAGCGCCAGGAGACGATGCGGTTCTGCGCGTCCATCGACGCGGCCACTTCGGTCACCATGCCAGGCCCCAGGGGTTCCCAGCCCTGCTCCTGCTCGCGCATCCATTGCAGGCGGATCGGCCGGCCTGGCACCGCGCGTGCGACCAGCGCCGCATCGGCCGCCACGTCGTCCGCGCCGTTCTGGCCGTAGCAGCCCGAGCCCTCGACATGGACGGCATGCACCTTGTCGAGCGGCAAGCCCAGCAGGTCGGACACCACGCGCCGCACGTCGAAGATCCCCTGGCTGTGGCTCCACACCGTCATGACGCCGTCCTTGAACAGCGCCACGGCGCAGGACGGCCCGATCGACCCGTGGTGCAGCCAGGGCCGGGTGTAGCGAGCCCGGACGCTGTGGACGGCCGGCGCGGCGGGGTCGTGCGTCGACAGGATCTCGATGTCGCGCCGGGGCAGACGCTGCAGCGTGACGGCGGGATCCATGGCTGCCGGCGCGGCACCGGGTCGATCGATGCCGCCGGCCTGCAAGATGCGCATCGCCTGGATCGACTTCCATTCATTGTCGGAAACGACCGCCATGAAGTCCGCGCTCTGCACCAGCTGCGCGATGGCCTTCGCACGGCCCAGCGTGGCGCCGTCGATCGGCTTCAACCGTGTGCCGTGGCTCGGGCCGCGCACCACGCGCGCATGCAGCATGCCGGGCATGTGCATGTCCTGCACATAAGCCGCGCCGCCGCTGAGCTTGGCCGGGATGTCGATGCGCGGCAGCGACCGCCCCATGGTCCGGAAGGTCGACGGCTCCCGAAGGGGCGCATCAGCCAGCGCGGGAACATGCATCGACAAGCCTGCCGCCAGCTCCCCGTACGACAGCCGGCGCCCGTCCGGCGCCTTCATCTGTCCATCCCCGCCGGTGGCGACCACGGCCACGGGCATCGACCACTGTGACGCCGCCTCCTGTGTCAGCAGAAGGCGGACGCTGGCGGCCGCGTTGCGAATGGCCGTTCCGCTGTCCTGCATCGAATGGCTGCCGGCCGTGAGGCCCTCGTCCGGCGTGCGCGCAGTGTCGGCGGTCACGAGGGTGATGCGTTCCGGCCCCACGTCCAGTTCCTCGGCGGCGACCTGCAGCAAGGCGGTGCGGATGCCCTGCCCCAGCTCGACCTTGCCGGTGAAGACCGTGATGGCGCCGTTCGCATCGATCCGGATCCAGGCATCGAGCCAGGGGATGCGCTTGAGATCGCCGGGGAGATCCGGCGCCACGATCCCGGGTGCGGCGCCGCCTTCGCCCCCGCCCGCCAGCTGGGCCAGCGAGCGCCCTGCGAGCGAGAAGCCCACCACCAGCGCACCCGCCGATTGGAGGAACGTCCGACGCTGCATCGTCACGGTGAGATCGCGGCTCATCGCTTCGCCTTTCCACCGGCACGCATCATTTCAGCAGCGCGCCGCACGGCCCGCAGGATGCGCATGTGGGTGCCGCATCGGCACAGGTTGGGCTGCATGTGCGCCCGGATCTCATCGTCACTGGGCGACGGGTTGCGGTCCAGCAAGGCCTGCGCCCGCATGATCATGCCGGCGATGCAGTAGCCGCACTGCGCGGCCTGCTCCTCGGCAAAGGCCCGCTGCAATACGCCCGGCCGCTCGGCCGTTCCCAGCCCCTCCACCGTTCGGATGGCGCGGCCCTCGAGCGCGCCGGCAGGCGTAACGCACGAGAACACCGCGCGACCGTCGACCTGCACCGTGCACGCACCGCACTGGCCAAGCCCGCAGCCGTACTTGGCACCATGCAGCGCCAGGTCGTTTCGAAGCACGTAGAGCAGCGGGGTCGAGGGATCGGCCTCGACGGCACGCTCGGTCCCGTTGATTTGCAAACGAAGTGTCATGGCGAGCTCCTGTCCTTGCGGACCTTGGCGGCCGTGCGCTCCAAGTCGGGCCAGGGGGGCCGGTCGGTGTAGCGGGCGCGCGCGTAGGCGGCCACCGCGGCAATCTGCGCATCGCTGAGCGTGTCCCCGTACGCCGGCATCAGCGGGCGTTCATCGGTGGTGGGTGTGCGCAGGCCCGCAAGGATGGCCATGACCGCGTTGCGCGCGCTGTCCGACTGCAGGGCCGTCAAGTCCGACATTCCCGCGCGGCCGGCGCGCAGCATGGAGGCACCCGTCGCATGACAGCCGGCGCAAGCACCGGCGAACACGGTCGCGCCGAGCGGTTGGACGCGCGCTGCCAAGTCGATGTTCTCGACGATCGGCCTGGGCAGAGCGTGCTGTGGGGGCAACGAAGCCGATAACGGTGTACCCGCCGGATGCATCCGTTCGTCGATGTAGACCGCGATGGCGCGAACATCTTCGGGCGCTGCCTGGCCCAGTGCGTGCGCGACCGGTCCCATCGGCCCCACGGCGACGCCGTGCTCGGGGTGCGCGCCCTCGCGCAGGTAGCGGTAGAGCGCAGCCGCATTCCAGCGGTCGGCGGCCGGGTTCGTGGCATCGAGCGCAGGGGCATCCCAGCCCTCGGCCAGCCCGCCGGCGAATGGCATCTTCCATTGCTCCGCGCCCAGCACGTTGCGTGGCGTGTGGCAGCCACCGCAATGTCCCAGCCCCTCCACCAGATAGCCGCCGCGGTTCCATTCCGCGCTGCGCGCGGGCACCGGCCGGAAAGGCTCGTTGCGCAGGAAGAGCATCTTCCAGCCTGCGAGCAAGGGTCGGAACCCCAGCGGCGGAATGAGTTCATTCGGCGGTGCACGCTGCTCGACGGCACCGCGCGTCATCAGGAACGCGTAGATGGCAGCCAAGTCCTCGTCGTTGACCTTGTGGAAGTGCTCGTAAGGCAGCGCCGGATACAAATGCGCTCCATTGCGCGCCACCCCTTCGCGCATGGCGCGCCGAAAAGCGTCGAGCGACCAGTGGCCCATGCCGGTGCCTTCGTCGGGCGTCAGATTGGTAGCGTAGAGCGTGCCGAACGGCGTGGCCAGTGCACGGCCGCCCGCAAATGGCTTACCCCCTTCGGCCGTGTGGCAGACCACGCAGTCGCCCACGGCGGCCAGGCGAGCGCCGCGCTGCACCAGCGCGATCGAGAAGCTGTCGGGCGCCGGACGCGCAATGGGCGCGATCTCGCTGCGCAGGCTGAGTGCCCATGCGCCGAGCGCGCCCAGCAGAACGAGGCCCACCAGCGCGGCTGTCAGGCGCGCCCAGGCGATACCCCTGGGCTGGGTCGGCGAACGCCGGGAGAAAATTGTCTTCACGCTCACGTGACGGTCCTTGTGGTGCAGTGCTACAGCGCCCTGTCGGCGGATCCGGCCGAGTCCGAAGCCCAGCAGGCGATGTGTCACTGTCGCGGCGTTGCGCTTCGGCGCGATGTCGGTGCTCGGGCGCGCCCTTACAGATGAAACACGGCTGACAGCGGCAGCGCCGGCGTGCCGTAGCGCACCGGATGATCGTGATGAACCGGCCCCCTTGGAAAGGACGTTTTTTCTCAGCGTCACGGACCGGACGTGTCCGACCAGCGGCCCATGCGATGGCCGCGGTACGGCGAAAGGCGCCCGAGTGGTGTGACCGACTGGGTCTGGAATCCTCCTAAATATTGTCCTTTCCCGTCATGGAAGCGTCACCGAAGATCGCCACCGTCCACAACCTTCGAGCTCGTGCTCATGACCTCCAATTCACTCATCTGCCGTGCCATCCCTTTGAGACGCCTGTGCGTCGGTGGTGCGCGATGGGCGTTGGCCGCCGCACTGCTGGCCGGCACGGCGGCGCAAGGCCAGAGCGCCTACCCCAACCGTCCGATCTCCATCGTCATCGGCTACCCGGCAGGCGGCAGCGTCGACGCCGTCGGGCGTGCCGTGGCCGACGGCCTCGGAAAGAAGCTGGCTGCCACGACCGTCATCGAGAACGTGGGCGGCGCAGCCGGCGCCATCGGCGTGCAGCGCGTCGTCGGCGCCGCACCGGACGGGCAGACACTGATCTTCGGCTCCAGCAGCGAGTTCGTCGCAACGCAGCTGCTCAACCCTTCGCAGAAGTACGACGCTGCCAGGGACCTCGTCGCCATCGGCTACGTCGGCTCCATCCCGCTGGTGCTGGTCGCCTCGACGCAGAGCGGCGTGAAGACGCTGGACCAATTCGTCTCGACCGTGAAGGCCAATCCAGGCAAGTTCAGCTACGGCACCTCGGGCGTCGGCTCGATGCTTCATTTCTCGGGCGAGTTGGTGAAGCGGCAAGGCGGCCTGTCGATCCTTCACATTCCCTACCGGGGTGCCAGCGGCATCGCCAGCGACCTGGCGGGCGGCGCGATCGAGTTCGCGTTCCTCGGCCCCGGAGCGGCGCAGCCCTTCATCGATGCGGGCCGCATCGTGCCGCTCGCCGTGACGAGTTCGCAGCGGATCCCGCTGCTGCCGTCGGTCCCGGCATTGGGCGAGCATCCAGCGCTCAAGGGTTATGACCTGGTGGCCTGGTACGCGCTGATGGCGCCACGCAAGACATCGCCTGAGATCGTGAGCAAGCTCCAGGTCGCGCTCAAGGGCGCGCTGCAGGACCCGGGCATTCGGCAACGGCTGGAACAGGTTGGTGTGGTCGTCGGGCGCGGCGACGAGGGTCTGGCTTCGATCATGGCCAAGGATGCGGCCCAATACCGGCGCATCGTCGAATCCGCGGGCATGCGCGAGTAGCCACGGCTCACGGCCCCACAGGCAGAGCGACGTGGCGCTGAAGAAATTCAAGCATGGCCTGCACCTTGCGCGAATGACGCCGATTCGGAAGGTATGCGGCATGCACGCTGATCGTCTGGGCAAGCGGGTTGACGTCGTAGTCCTCGAACAGGCGTTGAAGGCGACCTTGCACCACATCCCCCTCGACCAGCCACTGCGGCAGCAGTGCAACGCCCAGGCCGCCGAGGACTGCATCGCGCAACACATCCGAATTGTTTGCGGACAGCCGCCCGTTCACCTCGACGCCCTGGACGCCACCAGGACTGCTGAACGACCAACGCTGCGGTCCTGCCCGGTAGGCGAAGAGCACGCATTCGTGCTGACTCAACGCGCCAGGCTCGACCGGCAGGGGATGGTGCTGGAGGTACGCGTGACTGGCGACCACGTAGCGATGGTGTACTGCCAGCAGCTTGACGATGAGATTGGGTTGCTTCTCGGGCGGGCCGATGCGCACGGCAACATCGATGCGATCGGCGGCCAGGTCGACGTATTCGTCCGAGAGCACCATCTCGAGCGATACGCGGGGGTGGCTTTCCAGAAAGCGGGCGATGTGCGGGCCAATGCACAGGCGCCCAAAGGTGACCGGCATCGACACGCGGAGCGGGCCGACCGCCTCGGTGCCGGTGTCGGCCACCGCCCCGTCTGCCTCCTCGAGGTCCGAGAGCACGCGGCTGACATGCTCCAGATAGGCGGAGCCGGCGTCCGTGAGCGTCACCTGCCGCGTGGTGCGCGTGAGCAAGGCGCTGCCAAGCGACGCTTCCAGCGCATCGAGCTGCCGGGTGAGCGACGAGGTGGCCACGCCCAGGCGCCGCGCGGCCTTCGAAAAGCCGCCAGTCTCGGCCACCTCCTTGAATGCCCGAAGGGCGAGCAATTTGTCCATGAGCCCCTTGCGTTGCGGCCAGCGCAATGCTGCGTTGCATATCGGCCGTATTCAGTATTGATCTTGCAAAGCCTACATTGGCCCAAGTGCTCAACGCAAGGACTCAAGAATGAAACCCCTCGAAATCCTGGTCACCTCCGATTTCATCTGCCCCTGGTGCTGGATCGGCCACCGACACCTCAAAACCGCCTTGACTGAAGTCAACCCGCCGGGTGCGACCCTTCGGTACCTCCCCTACGAACTCAACCCCACGCTGCCAACCAAAGGTGTTGACCGGAAGGCCTACCGCAGCGCCAAGTTCGGCAGTTGGGCGCGCTCGCAGGCAATGGACGCGGCGGTGACGCTGGCAGGCAAGCGCGCCGGCCTGGCTTTCCAGTACGACCGCATCAGCCTGACGCCGAACACCCGGCTGGCCCATCGCCTGATGCACTTCGCACAAGCCAGGGATCCGGGGCCTCGCAGCGAGGCACTGTTCGAGGCGATCTTCTCGGCCTATTTTTCCGAAGGGCGCGACATCGGGGCCGCCGAGGTTCTTGCAACACTCGCCGCAGAGGCCGGTTTCGACGCCGACGAGGCACGGGCCTATCTGGCCACGACAGCCGGCGATCGCGAAGTCGAAAAAGCTGAACGCGAGGCTCAGCGCGCGGGCATTCAGGCCGTGCCGGCGCATCGGCTCGCAGGGATCGCGGTGAGTGGCGCACAACCGGCTTCGGTGTTTGCCCAGGTCCTGCGTGAGCTGGTGGAGGCCGACGCGTCACCCACGGAGGCGTCGTGAACCGCAAGCCACGCGCGCTCATCATCGGGGGGTCGCTCAGCGGGCTCTTCACGGCCACGACCCTGCGTGCGATCGGATGGGACGTCGACATCTTCGAACGCTCGCCCAACGAGTTGGACAGCCGCGGCGGTGGCATCGTGCTGCAGGGCGACGTGCTGGCCGCGTTCGACTTCGCCGGAATCCGCACGGGCAGCGGGCTGGGCGTGCAGTCCGGCGACCGCATCTATCTGAACCGCGCGGACGAGGTGATCAGTCGCACCTTCATGCCGCAGACGCAGACGTCCTGGAACATGCTCTACGCGACCATGAAGGCGCACCTGCCAGCGTCGGTCGTGCACCCGGGAGAGCGGTTCGTGCGCTTTGAACAGGACGCCGACGGCATCACCGCCCATTTCGCCAGCGGGCGTGTCGAGCGAGGCGACCTGCTGATCGGAGCCGACGGCGCGCGCTCCGCCGTTCGCGAACAGGTAATGCCGGGGCGCCCCCCCCGTTACGCGGGCTACGTGGCGTGGCGCGGGCTGGTCCCGGAAGCGGACCTGCCGCCGGCTGCGGCCGAGGTGCTTGCAGGCACCTTCGCCTTCCAGCAAGGCGAAGATCACCTGCTGCTGGAGTACCTCGTCCCGGGCGACAACCGTTCGGTTCAGGCGGGCGAGCGGCGTTGGAACTGGGTGTGGTACCGCAAGGCCGAGCCGATGCAGGAACTCCCGTCGCTGATGACCGACCGGTTCGGTGCGCGCCATGCCTTCTCACTGGCGCCGGGCTTGATGAAGGACGAGGACATCGCCCGGCTCAGGCACGCCGCGTCAGACCAGTTGGCACCGACCTTTCAGGCGTTGGTGCACGGCACGCGAGAGCCATTTGCTCAGGCCATCCTGGACCTGCAGGTCGAGAAGATGGTGTTCGGGCGCGCCGTACTGCTGGGGGACGCAGCCTTCGTCCCGCGTCCCCACACCGCCGGAAGTACCGCCAAGGCAGCGGCCAATGCGCTCGCCCTGGCCATGATTCTCAAATCGGCGAACACGCGCATCGATCTGGCGCTGGCGAGCTGGCAGAAGCTGCAACTGCGCGAAGGCCTGGCCATGACGGCCTGGGGCATGCGCATGGGGGACCAGATCATGGGTCTGTCACACCCCCTTGAGCGTCGGCGTGCAAGCAAGCCTTTGAAGCGCAGGCGCCGACCATGAACCCGAGCTCGCCCACGCTGACCCTGCATTACATCTACGAGCCTTTCTGCGCACGCAGCTACGGCGCGGCTCCGCTCGTCGAGAGTGCCTTGGCTATGTCACACGTGCGCGTCGTGACCCACGGCACGGCGCCCAAGCCTCGCCTCGGCTCCATGACCCATTCACTGGCGATGCGGGAGCTCGCCTTGCGACAGAAGATGCAGCTTCTGGAGGAAGCGCGTCAGCCCTTCGGCAGCGCTTACCAGCAAGGGGTGCTCTCGTGCGATGCATCGGCCGACACCTGCCCACCGGCAGCGGCCATGCTCGCTGCCGAGCGCGTTGCCGCAGCGGGGTGGCCGATGCTGCGGCGTCTGCAGGCAGCGTACTTCGTCGACGGACGCTGCATCACCAAGCGCCCCGAAGTCCTGCGGCTGGGGGAAGAAATCGGGATCGGCGCTGCGGCCTTCGACCGCGCCATCGACGAAGCCCTGCGCGGCCTTCCGGACCACCTGGCGCAGACCCGCGAGCTCATTGCCGACCTCAAGGGCGAGGGTTACCCGACCTTGGCCGTGGGGATGGGGGCGCACTTCTTCAAGTTGCCGGTCGACCGGTTCATGGGCCAGCCGACGATGTTCCGCCACGCGCTCGAGGGGCTCGTGGCTTCGGCCTGACGGCGTCCTCCGAGCCCTCTCGACGTACGGCTTTGATCAGCATGCCTGGGACCAACCGGATCGCACCTCTCGACGCCCGGGCTATCTCACGAACCCGCTCTTGCAGCAGGTCGTTGAATCGCGCGAAGGCAAGACTCATGGGACGATCGATGCGATGCGCCAGATATCGTGCGATATGCGCATCTCGGACCGGTCCACCGGGAAATTCGCCGGATTGCACTGCGGCGCCGACGGCCGAGTAAGGCGACACGTGCGATCCCACACCCCGACGCACCAAGTCTTTGATGAGCGACAGTGATTCAGCCTCCACGACCACTTTGGACTGTCCACCAGCGCGCGCAATTTCGTTGTCGACGAGCTGACGCAGCGTATTGGCGCGGCTCGGTTGCACCAGGTCTCGCATTCCGATCTCCGCGAAATCGAAGGGGCGGCGCCGTACGCCGGTTCGCGCACGCGGCCCGGGCGGATCGAGCAGCCATAGTGTCTCGTCGAAAAGATGCGTCGTGACGAGCAATTGGTTCGAGTCGCCACCTGTCAGTAGAGCGACGTCCAGACGATCTGCCAGCAGACCGTCGCGAAGCGAATGGCTGTAGCCCTCCTGCAGGCTCAGCACGACGCGCGGATAGCGCGAACGAAAAAGGCCGACGGTGGAGCCAATGAGCAGGTCGCCCAGCGAGGGCGGAAAGCCGATCCGCAAGGTCCCCGAGACTTCCGACGCAGAGGCAGCAACGTCGGCCCGGGTCTGACCGAGCAGGCGGAACATGGCCCCAGCGCCCTCGCTGAGACGGACGCCCGCAGCAGTCGGCTCGGCACCGCGGCTATGACGCAGCAACAGTTGCACGTCGAGTTCCTCTTCGAGCATGCGCACCTGGCGGGTGATGGCCGGTTGAGCGATGTGCAGGGCCGCTGCTGCGCGCGTGA
Organism: Variovorax sp. N23; assembly: GCF_025486315.1. Lineage (GTDB taxonomy): Bacteria > Pseudomonadota > Gammaproteobacteria > Burkholderiales > Burkholderiaceae_C > Variovorax. The sequence continues at coordinate 113,179 of NZ_JAOOPY010000013.1, read as the reverse complement.
AGCTACGGAGCTCGACCACTTTCAAGAAATACCGCAGTTGGACGAGATCCATCGCATCTCCTCATCACAGATCGGTATCGATCTTATCGACAAGAAGTATTTTCCTTATGGCTGAGGAATTTCTAGCATGCGCTTCCAAGCACTGACAAGGAGACTTCGAATGACGGCGATCCGTGATACGGGCGAACGCGCCACCCACGCACAGCAGGACATGGTCATCGCGTGGGACGTGCCCATCGTCATGGACGACGGCCAGACGCTTCGCGCAGATGTGTTCCGTCCATCGGGACCGGGCCTGCATCCCGTACTGTTGTCGTACGGCCCCTATGGCAAAGGCCTGTCTTTCCAGGAGGGCTACCCGACCGCCTGGGAGATCATGGTCAGGGACCATCCCGATGCGGCGCAAGGCTCGTCCAACCGATACCAGAACTGGGAGGTGGTCGACCCGGAGAAGTGGGTGGGCTTCGGCTACGCCTGCGTGCGCGTCGACTCGCGCGGCGCAGGCCGCTCCCCGGGCGTCATGGACCTGCATTCCGACCGGGAAACGCAGGACCTGCTGCAGTGCATCGAATGGGCGGCAGCACAGCCCTGGTCCAACACGCGAATCGGCCTGAGCGGCGTCTCCTACTATGCGAGCAACCAATGGCGCGCCGCGGCTCTTCAGCCGCCGCACCTGGCCGCCATTTGCGTCTGGGAGGGATACAACGACCGTTACCGGGAGTCGGCTCGTCATGGGGGCATCCTCTGCACGTTCACACGCCATTGGCAGGACATGCAGGTGGTGTCGGTCCAACACGGACGCGGCGATCGCGGACCGCGCAGCGCCGTCACCGGCGAACTGGTGTGCGGCCCCGAGACCTTGAGCGAGGAAGACCTGGCCGCGCTGCGCACCGATCTGTGGGGTGAGCTCAGCAGCCGCAAGTTGGTCGACGGTTATTACCAGGCGCGCACCCCCAGGCTCGAGGACATCCGGGTGCCTCTGCTGTCCGCAGCCAATTGGGGCGGACAAGGGCTGCACAGTCGAGGCAATATCGAAGGCTTCCTTCGCGCGGGCAGTGCGCAGAGATGGCTCGAAGTGCACGGTGGGTCCCACTGGGCGGGCTTCTACACGGCGCGCGGCATCGAACTGCAGCGGCGGTTCTTCGATCACTTCTTGAAGGGTGAGCCGAACGGCTGGGACGCGACGCCTGCCGTGCAACTACAGATTCGTCACGCCGATGGCCGTTTCGAACAACGCGACGAGTCGGCATGGCCCCTCCCGCGCACGAGATGGACCCGTCTTTACCTGGACGTACAAACGTTGGCGCTGACCCCCACCCCGCCCCAGCGGGCTGCGCGCGTCGACTACGCGACCATGGGCCACGGATTGACCTTCACGTCGGCGCCGATGTCGGAACCCACCGAGATCACCGGACCTTCGGCCGTGCACCTGCGCGTGGCGTCCAGCACCGCGGACCTCGATCTCTTCATCGTGCTGCGCCTCTTTTCTCCCGAGGGCGCCGAGGTGACCTTCCAGGGTGCGCTCGATCCCCATACCCCGCTGGCGCAGGGTTGGCTTCGTGCGTCGCATCGCAAGACCGATCCGGCCCGCAGCCAGCCCTGGCGCCCCTTCCACACCCATGACGTCGAAGAACGCCTGACAGCCGGCGTCCCGGTGAGCCTCGATGTGGAGATTTGGCCCACATCGATCGTGGTCCCTGCCGGCTACCGCCTCGGCTTGACCCTTCGCGGAAAGGACTACGAATTCGACGGTCCCGCCGCGACCTTGTCCAACATGAAGAACCCGATGCGGGGTTGCGGGCCGTTCGTGCATGACGATCCCGAAGACCGCCCGCCTGCGATCTTCGACGCAACGGGGACGCTGTACGTCGATCCGTCCGATCCGGCGTACTTGCTTTTGCCCTTCATTCCGAACAACAAACCAGGAGACCAACCATGACAACCAGACGCCAACTCATCGCCGCGCTCATCGGCACGGCCGCGACATCGACCGTGACGGCCGCGCTCGCCCAAAGCCAGGCAGTCGGCTTCCCGGACCGTCCCGTACGGATCGTGGTGCCGTTTCCCGCCGGCGGAAACTCCGATGCGATCGCCCGTACCCTCGCCCTGCAGCTCTCGCAAATCTGGAAGCAGCCCGTCCTGGTGGACAACAAGCCCGGCGCCGACACATTGATCGGAACCTCCGATGTGGTTCGCGCTCCTGCCGATGGCTACACGATCCTCAGCAACATCTCACTGATCGTGCAGAACACCTTCACGAAGAAGATGCCGTTCGACACGTTCAAGGAGTTGAAGCCGCTCATCGCCGCCACCGAGACGCCGATGTACTTCGTGGTCGGCCGCCAGGAAAAGAACGCCGCCATGCCGCAGACGCTGGACCAATTCATTCGCAGTGCAAAGGCCGACCCGGGCGCGCTGTCCTTCGGGTCTTTCGGCAACGGGTCGACCGGTCATCTGCTGCTGCTCGCTTTGCAGAAATCGGCGTCCATCGAGATCACCCACGTGCCCTTCAAGGGCAACAGTGACGTCATCGTCCAACTGCTCAACGGCCAGGTCTCTTCCTCCTTCTTGCCATACAGTGCGGTTGCGCCTCATCTGCCCTCGGGAAAGATCAAGATCCTTGCCGCAACCGGCGAGCAGCGGCCGCCCCTCTCGCCCGACGTTCCCACCTTCGAGGAACTTGGCGTCAAGGGATTCACGTCGTCGCAATGGAATGGCTTCTTCATCGCCGAGAAGACGCCCACGGCAGTCGCCCAAAAGCTCTCCCTGGACATGAACGCTGCCATTCGCTCGCCGGAAGTCGCAGCCAAGCTCAAGGCCCTGGGACTGACGCCGGCGGGTGGCACGCCGGAACAGTTTCAAACGATGATCGACAAGGATGTCGACCTGATCCGCGCCGCGTTGCGGGATGGTCATCTCAAACCCAACTGACCACCCAAGAAGACCACCTGGTGCGGTCGATGCGGGAGCCGGCGTGCCATGCGTCGGCCTCGGGGTAGCGCTACACCGCGCAGTAGCGTTCTTGGATGGCCGCGTCGCCGAGCATCTCCTCGGCCGTTCCCCGGTACACGATGCCGCCCTGGTCGAGGATGTAGGCCCGGTCGGCGATGCGCAGCGCGAGATCGACGTTTTGCTCGATCAGCAGGATGGTGACGCCCGACTTCTTCAACGCCGAGAAGTAGGCAAACATTTCGTCGACGAGCAGCGGCATGATGCCTTCCGAAGGTTCGTCGAGTAAGACGAAGCGGGGCTTCGCTGCCACTGCGCGTGCAATCGCCAGCATTTGCTGCTCACCCCCTGACATCGTGGTCGCTGCCTGGTCCAGTCGCTCCTTGAGCCGGGGAAAGGTTTCGGCGATCTCTTCGATGACGTCGCTTTCTTTGCGGCGCAGCGGCGACGACAGCAGACCTAACCGGATGTTCTCGCGAACGGTCAGTCCCGGGACGATGCGGCGCTCTTCCGGCACATAGGCCAGGCCACGGACGAACCTTGCATGGGCCGGCAGGCCGACCAACTCCTCGCCGTCGAACCGGATCGACCCACGAACCTTTGACATAAGGCCGGCCACACTTTTGACTGTCGTGGTCTTTCCTGCGCCATTGCGTCCGATCAGGCAGACGAGTTCGCCCTGTTCCACATCCAGGTCGATGCCTTGCAGCACGTGGCTCGACCCATACCAGGCGTGGAGGCCCTTGATTTCCAAAAGTGCCATGAGATCCTCCGATTCCCTAGTGTTGGCCTTGGCCGAGATAGACGCGTCGAACCATCTCGTTGCCTCGAATGTCGTCGGGCGTCCCTTCGGCGATGAGTTCGCCGTGATGCAGCACGACCAGGCGCTCGCTGATGCTCATCACCATCTTCATCTTGTGCTCGACCAAGACCACCGTGCGCTCCCCGACGAGCTTGCGGATCAGGTCCATCATCACGCGCGTTTCTTCAGGGCTCATGCCAGCGGTGGGTTCATCCATCAGCAAAAGCCGCGGTCGGGCCGCAAGAGCCACCGCGATCTCCAGTGCCCGCTGCTGGCCATGAGCGAGCTCCCGAGCCGGTCTCTGTGCACAGTCCGCAAGCCCCACGGTCTCGAGCAGTGCCGTCGCTTCTTCGGTGAGCCCTTGGAGCAGAGCTCGCCTGCGCCAGAGCCCATAACGCGACACATGTGCCTGCAGGCCGATGCGTACGTTCTCCAGAGCGGTGAAGTTTGGGAAAAGGTTCGTGATCTGAAACGACTTGGCGATACCAATGTGCGCGAACCGGTGAGGCGGCGTGCCGGTGATGTCATTGCCTTGAAACAGCACTTGCCCATCGGATGGCCGCAACGCGCCGGACAGGATGTTGAAGTAGGTGCTCTTGCCTGCTCCGTTGGGCCCGATGATGGACGTCAAGATGCCAGGCTGGATGCGAACATTGACGTCTTTGAGCGCGGTGAACCCCTGAAAGCGCATGCCCACGCCGCGGGTCTCGATGACGGGATCAGCGGTCATGGCTCAGCCTTTCGAGCAGGGTTCCCCACACACCCTTCGGGAAGAAGAGCACGAAGAAAACGAACACGATGCCGACGTAGAGCTGCCAGTGCTCGGTCCATGCCGAAGCCGTGTCTTGGATCAGCAGGAACAGTGCTGCCCCCACAAACGGACCGAAGTACGTGCCCATGCCACCCAGCAAGCACAGCATGACGACCATCCCCGACGTCGCGTAGTGCAAGGTCTCGATCGGCACGCTCGACAGATGGATCGCGTTGAGCGCACCGGCCAGCGCGCAAAAGCCAGCGGACAGAACAAAGGACAGCAGCTTGGTGCGCTCGATATCGAAGCCGCAGGCTCGCGCTCGGGCTTCGTTCTCGCGAACTGCTTCGATGGCAGCGCCAAACGGCGATGCAAGGATCCGGGAGAGCACGCCCATGGCAACCATGACGAAGGCAAAGACAAAGTAGTACTTCTGCATCGGGTTGAGCAGATCGAGCTTCAGGCCCAGCAGCGACACCTCGCTCACGTTCACGCCGCGCAGTCCGTTCTCTCCGCCAGAGGCCGGTAGCTGGTAGATGAGGAAGTACACGCATTGCGACAGCGCCAGCGTAACCATCGCGAAATAGATGCCGCGCGTGCGAATGGCCAACAGGCCCATGGCGAGCGCAACGATGCATCCAGCAACGATGGCGAGAGGGATAGCCAGCCACCAAGCGGTGCCATGCTGAGCGATGAGGATGCCGGCGGTATAGGCCCCCACGCCGAGGAACGCGGCATGCCCGAACGACAGCAAGCCGGTATAGCCGAACAACAGGTTGAAGCCCACTGCATAGAGGCCATAGACCAGGATGTTGATGGCCAGCGACTGATAGGGCATCAGCCACGGGAAGACGGCAAGGACCGCAAAGGTCGCAGCGATGCGGTGCTTCGCGATCGCCTTCATTGCCCTTCTCGCAGGGTGCTTCGTGCCGCTATCGATCGGCCGCACTGCAGCTTTCAGGGTGGTGGTCATATGTTTCCTTGGAGGAGAGCGCGCTCAGGCCATCAGGCCGGCACGACCGAAGAGGCCCTGCGGACGCACCAGCAGCACGCCGGCCATCAGCACGAACATCGAGACCTTGGCGGCCTCTGGGAAAAACAGCACCGCCAGGCTTTCGACCACGCCGACGAGCAGTCCTGCGACCACTGCGCCCATGAGAGATCCCATGCCGCCGACGACCGTGACGACGAATGCGACCGTCAGCACCGAAGTCCCCATCTCGGGAGAGACGCCTTGCAGCGGCGCAGACAGCACACCGGCCAGCGCGGCGATGCCGGTGCCCATCCCAAAAACCAACAGCCAGACGCGCGACACGTCGATGCCGAGCACGCGGACAATGACCGGGTCGCGTGCGCCGGCCCGAACGATCAGTCCAAAGGACGTACGTTCGATCAACAGCCAGAGTCCGAGCAAAAGGGCCGCGACCACGGCGATGACGAAGAGTCGGTAGGTCGGAAAGTCGGCGAAGCCCAGGCTGACGGAGCCCTGCAGGATTTCCGGCGTGTCGAAGGGCAGACCAGACTTGCCGAACACGATACGAACGCCTTCAACCATGATGTAGGCCAAGCCGAAGGTGAGCAGCAATGGATAGTCGATGCCTCGCCCGTACAGCGGACGGATCAACCATCGCTCGCATGCCATCCCGACGACGGCGACGGCCAGCGGCGCAAGCACCAACGCGGCCCAGAAGCTGCCGGTCTGCTCCGCGGCGAACACGCCGATGTACGCACCCAGCATGAAGAACGCGCCGTGCGCGAAGTTGACGACGGTCAACATGCCGAAGATGAGCGACAGGCCGACGGCCAGCAGCACGTAGATTGCACCGAGCGCGAGGCCTGTGAAAACCTGCAACGCGAGCAGTTGGGGGGTGATTCCATCCATGAGGGATCCAGACATTCGCAAGCGGTGGCGCCGGCGCGATTACTTGAAGCCCAGTTCCTGGCAGGAGCGAAGCATCGACTCGCTCGCAGGCTCGACGTGCACGACGCGGAAGACATCGGCCGGGTCCTTCACATCCTTGGCTTTGGATTCGATCACCATCACCGACTGCACTGACTGCTGATCGCAGGCGCGGTAGTACTGTGTGCCCTTGTACGTGTCGTATTTCAGCGCACGCAACGACGTCGCGACCTTCTCGGTGTCTGTAGAACCGGCGGCTTTCACCGCGAGGAGCAGCGATTTGACCGCGGAGTACGCCATCGCCCCGTAGTCGGAGGGATAGCGCCCGTCGTTGAGTGCGCGGAAGCTGGCATTGAAGGTCTTGGCGGAAGGCGTCCCGTCCTGAATTCCCCAGAAGTACTGCGTTCCGCCGATGACGCCGTCGTACACCGAAGGTCCGCCAGAGACGCGAGCGGTGTACGTCAGGATCGGTGTCATGAAGCGCATCGATTTCTTCATGCCGAAGTCGGCGGCCTGTTTGATGGCGACCTGGTTGTCTCGGCCGAAATTGTTGAATACGAGGACGTCGGGCTTCATGGCCTGCAGGCGCGGCAGGAAGGTGGAATAGTCCTGGTGGCCCAGCGGATGTTTGACTTCTCCCACCACCTCCGCACCCACTTCCTTCGCGATACGCGTGAAGCCACGCGTCATTTCCTGCCCGTAGGCATAGTCCGCAGTGAGGAAGGCGATGCGCATGCCCTTCTTGAAAACGAAGCGGCCAAGCGCCTGCGTCGTCATGTGCGGGTTGAGCGCCTCATGAAAGGTGTAGGGGCTGGCATCCGCCGCTTCGTTGATGGCGTCGGACTGGCTGATCGAGACGTAGATGACCTTGCGTTGGCGTGTCACGTTGTTGATCGACAGCTGCGTCGCCGCCGAGAGCCCTCCGACGATGAAGTTCGCGCCGTCCTTCTCCAGTAGTTCGAGCGTCCGCGTAGCGGCTTCGCCAGGATTGAGCTTGTCATCGCGCACCAGCAATTCGGCGCGTCGTCCTGCCAACCCACCCGCATCGTTGAATTCCTTGACCGCGAGTTCGGCGTTCTTCGCCTGGTCCTTGGCCTCGGCGCCATAGGGACCGGTTAACGGGATCGGCAGTCCGATCTTGATCGGTGCGCTCTGGGCCAGGGCCAGGCCAGCCGACGAGACGAACGCTACAGTCGTGAAAGCCAGCAGGAGCCGACGAGGCGAGACGCAAAAACGTGGGTGCATGGGATGTTCTCCTGGGCGGTGCCTTGACGTGCAAAGCACCTTCTGTTTATCGTGTGATAACTTTGTGGCACGTCGATTAATTTGTCAATCGATAAACAACCTAGGAAATACCCCGATCCCATGGCCACTCGCAAGCCCAGCGCACCTGACGCCGCCGTTGTGCCGCCCACCCGTCGGCGGCTCGCACCGGAAGACCGTGAACATCAGATCCTCCAGGCCGCGACCGCCTTCTTCGCCCGCAAGGGCTTCGATGCCAGCACGCGCGAACTGGCCGGCGAACTCGGCATCACCCAGCCCCTGCTCTACCGTTACTTTCCAACCAAGGAGGCCTTGGTCGACCGCGTGTATGAAGACGTCTTCGTTCGGCGTTGGAACCCCGAATGGGAGGAGTGGCTCGCAGACCGGTCGGTACCCCTGCCGGACAGGCTCAAGCGCTACTTGAAAGACTACGCGCGCTTCGTATTGCGAGGGGAATGGGTGCGGATCTTCATCTACGCGGGCCTGAGTCGAGGCGGCATCAACCAGAAGTATTTGGCGCGCCTCAGGGAGCGGCACTTTCTCGTGATCGCCAGGGAGCTTCGCCATAGCTACGGCATTCGTGAGCCGCTCAGTGCACAGGATGAGGACGAGGAGGTCGAGCTCATCTGGGCCATGCACTCGAGCGTCTTCTATATCGGGGTGCGCAAGTGGGTGTACGAACTGCCGACGCCCAAGAATCTGGAGCGGCTGATCGACATGCGCGTGGATGCCTTCATCGCGGGCGTGCCGACCGTGTTGAAAGCACAGCGGGGCTAGGCCTTCCTGCGGTAAGCCGCGCAAGCCCGCTTGCGCGCATTTGATGATCGGTCTACTATTTATCCATCGATAACTAATGGATCAAGGAAAGAGCCATGCCGATCACCAAGCTAGCGCATTACTCCGTGCGCACGACGACGCTCGACGCGTCGCGCAAGTTCTACACCGACATCCTGGGTTTCAAGGAGGGCTTCAGGCCTCCTTTTGAGTTCCCCGGGGCCTGGCTCTACCGAGGCGGTGACGAGGCCGACTATGGCGTGGTCCACCTGATTGGCGTCGACCCGAATGACCCGCAGGGTCTGGTCGATTACCTCGGAGAAAAGGGTGCGGACAGTCTGCATGGCAGTGCAGCCGTGGACCATCTGGCCTTCTTGGCGACCGACCTGACGGGGATGCAGGCGCGTCTGGAGAGCGCTCAGCTTGCGTTTCGCGAGCGCACCGTGCCCAGTCTGGGGCTTCATCAGGTCTTTGTCGAAGACCCATCCGGCGTCACGATCGAGTTGAATTTTCCTGCAGAGGAGGCTGCGCAGGTGGCCGGCCAAACCCAAGCGCAGCAAGGACAACAGCCATGAAGGCGGCACGCAAGGCCGTTGTCGTGGGCGGGTCGTTGGGCGGTCTTTTCGCAGCCAACCTGCTGCTGCGGGCTGGCTGGGACGTGCACGTCTACGAGCGGGTGGCCGAGGAATTGCAGGGGCGCGGCGCCGGAATCGTGACCCATCCCGAGTTGATGGAAGTGCTGTCCGCTGCAGGGATCGCGGCTGACGATAGCCTTGGTGTGACGGTGGCGCAGCGCGTGACGCTCGCGCAGGACGGCTCCATCGCGGGCAAGCGCGAATTGCCGCAGCTCCTGACCGCCTGGGGACGGCTCTACCACGTCCTGCGCAGTGCGTTCCCCGACGCGCGGTATCACAACGGGAAACACCTCACGTCCCTCGCGCAGGACGCCGACGCCGTCGAGGCGAGATTCGCCGACGGCGAGATCGTCAGTGCCGACCTGCTGATCGCGGCGGACGGCCTTCGTTCGGCCGTGCGGCAGTCGCTGCTTCCCCAGGTGCGACCGCAGTACGCCGGCTACATCGCCTGGCGCGGTCTGGTGGAGGAGTCGGCGTTGTCCGAACGGGCCCAGCGAGAACTCTTTCCCTACTTCGCCTTCGGGCTGCCACCGCGCGAACAGATGATCGCGTACCCCGTGGCTGGTCAGAACAACTCGGTCGCCCCGGGGCATCGGCGGTACAACTTCGTCTGGTATCGACCCGCCGACGAAGTCAGCACGTTCCGTTCGATGGTCACAGACGCGTCTGGGAAGGTTTGGCCTGACGGCATTCCGCCACCGCTCATTCGACCCGAGGTGCTCGAGGAGGCGCGCACGGCAGCGCACCAGGTTCTCTCGCCCCAGTTCGCTGAACTTGTCGAGAAGACCGAGAACCTGTTCTTCCAGCCGATCTTCGATCTGGAGAGCACCCAGCTGGCCTTCGGGCGTGTCGCACTCCTGGGCGATGCCGCGTTCGTGGCACGGCCACATTGCGGCATGGGTGTCACCAAGGCAGGCAGCGACGCCAGGGCGCTGGCAGAGGCGCTCGCGTACGGCGATGACGTTTCCAAGGCGTTGCTGCGTTATGAAGCGGAGCGCTTGCAGGAGGGGGCGTTCATCGTGGGCCACGCACGAGCGCTCGGTGCCTACATGCAGGCGCAGATCTCCACGCCCGAGGAGCGAGAGATGGCCGAGCGGTACCGCTCGCCGGAAGCAGTCATGCGCGAAACGGCCGTCTCGCCGCGCACGCTCTGAGACGTCCTTGCCCACGCACGGCCAGGCGTGCGCCAAAGCGTTGCGTCCCTGCGTGGCGCCGGGTACGTTTCATATGCAAGGCAACCGTCGCCACCGGAAATGCGCGCGACATCTCCCCGTCGGAAAGTGACACCACGGCGAGAGCGCTCGCCCCTCAACCGATGGAAGGTTCACATGACTGACGCCGTACAAAGAGATCAAGAGGGCCCGCCTGCGGCCGTGCCCCCAGCGCACGTTCGGATCTTCGGCGCCCCGGACTCCTCGCGTGCGTTCGCAATCCGCGACTTTCTGAGCCGAAGCCTCGTGCCGTATGAATGGGTCGCTCTGGATTCCGCCTCCGCGCGACTGATCCCCGGGCTTTCGGGTCTTGACGATCCACAGCTGCCGCTGTGCGAGTTCCCCGATGGCAGCCGCCTGGTGGCGGCGACCGTCGAAGGCGTGGCACAGCAGCTGGGATGGATCCGCAAGCCGCGTCTGAAGACCTACGACGTGTCGATCTATGGTGGCGGTCCGGCCGGTCTCAGCGCCGCGGTATACGCCGCCTCGGAAGGTCTGCGAACCATCCTTGTGGAACGCCAGGCGATTGGCGGCCAGGCCGGCAGCTCGTCCCTGATCGAGAACTACCTGGGGTTTCCCCAGGGCATCAGCGGCGCCGATCTGGCGGAGCGCGCGCGTCAGCAGGCGGTTCGCTTCGGTGCGGAGATCCTGCGCCTGCGTGAGGGGGTACATGCCATCTTCGTGGACAACGGGATCCGTGTGGATCTGGCCGATGGCACGCAGCTGACGGCCCGCGCCAACATCTGCGCCACGGGGATCGCCTGGCGCCGCCTGGGGCTGGCCAACGAAGACCGCCTACTGGGCGCCGGTCTCTTCTACGGCGCCGGTGCGAGCGAAGCGCCGATGTGCGGGGGGGAGACCGTGTACGTGGTCGGTGGCGGCAACTCCGCCGGACAAGCGGCCATGCATCTTTCCGCGTATGCCGGGCAGGTCGTGATGCTGGTGCGCGGTAATCGCCTGGCTGACACCCTGTCCGACTACCTGGTGCGCAAGATCGTCGCGTCGCCGACCATCCGGGTGGTCACGAACTGTGAAGTCGTCGGGGTCGACGGCGATCGCTCGCTGGCGCAAATCACGGTCCGAGACAGAACGAGCGGCAAGGCATCGACGCTCGCGACGCACCACATGTTCGTTTGCATCGGCGGCCTTCCCCATACGGAGTGGGCACGCGATACGGCCATCGTGAGAGACGCGGCGGGATACATCGTGACTGGCTCGGATCTGCTGGGCGACGCCGGTTCGCACACGCCCTGGCCGCTGAGCCGCCCGCCCTTTCACCTCGAAACCAACGTCCCGGGCTCCTTCGCCGCGGGCGATGTGCGCCACGACTCCATCAAGCGCGTTGCATCGGCGGTGGGCGAAGGTGCCATGGCCGTCGCCTTCGTCCACAAATACCTTTCAATGTCCTGAGGAACCTCGCATGAGCCAGCAATGCACACACCGCCATGAAATACGCCAGGTGCTTCCCAGCGCCCGGGGCTGCCAGGAATGTCTTGCGCTCGGCAGCGCCTGGGTGCACTTGCGCATCTGCCGCAGTTGCGGGCATGTGGGGTGCTGCGATCAGTCTCCGCACCGCCACGCCCGTGCGCATTTCCATGCGACCCATCAACCCATCATCGAAGGCTACGACCCGCCGGAAGGCTGGGGATGGTGCTACGTCGATAGCGTGGCCGTTGACCTCGGCGGCGACACCACGCCGCAAGTTGGACCGATTCCCCGGTATGTCTGAGCACGCGCACCGGCTCAGCGGTTGTTGCAGATGCAATTCTTCCGGGCCCGGTGGACACCGCCACGAAACCGCCCAGCCCGACCATGGGTCTTCCACAACCCGCCGGAGCTCTTCGATGAACACACTCCCTGTCTCTTCCCTTGCCGACCCGGAGCGCACACCATGAACACGACAACGATGAAGCCCTCGCTGGTGCTGCTGCTCGCCACGGGCGCGGGCGTGGGCGTCGCCACGCTGTACTACAGCCAACCCATGCTCGGCGTGCTCGGGCCCGACATCGGCGCATCCTCTCGGTCGGTGGGTCTCGTGCCGACTCTGACTCAAATCGGCTATGCCATGGGCATCTTGTTTCTGGCGCCCCTGGGCGATCGATACGACCGCCGAAAGATCATCCTCCTGAAGGCAGCGGTGCTGTGCGCTGCTTTGCTTCTGGCCGCCGCGTCGCCCTCCATCTCGATGCTGCTGCTGGCCAGCCTGGTGATCGGCCTCTCCGCGACGATGGCGCAGGACATCGTCCCCGCGGCCGCCACCGTGGCACCCGACGCGTCCCGCGGCAAGGTCGTCGGCACCGTGATGACCGGCCTGCTCTTGGGCATCCTGCTGTCTCGTGTGGTCAGCGGCTTCATCGCGGAGCACTGGGGCTGGCGCACGATGTTCATCGTCGCTGCGGGCAGCGTGGCGCTGATTGGCGCCGCCGCCTGGCGCGGGCTTCCACGCTTCAAGGCGACGACCACGCTCTCCTACGGCGAGCTCCTCGGTTCGCTGGCCAAGCTGTGGAAACGGCATGGCGAGTTGCGCCGGGCCACCTGGTCGCAGGCGCTCCTGTCCGTCGGCTTCAGTGCCTTCTGGTCGACCCTGGCGGTCATGCTGCATGGCGAGCCCTTCCGCCTGGGCGCTGCGGCAGCCGGCGCCTTCGGACTGGCGGGTGCGGCCGGTGCCCTTGCCGCACCCTTGGCCGGCCGGCTGGCCGATCAACGCGGACCCGAACTGGTCACGCGGCTCGGGGCCACCCTGGTGATCGGCTCGTTCGCGGCCATGGCGCTCGCCCCAATGCTGCCGCTGCATGCGCAACTCGGCCTGCTCGTCGCCAGTGCGATCGGCTTCGACCTCGGCATTCAGGCAGCGCTGATTGCGCACCAGACCATCGTCTACAGCATCGACCCTGGCGCCCGCAGCCGCCTCAATGCCGTCCTCTTCACCGGCATGTTCATTGGCATGGCGACCGGGTCCGCGCTCGGCGCCCTACTCCTGGCGCAATGGGGCTGGATCGGGGTCACGGGACTGGCGACCGCAGCCGGCGTGGGCGCCCTGCTGGTGCGCCTCTGGCCGCGGGCAGCGCACAGTGAACCTGGGGCCGCGAAGATCACGCCACCCGTCAGTCGATGAGACGGTATCCGGCCCGGCTGTTGCGCAGCGAGCACAAGCGCCTTCGCGGGTCGCGATGCCGTACCGGGCCGCGTCAGCGCTTTGCGATGCGCACGCGCGAACTGTCGGGGCGCCCGCGCACCGGGCGGGCCGGCTTCTTCGCCGCTGCGTCCCGTCGTGCGCGCGCAGGGTGCGGCACTTGCGGCAGGGCGTCGAGGAAGCGCTGAGCGGGCGGCGACACCGCCTCGGGCCGCCAGACGATGCGGTATTCAGTCTGCATCTCGAGCAGCGGCAGGGGACGGGCCACGATCGCCTCGCCTGCAAACTGCGCCAGGCTCTCCTGCGCCGCGCACAGTCCGAACTCATTGGCCACCAGGGCTAGCGCCGAGACGATGTCGCCGGCCACACACGCCACCTGCGGCTCGAAACGAAGGCGGTGACAGGCCGCCATGAACTTGGCGCGCAGCGACGGACCGTTCCGCTCGGGCGTGACCACCCATTGCGCATCGACCAGTTGCTCGAGCGTGATCTCCTGCACGTCCACCAGCGCGTGGTGCCTCGGCATGAGCAGCACGTAGTTCTCGGTGCTGTAGATGCGCGAGGCCAGCGCCGGGTCGGCCACCTCCTGCGTCTGCACAGCGAAGTCGAGTCGACCGCGCCGCAATGCGTCCAGCTGCTGCGGCTCCTGCGCGCCCTCGAACTGGAAGGCGATCGACGGATGGGCCGCCTGCACGCGGCGCGCGGTGCCAGGGATGATTCCGTTGTAGAGCGCGCCGGCCATGTGGCCGATCACGACCGTCCCACCGACACCGTCGGCGCGCCGCTGCAGGTCGCGCATGAGCGTCTCGTTGCTTCTGAGCAGTTGGCGCGCATTGAGCAGCAGCTCGCGCCCGGCGTTGTTGAGCCGAAGCGCGCGATTGACGCGGTCGAACAGCGCGAACCCGACGCGTGCCTCCAGCTGGAGGATGGTGCGGCTCAAGGGCGAGGCCGACATGTGCAGCGCCTCAGCTGCACGGGAGATGCTTTCGTGCTCGGCCACGCTGACGAATTGGCGCAGGGTTCTCAGGTCGATCAGATGCATGCGGGCTCCTCGGCAGGGTCTGAGCGATTCTAAGGACTGGGACCTAATGGGTCACAAGTCATGAGAAATATTGTCCTTTCCCGTCCATCAAACCGTCACGATCATCTGACTCAGTCGCCCGCAATCTCGGTCGCTGAAGCCAACCAACCATCGCCCCTCATGTCCACCAGTCCCCTCCACGTCGCACAGCGCAAGGTGATCCGGCGCCTGATCCCGATCCTGATGCTCATGTACACCATGGCGTATCTCGATCGCATCAACATCGGCACCGCGGCGCTGCGGATGAACGCCGACCTCGGCATCACGCAGCAGGTCTTCGGGCTGGCCGCGGGGCTCTTCTTCGTGGGCTACCTGCTGATGGAGATCCCGAGCAACATCGTCCTGCACCGCGTGGGCGCGCGTGTCTGGCTCACCCGCATCATGGTCACCTGGGGCCTGATCTCGGCATGCACCGCCTTCGTCCAGAACGGCACGCAGCTCATCGCCATCCGCATGCTGCTGGGCATCGCCGAGGCCGGCCTGTTCCCCGGGCTCATCTATTGCCTGGCGCTGTGGTTTCCGCCGAACCTGCGCGGGCGCATGCTGGTCATCGCCGTGCTGCCCTGGGCCGTGATCGTCGGCACGCCGATGTCGGCGGCCATCGTTCAATATGCCGACGGACTCTTCGGCTTCGCGGGATGGCGGATCATGCTGTTCGTCGAAGGCCTGCTGCCGGTGCTGCTGGGCTGCTATTCGATCCGCTACCTCACCTCGAAACCGGAAGAGGCCGATTGGCTCACGCCGACCGAGCAGCAACTGATCATCGCGGCGCGCGATGCCGACGACACCGCCGCGCAAGCCGGTGCCGAACCACCACTGCGCAGCACGCTCACGCAGCCGCACCTGATCCTGCTGTCGCTCGCCTACGCCACGGCACAGATGGGCTTCTACGCCAGCCTCATCTTCACGCCGCAGATCGTGCAGGAGTTCGGCCGCCTCTTCGGCACCGCGCTCTCGACCATCCAGGTCGGCCTGCTGTCGGCCATCCCCAGCATCTTCGGCATGGTGATGTACTGGTTCTGGGTCGCGCATTCGGACAAGACCCAGGAGCGCGTGTGGCACGCCATCGCGTCCTTCGTCACTGCGGCGGTGGGCATCGGCGTCCTGCTGTCGGTGCACAGCCTGTATGCGTCGATTGCCGGGCTGGCGCTGCTGACGGCCGGCCTCGTGAGTGGCCCGATCTGCATCTGGCAGCTCACCGGCATCGGCGTGCGCGGCAAGACCGCGGCCGTGGTCTTCGCCTACGTCAACTGCTTCGGCATCGTCGGCTCGATGTTCAGCCCCTACCTCATCGGCCTGCTGAAAGACCGCACCGGCTCCTATGACGCCGGCCTGATGTTCCTCGCGGGTGCCGCCCTGTGCGGCGCCGTCTTCGTGTTCCTCGCCAGCCGCCTGATGCAGCAGAAGCAACTGCTGCGGCGCCCCGACGCAACGCCCGGCGCGCACGACGCGGTCGCACACTGAGCGACGGCCGCCCTCCTCTCCACCCTCCCACACCAAAGCGATTCCGATGATTCACTTCGATCACGTCTGCATGGCCGGCCCCAATGTCTACGAGTCCACCTTCCGCCTGAGCCAGGAAACCGGCCTGGGCAACTACGACGGCGGCTTCTTCCCGCACTACGGCCTGGGCCACCGCGTGGTGCCGCTCGCGCCCGACATCTACATCGAGGTCGAGGGCCTGGTCGACCAGCGCCCGGTGCGCCAGGGCCAGCCGCTCGCCGTCTTCATGGAGCGCCAGACGCGCGACGGCGACCGCTTCGTCGGCTGGTGCCTTCGTTGCGACACGCTCGAGGAGCTGGAGGCCTTCGCCGCGCACCACGGCACCACGGTCGACCCGAACACCACCGGCCGCGAACTGGGCCGCCAGATGATGGACGGCTCGCGCGGCTTCGCGCTGCAGGCACCCAGCGCCACCACGACTTGGCCGACCGGCATGCCGAACATGTACTTCAAGCCGGGCGGCGGCGCGCATGCGGCCAGCCTGCCGGTCGTGCCCGGCTCGGGCAGCGTGACCCCAAAGGGCTTGGCATGGATCGAGATCGGCGGCAGCCGGTCGGACCTGGCCGCGTGGCTGGGCGATGTCGGCACCCCCGCCGACTTCCCCTTCGACGTTCGGTACAACGGCGGCAGCCCCGGCCTCTACGGCATGGGCGTCGATACCGACCGCGGCACGGTCGACATCCGCCGGCCGCCGGTTTTGATCGACTGACGTGGGTCTTGTTCTGGTGGGTGCCCTCCTCGATGGCGTCCTACACGCCCGCGCCCATCACCTGCCGTACTACGGCAGGAGTCGATCAATGCGGCGCTCTAACGTGCGCCAGCCGCTGCACAGCGGTGAGCGAAGCCTGTGTTGGCGTGGCGTGTGAACTGCTGAATCAGTTCGGCTCCCGTCGCCCCTTCTCTAGCGCCCGGCGCGTCGCCGCTGCTCTTCCACGGCGGGCGCTTCTACACCGAGCATCCGCTCTGAAGGCCGCGCGGCGCGCGCTACACCAGGCGACGCAGCATCCCCATCATCCGGTCGAAGCGCGGGCCGTAGGGCGGATACAGCAGCTTGCCGCCAGCCCATCTCGACTGGGCGAACACCGCCTTTTCGTGCGTGAAGCGCAGGAAGCCCGTTTCGCCGTGCGACGCGCCCCAGCCGCTTTCGCCCACGCCGCCGAAGGGCAGGCCCTCGTGCGCGATGTGCATGAGCGTGTCGTTCACCGTCACGCCGCCGCTCACGGTGCCCTGTAGCACGGCATCGCGCTGCGCGGTGTCGTCGCCGAACCAGTAGAGCGCCAGCGGACGCTGGCGGGCGTTGATGAAGGCGATGGCCTCGAGGGTGGATTCGCAGGCGATGACGGGCAGCACGGGGCCGAAGATCTCCTGTTGCATCAGCGCCATGTCGGCCGTGGCGCCTAGCACCAAGCGCGGCACCATCTGGCGTGTGCCGCTGTCGCTGGATGGCGGCGGAGCCACCGCATGCACGCGCGCGCCCTGGGCTTGCGCATCGGCCACCAGCGCATCGAGGCGCGCCGCATGGCGCTCGCCCACGAGCGCGGCGTAGTCGGGGTTGCCGTCGAAGCGGGGGAACAAGCGGTTGGCGGCCTGCGTGAAGGCCTGAACAAATGCCCCTTCCATCGTGGGCGGCAACAGCACGTAGTCGGGCGCGATGCAGGTCTGACCGGCGTTGAGCAACTTGCCGTGCGCGATCTTCGCGGCCGCGTCCTCGACGCGACATGAAGCGTCAAGGATGCAGGGTGACTTGCCGCCCAGTTCGAGCGTGGTCGGGGTCAGGTTGGCCGCAGCCGCTGCGGCTACCTTGCGTCCCACGCTGGTCGAGCCGGTGAAGAACAGATGGTCGAAGGGCAGGCTCGAGAACGTGGCGGCAAGCTCGGCATCGCCATTGACTACGCAGAACTCGTCGGCCGCGAAGTCGCGCGCCACGCACGCGGCCAGCAGCGCCGAGGTGCGCGGCGTGAGTTCGCTGGGCTTGAGCATCACGCGGTTGCCCGCCGCCAGCGCGGTGGCCGCAGGGCCGAGCGACAGCTGCAGCGGGTAGTTCCACGGCGAGATCACGCCCACCACGCCCAGCGGCTGGCGCTGCACCCAGCCGCGCGCCGGCAGCAGGTAGAGCGGCGTGCGCACGCGCTGTGGACGCGACCAGCGCGCCAGATGGCGCAGCGCATCGGAGATCGTCGCGCGCAGCACCATCAGGTCGGCCACTTCGGTAAGCTGCGCCGAGCGGTTGCCGAAGTCCGCGTTGACCGCAGCCGCCAGCGCGGCGCCGTCGCGTTCGAGCAGGCGCCGCATGCGCTGCAGCCGGTCGCGGCGCAGCGCCAGTGGCACCTCGGCATGCACGCGGGACGCGGCGCGTTGCGCATCGAACAGGGGTTGGAGCGACAGGGTCATGAGATGAAGTGAATCAGGCGGAAGGCGATGCCGCGTTCGCCGGCACGGCCGCCATGATGCGCTCGGCCAGCGCGACGATGGTCAGGCTCGGATTGACGCCCGGGTTGGCCGGCATGATCGAGCCGTCGCACACCAGCAGGTTGCGGTAGCCGAAGGCCCGGCCATCGCCGTCGACCACGCCAGCATCGGCATCGCGTCCGATCACGGCGCCGCCGAGGATGTGCGCCGTGGTCGGGATGTTGAGCAACGCCTCGGTCGTGGTGCTCTGCGCCACACCGCCGGTGTGCGCGGCCAGCCACTTGGCGGCTTCGAAGCCTTCGGCGATGAAGGTGGGATTGGGCTTGTCGGGGTCCTGACGCGTCTGCAGCGTGACCTGCCCGCGCCGGTTCTTGCACGCCACGAAGGACATCGCGTTGTCCAGCGACTGCATCACCAGCAGCAGCACGGTGCGCCGGCCCCAGAAGCGCGGCGACAGCGAGCGCACGAAGCGCCATGGATGGCGCAGCACCTGCCCCAGCAGCTTGAGCGGCCGCGTCAGCCGCGTGCCGTCGCCGGTCAAGAGCGTGTGGAAGAGCCTGAGCACATCGCCCTTCTCGCCGTAGGTGACGAACTCGATGTGGGTGTCGGCGCTGACGTGGATGCTGGCGCTGATCGACACGTCGCGGTGCACAGGACGGCTGTCGTCGGGCAGTGTGACGGCGAGGATCGATTCGCTGTTGGTGCGCACCTTCTGCCCGAGCCGCGCGCTAAGTTGGGGCAGGCCGCCGATCAGCCGGCATTGCGCGAGCAGCTGGTTGCTGCCCAGCGCGCCCGCGGCCACCACCACGCCGCGCGCGCGCAACACCGACACCGCGCGCACGCCGCCCCCGGTCGAGCGCCGCAGATGCACCGCGTAACCCGTGACGCCCTCCCCGCCGTCGAGCGGCCGGATGTCGATGACCTCGGTCTCGGCCTGGACCTGGGCACCCGCGCGTTCGGCGAACCAGAGGTAGTTCTTGACGAGGGTGTTCTTGGCGCCGACGCGACAACCCATCGTGCAGCCGCCGCAGCGCGTGCAGCCGGTGCGCGTCGGGCCTTCGCCGTCGAAGTAGGGGTCGGGCACGGTGACGCCCTCTTCGCCGAAGAACACGGCGCAGGGCGTTCGGCGAAAGGTGTCGGCCACACCGAAGTGCGCACCCATCTCGCGCAGCAGTTGCTGGCCGGCGCTGTCCCAGGGCACGGTCTGCACGCCCAGCATGCGCTCGGCGGTGTCGTAGTGCGGCGCCAACTCGCGCGCCCAGTCGGCCAGGCCGGCCCAGCTCTCGTGCGCGAAGAACTCGGGCTTGGCCCGGTACAGTGTGTTGGCGTAGACCAGGCTGCCGCCGCCCACGCCGGCGCCGCTGGCAATGAAGATGTCCTTGAAGACCGAGATGCGCGACGGCCCCGTCAGCCCGATGCGCGGCGCCCAGAAGGTGTTGCGCGCGTCCCAGCCATTGACCGCGAAGTCCTCGTCGTGAAAGCGCCGCCCGGCCTCCAGCACCTGCACGCGGTAGCCTTTTTGCGCCAGCCGCAGCGCCGCCACGCTGCCGCCGAAGCCCGAGCCGACGACGATCCAGTCGACGTCGTAGGTTGGCGTGTCCATGTCAGCGGGTGACGATGGGAAAGGTGCCCGGCGCCCGATCGATGAGGCCGAAGAAACTGCGCAGCGCGAGCACGCTGCCGTCGATGCGCGTCTCTTTCGAGGTCAGCAGTTCGGCGGCGCCGGCCTGCCCCGTGACCAGGCGCAGGAAGAAGGGCTTGCTCATGGTGAGCGTGGTGTCGACCGGTCCTTCGAGCGCGCCGGGCCGGTGGTGCAGCACTGCGTTCTCGATCCACAGGCCGAAGCGTTCGTTGCTGTCGGGCAGCACGAGGTTGATGCGCAGGTTCACGCCGTCGGCCTTCGGGCCGTTGAGGCCGGCGGCCATGGCTTCGAGGAAGCGTGCGGTGGGCGTGTGCTGCAGCATGTCGAGCAACGCGGTGCGCGTGACGCCGTCCTTCGGCGGGCCGTTGCGCAGTTCCTGCGCGCCGCTCAGGTAGAAGTTGCGCCACGGCGCCGACTCGGCCTGGTAACCCATCTGCTCGAAGCTGCGGGCCTGCAACTCGCGGGCGCGCTGGTTGCCGGCGTCGGCCAGCACCACATGCTTGAGCACCTCGGCGGCCCAGCGGTCTTCGCCGCGGTCGTGCGCCTCCTGCGCGGCGGCGATGGCCCTGTCGGCACCGCCGACCAGTTGCACGTAGCGCTTCGCGGCCTCCACCGGCGGCACCGGGTCGAGGTTGACCGGGTTCGCATCGAACCAGCCGATGTAGTACTGGTAGACCGCACGCACGTTGTGCTTCACGGTGCCGTAGTAGCCGTGCACGCTCAGTTGCTGGTCGAGCGACTTCGGGAAGCGCAGAACCTCGGCGATTTCCGGTGCGGTGAGGCCGGCGTTGATGTGGCGCACCGTCTGGTCGTGGATGAAGCGGTAGGCGTCGCGCTGCGCTTTCATGAAGGCCTGGATGTTCTCCTGCCCCCACACCGGCCAGTGGTGCTGGTTGAAGATCACGTCGGCGTCCTTGACGTACTCCAGCGCCTGGTCGATGTGGGTCGCCCAGCCCATCGCGTCGCGCACCTTGGCGCCGCGCAATGTGTAGAGGTTGTGCAGGGTGTGCGACACCATTTCGGCACCGCCGAAGGCGCGCTTCTCGGGCACCGCGAAGATCAGCTCGGCCGGCGCCTCCGCGCCCGGCACGTTGTGGAAGACGAAGCGCACGCCGTCGAGCGTGACCTCCTGCATCGGCTTGTCGATCAGCAGTGTGGGCGGCAGGATGCCGATGCGGCCGAACGACACCGCCTTGCCCAGCCCCGTGTCGACCGCGCCGGTGGCGCTTCGCGGCAGCAGGTTGCCGTACATGTAGCCCGCGCGCCGCGCCATCGCCGTGCCGACCAGCAGGTTCTCGCTGGTCGCTTCTTCCATGAATCCGGCCGGCGCCACCACCTGCACCTGCCGCGCCCTGGCCTCGTCGGCCGGCAGCACGCCGAGCGCACCGCCGAAGTGGTCGACATGGCTGTGGGTGAACACCACCGCCGACACCGGCTTGTTCCCCAGGTGCTGGCGCGCGAAGGCCATCGCCGCCTCGGCGGTTTCGCGCGACGTGAGTGTGTCCACCACGATCCAGCCGGTGCGGCCCTCGATCAGCGTGAGGTTGGCCAGGTCGAAGCCGCGCAGCTGCCAGATGCCCTCCGTCACCTTGAAGAGGCCGATGTGGTTGTTCAGGATGGCCTGCCCCCACAGGCTGGGATTGACGGTGGCCGGCGCGGCACCGCGCACGAACTGGAAGGCGTCGAAGTCCCAGACCACGCGCCCGTCGGCGGCGCGTACCTGGCCCGTGGGCGCGGCGATGAAGCCGCGGCGCGCGTCCTCGTGGCGGGCCGCGCCATCGAGCGCGTAGTCGCGTGCGACGGCCGCCTGCCGGGACTGCGTGGTGGGTGATGCGCCGATGCCGACGCCGGGAGCGGCCGTGGCCGCAGGCGTGGCGGGCGGCGTGCTGCAGGCCGCGCCCGCGAGCGATGCGAGCAGGACCCATGCGGTCTTGAGGGATGCCATGTTTGTCTCTTCCTTGTTCGTTATGGGTAGCGCCCCGCATGGTTTCGAGAACACGACTGGAAGTCAAATGCATGAGAGTCATCATTTTGATGACTGACGCGCATCGTGATCGAAACCCGGCACCTCCGTCACTTGCTCGCCCTGGCCGAACACCGCAACTACGCGCGCGCGGCCGACGCGCTGCACCTCACGCAGCCCGCGCTGACGCGCAGCATCCAGGCGCTCGAAGCCTCGCTCGACGCGCAGCTGTTCGACCGGGGCCGCGGCGAGGTCACGGCTACGGCCATCGGCCATTTGCTGCTGGACTACGCACGCGACTGGGCGCTGGCCGCGCAGGAGATGGTGCGCGACGTGCAGTTGGCCAAGGGTGCCGAGCTGGGCGCCTTGCGCATCGGCGCCGGGCCTTTTGCGGGCGCCTCGCTGGTCGGGCCTGCCGTGGGCCGGTTGAGTCGACAGCACCCACAAGTGCGCGTGGAGATCGTGATCGCGCCCTGGCAGGAGCTCCCCGAGCGCCTGCGCGCACGCGACATCGACCTCATGCTGGCCGAGCTGAGCCAGGTGCAGGGGCTCGATGCCATCGAGGTCACGGCGTTGAAGCCGCATCCGCCGCTGACGGTGTGCCGCGCCGGCCATCCGCTGACGGCGCTCGCAACGCCCACGCTGGCCGAGTTGCTGGCCTACCCCTGGGCCGGGCCGCAAATGCCGCAGGCGCTGCAGCAGCGCCTGGCGCAAGCCTTGCCGCCGGCGGCCCGCCCGCAGGCCGGGAGTGCCCAGCCGCTGCGCATCGTCTGCGACAGCGCCGCGGTGCTCAAGGACGTGCTGCTGCAGTCCGACGCAATCTCGATGATGCCGGCCTTCATGGTGGCGGCGCAGTTGCGCAGCGGCGAGTTGAAGGCCATCGCGGGCCTCGACCTGGGCAGCGTGGGGCAGTTCGGCATCGCGCGCCTGCGCGGACGCAGCCGCTCGGCGCCCGAGGGGGCGTTCATCGAGCTGCTGTTGGCACTCGATGCGCAACTGCGGGCGGAAGAAACCGTGCTGATGCAGCAGCTCGCCGCTGCCGCGCCCGCGGGCCTCAGCCCCGCGCGCCGCAAGTCGCGTCGAAGTGCGACTGCAGGCAAGCCCGCGTCGTGATCGGCGCGTAGCGCGGCGACTCGCCGGCGGGCACGCACGACGGGATGGCGCTCACCAGCGCATCGGGGTTCGGGTCGACGAACAGCGTGATCGAATAGCGCTCCGCCGCGGGCTTGAGCACGCGGTGCGGGGTCGACACGTCGAGGTCGTGGGTCCAGCGCATCAGGCAGTCGCCGATGTTGCAGATGAAGGCGCCGTGCAGCACGGGCGCATCGAGCCACACGCGGTCGCGGCGCTGCACCTGCAGGCCGGCCACGCCGTCGGTCGCGAGCAGCGTGACGTTGCCGTAGTAGGACTCACAGCATTTGGGATGTCTCCAGCACACATTCACGAAACCGCTGTGCCGCGGATGTGGCCCCGCCTGGCGGCAGAGCCAGCGCCAACCCGATGGGCGTTAGCGCGCCGGCTCCGCTCAGGGGCTTGAAGACCAGTTGACGGGTTTCGTGGCGGGCAGCGACCGATGGCACCAACGCAACGCCGAAGCCGCTCTCGACCAGACTCACCAGCGTCTGTACTTGTACCGCCTCCTGCTGCACCGACGGAATGAAGCCCGCCTCCTGGCAGGCCAGCAAGGCCGCCGAATGCAAGCCAGGCACGGCACTCGGGCCGTACATCACGAAGGGCTCGCCCGCCAAGTCGGCAAGCGCCAGCCGCCGCCGCCGCGCCAGACGGTGTTTCACAGGCAGCGCCGCGACGAAGACATCGCGCTCGGCAGGATGGATGAGTGCCTGACAGGCCCGCCCGATCGGGAAGCGGACCAGCCCTGCATCCAGTTCCCCCGCCTCGACCATTTCGACGATGCGAGCCGTGGTCGATTCGGCCAGCTGCAGTTGGACACCAGGAAACCGCTCGCGGAACAGCGGCATCACGCGCGGCATGAGTGAATAGGTCGCCGAGCCGACGAAGCCCACGCGAAGTGATCCGGCCTCGCCGCGGGAAGCCGCCCGAGCGGCCAGCGCGAATTGCTCACCATGGAAGACGGCGCGGCGCGCATGGTCAAGCGCCGCCGACCCCGCGGCGGTGAGCTCGGTGCCGCGGCGATTGCGCTCGAAAAGCGGTACGCCGACCTGTGCCTCCAGCCTGCGAATCGAAGCCGAGAGCGGTGGCTGCGCCATGTGCAGGCGCTCGGCTGCACGATGAAAGTTCAGGGTTTCGGCAAGGGCCACGAAGTGGCGAAGTTGGCGGGGATCCATGATTCTCATAAGGTATCACAGAGCGAGAATTTGATATTGGACGTTCCTGGGTCCGCTTCGCAGAATGCGACCAGGAGACCAACAGATGATGCTTCCCCTTCAGGGCGTGAAAGTGCTCGACCTCTCGAGCGTGGTGTTCGGGCCGCTGGCAAGCCAGACGCTCGCGGACTACGGCGCCGAGGTGATCAAGGTGGAAGCGCCCGGCGGCGACTCGACCCGCCACACCGGTCCCGCAACTGAGCCCGGCATGGCCGCCCTGTTTCTCGGAAGCAACCGCAGCAAGAAGAGCGTGGTGCTCGACCTCAAGCAGACGGGCGCCCGTGATGCGCTGATGTCGATGCTGGGCGATGCCGATGTCTTCATGCACAGCATGCGCCCGCAGAAGCTGGCACCGCTGGGCATCGATGCCGATGCGCTGCTCGCACGCTTTCCGCGCCTCGTGTACGCCGGCCTGCACGGCTTCGGCCAGGACGGCCCCTACGCAGGCCGCCCCGCCTACGACGACGTCATCCAGGGCATGTCGGGCTTGTCCGCGCTGATGCAGGCACAAGGCGGCGAGCCGCGCTACCTGCCGACCATTGCGGCCGACAAGACCTGTGCGCTGGTCGCCGCCCAGGCGATCCTGGCGGCGCTGTTCCAGCGCGAGCGGACCGGTCGCGGCGGGTTCGTCGAGATTCCGATGTTCGAGACCATGGTGGCCTTCAACCTGGTCGAGCACTTCTACGGCCGCCATTTCGAGCCTGCCCTGGCGCCGGCAGGCTATCCGCGTGTGCTCACGCCCTGGCGCCGTCCCTGGCGCACCGCCGACGGCGCGATCTGCATGATGCCCTACACGGACGCGCACTGGCAGCGCTTCTTCCTCGAGGTCCAAGCGCCGGCCCTGGCAAGCGATCCGCGCTTTGTCGACATCACGATGCGCACCCGCCACATCGGCGATCTGCTGGAAACCGCGGGCGGGTTCGTCGCCCAGGGCACCACCGCGCACTGGCTCGCGATCTGCGAGCGCCTGGAGATCCCGGCAGCGCCGGTCAGTGCCCTGGAGGATTTGCCCACCGACGCGCACCTCACGGCCACCGGATTCTTCGCGGAGATCAAGGACGCGCACATGGGGCAGCTTCGCTTTCCCGGCGTGCCGGTGCGTTTCGACGGGCAGCGCCCACCCGTCCACCTCCCCCCCCGCCTGGGCGAACACACCCGCCAGTGCCTCGAGACCGTCGGCCTCCCGACTGCGGCCATCGACGATCTGATCGCACATGGCGCCGCTTTCGCAGCCCCGCAGCGGCCTTCGGCAGCCAACGCACCCTCCAACGACTCGCAGATCGCATGAACGACACAGTTCCCACCGCACGCTCCTCGGAGCACTCCACGTTGCCTCGACTCGGCCGAGGCTTCGTCTGGCAGGACCTGCACGTCGGCCAGCGCATGCGCACTTACCGACGCACCGTGACCGAAACCGACCTGGTCAACTTCATCGGCATTACCGGCATGCTCGAGGCGATCTTCATCGATGCCGCCTACGAGGGCGCGGCGATCGCTGGACGCCCGGTTCCGGCAGCACTCACCTACACGCTGATCGAGGGCTTCATCCTGCAGACCATGATTCAGGGCACCGGCTTGGCCATGCTGGAACTGGTCCAGAAGATTCATGCGCCGGTTCGCGTGGGCGACAGCATCGACGCCGTCGTCGAGGTCACCGGCATCCGCCCCACCAGCCGCGGCGGGCGCGCGATCGTCGACTCCCGCATCACGGTTTTCAACCAAGAGGACCGCTGCGTCATGCATTACGACGCACGTCGCCTGCTCGCGGGCCGCGACTGACAGCCGGCACCGTCGGGCCGGACAGGCACCGCCACAACAACCCAAGGAGACAAACCATGCCAGACGACATCGTTCCCACCCACGCAAACACCATCCGCCGGTCAGCCCTGGTCATCGCCCTCGGCTTGCTGAGTCTTGCAGCGCCGATGGTCCATGCGCAGCCGCGCGCCGCCGACGCTTACCCGACCAAGCCGATCACGATGGTGGTGCCGTTCCCGCCGGGCGGACCCACCGACCTGGTCGCGCGCGTCCTGGCGCAGAAGCTCGGCGAGCAGATGGGCCAAAGCGTCCTGGTCGACAACCGAGGCGGCGCCAACGGCAACATCGGTGCGCAAGCGGTGGTCAAGGCGCCAGCCGATGGCTACACGCTGCTCTACAACACCTCGTCGATCACGCTCAGCCCCGCGCTCTACAGGAACGTGCCCTACGACGTGCAGAAGGACCTGGCGCCGGTCGCGCTGGTGGCGGTCGTGCCGCTGGCCTTGGTTGTCCACCCGTCGGTGCCGGCGAACACGGTGAAGGAATTCGTCGCCTATGCCAAGGCCAACCCCGGCAAGCTGTCCTACGGATCGGCGGGCAACGGCAACGTGACCCACTTGGGCGCCTTCCAATTCGTTCAGGCCAACGGCCTGGAAGCGACTCATGTCCCCTACAAGGGTAGCGCGCCGGCCGACGTTGACCTGGTGGGCAACCAGATCCAGTTCATGACGGACACGGTGAATTCCGTGATGGGCTTCGTTCGCGACAAGCGCATGAAGATGCTGGCGGTGACGACCGCCAAGCGCATGTCGCTCTTTCCGGACGTGCCCACGCTCACGGAATCGGGCATGCCCGGCTTCGAGGTCGGCGCGTGGCAAGGGGTGATGGTGCCCGCCGGCACGCCCCCGGCCGTGGTCGAGCGCCTCAACACCGAGATTCAAAAGGCGCTGAAGTCTTCCGACGTGCGCGAACGCCTCGCGCTGCAAGGCGCCGAGCCGCTCGGGTCGACCTCGCAGGAATATGGCGCCTACGTGAAGAAGGAACTGGTCCGCTGGGCGGGTGTGGTCAAGGCGACCGGCATCACGCTGGACTGAAGGACGGTTGCAAACCATGACCTTTCCCCGCTTCCAATCCGCCCTCCCCGTCCTCGCGGCGACCTTGTCCGCCCTTATGCTGACCGCCGTCACGCCCGCGTCGGCGCAGGACTTCCCATCCAGACCGATCCGGTTCGTCGTCCCCTTCCCGCCGGGCAGCGGCACGGACACCTCGGCGCGCTATTTCGGGCGCAAGCTCAGCGAGCTCACCGGCCAGCCGGTGGTCGTGGACAACAAGCCCGGCGGCAACGGCTTCATCGCCGTCAAGTCGGTGCTGTCGGCGCCTGCGGACGGCTACACCGTCTTCGTCGGAAGCAATTCCACGCTCGCGGTCAATGTGGCGCTCTTCAAGTCGCTGCCCTACGACCCGGTGACCGAGTTCACACCGCTCACGATGATGATGCGCTCGCCGGCCCTCCTGATCGTGCCCGGGGACTCGGCGTTCAAGACCCTCCCCGAGTTGATCTCCGGTGCCAGAGCCAAGCCCGGCACACTCAACTACGGGGCCGGCTCGGCGGGTTACCAGCTGATGTCGGAGCTTTTCAGCGATGCCGCGCGGGTGCAGACCACGCATGTGCCGTTCAAGGGCGCGGGCGAAGCGGTGCTCGCGGTCGTCGCCGGCACGGTCCACATGGCGTTCGCCGAAATCACCAGCGTGCAGGAGCTCGCCAAATCCGGCAAGGTGCAGGCGCTCGCCGTGGCTGCGGACAAGCGCACTGCTGCCCTGCCCGATGTACCGACCGCGTCGGAGGCGGGGCTCCCCGGCTTCACGGCCTACACCTGGGTCGGCGCGATGGTCTCGGCGAAAACGCCGAAACCCGAGGCGGACAAGCTCGCCGCGCTGCTTACCCGGATCGAGACGCTGCCCGAGACACGTGAGTTCTACGAACGCATCGGCGCGGAGGTGATGCGCGGAGGCCCGGAGGAGATGCGGGCGTTCCAGGCCACCGAGATCCAGTTGTGGAAACGCATCGCGGCGAAGGCCCATGTCGAACAACAGTGAGGCGGTATCCCCGCAGGGGGCGGAAGTGCCCGCCGTCGGCGCGCTCGCGCATCTGCGGGTGCTCGACCTGTCGCGCGTGCTGGCCGGCCCCTGGGCCAGTCAGACCCTTGGCGACCTCGG
Organism: Variovorax sp. N23; assembly: GCF_025486315.1. GTDB lineage: Bacteria > Pseudomonadota > Gammaproteobacteria > Burkholderiales > Burkholderiaceae_C > Variovorax. The sequence goes on along the minus strand of NZ_JAOOPY010000013.1, from coordinate 84,843 downwards.
CGCGGAGGTGATCAAGGTCGAGCGGCCCGGCCTGGGCGACGACACCCGGCTCTGGGGCCCGCCATTCCTCAAGACCCCGGAGGGTGCGGACACGCGCGACTCGGCCTACTACCTGTGCGCCAACCGCAACAAGAAATCGGTGGCGATCGACTTCACCACGCCGGCAGGCCAGGCGCTGCTGCGCGACATGGCACTGCGTTGCGACGTTTTGATCGAGAACTTCAAGGTCGGCGGCCTCGCGCAGTACGGCCTGGATGCCGAGTCGCTGCTGGCGATCAACCCGCGGCTGGTCTACTGCTCCGTCACCGGCTTCGGGCAGACGGGCCCGTACGCCGAGCGCGCCGGCTATGACTTCCTCATGCAAGGCATGGGCGGCCTGATGAGCATCACCGGCCGGCCGGATGGCGAAGCAGGCGCCGGCCCGATGAAGGTGGGCGTCGCGCTGACCGACATCCTGACCGGCCTCTATGCCAGCACGGCCATCCTCGCCGCCTTGCGCGCGCGCGACCTGACGGGCGTCGGCCAGCACATCGACCTGGCACTGCTGGATGTGCAGGTCGCTTGCCTGGCCAACCAGGGCATGAACCACCTGTATGGCGGGGCGCCCAAGCGGATGGGCAATGCCCATCCGAACACGGTTCCCTACCAGGACTTTCCGACGCGGGACGGCCACATGATCCTGGCCATCGGCAACGACCGCCAGTTCGCAAGCTTCTGCCGCGCAGTGGACCGCACGGCATGGTCCGAGGATCCCCGGTTCCAGCGGAACGCCGATCGCATCGCGCACAGGTCCGAACTGATCGACCTGATGCGGGCGCTGACGGCCACGCGTCCGACCGCCGAGTGGATCGCCCTCTTCGAGCCGTACGGCGTTCCCTGCGGGCCGATCAACACGATCTCCGAGGTGTTCCAGGACCCGCAGGTTCTGGCCCGCGGCACGCAGATCCGGATGACCCACGCAGTCGGTAGCGGCATCCCGCTGGTGGCCAGCCCCATCCGGCTGTCGAAGACGCCGGTGAGCTACCGGCACGCACCGCCGCTGCTCGGGCAGGACACGGAGAGCGTCCTGGCCGAACTGTTGAGCCTGTCGTCCGAGCGCCTGGCCGAACTGAAGAAACAAGGAGTGGTGGCATGAACGCCCTGACCTCGCTATCGATGACGGCGATTCCGCCGGAGGACGAGGCGCTGCGCCATGAGGTGCGCGCCTTTCTGACCGACGCCATGGCCCGAATCCCCGCACACGTGCGCGCTAAATCATGGTCAGGCTACGACGGCGACTTCAGCCGCGAGCTCGGCCGACGCGGCTGGCTAGGAATCACACTGCCCACCGAGTACGGCGGCGGTGGGCGCAGTGCATTCGCGCGCTATGTGCTGGTGGAAGAGTTCCTCAACTTCGGCGCCCCGGTGGGCTCGCACTGGATCGCGGACCGCCAGAGCGGCCCGCTCATCCTCAAGTACGGCACCGAAGCACAGAAGCGCTTCTACCTGCCGCCACTCTGCCGTGGCGAGTCTTTCTTCTGCATCGGCATGAGCGAGCCCAACGCGGGATCGGATCTGGCGAGCGTGCGCACCCGTGCCGAGCGGACGCCCGAAGGCTGGACGCTCAACGGACAGAAGATCTGGACGACCAATGCGCACCACTGCAACTACATGATCGCGCTGGTGCGCACCTCCGGCACGTCGGAGAACCGCCACCAGGGCCTGTCGCAGCTGATCGTGGACATGCGGCTGCCGGGGGTGACAGTGCGCCCGATCGCCGACCTCTCGGGGGACTCGCATTTCTGCGAGGTGTTCTTCGACAACGTCGCCCTCGCGCCGGACGCACTCATCGGCGGTGAAGGCAAGGGATGGGAACAGGTAACGGCCGAACTCGCCTTCGAGCGCAGCGGGCCGGAGCGCCTGTTCTCCAGTATCGTGCTCTTCGACGAATGGCGGGCGTTCGTGAAGACCGAGGCGGGCCGCACGCCAGGCGCGATACGGCTGGCCGGGCAAATCATCTCGAGGCTGGCCCCCTTGCGCGCCATGTCGCTGGCGGTCACCGAAAAGGTGGCTCAGGGCGGCAGCCCAATCGTCGAGGCCGCACTGACCAAAGACCTGGGCACCGAGGTCGAGCAGTTCATTCCTGCGGCGATCGCCGACGACCTGTACACACGAGAAGCCGGCACGGTGCCACTGGAACTCCTGCGCACCCTCGACTACGTGACGCAGGTCGCACCTTCGTTCTCGCTTCGCGGCGGCACACGAGACATCCTGCGCGGGATGATCGCTCGCGGCCTTGGGCTGCGCTGAACCGCCGACGCCGAACGATCGACAGGAAAGACATGGAAGACATCTACACCGACACCCTGCGCGGCATACTGGCCGACCATTGCGGCCTCGACGTGGTGCGCGACATCGAGGCCGGGCGACCCGCCGAGCCCCTATGGCAGGCGATTGAAGATTCCGGCTTCAGCGACGTGCTCGTGCCGGAGGCCGAGGGCGGAGCCGGCCTCGGGCTGGCGGACGCCTTCGCCCTGCTGGAACTCTGCGGCATCTTCATCGTCCCGTTCCCGCTCGCGGAGACGATGCTTGCACGCGCGCTGCTCGCACGCGCCGGCTTGCCTCGGCCCAGCGGCAGCATCGCATTGGCCACGGCGCGGCGACTCGCCGACGGCGGATGGATCTGCGACGCCGTGAGCTGCGGCAGGACCGCGGCATGGGTGCTCGTTGACACAGGCGGCACCGACGCCTTACTGCTTCCAGCCGACGCGGCGACCTGTGGTGAGGCCGTCGGCAAACTCGATGCCTCCATGACCTGGTCTGCGCAGGCGCAGCGAGCCGCCATGACGGTGCGCATCGCCACCGACATCCGCACGTGGCAAGCCTGCCTGACAGCCGTCCAGCTCGCCGGCGCCCTGGGTGAGGTGTTCACACGGACCCTCGCCTTCGCGAACGAGCGACAGCAGTTCGGCCGGCCGATTGGCAAGTTCCAGGCAATTCAGCACCAGCTCAGCGTGATGGCCGAGCATGTCTGCGCGGCGCGGATGGCGGCGCAGCTCGGTTGCAGCGGCCCGGCGCCGGATCGCCTTCGGGTGGCCATCGCCAAGGCGCGAACCGGCGAAGCTGCGCTGGCGGTGGCGGCCCTGAGTCACGCCATCCATGGCGCCATCGGCTTCACCGCCGAGTTCGACCTGCAGATGTTCACCCGGCGGCTGCATGCCTGGCGGCAGACGGCCGGCTCCGAAGGCTATTGGCAGGACGTGCTCGGTTCCGCCCTCCTCGCACACGCGGGCCACCTCACGCTCGACCTGCTCCGCGCCACCACCGACGTGGCCCTCACCCCCACGAAAGAACACGCATGACGTTTCTGCAAACCGAGCGCCAGGACTCGATCCTCGTCCTGACGATGAACCAACCCGAAACGCGCAACGCGCTGACCGGCAATACGGCCGTCGACGAGTTCGTGCGGATCTGCGCCGAAGTCACGCACGACCGCAGCATCCGCGTTGTGGTGCTGACCGGTGCCGGGCCGGTCTTCAGCTCAGGCGGCAACGTGAAGGACATGCAGCGCTACGAGCGCGATGCCATCACGACAGAAGCGATCCGCGAGGAGTACCGCAACGGCATTCAGCGCCTGCCGAAAGCGCTCTACAACCTCGATGTACCCGTGATCTGCGCCGTCAACGGGCCGGCCATCGGCGCCGGCCTCGACCTCGCCTGCATGTGCGACGTGCGGATCGCCTCGGAAAAAGCGACGTTCGCGGAGAGCTTCGTGAAGGTGGGCATTGTCCCGGGCGACGGTGGTGCCTGGCTGTTGCCGCGGGCGGTCGGCATGTCGCGCGCCTGCGAGATGGCTTTCACGGGCGACGCGCTCACGGCCCAGGAAGCACTCGCCCGCGGTCTGGTGTCGCGCGTGGTCGCACACGACGCGCTCATGCACGAAAGCCTCAGGCTCGCGGCGCGGATCGCCGCGAATCCGGGCGCCGTGCTGCGCATGACCAAACGTCTCCTGCGCGAGGGCGAACGCAGTTCGCTCGAATCACTGCTGGAGCTCTCCGCAAGCTACCAGGCCATCGCGCACACGACGGCAGATCATCGCGAAGCCGTCCGCGCCTTCATCGAGAAGCGGTCACCCGTGTTCGACTGAACGGGCCGCGGCTGACGTTCCGCCCTGGCCAGGCTCTTCGGCCTCGCGCGCTGCAGTGATCGCCGGTGGCAGCGTGCACCGTGTCGTATCGCGGCCCGCCCACCACCAGCGTGCCGTCGGGTTCGAACCGGGGCCAGCCGCTCGCCGTCTTCATGGAGCGCCAGACGCGCGACGGCGACCGCTTCGTCGGCTGGTGCCTGCGCTGCGACACGCTGGAAGAGCTGGAGGCCTTCGCCGCGCACCACGGCACCACGGTCGATCCGAACACCACCGGAACGGCGGCAGCCCCGGCCTCTACGGCATGGGCGCGGACACCGACCACGGCACGGTGAAAATCCGCCGGCCGCCGGTTCTGATCGACTGACGTGAGTCTTGTTCTGGTGGCGACTCACGCTGCCCTGCGCAAGCCGTGGCGCTCGCTAGTCGGCCGTGATGTTCGCGGCCTTGATGATCTGGGCCCACTTGCGCGTCTCGCTGGCGATGAACGCGCTGAACTCGGCCGCGCTGCCACTACGCAATTGCAGCCCTGCGGCCTCGGCCTTGCGACGGACATCCGCGTCGGCGACTGCGGCATTGATTTCCGCATTCAGTCGCTCGACGACAGCGGCTGGCGTTCCGGCCGGCGCGAGCATGCCGTACCACCCATAGCCCACGACGGACGCCAGTCCCTGCTCCCGGAGGGTCGGCGCGTCCGGGTAGAGCGGCGTGCGATCCTCCGTCGCGACGCCCAGCACCCGCAACTTGCCGGCCTGGATGTGCGGGATCGCGGTCGAGATGGCGGTCAAGGTGGCATCGATCCGTCCGCCGAGAAGGTCGGTATAGGCCGGCGCGTCGCCACGGTACTGCACCACGACGCCCTTCACGCCCGCGGCACGCAACAGCAGTTCTGCCGTCAGATGCGGGGCGGAGCCGGCCCCCGGCGAGCCGAAGGTGGCGCCCTTGGGGTTGGCCTTCGCGTAGTTGATGAACTCCGCCAGCGACCTGTAGGGGGCGTCGGCATTGACGATCAGGAACAGGGGCGCGATGGCGGTGCCGGCGATCGCGGCGAAGCTCTTGTGCACGTCGTAAGGCAAGTCCTTGTACAGCGCCTCCCCGATGGCGATCGGTGCGGCCGCGTGGAGCAGCGTGTAGCCGTCCGCGGGCGCCTTGGCCACGTACTCGTTGGCAATGCGCGTCCCGGCGCCGGCCTTGTTCTCGACCACGACGCTCTGGCCGAGCTTGCGGCCGAGGAAGTCGCCGAGCACGCGGGTGAGGATGTCGTTCGAGCCGCCCGCACCGTAGGGCGAGACCATGCGGATCGGCCGTGCCGGCCAGGATTGCGCGATGCTGGCGGCGCTCCAGGGCAGCGCCAGACCGGCTGCGGTGGCTCCAAGAAGATGTCTGCGGTTCATGGTCATGGTGGCTTGTCTCCGTGGGTGTTCTTGTTTCAGATCGGCTGGATCGGGGGATAGTCGAAGCGCAACTCCAGGTGGTCGGCATGCGGTTGATAGAGGCGCAGCACGACATAGAACAGTTCGTCCGTCGGCGCCGGAAGCCAGTTGACGCCCGGCCCCGGGTCGTCGGCCTGGAGCCGGATGGCCAGGCTGCCGTCGGCGTCGTGGTGCAGGCCCGATGTGCGGTCGCCGATCGAGTACCGGTGGATCGGGTTGGCCACGAAAAGGCAGTCGCTGCGGCGGTACATCGTGAGCGACCAGAAGGCGCCCACCTTCAGCCCTTGCCCCGGCGCGAAGCGCAACTCGTAGCGCAGCGATCCGTCGAGCGGCGCGCCGTGCGCGTCCACCTCCGCCGTGGGATACATCGCCTCCTCGACACCCAGCGCGCCGATGAAGTTGCGCGCGATGCGGGCGCGCGTCGCGTAGTCGTCGCCCCAGTGCGTTCTGACCATGACCGGGATTGCCCAGCCGCCGCCCAGATCGTGCGGCTGGTTGGCGGTGCGCAGTCGTTCGTAGACGGCCGGCAGTGACATCGCCAAGTCGCCCGCCGCGGGAGGCCACGCCAGGCGTTCGCCCGGGTGCGGCGGATTGCGCGCCAGTGCGGCACCCACGATGGACAGGTACAGATCCGGCGCCGGGGTGCCGGCATCGCGGCCGTCGACCCATGTGTCCACGCGCATCGCCGCATCGCTGCCGTCCAGCCGGACGAGCCGCATCGCGGACTGTGTCTCTCGCCCGCGGGCGGCATCGTCGCCATCGTCTTCCACGAGATGGCGGCCGATCAGCCACACGTCGTCGCCCGGCGCGGCGATCGTCAGCGTGATGTCCGGCGGCACGGCACCATGCCAGGCGGGCCCATGCACGAGGGTTCGCTGGGGCCTGTTGCCCGTCGTTCGGCGGCCCACGTAGGCGAAGGGATTCGTCCAGGCATCCAGCAGCCCCAGGGTCCAGTAGCGATCGCCCATCTCGGGGGTTTCGATGACGACCGGCCCGTCCGACAGGTCCAGCCAGGCGTTGCTGTAGACCGTGTCGTTGTTCGGGCTGACGACCTCCCTGTCGTCCGGGCCGAGGCGACGGTACGTGTGGGTGAACTGGTTGACCCACCGCACGGTGGCGTCCGGATTCGGCGCCGCGAACCCCAGCGCCGGGTGGCGGCGTGCGGTCGTCGCCGCGCGCATCCGCATCATCTCGAACAGCGGCAGCGTCTGCACCACCACGTCGTCGCAGTCGGGCACGGTCGAAGTCACCTGGGTATTCATGGCGTTCTGCTCCGGCCTCACGCCACGACACCGTGGCGGCGAAGTTCGCCGATCTCGTCCGCCGAGAGCCCGATCTCGCCCAGCACCCGATCGGTGTCGGCCCCGCACGCCGGTGCGGCGCCGGGCGTGGCGCGGGGCGCTTCGCCCAGCCGATAGGGCAAGCCCAGGGACGGGTAGCGTCGGCCGTCTGCACCAAGGGCATCGACCAGGATTCCGCTCGCCTGGACGTCCGCGCTCTGCAGCACCTGTCGGTAACTGCGGACGAAGCCCACGACGATCTGGTTGCGGCTCAGCAGCGCGACGCATTCCTCGCTGGTGAAGGACGAGAGGCATTCACGCAGGACGATGCGCAGCTCGGCACGATGCCGCACCCGCAGCGCGTTCGTGGCGAATCGAGGGTCCGTCGCGAGCGACTCTCGCCCCATGACGCGGCAGAAGCGCGCCCAGTGCTCGTCTGCATAGGCGGACAGAACGATGTGCCCGTCACGCGTGGGCACCACCTCCGCGGCGGGCGCGTTGTTCGGCTGTCCGTCACCGATGCGCGTGGGCTCGGGCGCACCGCCCAGGTAGTCGCACCAGGTGGTGGCCTGCAGATGCATGGCCACCTCGAGCAGCGATGTCCGCAGCGTCTCGCCGACACCGGTCTGCGCGCGGCCATAGAGCGCCGCCAGCACCGCCTGGGCACCCAGGTGCGCAGCGGCCGCATCGATGATCGGCACGCCCACCTTCTGCGGGAGCCGGTCCGGCTCGCCCGTCACGGACATCAAGCCACTCTCTGCCTGTGCCGCGATGTCGTAACCGGGCCGCTCGCGCGACGGGCCCAGGTCGCCGAACCCCGAGATCGACAGGTAGACGACCTTGGGAAAGCGCTCGCGCACCGCGGATGCCCCCAGGCCCAATGCCTCCACGGCGCCAGGGCGCAGGTTCTGGATCACGACATCGCAGCCCCCAATGAGGCGCCACGCGATCTCCCGTCCCGCATCGCTCTTCAGGTCGAGCGCGATGGACTGCTTGCCGCGGCTGTAGGCGCGGATCATCGACTCGCCATAGCGGCCGATGTGCCGGGCCTGGTCGCCCGCGAGCGGTTCGATCTTGATCACCTGCGCGCCCAGCTCGGCCAGGACCATGGCCGCGCCCGGCCCGGCGATGTATTGCCCCATGTCGATCACGCGCACGTTGCTCAACGGGGCGGCGGGCCCGGATGTCTCTGGTGTCTTGAAGTTCATTGGAGACGACGTTATCGCCTTCCCCGATTCTTGAAAATTCGATAATCGTGAGGGAGTGATCACGATTCGATATATCCCGAGGGATCTGGAATGGACACGAAAACCGCCCGCCTCGTCCGCACGCTGCGCCTGAGACATCTCGAACTGCTGGTCGTTCTTTCAGAGACCGCCACGATGCGCGACGCGGCGACACGGCTGCATCTGAGCCAGCCCGCGATCAGCAAGATGCTGGGCGAGATCGAACGCTGCTTCGGGGCCAGGCTCTTCGAACGCAGCCATCAGGGGATCCAGGCGAATGCGCTGGGGTCGAGCGCCGCCTTCCGGGCACGCGCAGCGCTCAATGAGCTGGCGCGCGCCACCGAAGACGTCGATGCCATGCACAGCGGCGTGACCGCGATCTTGCGCGTCGGCGCGCCGTCGGTCACCGCCACCGTCCCGGCAGCCATCGTCGCGCTGCGACAGCGCATGCCGGGTGCGGCTGTGCAGTTGCTGGAAGGTCGCGTCCATGCGCTCATCCATCGCCTGCTCAAGGGGGAACTCGACTGCGTCTTCGGCGCCATCACCCCGGAGCTGATCGCCAGCGACATGATCCCCCTGCTCGAGCCCGTCGTGCTGCTGAAGGACGAGCTGTGCGTGCTCGCTTCCACTGCCAACAGAAGCGTCAACGCCCGACGCTTGAAATGGGCCGATCTGCGGGACGCGCAGTGGGTGGTTCCGCCCAAGGAAACGCTGGTCAGGCAGGCGTTCATGACGGCCTTCCTGAACAGCGGCGTGACGCCGCCCGTGCCCGTCATCGAGGCCATGTCGTCGGTGACGATCGGCACCGTGCTTCGCAAGGATCCGTCACTGCTGTGCGCGGTGCGGCTGGAGCATGCCGTGGACGAAGTCGCCCGGGGCGGCGTGCAGCGGCTCAGGGTCCTGCCGCAGGTCGTTCTTCCGTCGTTCGGCCTTTTCTTCCGGCGGGACGGCATGGAAAGGCCGGCGATCCTGACCGCGTTCGCGGACGCCATCCGCGGCGTGAGCGGCAACGCCATGCCGAAGAGGCGAACGGCGAGGCAATAGCCGTCGGCGAGACAGGCTCGATCCTCCACGGCAGTCCGCACGTCTTGCGTGCGCAACAGTCTCGATGGCGCGGATGTCGGCGTTCACCGGCATCGCGAGGGCGCTCCCAGGGTGACCCGGCCGTGCTACGTGGCCAGCGAGGCACTGTCGATCACGAAGCGGTACTTCACGTTGCCCTTGAGCATGCGTTCGTAGGCTTCGTTGATCTCATCGGCGCGGATCATCTCGATGTCCGCCACGATGCCGCGCTCGGCGCAGAAATCCAGCATCTCCTGTGTCTCTGGAATGCCACCGATCATCGAGCCGGCCAGGGTGCGACGCTTCATGATCAGGCCGAACACCTGCGGCGACGGATGCGGCGTGGCGGGCGCACCCACAAGGGCCATCGTGCCGTCGCGCTTGAGCAGGCTGATGAACGGATCGAGGTCGTGCGGCGCGGCCACGGTGTTGAGAATGAAATCGAAGCTCTTGGCATGGGCCGCCATTTCCTCGGCATGGCGCGAGACCACGACCTCATTCGCGCCCAGGGCCAATGCCGCTTCGCGCTTGGATTCGGACGTGGTGAGTGCCACAACGTGCGCGCCCATCGCATGCGCGAGCTTGATGCCCATGTGACCGAGCCCCCCAATGCCGACCACGCCCACCTTGTGACCGGGCTTCACCTTCCAGTGGCGCAGCGGCGAGTACGTGGTGATGCCCGCGCACAGCAGCGGCGCCACAGCCGCCAGTTGCGCCTCGGGGTGGCGGATGCGCAGCACGTAGCGCTCGTGTACCACGATCTGCTGAGAATAGCCGCCCAGCGTGTGGCCCGGTGCATCCGGCGTCGGGCCGTTGTAGGTACCGACCATCTGGTCGCAATAGTTTTCGAGCCCGGCGTCGCAGTCCTCGCAATGCTTGCAGCTGTCGACGATGCAACCGACGCCGACCAGATCGCCTGGCTTGAAACCCGACACATGCGCCCCCACGGTCGCTACGCGGCCCACGATCTCGTGCCCCGGCACGCAGGGATACAGCGTGCCGGCCCATTCGGAACGCACCTGATGGATATCCGAATGGCACACGCCGCAATAGGCCACGGCGATCTGCACGTCGTGCGCGCCCGGCACGCGACGTGCGATGTCCATGGATTCGAGGGGTCGGTCGCTCGCTCGAGCGCCATAGGCTTTGACTGTCATGGTGTTTTCCTTTGCGCGAACTGAAGTGATGGGGTGTGCTCTGAAGATTCAGTCATGGGCGTTCGCTTCACAAGATGTGTCATCACGCGGCCAACGAGGAATCGCCTTGCAGGGAACCTGGGCGTTCTATGGGTTGGAGAACTCGACCCGCGCGCCGCGTCGCCCGAGCGCCTGGGCCAGGCCCGCAGGGTCATCCACCCGGCCGAGGTACGTGTACGAATAGGAAGAGTCGAATGTCGAATAGAAGACCACCACGGTCTTTGTGCCGTACAGCATCAGGTCGCCATTGCGGATGGTTCCCGGTCGAGTTGCGTTCGCTGGCAGCGGCTTCGGCAAGTCGGCGTGCTTTTCGTTGCCGTTGAGTTCGGCCATGTCGAGCGTCAGCGGCAGCCGTGCGGCGAACGCATTGGCAGCAGCGTTGTCGGCCAGGGTAACGGCGAAGCGACGTTCGCCAACGGTCATCCACATGCGTGACTCCTTCGGTTTGATGGGCGCTGCACCGGCATCCGCAGCAGCGACCACGAGAGAAGCCGGGATCGACTTCTCACCACATGCTTCAGCGTGGTCCGCGCGCGCAGTCGACAGAACCAGGAGCGCACCGACCACCAGCAGCCCTGCGCTGAATGCAAAGATGCTCCGATAGCCGCTCGTGTCGAACAGCACGCCACCGACCGTGGAGCCCAGCGCGATGGAGAGCTGCACCACGGCCACCATGAGCCCGCCCCCGGCCTCCGCGTCCTGCGGGAGGGTCCGTGCAATCCATGTCCACCAGCCCACCGGTGCGGCGGTGGCCGCCAGGCCCCAGACGCCCAGCAGCACCGTCGTGGCGGCTACCGACGTGCCAAGGGCGATGAGCATCAGCGCGATCGCGCCCATCATCAGGGGGATGATCGTCAGCGTGCCGTAGAAGCCCCTCTTCAGGAACCGGCCAATGACCGTGGTGCCGAGGAAACCCGCGACACCCAGCGTCAGCAGGATGAGCGACAACGTCGACACGTCGACCCGCGTGACCGCCTCCAGAAATGGCCGGAGATAGGTGAAGAAAGCGAACTGCCCCATGAAAAAGACGCCCACTGCCAGCATGCCGAGGGTCACCAACCTGCTCCTGAAGAGTCGAAAGACGTTGCCGGAACCCGGCGCGCGCGGCCGGGCCCGCATGGCCGGCAGACTGAACCACTGCCAGACGAACGCGATCGCCGCGACCGGCACCAGGCAGAAGAAGGCGCCGCGCCAGCCGACGATCGAAGCGAGGTAGCTGCCCAACGGTGCCGCCACGACCGTGGCCAGCGCATTGCCGCCATTGAAGATCGCCAGGGCGCGCGGCACCTTGGCAGGCGGGACGAGCTGCATGGCCGTGGCCGCCGACATGGACCAGAAGCCACCGACGACGACGCCGATCAGCGCCCGGCCTGCCATGTACGTCAGGTAGTTGGGCGCCAGCGCAACGATGGCCCCGGAGAGGCACATCATTGCCGTGAGAGAGAGCAACAGCGTCTTGCGGTTGATCCTGACGGCGACGGCCGAGATGGACAGACTCGTGAGTACCGCGAAGGCGCCGGAGATGGCAATGCCCTGCCCGGCCATGCCTTCGGTGACCCGGAGATCGGTCGCCATCGGCGTCAGCAGGCTGACGGGCAGGAACTCCCAAGCGATCAGCGCCAAGACGCACAGCGTCATCGCGAAGACGCCGCCCCAATGGGCGGGTCGCGCTTCGCCCTGGTGTTCAAGGAAAGCGCTGCCTGCGGGCGCGCCAATGGCCTGCGCTGTCATCAGACGCTCGGCCTGCCGAGGTGCTTGCCGAAGAACGACGTCAGCTTGTCGAACGGGATCAGGGTCACGCGGTCGTAAAGATCGACATGGCCGGCGCCTGGGACGATGTACAGCTCCTTCGGTTCGGCGGCCCGCTGGTAGGCGTCTTCGCTGAACTCCCTGGAATGCGCCTGGTCGCCCGTGATGAACAGCATCGGGCGTGGCGAGATCGTCTCGATGTCGTTGAACGGGTAGAAGTTCATGAACTTGACGTTGCCGGTCAATGTCGGGTGGGTCGTGGTTCGCGCCGAGCCGCCCGAGGGGGTGTACTCGCCCCTCGGTGTGCGATAGAAGTCATAGAACTCTCGCTGGATCGGGTCCGTGTCCGGTGTCAGCGCATGCACCGTGCCGCTGGTGTACTGGAGCGCCCCTCCGGCAAATTCCACATCGCGCTGCGCGGCCGCCGCTGCGATGAGCTGCTTGCGTTGCTCCAGCGTCAGCGAATGATGGAGCGCGTCGCGGTTCACAGCGCCCATGTCGTACATGCTGACCGTCGCGATGGCCTTCATGCGCGGGTCGATCTTCGCGGCACTGACGACGAACCCGCCGCTCCCGCAGATCCCCAGAGCCCCGATCTGCTGCCTGTCGACAAACGCCTGACTGCCAAGATAGTCGACCGCCGCGCTGAACGTTTCGGCATACATGTCCGGTGAAACGGCATTGCGCGGCTGGCCCGCACTGCCTCCCCAGAAAGCGAGGTCGACGGACAAGGTCACGAATCCCTGTTCGGCCATCTTGGTGGCATAGAGGTTGGCACTCTGCTCCTTCACCGCCCCCATGGGGTGACCCACGACGATTGCCGGGGTACGCTTCTTCCGGTCCAGCGCCTTGGGAACGAAGAGGTTCCCGGCGACGTTCATCTGGTACTGGTTCTTGAAGCTGACCTTCTGCACGGTGACCTTGTCGCTCGTGTAGAAGTTGTCGGCGCCGTTGGCGAGGCTGGTGTCCTTCCGCGGAGCGGCCGCGAAGGCCGTGCCACCTGTCGTTGACAGCATGCTCGCAGCAGCGACGCCAGTGCCGGCCCTCTTCAGAAATTCGCGTCGATCGGAAGCGCCGCCGACCTGGTCTGCGGCGAGGGAGGTGTCTGCTGTGTTGTTCATGGTCGATTCCTTGAAAGAGCGGCCGCAGGGAAGGCATTCGTTGCCCTGTCCATCGTGCTTGCCACAACCGTCGGAGAAGTTTGCCGAGTGCTGTGCAGGTTGACTAGTTAATGAATGCTTAATACATTTATTAGCAGTACTAATCAGTTCAGGTGTCACGGAATCCGACATGCCACGACGCAACCTCAACGACCTGCTGGCTTTCGTGACGGTGGCCCGCGAAGGCAGCTTCACCAAGGCCGCAGGCACGCTGGGCGTGACCCAGTCGGCGCTCAGCCAGGCGATTCGGGGCCTGGAAGAAGGGCTGCAGATCCGCCTGCTGACGCGGACCACGCGCAGCGTGGCACCGACGTCGGCCGGCGAGCGACTCATGAAGGCCATCGGTCACCGCTTCGACGAGATCGAAGCCGAGCTCGATGCGTTGACGGCGTTGCGCGACAAGCCGGCCGGTACCGTGCGCATCACCTGCGGCGACCACGTGATGCACACCGTGCTGCTGCCCAAGCTCATGCCGCTGCTGCGCGAGTACCCGGACATCAAGCTGGAGTTCGACATGAACTACAGCTTTCGCGACATCGTGGCCGACCGTTTCGACGCCGGCGTTCGCATGGGAAACACGATCGACAACGACATGATCGCCGTGCCCATCGGACCGCCGCTGCAGATGGCGGTGGTGGCCTCACCCGAGTACTTCGCGGTCCACCCCATCCCCAAGACGCCTGCCGACCTCACCAGGCATCAATGCATCAACCAGCGCATGCCGACGTCGGGCGGGTTGTACGTCTGGGACTTCGAGAAGCGCGGCCGCAAGGTCAACGTGCGCGTGGACGGCCCGCTGATCTTCAACACCGCCCCGCCACAGGTGGACGCCGCGCTGGCCGGGATGGGAATCTCACTGCTGCCGGAAGACGAGCTGATGTCGCACATCGAATCGGGCCGGCTCGTGCGCGTGTTGCAGGACTGGTGCCCCAAGTTCGCCGGCTACCACCTGTACTACCCCAGCAAGCGCCAGCCCTCGCCCGCCTTCTCGCTGGTGGTGAAAGCGCTGCACTTGAGTTCCTCGCGGCCTCAGTAGATCGACCTCGGCGCGCACGGCTTCGCGCCGAGCCCGTCCGTGGGGCGGAGGCGGCGCCTGGTCAGTCCAGCCGAATGCCTTGCTCCTTGATGATCGGCCCCCAGCGCTGCGCTTCGGCGCGTGACAGGGCGGCGAACTGCTCGGGGGTGCCGGGCATCGCCTCCATGCCGAAGTCGTTGAAGCGCTTCTGCACCGCCGGCAGGGTGAACGCCCTGTTGAGTTCCGCGTTCAGCTTGGCGACCACCGGCGCTGGCAGGCCGGCCGGGCCGAGCACACCCTGGAAGGCGAAGACCTCGGTGTTGGGCACGCCCACCTCGGCCAGCGTCGGTACGCTGGGCAGCAGCTTGCTGCGCTGCGCCGAGCCGATGGCCAGCACCCGGACCTTGTTGCCCTGCATGATCGACAGGCCCGAGGCCAGGTCGAGGAACATGCACGGCACCTGACCGCCCATCACGTCGGCCATCGCGGGCGCGGCGCCGCGGTACGGGATGTGGGTGATGAAGGTGCCGGTGCGGTTCTTGAACATCTCCATCGCCAGGTGATGCGGCGAGCCGTTGCCCGGCGAAGCGTAGTTCAGCTTGCCCGGGTTCGCCTTCGCATACGCGAGGAAGGCCTTGAAGTCCTTGGCGGGAAAGTCGGGATGCACTACCAGCGCCATCGGGAACTTGCCGATCGCGCCGACGTAGCTGAAGTCCTTCTCCGGACTGAAGGGCAGCTTGCCGAACAGGAACTCGTTGAAGGCCAGCACCGCGTTGTCGGCCGACATGATGGTGTAGCCGTCGGGCTTGCTCTTGGCGACCAGGTCGGCACCGATGTTGGTCGACGCGCCGGGGCGGTTGTCGATGACGATGGCCTGGCCGAGGCCCGGCCGCATCGCCTCCGACAGGGTGCGCGCGATCACGTCGGTGCCGCCGCCCGCGGGGTACGGCACCACCCACCTGATCGTCTGTTCCGGATAGCCCTGGGCCCGGGCCCAGGGTGCGAGGCTGGCGGCGCCGCTAGCGGCCAGGCCGGCAAGGAGGGTTCGTCGTTGGGGGTTCAAGTGCTTGTCTCCGGTGTTGTGGATGGTGAGGCGGACAGGGATGGCAGCGGGAGATCGTCGAGCGCGTCGGCCAGCGCCTGCCGGCAGCGCGCCTCGTCGCCGACCTGCTCGAACAGCAGCAGCGCGAGCCGCGCGAGGAACAGCGACTCGCGCGACTCGCCGGCTTCGGTGATGGCGTTGGCGCACGCGGCGTACAGGCGGTCGCGCGCTTCTGGGGCGAGGGGTGTCGTCATGCGGGCTCCAGCGTCTCGTTCGAAGCCTGCAGCGCACCGGCCCGTGCGAGCGCCCGGCGCAAGGCCGCCGGCGCCGGCCGGCCGTGCCAGCGTGCCGCCACATGGCCGTCGGGTCGCAGCAGGTAGACCGCACCTTCAGGCGTGTCGGCCCCGAGGGCCGCAAAGGCCGCGCCATGCGTTTCGCGCCGCAACAAGTGCTGCACGAGCCACGGGGCGTCGAGGTCGAGCGGCGCGGGCGCATCGTCCAGCACCAGCAGATGGAAAGCCGGCGCCTGCAGCAGGTCGCTCAGGTGCTGCGTCGGGCCGAGCGGCAGGTCGGGCATCGCTTCGCCGGGTTGCGGCCCGCATGGCAACGCATCGCTCGGGGTCGACAGCGGCGAGTCGTCGTAGCGCACCGCCTGGGTCTGCCGCGGGTTGATGAGGTGGGCGATGCCGCGGTGCCGCCCCGCGAGCGACAGTGCGGCTTCGCGCAGCAGGTCGAAGCCGCGCGACGGCGGCGACATGAACTCGGTGCTGCGCATCGCGTTCTCGGCGTTGACGTGGAAGGCGGCGATGCGCTCCTGCGAATAGCTGTCGAGCAGGCGGGCGTCGGCGTCGCCGCGCGCCACGAAGGCCAGCTTCCAGGCCAGGTTGTCTGCGTCGTCGAAGCCGGAGTTGAGGCCGCGCACGCCGAAGATCGGCATCGCATGCGCGGCATTGCCGGCGAACAGGATACGGCCGTGCCGGTAGCTCGCGAGCGTCATCGCGCCGGCACGGTAGACCGAGGTCCAGACGGTGTGCCAGGGCAGGTGGCCCTCGCCGATGGCATCGAGGTGGCGCTGCACGAATTCCGCCACCGCCGCCGGCTGCAGGGCCGCTTCGGTGCTCTGGCCGGCGCGCAGCTGGTAGTCGATGCGCCAGATGTCGTCGGGCTGCCGGTGCATCAGCACGGTGGAGCCGGGGTTCCACGGCGGGTCGAACCAGGCGCGGCGTTCGGTCGGATGGCTGCTGTGCAGCTCGATGTCGATGATGACGTAGCGGCCTTCGTAGGCGGTGCCTTCCAGTGGCAGCCCGAGCGCCTTGCGCACGAAGCTCTGGCCGCCGTCGCAGGCCGCCAGCCATGCGGCGTCGAGCGTGTAGCCGCCCTCGGCATGGCACACGTCGAGCGTCACGCCCTCGTCGTGCTGCGCCAGCGCGCGCAGCTCGGTGCCCCAGCGGATGTCGATCAGACCCGGTGTCAGCGCGTTGCACCGCTCGATCGCATCCAGCAGGTACTGCTCGATGTAGTACTGCTCGAGATTGATCATCGGCGGCAGCTTCTGCATGCCGTCGTGCGGCATCTCGAACCGGAACACCTCCTCGGTCTTGTAGAAGCTGCGCCCGCCGGTCCACGGCAAACCCTTGGCCAGAAAGGCCGGCAACGCGCCGAGGCGCTCGACGATCTCCAGGCTGCGGCGCGAGATGCAGGCCGCACGGCTGCCGACGCAGACGGTGTCGTCGGCTTCGAGGATCACGCTGCGCACGCCGTGTTGCGCCAGGCCCAGCGCCAGCGCCATGCCGACCGGCCCGCCGCCGGCGATGACCACCGGGTGCCGGCCGGGCTCGCGGCCGGCATCGAGCGGCGGTGTGAAGGGGGCGAAGCGGGTGTAGTGAAAGGCGCCGACGGTCGGCGGCAGCGCGTCGCCGCGGGGCGGTGGCACCGGGCCGGAAGCAGCGCTGCCGGCGGTGGCGGAAGGGACGGAAGGAGCAGCGGTCATCGTCATGGCAGGCATTCAGTGCAGTACGCGGGCCAACCAGGCCTGCATCGCGTCGGCCGACTGCGCGACCAGCGCGGGCTGGCCGGCCAGGTAATGGTTGCCCCCGACGACACGTTCTTCGGTCAGCCGATCGCCGGCCGCCGCGCGCCACAACGCGGCAGTGCTCGGGAAGGTCGAGCCGTCGGCGGTGTGCGTCATCAGCAACACCGGCACGGACGTGCGCGCCAGGCAGGCCGGGCCGTCGGCCTGCGAGCCGGACGACCACTGCGACAGCCAGGAGCGCAGCGTGTTGAAGCGCCCCATCGCATTGGCCGCGTAGTTGACGGTGCGCGCGTCGCCCCAGATCGAACCCACCGGCCGGTCATTGGCATCGAGCGTGGTGTCGAGGAAGCGCGGGTCGCTGTGGGTGCGGTAGACCAGGAAGGTCTGGTCCGGCGGCGCGCCGGCCGTGGCGCGCAGCATGCGCAGCCGCGCCCACACCCACGCCTCGATGCGGTCACGGCGCTGCACCTGCGCCGCGCGGAAGCGGGCCACGAAGTCGGCGCCGAAAGGCACCGGCTCGCTGCCGGCGTAGAGGTCGAAGCGCGGGTCGGTGCCGAGCGGATCGTCCTCGGCGATGACCGAGGGGTCCAGCCATTCGGCCAGCAGGCGCGAACGCCCCAGGTGCGCGGCCGACAGCATCAGCGCGTCGACCGGCGGCAGGTCGATCGGCGACAGGTGCGTCGGCAGGCCGTCGACGAAGTGCGTCGCGGTGAGCGACTCGGCCTGCGACTGGTAGAAGGCCGCCAGCGCCGCGCCGCCCGAGTTGCCGACCAGCACGACGCGACGGAAGCCCTGGGCTCGCAGCCACTTCACGCCGGCGCCCAGGTCCTGCAGCACCGTTTCCATCAGCAGCATGGTGTCGTTGCCGGCGTAGCGCGAGTTCAGCCCCAGGCAGGCGATGCCGCGCGCGGCCAGCGGCCCGAGCAGGTAGTGGCCCATGAAGTTGCTGGTCGGGTGCATGACGATGGCGGCGGTGCCGCTGCCCTCGCCCTTCGGCCGCATCAGCGCGCCGAAGATGCGCGGGCGCATCGCCTGCAGGCCCGACTGGCTTTCCATCGTGACGCCCGGCTGCACGTCGATGGCAACGAGTTGCGGCTCAGACATGGACCGCCCGGCGTTGCGCCATCCAGGTCGCCAGCTCGGCATGCGCGCCGCGCCGGAAGCCCGCGATCATCGGCGCGGTCGCGAGCTCGGTGGTGAGTTCGACGCGCAAGCCGTTCGGGTCCATGAAGTAGATCGAGTGGATGTAGCCGTCGTGGTCGGTCACGCCGAGCACCGGCACGCCGTGCGCCTCGATCCGTGCCTTCATGTCCTGCAGCGCGCCGTCGGAGTCGACCCGCAGCGCGATGTGGTTGACCCAGGCCGGCGTGTTGGGCGAAGGCTCGGCGGCGGTGTCGTCGCCCAGGTCGAAGAAGGCGATGTGCGAACCGTCGGCCATGCGGAAGAAGATGTGGACGTAGGGGCAATGTTCGCCGGTCGAGGGCACCGTGTCCTTCTTGATCACATGCGTCAGCGGCAGGCCGAGGATGTCTTCGTAGAAGTGCCGGGTCTCCTCGGCATCGCGGCAGCGCCAGGCGAAGTGATGCAGGCCGTGGATCGGATGCAGCGGGGGTTCGAGCGTCATGGTGGAGGGATTCTCCCGATGCCCCAGGCGCTTGTGTGTCGTAACTTCGTACGACGTGTTTTCCCTTGCATGAAGCGCCGCCGCATCTCTCCCGCCTCCACGCCGCTCGACGCTTGCGTGGTCGTCGGCATCGTCGCCGGCATCGGCACGCCGCACCTGGCCGACGGCTTTCTCGCCGCCATGCAGCGGCGGCTGCCGCTGACCTTCTGCACCGTGTTCGCGCTCGGCGCCACCGGCCGCGTCGTGACCGTCTCGACCGCCAGCAACTACGGCGATGCCGCCCTGCAGACCGCCGGCAGCTACATCGAGAACCGCTTCGACCTGCTCGACCCGAACATGGTGTGGCTGTCGGCGCGGCCGCTGCCGAAGACGCCGCAGCTCTGGCTGAGCCACCAGCGCGCCGAGGAAGTCGCGGACCCGGCCTACCGCGCCGCCTGCTACGGCGATGTCGGCATCCGCGAGCGCGCCTCGGTGCTGCTGCTGCTGCCGGGCGGGCAGCGTGCAGCCGTGAGCTTCTACCGCGGTCTGGCGCTGCCGGAATTCGGCGCCGAGGACTTCGACGCCATCGCGACCTACGGCGCCCTGCTGGCCGAAGCGACCGCCGCGCACAGCCGTGGCCTGGTCGGCCGCGCTTCGCCGCACCCGGTGGACACCCATCCGATGCAGTCGAGACTGCTGTCGCTCACCTTGCGCGAGCGCGAGGTGATGACCCACCTGATGGCGGGCCGCACCGCGAAGGAAGTGGCGCATGCCTTGGGCGTCAGGCTCACCACCGTGCGCACTTACCAGTACCGGGCGTTCCGGCGCCTCGGGATACGGACGTTGAAGGACTGGTTGCGCGGGGCGTCGTCCCAGCCGTGAGGCGCTGCCGGGGTCGGCCCCACGGGCGCCTCATGGCCTTCCGCAGGCGCCCCTCGATGGCGGTTTTCCATGGCGCCACGCGCGTCGCACGAAACCGGCACGGCCGAGGCCAGGGCCCCCGCGGAACTGGCTCTGCAAGGCCGCCGGGCGCGCCCCCTCAAGGGGGAGGCGCCGCAGGCGCCTCGGGGGTGGGTTTCATTTCACGCGCACCCGGCGGATCACCAGCTTGCGCAGTTCGCTGTACCAGAGAACCAGGCTCGCCATCGCGGCGCACAGCAGCCACTGGTCGAGCGCGAGCGGCACGGTGCCGAACGCGAGATTGAGGAACCCGAGGTGGACCACCGCCACCTGCAGCGCGACCGACAGTGCAATCGCGGCCCAGAGCCAGCGGTTGACGAACAGGTGCGAGAAGGCGCTTCGACGGTCGGAGCGCGCGTTGAAGCAGTTGAACAACTGCGCCAGCACCAGCGCCGTGAAGCCGGCGGTGCGGGCCGTGGCCAGGTCATGGCGGCCTTCGATCATTCCGCCAGGCAGGAGGATGTCGATGGTCAGCAGGGTCGCCAGCGCCATCACCAGCCCGATCTGGAGCACGCCCGACCACATGCGCGCGTCGATCACGCGCTCGCTGCGGCCGCGCGGGTTGCGGGCCATCACGTCGTCCGTCGGCGGGTCGACGCCCATGGCCAGCGCCGGTCCGGAGTCGGTGACGAGGTTGATCCAGAGGATCTGCGTCGCGAGCAGCGGCAGCACCACGGCCCCCTGCGCGCCGACCAGCCCCAGCACGCCGGCGCCGACCACGCCCAGGAACACGGTGAGCACCTCCCCCATGTTGGACGACAGCAGGTAGCGCAGGGCCTTGCGGATGCTGTCGAAGATGCCGCGCCCTTCGCGCACGGCCTCGACGATGGTGGCGAAGTTGTCGTCCACCAGGATCATCCGCGCCGCTTCGCGGCTCACCTCGGTGCCCGTGATGCCCATGGCGACGCCGATGTCCGCCGCCTTCAACGCCGGCGCATCGTTGACGCCGTCGCCGGTCATGGCGACGACGTTGCCGTCGGCCTGCAGCGCGGCGACGATGCGCAGCTTGTGCGCGGGCGCCACCCGCGCAAAGACCGCGGTGCGGCGCACGGCCTCTGCGAAGGCGGCGGCGTCCAGCCTGTCGAGTTCCAGCCCGGTGAGCGCCGTCGCGCCCGGCGCCACGATGCCCAGATCGGCCGCGATGCGGGCCGCCGTGCGCGGGTGGTCGCCGGTGATCATGATGACCCGGATGCCGGCGCGCTGCGCCTCCCGGATCGCCACGGCCGCTTCCGCGCGGGGCGGATCGATGATGCCCACCGTGCCGACGAAGACCAGCTCGTGTTCCAGCGCATCGAGCCCCTCGACCGTGTCCATCGCCGACGCCTGTTCCAGCGCCGTGAGGGGCCGGTAGGCGACGGCCAGCGTGCGCAGGGCGGCGTCGGACAGCGCGTCGACATCGGCCACGATCCGCGCGCGCATCGCCGCGTCGAGCGCGATCACGTCCCGGCCCACGCGCACCCGGGTGCAGCGGGCCAGCAGCACGTCGGGCGCGCCCTTGGCGACGAGCACGACCTCGTCGTCGTGCGCGTGATCGCGCTCGATCGTCGACATCATCTTGCGCTCGGAGGTGAAGGGGATGGCGGCGATGCGCTCGAAGCGCTGCACCCGGTGCGCGGTCAGGCCCATCTTGCGTTCGGCCACGAGAAACGCCGCTTCGGTGGGGTCGCCATGGATCAGCCAGGCGCCGTCCTCGTCCTGGCGCAGTTGCGCATCGCCGGCCAGGCTGCCGCCGGCGAGCACCACGGTCTGCTCGTCGCGCAGCGGACCGGCTTGCAGCTCGGCGCCCTGGTGCTCGACCCGCCCCGTCGGCGCATAGCCCGCGCCGGTGATGCGGGTGCTGCCCGAGGCAGTCACGACGCGTTCGATCGTCATTTCCGCGCGCGTGAGCGTGCCGGTCTTGTCGGTGCAGATCACCGATGCGGCGCCCAGCGTCTCGACCGACGACAGCTTCTTGACGATGGCGTTGTGCTTCGCCATGCGCTGCACGCCCATGGCCAGCACCACCGACAGGATGGCCGGCAAGCCTTCGGGTACCGCCGCCACCGCGAGCGACACGCCCAGCAGCAGCACGGCGACCACATCGGCCGCCGTGCGGATGTCGGCGATCAGCAGGATCATCGCCACCACCACGGCGGCGATCGCCAGCACCGCGATGCCCAGCATGCGCCCGATGCGTGCCACCTCGATGCCCAGCGGTGTCGGCGCTTCCACGGTGGCGTCCAGCATCCCGGCGATGGCGCCCAGCTCGGTGTGCATGCCGGTGGCGGTGACGACGGCCCGGCCGGTGCCCTGGGCGATGGCCGTGCCCTTGAACACCATGTCGAGCCGGTCGCCGAGCGCTGCGGGCGCCGGCAGCGTCGCGGCATCCTTCAGCACGGCCTCGCTCTCGCCCGTCAGCGACGCCTCGAGCACCCGCAACGACGACGCCTCCAGCAGCCGGGCATCGGCCCCGACGGCATCGCCTTCGCCCAGCACCAGCAGGTCGCCCGGCACCAGCTCGACGCTCGGAACGCGCAGCGCGTGGCCGTCGCGCACGACGGCCGACGTCACCGCCGTCATGCGGGCCAGTGCGGCCACCGCGTTCGCCGCCTTGGCCTGCTGGACGAAGCCGAGCACGCCGTTGAGCAGCACCACCGCCGCGATCACCAGCGCATCCAGCGGCCAACCGGCGAAGCCCTCGATCGCCCAGGCGCCCAGCGCGATGCCGATGGCGGCCAGCAGCAGGTAGACCAGCGGGTCCTGGAACTGCGCCAGAAGGCGCCGCCACGTTGCCACGGCGGGCACGCCGCGCAGCTCGTTGCGGCCGTGCTCGACCAGCCGCCGCGCGGCCTCCTGCGAGGTCAAGCCGTGCTCGACATCGGCCCCGAGCGCCTGCAGCACCTGGCCCACCGCCTGCACGGACGGATCGCCGGGTGCAGGCGCTTTCAGCGCATCCGTCATTCGCTCGTCAGCACCGTCGCGACGGGGCGCCGCAAGGAGCGCGGCATCGCGCGGCCCCGGCCGAAGCGCACCACGAGATCCGGGCGCCGCGCGCCGAGTCCCAGCGCATGCGCCAGCTGCGGCCGCACGCCGGCGACCTCGACCGGCTGATTGAGGAAGGCATTGCGGATGCCGAGCGCCGTCGCCTGCAGCGCAAAGCGCTGGTAGCAGCGCCCCACCTCCACCCAGTGCGCCCTGTCGTTCCCGGCGGAGACGAACACGGCGATGCTAGCCGAACTGCGAAGCTGCTTCGCATACTTGTCGTTCTCGCTCTTCGCGGTGAAGAAGCTGGAGAAGAGCCGTTCGCCGAGCCATCGCGGTAGCGACGGATTGCCGGACGCGCCGACAAACAGACCGTCACCCGTGCAGACCGCCTCCGCGTCGCCGAACCGTATCCAATGCTTGAGTTCTTCGACGAATGCCGAGTCGTCCATCTGCGCGGTGTTGGCCGCGACGACATAGGCCAGCATCTTCTCCATGGCCGCCGGGTCGTCGAGGATCAGCACCTCGACGCCCGTGCCGGTGCCGGCCCGCTCGAGCAGCTTCCGCTCGTCGCTGGACACCGGCCGGCCGTCGAATTCGGCGCGCGTGCATTGCCGCTCGAAGATCGCACCGAACAGGTCGGAGGTGGCCGCCCGGGTCGGGTCGAGTCGCACCCTCACCACGCCGCCCGCCGAGGTGTCGACGACGGGCTCGGCCTTCAGCCCGTGCGCCAGCGCCGCCTGCACCAGGTTCTCCGTGGCGCACCCGAGCGACACGAACAGATGGTGGTCGTCCGGATCGACCGCCGGGCATCGGCGCGACAGGTCCGGCATCACGGCGATGGCCTGTTCCTGCAGGGCGAACTTCCAGCACTGGGTGTTGTGGCTCGACGGCGCCAGCGTGGCGCAGCGCACCAGTTCCTCGAGCAGCGGCACACGGCCCGCGGCCACGGGCGCATCCCGCTGCCAGGTGCGTTGAACCGCCTCGGTGTAGCTCACTTCTGCGTTGCCGAAGGAGCATCCGCCGAGCAGCAGCGGCGGGGCCATCGCGCTGGCGCAACGGGTCGAGAAATGCCGTCGGGTGAGGTGCGCCATGCCCGGCCCTCAGCGCGATGAAACCGGTGCCGCTGCGCGCGCCGGCGGAGGCGCGCCGAGGCGCGTCACCGAGTCGACCATGGGCGGGTAGCGGTAGATGGTCTCGTTCAGGTAGCGTGCCACGTCCTGGATGTCGCTTTCGCTCCAGCCCAGCCCGGAAGCCTCTTGCCAGCGGCGGACCTGGAACGTGAGCGACACCCAGTCGGTGGCCATCTTCTTGTCGCGCCAGTGCATCTCGGTGGTGTGACACGCGATGCAGTGCGTCGCGTAGAGCAGTTCGCCCCGGCTTTGCGCCTGGGCGGCCGGCGCGAGGAGCGATGCCCCCAGAAATGCGCCAGCGATCACGGCGCCGGCGTGGCTGAATTTGGAATGCAGGTTCATGCGTGGGCTCCTTGGAACGGGGCCACCGGGCAATGTCCCCGATTCCATGATGCCCCCGTCGCCGCAGGCCGTCCATGCGCTGGCGCAAGTCCTGATCACTGCTGTCGAACCCCGCATTGCCTGTATGGTGCGCTGCATGAACCCCTCGTCACCCCTGGCCGCGGCACGCGACCGTGTCGCGGCGCTCCAGGCCGGGCTCGGCGCCGCCGACGGCGTGCCGGCGACACGGATCGAGACGCACATCTCGTGGCTGCTGCTCGGCCGGTCGACCGCCTACAAGCTGAAGAAGCCCCTGCGGCTGCCCTTTCTGGACGCCACGACGCTGGCCGCGCGGCGCCGGTTCTGCAACGAGGAGCTGCGGCTGAACCGCCGGCTGGCGCCCTCGCTCTACCTCGACGTGGTGGAGGTCTGCGACAACGGGCAGGGCGCCACCTTTGGCGGCCCGGGCCAGGTGCTCGATGTCGCGGTCCGCATGCGCCGGTTCCCGGATGGCGCCCTGTGGCGCGAGATGCTGAGGGCCGGCACGCTGGCGCCGCACCACATCGACGCGATGGCGCAGACGCTGGCAGCGTTCCACCGCGACGCCGCGGTGGCGCCCGCGGGCAGCGCGTTCGGGTCCGCCGCCGCCCACGCGCAGGTGGTGCAGGGCCTGGGCGAGACGGTCCAGGCGCCGGCGCTGCGCGCCTGGCTGGCCGGGCAGTTGCAGGCGCTGGCGCCCTGGTGGGCCGCGCGTCAGCGCGAAGGCCGTGTCCGCGAGTGCCACGGCGACCTGCACCTGGGCAATGTGCTGCAACTCGACGGCCAGGCCACCGCCTTCGACGGCATCGAGTTCGACCCGGCGCTGCGCTGGATCGACGTGGTCGACGACATCGCCTTTCTCGCCATGGACCTGCTGGCGAACGACCGCCGCCCGCTCGCCTTCCGCTTCATCAACGCCTACCTCGCCGCCAGCGGCGACTACGACGCCCTCCCCGGCCTGCGCTTTGCCATGGTGTGCCGCGCGCTGGTGCGCGCGCAGGTCACCACGCTGGCCGAGCGGCAGGGCGTGCAGGCGGTCGACGGCTGCGATGCGTCCGCCTACGGGGCGCTCGCAGAAGCGCTGTCGACCGCCGGCGATGCGCGGCTCGCCATCACCCACGGACTGCCGGGCTCGGGCAAGAGCTTCGTCTCGCAAGGCGTGCTCGAAACGGCCGGCGCCATCTGCGTGCGCTCCGACGTCGAGCGCAAGCGCCTGTTCGGGCTCGAGGCGCGCGCGTCGTCCCGCGATCGTGTGCCCGGCGGCATCTACGATGCGGCCACGACACACCGCACCTATGCGCGCCTGCAGCAGATCGCCGGCACCGCCCTGCGCGCCGGCTGGCCGGTGATCGTCGATGCGGCCTTTCTGCGCCATTCAGAAAGGGCCTCGTTCGCCGCCCTGGCGGCCGCGATGGGCGCGCCGTTTTCCGTGCTCGATTGCCGCGCCGCGCTGCCCGTGCTGCGGCAAAGGGTCCAGGCGCGGCAGGCCGGCGGCGCGGATGCGTCGGAGGCCGACCTGACGGTACTGGAGCAGCTGGCCGGCGCGGACGAAGCGCTCAGCGCCTCCGAGCGCGCGGCCGCGATCGTCGCCGATGCCGCTGCACCCGTGTCACCGCAGTCGATCGCCGCGCAGTGGCTCGCGGCGACCTGAGGACGCTCGGCCGCTCGGCCGCTCAGGCCGGCGTGCCCGTGCCGCCCATCTGGTCGTACCTGGCGAAGTGCTTGCGCGCCAGCGCCACCAGCGCCTTCTCGCTCGGGTGATCCACGACCTCGTAGCCGGTGATCCGCGCGGCCGTCTGCGGGCGGTGCTTCTCGACGTAATGGCGAAAATCGGCCAGGCCGGTATGCCCGCCGGCCATGAGCACCTCGGCGATGCCTTCGAGCGCATCGCAGACCTCGGCGAAGAATTCATGTTCCGAGCGCACGGCGCTGCCATGCTGGCGCGTGTAGTGCGCATGCGCGTGGATCTTCTGCTCCACCGTGTGTTCGGCGTCGAACTGCATCACCTGGGCGGATTGATGGTCGACGAAAGCGACTGCATGAAAGAGGGACATTTCTGACTTTCTAGGGGGTTGAAAAGGGGTCGACCGCGAGATGCACCACCGGCGGTTGCGCGCGCAGGAAGCCCAGCGCGTACTGCAACGCGCCCACGCTGCCGGCGTGCAGGGTGAAGAGCGGCTGGCCGGCCGCGATGCGCTCGCCCACGCGCACGTGCATCACGGCACCGGCCGACGGGTCGCGCGGTGCGCCGGCGAGCTTGGCGGCGCGCGCGGCCAGGCGCGTGTCGATGGCCGTCGCCTGCCCCGCCACCGGGGCACACAGCACATGGGTATGGGGCGCCCGCGGCGGCACCCGCAGGCCGCCCTGCGCCTCGCAGATGGCGATGAACTTGGCCAGGGCCCGACCGTCGTCCAGCACGCTGCGCGCCAGCGCCAGGCCGGCACCGGACGCGGCCTTGCCGGCCATCTCGAGCAGCAGGCCGGCCAGCACCAGCGCCCGGTCGCGCAGGTCCGCCGGCGCATCGGGCTCGCGCCGGAGGACCGCCATCACATCGAGCGCCTCCAGCGCCGGGCCGATGCCGCGGCCGACCGGCTGGAAGCCGTCGCTCAGCACGCTGCGCACCTGCAGCCCGAACTCGGCCCCTACGGCCACCAGGCTGCGCGACAGGGCCTCGGCCGCCGCCGCGGTGCGCACCTTCGTCTGCGGGCCGACGGGCAGGTCGATCAGCACGCGCTGCGCCCCGGCCCCCACCTTCTTCGACAGGATCGACGCCACCAGCAGGCCTTCGCTGTCGAGGTTCAGCGGCCGCTCGACACGGATCAGCATGTCGTCGGCCGGACTGATGCGCGCGGCCGAGCCGCCGACGATGCAGCCGCCTTCGCGCTCGACGACGCGGCGCATCGCCGCCACGTCCAACCCGATGGGCGCGAGCGTTTCCATCGCATCGGCCGTGCCGGCCGCGGAGGTGATGGCGCGCGACGAGGTCTTGGGCATGACCGCGCCGCAGGCCGCGACGATGGGCACCACCAGCAAGGTGGTGCGGTTGCCGGGCAGCCCGCCGATGCAATGCTTGTCCATGACGGGCGCAACGCCCCAGTCGATGCGCTCGCCCACGTCGACCATGGCGCGGGTCAGCGCCACCGTCTCCGTCAGGTCCAGCCCGCCGCCGGCGCAGACGGTCACGAAGGAAGCCAGGTGGATGTCCGACACACGGCCCTGGCTCACGTCCGCCATCAGCGCGTGCAGCGCCACGTCGTCGAAGCGGATGCCGTGCACCTTGCCGCGCAGGTACGCCAGCGACGCCAGTTGCGGCGGATGCCGCACCTCCACGTCCTCGCCCTCGGCCGCACCGAGCATCGCCCAGGCCGCCTCCGACAGCGCGATCTCGTCGCGCCGGAGCCAGTCGCTGCGGACGTGGTGCAGGATCGCCAGCACATGCCGGCCGCGCACGATCAGCTCGACCTGGGCCTGGGCCTCGAAGCCCTCGGCCAGGCAGACGGCGCTGTCGGCGCGCAGGTAGGCCACCGGCTGCTGATAGGTATCGATGCCCGCGCGGCGGGCGGGCAGGCGGTCGAAGGCCATGGACCGGTGCCCGCTCAAAGCGCGACGCTGTCGCGGTAGTCGGGCACGCTCACCGGCCAGCCGTGGCGCTCGGCGATGGCCAGCCGCAGGGCATCGGCGGCCACCGGTTCGCCGTGCGTGACGAACACCCGCCGCGGCGCCTTCAGCTGGCCGATCCAGGCCAGCAGCTGGCTGCGGTCGGCGTGCGCCGACAGGGTGTCGAGGTTGGCGACCTCGGCGCGCACCGGCACGTATTCGCCATGGATCTTCACCGCGTCGGCGCCGCCGACCAGTGCCGCGCCGCGCGTGCCGGCGGCCTGGAAGCCGGCGAAGAGGATGGTGTTGCGGGCGTCCGGCGCGTAGGCCTTGAGGTGATGCAGCACCCGGCCGCCGGTGGCCATGCCGCTGGCCGACACGATGATGGACGGGTAGTTCAGCGCATTGAGCCGCTTCGACTCGGCCACGGTGTTGACGATGATCGCCTCGTGGCTCATCGCGGCGCACTGCTCGGCGCTCAACCGGTGCTCGTCGAGATGCCGACGGTAGATGCGCGTTGCGTCGGCGGCCATCGGGCTGTTGAGGAACACCGGCATGTCGGGAATGCGCCGCGCCTGCTTGAGCAGTTGCAGACCGTGCAGGATCGTCTGCGCCCGCCCCACGGCGAACGCCGGGATCACGAGCATGCCGCCGCGCGCGGCCGTGCGGTTGACCACCTCGGCCAGCGCGCGCAGCGTGTCGACCTCGGGGTGCAGCCGGTTGCCGTAGGTCGACTCGATCACGACATAGTCGGCCGGCTCGGGTGCCTGGGGCGCGCGCATGACGAGGTCGTCGCTGCGGCCGAGGTCGCCGGAGAACAGGATGCTGCCGCCCGGCCATGCGACATGCACGCTCGCGGCGCCCAGGATGTGGCCCGCGCGGCGCAGGCGCACCGTCCACCCGGGCCAGGGCGACCAGTCCTGGTCGAAGGCCACGGTCTCGAAGCGCTTGAGCGCGGCACGCGCCTCGTCCTCGGTGTAGAGCGGCAGCGCTGGCGCATGCTTGCTGTGGCCGTGTCGGTTGGCGAACTCGGCCTCTTCCTCCTGCAGGCGGCCGGAATCGGGCAGCAGCAGCCCGCACAGGTCGCGCGTGGCGGCCGTGGCGTACACCGGCCCCTGGAAGCCCAGCGTCATGAAGCGCGGCAGGAAGCCGCTGTGGTCCATGTGCGCGTGGGTGAGCAGCACCGCGTCGACCGACGCCGGGTCGAAGGGCAGAGGCTCCCAGTTCCGAAGGCGCAGCTGCTTGAGGCCCTGGAACAGGCCGCAGTCGACCAGCAGCCGGCGGCCCTCGTGCGTCAGCAGGTACTTGGAGCCGGTGACGGTCCCGGTGCCGCCAAAAAATTCGATCTGCATCGCGTGTCCTTCGCAAGGGCCACCAGCTTCCCACGGTGCGCGGTCGACGGCTTGACCGGGGTCAAGGCACGCTGCGGTGCCCGGCCGCCTCGCCTCGTCTCGACGGGTCCAGCCCGGCCGGCGCCGGCCTCCGGGAAATGCATTGCGCTGGATCAACCCGCCGTGCCGCGCGCTGGCGATGATGGGCCATTGCTTCAGGAGGCTGCATGAACCTGCATCACGAAACCCGCCGGACGACGGATCGCGGCCCCGCCCGGCCCGCCCCCGCCCTGTGCTGAACCGGAGACAACGATGAGCAATGTCCTGGTGGTCGTCTATTCGCTCAGCGGCACCTCGCGACGGGTGGCGGAACTCCTGTGCAGCCAGCAGGGCTGGCGGCTCGCGTCGATCACCGACGCGCAGCCGCGGCGGGGCGTCTGGGGCAACGTGCGCTGCGTGGCCGATTCGCTCCTGCGGCGGCGTCCGCAGATCCTCTACGACGGCCCGCCGCCGATCGGCTTCGACGCCGTGGTGCTGGTGTCGCCGATCTGGGCCCAGCGCCTGGCCGGGCCGATGCGCAGCTTCGTGGCCGAGCGGCGGGCGGCGCTGCCCGACATGGCGGTGGTTTCCGTGATGGGCGGCCGCGGCGCGCCCAATGCCGTCGCCGAGATCGCGCAGCTGACCGGGCGTGCGCCCGTCCTCGCCACCGCGGTCACCATGCGCGAAGTCGACGAAGGCAGTCACGGCGCCCGGCTGCAGGCCTTCGGCACGGCGGTCGACCAGGCGCGCGCCGACGCGCCCGCGCTGCGGCCGGTCACGCTGTCGCCGCGCAACGCCTGATGGGCCGGCGCCGCTCGCATGCCCTTCGGGTGGCGCTGGTGCTCGGCGCGGTGTGGTGGGCCGCGGCCAGTGCCCTGGCGGGCCCGGCCGAACTGAGTCAGCGCTACCAGGACGAGGTGGATCGCCGCCTGGCGGTGCCGGCCGACGAGGTGCAACGCTATGGCGAGCTCGCAGGCAGCGCGCTGGCGGCCGCGGGCATCTCGCTGACCTCGGCGGAATACGTGGTCGTGATCGATCGCAGCCCGCACGTGCAGGCCCTCTTCCTCTACTGGCTGTCGCCGGGCTTTCCGGGATGGCTGGTGGGCGCCTCGCCGGTCTCGACCGGCCGCGGCGGTGCCTTCGACCACTTCGAGACGCCGCTCGGCGTGTTCGAGCACGGCACGGCCAATCCGGACTTCCGTGCGGAAGGGACGCGCAATGCGAACGGCATCCGCGGCTACGGCGCCAAGGGGCTGCGCGTGTTCGATCTGGGCTGGCAGCAGGCGCGGCGGCTCTGGGGCACGGGCGGCATCAGCACCATGCGCCTGCAGATGCATGCGACCGACGCCGAACGGCTGGAGCCGCGGCTGGGAAGCCCGCAGTCCAAGGGATGCATCCGGATTCCCGCCAGCCTGAACCGCCTGCTCGACCGCTTCGGCGTGCTCGACGCGGACTACCTGAACGTGACGGATGGCGCTGCCTCATGGGTGCTCGCCCCCGACCGCACGCCCCTGGCGGATGCGGGGCGCTGGGTCATCGTCGTCGAGACCGAACGCACGGAGCGCCCGCCCTGGTCGCCGGCGCCGGCGGGCCCGGCGTCGCCATGACGGGGCACGGCCGCTGACGCGACGCGGCCCGCGGGCGCGGCCTCTCAGCCGCCCCAGCGCCAGTTCAGGATCTCCGGCATGTCCTCGCCGTGCGCCTCGATCCACGCACGATGCATGAGGAGGCGATCGCGCAGGATCTGCCGGACATGGCCAGCCGCGTCGCGCAGGCGCGGCACCTGGTCGATCGCATCGGCGGCCAGATGGAAGCGGTCCAGGCGGTTGAGCACCGTCATGTCGAAGGGCGTGGTCGTCGAGCCCTCTTCCCGGTAGCCATGCACATGGAAATTGGCGTGCCCGGCGCGGCGGTAGACGAGGCGGTGGATCATCCACGGGTAGCCGTGGAAGGCGAAGACGACGGGGCTGTCGCGGGTGAAGATCGAATCGAAGTCGGCGTCCGAAATCCCGTGGGGATGGGCCGAGGGCGGCTGCAGGGCCATCAGGTCGACCACGTTGACCACGCGCACCCGCAGCGCCGGCAGGAGCTCGCGCAGCAGGTCCACGGCCGCCAGCGTCTCCAGCGTCGGCACGTCCCCCGCGCACGCCATCACCACGTCGGGGGTCTCGCCGGCGTCGCTGCTCGCCCATCGCCAGATGCCCAGGCCGTCGCTGCAGTGCCGCTCGGAGGCGGCCATGTCCAGCCACTGCGCCTCGGGCTGCTTGCCGATGACGATCACGTTCACCAGGTCGCGGCTGCGCAGGCAGTGGTCCATCACCGACAGCAGCGTGTTCGCGTCGGGCGGCAGGTAGATGCGCGCGACCGAGGCCTTCTTGCTGGCGACATGGTCGATGAAGCCCGGGTCCTGATGGCTGAAGCCGTTGTGGTCCTGCTGCCAGACGTGGCTGGTGAGCAGGTAGTTCAGCGACGCGATGGGCCGGCGCCACGGCACGCCGGCCGCCACCTTCAACCACTTCGCATGCTGGTTGAACATCGAGTCGATGATGGGGATGAACGCCTCGTAGCAGGTGAACAGGCCATGGCGCCCGGTGAGCAGGTAGCCCTCGAGCCAGCCCTGGCACAGGTGCTCGCTCAGGACCTCCATCACGCGGCCGTTCGGCGCGATGTGGTCGTCGCCCGGACGGATCTCGGCCGCCGACATGCGCTTGGTCACCTCGAAGACCGCGTCCAGCCGGTTCGAGGTGGTTTCGTCGGGCGCCATCAGCCGGAAGTTGCGCTGGTGCTCGTTGAGGGCCATCACATCGCGCACGAAGGCGCCGGTCACGCGCGTGGCCTCGGCCTTCGCCGCGCCCGGCTGCGGCACGGCCACCGCGTAGCGGCGAAAGTCCGGCATGCGCAGATCGCGCAGCAACAGGCCGCCGTTGGCATGCGGGTTCGCGCTCATGCGCCGCAGCCCGTGCGGCGCCAGTGCGGCGATCTCCGGGGCCAGCGTGCCGCTGGCGTCGAAGAGCGTCTCCGGCCGGTAGCTGCGCAGCCAGGCCTCGAGCAGTTCGATGTGCGCCGGCTGACCGGCGAAGCCCGATAGAGGCACCTGGTGCGCACGCTGGGTGCCCTCGATCGCGCGGCCATCCACCGTCTTCGGTCCGGTCCAGCCCTTGGGCGAGCGCAGCACGATCATCGGCCAGTGCCGGCGGCGGTCGAAGCCGTCCTCGCACGCTTCCACCTGGATCGCCCGGATGGCATCGAGGGCGCGATCCATCGCCGCTGCCATGTCGCGGTGCATGGCGGCGGGTTCGTCGCCAGAGACGAAGTACGGCTCGTGGCCGAGGCCGCGCATGAGCTGGGTGAGCTCTTCGTCGCCGATGCGCGCGAGCACGGTCGGCCCGGCGATCTTGTAGCCGTTGAGGTGCAGGATCGGCAGCACCGCGCCGTCGCACGCCGGGTTCAGGAACTTGTTCGAGTGCCAGCTCGCGGCCAGTGCCGCCGTCTCGGCCTCGCCGTCGCCGATCACGCAGCAGGCGATGAGCCCCGGGTTGTCGAACACGGCCCCGTAGGCGTGCAGCAGCGAATAGCCGAGCTCGCCGCCTTCGTGGATCGAGCCGGGCGTCTCCGCCCCCACATGGCTCGACACGCCGCCCGGAAACGAGAACTGCCTGAACAGCCGGCGCATCCCGTCGAGGTCGCGCCCCACCCCGGGATAGACCTCGCTGTACGTGCCTTCGAGCCAGCTGTTGGCAAGCACGCCCGGGCCGCCATGGCCGGGCCCGGCGATGAAGATCGCATCGAGGTCGCGTGCCCTGATCGCGCGATTCATGTGCGCGTAGATGAAGTTCAGCCCGGGGGTCGTGCCCCAATGGCCCAGCAACCGCGGCTTGATGTGGGACAGGGCGAGCGGCTCCTGCAGGAGCGGGTTGTCCAGCAGGTAGATCTGCCCCACCGACAGGTAGTTCGCCGCACGCCACCAGGCGTCCACGCGGGCCAGTTCGCTCTGGGCGGCCGGCGTGCCGGTCATCTCGACACCGTCTTCATGAAGCATGGACCGCACTCCTCGTTGGCAGGCTGCATGTCCGTCCCCAAGCGGCGGACCCGCTGCGATCGGCCCAGCGTAGCGCACCGGGCGGCGGGCCGCTTGCGCTGCGTCAAGCGTGCTCGCTTGCGCGAGCGCAATACCGGCGCCTTCGCGCTGAGGGATCCTGCCCCTCTTCCACCACGGAGACTCGCATGAAAATCGTTCCCGCCCTGCTGGTCCTGGCTTCCCTGCTCGGCACCGCCGCCTTCGCCGCGGACATGGTGCCGCCGGGTCAGCTCAGTCCGCCGCCCCATCGCGCCCCGGCCGCGCGCGACACCGCCGATGCCGATGCCGCCCAGGCGGCCGAGCGCGCGGCCGCTGCCGCCGCCCGGAACGCCAAGGCCGCCGCCGACCGAAGCGTGGCGGCGGCAGGCCGGGTCTCGCGCCAGTTGGCCGAGGCCATCCGTCGCGCGGCCCGCAAGGCGGCGGAATCGGCCACGCGCTTCGAGGAGAAAGCCGCCGCGTCGTCCGCCCGTGCGGCGGATGAAACGCGGGAAGCGGCCCGGGCCGTCGAGACGGAAAGCCGGAACGCCGCGCAGGCGGCCAGAGAAGCCCTGCGCGCGGCCGACGAGGCCGTGCAGCGCGCCACCGATGCGAGCCGGGAAGATGCCGAACAGGCCGCGCAGGCCACGCGCGAGGCCCTGCAGAAGGCCGACGCGGCCCTTCACAGCGCGGCGCGTACCGCCCGCGACACCGCCCGCCGTACCGTCGAGGCGGCCAGGCAGCGGCAGCGCTCGGGCCCGCCGGCCGGCGGCTGACGCCGACGGTGCAGCCTCTCAGGCGGCGCCCGGCGCGCGCAGCACCCGCTGGATCTTCCCGCTGCGCCCGCGCTGCGCCGGCTCGCCCGAGCGGCAACGGATGCGCACCCCCGTCGCGCCCTGCGCTGCGAGGAACGCCGCCAGCACCGGGCGCGCATGCCGCAGCGCCGCGATGGCGGCCGGCCCCTGCAGGCCAGTGCACAGCATGAGCTCGCTGGGCCCCTCCTGCACCAGCTGGAAGTCGACCAGGCCCGCGTCTTCCTCGAGCACGGTGGTGAGGGCGAGCGGCGTGACCTGCACCCGCCGTGTGCCGGCGCGGCCCAGCCGCAGCGTGTCGTCGCAGCGGCCATGGATCTCGATCACGGGCAGGCAGGAGCCGCAGGCGCAGGGCTCGGCCGCGTACACGACCCGGTCGCCCAGGTCGTAGCGCAGCAGCGGCTGGACGCGGTTGGCCAGGTTGGTCAACAGGGTCGTCGCGCCCCGGTGCCCCGGGGCCACCGCCGCACCGTCGGCATCGACCGACTCGAGGATGCACCAGTCGCTGTTGAGGTGCAGCCGGCCATGGCGGCATTCCGAGGCCAGCGAGAGAAATTCCGATGCGCCGTAGCTGTTGACCACGGCGCAATCGAACGCCTCCCGGATGCGCCGGCGCTGCGCACCGGACAGGTCCTCGCCGCCGGTCCAGATCTCGCGCGGCCGCGTGCGCAGCTGGCCCCGGCGATGCGCTTCGGCGAGCAGCAGCGCCACGCTGGGATAGGTGGCGATCACCGTCGGCGCCATGGCATCGATCTCGGCCACCAGCGCCGCGATGGGCTGCAGGAAGGAGATGCCGTGCAGCCGGGGCGCCAGGTACGGGTTGAGCCGGCGCAGGCGTTCGATCGAGACGGTGCTGGCGAAGTGCCCGTCGATGGCGCCGACGAACGCGATGCGGTCGGCGAGCCCCATCGGATCGACCAGGGCACGCATCGGATCGAGGACCGGTCGCCGCAAGGCCTCCAGCGCATCGTTGACGGCCATGGCGAACGGGTCCTGCACGAAGATGCCCGGCGCGCCGCTGCTGCCCGAACTCTCCCAGACGATGTACCGCCCCCGAAAGGCTTCGCCGATGCGCGTGCGGTCCGCCATGAAGGCGCGCAGGGCGTCCAGCGTGAGATCCGGGTCCGTCACCCATTGGTCGAAGCGCTGCATCAGGTCGGCCTTGCGCATCACCGGCAGGTCGGCCAGCCGCAGCGCCGACGCCGGGCGCCCGCCGAGCACCTCCCGATAGAGCGGCGAATGGCGCGCCGCGTGCGCGAGCAGGTCGGCCAGGCGCTGCTGGGCGCGCTGCGCGATCGCGCTGGCACCGCCGAGGGGCGCCACGGCGACATCGGCGGCCACGCTGCCGATCAGCCAGGCATCCGGAAAACCGGTCGGGAAAGAGGGGGACATGGAAGGGGGCCCCGGGGCCAGGGGGGCCGACACCTTCAATGCGCCATGAGAAGCGGCACGGTCATCTCCGCCAGGAGCTGCCGCGTCACGCCGCCCAGGACGCGCTCCCGCAGCCGCCCATGGCCGTAGGCGCCCACCACGAGCAGGTCGGCGCCGCGGTCGGCCACCCGCGACAGCAGGGCATCGGCCAGGCCGGTCTCGACGACGTCCGACTCGGCCGCGGCCCGGACGCCATGCCGGTGCAGGAAAGCGAGAAGCTCGGGGATCTGCCAGTCGGGCGGCGCCGCCACGTCGCCCGGGTGGCGCAGGGAGACCAGCGTGACCCGATCGGCGCCCCGCAGCACAGGGATCGCCGCGCCCAGCGCGACCGCCGCCGCGCGCGAGCCGTCCCACCCCACCAGCGCATGGCAGGGCATATCGCTCACCGTGCCGACCGAAGGCAGCACCAGCACCGGCCGGCCCAGGGCCAGGAGCACCGGGTCGACCAGCCGGTGCGGCGTCGTGTCCCGGTGGTCGTCGGCGCCATCCTGGCCCAGCACCACCAGGTCGCTGGTGTGCCCATGCCGCACGAGCGCATCGACCGTGGGGTCGTCGCTCGGTCGCACCTCGCAGGACAGGGGGCCGTCACCGGCGATGCTGTCCTTGAACGCGCGGGCAATGGCGTCCGAACGCCGCCGCAGGTAGCCGTCCGATGCGGCGACGGTGTCCTCCGGGTCGCTGCTGATCACCTCGACCGGGATCACCCCGTCGTACAGGCCCGTCGGCACGAGCCCGACCAGATGGCTTCCGAAGGCCCGGGCCCAGCGGGCCGCCAGCGCCGCGCGCGCGGCGCTGCGCGGGGAAGGGTCCAGGTGAACAAGGATGGTTTTGTAGTTCATGAACGACCTTGCGGTGCCGCGCCCTGAGGACGGACGCGTGACACGACCGATCTTGCGGGCGCGTGGCGCCCTCCCGTTGACGCAGATCAACTCCGCGGCAGACGCGGCGCACGCGCCCGGTCGGCGCCGGTCCGTGCCGTTCGCCCCGGCTGCCGACATCCGGCACCGTCGATCCGCATTTCGTCGCATCGCGCTGTCGCGGCCCGCACCCTCCGGGCACAGTCGCGTCCGTTCCCATCGCTTCCTTCGCCACCCTTGCTTTCAGGAGCCCCTCATGCTGATCCATATCCTCGCCGGCACGCCTCTCTGGGTGTTCGCCCTCTTCGCCCTGCTGCTGTGGCTGGGCGGCCGACAGCTGGTGGCGCATGACGTCGCCCTCCGGCGCGCCACGATCCTGCCGTTCGCAATGACCGCCCTGTCCATCTACGGCCTGCTGTCGGTCTTCAGCCACCAGCCGGTCGCGGTGCTGGGCTGGGCCGTTGCCGCGCTCATGACCGCCATCGCCGTGCTGCAGCGCGCGCTGCCGGACAGCACACGCTACGACCCGGCCGCGCGCCGCGTCCATCTCGCCGGCACGGCCGTGCCGCTGGTGCTGATGATGGGTATCTTCTTCACCAAGTACGTCGTGGCCGTCCAGATCGCGATGCATCCGTCGCTGCCGAACGACCGGGTCTTCGCCCTGTGCGTGGGCGCGCTGTACGGCGCCTTCAGCGGCATCTTCGCGGCGCGGGGCCTGCGGCTCTGGAAGCTCGCGTTGCGGCGCGACGCGGCCCTCGTCACCCCCACCCAGCGCGCCTGAAACCACCGGAGTCCTCCATGCAACAACACACCGACCTTCAACTCGACCAGCTGGCACGCCGCCGCGCCAAGGCGAAGCTGGGCTTCTTCTTCCACGCGAGCCTCTATGTCGCGGTGAACTTCGGGCTGATCGCGCTGTCGCTCTACAACGGCCGGGCCTGGGCGATCTTCCCGCTGCTCGGCTGGGGCATCGGCCTCCTCTTCCATGGGCTCTCGGTCTGGGTGTTCGCGCCCGGCAACGACCTGATGGAACGCATGGTGCGGCGCGAACGCGCGAAGCTCCCAGCGAGCACCCGGGGGGAGCCGTGGTAGCCGTGGGCCTGCGGCGGCTGCTGACCGCCGCGGCGCTCGGCCTCGCGAGCGCCGCGGTGGTCGCCGCCACCGGCCTCACGACGCTGGCCGCGCCGACCGAGAGCGGCCCGATCACTGTCTTCTATCCCACGGCCGCGCCCGCCGCGCGGCTGCAGCGCGGGCCCTTCGTCGTCGAGGCGGCGCTCGACGCGGCACCGCAGCGCGGCAATGGCCGGCTCGTCGTGATGTCGCATGGCTCCGGCGGCTCGCCCTGGCCGCAGGCCGACCTGGCCATCGCGCTGGTGCAAGCCGGCTTCACCGTGGCGATGCCCGAGCATGCCGGCGACAACTACCACGACATGAGCGCCGTCGGGCCGCGCTCCTGGCAACATCGTCCGCGCGAGGTGTCGCAGGCCATCGATGCGATGGTCGCCGATGCGCGCTTCGCGCCCCTGCTCGACTTCCAGCGCGTGGGCCACTACGGCATGTCCGCCGGCGGCCTCACCGCACTGACGCTGGCCGGCGCGCAATGGTCGCCGTCCCGGCTCGCGGCGCACTGCGACGCCCACATCGCCGACGACTTTCCGACCTGCGTCGGCCTGGCGACCGAACTCACCGGTGGCGCTTTCGATGGGCTGAAGCTGGCTGTCGGCCGGTGGGTGGTCGACTGGAAGTTCGGCGACGAGACCACGCCGCAGGGCTGGAACGAACCGCGCATCGCCGCCGTGGTCGCGGCGGTGCCGATGGCGGCGCCGATCGACATGGCCTCGCTGGCGCAGCCGCGCGTTCCGCTCGGCCTGGTGCGCGCCGGCAAGGATGCGTGGCTCGCGCCGCAGTGGCACATCGACGCGGTGCGTGCCGTCTGCAAGACCTGCACGCTGCTGGCCGACATGCCGGGTGGCGGGCATGGCTCGATCCTGTCGCCGCAGATCCCCGACCTTCCGCCCAAGGCCGCGCGCCTGCTGAGCGACCCGCCCGGCTTCGACCGCGCGGCGGTGCCCCTGGCCAACGCGGCCATCACACGCTTCTTCGTCCAGAATCTGGCACCATGAACATCCGCTGGATCGACGCAGCCCGCCACTACCTGCAGGTGCTGGCGTTCTGTTGCGCGATCGCGGTGCTGACCACGTTGATCTGGCCGGCCAAGAGTTACTTCACGCAGTTGGGTTACTCGGTGTCTGTCGGCACCGTCACCTGGGGCGTGATCGAGTTCGGCCGCTATTTCTTCGATGAGCGCCATTGCCACGGCGACAGTTCGGGAGGCCACGGCTGGCCGAAGGGCTGGCGCGGGCTGCTGCTGACCGGCCTCGGTATCGGTTGCGGCTTTGTGGTCGGCGATCGCATCGGCGACCTGTTCCTGACCCCCGGCTTCGTGAACACGCCGCGCGACAACAGGCTGAGCCTGGCCATCACGATCCTGGCGGGGATCATCGGCAGCTTCTACTTCCACGCGCGCGGCAAGGCCGCGACCATGGCCGCCAAGATCAGCGCAGCCGAGCGCGATGCGAGCGAAGCCAAGCTCAAGCTGCTCGAGACGCAGCTCGAGCCGCACATGCTCTTCAACACGCTGGCCAACCTGCGCGCGCTGATCACGCTCGACCCGCCGCGTGCCGTGGCGATGCTCGACCGGCTCAACAGCTACCTGCGCGTGACGCTCGCCGGCTCCCGCGCGCTGTCGCATCCGCTCTCGGCGGAGTTCGCCCGCCTGTCGGACTACCTCGCGCTGATGCAGGTGCGCATGGGCGACCGCCTGCGCTACACGCTCGACCTGCCCGACGACCTGCGCGACCTGCCGGTGCCGCCGCTGCTGCTGCAGCCGCTGGTGGAGAACAGCATCCGCCACGGCCTCGAGCCGAAGCTCGAAGGGGGCGAGATCACGGTGCGCGCGCGCCGCACGGGCGGACGCATGACGCTCGAGGTGTGCGACACCGGTGTGGGGATCGACATCGACACCGATGCCCCGCCCTCCTCGAACGACGGCTTCGGTCTGATGCAGGTCAAGGAACGCCTCGCCACCGTTCATGGCGATGGCGCCGGCCTGCGGTTGACCCCCTTGCGTGACGGCGGCACCTGCGCCAGCATTTGGTTTCCGGTGCCGTCATGAAGCCCACTGCCCTCATCGCAGAGGACGAGCCGCTGCTGGCCCAAGCGCTGCAGGCAGAACTCGCCCTCGCCTGGCCCGACCTGCAGGTGATCGCCAGCGTCGGCGATGGCCGCAGTGCCGTGCGGGAGAGCCTGCGCCTGCTGCCGCAGGTGCTCTTCTTCGATGTACGCATGCCCGGCCTCGACGGCCTGGCCGCCGCGGCCGAACTGGCCGATGCCTGGCCGACCGAACAGGCGCCGCTGCCGCAGCTGGTGTTCGTCACGGCCTACGACGAATACGCGGCGCGCGCCTTCGACGCCCAGGCCATCGACTACGTGCTCAAGCCGGTGCAGCCCGATCGGCTCCAACGCACCGTGATGCGGCTGCAGAAGGCGCTGGCGCTGCGCCGCTCGGCCGCGCTGCCGAGCGAGGACATTCTGGCCAGCACGCTGGCCCAATGGCGCAAGCTGCTGAGCGTGGCCGGCGGCACGGTGGGCGCCACCGACACCAGCGTCCCGCTGAAATTCATCGCGGCGGGCAAGGCCGGCACATCCGGCGCCACGGTGCACATGGTGTCGATCGACGACGTGCAGGTCTTCGAGGCGGCCGACAAATACGTCCGCGTGCTCACCGCCACCGACGAATACCTCATCCGCACGCCGCTGAAGGCGCTGCTGCCGCAGCTCGATGCCACCGTGTTCTGGCAGGTGCATCGCGCGGCGGTCGTGCGCAGCCGCGCGATCGAATCGGTGCACCGCGACGACGCAGGCAAGCTGTCGCTCACACTCCGCAGCCGCCGCGAGACCATCCCCGTCAGCCGGCTCTACGCCCACCTGTTCCGCGCCATGTGAGCGCCGGGGCACGGCACGCCCTTCAGTTTCTCCACCCGGCGCCGATAAGCCTGATGAGCCCGTCGGCAGTGGCCGCGCTCGAGCGCCGGCCATGGCATCGCGGGCGGCTTTTCAATGCAGCCATGCGGGTATCGATGCGATGGAAACAAACCCAATGTTCGGCACCGGCGGTGCGCCGGCCTTCAGCCCCTTCACGATGGCGTTCCAGCCGATCGTGGACGTGGTGCGTCACGAGGTCTTCGCCCACGAGGCGCTGGTGCGCTCACCGGGCAGCCCCTGCGTGGCCGCGCTCTTTCGCGGCCTGCATCCCGCGCGACGCTATGCCTTCGACCAGGCCTGCCGCGGCAAGGCGATCGCGCTCGCCGGCTCGCTCGGCATGGCGTCGCGTCTGAGCCTGAACATGCTGCCCAATGCGCTGGCCCGGCCGGAAGACTATGCCTCGCAGACCGTGCTGGCCGCCGAGCGCAGCAACTTCCCCATCGACCGCCTGATGTTCGAGGTGACCGAAGGCGAGCAGATCGCCAACGTGCCCCACCTCACCGACGTGCTGCGCGCCTACAAGCCCCGCGGCCTCACCTCGGCCATCGACGATTTCGGCGCGGGCTTCGCCGGCATCGAACTGCTCGCGATGTTCCAGCCGGACGTGGTGAAGATCGACATGCACCTGGTGCGCGACATCCACACCGACCGCGTGCGCCGCACCATCGTGCGCGGGCTGGTGGGCATCTGCAGCGAGCTGGGCATCCGCGTCGTGGCCGAAGGCGTGGAGACGCGCGACGAGCTGAAGGTGCTGCGCGGCTTCGGGGTCGAGCTGTTTCAGGGCTACCTGTTCGCGCGACCGCAGGTCGAGGCGCTGCCGGTCATCGACTGGCACGCGGCCCGAGCCTGAGGCATCAGTCGTCCTTCAGCTCGTCCTTGAGGCGCGCGCGCAGCCGGCTGATCGCCTGGCTGTGCAGCTGGCACACGCGCGACTGGCTCACTTCGAGAATGGCACCGATCTCGCGCAGGTTCAGCTCTTCCTCGTAGTACAGGTTCAGCAGCAGCTGGTCGCGCTCGGGCAGCGTGGAAATCGCATCGATCAGCTGATGGCGGAAGCCGCTTTCCAGCAGTTGCGCGAGCGGGTCGTTGCTGCCGCCACGATCATGGCTCGCCGCCTGCGCATGCATGTCGATGAACGGGTTCTCCGCCTCGCCCTTGGCGAAGTCTTCGACGTAGAGCAGCTGGCAGCCCTGCACGTCCTGCAGCAGCGACTGGTAGTCGCTCAGCTCCATCTTCATTTCCTTGGCGATCTCGCCTTCGGTCGGCGGACGCCCGAGGACATGCTCC
This sequence comes from Variovorax sp. N23, assembly GCF_025486315.1. Taxonomy (GTDB): domain Bacteria; phylum Pseudomonadota; class Gammaproteobacteria; order Burkholderiales; family Burkholderiaceae_C; genus Variovorax. Next base: position 43,056 of record NZ_JAOOPY010000013.1, on the reverse strand, counting down.
AGCTTATGGATCGCCTTCTCGACGGCGCGTGCCGACTGGCGCAGCCCGCGCGAGCCCCAGTCGCTCGCGCGCAGCTCGTCGAGCATGGCGCCGCGGATGCGCTGGCTCACGAAGGTCTCGAACTGGGCGCCCTTGCCGTCTTCGTAGCGGCTCGACGCATCGAGCAGGCCGATCATGCCGGCCTGGATCAGGTCGTCGAGTTCGACGCTGGCCGGCAGCTTGGCCAGCATCTGCAGCGCGATGCGCCTGACCAGCGGCTGGTGCTGTGCCAGCAGGTGGGACTTTTCCATGGTTCCCTGTGCGGTGTACACGCGTGGCCTTTCGATGGGTTTCAGAAGCTGCAGCCCTGGAAGGCAGCAGCGGGATGGGAAGCGGCATGCGCCGCGTCGATGGCGCCGTCGACGATGCGGTGGCCCTGTTCGGCCGCGCGCGATCGCAGCACCTTGGAGCGCCATGGCGAGCGCCACAGCTCGTCGGCGATGCGCCGGAAATCGACGGCGGCGGGACTGGTCCCGAAGGCCTCGACCACGGTCTGGTACAGGCGCCGCGCGTCGGCCTGGTGCGGGTCGGCGCGCACCAGACCGCCGTCCTGCAGCGACACGGCCAGGTGCCGGCTGCCGGTGTTCACGAGGTTGGTGAGCATCTGCTGGGCCGCGTCGGCATCGCGCACGCCATTGAAGATCAGCCGCGCCTGCTTCAGCGCATGCGCGTAGTGCAGCCGCTTGATGCCGGCGTAGGCGGCGGTCACGGCGCTGGGCGTGGGCTGGAGCACCAGCACCAGCTCGTCGGCCATCTGCGCCAGGGGCAGCAGCCGGCCTTCGTCGTCGATCGCCGCGTCGATCAGGATCGCGCCGCTCGGGTAGAACTCGCGCGGGTCGGAGGTGGCCACGGCGGGGTCGGGCGGCGCCGGCAGTACATGCACGCCGGAGCCGGTGGCCACCGCCGCGCCGGCGCAGCGCAGGCGGTGCTGGGCCACGTCGGTCCAGGTGCCCAGCGCATCGATCGCCCACTGTGCGCAGACCGAGCCCGCGCGCGCCGCATGCTGGTCCAGCAGCAGCACGTTCTTGCCCTGGAGCACCAGCGCGGCGGCGATGTTCATCGTGGTCGTCGTGGCCCCGGCGCCCCGCGCCATGCCGGCCACGGCGATCACCCGCGTCGGCGCCGGCGCCAGCAGGCGCCTCAATCCGTCGGCCTGGTCTGCGACCTGCTTGCTCATGCCCGTGTCCTCGTCCCCGTCATCCCCGTCATCCCAGCTGTTCCAGTGGCTTCGACGTCTGCGTCGGCGCCGTGGACTCCGTTCCCAGCGCTTCGAGCAGCAGGAACAACTTGCCCATGCCCGCGTACAGCGCGTTGCCCGTCAGCGGCCGGCCGGCGCGCGCCGGCCGGCCGCTCAACTGGTTGAGCAGCAGGCGCGTGCGGTCGGCCCACTCGCCGTCGGCACGCAGCAGGCGCCACACGGTGGTCGTCATCTGGCCGGCGATCAGCACCCGCTTCATCATGTGCGGGTCACCCAGTTCGCCCAGGCCGCCGACGAGCTGAACGCCCTGGCGGATCAGGCGGAAGCACGGCTCGTTCTCGCTGGCCCAGGCCTGCCATTGCGCCAGCTGCGCGCCGCTCACGTCGCTGCCGAGGTTCGACAACGCATAGCTCTGCTGCAGCAGCTTGCCGCTGCGCGCGTCGACGATGCGCGTGACCACGCAGCGCAGCGTCGGCATGTCAGCGCGGGTCAGGCCCGATGCCGCGGCGGCGGCGTTGAAGCGCAGCAGCACCTCGCACTCGGCCTGGGATTGCAGCGCCGGACGACCGCCGAACTGCACCGTGCGGGGGTCGTCGAAACGATGCTCAAGCCGCGCGAGCGTGCGGCCGGCGCCGGTCGCGGTGTCGGTCACGGCGGTGGAGGCGACGGCGCGCGCCAGCCAGCGCTGGCCCTGCGCCTGCCACTGCAGCATCGTCTCGGCCGTGGGCAGCTTGGTGAGCACATGCACCAGCGACTTGCCGAAGTCCTGCTGGCGCAGCCACTGCACCTGGCGCAGGCCGGGGCGGCGCACCGCATCGGCACCGGCGGTCGACAGCCAGCCGTTCGGCGCGGCCAGCGGCTGGCCGGTGCGGTCGGACAGCAGCAAGCTGGTATGGCATTCGTAGGCGTCGTCGCCTTCGGAGCGCAGGCCGACCTGGCTGCTCAGCGCCAGCACATGGCCGCGGCAACCGGCAGCGACTTCGCTGCGGGCGTGCACCAGCAGGTCGTCCATCACGGTGCGCTGGGCCGCGCCTTCGTCGCCGGCCTGGCGCCACAGGCCACGGGCCCGCTCGAAGCCGATCTGCGCGCCGGCCAGCGCGCCGGCGGCGGTCGCGAGTTCCTGCGCGTCGTGCGCCATGGCGCGAATGAGGTTGTGGTACTGCGAGCGCAGGCGGTCGGCTTCGGCCTGGGCCTGCACGGTCTGCGCCGAGGGCGCACCGGACTCCTCGCTGCTCTCCACTTCCGGCGGCACGAACAGCGGGCTGTGGCGGCGCGGCTGGAACACGCTGTCGATCAGCTGGGCGCGGTCGGCCGGCATCAGGTTCTCCGGCACCTTCTGGCCGCAGGAGATGTAGTGCACCGGCAGGCGGTGGCGGATCACGGTGTCGATCAGCGCGCCCGGGTGGGTGGACTCGTCGACCTTGGTGAAGATGCAGCCGGCCAGCTCGTTGCCGCCGTTGCCGTTGCGGTAGGCATGCACCACTTCGTTGAGGGTGTCGCCATGGCTGGTGGCGTTGAGCAGCAGCAGGCGCTTGACCGGCCGGTGGCTGGTGCAGAGCATCGCGATCTGGTCGGACACGGCGCGGTCGCGCTGGCTCATGCCCACGGTGTCGATCAGCACCAGGTGCTTGTCGCGCAGGTCCTGCAGCACCAGGTGGAGGTCGGCGCTGTCCTTCACGGCGTACACCGGCACGTCGAGGAGCTGGCCGTAGATGCGCAGCTGCTCGTAGGCGCCGATCCGGTAACTGTCGGTGGTGACCAGCGCCACCTTGTCGGCGCCGAAGCGCATGACGCAGCGCGACGCGAGCTTGGCGGTGGTGGTGGTCTTGCCGACGCCCGTCGGCCCCATCAGCGCATACACGCCGCCCTGGCGGAACAGCGCGTCTTCGTCTTCATGCACCGGCACCGCACGGATCAGCTCGGCGCGGGCGTAGGCCATCCCTTCGGCATAGCTCTGGCCGGCCGGCATCTTCTCGAGCATCGCCCGCGACAGCCGCGCCGAGAAACCGGCGCCGAGCAGCGTGCGCAGCACGCGGCCGCGCACCGGGTCGCGGCGCTGCTTGTCGTTCCAGACCACGCTGGCGAGCTGCTCTTCGAGCATGCCGCGCATCGAATGCAGTTCGTTCAGCACGGAGTCGTCGGCAGGGGCTGCGGCGGGGGCGACGGCAACGGGTGCAACCGGGGCCACCGGCGCCGCCGCGGCGACGGGCGCCATCACGGCAACGGGTGTCACTGGCGCCGCCATCGCGCGCAGCGGCTGCGGTGCCGGTGTCGGGACGGCCATCGGCGCGGCATGGACCGGCACCGCCTGCGACGCGGGCAGCGAGACCTGCGCGACGGCGGCGTTCACGTCGCCTTCCGCCATCGCCACGATCTCCACGCCATCGGCGCAAGCGCGGTTGGTCAGCACGATGGCCTCGGTGCCGAGGGCCTCGCGAACGAGTCGCAGGGCCTCGCGGCTGGTCGCGGCGACAAATCTGCGGGCAGTGGTACGCACGTCGTGGGTCATGGTCAAACTCTTCCTCCAAGGGTGGCGGTGATCTTGATGTTGCGGGTGTCAGGGATCTCCGAATGGGAGAGCACCTTGAGTTGGGGCAGGCTGCGCCGCAGGAAGCGGGCGAGCAGCACGCGCAGGCCGTGCTGCGCCACGAGCACCGGGGCCAGCCCCATCTGCTCCTGGCGCGCGATGGCGGCCTGCGCCTGGCGCAGCAGGTTGTCGGCCAGGCCGGGCTCGATGCCGCTGTTGCTGCTCATGGCCTGCTGCAGCACGCCGTCGAGCGAGCCGTCCAGGCCGATGACCTGCACTTCCGAGTCGCCCGGGAAGAGCTGCTGCACGATCGCGCGGCCCAGGGCCAGGCGCACGAGCGAGGTGAGTTCGGTCGCGTCCTTGACGGTCGGCGCGTGCTCGGCCATGACGTCGAGGATGGTGCGCATGTCGCGGATCGAGACGTCCTCTTCCAGCAGGTTCTGCAGCACCTTGTGCAGCGTGCTGAGCGACAGCGCCTTGGGCACCAGGTCCTCGGTGAGCTTGGGTTCGGTCTTGCTGATCTGGTCGAGCAGCTGCTGCACTTCCTGGCGGCCGAGCAGGTCGGCCGCGTGGGTCTGGATCAGGTGGTTCAGGTGCGTGGCCATCACGGTGCACGCATCGACCACGGTGTAGCCCAGGATCTGCGCCTGCTGGCGCAGGCTGCCGTCGATCCACACCGCCGGCAGGCCGAAGGCCGGGTCCTGCGTCGGCGTGCCCGCCAGCGTGCCCGAGACCTGGCCCGGGTTGATCGCCATCCACTGGTTCGGGAAGGCTTCGCCGCGGCCGATCTCCACGCCCTTGAGGCTCACGATGTAGCTGTTGGGCTTGATCTCGAGGTTGTCCCGGATGTGCACCACCGGCACCAGGAAGCCGATGTCCTGTGCGATCTTCTTGCGAATGCTCTTGATGCGGCCGAGCAGCTCGCCCTTCTGCGACTGGTCGACCAGCGGGATCAGGCGGTAGCCCACTTCCATGCCCAGCGGATCGACCAGCGCGACGTCGTCCCAGGTGGCTTCGGCCGTGTCGGGGTTCTGGGTCTGCACCGCGGCCTGCTCGGCGGCCACCTGCTCGGGCGTGGGGATGGCCGCCTTGCGCTGAAGGCCCTTTCGCCCCATCCAGACCAGCCCCCCCGCGATCAGCAGGAAGGCGAGGTTCGGCATGCCCGGGATCATGCCCAGCAGGCCGACGATGCCGGCCGTGAGGAACATCACGTTCGGGTTCGAGAACAGCTGGCCGGTGAGCTGGCTGCCCACGTCCTGGTCGGTCGCGACGCGCGAGACGATCACGCCGGCCGCGGTCGAGATGATCAGCGCCGGGATCTGCGCCACCAGGCCGTCGCCGATGGCCAGCAGCGTGTAGGTGGTCGAGGCGGTCTTGAAATCCAGGCCGTGCTGCAGCATCCCGACGACCAGGCCGCCGATGATGTTGATGATCATGATCAGCAGGCCGGCGACCGCGTCGCCGCGCACGAACTTGCTGGCACCGTCCATGGAGCCGTAGAAGTCGGCTTCCTGCGCCACTTCGGCACGGCGCTTGCGCGCCACGTCTTCGCCGATCAGGCCGGCGTTGAGGTCCGCGTCGATCGCCATCTGCTTGCCGGGCATGGCGTCGAGCGCGAAGCGTGCGCCGACCTCGGCGATACGGCCGGCGCCCTTGGTGATCACCATGAAGTTGATCAGCACCAGGATGATGAAGACCATCACGCCGACAGCGAAGTTGCCGCCCACCAGGAAGTGGCCGAAGGCCTCGATCACCTTGCCCGCCGCGTCGGGTCCGGTGTGGCCTTCGAGCAGCACGACGCGCGTGGACGCCACGTTGAGCGACAGGCGCAGCAGGGTCGAGAACAGCAGCACGGCCGGGAAGGCGGCGAAGTCGAGCGCCTTCATGGTGTACATGCTCACGAGCAGCACCATGATCGAGACCGCGATGTTGAAGGTGAACAGCAGGTCCAGCAGGAAAGGCGGCAGCGGCAGCACCATCATGCTCAGGATGAGCATGACCAGGATGGGGCCCATCAGCCCCTTGAACTGCTTGATGTCGAGCATGCCCTTGGGCAGGCGCATCAGTCCGGCGAGTGAATTCATGCGGCGCTCACGTTGTATTGAAGCTCGGAGGGAACAGGCAGGTCGCTCGGCGTGCGCGGTGCATCACCGCCCTCGTCCTTCCAGCGCTTGAGCTGGTAGACCCAGGCCAACACCTCGGCGACCGCCGTGTACAGGCCCGCGGGAATCTCGTCGCCCAGGCGGGTGTGCTTGAAGAGCGCACGCGTCAGTGGCGGCGCCTCGAGCACGGCCACGTTGTGTTCCTTGGCCAGTTCTCGGATGCGCTGGGCCACCAGGTCGCTGCCCTTGGCGACGACGCGCGGTGCGCGCATGTCGCCATCGCGGTACTTCAGCGCCACCGCGAAGTGCGACGGGTTGGTCACCACGATGTCGGCCTTGGGCACCTCGGCCATCATCCGGCGCTTAGCGGTCTGCTGCTGCATGCGGCGGATGTTCGCCTTGACATGCGGGTCGCCTTCGCTCTCCTTGTGTTCCTGGCGCAGGTCCTCGCGCGACATGCGCAGCTTCTTGGCGTGACTCCAGAGCTGGTAGGGCACGTCGATCATCGCCACGATGACCAGCGTGGCGGCGATCACGGCGCAGTCGACCGCCACCATGCGGATGGCGTGCGGCAACGCACGATGCGCCGGCTCGCCCATCAGCGCGACCATGTCGCCGACGTGGCCCGAAATGACCCACCAGGCGACGACGCCGACCAGCAGCGACTTCGCCAGCGCCTTGGTCAGCTCGGCCAGCGACTGGGTCGAGAACATGCGGCCGATGCCGGCCAGGGGGTTGAGCTTGCTGAACTTGGGCGCGATGGCCTTGGTCGAGAAGAGCCAGCCGCCCAGGATGATCGGCCCGACCAGCGCGGCCAGCATCATCATGCCGAAGAACGGGGCGATGGCCAGGAGCGCCTCCAGCACCATCGACCCGGTCTGGGTCAGCATGTGGGACGCATCGAAGGCCGACTTGCGGTCGAACTGCAGGCCGTGCTGGAGCGCACCGCCGAAGGTCGTGCCCAGCGAGCCGGAGGTGAGCCAGAGCCCGGAGATGCCCGCCCCCAGGATCACCAGGGTCACGAGCTCGCGGGAGCGGGCGACATCGCCATCCTCACGCGCCTTTTCCAGGCGCCGCGGGGAGGCGGATTCTGTCTTTTCGAGATCGCTTTCCTCAGCCATTCTTGCTCCGAACCGGCATGCGCGAATCGCGCCTTGCACATGACTGAATTATTGAATTCAGTCGTCCGAAACAATCGGTCGATCAAGCCCCCGAACCCCCCGCTTCTCGCACAATGAGCCGCCCGAAAACCCGGGGCGGCCACCGCTCTCCCGCCTAGAAACCCAGGCTCGCCAGCAAGTCGTCGACCTGCGACTGGTCGCTCACCGCGTCCGGGTTGCCGGCCACGACCTGTGGGCCGTTCTGCAGGCTCGCCGCCGTCGGCTCGACCGGCCGGCGGTCCGCCGGCACGTTGTCGATCAGGACCTGGAGCAGCTGCGTCTCCACGTCGTTGACGACTTCCATCATCTTCTTGATCACCTGCCCGGTCAGATCCTGGAAGTCCTGCGCCATGAGGATTTCCATGAGCTGCGAGTTGATCGCGCTGGCCTTCTCGGGCACGGCGCCCAGGTAGCCGCGCGTGTCCTGCACGAGGCCGCGCGCCTGGTCGAGCTCGATCGGGTTGGCGAACCATTCGTCCCAGCGTGCGGTCAGGTCCTTGGCGCTGCGCGCCAGGTCTTCCTGCAGCGGCTGCGCCACGTCGACCGCGTTGAGCGCGCGGTGGGCGGCGCGCTCGGTCATGGCGGCGACGTAGCTCAGACGGTCCCGGGCATCGGGAATGGCCTGTGCCGCCTTCTCGACCTGCTTGTCCAGGCCCAGTTCTCGCAACCCATCGCGCAGTTGACGCGTGAGATGCCCGATGCGGCCGAGGAGTTCTTCGGCCGTGTTGTGGTGGTCTGCTGTTTCCAGCGCTTGGGTGGACATGATCAGGCCTCTTTGGCGAGCTTTTCGAAGATCTTGGTGAGCTTGTCCTCCAGCGTCGCCGCGGTGAAGGGCTTGACCACATAGCCGTTCGCGCCGGCCTGGGCCGCCGCGACGATGTTTTCCTTCTTGGCTTCGGCGGTCACCATCAGCACCGGCAGCTTGCACAGCGCGGGATCGGCGCGGATGGTCTGCAGCATCGTGAGACCGTCCATGTTGGGCATGTTCCAGTCGGACACGACGAAACCGAAGCCGCCGCCCTTGAGCTTCTCGAGGCCGGCGGCGCCGTCTTCGGCCTCGTCGACGTTGAGGAACTCCAGCTCTTTCAGCAGGTTGCGCACGATGCGCCGCATGGTCGGGAAGTCATCCACGACCAGGATCTTGATGCTCTTGTCAATCACGATATTTCACTCCACAAAGTCATTCATCAAACACGGTTGGTCCGCTCACCGAAGGTGCGCAGATGGGTCAGCACACGTCGGCACATTTCTCCCAGGGGCGCCACTTCGTCGGCGGCGCCGATGGCGATCGCCTCGCGCGGCATGCCGAACACCACACAGCTCGCCTCGTCCTGCGCCAGGGTGTGGGCGCCGGCCTTTCGCATGCGCAGCAGGCCCTCGGCGCCGTCCTTGCCCATGCCCGTCAGGATGATCCCGATCGCGTTCTTGCCGGCGTGCTTGGCGGCCGAGTCGAACAGCACGTCGATCGAGGGGCGGTGGCGGTTCACCGGCGGCTCCTGGTCCAGGTGCGCCACATAGTTGGCGCCGCTGCGGCCGAGCGACAGGTGGAAGCCGCCGGGCGCGATGTAGGCGTAGCCGGGCAGCACGCGCTCGCCGTGCTCGGCCTCCTTCACGTGGATGCGGCTGAGCGAATCGAGCCGCTGCGCGAAGGACTTGGTGAAGCCGCCGGGCATGTGCTGCGCGATGAGCACGGCCGGCGAGTCGGGCGGCAGCGGCTGCAGCACCTCGCGGATGGCTTCGGTGCCGCCGGTGGAGGCGCCGATGATGATCAGCTTCTCGGTACTCAGCAGCGGGCTGCGCAGCAGCGATTCCTGTGGCGCGTCGGCCGGCTTCGCCGAAGGCTGGCGCGCGGCGATGATGCGCGCGCTGGCGGCCGTGCGGATCTTGCCGGCGATCAGTTCGGTGTAGTTGAGCAGGCCGTCGCGCACGCCCAGGCGGGGCTTCGTGACGAAGTCGATGGCGCCCAGTTCGAGCGCGCGCAGCGCGATCTCCGAACCGCGCTCGGTCAGCGACGACACCATCACGACCGGCATCGGCCGCAGGCGCATCAGCTTCTCGAGGAATTCGAGCCCGTCCATGCGCGGCATTTCGACGTCGAGCGTGAGCACGTCGGGGTGGGTGACCTTGATGAGGTCGCGCGCCACCAGCGGATCGGCCGCGGTGCCGACCACCGTCATGTCGGGCTGGCTGTTGATGATTTCGGTCATCACGCTGCGTATCAGTGCCGAGTCGTCGACACACAGGACCTTGATCTTGTTCGTGCTCACAGTCTTCCTTTGTTCCTGGCCCCGGACAGCGTGGCCGTGGCTGTGGGTTTGTCAGTGCCCAGTACGCGCGGCGCCACGATCTGTCGCAGCAGCTCGCCTTCCTCGCGCTGGACCAGTTGCACGTCCGTCTGCGCGCGCAGCTTGCGCACGCTGGCCTTGCCCGTCGCCGGCACGAAGCAGACGCGGCGCGCGTGCGGGCCCCGCAGGTCCTGCGCCGCGACCGTGATGTGCTGCTCGGCGAGGTAGCGCAGGACGAAGTCGGCATTGCGGTCGCCGATGTTCAGCGTCGTCATGTTCGCCAGCACGGCGCCGCCACCGAAGACCTTGGCCTGCAGCCGTTCGCGCCGCGCGCCGGCGCGCAGCATCTCGGCGATCAGCACGTCCATCGCATAGGTGCCGTAGCGCATCGATTCGCGGGCATTGCGTGCGGTGCGGTCGCTGTCCTCGGGCAGCATGAAGTGGTTCATGCCGGCGATGCCGCTGTCGACGTCGTGCAGGCAGGCGGCCACGCACGAGCCGAGCACCGTGCTCAGCACGGTGTTGGTGGTCGTGACGTAGTACTCCGCCGGCAGCAACTTGACCGCCATCTGATTCAGATCGCGGTCGAAGTAGTGGTGGCTGGCCAGCGCACTCGACGCCGAAGGGCTCATGCCGGCACCGCGCTCTTCGTGCGCACCACCGAATACACCGTGTGGCCCAGCGACTTGAAGCTCTGGTTCACCAGCGACGCGTTCTCGGAATGCCCGGCGAACAGCAGCCCGCCCTGCTTGAGCAGCGGCAGGAAGCGCTCGAGGATCTTGTTCTGCGTCGGCTTGTCGAAATAGATCATCACGTTGCGGCAGAAGATCGCGTCGACTGGTTCCTTCACCGCCCACGACGTGTCGAGCAGATTCAGGCGCGAGAACTTCACCAGCTGCGCCACTTCGGGCCGGATGCGCACACGCCCGGCGTTCGCGCCGGTGCCCTTGTTGAAGAAGCGGCGCAGCCGCTCGGTCGACAGGCGCTCGACCTGTTCGAGCGTGAACACGCCGGCCGCCGCCTTCTGCAGCACGGCCGTGTCGATGTCGGTGGCGATGATGCGCGCCGAGGCGGCCTTCTGCTCGCCCAGGGCCTCGATCAGCGTGATCGCGAGCGAGTACGGTTCTTCGCCGGTGGAGGCGGCCGCGCACCAGATCGTCACCGGCTCGCGCGCCTTCTTCACATGCTCCGCGAGCACCGGGAAATGGTGGGCTTCGCGGAAGAAGGAGGTGAGGTTGGTGGTGAGCGAATTGATGAAGGCCTGCCACTCGCCCTCGTCGTTGCCGGCCTCCAGCATGGCCAGGTAGGTCGCGAATTCAGGGATACCGAGCTCGCGCAGACGTCGCGACAGGCGGCTGTAGACCATCTGGCGCTTCTGGTCGCCCAGGGCGATGCCCGCACGGCGATGAATCAGCGTGCGGACCTTGGCGAAATCGCTGTCGGTGAAGGTGAATTCGGTGCTCAAGGGTGCCTCGGGTGGTGAGATTCAATGTACCTGGCGTTCAATGGATGCGAGCGTCCGATCAGAGAGGCCAAAGCCGCGCTTTTCATGCAACGCCGCCTAGGCCACGTCCGCGCCGGCCCCCACGTCCTGGGCCCAGGCCAGCGCCGTGAGATGCGCGTCGTTCACCTGGTCCTGGCTCAGGAAAAGTTCTTCGGAGAGTTCGGCGGCGAGCGCACCGTCCGACTCGCAGCTCTCGGCCAGTGCGAGGAAGGCGCCGTACACGCCGCTGCGCCGCAGGATCGCGTCCTGCACCGGCATCGGCAGATGGACGTGGCCGAGGATCTCGTCCATCGGCACGCCCAGCAGCTGGTCGATCAGCGACAGCATGCCCACCACGAAGAGGTTGTCGGCTTCGGCCGGTGGCAGCAGGCCCTGGCCGAGCAGCTCGACGAAGCGGCCCCGGATGATCGCCTTCTTCGTCATGTAGGGCGTGCCCGCCGTGCTGTGGCTGCTGGCCAGCAGCATCGTCAGCCAGCGGAACATGGGCGTGTAGCCGAGCATCGACACCGCGTGCCGCAGCGAATGGATCTCCACGCCGCCGCCGATGGCCGGCGAATTGATGTGGCGCAGCAGCCGATAGGTCAGGCGCGCGTCGAGCTTGAGCGTCGCCTCGATCTCGCGCGTGTCCTCGTTGCGATGGATCATGCGCATGAGCTTGACGATCAGCTGCGCATCGGGCTGCAGCGCATCGACGAGCTGGCCCACCGGCAGCAGCGGGAAGCCGCCGTCGACGAAGGCCTTCATGTGGAAGTTCGCGCTCGCGTCGAGGTCGCCGAGGTCGTGGATGCGCGTGGCGATCCACTGCACCCGCAGCGGGTCCGGGCCTTCGCTCATCCGCGCCAGCACCAGCGGGTTGACCGCCCCCACGTCCATGTGGGTGACGATGCGCCGCAGCTCGGGGTCTTCCGGGAACTCCGACGTGCCGCACAGCATGAAGCCGAAGCCCTGCTCGCGCAGGTACATCAGCATCGGTCGCGCATCCGCATCCGACAGGTCCTGCAGCGACATGCACAGCACCATGCGTTCCGCCGGCAGCGCCTGGAGCTCGCTCGCGAAGAGGGACTCGATGGTCGCGTCGACGAACAGCTCCATCTCGTCCAGGGCCCAGGCACGGCCGTCGCCGTTGAGGTGCTGCGAGATCGCACGCAGCAGCGGCTTGAAGCCGGCCATGCCGCCCTGCCCCGACGGCGCCCCGGTGACACGCCAGGCCAGGCGGTAGCCCACCGTCCGCTTGCGGCTGTCGAGCAGCATGGCATGGACGATGTGCCCGGGCGCCTCGCCCGGATCGCTCGCCACCCGAGGCGTCGCGGTGGGCAGCTTCACGTCGTCGAGGGGCCGCTTGTCGACCGTCTCGTCCTGGGGTTCGGAACGCCTGAAAAAATCGAAACGCATGGCGGTTCCTCGTGTTCCCTGTTGCTCGCTGGTGGCGGTCGGCGTCGGTGCGCGGCCTCAGGCCGCGGCCGATGCCGTGCGCGATGCGGTCGCCAGCGCCGACAGGCTCGCCGCCTGCGCGCGCTGGATGCGGGGCATGGCGGCCACGTCGATGATGAAGGCCACGCTGCCGTCGCCCAGGATCGTCGCCGCCGAGATGCCCGGCACCTTGCGGTAGTTGGTCTCGAGGTTCTTCACCACGACCTGATGCTGGCCGAGCAGCTCGTCGACCATCAGCGCGAAGCGCGAGTCATCGGCCTGCACGATCACCAGGATGCCCTGGGTGGGCTTGGTCTGGGCGCCGGCCACGTCGAAGACGCGATGCAGTTCGATCATCGGCAGGTACTCGCCGCGCACCTTGATCACGTGGCCGTCGGCCGTGATCGAGTGCAGGTGCTCCTCGAGCGGCTGCAGCGATTCGATGACGTAGCTCAGCGGCAGGATGTAGGCCTCGCTGCCCACCTTGACGGACATGCCGTTGAGGATGGCCAGCGTGAGCGGCAGCACGATGCGGGTGGTGGTGCCCCGGCCGCCGCGCGACTGGATCTCCACATGGCCGCCCATCTCCTGGATGTTGCGCTTGACCACGTCCATGCCCACGCCGCGGCCCGAGATGTCGGTGATCTGCTCGGCGGTCGAGAAGCCGGGCGCGAAGATGAGCTGCCACACCTCGTCGTCGGACATCGCCTCGCTCACCGGCATGCCCTGCTGCAGGGCCTTGGCCAGGATCTTCTCGCGGTTGAGGCCGGCGCCGTCGTCGCTCACCTCGATCACGATGTTGCCGCCGTGGTGCTGTGCGGACAGCAGCAGCTGGCCGGTCGCGTCCTTGCCGTTCTTGACGCGCACGTCGGGCGTCTCGATGCCGTGGTCGAGGCTGTTGCGCACGAGGTGGGTCAGCGGGTCGACGATGCGCTCGATCAGGCCCTTGTCTAGCTCGGTTTCCTTGCCGAAGGTGTCCAGGCGGATCTGTTTGCCCAGCTTGGCGCTCACGTCGCGGATCACGCGCGGGAAGCGGCTGAAGACGTAGTCCATCGGCATCATCCGGATGGACATCACCGATTCCTGCAGGTCGCGTGCATTGCGCTCCAGGTGGCCCAGGCCGCTGAGGAAGCGCTCGTAGGCCACGGGGTCGAGCATGGTGGCGGCCTGCGTGAGCATCGACTGCGTGATCACCAGTTCGCCCACCAGGTTGATGAGCTGGTCGACCTTCTCCACGTCGACGCGGATCGAGCTCGATTCCTTGGTGCCGGCGGCTGCCGCCGCCGCGGCGGCCGGTGCTGCGGCCACCGGTGCAGGCGCCGCAGCCACGGCCACCGGCGCAGCGGGGGCGCTGGCAACGGGTGCCTCGGCCGGGGCCGGCTCGGCGCCGGCGCGGTCGATGACGATCTGCGAATCGTCGATCACGAAGCAGCACACGGCGATGATCGCGTCGGGCTCGCAGGTGGTCTCGAGCATCACGGTCAGGTCGGTGCCGCTGCGGGTCTTCGAGCGCACCGTGCCGAGGTTGGTCAACTCGCCGAGCAGCAACTCGCACTCGCTGTCGGGCAAGGCCGAGAAGCGGATGCGCAAGGCGCCGTCGCCACCCGCCGCAGCTGCCGGCTCGGCCGGTGCAGGCGCGGCGGCCACCACCGCAGGTGCGGGAGCGGATGCCGGCGCGGGCGATGCCGCAGACGCGGCCGCCGCGGCGGCATCGCTGTTCTCGCGGGCCAGTTGTTGAAGCACGCCACAGATGTGCGCGACCATGTCGGCCTCGGGTTCCCGATTGGCCTGGTAGGCGGTGAGTTGTTCTTGCAAGGCGTCCTTCGTTTCCAGAAAGGCATCGATCATGGGACCGCTCAGGCGCAACTGCCCGTGTCGCGCCCGGTCCAGGAGGGTTTCAAGAAGATGGGTCGTCTCCGTCAGCGCCGAGAAGCCGAACGTGGCGGCCCCGCCCTTGATCGAGTGGGCTGCGCGGAAGATCGCGTTGAGCTGTTCGTTGTCAGGCTGTTCGAGATCCAGCTCGAGCAGCAACTGCTCCATCTGTGCGAGGAGTTCGATGGCTTCGACGAAGAATGCTTGCGTGAATTGACTGAGGTCCATTTTTTATCCCCTGCCGTCGGCACCGTGCCAACGACGCTGAGGCTCGCTGTGGTCTATTTCGTTGGAGAGGCCGGTTGCAATGCGACGGTCTTGACGTTCGCCGGAAGGGATGACGCCAGCGCCGCCGTCGGCGGTGCCTTCTTCAGGTCCAGCGGGTTCGCGCTGCCGGCGTTCTCGCGCTCGATCTGCGCCTGCGTCCGGTGGTTGAGCAGGATCACGCTGATGCGGCGATTGATCGGGTTGCGCGGATCGGCCTTGTCCAGGTGCATCGTGTCGGCCACGCCGATCACGCGCATCACCTTGCCGTCGGCCAGGCCACCGGTCATGAGTTCGCGGCGCGAGGCATTGGCGCGGTCGGCAGAGAGTTCCCAGTTGCCGTAGGCCCGGTCGCCGTTGGTGTAGTTGAAGGCGTCGGTGTGGCCCGTCAGCGTGATCTTGTTCGGCAGGTCGTTCAGCATCGGGCCGATCTCGCGCAGGATGGCGCGCATGTGCGGCACCACCTTGGCGCTGGCCAGGTCGAACATCGGGCTGCGTTCGTTGTCGACGATCTGCAGGCGCAGGCCTTCGTTCGTGATGTCGATCAGGATCTGCGAGCGGAACTGCTTGAAGACGGGGCTGCTCTCGAGCATCTTGTCCAGGCGCTCCTTCATGCTGGCCAGCCGCTGCGCGTCGATCTCGTCCTCGCTCTGCGTCTCGGCGTTGTTGACCTCGCCCTTCACGCGCGTGGGATCATCGCCGCCGCCGGGAATGACGCTGTCGCTGATGCCGCTGCGGTCGCCGCCGGCCAGCGCCACCTTCAGCGGCATCTTGAAGTGCTCGGCGATGCCCTCGCGCTGCTTGGGGGTCGCGATCGACAGCAGCCACATCACCAGGAAGAACGCCATCATGGCCGTCATGAAGTCGGCGTAGGCGATCTTCCAGCCGCCGCCATGGTGGCCCCCGGCCACGTTGATGACCTTCTTGACGACGATACGGCTTTCCTTGGCGGCGCTCATGGTGAAACTCCGTGCCCGTCCCGGTCAGCGCGTCTTGACGTCGCGGACATGCGAGTCGAGTTCGGTGAAGGACGGACGCTCGGTCGAGAACAGCACCTTGCGGCCGAATTCCACCGCCAGCTGCGGCGTGTAGCCGTGCATGCTCGCGAGCAGCGTGACCTTGGCACACTGGTAGGTCTTCATGTTCTCCTCGACCTGCTGGTCGATCAGCGTCGCCAGCGGCGTGACGAAGCCATAGGCCAGCAGCACACCCAGGAAGGTGCCCACCATGGCGTGCGCGATGAGGGCGCCCATTTCCGCGGGCGGCAGGTCGGCCGAGGCCAGCGCATGCACCACGCCCAGCACGGCGGCCACGATGCCCAGGGCGGGCAATGCGTCACCCACGCGGGACAGGCTGTGCGAAGGCACTTCGGCCTCGTGGCGGATCGTCTCGATCTCGTGGTCCATGAGTGCCTCGATCTCGAAAGGGTCGGTATTGCCGCTGATGGCCAGGCGCAGGTAATCGCAGATGAACTCCATCAGCTCCGCGTTCGACAGGATGGTGGGATAGCGCCCGAAGATCTCGCTGCCCTTCGGGTCTTCCACATCCGATTCCAGCTTCATCATCCCTTCCTTGCGTGCCTTGGCGAGCAATTCATACAGGAGGGCCAGCAGGTCCATGTAGAGCTGGCGGTTGTGCTTGGACGAGCGCAGAAGCCGGGGCAATTCACGCGCCGTGGCCTTGATCGTCTTGCCGTTGTTGCCGGCAATGAAAGCGCCCAGGGCAGAGCCGCAGATCATCAACACTTCGATGGGCTGGAACAGCACACCGAAGTGGCCGCCCATGAGGGCATACCCGCCGAACACGGCGCCGACCACAACGAGATAACCGAGAAGAACGAGCACACGCGCCCCCTTTCGCCCTGAGGCATCTAGATCAATTAATGGGAAGGGCGGCGCGGACCATGGTCAATGCACGCTGCCGCTGTTCAAAGGCAAACCAAAACCGGAGCGATCCAGGGCATGGGGCACCGGCACCATCGCGTCCGCAGCGACACGCTTGGGAGGACGGGCCTTCCCGGCGCGCGACGGCGGACGGCAGAGCACGCACACGTACCCGCTCTTGGTGTCATGCGCATGCGCCACGAATTGCCCGCCGCAACGGCTGCAGGAATTCAATTGCAGCATGTCGCTGTCGAAAAAACGCACCATCGTGTAGGCGCGGGTGAAATCGAGCACCACTTCACCGCCCTGATATTCGCTTTGTTCCTGATAAAGCCGGTAGCTCTTTATCAACGCCTGGAGTTTCGATTCTTTTGCCTGGACAATCATGAATCGGTAAATGTTGTAGAACATCGACGAATGAATATTCGCCAGCCAGGTCATGTACCAATCCGTCGAAAAAGGCAAAAGACCTTTTGGCGGAGAAACGCCCTTCAATTCCTTGTAGAGCTTGATCAGCCGCTCACGGCTCAATTTAACTTCGGCTTCGAGAAATTGAAGACGGGCACCCAGGGCAATCAATTCGATGGCGAGCTTGACTTCCTTGACTTCGCCCAGGACGGTCTTCGCGCTCATGCAACCCCCGTCGTGCGAACCGATGTCTGCTGGCGCGCCGCCATCAGGATCGACATGTGCGCCTGCTGCAGGGCACCGTCCTTCTGCTGCCCCATCACCGCGAACATCGGGTTGTCCTCGAGGCGGAAGCTGCACAGCAGCAGGTTCGAGGACGCCAGCTTCACGATCTGGGCCAGGGTCATGTTGGCCAGCAGGTCGGCCAGCTCGTCGCCGATGCCCAGGCGGAACATCGCCGCGGCCTTGTCCTGCTTGACCAGCTTCTGGGCCAACAACATGTAGGCCAGATTGATGTCTCCGATTTCCCGGAACATCTCACTGTTCACTGACACGCCTTCTCTTTCGATATTCACGCCGACTCCATTTAGATAGCTTGGTAGCATCTTAAAACACATTGTTAACAAGTGTTACCAAGGCCTGGGGCCACAGGGGGCGAAATGAGACTTTTTGCACGCGATGTGGGACGGCGCCTACAGAATTTACAAACCCGCCACAATCGGTTTTGTGACTGCTCAATGACACCGAACGACGTTTCGCAACGGCCAATGGAATACCTAGAAAAAAGTATTCATTACCAATGGATTTTTCCGGCGAGGATGCGCGCAATTGGAAACCGTTCTCATCGGCGGCTTTCCGCACGGATCCAGCGGGAATAAATAGAAATAAAGTATTCATCGCGCAGACCCTGCGGCTTCTTCCAGGCCGTGCAGCCAGGCCATGACCTCGGCCACCGCCACATACAGCTGTGGCGGGATCTGCTGGTCCAGGTCGACCTGCATGAGCAGCTTGACCAGGTCGCCGGAGGCGTGCACGTACAGGCCGTTCTCGCGCGCCTCGCGCATGATCGATTCGGCGACCACGCCGTAGCCCTTGGCGACGACGATCGGCGCGCGCGTCTTGTCGTCGTAAGACAGGGCGACGGCGCTCTGGCGGTCGCCGAGCGACGGTGCAGCAGCGTTCATACACCCACTCCCTGCGCCACCTGGAACTGCTCCAGCCGCAGATCGGCCGCGTCGAATCGCGCCGCGAGCGTACGGCCGTCGCCGGCCAGCAGCGCGCGGCTGCTCTCGCTGGACGACACCACGGTGGCCCGGACGTCGCCGCCCGCCACGCTCAGGCGCACGTCGACGGTGCCGAGGGTGGGCAGTTGCAGCGACACGTTCGTCGACCAGCGGCGCGGCGCATCGGCGGGCGTCTCGTCGCCGGCGGCGTGACGGTCGCCCTCTTCCTCGATGCGCCAGTCCATCGCCACACCGGGCCAGGCTTCGCCGGTCCAGCGAAAGGCGGCGGTCGCCAGCAGGTCGAGCTGCTGATGGACCGTGGTCAGCAATTGCGGGTGCACCACGTCGCCGCCGCTCGGCGGGGCCGAGGCGGGGCGCGCGGCGGCGGCGTTGTCGCTGTCGCTGCGCTTGTTCTCGACGTCACGCATCGCAGCGCGCTCGGCCGTGGCGGCGGCCGTCTGAGCGCTCTCGCCCCAGCGGTACGCGGCCTGCACCTTGAGGACGTCGGGAGACGCCTCCGGGATGGCCGGCTCGGACGGCATCGGGGCGCCGGCGGCAGCCGGCTGGCCCCCAGGTGCGGCCGGCCCATCGCTGCGCGCTGCGGTCAGGGCAGACGGCGCGGCCTGCGCGGCGGCAGCCGCCGTGGCGGCGACCGCCACCGGTGACGCGACCGTCGGCTGCGACGGATCGGCCTTCGCCGATGCGGCCGGCGCGCTGGCATCGGCCACCACGGCCATCACCGCCTGCAAGGCCGTGGCGCCACGCCCGCCTGCCGCCACACCGGGCGCCGGCCACGCGGCCTGCGGCTCCTGCGCCATCTGCGCCAGCGTGCGATGGCCCTGCGCGAACTGCGCCAGGTGCGATTCATAGAACAGGCCGCTGTTCGACACGGTGTGGGCCAATGAGCCCGCCAGCACGGGGCCGGCCGGCTGCTGCCCCGACGCCCACACGGGGCCCTGCCCGCGCACGGGGCCGACGTCGACCTCCAGGTCGGCCAGCACGGCGCTGATGATCCGTGCCGCGAAGGACAGCCGGGCCACCGCCGATGCGGGCAGCGCTGCCCCGCCCGCGGTGCCCAGGCCCGCGCCGCGTGTCAACGGGGAGTCGACGCCGCCGAGCTGGCGGTCGAGCGCCGCGTTGGACAGCAGGCGCACGTCGTTGGCGACCTTCTGCACACCCGACACGGACCCCGGCGCCTTGACGGCGGCGTCGCCGTCCACGGCGCCAACGTCCAGCGGCGGCGAGACCTTTGCCGTCAGCAGGGTGTCGAGAAGTCGTACGAGGCCGGTCATGGTGCGGTCGCGTTCAGTGGGCCTTGCCGTAGGCCTTGTCGAGGCTCTTGCGCTGCTGCAGCACGCTCATCTTCTCCACCAGGCGTTCGAGTTGCGGCTTCACGATGCCGTTCACGATGGCCTGGTCGGACTGGATGCAGATGATCAGACGCTGCGCTTCGGCGGCGTCTGCCGGGCCGAGCACCACCGTCGGCTCGATGGCACGCAGCCGGTCGACGATGGCCGCGCATTGCGCCTGCGCGGCCGGCAGTGCGCCCCAGTCCCTGGCCTGCGCCAGCACGACCATCTGCGCCATCGTGGAGGCGAGCTGACCGTAGCAATGCACGATGTCGCGCGGATAGGCCATGAGGGGTTCCGGAGAGGTCATATCGGTTCAGAAGCCGCCGCGGCCCGGCTCGATCTCGCGCCAGGCCGAAGCCAGGCTGTCCAGCAGGGCGTCGACTTCGTCGAGCACCGCGACGTCGTTGCGCAGGTTCGCGTAGAGCAGCCGGCGGACGACGTAGTCGTACAGCGCCGACAGGTTGCTCACCAGCGTCGTGCCCTCGGTGCCCGCCGCCTTGGCGTCCAGGCTGGCCTTGAGCCCGTTTTCGACGATGCCCATGGCCTTGGAGATGGCGTTCCCCTTGGCTTCGATATCGCCCGCACCCATGTGGTGCCGCGCCATGCCGATCGCCGTCTTGGCGCCATCGAAGAGCATCGCGATGAGCTGGTGCGGCGACGCGCTCATGGCCAGCGTCTCGACGCCGACGCGTGCATAGGCGCCAGCGCCGCTGCGGGAGGTGTGGGGGGTGTACATCACGGGCTTTCGATCAGGTGGGCCGGTTTACTTGCCGGAGCTGGCGTTCATCGCATCGAACTGCTGCGTGAGGTAGGCCTTGGTGTTGTTCATGCTGTTGATCGCCACGTCGAGGGCCGTGAACTGCGCGCGATAGCGCGCGACCGTGGCGTCCACGCGCGCCTGGACCTGGTTGTACTGTTCGTCCAGCGCCTTGATGGTCGACGTCACGCCGTCCTGCGCGACCTTCAGCGAGCCACCCGTCTTGTTCAGGTCCGTCACCAGGGCGTCGATCTGCTTGCCGTAGCCCGCGGTGCTGCCGCTCGCGCTCGCGAAAAGCCTCGAGACGCCAGCCAGATCGGTGTCCAGTGCCTTGTCGAGCTTGGTCGAATCCACAGCCAGCGTTCCGTCCTTCTGGAAGGACACGCCGATCTCGGTGAGCACCTTCATGTCGTCGGCGCCACCGCTCTGCGGCGTGGTCAGCGCCTGGCGGATGCGGGTCTGCAGGTTGCGCAGGGTCGAATCGCCGACCAGCGGCGCCGCCGTCTTGGTGTCGGCGTCGTAGGTCGTGAACGACTTGGCGGTGCTCTGCAGCGCGTTATAGGCCTTGACGAAATCGTTGATCGCCGTCTTCGCCGAGGCCGTGTTCGACTTCATCGACAGCCCCGTCGTGCCGGTTTGCACCAGCGTCAGCGTCGCGCCCTGGATGGCTTCCTTGACGGTGTTGGTCGGGCTCGTGATGGCGATGCCGTTGACATTGAGCTTCGCGCTCTGCGCGGCCGCGGTCTGCTGCAGGTTCTGCGTACCGGCGGGGTCGTTGTTCAGCAGATTCTTGAGGGTCGCGTCGGCCGCACCATCGACGCTGATGCGCATGCTCGAGGCTTCGCCCGTCTGCGTCGAGGTCAGCACGAGACGGTTGGGCGTGCCGCTGCCGTCATTGACGATGGTCGCGGTGACGCCGGCGCCCGCCGCGTTGATCGCATCGCGGATGCCGCCCAGCGTGTTGTTGGTCGGGTCGACGGTGATCGTCTTCGCGGTACGCGCGCTGTCCACCGTGAAGCCTGCGCCGGTGTACTTGCCGGTCGCCGGGTCGAGCGTGCCACCGGTGACCGTGCCGAAGTCGATCGTGAATTTTCCGTTGCCGATCGCGGTGGTGGTGTTGGCCTGCCCGGTGGTGATCAACGATTGCGACTGCGCCAGCTGCGACACCGTGATGTTGTAGTTGCCGGCCGCGCTGGTGTCCGTGGCCGAGGCCGAGAGGATGCCGCTGACGGTCGGCGTGCCGGTGACGCTCTGGAACAGCGCACGGTCCGACAGCTTCAGCGCCGCGGCCTGCAGGGTGCTCAGGGCGCTCTGCACCGAGCCGTAGGCAGAGAGCTTGCTCGTGTAGCTCTTGGCCTTGGCCTCGAGTGCCACCAAGGGCTGGCTTTCAGCCTTCTCGAGATTGGTGAGCAGGCCCGCCAAGTCGAGATTGGAGCCGACGCCGATGCTGCTGATGGTTGCCATGTGAGTGTTTCCTGGAATGCGTTGGAAGAATGAAGGGAGGCTCAGGCCGCGTTGTCGACCAGCAGGCCGGACATCTCGCCCATGACCTTGGCGATGCGCACCACCTCCTCGTTCGGGACCTGGCGGATCACCTCACCGGTGTTGCGGTCGACCACCTTCACGATGACCTTGTCGGTGTCCTTGTCGATCTCGAACTGGATCCCGATCGAGCGGATCTCGAGCGCCGCGTTCACCGCGCGAACCGCGCTTTCGACCTGCACCGGCGTCGCTTCTTCCTCGACGTCCTCGACCGCCCGCGCCGTGGCACCCGCACCTACCGCGGCACGGCCGACGAGCAGTTGTATCCACGGGCTTTCCTGGGCGCTGCTGGCTGGCACGGGGTTGGACATGGTGTTCACCTGATTGAAGGGTTTCGCTTTCCTCTGCGGCCGCGCCGTGGGGCATGGCCGCAGAGGAAAGCGCAGGGGGACCGGGTCGGAACCCGGCGCCTGCGGTCGCCAGGCCCATCCCTTGCGGGACGGAACCTGGCTTGGTTCTGCTTTTCGTCGGTTCGACTTAACGCAGGAGGGACAGCACGCCTTGCGTGGTCTGGTTGGCCTGCGACAGCACCGAGGTACCGGCTTGCTGCAGGATCTGAGCGCGCGTCATGTTCGACACTTCCACCGCGTAGTTAGCGTCTTCGATGCGCGAACGCGACGAGGACAGGTTCACGACCGTGGTGCCGAGGTTGGCGATCGTCGAGTCGAAACGGTTCTGCACCGCACCCAGCGAGGAGCGCAGCTTGTCGACCTTCGACAGGGCGGCGTCCAAGGCCTTGAGCGGGTCGACAGTCGCCTTACCGTCAGCGACGGCCTTGGTCGTGACGCTTCCTGCCTTGGACGAGTCGGCATACACCACGCTGCCAGCCGCATTGGTGGCGATGCCGTTGGCGTTCATGTTGACCGACTCTGCAGCCGTCAGCGTCAATCCGCCGACGCCCATAAAGCCGCCAGTCACCGCACCCCCGGCCGCGATCGTATAGTCGGTGGTGGCATCACCGTCGAAGTCAACGGTGCCACCCACCGACTTGAGCTTGGCCGCAACAGCTTCAGCAGTGGCCGTTTCGCCCTTCACGTCAAACGTCGTAGCAGTGGCCGCCGTGTAGACCGCGCCGGTTGCACCAATCTTGATCGTGTCGTTGACCTGCATGCCCTTGGCGGGATCGGTCAAGTTGGCCACCGTTGCAGCGATCGTCACGCCCGTGCCGGTCTTCGTCAAGTTCTTGCTGGCATCCAGATACAGCGTCGATCCATCGGCAGCATCGGTCAATGAACCGCTGCTGTCGATCTTGACATCCATCGCCTTGCCGTTGAGGGTGACGGTCGCGGTCGTGGTGGTCCCAGCCGGCGGGGTCAGCGACGCATTCGTTGCTGCGAGCGTGCGAGCAGTGTCAGCTGCGCCATAGCTCTTGGTCGAAGCGTTGTACGTGAACTTTTCAGTGCCGATGGTGACGGTACCTTTGTCCGCCATTTTGGCGAGCGCATCGGACGACACGGCGCCATTGGCGGCCGTGGTCAGGGTGCGGCTGTACACAGTGATGCCACCTGCGGGAGCAGCGGCGGTGAAGCCGGCGACCAGCAGGTCACTGGCGGACGCTTGCTTGTTCTTGGCACCCGTGTTGTTGACATTGAAGCCGTCGAGGCCGAGCGTCTTGGCGCTGATTTCTTGCAGGTCGATGTCGATGGTTTCGCCATCGTTCGCGCCGACTTGCACGGTCAGCTTGCCGGCGTCAGCCGAAAGAACCTTCACGCCGTTGAACTGGGTCTGTTCCGACACGCGGTTGATTTCGTCCAGGCGTTGGCCGATTTCCGACTGGATCGAGTCCAGGTCGCTGGCCGAGTTCGTGCCGTTGGCGGCTTGCACCGACAGTTCACGGACGCGTTGCAGGTTGTTGTTGACTTCCGTCAGCGCGCCTTCGGTCGTTTGAGCGATCGAGATGCCGTCGTTGGCGTTGCGGGTGGCTTGCGTCAGGCCCTTGATGTTGGCCGTGAAGCGGTTGGCGATGGCCTGACCAGCTGCGTCGTCCTTGGCGCTGTTGATGCGCATGCCCGAAGACAGGCGCTCGATGGCGGTGTTGAGGGCCGATTGCGACTTGTTCAGGTTGTTTTGCGTGAGCAGCGAGAGGCTGTTCGTATTGATGACTTGCGCCATTGAAGACTCCTGGTTGACTAAAGGTTGTGGACTCCGACCCGGGGGGCCGTAACGCTGGACTCAAGCCATCGTTGGATTAGTTATCGGCAGGGCTTTGCAAACATTTAGGGGCGTGCCCCAAAAAGTTGCAGAGCGTCCATCCACACCGCGCAACCCCGCGTCAGGCCTGCATGCTCATCATTTCCTGGTAGGCCGAAACCAGCTTGTTTCGCACCTGTACCCCGGTCTGGAACGCCACGTTGGCCTTCTGCAGGTCGACCATCACGTCATTGAGCGCCACGCCCGGCTTGCCCAGTTCGAAGTCCTCGGCCTGGCCGTAGGCCTTGGTCTGGGCCCCGCTGATGTTGTCGATGGAGCGCTTGAGCTCGGCAGCGAAGCCGCCGTGCTCCACCGCAGGGCCGGCAGGAGGGGTGATGCCGGACTGCACGGCAGTGGCCCGCATCTGTTGCAGGACGGATTCGATGGCTGAAATCGACATGGCGTCGTGTTCCTCAGGTAAGTGAACTTTGGGTTGACTACAGAAGCACCCGGGTGCCTCCTCGCCTATTCAGCGTACCTGCGAAGCCCCGATTCACATGGGCTCAACTGACGGCGAAAACCCCGGCTGTTCGGCCAATCGAATTCGGCGCCGATCCAGACAATGAACGCCGTACCCCAAGCCTGCCGGCCTCCTTTGTCGGCGCCCGGCATGGCCACTGAACATCGACGACTCATCCTCTTGAACATGAACATGGACCATCTGGATCCAGCGGGCGCCACAGGGGCTTTCGCATGAGTTCGGCTGCGACCCTCGGCGCCGCGCCGACGTCCCCCGCCGCCAACGCCACGTCGTGGACCGACAAGCTGCGCGCCCAGCCCAAGCTCCCGCTGATCGTCGGCGGCGCCGCGCTGGTGGCCATCGCCATGGCCTTCGCCCTGTACAGCCGCGGGCCCGACTACAAGGTGCTCTACACCAACGTGTCGGACCGCGACGGCGGCGCGATCATCGCGTCGCTCTCGCAGATGAACGTGCCCTACAAGTTCGCCGAGGGCGGCACCGCGATCCTGGTGCCGGCCGACCGCGTGCCCGAGATCCGGCTCAAGCTGGCCTCGCAGGGCCTGCCCAAGGCGGGCGGCGTGGGCTTCGAACTGATGGACAACCAGAAGTTCGGCACCAGCCAGTTCGCCGAGCAGGTGAATTTCCAGCGCGCGCTCGAAGGCGAGCTGGCGCGCTCCATCGAATCCATCGGCACCATCGAGTCCGCCCGGGTGCACCTGGCCATGCCGAAGCCTTCCCTGTTCGTGCGCGAACAGAAGAAGCCTTCGGCATCGGTCGTTCTGACGCTGCACCGCGGCCGCAGCATCGACGAAGGCACCGTGAGCGCCATCGTGCACATGGTCTCGAGCAGCGTGCCCGAACTCGACCCCAAGAGCGTGACGGTGGTGGACCAGCGCGGCAATCTGCTGTCGGCGGCCAACGCCGGCGCACGCGGCCTCGATGTCAGCCAATTGAAGTACACGCAGGAGATCGAGCAGGGCTACATCCGCCGCATCGAAGCCATCCTGCAGCCGATCCTGGGCACCGGCAACGTGCGCGCCCAGGTGGCGGCCGACATCGACTTCTCGGTGGTGGAAAACACCGACGAGAAGTACCGCCCCAACACCGACCCGGCGAATGCGGCGATGCGCAGCCAGCAGTCGAGCGAGTCGAACCAGCTGGGCGGCACCCCGCCCGGTGGCGTGCCCGGCGCGCTGTCGAACCAGCCGCCCACCGCGCCGAACGCGCCGATCACCACGCCGCCGAACGCGCCGCCGGGTGCCCCGCAGACGCCGGCACAGGCCCAGGCCGCCGCCGCACAGGCCGCCGCCCAGCGCGCCACCACCACGGCCGCCGCCACCGGCCCGTCGAGCAGCCGCAAGGACACGACCACCAACTACGAGCTCGACCGCTCGATCCGCCATGTGCAGCAGGGCGCCGGCGGCGTCAAGCGCCTGTCGGTGGCCGTGGTGGTGAACAACCGCGTGGGCGACGACAAGGGCGCCAGCCGCGCACTGACCGCCGCCGAGCTCGACCAGATCCGCAACCTGGCCAAGGAAGCCGTGGGCTTCAGCCAGGACCGCGGCGACTCGCTCAACGTGGTCAACAGCGCCTTCGCCGACGAACGCGAGAAGGAAGCGCCTGCCCTGGATTTCTGGCGCGACCCGGCCAACATCCCGCTGGCCAAGACGGGGGGCATGTACCTGCTGCTCGCCCTGTTCGCCCTGTTCGCCTGGTTCGCGGTGGCCCGTCCGCTGCTGCGCAAACACCTGGCGCCGCCGCCGCCGCCACCGGTGGCAGCCGTCGACGACAACGATGTGTTCGCCAAGCTGGCGACCGCCGACGAAGGCCCGAGCCCGGACGAGGCGCTGCGCCAGCGCGAAGCCGACCGCCACAAGGCCGACCTCGACTTCGCCCTCGAGGCTGCCACCCAGGACCCCAAGCTGGTGGCCATCATGATCCAACACTGGATGACGACCGATGAGCAATGAAGTTGGAACCCGTAAGAGCGCCATCCTGCTTATGGCCGTGGGCGAGGACCGCGCTGCCGCGGCTCTGAACCTGCTGCCGACCGCGATGGTGCAGGAGCTCGGCCTCGCGATGTCGAAGCTGCAACAGGTGTCGCGCGCCGAGCTGGCCTCGGTGCTGCGCGAATTCCGCGAGGAGACCGAACAGCTGTCCGCCTTGCACCTGGGCTCGAGCGACTACATCCGCGCCGTGCTCAAGAAGGCGCTGGGCGAGGACCGCGCGAGCGACCTGCTGGAAGACATCCTCAAGGCGGAAGAGCCCGACAGCGGCATCGGACGCCTCAACCAGCTCGAAGCCGGCGAAGTGGCCGAGCTCATCCGCGACGAGCACCCGCAGATCCTGGCCACGCTGCTGGTCCACCTCGACCGCGCCAAGGCCGCGGAAGTGCTGGAGAAGCTGCCGGTGCGCCTGCGCAACGACGTGGTCGTGCGCGTGGCCACCTTCGGCGGCGTGCAGCCGGCGGCGCTCAAGGAACTGACCGATGTGCTGACCGAGATGCTGTCGGGCGAAGGCTTGAAGCGCAGCCGCCTGGGTGGCGTGCGCACCGCCGCGGAGATGGTCAACCTGATGAACAGCGCCAACGAGGAAGCCACGATCGCCCACGTCCGCGAGCTCGACGACACGCTGGCCCAGCGCATCGTCGACGAGATGTTCGTCTTCGAGAACCTGATGGGTCTGGAAGACCGCAGCATCCAGCGCCTGCTCAAGGAAGTGGAGTCCGACTCGCTCATCATCGCGCTCAAGGGTGCGCCGATCGAGCTGCGCGACAAGTTCCTCAAGAACATGTCCAACCGCGCCGCCGAGACGCTGCGCGAGGACATCGAGCTGCGCGGCCCGGTCCGGGTGTCGCAGGTCGAGGCCGAGCAGAAGACGATCCTGCAGGCGGCCCGCCGCCTGGCCGAAGCCGGCGAGATCGTGATTTCCGCGCCGGGCGCCGATGAATTCGTCTAAGCCCAACCCCGCGACCGCGGCGCGGCTGGCCTCGCTGTATGCGTCGACGCGCGTGGGCGGCGCGGCCGCCCCGCAGACAGACGCGGCACCGGCCAAGCCAGTGCTGTCGGCCTGGGAACGCTGGGAGATGGGCAACATCACCGGCGACCCGAGCCGCACCACCGCCGCCGGGCGGATGGCCGCCGCGCGGGCCACCTTGCCGCCGCCACCTCCCCCGCCGGCCGTGCCCGTGGGTGTCGCCCAGGCCGAGCTGCGCCGCCTGCGCCAGGAAGCCACCGCCGCGGGTCAGGCCACCGGCCATGCCGAAGGCTGGGCCGCCGGCCACGCCGAAGGCCACATCGCCGGGCTGGCCACCGGCCTGGCCGCGGCCACCGCCCACGCCGAACAACTGCGCGCGCTGAGCACCTCGCTGCCCGAAGCACTGCGCGGCGCCGAGCGCGAGATCACCGACGTGCTGCTGACGCTGGCCCTGGACATCGCGCGCCAGGTGGTGCACCGCACCTTCCGCGCCGAACCCGAATGGCTGCTGCCGCTGGTGCAGGACCTGGTCCACGCCGAACCCACGCTGCAGGGCGAACCCCGGCTGCTGCTGAACCCGGCCGATGTCGCGCTGGTCAAGGACAGCCTGGGCAACGAGCTGCAACAGGCCGGCTGGCAGGTGCGCCCCGACGACAGCATCCAGCGCGGCGGCTGCCGCGTGCAGTCGCCCGCCGGCGAGATCGACGCGACGCTCGAGACCCGCTGGAAGAGCGTGACCGCCGCGCTCCACCGCGACGCCGACGCCCAGGACTGACCACCATGAGCAGCACGATCGCCCCCAACCCCCATGTCCAGCACTGGGTCGACGCGCTGACCCAGGCGCGCAGCGACATCGCCCGCTGCACCACCACCGTCGCCTCGGGCCGGCTCACGCGCGCCGTGGGCCTGGTGCTCGAAGCGACCGGCCTGCAACTGCCCGTGGGCAGCGACTGCCTGATCGAGCTGCCGCCCGGATACCCCATGCGCCATGCCGAGGCCGAAGTCGTCGGCTTCGCGGGCGACCGCATCTTCCTGATGCCGCAGAGCGAAGTCGCGGGCCTGCTGCCCGGCGCGCGGGTCTTCCCGCGCATCGCCGCGGGCGGCGCCAGCGGCGACAACCACACCAAGCGCCTGCCGGTGGGCGAAGGCATGCTCGGCCGCGTGGTCGATGCGGCGGGCCGGCCGCTCGACGGCCTCGGCCCGCTGGACGTCGCCAAGCGCGTGCCGCTGTCGAGCCCGCCGGTGAACCCGCTGTCGCGCGCGCCGATCGACTCGGTGCTCGACGTCGGCGTGCGCGCCATCAACGGCATGCTCACCGTCGGCCGCGGCCAGCGCATGGGCCTGTTCGCCGGCTCGGGCGTGGGCAAGAGCGTGCTGCTGGGCATGATGGCCCGCTACACCAGCGCCGACGTGATCGTGGTCGGCCTGATCGGCGAACGCGGCCGCGAAGTGAAGGACTTCATCGAGAACACGCTCGGCGAGGAAGGCCTGGCCCGCGCGGTCGTGGTGGCCGCGCCGGCCGACAACTCGCCGCTGCTGCGCCTGCAGGGTGCGGCCTACGCCACCTGCCTGGCGGAGTACTTCCGCGACCAGGGCAAGAGCGTGCTGCTGATCATGGATTCGCTCACCCGCTACGCCATGGCACAGCGCGAGATCGCGCTGGCCGTGGGCGAACCGCCCGCCACCAAGGGCTACCCGCCCTCGGTGTTCGCCAAGCTGCCCGCACTGGTCGAACGCGCCGGCAACGGCGCGCGCGACGCCGACGGCAACGGCGGCTCCATCACGGCCTTCTACACGGTGCTGTCCGAAGGCGACGACCAGCAGGACCCGATCGCCGACTCGGCCCGCGCCATCCTGGACGGCCACGTCGTGCTGTCGCGCTCGCTGGCCGAAGCCGGCCACTACCCGGCCATCGACATCGAGGCCTCGATCAGCCGCGCCATGACGGCGCTGATCGAGCCGGCGCAGTTCGAGACGGTGCGCCGTTTCAAGCAGATGCTGTCGCGCTACCAGCGCAACCGCGACCTGATCAGCGTCGGCGCCTACGCCCCGGGGCACGACGCGCAGCTCGACCAGGCCATCGCGATGTACCCAAAGATCGAGGCCTTCCTGCAGCAGCCGATGGATGAGCGCACCGACTACGACGCCTCCATTTCGCGGATGCGAAGCCTCTTCGACCCGGCCCGCGCGGCCTGACCCCTTTTCAAGGATCTCAAGGAGTCCCATGTCCACCAAGCTTCCCCTCGACATGCTCACCGAACTGGCGCGCACGCAGACCGACAAGGCCGCGATCCGCCTCGGTGCCCTGCAGACCGCGCGCATCACCAGCACGCAGAAGCTGGAGCTGCTGATGCAGTACCGACAGGACTACGTGGACCAGTTGAACGCCCTGATGGTCCACGGCATGCCCGCCGCCAAGCTGCGCAACTACCAGAACTTCCTGATCACGCTCGACGGCGCCATCGACCAGCAGCGCGCCATCGTGGCGCAGGCCACCACCCGCCTGGACCACGGCCGCGTCGACTGGCAGCACCAGAAGCGCCGCCAGAGTTCCTTCGACACCCTGGCCGAACGTGTGCGCCAGCAGGAAATGCTCGTCCAGGCCAAGCGCGAGCAGCGCGAAAGCGACGAACGCGCCACGCGCAAGTTCTTCGACCGCGCCGCCAACCCGACCCTCTGACCCCAGGAGCCCCCATGCCCGCACTCGTCTCCCCCGCCCTCGTCTCGCCCGGCCTCTCGTCCACCTCGTCGCCGGCACGCACCCGCAACGCCGACGAGCCGCAGGGCCGCAGCTTCCACGCGGCACTCGACCGCTCGCGTGCGTCGCAGGCCGACACCGACGCTAACGGCCCCACCGACAGCGCGACCGCACGCCCCGGGACGCCGCGCCGCGGTGCGTCGGCGCCCAAGGACGACACCCTGCCCCAGATCCCGAACCTCGACTTCTTCGTGCCGGCCATGGCCGCCCAGGTCACGACGACGGCCGCGCGCACCGGCGCCGAAGCCGTCACCGCAGCCGCCCTGCGCGGCGCCGCCACGGCAACCGAACGCACCGACGTGCGGGCGGCCCTGGCGGGCACCGACGCGGCCGCCGAGGCCGCCAAGGCCGCCAAGGCCGTGACCGAACCCGACCTGCCGGCCGCCGATGCCGCGGCAAAGGCGGCGCTCGCCGACGGTGAGCCCGCCGACGCGACGACGGCGGATGCCCTGCGCGCCGCAGCCGGCAAGACATCCACAACCGTCTCGGCCCAGGCCGACGCCGCCGCAGCCACCGCCGCAGCCACCGCCAAGGCAGACGCCGCGGCGGTGCCGGCCACGCCCGTCGCCCCGTCGCTGCTCAACGCCGCGCCGGCCAGCACCGTGCCGGCCACGCCAGCGCCCGCCGCACGCACGGGCCGCACCGACGCCGCCAGCCGCGACACGGCCGCCACCGCGGTCACCACCACCGCGGCGGCCACCGACACCGCCGAGGCCGACCCGCTGGATCTGCTGGCCGCTCGCATCGAGGTCTCCACCGGCAACGACGCCGGCCTGGCCGACGACGGCGCGCCCAACGCCCCGCTCGCATGGATGGCCGCCCAGCCCGGCAGCGCCGGCATCGGCAACGACGCCGCCACGACCGAGAACCGCGTGCCCGTGCTCTCGCTGGCGCCGCCGGTCGACAGCGATGCCTGGGCGCCCGCCCTTGGCCAGCAGATGCTGCGCATGAGCGCCAGCGGCATGCACACCGCCCAGCTCAACCTCAACCCCGAGAACCTCGGCCCGCTGCAGATCACGCTCAAGCTCGGCGACGACCAGGCCCAGGCGATGTTCGTCTCGGGCCATGAAAGCGTCCGCAAGGCGGTCGAGGCCGCGCTGCCGCAACTGCGCACCACGCTGGCCGAACACGGCATCAGCCTGGGCCAGACCGCCGTGGGCGCCGACACGCGCCAGCCGGGCGGCCAGAGCCACTTCGCCGGAGACAACCCGTCGGGCCGCTCGGGCGGCAACAGCGGCAGCAGCTACCCCGGCGCCGCACGCAGCGGCACCGTGACCTCGAGCGCGGCGCCGGCAGCGCCCGTGCGCAGCGCCCGTGCCGAGGGTGTCGTCGACACCTTTGCCTGAGCCACGCAGCCGTCGCAATGCGGGGATCTGACGCGCTTTTGCCTGCTTGATCCCCCGTTGCTCCCGCGACCAGTTCGCCAAGAATAAGACCCATACCGCAACCAGTTCCACCCATGGCCACCAGCACCGCACCCGTCTCTGCCGCACCGTCCTCGCGTTCGCCGAAACTGTTGATCATCGTCCTGAGCGCGGTCACTCTCTGCGCACTCGCCGGTGGCGGCTACTTCTATCTCGCCGCCGGCAAGAAGGCCGAGGCGGAACCGGCCGCCAAGGTCGCCGAGAAGCCGATCTTCGTGGCCCTCGAGCCCTTCACCGTCAACCTGCAGTCCGAGGGCCGCGCCCGCTTCCTGCATGTGGGTATCGCCCTCAAGGTGAAGGACGAGAAGGCCAAGGCACAGGTCGTCGAATTCATGCCCGAGCTGCGCAGCCGCGTGCTGCTGCTGCTGTCGAACCGCCAGCCCGAATCGCTGGTGACGACCGAAGACAAGTCCAAGCTCGCCGAGGAGATCCGCACCGCGATCAACGCACCGCTGTCGGCCGACCTGCCGCCCCAGGGCGTCACGAGCATCTCCTTCAACACCTTCGTGGTGCAGTGATCACTTTCAGGCAACCGACCCATGGCCTATGAACAAGTCCTCTCGCAGGACGAGGTCGACGACCTGCTGCGGGGCGTCACCGGTGGCACGGTCGACCAGACCACCACGACGACCGCGGCACCGCAGAGCGGCCTGCCCGCCTACGACCTGGGCGCGCCCGACCGTGTCGTGCGCAGCCGCATGCACACGCTGGAAGTCATCAACGAGCGCTTCGCGCGCGGCCTGCGCGGCGCCCTGCTGAACTTCATGCGGCGCAGCCCGGACATCTCGGTCGGGCCGATCCAGATCCAGCAGTACGGCGAGTTCGTGCGCCACCTGCCGGTGCCGGCGAACATCAACATGCTGCACATGAAGCCGCTGCGCGGCACCGCGCTGTTCGTGTTCGACCCGAAGCTGGTCTTCCTGGTGGTCGACAACCTGTTCGGCAGCGATGGTCGCTACCACGTCCGCGTGGAAGGCCGCGACTTCACGCGCACCGAACAACGCATCATCAAGCGCCTGCTCGACCTGTCGCTGCAATGCTATGGCGACGCCTGGAAGCCGGTGTTCCCGCTCGACTTCGACTATGTGCGCGCCGAGATGCACGGCAAGCTCGCCAACATCGTGGCGGCCAACGAGGTGGTGGTGAACACCACGCTGCAGATCGAGTTCGGCCCGGTGGGCGGCTTCCTGCACGTGTGCATCCCCTACTCGATGATCGAGCCGATCCGCAACCAGCTGTCCAACCCGATCCAGGACGAGGTCGAGATCGACAAGCGCTGGGTGACGCAGATGTCGCGCCAGATGCAGTCGGCCGACGTCGAACTCGTCGCCAACTTCGTGCAGATGACCTCGACCATCGGCAAGGTGCTCGCACTGGAGGTCGGCGACGTGCTGCCGATCGAGCTCCCCACCACCGTCACCGCCAACGTCGACGGCATCCCGGTGATGGACTGCACCTTCGGCACCTCGAACGACCGTTACGCGCTGCGCGTGCAGCACATGATCACCCACCAAGACACCGAGCCCAAGACCGACCATGACTGACAACACCCCTGCTTCCGACGACACGGACGACTGGGCGGCTGCAATGGCCGAACAGACCGCCGCCACACCGGCGCCTCCACCGGCCCTTTCTCCGGCCCCCGCGCCTGCAGCGGCGCCCGCTGCAACGCCCGCCACCGCGCAGGTCTTCCAGCCGATGGACGCGCCCACGGCGGCCAGCGGCGTCGCCGGGCTCGACCTGGCCCGCGTGCTCGACGTGCCGGTACAGCTCACCGCCGAGATCGGCCGCACCCGCATCACCATCAAGAGCCTGCTGCAACTGTCGCAAGGCTCGGTGGTCGAGCTCGACGGCCTGGCCGGCCAGCCGCTGGACGTGCTGATCAACGGCTACCTCATCGCCCAGGGCGAAGTGGTGGTGGTGAACGACAAGTACGGCATCCGCCTGACGGACATCATCACGCCGTCCGAACGCATGCAGAAGCTCGCACGTTCATGAACCTGCTGCGCTGGCGCTCGCACACCGCCCTCGTGTGCGGCTGGCTGCTGGCCGCGGGCGCGCACGCGGCACTGCCGACCGTGCCCGCACCGGTGGCCGAAGCCGCACCGGCCGCGGTCGGTGCCGGCGGCGTGCTGCAGGCGGCCTTCGGCATGGCGATGGTGCTGGGCCTGATCTTCCTGTGCGCCTGGGCGGCCCGCCGCTTCGGGCTGCAACGCTTCGGTACCGGGAACGTCGTGAAGGTGGTGTCGAGTTCGTCCCTGGGCCAGCGCGAGCGCGTGGTGGTGGTCGAGATCGACGGCACCTGGCTCGTGCTCGGCGTCACCGCCAGCCAGATCCAGACACTGCACACCCTGCCGGCCAGGCCCGGCGCCGCGCACGCCGCCGACGGCATGGCCACACCGGCCTCCCTGCAGCGCCCGCTCGACCTCTTCGCGCAGAAGTTCCGCGAATCGCTGGGCGTCAAGGGCCGGCCGACCGCATGAACCCGCGCACCGTTCTTCGCAGCCTGCGCATCGCGCTGGCCCTGCTGGCCGCGACGCTGCCGCTGGCCGCCTGGACGCAGGGCCTCCCCGGCGTGACCAGCACCCCCGGCCCCGGCGGCGCCCAGACCTGGTCGCTCAGCGTGCAGACGCTGGTGATGCTCACGTCGCTGACCTTCCTGCCGGCGCTGATGCTGAGCATGACCAGCTTCACCCGCATCCTGATCGTGCTGGGCCTGCTGCGCACCGCCATCGGCACGCAGTCGTCGCCGCCCAACCAGGTGCTGGTCGGGCTGTCGCTGTTCCTCACCTTCTTCGTCATGTCGCCGGTGTTCGACAAGGTCTACGCCGACGCCTACAAGCCCTTCTCCGAGAACAAGATCCCGGTCGAAACCGCCCTGGCACGCGGCATCGAGCCCTTCAAGACCTTCATGCTGCGCCAGACCCGCGAGAACGACCTGGCCCTGTTCGCCAAGCTGGCCAAGGTGCCCGAGATGCAGGGCCCCGAAGACGTGCCGCTGCGGATCCTGCTGCCGGCCTTCGTCATCAGCGAGCTGAAGACGGCCTTCCAGATCGGCTTCACGATCTTCATCCCCTTCCTGATCATCGACATGGTGGTCGCCAGCGTGCTGATGTCGATGGGCATGATGATGGTGCCGCCCGCGAGCATCGCGCTGCCCTTCAAGCTGATGCTCTTCGTGCTGGCCGACGGCTGGCAGCTGCTCATCGGCGCGCTGGCGCAGAGCTTTTTCACTTAGCCAGCCTTCGCGACGGAACCCCAGCCATGACCCCCGAAACCATCATGACCATGGGCAACCAGGCCATCAACGTGGCGCTGCTGCTCGGCGCACCGATGCTGCTGGTGGCGCTCGTCATCGGCCTGGTGATCAGCATCTTCCAGGCGGCCACGCAGATCAACGAAGCCACGCTGTCCTTCATCCCGAAGCTGCTGGCGGTCTTCGCGACGCTCGTGATCGCCGGCCCGTGGATGCTCGGCAACATGGTCGACTACATCCGCCAGCTGTTCGGCAGCATCCCCACGCTCGTCGGCTGAGCCTTCGATGCCGGCCGTCTTCTCGGTCACCTCGGCGGAGCTGACCGTCTGGCTGACCACCTTCTTCTACCCCTTCGTGCGCATGCTCGCGCTGATGAGCACCGCGCCGGTGTTCAGCGAGAAGTCGGTGCCGCGCCAGGTGAAGGTCGGCATCGCCGCCATCCTGGCGGTGGTGCTCGCCCCGGCGATCGGGCCGGTGCCCAGCGTGCCGATCGTCTCACCCGGGGGGATCTGGATCATCGTCCAGCAGGTGCTCATCGGCGCGGCCATGGGCTTCACGATGAAGCTCGTCTTCGCCGCCGTCCAGGCAGCGGGCGAGTACATCAGCCTGCAGATGGGCCTGTCCTTCGCGTCCTTCTTCGATCCGATGGCCGGCGGCACCACGATGGTCGTCGGGCGTCTGCTCAACCTGCTCGCCATGCTGCTCTTCCTGGCCTTCGACGTGCACCTGCTGCTGGTGAGCGTGCTGGCCGAGAGCTTTCAGACGCTGCCGATCGCCGACGCGCCCTGGTCCACCGGCGGCTGGATGTTCCTGGTGCAAGGCGGCTCCCAGGTGTTCGCCAGCGGCCTGATGCTCTCGCTGCCGCTGGTGACGGCGCTGCTCATCCTGAACCTGGCCATGGGCATCCTGAATCGCGCATCGCCGCAGTTCAGCATCTTCGCCGTGGGCTTCCCGCTCACGCTGCTGGCGGGCATCGCGATGCTGCTGCTGCTGATCCCGAACCTCGGCGCCTTCCTCGAGCCGCGCTTCGCGGAAAGCGCGGCCGGGGTGCTGCGCTTCACGCAGGCCCTGCGCGGGACATGACCCCGCGCCAACTTGCCTCCCCGGCGTCGCAAGCGATGGCGCCTCTTCCTACACGATGGCCTCCTGGACAACATAAGACTTGCGCTTTCTCCCCGACCACGATCGGTAAGCCCCCGGACCCGCCGTGACGTTGCCGAGCGACGGCTCCCTTTTTTTTTTGAAAGCCACCCTGATGACGCAACCCGTCTTGATCGAGTTCGACGCGGCCCCCGCCGACGTTTCAGCATTCCTGGGTCGCGCTTCTGCGGTCGACCTCGACGCCCTCGAGTTCGGCGTCATCGGGTTCGATGCCGAGGGTGTCGTCCAGCGCTACAACGCACATGAATCGCAGTTAGCCGGTCTCTCGCTCGATCGCGTGGTGGGCTATTCCCTCTTCACCGTGGTCGCGCCATGCATGAACAATTTCATGGTGGCCCAGCGCTTCGAGGACACGGCACAGGCCGGCGGCACGCTCGACGAGACGATCGACTATGTCCTGACCCTGCGCATGCGGCCGCTCAAGGTCAAGTTGCGCCTGCTGGCCGAGCCGGCGATCCCCCTGCGCCATCTCTTCGTGCAGAGGCACCGGTGATTCCCGGCGACAGCGCCCCGTCGACCTTGGAACAGGACCACGAGGCGCTGCTGCAGTTTCTCTACATGGCGCCGGTCGGTCTCGCGCAGCTCTCGCGCGATGGCAATATCGTTCTGATCAACCCACTGTGCGCGCAGCTGCTGATGCCGCTTTCGAAGCAGGGAGATCTCTCCAACCTCTTCGAGGTGCTGAAGCCGGTCGCGCCCGACCTGGCGCATCGTGCGCGCATCTTTGCGCCCCTGCATGGCAAGGTGTGCGATGCCATGCACATCCAGACCCATGGCGGCACGTCGAGCCACGATGCGCAGATCCTGTCGCTGACCTTGCTCAAGCTGGACGCCGACCGCTTGATGGCCGTTCTCGACGACGTGACCCAATCGGTCAAGCGCGACCGGGAGCTGCGCCACAGCCAGTCATGGATTCACAGCATCTCTTCCGGCATCTTCGATGTCAGCTATGCACTGATGTCGCTGGACGACCAGGGCATCGTGCAGGGGTGGAACGTCGGCATCCGCAATCTGACGGGTTTCGAGGCCGAAGCAACCATCGGCCGGTCCTATGCAAACTTCTATCCAGAAGGCGGAATGCTGGGCCATCGCGCGCTCGAACGCCTTCGAGAAGCCGATCAGACAGGCTGGAACCTCGAGGAAGGATGGCTTCGGCGAAGCAACGGTGAGCGCTATTGGGGAAGCTGCCTGATCGCGCCGGTCGAAACGGTCACTGCGGTTTCGGGCACGAAATGCACCTACAGCCTTGTCATTCGTGACATCAGCGACCGCCGCGAATCCGACGAAGCGCTGCGACGATCCGTATGGTCGGACCACCTGACCGGCCTGGCCAACCGCCGTGCGTTTTTCGACGCCGCATCGACTGCCGCGCAGCGCCGCACGCGCACCGGAGAACCGATCACGATCGTCCTGTTCGATGCGGACCATTTCAAGGCCGTGAACGACACGCATGGCCATGCAGCGGGCGATGCGGTCCTGCGGCATCTCGCAGCGGGGCTTTCGGTGACGTTCACGCCGACGGACGTCGTCGCGCGTTTCGGCGGCGAAGAGTTCGTGGTGCTGCTGACGGGCAACTCCCTCGCCGAGGCCAAAGCCACTGCCGATCGCTTCCGTTCGCACATCGCGGCCAGCCCGGTCACCGTCGATGGCGTTCAGGTGCTCTGCACGGTGAGCGCGGGCGTCGCGACCTCTACCGATGGGGCTTGCGGCATCGACGAGCTTCTGCGGAAGGCCGACATCGCGCTCTACGCCGCGAAGGCTGCGGGGCGTGATCGGGTGGCCGTCTGGGACGACGCTCTCGAGCAACAGGGCCGCGCCTCGGTCGGCGGGGTACTGCCATGAGCGCCGACAGCGGCGACTACGACGCGCTGATCCAGTTCCTCTACCAGGTGCCCATCGGGCTGCTGCAGACCGAGCTCGGCGGCGAGATCACCATGATCAATCCGATGGCTGCGTCGCTGCTCATGCCGCTGACGCGGGCCGGCGCCCTGATCAATCTGTTCGATGTGCTCGATCCTTTCGCGCCCGAGCTCCGTGCCCAGGCCGCTGCGCACACCAGCCCTGGCAACGCTGTGGGCGACAGGACGCTGCCCATCCCGGTCGGCGATCGCGCCCAGCCGGGCACCCTGCTGTCGACCCTGGGCCTGCGGCTGGTGCTGCTCGACGCGCAGACGTGGATGGCCACGATCAGCGACATCACGCAGGCGGTACACGAGGAAGAGCAGCACCTGCAGAAGCGCCTGCACGACCAGTCGCGCAGCGACGAGCTGACCGCGCTGCCCAACCGCGCGGTCGCTGCCGAACACATCGAGGCGGCACGGGCCCACGCCGCGACCTCGCCCGACGGTTTGTTCGCGATTGCATTTATCGACCTCGATCGCTTCTACCGAATCAACACCACGCGCGGTCAGGCAGCGGGGGATCATCTGCTGCGGCTCGCGGCGGACCGACTGGCTCGGCTGGTCCAGCCGGGCGGCCGGATCGAGGCGCTCGGTGCCCATGGACTGCTCGCCGCCCGCCTGGAGGCGGATGAATTCCTCGTCGTGGCGCGCCAGGTGGCGCACCGCGACGTGGCGGCGCAGCTGGCGAAGAAGGTGGTCGACGCACTGGGCGAGCCCTACGCGATCGATCAACAGCCCGAGCGCGTGAGCGCGAGCGTGGGCGTGGTCCTGGGGCAGCGCGATGCCGGCAGCGCCGACGCCCTGATGCTGGACGCCAGCCTCGCCATGGGCGAAGCGAAACGCGCGGGCGGTGCGGGCTACAGCCTGTTCGACCCCGCGATGAAGCTTCGCGCCGCCCGGCGCGCCACCATCGAGTCGGACCTGCGTGGCGCCATCGGCCGCGGCGAACTCGCGGTGGCCTACCAGCCGATCGTGTCGCTGGCGAGCCGGCAGTGCGTGGGCATGGAGGCCCTGGTGCGTTGGCACCATCCGTCGCTGGGGGACGTGTCGCCGCTGGAGTTCGTCGGGATCGCGGAGGAAACCGGCCTGATCGCGGAACTCGGCCGATTCGTCCTGAACGAGGCCTGTCGGGCCTGCGTGGCATGGAAGCGCCAGTTCGGCGGCCACGCACCCCGCAGCGTCTCGGTGAACGTCTCGCGCGCCCAGTTGCTCGGAACCGACCACACCGAACAGGTCCGGCAGGCGCTGGAGTCGAGCGGCATGAACGCCGCGGCACTGCAGATGGAAGTCACGGAAAGCCTGGCAGCGCAGGACGAGCGCGTTCAGCACAGTCTTCACGAACTGAAGGCAATGGGCGTCACCATCGCCCTGGACGACTTCGGCACCGGCTATTCGTCGCTGGCAACCTTGCATCTTCTGCCCATCGACGTGCTCAAGATCGACCGATCGTTCGTCATGCAGGTCGAAAGCAGCGAGCACCACCGGGTGCTGATCGAGGCCGTGATCCTCGTGGCGCGCAGCCTGAACATGCGGACCGTGGCCGAGGGCATCGAGACGGAAGAACAGGCGAGCGCGCTGGCGCGGCTCCATTGCGCCAAGGGGCAGGGCTACCTGTTCGCGCAGCCGCTGTCGCGCGCGGCCATGACGGCTTGGCTGGCCGAAGGCAGGCGGTCGGGCGGCGCCCCCTGATCGGGCAAGCCACCTGCGCCTTGCCCGGTCAGCCGGTCAGATGTAGTTGAACAGCGCGATGTTCGACAGGCGCGCGAAGGTCAGCTGCGTCGCCTTGAGCGAGGTTTCGCGCTGGTAGAAGTCCGAGATGGCGCTGGTCAGGTCCAGATCCTCGATGCTCGAGAGGTAGCTCTTCTCCGTCAGGTCGCGCGCGGCGCCGCCGCTGTCGAGTGCGTCGATTTCGTTCATGCGCGAACCGACCGAGGAGCGGATCGTCAGCACGTTGTCGTGCGCGTTCGTCACCTTGACGTTGGCGGTGCTCAGCGCATTGAGCAACTTGGCGCGCGCCGGTTCACCGCCGCCTTGCAGTGGCGTACGCAGCGCCGTCACCAGCTGACCGATGCTGGCGAACACGTCGGTGCCGGCATTCTTGGCCGTCGTGACGGCGAAGGTGTCGCCGTCGGCAGGCGTGCCGGAGACGCTCAGCTGCACGCCGCCGAAAGCGATCGGCGTGCCGGCCACGAAGGCGCCGGTGGCCGCCACCACGGGCGGTGTGTCGTTGGTGGTGACGGTGTAGGCGCCGGCCGCGAAGCTGAC
Source organism: Variovorax sp. N23 (assembly GCF_025486315.1). Classification (GTDB taxonomy): domain Bacteria; phylum Pseudomonadota; class Gammaproteobacteria; order Burkholderiales; family Burkholderiaceae_C; genus Variovorax. The sequence continues at coordinate 3,139 of NZ_JAOOPY010000013.1, read as the reverse complement.
GACGAAGTCCTTCCCGTAGTTGGCCGCGGTGGCATCCACGACGCTCACCGCACCGAAGATTCCGGTGCCGGTGTTCGCCGTGCCGCCCGAGGTCACGTAGCCGGCGCCGCCCTGGACCGACTGGAACACCGAGCGGCCGTCGTCCGAACTCGACATCTGGCGTGCCACGTCGACCTGGATCATGCGCTGGCCCTGGTCACCCACGTACTGGATGCCGCCGCCGGCGCTGGTCGCGAACGGCGCGCTGCCGCTCTTGTAGCCGGCGAACAGGAACTGGCCGTTGCCGTCGTCGGTGTTTCCCACCGCGACGAGTTGATCGAGCTTGCTCTGCAGCGTGGTCGCCAGCGTCGCACGGTCGGCGTCCGACAGCGTGCCGTTGCCAGCCGCCACGGTGAGCGTCTTGATGTCCTGCAGGATCGTCGTGGCGCTGTCCAGCGCCGTTTCCTCGTGCGACAGGGTGAGCATGGCGCGTTCGCGGCTGGTGGCGAACTGCTTGGACTCCGATAGGGTCTGCGTCACGCCGAGGACGCGGGTCGCCGCCACCGGATCGTCGCCGGCGGTCAGGAACTTGGTGCCGGCCGACAGCATCTGCTGGGTCCGGAAGAGTTGCTGCTGCTGCGAGTTCAAGGCAGACAGGTTGCGCTCGTAAAAGGTGCTGGTGCTGATACGCATCATGACTCCTGGATTCGTAGGAAGCGGGGGCTCAGTGGCTGATGCCCAGGATCGCGTCGAACATCGTCGAGGCGGTCTGGATCACTTTGGCATTGGCCTGGTACATCTGCTGGAACATCAGCAGGTTGGCGGTTTCCTCGTCCTGGTTCACGCCGGACACCGACTGCTGGCTCGTCTTGATCTGGGACGCGACGCTGGTCTGCGTCTTCTCGGCCACGGCGACTTCCATGGCACGGTTGCCCACCGTGCTCACCAGCTGTGCATAGGCACCGTTGAAGGTGCTGGTGCCGCCGCCGATGATGGTCGCGCGCTGCAGGCCCGCCAGCAGCAGCGCATTGCTGCCGTCCGATACGCCGCCGACGTTCTTGCCGATGGTGAAGGTGTCGCCATTGGCCGGGGCGCCGGTCAGCTTCACCGAAATGCCGTCGAAGCCGATGCTCGCGCCGGCGGTGTAGGGCACGGCCGTCCCGGCCGCATACACGGTCGATGTGCCGTCGGCCAGCGTGACGGTCACGGCCGACGTGGCCGGAAAGCCCGACAGCGTGCCGGTGGCGGCGTCGTAGCTCATGGTGACGTTCGCAGCCAGTGGTGCGGCGAGGTACCCCGCATCGATGGTGGCCTTGCCCAGCAGGCCCGAGCCCTGGTTGGCGGCCGTGTTGCCGGTGACCACGGGAGAAGCCGCGGCCACCTTGGCCGGGTCGAGCACCTGCACGGTCATGTCGCGCGCGCCGGTGCGGGTGGGCTGCACCAGGAAGGTGTCGCCGAGCGTCGCCGTGCCGCTGTCCAGCGCCACGGTGACACCGTCGAAGGTGGCGGGGAAGGTCGTGAAGCTGCCGACCGGCGTCTTGTCGGAGACGCGCGTCACGACATAGGTGGGCGTGCCGGCCACGTCCTTGTACTCGACGGAATAGTCGCTGGTGGTGAGCGCCGAGGTGTTGGTCACGCTGGCCGAGATGACGGCGTTCCCCGTGTTCCTGGCGTTGCTGAGCACGGTCGGCGAACCCACCGAGAAGAAGTCCTTGCCCAGCGCGCCCGTGAGATCGACGCCGAGCTTGTGCTGGTCGTTGAAGGCGTCGGCCAGGGCGATCGACAGGCGACCGATGGCGTTCTGCGTGGGGATCAGCGTTTCGGTGCGGAAGGACATCAGGCCGCCGAGCGATCCGCCCGTGATGGCGTTGGGGCTCAGTTCCATCACGTTGCCGGCCAGGCCGACCAGGGCCACGGCCATGCGGGTCGGGTCGGTGGCCGAGGGCACCGCCTTCATCGTCGCTGCACGGTCGCCCACCACCAGCGACTGGCCGGTGGCGATGAAGACGTTGTACTTGCCGCTGTCCTGTTCGAGCACCTTGATGTCGGCGATCTGGCTGAGCTGGCTCACCAGCTGGTCGCGCTGGTCGAGCAAGTCGTTGGGCAGCTGGCCGCCGGAGGTGGCGGTGAGCTGGCTGATCTGCTGGTTCAGGCTGGCGATCTGCGTGGCGTAGGTATTGATCTGTTCGACGCTGCCCTTGATCTGGTCGTTGACCGAACCGTTCAGGTCGGTGAGGTACTGGTCGGTCGACCGGAACTTGGTGGCGAGCGCCTGCGCCGAGCTGATGAGCTGCTGGCGCGCGGCCGGGTCGGCCGGCGTGTTGGCCACGCCCTGCGTCGCCGTGAAGAAGCTCTGCATGAGGGGGCTGATGCCTGAGGTCTTGTCGGCCAGCAGCGAGTCGATGCGGTCGATCTGGGTGCCGTAGCTGGTCAGGCCCGCCGCCACCGATTGCGCGGTGTTGAGCTGCGCCGTCAGATAGCTGTCATAGCTGCGGCTGGTCGTGGTCACCAGCGCACCCATGCCGACGAAGCCGGAGCCCGTGGCGATCGCGCCGCTGGTGGAGATCTGCGCCACCTGCCGGCTGTAGCCCGCGGTGTAGACGTTGGCGGTGTTGTGGGCGGTGGTGACCAACGAGCTGCGCGCTACGTTGAGGCCACTGAGGCCCGTCAGGAACATGTTGCCGGCCATATGTTTCGATACCTGTTTGGTAGGGATGTGAAGGGCACCGTGCGATGCCGTTGACTGTTTATCGGCAGCGCCGCCCGAATCTGAAGAGGGTTCGATGGGCCAAACAGCGAGGCTTTCATCCTTCTTTTCCCCGTTTGGCCGCCGGCTCAGAACGCGTGAAGGAACCGTCGCGAGCGCCCCGAGCTTGCGTCGAGGACCGGAGCCGCACTGGCGTGCGGTGAGGACCGCAGATGCGAGATCGAGGCGCGCAGCAGGTTCATTCGCGCGTTCTCAGCGTGGTTCGCCCACGCGGAACACCCCGACCGCCTGCACCAGGTGGCCGGCCTGCTCCTGCAGCGAAGCGGCGGCCGCCGCGGCCTCTTCCACCAGCGCCGCGTTCTGCTGCGTGACCTGATCCATCTGCGTGATGGCCTGGTTGATCTGCTCGATGCCCGAGGTCTGCTCCTGGCTGGCCGAGGCGATCTCGCCCAT
>NZ_JAOOPY010000012.1 GCF_025486315.1 Variovorax sp. N23 | reverse complement strand
ACATTGCCCGCCCTGTACCCGTTGGAAAGGCGCGGATTCTGAGGGCGAGGCTGCGCCCAGAATGTCAATGAATGTGGAACGGGCGCAAGGCCGGGAAATTCACCTCGGTTGTGTGACCGAATCGCGGGGCCGGCCCGCGCGAAAAAGGCCGCTTAGAACTTTTCGTGCGGCAGCAGGTAGCGCCACTCCCCCGGCGCCAGCCCCGCGAGCGGCACGCGGCCGACGCGCAGGCGTTCATCCACACGCGCTCAATCGGCCAGCCGCCCCGCCACCAGCCGCAGCACGCGGTCGCAGCGGCTGGCCAGGGTCTCGTCGTGGGTCACCATGACGAAGGCCGTACCGCGCTTGCGGGCAAGCTCGAGCATCAGCGCGAACACGCCGTCGGCCGTGCTGCGGTCGAGGTTGCCGGTGGGCTCGTCGGCCAGCACGCAGTCGGGTTGCGTCACCAGCGCGCGCGCGATGGCCACGCGCTGGCGCTCGCCGCCCGAGAGTTCGGCCGGGCGATGCTGCAGCCGCTCGCCCAGGCCGACAGCCGTCAGCATCTGCGTGGCGGCCTGCGTCTGCTCGGCCGGCGGCGCGCGCCGGATCTTCAGCGGCATCGCGACGTTGTCGAGCGCGCTGAATTCCGGCAGCAGGTGATGGAACTGGTAGACAAAACCGAGGTGCCGGTTGCGCAGCCGGCCCTGCTCGGCCGCATCGGCGTGCGCGATGTTCTTGCCGTGCAGCTCGACGCTGCCGGCGGTCGGCGCATCGAGCCCGCCCATCAGGTGCAGCATCGTGCTCTTGCCCGAGCCCGAGGCGCCGACGATGGCGAGCGTCTCGCCGGCATGCACGTCGAGGTCGACGCCGTGCAGCACGGTGAGGTCGATGCGGCCTTCGTGGAAGCGCTTGGTGAGGCCGCGGACCTTGAGGACGACCTTGCGGGGATTGACTTCACTCATAACGGAGCGCTTCGGCAGGATTCACGCGACTGGCGCGCCAGCTCGGATACAGCGTGGCCACGAAGGAGAGGGCCAGCGAGATCAAGGTGATGGGCATGATGTCCGACCGCTGCGGATCGCTCGGCATCCGGCTGATGAGGTAGATGTCCTTGGGCAGGAAGCTGGCGTGGAAGAGCCTCTCCAGCGCCGGCACGATCACGTCGATGTTGTAGGCGATGCCCAGGCCCAACAGCAGCCCGCCGAGCGTGCCGATCACGCCGACCATGGCGCCCTGCACGACGAAGATGCCCATGATGCTTTTCGGGCTCGCGCCCAGCGTGCGCAGGATGGCGATGTCGGCGCGCTTGTCGGTCACGGTCATGACCAGCGTCGACACCAGGTTGAAGGCCGCCACCGCGACGATCAGCGTGAGGATGATGAACATCATGCGTTTCTCGACCTGCACCGCGGCGAACCAGGTCTTGTTCTGCCGGGTCCAGTCGCGGATGAGGAAGGAGCCCGGCAGCGTGACCGCCAGCTCGTCGGCCACCTCGCGGGCGCGGTTCAGGTCCTTGAGCTTCAGTCGCACGCCGCTCGGCCCTTCGAGGCGGAACACGCGGGCGGCGTCCTGCTCGTGGATCATGGCCAGCGCCGAGTCGTATTCGTAGTGCCCCGAATCGAAGGTGCCGACCACGGTGAACTGCTTGAGCCGCGGCACCACGCCGGCCGGCGTCACCTGGCCGCCCGGCGCCACCAGCGTGACCTGGTCGCCGACTCGCACGAAGAGCGAGCGCGCCAGCTCGCCGCCGAGCACGATGCCGAATTCGCCCGGCACCAGCTTGTCGAGCGCGCCCTTCTGCGCGGTGCTGGCGAAGTCGGTCACCTGGGGTTCGAGCTTGGGCTCGATGCCGCGCACCAGCGCGCCCTTCATGTCCTCGCCGCGCGCGATGAGCGCCTGGGTGGCGATGAACGGGGCCACGCCGATGACTTCCGGGTTCTTGCGCGCCGCGTCCATGATCGGGCCGATGTCCTGCAGCGCCTGGCCGTCGCGCGAGAAGATCTCGATGTGCGAGACCACGCCGAGCATGCGGTCGCGCACCTCTTTCTGGAAGCCGTTCATGACCGACAGCACGATGATCAACGCCGCCACGCCCAGCGCGATGCCGAGCATCGAGACACCGGAGATGAAGGAGATGAAGCCGTTGCGCCGCGTCGCCCGGCCCGCACGCGTGTAGCGCCAGCCGAGTTGCAGTTCGTAGGGAAGGGGCATATCAGGCGTCCCGCCGGGCCGCCCCAAGGGCCGCCTGCGCCCCTTCGGGGGGCAGCGAAGACACGGAGTGCTGAGCATGGGGGTGTGACATGGCGGAATTGTGGCATCCCGCCTGACCGGCCAGGGGGCGGCCCGACAATAGGCCCCATGCCCCTTCCCTCTTCCTCGACACATCTGCTGATCCCCTTTGCCGGCCGCGGGTCTTCCGCTTGTTCCGCCGCGCTGGCCGCGCTGCAACTCCCGAATCTCGACGCCCTGCTCACCCGCCTGGTGGTGGCCCACGACGACACGCAGGCCGACACCACGCTCACGCCGCCGCACGAGCGCGCGCTGGCCCGCGCCCTGGGCATCGACGCGGCCGACGGCTGCATCGCCTGGGGCGCGCGCGAGGCGCAGCAGACCGGCCTGTCGCGTGCCGGGTCCGACGAGCCCTGGGCCGTGCTCACGCTGTGCCACTGGGAAGTGGCCATCGACGAGGTCGTGCTCGACGACCCGAGCGGCATGGCGATCGACGCCACCGAATCGCAGGCGCTGCTCGAAGCCGCCCGCCCCTTCTTCCAGGAAGACGGCATCGTGCTGCGCCGGTCGACCGCGCCCGGCCGCTGGCTGGCGCGCGGCGAGCTGTTCCGCAGCCTCGCCACCGCGTCGCTCGACCGCGCGGCCGGCGGGCCGATCTCGGCCTGGGCGCCGCTGACCGATGCCCTCAAGCCGGTGCGCAAGCTGCAGAACGAAATGCAGATGCTGCTCTACACGCAGCGCGTGAACGACGAGCGCATCGCGCGCGGCCTGCAGCCGATCAACTCGTTCTGGCTGAGCGGCACCGGCGTGCTCTCGAGCGCGGCGACGGCGCCCACCGATGCGCCCACGGTGCTCGACACGCTGCGCGCCCCGGCCCTGCGCGACGACGCCGCCGCCTGGACCGCCGCCTGGCAGGCGCTCGACGCCGGCCCGATCGCCGACCTGCTCGCGGCCTACCGCCGCGGCGAGGCGGTGCAGCTCACGCTCTGCGGCGACCGCGCCGCGCGCCGCTTCGCGCCGCAACCGCGCGGCGCGCTGGGCTGGGTGAAGAACCTCTTCACCCGCACGCAAGCCACCACCGTGCTGGCCGCGCTGTGAAGATCGTCGCCCGCGAGATCCCGCCGCGCAGCGTCTGGGCGCTGGAACAGGCCGGCGTGCACCCGCTGCTGGCGCGGCTCTACGCGGCGCGCGGTGTGCTCGGCAAGGACGAACTGGACGACGGCCTGGCCCGCCTGCTGCCGCCCGACACGCTCAAGGGCGCGCGCGAAGCCGCCGTGCTGCTGGCCGATGCGATCCGCGACGACAAGCGCCTGTGCATCGTCGCCGACTACGACTGCGACGGCGCCACCGCCTGCGCGGTGGCCGTGCGCGGCCTGAAGCTGCTCGGCGCGAAACACGTCGCGTACCTGGTGCCCGACCGCGTGGTCGACGGCTACGGCCTGACGCCGCCAATCGCCGAGCGCGTGGCCGACGGCGGCGCCGACATGCTCATCACCGTCGACAACGGCATCGCCAGCGTCGACGGCGTGGCTGCCGCCAAGGCGCGCGGCCTGCAGGTGCTGGTCACCGACCATCACCTGCCCGGCCCGCAACTGCCCGACGCCGACGTGTTGGTCAACCCGAACCAGCCCGGCTGCGACTTCCAGAGCAAGAGCATCGCCGGTGTCGGCGTGATGTTCTACGTGCTGCTGGCGCTGCGCTCCGAACTGCGCACGCGGGGCGTGTTCGATGCGGCCACGCAGCCCAAGTTGGACGTGCTGCTGCCGCTAGTCGCATTGGGCACCGTGGCCGACGTCGTGAAGCTCGACGCCAACAACCGCCGCCTGGTTGCGCAAGGCCTGCGCCGCATCCGTGCCGGCGCGCTGCCCGCCGGCATCGCCGCGCTGTTCAGTGCAGCCGGCCGCAAGGCGCCGGTCGCCACCACCTTCGACTTCGGCTTCGCGCTCGGTCCGCGCATCAACGCGGCCGGCCGCCTGGCCGACATGACGCTGGGCATCGAGTGCCTGCTGACCGACGACGCCGGCCGCGCCGACGAACTGGCGCGCCTGCTCGACGGCATCAACCGCGAGCGGCGCGACATCGAGGGCGGCATGCGCGACCAGGCGCTGCTGCTGGCCGAGTCGCTGTTCGATGTCGATGGCAACGGCGGCGAATCCGTGCCCGCGGCCATCAGCGTGTTCGACGCGGCCTTCCACGAAGGCGTGGTCGGCATCGTCGCCTCGCGCCTGAAGGACCGCTTCCACCGCCCCACCTTCGTCTTCGCCGCCAGCGGCGCGCCGGGCAAGGAAAACGAGCTGAAGGGCTCGGGCCGCTCCATCCCGGGTTTCCACTTGCGCGACGCGCTCGACCTCGTTGCCAAGCGGCACCCCGGCGTGCTGTTGCGCTTCGGCGGCCACGCGATGGCGGCGGGCTGCACCGTGGCGCGCGAGCAGTTCCCGACCTTCGAGCGCGCGCTCGCGCAGGTCGCGACCGAATGGCTCGACGCCGCATCACTCACGCGCCGCATCGACACCGACGGCCCTATCGCCGCCGAGTACATGCGCGTCGACCTGGTCGACACGCTGCACCGCGAGGTGTGGGGCCAGGGCTTCGCGCCGCCGACCTTCAGCGAGGAGGTGGAGGTGATCTCGCAGCGCCTGGTCGGCGAAAAGCACCTGGCGCTGCGACTCAAGCACCAGGGCAAGCCGGTCGACGGCATCTGGTTCGGCCACACCGAGCCGCTGCCGCCGAAGGTGGTGCTGGCCTTCCGGCTCGACGCCGACGAGTGGCAGGGCGTGCGGCGGGTGCGCTTTCTGATCGAAGGGGCGGAAGGCGCGTAGAGCGCCGCTGCGCTTACACGCCGTCGCCGCGCTTGGCCAGCACCGCCACCAGTTCCGGCATCAGCGCCTGCGGGTCGCTGTCCTGCACGGCGCCTTCGAGCGTCTGGCGCACACCTTCGGCAATGCTGCGCGCCGAATGGCCGGCCTCGGCCATGGCCGTGTAGTAGCCCAGGTCCTTCAGCGCGTTCGACATCGCGAAGCGCAGGCCGCTCGGGTCCTTGTTCATCAGGAAGGGCCGCAGCCGTTCCAGCGCGGTGCCGCCACCACCGCCCTTGCCCAGCACGTCGAGGAAGACTTCGGGGTCGACACCGGCGCGCTCGGCGCAGGCCGCGGCCTCGGCGATCAGCGCGACGGAGCCGAGCGACACGTAGTTGTGCAGTAGCTTCATGCGGTGGCCGGCACCGACCGGGCCGGCGTGCGTGATGTTCTCGGCGAAGCAGGCCAGGAGCGGCCGGCAGTCGCGGAACAGTTCGGCGTCGCCCCCGACCAGCAGGTTCAGCCGCCCTTCGGCCGCTTCCTTGGGCGTGCGCGTCATGGCGGCATCCATGAAGCGGCCGCCGGCGTCGGCGACGATCCTGGCGAGGCGCTCGGTCGAATCGGGCAGCGCGGTCGAGCAGTCGATGATGACGCTACCGGGCCGCATGCCCTTCAACACACCGGTGTCGCCGAGCAGCACCGCCTCGACCTGCGGCGTGCCGGTGACGCACAGGATCACCACGTCCACGGCCGCGGCGAGTTCGCTGGCGGTGGCGAAGGTCTTGACGCCCGCCGCCTTCAGGGTATCGAGCGGCTGATTGCCCGGGTGCTCGAGCACCGACAGCGGGTGGCCGTGCTTGACGATGTTGCTTGCGATGCCATGGCCCATGAGGCCGACACCGACCAATCCGATGTTTTCCAATGATGTCTCCGATCGAGAAGACGTCGAACCGATCGCACCGCGCAATCAGTCCGCATCGTCTTCGATGCAGACGATACCAGCGCCCGCGCCCGAACGCGCCGGCTCAGTCGCGGGAAAACTCCCGGTTGAATCCGATCACCACGCTACGCTGCCGGCCGCCGTCGACCGGTCCGCTGCGCGAGACGCTCACATCGATGCTCGTCAGCGGCGCGATCGTGATGCGCGCACCCAGACGCGACGTCCACAGATCGACAGCGCGGTGGCGCTCGGCGATCAGCGTCAGCCCTTCGGTGCAGGCCCACTCCAGCGCCGCACCGCGCCGCGCGGTGGCGACGCCGCTGCGGGTGGCCCAGTCGGTCCCGACATTGACATGGATGGACAACGGCTCGCTGACACGCCAGCTCAGCGGCAGGACGAACTGCCCGCCGGGCCGGCCGCCGTGACGCAGGTCGACAGTGGCGGCCAGGGTCGCCGCGGCGCTCCATGCCGCGTCGGGCTCGCGGCCGAGGAAGGTCCATTTGACCTGCGGCCCGCCCGAGGCGACGGTGGCCGCGTCCGGCGACGCGGCGCGGTCGAGGTTGAGACCGACCTCCACCCGGCCCACGGCGCACGCGCCGCCCAGATGCTGAAAGCCCTGGGTCGCCGGGCTTCGCACCCGCCCGGCCCACGCCTCGACGAGGCACTGGTCCACATCGAGCGTGCCGGCATCGTCGACGTCGAAATGACCGCTGGCGCCGGCCTCCGCAACAAGGAGCAGCCCGCAGGCGAAGGCGGACCATCGGGGGGCCGGGGCGTGGAGTTTCATGCAGGGTTATCGGTCGTGGTCGCAGCGATTTTAAGGAGGCCGCCTGGCGGGCCGACAAAGCCCGGCGCCCCGACGCGCTCAGATCTCGAACTGCGGCTGCAATTCGCGGATGCGCTTGGTCGCCACGCCGGCGGCGGCGGTGCGGGTCTCGACGCCGAGCTTCACGTAGACGCGCTCGAGGTGCTTCTTCACGGTGGCCGGGCTGCTGCCGAGGATTTCGCCGATGTCGCGGTTGGTCTTGCCCTTGACCACCCAGTACAGCACTTCGGCCTCGCGGGCGGTGAGCTTCAGGCTCAGGCTCATGGCCTCGATGACGGAGGTGTCGGACACCTCGCGCATGATGATCAGCCAGTCGTCCCCCGCATCGTCGTGGCCGGTCTGCTGATGCAGCCGCAGCGTGAGGGTGCGCGCGCCCCGCACGATCGAGAGCGCGGGCGGCTCGGTCTGCGCGCGCTGCACATCGGGCAGATGGCGCCGCAGCCAGTCGAGCACGGCCGGCGGGGTGGCGGGCGCGACCGTGTCGCAGTAGCGCTGCAGCATCTCGCGCGCGAGCGCGGTCTGCCAGATGATGCGGCCCTCGGGCAGGCGCACGGTGATGCTGGCGTAGCCGAAGGCGTCGAGCGCGTTGCGCGCCTGGCCGGCCTGCTGCGCCTCCTGCCGCGCGCGGCGGGCGCCCTGCAGGTGCACGTTCATGCGGGCGAGCACTTCCTTCGGCTTGATCGGCTTGGTGACGTAGTCGACACCGCCGGCTTCCAGCGCGGCGACCAGGTGCTCGGTCTCGGTCAGGCCGGTCATGAAGACGATCGGGATGTGCGCGGTGGCGGCGTCGGCCTTCAGGCGGCGCGCCACCTCGAAGCCGTCCATGCCCGGCATCATGGCGTCGAGCAGCACGATGTCGGGCCGGGCCTGCGCGGCGCGGGCCAGCGCGGCCTCGCCGCTGGTGGCGACCAGCACGGTGTAGCCGGATTCGTCGAGCGCGTCGTGCAGCACCGCCAGGTTGTCGGGCACGTCGTCGACGATCAGCACCAGGTCGGCGTTGCGGGCGAATTCGCGGGTCGGCCGCGGCATGGCAGCGTTCATGCCGAGCCCTCCGGCGAGGCGGCCGTGCCGCAATCCATCGCCTCGAAGCGGAACTGGCGGGCCAGCGTACGCTGGGCGGCGGTCCAGGCGGCGCATTCGGGTTGGGCGGCGTCGATGGCGTCGAGCTGATTCATGATGCCGCGAAAGTAACCCAGTCCGACGGCTTCCTCCAGCGCGCGCAGATGCATGGGCGACGGGCGCACGAGCGTGGCGGGCGCCGCCGGTGCTTCGGCCGGCACAGCGGCGGTGTCGGTCCAGCGGATGGCCAGCTGGCGCTCCAGCCAGTCGAGCAGTTCGCTGTGGCGCACCGGCTTGACGAAGAAATCCTCCGGCGCGATGCCCACGTCGTTCTCCAGGCGCTTGTCGAAGGCATTGGCCGAGACGATGGCCACAGCAACTGGCCCCCACGCTCGGCACTGCGTGTCCTCGCTGCCCCCCGAGGGGTCCTCGGCCAGCTTGGGGCGGCCCGGCGCCGGCCGGTCGCGTGCCAGCCCGAGCTTGCGTGCGCGGCGAATGGTTTCCCAGCCGTCGATGCCGGGCATGGCGAGGTCGACGAACATCGCGTCGGGCCGGAAGCCGGCGGCGACGAGGTCCAGCGCATCGTGGCCGCTGGCCGCCGTGCGCAGCTCGAAGCCGAGCGGTGCCAGCACATCGACCAGCAGGTCGCGGTCGGCCTCCTCGTTGTCGACCACCAACACGCGCAGGCGCGGCCCCTGGTAGCCGCGACGCGGGCGTGCCGCGACCGTCGGCACCGCTGGCGCTGCACGTCCCGCGGGCGCGGCCTCGTGCACGCGTGGCAGGAAGAGCCGCACGCGGAACACCGAGCCCTCGCCGGGCGTGCTCTGCACCGACATCTCGCCGCCCATCAGGTCGGTCAGCATCTTGGCGATGGTCAGGCCCAGGCCGGCACCGGGTGCGGCGGCACGCGCGCTCACGCCCGCGGCATCGCCGCGCGCGAAGGGCTCGAAGATGCGGTCGATCTCGTCGGCCGACATGCCGGGGCCGGTGTCCTCGACCTCGAGCGTGGCGAACTCGCGCGCGTAGCGCAGCCGCAGCGTGACCTCGCCGTCGCGGGTGAACTTGATGGCGTTGCCCAGCAGGTTGATGAGAATCTGCCGCACCCGCTTCTCGTCGGCGCGCACCACCTCGGGCACCTTGCCCGTCGCGTCGAAGCGGAAGGCCAGCCCCTTCTCGGCCGCCTGCAGCTCGAACATGTCGGCCAGCTCGCGCATGGCCTCGGCGAAGTGCATCGGCCGCGCATGCAGCGTGAGCTTGCCGGCCTCGATGTGGGCGATGTCGAGCGTGCCTTCGATCAGCGACAGCAGGTGCTCGCCGCCGCGCTTGATCACGGCCACGGCCTGCTGGCGGTGCGGCGGCACGGTGGCGTCTTCGCCCATCAGCTGTGCGTAGCCGAGGATGGAATTGAGCGGCGTGCGCAGCTCGTGGCTGATGGCGCTGATGTAGCGGCTCTTGGCCTGGTTGGCATGGTCGGCCTGCTCGCGCGCGATGTCGGCGCTGTGCTTGGCGGCCTGCAGCGCGCGGTCGGTTTCCTTGTGCAGCTCGATCTCGCGCATGAGCAGGCGCGTCTGGCGGTTGGATTCTTCCTGCGCCACCTTGCGGCTCTGGTGCGCCAGCACCAGCCACCAGGCCACGATGCCGGCGATGAGCAGCAGCGCCATGTAGCTCTTGAGGAAGCCCGACTTGAGCGAGGCGTGCTGCGCCTTCATCACGGCCGTGGCCGCATCGCCAGGGGGCATCAGGCCCAGCGCGCTTTCGCCCAGGGCGCGCAGCTCCTGCTGGTAGAGCACGCCGAAGACCGTGGCCAGCAAGGGAACGATGACGAGCGTGAGCAGCAGGAAGTGGCCGAGCCCCGTGTCGAGGTAGGGCCACACGCGCCGCGGCAGCAGCCAGCGCAACGCCCCCGACCACTGCACCGACAGGCTCGCGTGCGGCTTGCACAGGTCGCCGCAGCGCGCGTCGAGCGTGCAGCACAGCGAGCAGATCGCGCCCTGGTAGGCGGGGCAGTACGCCATGTCCGGGCCTTCGTACTCGCGCTCGCAGATCACGCAGCGCTGCACGCGCAGCCGCTGGTAGGGGCCGGCATCGGGCTCGAACTGGATCCAGTGGATGCCCTTCACGCCGGCGTCGGCGGTGCGCTGCACCGGGCCGCGCGCCAGGTAGTACTTGCCGCGCGTGGCCCAGGCGATGATCGGTGCGGCCACCAGCGCGGTGCCCATGGCGATGAGCGCGGAGAAAGCCTGCGGCAGCGCGCCGAAGACGCCCAGGTGCGCCGTGATCGACAGCACCGAGGCCAGCGCCATCGCGCCGACGCCGACCGGGTTGATGTCCCACAGGTGCGCACGCTTGAACTCGATGCCCGGCGGCGACAGGCCCAGCGGCTTGTTGATGACCAGGTCGGCCACCACGGCCATCATCCAGGCGATAGCGATATTGGCGTAGAGGCCGAGCACGTCGCCCAGCGCCTCGAACACGTTCATCTCCATCAGCATGAAGGCGATGAGCGCGTTGAACACGACCCACACCACGCGGCCCGGGTGGCTGTGCGTGACGCGCGAGAAGAAGTTGCTCCAGGCCAGCGAGCCGGCGTAGGCGTTGGTGACGTTGATCTTCAGCTGCGAGATGACGACGAAGACCGCCGTGGCCGCGACCGCCCAGCCGTAGTCGGGGAAGACGTACTCGAAGGCGGCCAGGTACATCTGGTTCGGGTCGACCGCCCGTTCCGGCGGCACCATGTGGGTGATGGCGAGGTAGGCCAGCATCATCCCGCCGAGCATCTTCAGCACGCCCATCACGACCCAGCCCGGGCCGCCCATCAGCACCCCGCCCCACCAGCGCTTGCGGTTGGCCGGGGTGCGCGCGGGCATGAAGCGCAGGTAGTCGGCCTGCTCGCCCAACTGCGTGACGAGCGCGATACCGACGGTCAGCGCAGCACCGAACAGGTGCAGATCGAAGCCGGTCGACCGCGCCGCAGCGCCGTCGTAGTGCGTCAGACCGGCGAATGCACCAGGGTCGCGCACCAGCACATAGCCGAAGGGCACGACCAGCATCAGCAGCCAGATGGGCTGCGTCCACATCTGGAGCCGGCTGATGGCCGACACACCGTGCGTCACCAGCGGGATCACGACCAGCGCGCAGACCAGGTAGCCCCAGGCCGGCGGAATGCCCAGCGCCAGTTCGAGCGCATAGGCCATCACGGCCGCCTCGAGCGCGAAGAAGATGAAGGTGAAGGAGGCGTAGATCAGCGAGGTGAGCGTGGAGCCGATGTAGCCGAAGCCCGCGCCACGGGTGAGCAGGTCCATGTCGACGCCGTAGCGCGCGGCGTAGCTGCTGATGGGCAGGCCGGCCAGGAAGATGATCAGGCCGGTGACCAGCACCGCCCAGAAGGCGTTGATGAAGCCGTACTGCACCAGCAGCGTGGCGCCCACCGCCTCGAGGATGAGAAAGGACGCGGCACCGCCGAAGGCCGTGTTGGCGACCCGCCATTCCGACATCTTGCGGAAGCGCTGCGGCGTGTAGCGCAGGGCGTAGTCTTCCAGCGTCTCGCGCGCCACCCAGCTGTTGTAGTCGCGCCGGACCTTGACGATGCGCTGCGGGGCGTCGTCGGTCGGTGGTGGCATGGCGGCGTCGTTCACACCGTTTCGGTGCAGGTTCTGTGCCACGGCACGAGTGTTGCATCGGCGGGACGGCTGCCCATAATCGGGCCTCTCCTTGCCATCCCGCCTGCACCCCCAGACCGCCCATGGAACTCACACCGCGCGAAAAAGACAAGCTGCTGATCTTCACGGCAGCGCTGCTGGCCGAACGCCGCCAGGCCCGTGGGCTGAAGCTCAACTACCCCGAAGCCGTCGCGTTGATTTCCGCCGCCGTGATGGAAGGCGCCCGCGACGGCAAGAGCGTGGCCGCGCTGATGAGCGACGGCCGCAGCGTGCTGACCCGCGCCGACGTGATGGACGGCGTGCCCGAGATGATCCCGGACATCCAGGTCGAGGCCACCTTCCCCGACGGCACCAAGCTGGTCACGGTGCACCAGCCGATCGTCTGATTCCCTTCTTCATTTTTCCCGAGCGGAGACTCCCATGCGCCTGACGCGTTCCTCTTTCGCAGCCCTGCTGCCCTCCCTGGCCGCGGCGGCCCTCGGCGCCCTGCCGCTGCTGGCCTCGGCCCACGTCGGCGCGGACGGCGCGGCGCACCACGACATCGGCTTCGCGCAGGGCTTCCTGCACCCGTTCACCGGCATGGACCATTTCGCTGCGATGGTCGCCGTCGGCCTGTGGAGCGCATTGATCGCGCGCGGCGCCCGCGACGTGCTGTGGGCGCCCTTGGGCTTCGCGGTGATGCTGCTGGTCGGCGCGCTGGTCGGCCTGGCGGGCGTGCAGGTGCCGGTGGTCGAACCGATGATCGCCGCGTCGCTGCTGGCGATCGGTCTGCTGGTCGTCACACGGCTGCGCCTGCCCGGCCCGGTCGCCGCAGCAGTGGTCGGTGCCTTCGCCGTCTTCCATGGCGTGGCCCACGGCTACGAACTGTCGGGCGACCACGGGGCGGGTCTGGCGATCGGCGGCATGGTGCTCGCCACCGCGCTGCTGCACGCCGGCGGCATCGCGATCGGCTGGGCGCTGCGCCGGCGCACCGCCTGGCTGCCTCGCGTCGCCGGTGCCGCCGTCGCACTGTTCGGCGCGGCCCTGCTCACGCCACTGGCCTGAGGCCGTCGCCATGATCCCCGGCGAACTCTTCACCGACGAGGGCGAGCACACCCTCAACCCCGGCCGCCGCACGCTCACGATGGTCGTGCAGAACACCGCCGACCGGCCGATCCAGGTCGGCTCGCACTACCACTTCGCCGAGACCAACGGCGCGCTCGGCTTCGACCGCGAAGCGGCGCGCGGCATGCGGCTGAACATCGCATCGGGCACGGCGGTGCGCTTCGAGCCGGGACAGCAGCGCACGGTCGAACTCTGCGACTTCGCCGGCGACCGCGTGGTCTACGGCTTTCGCGGCCTGGTGCAAGGAAAACTCTGATGGCAACGATTGGACGCCGCGCCTACGCGGAAATCTTCGGCCCCACCGTGGGCGACCGCGTGCGCCTGGCCGACACCGACCTCGTGATCGAGGTCGAGGCCGACTACACACTGCGCGCCGGCGGCTACGGTGAAGAAGTCAAGTTCGGCGGCGGCAAGACGATTCGCGACGGCATGGCGCAGTCGCAGCGGATGCGCAGCGAAGGCGCTGTCGACACGGTGATGACCAACGCGCTGATCCTCGACCACTGGGGCATCGTGAAGGCCGACATCGGCCTGAAGGACGGGCGCATCGTCGCCATCGGCAAGGCCGGCAACCCCGACGTGCAGCCGGGCGTCGACATCGTCATCGGGCCGGGCACCGAGGTCATCAGCTGCGAAGGCAACATCGTCACGGCCGGCGGCATCGACAGCCACATCCACTTCATCGCGCCGCAGCAGATCGAGGAAGCGCTCGCGTCCGGCATCACGACCATGCTCGGCGGCGGCACCGGTCCGGCCACCGGCACTTTCGCCACGACTTGCACGCCCGGCCCCTGGCACATCGAACGCATGCTGCAGGCGGCCGACGCCTTCCCGATGAACCTGGGCTTTCTCGGCAAGGGCAATGCCAGCCTGCCGGCCGCGCTGCACGAGCAGATCGACGCCGGCGTGATCGGCCTCAAGCTGCACGAGGACTGGGGCACCACGCCCGCGGCCATCAGCAACTGCCTGGACGTGGCCGACGCCACCGACACGCAGGTGGCGATCCACTCCGACACGCTCAACGAATCGGGCTTCGTCGAGAACACCATCGCGGCCGTGAAGGGCCGCGGCATCTGCGCCTTCCACACCGAGGGCGCGGGCGGCGGGCATGCGCCCGACATCCTGCGCGTGGTGGGCGAGGACAACTTCCTGCCCTCGTCGACCAACCCGACGATGCCCTACACGGTGAACACGCTCGACGAGCACGTCGACATGCTGATGGTGTGCCACCACCTCGATGCGGGCATCGCCGAAGACCTGGCCTTCGCCGAGTCGCGCATCCGCAAGGAAACCATCGCGGCCGAAGACATCCTGCACGACCTCGGCGCGATCAGCATGTTCAGTTCCGACTCGCAGGCCATGGGCCGCGTGGGCGAAGTGATCATCCGCACCTGGCAAACGGCGCACAAGATGAAGGGCCAGCGCGGCACGCTGCCGGAAGACAGTGCGCGCAACGACAACTTCCGCGCCAAGCGCTACGTGGCCAAGTACACGATCAACCCGGCCCTCTCTCACGGCATCGCGCACGAGGTGGGCAGCATCGAGGTCGGCAAGTGGGCCGACCTGGTGGTGTGGAAGCCGGCCTTCTTCGGCGTGAAGCCCTTCACCATCATCAAGGGCGGCAGCATCGCGATGGCCGCCATGGGCGACCCGAACGCCTCCATCCCCACGCCGCAGCCGGTGCACTACCGGCCGATGTTCGGTTCGTACGGCGGCTCGCTGCACCGCAGCTCGCTCACCTTCGTCTCGCAGGCCGGCCTGAACGCGGGCATCGGCGAACGCTACGGACTGCACAAGACGCTGGCCGCGGTGAAGAACATCCGCGGCGTGCGCAAGCAGCACATGGTGCACAACGGCTACACGCCGAAGATGGAGATCGACGCGCAGACCTACGCGGTGCGCGCGGACGGGCATCTGCTGGTGTGCGAGCCGGCGACCTCGCTGCCGATGGCGCAGCGGTATTTCCTGTTCTGACCCGATGGCGGCAGACCTGCGCATTCGTCTGGACGACCTGCAAGACCCACGCATCGCCGCATTTCTCGAGGAACACCTGGCGGACATGCGTCGTGTCTCGCCACCCGAGAGCGTGCATGCGCTGGATCTGAACGGTTTGCGCCACCCGGACATCCGCTTCTGGACCGCATGGATCGACCTGCCGACCGGCGAGGCGCTGGTGGCGACGGCGGCCCTGAAGCGCCTTGGCGACCGGCATGCCGAACTCAAGTCGATGCGCACGGCGGCCTCGGTGCGCGGCCAGGGCATCGCGGGCCGGATGCTGGCGCACGTGATCGCCGAGGCGCGGGCACGGGGCCACACGCGGCTGAGCCTGGAGACCGGCAGCCAGCCCTTCTTCGCGCCGGCGCATGCGCTGTATGAAAAACATGGCTTCGAGGCGTGCGCGCCTTTCGGCACCTACATTGACGATCCGCACAGCCGCTTCATGACGCGTATGCTTTGATCGCGCTCGACAATACGTCCTCTCTGCACCGCGGCGCTCCACCGGTGAACATCGCCGCCATCTGAAGTCTTCCATGCTCAACGCCAATAAACTCATGCCCCAGGGCGGCGGTCTCGCCGCCGTGCTGCTCAAGCGCGCCGCCACGGTCGAACTCGACTGGGACGTGCGCCAGAAGAGCCGCTTCGACACCATCGATTCGCAAGGCCGCCGCATCGGCGTGTTCCTGCCGCGCGGCACGGCCGTGCGCGGCGGCGACGTGCTGGTGGCGGAAGACGGTTCGCTCATCAAGGTGATCGCGGCGCCGCAGCCGGTGCTGGTCATCACGCACTGCACGCAGCACGGCACGCCCTTCGACCTGACCCGCGCGGCCTACCACCTGGGCAACCGGCATGTGCCGATCGAGCTGAAACCCGACCACCTGAAGATCGAACCTGACCACGTGCTGGCCGCCATGCTGCGGTCGATGCATCTGATCGTCCGTGAAGCCGACGAAGCCTTCGAACCCGAAGGCGGCGCCTATGGCGCGCACGGCGGCGGGCATGGACATGATCACGGCCATGGCCATTCGCATGGCGCCGCACCGGTCGGGCCGGTGCTGCACCCGGATGCCTACGGCATTACGCGTGATCATGGGCACGACCACTCGCACGATCATGGGCATGGTCACGACCGCGCCCACGACCACTCGCACGGATGACCGACACCGCAGGCGCGATGTCCGCCGCCAGCCTCCTGCAGCTGATCTGGCTGGCCTCGCCGGCCCTGCCGATCGGCGGCTTCTCCTATTCCGAAGGCTTCGAAGCCGGCGTCGAGTGGGGCGGGATCGACAGCGAGGCGCGCGCCTCCGACTGGATCGTCGACCAGCTCCACCTCGGGATTGCGCGCGGCGACCTGCCGGTGGTGGCGCAAGCGATCGCCGCCTGGCGCAGCACCGACGCCGCGCGAATCGCGGCGCTCAACGCCTGGGTGCTGCAGACGCGCGAATCGACCGAATTCCTCCTGCAGACCGAGCAGATGGGCCGCTCCTTCGTCGAGTGGCTGAAGCTGCACCATGACGACGTCGCCGCACAGTTCGAGGGGCTGTCCATCACCATCACCTACCCGGTCGCCTTCGCCTTCGCGGTCAGCCGCACGCAGGCCAGCGTGCGCGACGGCTGCCTGGCCTTCGCCTTCGGCTGGGCCGAGAACATGATCGGCGCCGCGGTGAAGTCCGTGCCGCTCGGCCAGAGCGCCGGCCAGCGCATGCTGGGCCGCCTGTCCGCCGAGATCCCGGCCGCCGTCGACCGCGCCATCGCGCTCAACGATGACGACCGCCAGGCCTTCGCCCCGATGCTCGCCATCCATTCGGCGCGGCACGAGACGCAATACTCCCGCCTTTTCAGAAGCTGACCTTTTTCAAACGAGACGCACCATGGCCTCCGCCCTGCACCACATCGCCAACCGCACCAAGAAGCTGCCGCCCCTGCGCGTGGGCATCGGCGGGCCGGTCGGCTCCGGCAAGACCACGCTGCTGGAGATGCTCTGCAAGGCGATGCGCGACCAGTACGACCTGATCGCCATCACCAACGACATCTACACGAAGGAAGACCAGCGCCTCCTGACCGTCTCGGGTGCGTTGCCGGCCGAGCGCATCATGGGTGTGGAAACGGGCGGTTGCCCGCACACCGCCATCCGCGAAGACTGCTCGATCAACCTCGAAGCCATCGACCGCATGCTGGTCGAACATCCCGACGCCGACATCGTGTTCGTCGAAAGCGGCGGCGACAACCTGGCCGCGACTTTCAGCCCCGAGCTGAGCGACCTGACGATCTACGTGATCGACGTGGCGGCCGGCGAGAAGATCCCGCGCAAGGGCGGCCCCGGCATCACCAAGAGCGACCTCTTCGTCATCAACAAGACCGACCTCGCGCCCTACGTCGGCGCCGACCTGGGCGTGATGGAAGCCGACACGCAGCGCATGCGCAAGCAGCGCCCCTACGTCATGACCAACCTGAAGACCAACACCGGCCTGGCCGAGGTCGTGGCCTTCATCGAAGAACGCGGGATGCTGAAGGAAGACTGATCCCGTCGGCGCGTCGCCTGCGCGTCGCCTCAGAGTTCGCTCGCATCCTTGAGTTGGCGCACCTTGTAGACCAGGCGCACGCTGGCCCCGCGTTCACCATCCACCAACTGCGCATAGACATCGGTGTCGCCGGCGACCCACGCGGCGTAGCGGCTGCCGGGGTCGTTCGATGCCAGTTCGCTGCCGAAGCGGCCGCGGCCCCAGCCCAGCAGCGCATCGAAGGCGCCCGCGCCATGGTCGGGCAGTGCGTCGGCGGCGGCGAGCCACTCGACGCGGCGCAGTTCGGCGCCGGCGAAGTAGAAGGTCGGCTGGAAGCTCAGGCCGGCGATGGCCGTCCGCGTGCCGCGCCAGATGCCGGCCAACCCGCCGGCCAGGCGCTGCGGCCGTGCCACGCGTTGCGCATCGGGCAGCGCGGCCTGCAGTTCGGCGGGGCTCATGCCCAATTGCACGCCTGGCGGCAAGGATTGGGCGGAGGCGGCGCCGGCCATGGCAAGCGCCGCAGCGCCGAGAGCGAAAGAAAGTCGGAACGGGAACATGGGCCGCAAGCGTAACGCGAAGCCGGCTGTGACCGCTGCGACGGCCCGAAGTTCAACCGCCGCTGGCAGGCCTCACAGTTCGAGCACGATCCGCTGGCCGCAGGCGCGGGAGCAGCAGGTCATCATCTTCTGGTTCGCATCGCGCTCTGCGCGCGTGAGCACGACGTCGCGATGGTCGACCTCGCCGGCCAGCACCCGCACCTCGCACGAGCCGCACAGGCCCTCCTCGCAATCGCTCTGCACGTCGATGTTGGCGGCACGCAGGGCGGTCAGCAGGGTCTGGTCGGCCGGCACCGTGAGGACGATGCCGGAATCCTTCAGCTCGACCTCGAAGGCGTGCTCCTTCGACGGGTCGAGCGCACCGAGGGTGGACTCGAAATGCTCGACGCGCAGCGCGTCCTCGGGCCAGTGGGCACAGCAGGCTTCGAGCGCCTCCAGCATGCGCACCGGGCCGCAGGCATAGACCTGCGTGCCCGCTTCCGGTGTCGCGAGCAGCGCCGCGAGGTCATTGCGGCCGCCCTCCTCGCCGATATAGACGTGCAGCCGATCGCCATGCAGCGCGCGCAACGCATCGAGGAAAGGCATCGCCGAGCGCCGGCGGCCGCTGTAGTGCAGTTCGTAGTCCATGCCCAGCGCCTGGGCGCGGCGCGCCATCGCGCTGACCGGCGTAATGCCGATGCCGCCCGCGATCAAGATCACCTTGCGACGCGCTTCGTCGAGGCGGAAGTGGTTGCGTGGACCACGGATCTTGAGCCGGTCGCCGACGCGCACGTCGGCGTGGATCCATGCCGAGCCGCCGCGGCCGTCGGGCTCGCGCAGCACGGCGATCTCGAAGGCGCTCGCATCGGCCGGGTCGCCGCACAGCGAGTACTGGCGCGAGCGCTCGGGTGAGCCGCATTCGATGTCGATGTGCGAGCCCGGTGTCCAGCGCGGCAACGCGTGGCCGTCGGGCGCGACCAGCCGCAATTGGACGATGCCGTCGGCCACCGGCGTGATGCGCTCCACCACCACCGGCCGCGTGATCGCATGGCGCGAAGGTTCGCCGATGCGCACGGGCATCGGCACGTCCACGTTGCGCAGTCCGGGGCGCGTGCGCTCGGGGTTGTGCTGCGGATCCCACTCGACCCACAGATGCTCGGGCCCTCGGAACGAGGTGTTCGGCAAATAGCTGAACTGCTGCTCGGCCAGCCGCAGGTGCGGCAGCCGGCGGGTGAACTCCTCCAGAAAGATCTGCATCTCCATGCGCGCCAGGTTCTTGCCCATGCACTGGTGCGCGCCGTAACCGAAGGTCAGGTGGTCGCTCGCGTTGTCGCGGCGGATGTCGAACAGGTCGGCATCCGCGAAATGGCGGTCGTCGTGGTTGGCCGACGAGGTGACGATCAGCAGCTTCGAGCCGGCCGGGATGTCGATGCCGTCGATCTGCACGTCCTTGGTCGCCAGTCGCCGCCAGGCCGCGACCGAGCCGTTGTGGCGCAGGCACTCTTCCACCGCGTTGGGGATCAGGCTCGGGTCGTCGCAGATCTCGCGCCACACGTTCGGGTGCT
The DNA here is from genome assembly GCF_025486315.1 of Variovorax sp. N23. Taxonomy (GTDB): domain Bacteria; phylum Pseudomonadota; class Gammaproteobacteria; order Burkholderiales; family Burkholderiaceae_C; genus Variovorax. The sequence goes on along the minus strand of NZ_JAOOPY010000012.1, from coordinate 154,475 downwards.
GCAGCAGCAGCTTCATCGCATTGGCCGTGGCGTTGGCGGTGGTCTCGTGCGCGGCCACGATGCCGGCCATCATCATCGAATGCAGGTACGAGTCGGTCACGACCTCGGGCTGCTCGCGCTGCTTGCGGATGCCGTACTGCATCCAGCCCGGCGCCTCGGGGTTCTGCCGCATCTTGTCGAGCACCTTCCCGGCGAACTGCCAGAAGTTGCCGACGGCATGGGCCACCGCGACCTGCTCTTCCGGCTTGGGCCGGCCCCAGGTGTTGACGGTGTGCGCGATCGAATACTGGCGCAGCGTGTCCATGTCCTCTTCGGGCACGCCGAGGAAATGCAGCGCGACCGTGAGCGGCACTTCCCACAGCATCTGGTCGACCAGATCGGCGCGGCCGTCGTCGATGAAGCGGTCGACATACTCGCGCGCCAGCGCCCGCACCATCGGCTCGTGATGCTTGAGTTCTTCGGGCGTGAACGGGTCCATCAGCGCGCGGCGGCGCGGCATGTGGGCCGGCTCGTCTTCGTTGACCAGCGTGCGGTTGAGTGCAAAGCCGTACGACGCGAGCACCGCATTCGCTTCGTCACCGGTCGGCGTGATCTTCTCCAGCGCGATCGAGGGGCTGAAGGTGTGGTGGTCGCGGAAGATCGCCTTGATGCTCTCGTAGCGCGTGACGACCCAGTAGCCGAGCTTCGGGGCGTAGAAGGTCGGCTCCTGCTCGCGCGCCCAGCGCACGTAGTCGGGCGGGTCCTGCTGGTAGCCGTCCTCGAAGGGGTCGAAGGCGGCGGCGCGATGGCTGACGGGGCAACCGTTGGGCGCTGTTTGCGCGGACAGCGCGCGGTGGTCCACGGGGCAGCCCGTGGCCGCCGGGGCGCGAGGGTCGGTGGCCGTCGTCATGCCGCTTGCTCCGTCAATCCAGGGTGATCTTGAGGTCGGTGATCAGCTTGTGCCAGCGGGTCGTCTCATTGCGCAGCAGCTCGGCGAACTGGGCCGGCGTGTTGCCCACGGGCTCGACGCCGAAATCGATCAGGCGCTTGCGCACGCCCGGCTCGTTGATGGCGGCGACCACCGACTTGTTCAGCGCGTTGATCACGTCCGGCGGCGTCGCGGCCGGCACGACCATGCCGACCAGCGCGGCCGCTTCGACATTCTTGATGCCGAGTTCGGCGAAGGTCGGCACGTCGGGCAGCTGCGGCAGGCGCGTTGCGTTGGCCACGGCGAGGGCCTTGACCTTGCCGCCCTTGATGAAGCCGGCGCCCGCAGCCATGTCGACCATCATGGCCGGCACCTGCCCGCCGGCCACGTCGGCCAGCGCAGGTGCGGCACCGCGGTACGGCACGTGGACCATGAACACCTTCGACTGGACCTTGAGCAGTTCCATCGCCAGGTGGTGCGGGCTGCCCGCGCCGGCCGACGCGTAGTTCATGCTGCCGGGCTTGGCGCGCGCCTGCGCGATGAAATCCTGCGCGCTGGCGATGCCGCTGTTGGCGCCCACCACCAGGATCATCGGGAAGCGGCCCATCAACGTGACCGGCGCCAGGTCCTTCGTCGGGCTGTAGCTGAGCGACTTGTAGAGCGCGGGGTTGAACACCATCGTGCCGTTGTCGGCCGACAGCACCGTGTAGCCATCGGCCGGCGCGCGCGCCGTCTCGGCCGCGGCCAGCGCCGTGTTGCCGCCCGGCTTGTTGTCCACCAGCACCGGCTGGCCGACCTGCGTCGACAGCGTCTGGCCGATGGTGCGCGCGAGGAAGTCGGAACCGCCGCCGGCCGCGTACGGCACGATCCAGCGGATCGGCTTGGCGGGGTAGGCAGCGGATTGGGCGGTGGCATTCGTCGCGGCCCACAGTGGCAGGGCGAGCAGGGCGCAGGTGAGGTATTTCTTCATCGTGTCTTTCGATGGGTGGGTAGCGGTGTCGGGGGAAGAACTCTTGCGTAATCGTAGTACGCAGTGCGTAATTCACAACTCCGTGCCAACCCTGATGCCGCTTCACCGCCCCATGCCGACCTCGAAGAAACCCGCGCCCCTCCCAGCAGCACGCGAGCGCGAACGACGCCAGCGCGTTCAGTCCGCCCAGATGGGCATGACGGTGCTCAAGGGCCTGGCGCGCCTCGGCGGCCGTGCCAGCCTCACGGCGCTGTCGGCCCATGTGGGCGAGAGCCCCGCCAAGGTCCACCGCTACCTGGCGAGCCTGGTGGAAGAGGCGCTGGTCGTGCAGGACAGCGGCTCGCAGCATTACCACCTGGGCACCGAGGCGATCCAGATCGGCCTGGCCGCCATGCGGCAGGCCGACCCGATCCGCGTGGCCGAGCCGGCGCTGATCCGCCTGCGCGAAGCGCTGGAGGTGACCTGCTTCGTGGCGGTGATGGGCAACAAGGGCCCGACCATCGTGCGCTTCGAGGAGCCCGGCCTGCCGGTGACGGTCAACGTGCGGGTGGGGTCGGTACTGTCGATGCTGTGGTCGGCGACGGGCCGGGCGTTCCTGGGCTTCCTGGACGAATCGCGCGTGCGCGCGATGGCAGAAGAGGAACTGATGGCGGCACCCGCCGAACTGCGCCGCCAACTCGACCGGAAGGACCCGCTGGGCGTGCTGCGGCGCGACATCCTGGCCGCATGGTGCGCCCCCGTGCAGGACACCTACCTGCGCGGCATCAGCGCGGTGGCCGCGCCGGTCTACGACCACACGGGCCGTGTCTGCGCCGTGCTGACCGCGCTGGGGGCCAGCGGCGGTTTCGACCCGTCCGTCGACGGGCCCATCGCCCTGGCGGTGCGGCGCGAAGCTGCGGCCGCCAGCGCCCTGCTCGGGCATGGCGCCCTGGCGCCAGACGAAGGCGCTTAGCCAGCGATACCGAATCGCGCCAGTTCGAACACCGAATTGGGCGCGTTGGGGCGCGACGGCTTGACGGCCGCACGCAGCGGCTCGGGGCGCTTGGCCGCGGGCTCTTCCTGCGAATGCAGCTGCACGCCGAGCGCGATCTGGTCCTCGACCAGCTTCTGCAGGTTCACCGAATCGAGGAACTCGACGACCTTGCGGCTGAGCGAATCCCACAGTTCGGGCGTGGCGCAACGCTGGGCGTCGTCCGCCGCCTTCGGGCGGCTCTTGGCGCCGGCCTCGTCGGCCGGGCCATCGACCGCGAACAGGATGTCGGCCACGGTGATCGAAGCCGCGTCGCGGCCCAGGCCGTAGCCGCCGCCCGGACCGCGGGTCGACGCGACCAGGCCATGGCGCCGCAGGTCGGCGAACATCTGCTCGAGGTACGACAGCGAGATGCGCTGACGACGGCTCAAGACCGCCAGGGAGATCGGCCCCGTCTTGCGATGCAGGGCGACGTCGATCATGGCAACGACCGCGAGGCGGCCCTTGGTACTCAGGCGCATGGTGTTGGTCCTTTCTGGCGCAGGGTCGATGAACGGAAAACGCAGGTCACTCGTCGCGGCTGCCGCCGATGCCCAGCAGCATCAGCAGCGACTGGAAGACGTTGTAGAGGCTCAGGTACACGCCCAGCGTGGCACTGATGTAGTTGGTTTCATAGCCATCCTTCACCCGCTTGAGGTCATGCAGGATGAAGGCCGAGAAGATGCCGATGGCGAGCACCGACAGCGTGATCATCAGCGCGCTCGACTGGATGAAGAAGTTCGCGATGCCCGCGACCAGCAGCAGGATGACGCCGATGAAGAGCCACTTGCCCATGGACGAGAGGTCGCGCTTGATCACCGACGACAGCGTGGCCATGCCGAGGAACACCGCACCGGTGCCGGCGAAGGCCGTCATCACCAGCCCGGCGCCGTTGGTCAACCCGAGCACCGTGCCGACCAGACGCGAGAGCATCAGGCCCATGAAGAAGGTGAAGGCCAGCAGCACCGGCACGCCGGCGGCCGAGTTCTTCGTCTTCTCGATCGCGAACATGAAGCCGAAGGCGCCGACCAGGAAGACGATCATGCCGATGCCCGGCGACATGGCGCGGGTGATGCCGGTGGCGACGCCGACCCAGGCGCCCAGCACCGTGGGCACCATGGACAGCGCGAGCAGCCAGTAGGTGTTGCGCAGCACCTGGTTGCGCTGCGCCGGGGTGGCCAGGGCGCCCTGGGCGCCGTAGCTGGAGAGGGTCTCGTTCATGTGATGTCCTTGATGGAAAAGGGAAAGCGTCGAAGTGGACTGTAGGCCTATCAAGGTTTCGATAAAAGTAGAATTTTCGGCATCATTACTTCGCTTAAAGCTTAGCATTGGGTCGAAACCATGAATTTCAAGCACCTCTACTACTTCTGGGCGGCTGCCAAGGCGGGCGGCATCGTGCGCGCCGGCGAACAGTTGCACATCACGCCACAGACGCTGTCGACGCAGATCAAGCTGCTGGAAGAGTCGATGGGTTGCCACCTGTTCCAGAAGCACGGGCGCGGCGTCGAACTGACAGCCGAAGGCCGCACCGCGCTGAGCTATGCCGAACAGATCTTCACGCTGGGCGCGGAGCTCGAAGCCGCTGTCGGCAACAAGCGCGGCGGCGGGCGCACCCTGCACTTCCGCGTCGGCATCGCGGACGCCGTGCCCAAGGCGATGGCGTACCGTCTGCTGGAACCGGCGCTCTCCGTCTCGGAGCCCGTGCGGCTCATCTGCCACGAAGGCCATTTCCGCGACCTGCTCGGGCAACTGTCGGTGCAGCGGCTCGATCTGGTGATCGCCAACGAGCCCATGGGCAAGCAGACCAGCGTGAAGGCCTTCAACCACACGCTGGGCACCACCGCCATGAGCTTCTTCGCCGCACCGGCCCTGCGCCGCACACTGACACAGCCCTTCCCGCAGTGCCTCGACGGCGCGCCGATGCTCATCCAGGGCTCGGGCTCCGCCATGCGGCAGCGGCTCGACCTCTGGCTGGCCGAGCATGCCCTGCGCCCCCGGTTGATCGGCGAATTCGACGATGCCGCGTTGCTCAAGGCCTTCGGCGGCGAGGGCCGCGGCGTGTTCATGTCACCCACCGCGCTCGAGGACGAGACCTGCGCGCAGTACGGCGTGGAAGTGATGGGGCGTGCCTCGGAACTCGTCGAGGAGTTCTTCGGCATCTCGGCGGAGCGGCGCATCACGCATCCCTGCGTGGCGGCCATCACGCGCGCGGCGCGCGTGCAGTTCCCGCGCAAGTGAGCCGACGAATGCGCGGGCTCGCGCTTACCATCCGAGCATGATCGTCAAGCACGCCCTGACCGACGCCCTTCTGCGTGCCGCCCTCGTCAGCGCCGGCCTCGTCCTGGCGGGCTGTGCGAGCGCCCCCGCACCGAAGGGCCGCACACCCGTCGTCTACAGCGCCCTCACGCCGACGCAGGCACAGGACATCGCCATCCATGCGCTCGGCCTGGTCGGCACGCCCTACCGCTACGGCGGCAACACGATCGACGGCGGCTTCGACTGCAGCGGCCTCATCAACTACGTCTACCGCAGCAGCGCCGGCGTGGCCCCGCCGCGCACCGTGGCGCAGCTCGCCGACTTCGGCCAGCCCGTGGGCGCCAGCGACCTGCAGACCGGCGACCTGGTGCTCTTCGGCGGCGGCCGCCCCACGCATGCGGGCATCTACGTGGGCAACGGACAGTTCGTGCATGCGCCGTCGAGCGGCGGCGACGTGCGGCTCGACAGGCTGAACGGGCCGTACTGGTCGCGGCAGGCGCTCGCGGTGCGGCGGCCCTGAGGCTCAGCCCTCGCCGCGCCCTGCGTTCGGCGAAAGCCAACCGATCAGGTCGACATGGCCCACGCGCAGGCGCGTCGCGCCCAGCGTGGCGAGACGACGCGCGCACCAGGCGTCGCAGCGCGTCGTGTGCATCGGGCATTGCTCGATCGCGGCACTCACGAAGCCCTCGATCAGGGCCTGCAGCATCGCGCGATCGGCCGCGCCGCACCTGCCATCGACGACCCAGTCGCTCTCGGCTGCGTGGAGGCAATAGCCCGCGGCCGTGAGGACTTGCGTGGCCGCCTCCACCGCAGCGTCCCCGAGCGCCGTGCCGAAGCCCTTGTCGCGGCGCTGGTGCGCGCGGAAGGCCTCGTGCACCAGCGCGTCGTCGGCATCCGCATCGGCCCACGCGAGACGGCCGTCGACACTGAGCGCCCAGCACACGGCGGCGCCGCCGCCCGCGCAGCGCGCCACCAGCGCCTCGAGCCAGGGCTGCGACACGAGATCGAGCAAGGCGGAGCAGGTGACGAGCTGCGTGCCATCGACAGGCAAGGCGCCGAAGCCCGCGGAGATATCCGCATGGAGCCATTCGACGTCAAGGCGAAGACCGCCGCCGTCGATGCGCAGCACCGCTGCCTCTCCCTGCGGCCGAACCTGCCAGCCTTGCGCATGCGCCCAGCGCGTCAACGTCCCGGGCACCGCAGCCAGCAGGGCCGCATCGTGGTCGACGAGCCGCCAGCGCTGCGTGCCGCCAAGACGCGGCGCGACCTCGCGCAGACTGGCGCCGGTGCCGCAACCCAGGTCGAGCACGGTGATGGCGGCATCGCCGGTGCCTTCGCCACGCAGCTGCGTGGCGAGGGCCTTCCAGTCGAACGCGGCGGCGGCCGATGCGCGCGCCGCGTGGTCGAAGGGCTCGCGCCGCGCCAGCCAATCGGCGCTGAAGCCGCTCATGGCGCCACCGCATCGAGCACGGCCGCGAAGCGCGCGCCGGCGTCGTCCCAGTTCGGCAGGCGCTGCGCCGCTGCATGCGCACCGGCCGCCAGCGCGGCGCGCTCCGCCGCGTCGTCCATCAGGCGCTGCAGGGCACCGCGCAGCGCCTGCGCATCGCCGGGCGGGACCAGCACGCCGGCGGTGGCCGGCACGGTGTCGGGAATGGCACCGGCCGTGCAGCTGACGATCGGCAGGCCGCGCGCCAGCGCCTCCGCCAGCGCCATGCCGTAGCCCTCGTGAAAGGACGGCAGCACGAACAGGTCGGCCTGCGCGTAGAGCGCCTCGAGCGCCCGCGAATCGACTTCGCCGTGCCAGGTGACGCGCTCGGCCAGGCCGTGGCGCGCGACGCCAGCGCGCACCGCAGCGACCGTCGCGTCGTCGCGCGCCAGGCTGCCGGCGCAGTGCAACTGCCACGCCCGGTCCTGCAGGCCGGCCAGCGCCTCGAGGAGCACCGTGTGGCCCTTGCGCGCCGTGACGGTCGCCACGCACAGCAGCGACAGGGCACCGGCGCCCGCACCACCGCCGGTCGCCTGGGGCGCGCGATCGGTCCCGGGCTCAACCACCGTGATGCGCTCGGCCGGCACGTCGAAGGCGGCGAGCGCCTGCGCGGTCGCTGGGCTGGTCACGACCACCTGGCGCGCGCAGGCCAGGGCACGCCGCTCGCTGTCGAAGAGCCGTGACTGCTCGGCCGACGACAGCCCCGACTCGAAGGCCAGCGGGTGGTGCACCAGCGCCACCCACCGCAAGCGCTGCGCATGCTGCTCGACCAGGTCGGGCAAGGCCGAGAAGCCGAGCCCATCGGCCACCACCAGCGCACCGTCGGGCAATGCGTCGATCACGCGCTGCGCCTGTTCGTGCGTGGCAGCGTCGGGCAGCGGGAAGCGATCGCCCGGCGAGCACCGCGTGACGCGCCACCCCGCGGCCCGCAGGCCGTCGACGATGCGGCGGTCGTACAGGTAGCCGCCGGTGCGGCTGTCCCAGTCGCCGGGCACGAGGAAGATGCAGTCGCGCGGCATGCGGGTGCAGCGCCGGTCAGGGTGCGGGGTCCGTCGCCGACAACGGGCCTTCGTAGGCAGCCCAGGCGACGTGCGATTCGTTGAGCCGCACGCGCAGCGATTCGAGCCCACCGGCATGCGCACCGAGTTCGCCGGCCGCCATCGCGGCGGCAATGCGCTCGAAGACCACGCGCGCCAGGAACTCGGTCGTGGTGTTCTGGCCCGCGAAGGCCGGGTCGTCGTCGAGGTTGTGCAGGTTCAGTTCGCCCAGCACCCGGCGCAGCACCTCGGTGGCCAGGGCGATGTCGACCACCATGCCGTCGGCATCGAGCGCACGGCGGCGGAATTCGGCGTCGACCACGTAGGTAGCACCGTGCAGCCGCTGGGCCGGCCCGAAGGCGTCGCCATGGAAGCTGTGGGCGATCATGAAGTGGTCGCGGACGTTGACGCTGTACATGGCGGCAGTCTTTCGGAGAAGGAGGGTTCAGGAATAGTCGATGCGCTGGCACAGCGTGTCGGGCGCACCGGCGGCCAGGCGCGCGAGCACCTGCGGCAGATCGTCGAAGGGCGCGACGTCGGTGACCAGGGCGTCGAGCGCCGGGTCGCGCAGCAGCGACAGCGCGAGCGCCATGCGCCGCGCGTGCGTCCAGCGGCTGCGCTGCGCGGTCGCCACGTGCCCGACCTGCGAACTGCGCAGCGTCAGGCGCCGGGCATGGAAGGCCTCGCCCAGCGGCAGCGCCACGGCGCGGCGGCCGTACCAGCTCAGCTCCAGGACGGTGGCCTCGAATCCCGCGAGACCCAGCGCGGTCACCAGCCCGTCAGGCTGGCCGCTGGCATGCACGACGAGGTCGGCCTCGGGCGTTGCAGCGTCGGGTGTGGAGAAGGCCAGGCCCAGGTGCGCCGCGACCGCTGCCCGCTCGGCACGGACATCGACGAGCTCGACCCGCACGCCCGGCATGCGCGACGCCAGCCACGCGACCAGCAGGCCCACCACGCCGCCGCCGACCACCGCGACGCGGTCGCCGACACGCGGCGCGGCGTCCCACAGCGCGTTGACCGCCGTCTCCATGTTGGCCGCGAGCACGGCCCGCGCAGGCGGCAGCCCGTCGGGCAAGGGATGCACGGCGCTCTGCGGCACGACGTAGCGCGTCTGGTGCGGGTAGAGGCAGAAGACGGCACAGCCCTGCAAGGCGGGCGGCCCCGCTTCGACGACGCCGACGCTGGCATAGCCGTACTTCACCGGTGCGGGAAAATCGCCCTCCTGAAACGGCGCACGCATGCGCGCGTGTTCGCTCTCGGGCACCTCGCCGTTGAACACCAGCAGCTCGGTGCCGCGACTCACGGCGCTGTGCAGGGTGCGCACCCGCACGTCGCCCTCGGCGGCCGGCGCGAGCGTGCCGCTGCGAACCGCGGCGCGGCCGGGCGCCTCGGTCCAGCAGGCGCGGAAATCATCGGACACCACAGGAGGATGAATTGCTGGCATGCTCTTTTCGTGGCCGCGAGGGCGGCGCCCGGACGCTGGCCGATTCGGCGATGACCGATCTTAGTGAAGACGATGCGCACCCACGCAGCCCCACCGCGACCGCGCCGCACCGGCGCATACGACCCGCTTCAGCGCGATGCGGCGTTCGCGCTGGCATGCACCGGCCTCGGGCTCGTCGCCATCGCGGCCGGCATCACGGCATGGGCCGGGCTGGGCGCCTGGTTCGTGCCGAAGGCGATCGCCGTGTTCGGTGCCGCGTCGGCCTTCGTGTGGCACGCCCTGCCGGCGCACGCGCCGCAGTGGCGCTTCGGCGCCGCCAACGGCATCACGCTCTTGCGCCTCGCGTTCGTCGCCCTGTTGGCCGCGGGTGTCGGCGAGCCGGCGCTGCAGACGCCGATGCTGGCCTGGTGCGCCGTCGCGCTGGCCACTGTCACCGCGCTGCTCGACGCCGCCGACGGCCCCATCGCCCGCCGACGCAGTCAGGCCAGTGACTTCGGCGCACGCTTCGACATGGAGACCGATGCGCTGCTGATCGCCGTGCTGAGCGTGCTGGTGCTGGCCCTCGACAAGACCGGTGCCTGGATCCTGGCGGCCGGCGCGATGCGCTATGCCTTCGTGCTCGCGGCCAGCGCGTGGCCCTGGCTCGCGGCGCCCCTGCCGCCGAACGCGCGGCGCAAGACGGTGTGCGTGGTGCAGATCGTCACGCTCATCGTCTGCCTCGGACCCATCGTCACGCGGGGGTGGGCCAGCGTGATCGCCGGGGCCGGGCTGGCGGCACTGGTCTATTCCTTCGGGGCCGACATCCTGGGGCTGGCACGCCGCAGGCCCAGACCCTAGTCGATCAGCGCGACCGCGCGGCGCGCGAAGCCGGCCGCCTGCGCGCCGACCTGCACCGCATCTTCGGCGGCCGCGCTGCCGCGCTTCGCACGCGCCGCGATGCCTTCGAGGATGACGGCGAAGCGGAACAGCGAGAAGGCCAGGTGGAAGTTCGTCACCGGCTCGGCGCAGCCACCGCTGCGCTGGTAGTGCGCGACGTACTCGGCCTGCGTCGGGATGCCTTCGGCCGCCAGGTCGAGGCCGCGCATGCCCTCGAACTCGTCGGCCCCGGTGTGCCAGGCCATGCAGCTGTAGGCCACGTCGGCCAGCGGATGACCCAGCGTGGACAGCTCCCAGTCGAGCACCGCGATCACGCGTGGCTCGGTCGGATGGAACATCAGGTTGCCGAAGCGGAAGTCGCCATGCGCGATGGTGGTCTGGTCGCCCGGCGGAATGTTCGCGGGCAGCCAGGCGACGAGGCGGTCGATGTTCGCGTCCTCGCGGGTGCGCGAGGCTTCCCACTGGCGGATCCAGCGCGTGATCTGGCGCTGGAAGAAGTTGCCCGGCTTGCCGTAGTCGCCGAGGCCGGCGGCGGCCAGGTCGACCCGGTGCAGCTTCGCCAGCGTCTCGGCCATCGCGAGGTAGTAGGCGCGCCGCTCGGCGGGCGCGATCTGCGGCAGCGCATACGTCGACATCACCCGGCCGTCGAGCTTGTCCATCACGTAGAAAGGGGTGCCGACGACGCTGCGATCGTCGCAGTACAGCACTGCGTCGGGCACCGGCACGTCGGTGCCCGCCAGCGCGCGCAGGATGCGGAACTCGCGGTCCACCGCATGGGCGGACGGCAGCAGTTCGCCCGGCGGCTGCTTGCGCAGCACCAGCGCGCGGTTGTCGAAGTCGACGAAGAAGGTGGGGTTGGACTGGCCGCCGCCGATGCGCGCGAGACGCATCTCGCCGTCGAGGCCGGGGATGGCCCGGCGCAGAAAGTCGCGCAGGCGGGCCGGGTCGAATTCGGCGGGTGTCTCTGTTTTTTTCATGGAGAGCATTGTCACCGTGCCGACGGATCGCCTAGCCGCGCGCGATCCGTTTCGCCATGCTCCAGCGGTGCACTTCCGACGGGCCGTCGTAGACGCGGAAGGCGCGCATGTCCTTGAAGATGCGCGCGACGATGCTCTCGTCGGACACGCCGCTGGCGCCGAGGATCTGCACCGAGCGATCGACCACGCGCCATTCGGCCTCGGAACACATCACCTTCGTCATGCTCGATTCGTGCCGGCCCTTGCCGCCCTGGTCGAGCACCCAGGCGCAATGCCAGATGGCCAGCCGCGCGGTGTGCAGGTCCATCTCGTTGTCGGCCAGCATGAAGCCCACGCCTTCGTGCTCGACCAGCGGCTGGCCGAAGGCCTGGCGCTGACGGGCGTAGGCGCTGGCCACGTCGTGCGCGCGGCGCGCCTGGCCGAGCCAGCGCATGCAATGCGTGAGACGCGCGGGCGCAAGCCGCACCTGCGCATAGCGGAAGCCTTCGCCGACGGCACCGAGCACGTCGTCGGCCGGCACGCGCAGGCCGTCGAAGCGCACCACACCGTGGCCACCGGTGAAGCAACTGTCCATGGCGTCGATCTGCCGCTCCACCACGATGGCCGACTGGTCCATGTCGGCCAGGAACATGGTGGCCCGGCCGTCTTCCATGCGCGCCATGATGATCGCGAAGCCCGCGCCGGTGGCGCCGGTGATGAACCACTTGCGGCCGGTGATGACGTAGTGGTCGCCGTCCTGCACCGCCAGCGTCTGCATCATCGACGGGTCGGAGCCGGCGCCGGGCGGCGGCTCGGTCATGCAGAAGCAGGAGCGGATGTGGCCGTCGATCAGCGGCTGCAGCCAGCGCTTCTTCTGCGAGGGCGTGGCGGCCTCCTCCATCAGGTGGATGTTGCCTTCGTCGGGCGCGTGGATGTTGAGCGCGACCGGGCCGAGTGGCGAATAGCCGGCCTCCTCGAAGACGATGGCCTTGTCGACATGCGACAGGCCGAGGCCGCCGTGTTCCTTCGAGGCGTGGGGCGTGAGCAGGCCGTGCGCGCGGGCACGCGCCACCAGGTCGTCGCGCAGCGCCTCGCTCGGCCCGTGCGAACCCTGGCGCGGATCGCGCTCCATCGGGATCACCTCGTCGGCGATGAAGCGGCGGGTGCGCGCCTGCAGTTCGGTCTGGGTAGGCGTGAGGCTGAAATCCATCGGGTCTTCCTTTGACGGGATGCGCAGGCATCCGCAGCGGCCGATGGTGCCGGCATCCCCCGCGAGACCCGGTCATGGACGCGACAGCGAGCACGCACCCAATGAAAAACGGCCCCGCAGGGCCGTCTTCCGAATGCCGACGGACCTTCCGCCGACATCACTCACGCGTTCACTTCTTGGCCGCGGCCTTCTTGGCCGGAGCGGCCTTCTTGGCGACCGGCTTTGCAGCGGCCTTCTCGGCCTTGCGCTTGGCGGCCTTCGGGTCCACGGCCGCCTTGAACGCGGCGCCGGGAACGAACTTCGGCACCTTCTGCGCGGCGATCTTGATCTTGGTGCCGGCCTGCGGGTTGAAGCCCGAGCGTGCAGCACGTGCGACCTGCTTGAAGGTGCCGAAGCCGACGAGTTGCACGGGGTCGCCCTTCTTGACCGCGCCGACGATGGCGCCCGTGATGGTTTCCAGGATGCGGGCCGCTTCGGCCTTGCTGGTGTTGTGGGTGGAGGCGATTTTCTCGACGAGTTCGATACGGTTCACTGAATATTTCCTGAGATGAATTCGCCAGGTTGCCCATGGCGGCAGGGCCGGGGACCGGCTCTCATGCGGCGCGGAGTGTAGCCGCTGCGGCGGCAGGCCCCGCTGACGGACCGGTTGCCGAGGCCAGCAGCGCGAGGTATCGGCGTGCGGTGATGGTGACAAACCATCGGTCGTGGGCAGGGGGGATCCAGGGTCTGTTCGGACGTTTGACCGGACGGTCTTCGCGGTAGCCTTGGTACACAGAAGAAAACCGAAGAGACTGTGCTTCCCGCTCGCGGGCCGACCTGCCGCCGACCCTTGCCACCCCTCGATGAACGCACCCTCGCTTCACCCCATCATCCGTGACGTTCCCGGCGATCCGCACCCCGTGGCCGCAGCCCTCGCGGCCCTCACCGGGCAACCGCTCAGCGCCGTCGAGGCCGTGCTGCGCACGGTCGACACCGACCTGAAGAAGCTCACGCGCCATCAGGGCCCCACATCGATCGACGACGCCGCGCACCTGGCCCTGCTTCGCTTCGGCCATGCGCCGGCACGGCTCTATGGCGACGCGGCCCGCCGCCGTCGACTCGGCGATGTCCTGGACGCCTATGCCAAGGCGCCCGGGCGCCACCCGCAGAAGCTGTTCGTCGTGCGCGAGGACGGTGTGGTGCACGCGATCTGCGGGCACCGCATCTCCGGCGCGGACCGCTCGGCGCCGCGCTTCCTGGAGGCGGAGATCGCAGACCAGCGGCTGGATCTCGATGCCCGCGTGGTCTTCGCCCTGACCTTCGTGGAACGCATCAACGTCCCTGCGGCGCAGCCCGACCACAGCTTCCTCGAGGCTGCCGCCATTGCCGCTTACGCCCTGGCGGAGGCCTACGACATCGACCTGCTTCCCGCCGACTGGCCGTACTGGAGCATCGCCTTCCCGCAGGACCTGACCGACGGCGCCCCCGGGTCCACCCGGCGCCTGGTGTGCGGCGAATACGAACTGCTGACCACCGTGAGCCACCATGTGCGACAGCATGTCGCTGCGGTGGAGACCACCGCGAGCCTCCTGAAAGGCTATTCGCTGGCGCCGCGCTAGGGTCAGGCCTGGACCGCGCCGGTCGCCCAGGCCGGTGGCGGGGTCGAGACCATTTTCGACAGCCTGCAGTGGCGCTGGTAAGGCACGCCGAAATGGCGCTCGAGTTCGGCGCGCAGTTCGTCCGTGAGCTGGCCGTCGTGGTCGCTCGCCTTCATGTCGCCCGACAGGAGCACGCTGAGATCGGCCGCACGAATGCCCAGCCGCATCGAGGCCTGGGCATGCCAGATCGTCACCGCCTCGAACGAGCCTTCGAGCAGGAACATGAGCAGGACCGGTGGCGGCGCAGAGCGACGGTCCTTGTGGCGGTGCAGCGCGTCCCATGCATGCCGGACCGCGATCGGGTTCGCACCATCGACGGCGGCATGAAGCAGCCGCTCGGCGAAATCGTGGCAGCGGGCGAGTTCGGGCTGCCCACCGCGCAATCGCGGATGCACGGTGACAGGGTCGACCGTGTCGTCCGGCAGCCGAAGCACCACGCTCTCCCCGCAGCAGAAGTGCCTGGCCAGAAAGTCGGCAAGACCCTCGTAGTCCACCGTGTCGTGGTCCACACACGGCCGGGGTCCGGCCCGCCACGGCTCGGGAACGGCGGGCTCCGGGGCAATCCAAAGCCCCGCCACCTGTCGAAACACACCTTCCATGCGATCGGTCATGCGCGCCATTGTGCGGTCCCGTCGCCATGGCTCGAAGCACCAAGGTGCCACGCGCCGCGCTGCGGTACCCATGTGTACTTCGGGACTAGTAAAACCCCGCGTTCCGCTCGGGCTCCGCGCCGAAGGCGCTCGAACCGAGGCGCCACCAGGTAATCCATATGCACTACTTTTCGGGTTCAAGCACGATTCTTGTAGGACCGCGCCGACAAAAAACGTGTTGTTTCACACGCTTTGGGGCTGCGCCTACTGGATGGTTAACAAATGTAAAACTCTCGATGGTCTACTTACTTCAGTTGGTTCAACACGGAGTTTCAAGTGGATATCGATTCGAACGACAGCGGCGCAGCGGCCGAGGTGCACAAGGAAATCGGCGACATCAATCTGGCCTACATGCTCCTGGCGCAGAAGCTGGTGAAGCAGGACAAGGCAGCCGCGATGTTTCGCCTGGGCATCGGCCCTGAACTGGCCGAACTGTTGGCCAGCATGTCGCTGTCGCAGATCGTGAAGCTCGCCGCGTCGAAGCTGCTGCTGTGCAGCTTTCGACTCGACAACAAGCCCATGCTGACAGTGGCCGCCGACGACAAGAGCAGCGGCCTGCAGCAGGCTCACATGTCCATCCTGATGGCCGCGCGCCACATGCGCGAAAGCAGCACCGCCAGCTTCGGCTGAAGCGCAGGCGCCTCGGCCCCGGGCCGGCGTCGCGGCCGGGCGCCGCGACGGACCCGGCGGTCAGCCGCGAAAGAACGACGCAACGACCCCCACGAGGGTCATCACGACGCCCACGCGCACGACGTACACGCCCAGCTTGGCAGCGAAGGGGTCTTGCGGTTGCAGTGGGGCATGGCGGGTGTTCATGGCGTCGCTCCAAGGGTGGCCGAACTCGGGATCGGGACGAGCCCGGGACACCGCAAGCATCTCACCCACCCGCTCGGACGCATGGCGCCATCAGGGCCTGGAAGACCGTCCAGTTCGCTCGGTGACGCACTCTCCGGGCCGGGCCCCGCGCTTCCTCGAAGCACCTCGTCCCCGACAGCAGCCTCGGCAGCGCCAAAGGGGCGCACCCATCGCGTCAGACGAGCCGACGCCCTCCCCCTCGAACCGCACGCGCAGCGGCGTCTTCACCGGTTCGGCCCGACCGCGGCACGCGAGGCGCGCCGACCCCATTCGCATGTGCATAAATTCACGAAACCAAGGAAATGCACACGAAAATGAAAACATCGGTACTACAAACGGGCGGCTTTGTTACAGAATTTGGGCTGGTTAACGACCGTTTCCAAATCCTCTTCGGCGCCGCGCAAGCGGCCTCTTTTCAACGCCCCCCGCCCAGCGTGCCGAACGCCGCGGGTCTGCCTGCTGAGCCATTTTCATGTCCAAGTTTTTCCACGGCGGCCACTACGACGACGAACTCGACACCGTGCCCTCGCGTCTGGGCGAGCTGACGCTGCGCAGCCGCCTCGAGCAGCAGGAACAGTACCGCAACGGCTGGCGCCGCAACCTCACGATCGCCGCCCTGGTGGTGATCGCCTGCGTGATCGCGGCGCTCGTGCTGCGCTGAGGGCACGGCGCCGCACACTTCACTCAAGGGATGTCGACAACGACCTTGCCGATGGCTTGGCCGCCGGTTGCGCGAGCGTGCGCATCACCCGCCTGGTCGAGCGTGAATCTCCGGATGTCGACGAGGGGGCGAAGCTGACCCGCATCGACCAGCCTGGCGACCTCGGTCAGGATTTCTCCGTGGTGGGCGCGGCCCTTGCCGCTGAGCATCGGCATCAGCGTGAACACGCCTGAATAGGTGGCCCCGCGGAAAGACAACGGAGCCAGGGCATGGGTACCCCACCCCAGTGCGCTCACGACGTGCCCGGTGTACCGGCGAACCGAATGGAATGACGCATCGAGCGTGGCTCCGCCCACCGTGTCGTACACCACATCGAACCCCTCGTCCGCCGTGTGCTCAAGAACGTAGTCGGCAGGCGCCGAAGCCGTGTAGTCGATGGGCGTGGCGCCCAGCGAACTGACCACATCGAACTGTGCAGGTGCCACGGTCGTGTACACGTCGGCGCCGAATGCACGGGCGATCTGTATGGCCGCGCTCCCGACGCCGCCCGCGCCGCCATGAACGAGCACCTGATGACCCGCACGCGTTCGAGCGCGGTCGATCAAGCCTTCCCAGGCGGTGATGGCGACCAACGGGAGGGCCGCCGCATCCCGCAAGGCCAGGCTTTTCGGCTTGTGCGCGAGGAGCGCCGCGTCTACCGCAGCGTACTCGGCCAAGGTGCCTTGCAGCCCGCCCACGCCGCCGACCAGACCATAGACCTCGTCCCCCACTTGGAAACGAGTCGCGCCGGCGCCGACTTTGACGACCACCCCTGCGAGATCCATGCCGAGGACCGCGGGAAGCGGGTGCCTGGCATGCGCGGCCACCCCGGCTCGGATCTTCGTGTCCAGCGGGTTGACGCCGCTGGCGGCGATACGCACGAGAACATGCCCCGGCGAGACATCTGGAACCGGACGGTGGACGACGTCGAAAGAACCGTTCGCTTCGCGAACAATGGCGGCTTGCATGGTGGAGGGAACGACTGAGCGGGGCATGAGGAAGTCCTTCTTGAAGCGGTGGGGTGAATCGAGGACTTCACTTTGGGCTCTTCACATTTGAATGTAAATTCACAGTATTGAACTCTCTTCATTCATTTATGAATGCACTCGGGGACTGGGGCGACATCCGCATCTTTCTGGCAGTTGCTCGTTCACGCTCCCTGAGCGGCGCAGCACATCTGCTGGGGATGTCGCAGCCGACGATGGGGCGCCGCATACGAGCACTGGAGGCGTCGACTGGCCAAACGCTGTTCCAGCGCGGGCGCGAAGGGTTCCAACTCACGGACGAAGGCGCCTCGATACTGCTGCACGCAGAGCGGATGGAAGAAGAGGCGCTTGCCATCGAGCGACAACTGGCAGGTCAAGGCGCTGAACTGCGGGGGCTTCTGCGCGTGTCGTGTTCAGACTGGTTTGGTCTTCATGTTCTGTCGCCTGTGGTGGCGCGATTCACAGCGCTGCACCCGGGTGTGCGCATCGACCTCATCACGGATTCGCGTTTTCTCGACCTGGCCCGGCGGGAGGCCGAACTCGTATTCCGGATTCGGCCGTCGGAGAGTCCGGAGGTGGTGCAGCGAAAGCTGATGCAGATGCGTTACGCGCTGTATGGCCCTGCAGGCGTGCCTCCGCCCACGGTGGGCGATGGCATCGGCATCCAGCTCATCACCCTCGACTCGGCGCTCGAAGACCTTCCCGATGTGCACTGGCTGAGGAATACCTTTCCGGCGGCCACGTTCGCGGTGGGCAGCAACAACCGCGATGTGCAGGCTCGCATGTGCGCCTTGCGGGCAGGTTTTGCCGTGCTGCCCACGCTGCTGGGCGACCGTTTTCCCGGCATCGAGAGACACGACATTCACCCACCGCCCCCGAGCAGGGATGTATGGCTCGCCTACCACCGTGACCTGCGCGGCTTGGCACGGTTGCGCGCGTTCCTGGACCTGGTCGTCGGGAGCCTGGGCGAGGCGACCGGTGAATGGCCCTCTGGTTCCGACGCTCGGTGAAGACAACCGCATGAACGCACCGACCAGGCCGCCGGTCGAAGACCGGTGGGGATGCACGCCCCATGACTCGACCCCCTGCGGGTTCAACGCACCCGAGCGACGTCCCCCGTGCCCGCAAAGCAGACCGCAATTCCCGACGGCGAAAGCTTGGCGTCGTGTTTCGCAGTCGCAGCGTCCATCGCCACTTCTTCTGCACGCTGGTAGACCCCGGGAGCTGCAACGACAGCGCCCATGGAGATGGTGGTGCAGGGGAAAAACCGCCGCACGCCATGCCGATCCTCGGCGTCGAATCCCCCGGCGATGCGAGCGTCTTCATCGAGCAAGGCGCAGGCCTCTTTCTGAAAGATCTGGATGATGGCTTCGCAGCGAACCTGCCAATCCACGCTCTGGAAGACGATCACGAAATCGTCGCCCCCGAGGTGACCGACAAAGTCACGGTGCGAGTCGCAATGCGAAAGGATCAATCTCGCGGTGAGCCGGATCATCTCGTCGCCCCGGGCGAAGCCATACCGATCGTTGAACGGCTTGAAGTTGTCGAGGTCTGCGTGGCAGGCCACGAATGCCACCCCTCCGGCAAGAAGCCTGTCGATATGAAGACTGACGGGGATATTGCCGGGCAGGAAAGTCAGGGGGTTCGCGTGCCTGGCGGCCTCCAGCCGGGTTTCCGTGACCACGCGAACCAGCTGATCGCCCGTACCGAGGCCAGCGTAACGCCCCTTTTCGGTGACGATGAACCCCTCGCTGAGATAGCGCTGATCGCTGGAAGTCAGCACGCTGGCGAGCGCCTCGATGGACGCGTCGCGCTCGATCACGCAGGGTGCCGGGTTCGCCGAATCCAGGCATGCCTTCCGACCGTGCACTTCCCGGAAGTAGAGGCGCGCGTACTGGTCCATGAACTGCTGACGCGGGATCAAAGCGACCGGGCGGGCGTCCTCGACGACCGCCAAGGCATGCAGTTGCGGGCGCCCCTGGAACATCGCAGCGACTTCGTCATTGGTGGTGCGCCACGTCAGGGCGGGGGCCTGGATGACCGCGAAGTTCTGCAGGGCCGCAGGTCGGCGCCAGCCTGAATCGACGGGTACGAGGTCCGCGCCGGCCTCGAGGTCACGGGCCCTGCCGGCTGGCGGCGATGCGATGTTCCGACTATCGGCTTTTCGCGCCACATGCTTGCCTTGCCCATAGGGGATGCCCAGACTCAGAACCACCTGCAGATCGGCGTTGGCGTCGATCCCTTCGGCAATGAGCTGTGTGCCGAACTCTGCCGCAACCTCGCAGATACCGCGGACGATCGTTCGTTTGCGCGGGTCGATGGCAACGTCGGTGATCCATTGCCTTCCAATCCGCACGTAGTCGGGTTCGAGTTCGCACCAGGACCGAAAGCTGGCGTGTCCGGCCCCCTCGTCGCCGAGGGAGAGCCGCCCACCGGCGGCACGGAGCACCTTCACCGCATCGTTCAGCACGGCGCCGTCCCACGGCCGGCCCGGCCCCGTGATCTCGATCAGCAGCCTGTCGGCCGCAATGTCCAGCGCTGCGAGCGCCTGCATCAGCCAGCCCTGTGAATCCTTGCGCATGGCGTCCACGAACGCATCGGCGCTCATGTTGACGAGGATGCGTCGTGCGTCCGGGAGCTCGGCCCATCGCGCCAGGACGATCTCCGTCGAGCGCCGTTCGACGTGCGGAAGCGTCTGCTCCGTCGCTTCAGCGTCCAGCGGCGACATCGTTTGACGAGTCGCGAGGACGGCGACATCGTGGACCGAGGCCTCCTGGGCGAAAACTGACCCGTCGCGAAGGTCGACGACAGACCGGAAGAAGGCATGCGGCAATGGGTGCGGGCGAGCAGGACCATCCGGTTCGCGATGCGCAGATGCCGGCTGACGCCTCGCAGGGCGCCCTTCCGACGGCAAGCCCGGAAGGGCCGGAACGCGCTGCGTCATGACGCCCCCGCTGAAACACAAGTATTCATTCGCCTGGATGGTACGAACCAGTCATGTCAGATCGACCATGGGCAGTCTGGCCGCCCGAGAAAACCTGCACGCGCGCCGGACATTTTTCGGACCGGTGGTCCTGCCTCGGCGTGCCGGCGGTCAGGCGAGCCCCAGCGCCTTGAGCCGCCGGTACAGCGTGCGTTCACTCAACCCCAGTTGCCGCGCCAGCTCCTTGCGTGTGCCGCGCGTGGTGGCGAGCAACTGGCGGATGGTGGCGTCCTCGATCTCGCCGCGACGGCCCACCCCCTGCGCGAGCGGAGGCGCGGCACCCGGCGAGGGCGGCATCGGCACCGCGCCCAGCATTGCCGGCAGGTGCTCGACGCGGACAACGCCGTCGTCGGCGAACAACCGGGTCCGCTCCAGCACATTGCGCAACTCACGGATGTTGCCGGGCCACGCATGCGCCTGCAACCGGGCCATGGCCGCCGGATCCACCACCAACCGGGGCTGGCCGCTGTCCCCGCGCTGCAGGAACGAATGCACCAGCAGCGGGATGTCCGACACCCGGTCGCGCAGGGGCGGCAGATCGATGGGAAAGGCGCTGATCCGGTAGTACAGGTCCTGCCGGAAGCGCCCGTCGGCCACCATCTGGTGCAGCGGCTTGTGCGTGGCCGCGACCAGGCGAAAGTCGGACTGGTGCGTCTCGATACCCCCGACGCGGCGGAAGGTGCCCGACTCGATCAGCCGCAGCAGCTTGACCTGCATCGCCAACGGCACCTCGCCCATTTCATCCAGAAAGAGCGTGCCTCCCTTGGCCGTTTCCACCAGCCCAGGCTTGCGCGCATGCGCACCGGTGAACGCCCCTTTCTCGTAGCCGAACAGCTCGCTCTCGAACAGGGTCTCGGTCAGGCCCGAACAATCGACCACGACGAAGGGCCCGCCGGCGCGCGGACTGGCTTCGTGCACCGCACGGGCGAACAGCTCCTTGCCCGTGCCCGACTCGCCCAGCAGCAGCACCGGCAGCATCGAGGGGGCCACGCGCTGCACGGCCGACAGCGCGGCGTTGAAGGCCGGCGCCTGGCCCACCAGCCCCTCGCCGCTGGGCCGCGCCGAAGCGCTGCGCACCGTCGCCAGGCGCTCCACGTAAGCCACCACCTCGCGCCGCGCATCCAGGATGGGCCGCAGCTCCACGTCCACATGCTCGGGGCCGCGCGGTGTGTGGTGGATGTGCAGCACGCGGTCCGGGCCTTTCATCTCCAGCGCCTTCTTCATCGGGCAGTGCTCGCCGGCCTGGTCGCACGGCACGTCGTAGTGGTGCGAGACGCGGTAGCACTTGTCGCCCAGGTACGGCTTTCCCACGGCGCCGAACTGGCGCTGGTAGGCGGTGTTGGCGGCGAGGATGTTGTAGTCCGGGTCGAGCACGATCATGGGCTGCGACTCGTGCTCCAGGTAGGACAGCAGGGCCTGCATGGGCTGCGCGGCCTGGCTCGGGGCTGCGGCGCCGGTGGCTGCCAGCGCAGCGGGTTCGCGGGGGGCACGGGACTGCATGCCGCGATTGTGCGCGAGGACTGCCACTTCTGCCACATCGATGCCATTCACTGCCACAAGAAACTGCCAGCCTGGCTCCAAGGGCCTGCGCCGCTGCTGCTCACCAGGCCGGCGAAGAAATTAATCTTTATAAATCATCGACTTACAAGAGACTCCATGGGGCATCGCGGTTTGGCACGGCTCTTGATAACAGTCAGGCATGGCTGCCGTTCGTGCAGCCCTGGCCGCTCATCTCAGGAGACAGAAACATGAAGACCAATGAAGGCACTCTGGACCGCAGCTTGCGCATCGTTGTCGGGCTGGCGCTCATCGCCATGGCCGCGACGGGTGTCATCGGGATGTGGGGCTACATCGGCGTGGTGCCACTGTTGACGGGGGCCATCGGCAACTGCCCGCTCTACACCCTGCTCGGCCTCAACACCTGCCGCACACCCCGCTGAACCGCCCACCGGAGGACAGGACCATGAACACCCGCCGCACCCTGCAGGTCGAAGGCTTCTTCGACGATGCGACCTCCACCGTCAGCTACATCGTGCTCGACCAGGCCACGAAGCAATGCGCCGTGATCGACAGCGTGCTCGACTACGACCCGAAATCCGGCCGAACCTCGCACGACAGCGCCGACCGGCTGATCCAGCGCGTGCGCGAACTCGGCGCCACTGTGCAGTGGATCCTGGAGACGCATGTGCACGCCGACCACCTCTCGGCCGTGCCCTACATCCGACAGGCGCTGGGTGGCCGCCTGGGCATCGGCCAGCACATCGCCACCGTGCAGAAGGTCTTCGGCACGCTGTTCAACGCAGGCGACGGTTTCGCGCACGATGGCCGCCAGTTCGACCACCTGTTCACCGACGGCGAAACCTTCGCCATCGGCGAACTGCGTGTGCGCGCGCTGCACACGCCAGGCCACACGCCGGCCTGCATGACCTATGTCGTCAGCGACGCGGTGCAGACCGCCGCCTTCGTCGGCGACACGCTGTTCATGCCCGACTACGGCACGGCGCGCTGCGACTTCCCCGGCGGCGATGCGCGCACGCTCTATCGCTCCATCAACAAGGTGCTGGGCCTGCCACCCGAGACCCGGTTGTACATGTGCCACGACTACCAGCCCGGCGGGCGCGAGGTGAAGTACATCAGCACCGTGGCGGAGCAGCGCGAGTCGAATGTGCATGTACGCAACGGCATCAGCGAGGACGAGTTCGTGGCCATGCGCCACGCACGCGACGCCACGCTGGCCATGCCCGTGCTGATCCTGCCGTCGGTGCAGGTGAACATGCGTGCGGGCGAGCTTCCCGAGCCCGAGAGCAACGGCACGCGCTACCTCAAGATTCCGCTCGACGCGCTCTGAACGCAGTTCGACGCGCCACCCCGCGCAGGCCGCCCGCAGAGCGGCCGCGCCCCTTGCATCCCACCTGGAGACACCACCCATGGACATCCGCCCCCTCACCGACGCACTGTCGGTCTCCCCTCAGATCACGCCCGCAGACCTTCAGGCCGTGCGAGATGCCGGCTTCAAGTCCGTCATCTGCAACCGTCCCGATGGCGAAGGCGCCGACCAACCCAACTTCGGCGAGATCGAGCGCGCCGCGCTGGCGGCGGGTCTGCAGGCCCGCTACCTGCCGGCCGAATCGGGCAAGGTGGCCGACGCGCATGGCGTCGCATTCGGTGCGCTGATGGCCGAGCTGCCCAAGCCCGTGCTGGCGTTCTGCCGCACCGGCATGCGCTCGACCACGATGTGGGCCCTGTCGCAGGCGGGCGGGACAGGGCTGCCGCAGATCATCGAGCGCGCGTCCAAGGCCGGCTTCGACCTCAAAGGCGTGGTGCGGCGCATCGTCAACGGCGGCAGGACGCCGGTGGAGGTGGCCGACGCCTCGCACGCCGTCGTCATCGTCGGTGCCGGCGCGGCCGGCATCGCGGTGGCGGCCAGCCTGCTGGCGCGCAGCCCGGGCCTGGACATCGCCATCATCGACCCCGCCACCATCCACTACTACCAGCCCGGCTGGACCATGGTGGGCGCGGGCGTGTTCGACGCCGCCAGCACCGCCCGCACCATGGCCAGCCTGCTGCCGCGTGGCGTGCACTGGCTCCAGTCGGCCGTGGCCGCCTTCGAGCCCGAGCGCAACGCCGTGGTGCTGGACGGCTGCCGCGTCGTCAAGTACGAGCAGCTCGTGGTCTGCCCCGGCCTGAAGCTGGACTGGCATGGCATCGAAGGCCTGGTCGACGCGCTGGGCCGCAACGGCGTGACCAGCAACTACCGCTATGACCTGGCGCCCTACACCTGGGAACTGGTGCGCCGGCTGCGCGGCGGGCGCGCCATCTTCAGCCAGCCCCCCATGCCCATCAAGTGCGCGGGCGCGCCGCAGAAGGCCATGTACCTCTCGGCCGACCACTGGCGCAGCGCCGGCGTGCTGCCGGCCATCGACATCCAGTTCTGCAACGCGGGGGCGGTGCTGTTCGGCGTGGCGGACTACGTGCCCGCGCTGATGGAATACGTGAAGGCCTACGGCATCGGCCTGAACTTCGGCGAGACCCTGGTCGCCGTGGACGGGCCGGTGCGCAAGGCCGTCTTCAGCCGCGCCCTGCCCGACGGCAGCACGGAGCGGATCACGCGCGAGTTCGACCTGCTGCACGCCGTGCCGCCGCAGAAGGCGCCGGACTTCGTCCGCGTCAGCCCGCTGGCCGACGCCGCCGGCTGGGTGGACGTGGACCCGGGTACGCTGCGCCACAAGCAGTTCGCCAACGTTTTCGCGTTGGGCGACGTCGCCAATACCAGCAACGCCAAGACCGCGGCCGCCGCGCGCAAACAGGCCCCGGTGGTGGCGCACAACCTGCTCGCCACGCGCGGCACGGTCAAGGGCGATGCGCAGTACGACGGCTACGGCTCCTGCCCCCTGACAGTGGAGCGCGGCAAGATCGTGCTGGCCGAGTTCACCTATGGCGGCAAGCTGGCGCCGAGCTTCCCCAAGTGGCTGATCGACGGCACCCGCCCCTCGGCCCTGGCCTGGCTGCTGAAGGAGCGCATCCTGCCGCCGCTCTACTGGGACGGCATGCTCAAGGGCCGCGAATGGCTGGCCCAGCCCGAAATGGTGGGCTGATGCAGACACCGGCGGTGCGCGCGGCGCGTGCGGCACGGGGCGGCTGGCGGCGTCTGCTGCCCTCCTTGCCGGTACTGGACTGGGGCCGGCGCTACGACCGCGCCACCTTCGCGGGCGATGCCGTGGCGGCGCTGATCGTCACCATCATGCTCATCCCGCAGAGCCTGGCCTATGCGCTGCTGGCCGGCCTGCCGCCCGAGGCGGGTCTGTACGCCAGCGTCGCGCCGCTGCTGCTGTACGCGGTGTTCGGCAGCAGCCGCGTGCTGGCCGTGGGGCCGGTGGCGGTGGTGTCGTTGATGACCGCGGCGGCCGTGGGCGAACACGCGCCACCGGGTTCGGCCGCGTACTGGCCGGTGGCCATCACGCTGGCCTTCCTGTCGGGCACCATGCTGCTGGCCATGGGGCTGCTGCGGCTGGGGTTCATCGCCAATTTTCTGAGCCACCCGGTGATCTCGGGCTTCATCACGGCCTCGGGCTTGCTGATCGCGGCCAGCCAGTTGAAGACCCTCATGGGCGTGCAGGCGCAGGGGCACAACTTCGTCGACCTGCTGCTGGCCCTGGCGCGGCAGGCGGCGCAGACGCACTGGCTGACGCTGACCGTCGGCATGCTCGCCACGGCCTTCCTGTTCTGGGTGCGCAAGCGCCTCAAGCCGCTGCTGATCGCCTGGGGGCTGGGGCCGCGGCTGGCCGACTTCCTCGCCAAGGCCGGCCCCGTGGCCGTCATCGCCGTCACCACCGGGTTGGCCTGGGGACTGGACTGGCCATCCCAGGGCATGAAGATCGTGGGGGCCATTCCGCAGGGCCTGCCAGCTTTCAAACTGCCGAGCTGGGACTTGGCGCTGTGGCGCGACCTGGCCATGCCGGCACTGCTGATCAGCGTGGTGGGCTTCGTGGAATCGGTCTCGGTGGGCCAGACGCTGGCCGCCAAGCGGCGCCAGCGCATCGCGCCCGACCAGGAGCTCGTCGCCCTCGGCGCCAGCAACCTGAGCGCCGCGTTCACGGGCGGCTTCCCCGTGACCGGAGGCTTCGCACGCTCGGTGGTGAACTTCGACGCCGGCGCGCAGACACCGGCGGCCGGCGTCTTCACGGCTGCCGGCATCCTGCTCGCCACGCTGTTCCTGACACCCGCGCTGTACTTCCTGCCCCAGGCCACGCTGGCCGCCACCATCATCGTGGCGGTGCTGTCGCTGGTGGACTTCGGCATCCTGCGCCGCACCTGGGCCTATTCCAAGCCGGACTTCGCCGCCGTGGCCGCCACCCTGCTCGCGACCCTGGCGCTGGGCGTGGAAACGGGGCTGCTGGTGGGCGTGGGCGTGTCCCTGGCGCTGTACCTGTGGCGCACCAGCCGACCGCACATCGCCACCGTGGGCCTGGTGCCGGGCACCGAGCACTTCCGCAACGTGCTGCGCCACGCCGTGCGCACCAGCCCTGCACTGCTGAGCCTGCGCGTGGACGAAAGCCTGTACTTCGCCAATGCCCGAAGCCTGGAAGACCATGTGAACGACGCCGTCGCCGCACAGCCCGCACTGCGCCACGTGGTGCTGCAGTGCTCGGCCGTCAACGCCATCGACGCCAGCGCGCTGGAAAGCCTGGAGGCGATCGAGCACCGCCTGCGCGATGCGGGCATCACGCTACACCTGTCCGAGGTCAAGGGGCCGGTGATGGACCGGCTGCGGCGAACCGACTTCCTGCGCCAGCTGGGCGGTCAGGTGTTTCTCACCCACTACCAGGCCGTCGCGGCGCTGACGCCGGAGGTGCTGAGCGAACCTGCCATGCGGCCCGCCGGATCCAGGCCATGCGACTGAACGCCCTGCCCTGGCCGAGTCGGCGGCGCGCTCGGGGACTCAATGGGCGCGTTCCTGCGGAACGCCAGCAAACGTACGTGACGACGGTCGCATAACTCCTTGATTTTGAAGACTTTTCCCGAAAGTGCGCCAATGCATTCGCGAAGACTGCGCCACTGGAGGTTCGATTCTTCCGCTTTCGCGCCACTCAACAAACGGACACTCCGGCAACATGACTTTGAAGAAACGAGCGGACGAGAAAACCCTAGACCTCGCCGTGTGCATCGCCCTCGCCACCCATTCAAGCGAGGGAGAACAGGCCGACAAACCTCCGTCTTGAATGCCGGTGTTGCGGCGAACGGCGGCTGAGCAGTTGGCGGAGGGTCCTCCCGCGGTAACCCGCGTGTCTGCGCAGACTACGAATCAGGCAAGCCAGCGGCCTTTCGCAGCGTTTGGAGTTCTAAACGCGCCGATTCTCGGATTTCGTGCCGATCGAGCTCGACTGCATTCTCATCGATGCAGGTTTTCCAGTGGCTTTCGAGCCAGGGATCCCTCGTACTAAAAGCTTCGACGGCATAGTCAAGCCAACTGTTGTAGCCGTCGGGCGGCGGCAGCGGTTTCTGAATAGTGAAGAAATACTCCTTTTTGAGCCAGGAATCCTTGCATCCGTACGGTATTCCACAAGCCGTCCTAGATCAATCCCTGCTCGACACACGGGGCCCTCCTGCGCTGGCCCACGGCGGATCGCCCGGTGGAGGCGAATGGCCCCGTGAGCTGAAAATTGCGGAAAGCAAGCTTTGGCCGGCGCGGTCAAGCGTGCCGATTTCGAAGAAAGAGGCAACGAGGAGAACCTCGAAAACCCCGCCGGCTACAAAGCGTCAACGGTGCCGTGTTCAATATGATTCGGAGCATGCATTCTGAAGAAGCACCCTCCATGTCCGCAAAATTTCATATCTGCGTGACCCGTGAGGTCCGACTGCGTTGGAGCTCGGAGGTGCGGCACGACGACCGAGGCGTCTTCCGCAATGGAGGCGTGTGGTACGCGGATGCACCTGAAATTTGGAAGGGTCTTCGCTTGATTGTGCTGTCTGAGAACTTCATGCATGGTGAAAACACGCATTGGATCGAAACCCGTGCGGTGAACCCTCAGCAATGAGTACCGGCCCCGCATAAATACTCAAGGACGAGAACCCTGTCTGTGCGAGTTGTGGAGGGCAACGCCTCGGTACACAGATCCACATCTAAGCCCTCCCGAATCGCGCTCCTGCGCGGGAGGAGCAGCGATGGAAAGCCGCTGGTGCAACGCTTGTGGATCGGACTTTACGCCCAGGCCTCAGGCACCCCGACAGTCCTATTGCACCGAACCCCAATGCCAAAAAGAAAGGCGACGGCTTTGGCAGCAAGCAAAGCGGCGCAGCGATCCTGACTATCTCTCGAACCAGGCGCGCGCTAACAGGGCGTGGGCTGAGCGGAACCCCGACTACTGGCAGCGGTATCGAGAAGAGCACACCACGTACACGCAAAGGAATCGCCAGCAGCAGCGCGAACGCAACGGGCGCGCTGTCCCCCTCCAAGTCGACGGGGACGCCGCAGCTCTCAAATCACCCCCCTCAGGACTCTACGAAATACGACGTCTCGATGGCGAGCCAGGCCGCAAGATGGACGTGTGGATCGTGCAGATCACCGCACTGCCCGACCGGAACGACGCGCCACGAGTCACGAAATGAGTTTGCAAAGAGAGGATGTGATCGATCAGCGCGCATTGAACTGATATGTTGCTCTCGCCACCGAGGGGAATCTCCCTTCGTAACCTCGCACGGTGCCTGGTCTGGCAGATGGGAAGGTTTCTGATGGATCACAAGTCGACCGAACCAGACGACGCTCTGCTTCCCCACAAGCTCAAGGCGGCCGAATACGTGCGGATGTCTACCGAGCACCAACAGTACTCAACAAGGAACCAGAACGACAAGATCCGGGAGTACGCAAAGCAACGCGGCTTCGAGATCGTGAAGACATATGCCGATGAGGGCAAGAGTGGATTGCGCATTGACGGTCGACCCGCACTCCAGAGTCTGATCCGAGACGTTCAAACCGGAGTCGCAGACTTCACCCTCATCTTGGTCTACGACGTCAGCCGGTGGGGGCGCTTTCAGGATGCTGACGAGAGCGCGTACTACGAGTACATATGCCGCCGCGCGGGTATCCAGGTGGCCTACTGCGCCGAGCAGTTCGAAAACGATGGATCTCCGGTCTCGACGATCGTCAAAGGGGTCAAACGAGCGATGGCCGGAGAGTACAGCCGAGAGCTATCCACCAAGGTCTTCGCCGGTCAGTGCAGGTTGATTGAACTCGGCTTCAGGCAAGGTGGGCCTGCGGGCTTCGGGCTCAGGCGCGTCCTGCTGGATCAAGGGGGAGAACAAAAAGGAAACCTTGAGCGAGGCCAGCAGAAAAGCCTTCAAACAGATCGCGTCATTCTGCGGCCGGGACCGAAGTCTGAGGTGGACATCGTGCGTTCGGTCTACCAGTGGTTCATTGAAGAGGGCCTTGTTGAATCGGAGATCGCCAAGCGGCTGAACAGCCAATCGATCCGCACCGAACTCGGACGTGACTGGACGCGTGCGACAGTCCATCAAGTCCTGACGAACGAGAAGTACATCGGAAGCAACGTTTACAACCGGGTGTCTTTCAAGCTGAAAAAGCTCCGTGTGGTCAACACGCCGGAGATGTGGATTCGCAAGGACAACGCGTTCGAGCCACTTGTGGACCGCGACTTGTTCTACACAGCACAGGGAATCATCAGGGCGCGGTCGCGGCGATACAGCGATGAAGAGCTCATCGAGCGATTGCGAGGGCTTTACCGCCACCGGGGCTTTCTGTCCGGCATCGTGATTGATGAGGCAGATGACATGCCCTCCTCGTCTGCCTACATGTACCGATTTGGTAGCCTTCTTCGGGCCTATCAGCTGGTCGGCTACACACCAAATCGGGACTACCGCTACTTGGAAATCAATCGCGTCCTCCGGCGGCTACATCCAAAGGTCATCGGAGAAGTCGAAGGTCACATCGCAGAACTCGGCGGCCGGGTGTTCAGAGACCCAGCGACAGACCTCATCAATGTGAACCATGAGTTCAGCGTCTCGATCGTTCTGTCACGCTGCCAAAGAATCGCTGAGAACGCATGCAGATGGAAGATCCGTTTTGATACCGGCCTGGCCCCTGACATCACCGTTGCAATTCGCTTGGACGCCGCAAATTCGGAACTGATGGACTACTACCTCCTGCCTCGAATTGACTTCTCTAGTGGTGGTCTCAGCTTGGCAGAACGAAACGCAGTAGAGATCGAAAGCTACAGGTTCGAAACCCTCGATTATCTCTACGGAATGGCTGCGCACATTCGGATGAAGAGGGCCGCATGACAACGGCAATTCGGCCTCGTGAGCTGCGCATGATCCCAATAGAGCGCATTGACGTGTTGAATCCGCGCGAGCGCAATCAGGCAATTTTCTCAGAAATCGTCGAGAACATCAAAGCGATTGGCCTGAAAAAACCTATCACTGTGGCTGCTCGGGCGGGAGACGACGGCGCTGAACGGTATCTGCTCATCTGCGGTGAAGGTCGCCTCAAGGCATTCCGCTCCCTCGGCGAGACACGTATTCCCGCGCTCGTTGTCGTTGCGAGCGACGAGGACGCCTTCCTCATGAGCCTCACTGAGAACATTGCTCGGAGGAAATACCGTGCGCTGGAACTCTTAAGTGGCATACGACTCCTCAAAGACAAAGGGTATGGCGCGACCGAAATCGCATCGAAGATCGGGCTAAGCGCAGCCTATATCCGCGACATCCTGATCCTGATCGAGCATGGCGAAGAGAGGCTTCTCGTAGCTGTCCAGAATGAGCAGATCCCACTAACAGGCTGCTGAAATACTGGTTTCGCGCCGGAAACTTGACCGAATTGAGGGTGCCTGACCCCTTGCCCACCTCGTAAAATCGCTTGTGGCTCGTTCTATGCGGTCGAAGATTTCTCAACACAGGGGCATCGGGGCGTATTTCAGCAGCCTGCTAAACGCGGCGTTGTATATTTTCAATGCAGGCGACGACGATAAAGCTATACAGGGAGCGCTTCAGGATGCCTACGAAGCAGGCACTCTACGAGGTCGACAGCTAATGGAGGCCCGACGGCTAATCCAAAAACGACAGCAACTTGGACGCTCGGTCTCGCGTGCCATGCCAAGGAAAAAAGCAGACATTACGACCTCGAGTCTCGTCAGGGCTTATCAAAAAGAGGTTCAGAGGCAACAGATCATGGTTCGCCGCGCTTCAGCGTCGCAGGAGCGGTTGCTATTTATCGCGGGGGCGCTACGAAGGCTTATTGCCGATGAGAACTTTACCAATCTGCTGCGTGCCGAAGGCCTCGACACAGTTCCAAAGTATTTGGCTGAGCGCATCGTCCATCTTCGGACCTAAACATGGGCGCCGTCGTCTTAGGCTTTCTTCCAAAGCCGATCACTGTCAGCGTTGAAAACATTCTGCCTTCTAGGCACTGGCCTGCAGGACTCGCGCTTAGTACGAAATACAAGCAAATCAAGGCATCGATCGAGGAGATCGATCTTATCGAGCCGTTATCGGTCGGACCTGTGGATCGGCATAGTGGGCACCATGTGCTTTTAGATGGTCACATCAGACTGATGATTTTGCGGGAGCTTGGGCACGCGGAGGCACCCTGCCTGGTGGCAACGGACGACGAGGCCTACACATACAACAATCGGATCAACCGGCTTTCCACCGTCCAAGAGCATCTGATGATCCGCAGAGGGATTGACAGAGGAGTATCGCCCGAGCGTTTGGCAAAAGCGCTCAACGTCGATATCACACAGATCACCAAGAAGATGAACTTGCTGGACGGCATCTGTCCTGAAACCATCGAGCTCTTAAAGGATCGCCAACTGTCATCAGAGGTTTTCGCGGCCCTACGAAGAATGAAGCCACTACGTCAGGTTGAGTGCGCAGAGCTGATGATCGCCGCCAATAACGTAACGGTAGTCTATGCGAGGGCCTTACTCACCGCTACCGCTTCTGATCGATTGGTAAATGCAAACAAACCCGTGAAGAAAAGAGGCTTGAGCCAAGAGCAGGTGGGACGCATGGAGAAAGAGATGGGCAACCTCCATGACCAGTACAAAATGGCTGAACAGACGTACGGAGAAGACATGCTGAATTTAGTCCTTGCACGAGGGTACATCGCCAAACTGATCGACAACAAGCATGTATTCCGTTACTTGGAACAGCACGAGGCGGCGCTGCTGGAGCAGTTCGTCAGCATCACCAAGGCGACTGCGCCCGAAATCTAGCCGGAGCAATTTTTCATATTCTGATCAATAGCTCGATCTGCATCAGATTAGAGCCCCAGATCTTCGCTGGTGAAGCGCAGGATCTCGCAAGGTGGCACGCCTGCATGCCGTACGCGAGTGGTCCCTCATAGTCTGCCGAAAGGGTGTCCCCGATCATCACGACTTGCTCGGGCCGCACCTCTAGGGCGTCACACAAATGTGCGTACATGCGAGGCTCTGGTTTGACCGCCCCCACCACGAAGCTCCACGCGTAGGCATCGAGCTTTGGCAGCAGCGCTTCGACCGGAGCAGCATATGGCCCAGCGAGATTGGAGCAAAGGCCCACCCGGATGCCACGGGCTTTCAAAGATCGTATGGTGGGAAGCACGTCCTCAAAAAGGCTCACGCTCGCAAGTTCTGCATCCAGGCCGGCCTGCAGCTCGCCGAGGACATCACTGGGCAAGACCATGCCCAGCAGTTCAGCGGCCTCGGCCAATCCCACGTCCGCGGACATCACCCGAGCACCATCGTCCACCCGCGGCGGGCGGCCCATGTCGCTCAGCGTCGACAGAAGCCTCCTGTAGGGCCGCCTCGGATCCTTGATCTGGACCAGCGTCCCGTACACATCGAACGCCACGGCCTTGATGCCTGAAAGTTCTCTTTTCATATGCTTCTCCTTCGGTAGTACGCGTTCGGCCGCTGATTTGAAGAGCCAGATCTCACGTCGCATCGCTGGCGCCCGCTAGAACAGTTCCATTTGAGAAAGGGAAACATGCCGCGACGCCAAGGTTGATGTTGGCGAGTTGACCAGGAGCCAGCCAAGCATCGAGCGGGCAAGGCTCGCATCGCTCGATGTCGCGCGTGATGAGCTGGCGACATCGCTAAGCAGGTCGATCAGCACGGAGGGGCGTCGAGTTTGAAGATCTGGCGCCTCCAATCTCGCGACCTTGGCGCCGAACGCTGCTGCGAGGGCGATCGTCTGACGCGCCTTCATCAGCGCCCCACGCTCCCGTTTCTCTGCCTTGACCTCGGCGTCGTACATCGCTGCCGTGGACAGCGCATAGATGATCCGCATGACCCCGTCCAAACTCAGATTGCGCAGCAACGAATCGAACGTTGGCATGCCTACCGCCTCCTCCTCTGACTCGGCCATTCGGCAACCCTCACCGAAGGCCGCGTAGTCGCCCATGCGCTGATCAACGACGTGCGCGACAAGCAGCTCATCGGTGGTCGCCGCTTCGGGAGCGTCGCCCATGGATAGCGAGTACCCGCAGGAACATACTTCCAGGCCTGGACGGTTCCAGGATAGCGTGTGTAAGCAGCTCGGACAGCGATCCAGCAGCACCCGGCGGTGGCGGACGCACGCAACGGACAGCGTGAGGTCCCAAGCGGTTCGACAGTAGCCCAGCTCACGCAGGCAGTCCGGGCAAACGCGAGGGAAGGATCGAGTGAGGAAATAGCTGCGCCCCAACGGATGCCCCGCATAGTGCGAGCCTGCCTCGCGGCGGCCGAGGTTCAGCCGCTCCAGAGAAAAGTCCAAGAGCTGAACGCTGCCGCCGAACCATTTGGCGAGTGGCACGGCATCGCTCGCATCCAGAACGGCGGAGTGCGTCTTCCCGAGTAGTTGCTTCACCCTTGCCAACCCAGCCAGGCCGTTCCCATGCGCCATCCTGAGCGCGTACCCCTGGCCCGACTCCCCCTCTCGGACCTCGTCCTGAAACGGAAACGATGGCCCGACGGGATCCACCCATGCCGCGATCATCGCTCTGCATCCTGGAAAGGTCCCTTGCGCTTTTCTGCTCGAATCGCCAGAAGCACTCTGGCCACCTTGAGTCGATTCGCGTGGCCTAGCCGCCAGCTCCAACGAATGTATGGCTGGCCGACCCCGCAGGCGCTGGCTGCCGGCTTCAGAAATGTCTCACCGTTAAGGATCCAGCGCTTCTGGTTCGCCCGTGCGGCACCAAGTTTCTCGTGACATTGCGCCGCGCGAGCTCGCGCCATCATGATTGACGTTGCCTCATCCGTTCGGTCCACCTTTCCGAGCACCTGAGCCTCTGGAAGCCGTGCGGCGGCAAGAAAACCCGAAATGGAAGCAGCAAGTTGTTCGTCGGTCGTGGGCGCCAATCGACTTAGGGCAGTCTGAAGAAATCTGCGCACCCGCTGCTGTAGCGCACGGTTATAGCGACCATCCAGTGCCTCGCCGCCGTACAGGGGCAGGCTGCAACGGTCGCAATGCGCCAAGGAGCCCGCTCGCCCTCCCCTTCCATGAGGTACCAGACGTGCGGTATGGAGTAAGGCAGGCGCCGCGCACCACGGGCAGCGATCTGAAAGAGCCGTTTGATGACGCCAGCATTCGCGAACGACAGCAAGCCGCCACTGCCACCGCAGATACGGCACCACGTCGGCCGTAAGGCATGCCACACACCATCGAGAGCGCGGTCGACCTGCATCGTTCAACAAGAATCGGGCGGGCTTGATCTGCTGACCAAGGAACGCCAGTTCAAAATCCGAGCTGTCTCTCCTCGGTTGAGTGAAGCCGATCATTTCGACGATGCGACCGTAGTCTTCCCCCGGGATGGAAAGATCCCAGTCACTTCGCACCGGTCGATGGCCAGTGATCCGGACGAGCTGCGACATGGAGTACTGATGGCTGCCGGCGATACGCTGTATCCACGAGGCAAAGCTTTCGTCGGCCAGCGGCAAAGGTGTCGCAAGAAGCCGGATTGCCCTTTGGCTGGGCAATCCGGGAGGCGAATGCGGGGTATGGTTCATCGCGCCGCCCTGAACGGGTTGACCTGGTCAGCGACCTGCCCCGCAGCGTCGACAAAGCCCTTGGACAGCGCTCCCAGATTGACAATGCGGTTCGCCTGCGTAGCGGCGTGCATGCAGGCATAGGTCAAGATCCGCTTCAACATCCGCATGTTGCCGGCGCATGCCTGGTGCAGCGGTCGACATCCCGCGCCATTGATGACGTTCAGATCGACCCCTTTGACCGCCCCGGCGAAGCCCGCAAGCAGTTGCCGCCACGCGTCGTCAAACTGAAAAGCGGGGATCACAAAGCTGGCCGAGGCCCGACTGGTGAACTGCGGGTTGATCAAGGCCAGGCGCTCGAGCGAGCGCGTGCCCATGCAAATCACAGGAAAGTTGTGGGCGTCCATCCTCACCTTCAGCCAGTCGGTCACAGATCGTGCCGTGATGTCCTTGTTGCCCTCGCAGACGTGTTGCATCTCGTCAATCAGAAGCACCCAAGGCCGCACGCGCTCGAGTCCCAACTGCGTCATACGGTTCATCGACGTCAGCTGTGCTCTAGATGGCAGCGCGGGGTACCCCAGCGCAAGTGTCATGGCTGCAGCCATGCCGTGAGCGTCGACTGCGTTGTCCAACGCCACGTGCAAACATGCATTGCCACCGTTCGACAAACTTTCGGACGAAAGCTCGCGCCGAATGAGTTCGAGTAGCAAGGTCTTCCCCATACCAGGATCAGCCTGCACCAAGATGCCTCCCGGCATCTTGAGCGAGCGCATCGTGTGAATGAGGTCCAGGCTGGCATCCCGAATCCGCCTGAACATCGCGTGATCGACCACCACATTGAGCACCTGCTCACCGACACGGAGAGCCTCGGGCGTACGTAGTCCGGTGTACTGGGTTTCAGCCATCTTCAGTCCTCGTCCAGGTTGAAGGTTTTGAAAGGAACAACTTCGGGCAAGGCCCGTTGCATGGCAGGGCTCAACTGGAGGGTTGGCGTTGCGCTTGGCGCGGCGATTACGGGGCGTTCGAAGCCGAGAGGTGCCGAGGTCAGCGCCTGCATCCGGATGAGTGCCGAGTCCTTGCGCTGGCGTACGCCGCGCCGCATGGCGTCATGCCACATGGCTTGGAGGCGAAACATGGCCGCTTCGAGTTCCTCGTAGGCGTTGGCGCGGGTGAGCCTTTTCCCTGCTTCGGCCCGTGCGATCTCCAACTGCACTAGGGAGAGGCACTGCCCATCCATGAATGAGGATCGCTGCAGGGGAACGCACAGCCACGACTTGCTCTTAGGAAGCAAAACATGCATCTGACGCAGATCGTCTGGGTTGTAGCGGATCTCCGTGCGGAACACCGGCCCATGGCTTCGGCGGTAGTCCTGCAGCTCGACCGAGTTGAAGCGCAGGTATTTGAAGAACACGCCGTCGCCGTCCACTTTTCGCTGTGCGTTAAGTCCGCAGAGAAGGTCCATGCCTATGAGCTGTGTCGGCAACATCGGTGGCGGGCGGCTCGCGAGCCCCTCTTCCCAAAGATCCAACGGGCGGCACAGCGTCTTTGAGTGGATATTGAGCGGATGCTTCTGCGAAGCCCATTCAAGCAAGCAGGAACACAGATCGTCGAAGAGGATTGACGCTCCTTTTCTGGGGTCGGGCGCAACCGCATTTGATATGGGTCGGTAGACCTTGCCCATGGCTGGCAACGCGCGATTGAACTCCATCATGGCCCGCTCAATCGAGGCCTTGAGCCAGGGCTGACGGACGGGGTTAAAGATCACGTCACTCCGCAGCTCCCAAGCGATCCGCATGAAGTGGTCGGAGTGGAACTCCAGGCCGTTGTCAACGACGTAGAGCTCTGGGATTCCATGGGCCGTCCAGCGCATGGCGCCTGAAGGCAGCGAGTCGATCCAATCGTCCTTGGGCATGATCGAGGCTTTCATCGCCCGAGCGACCGTGGCTGCTGAGGGCCCGTAGAAGCTGATGTAGAAGCCGAGCAGGTATCCAGAGTACCGATCGATCAGCACAGTGATCCATGGGCGCCCCAACGGCACACCGCTGCGGGGGTCCAACACCCAAATGTCCAGCAAGGTGTGGTCGATCTCCACACGCTCCATGATCCGGGTGCTCTGATCGCCCGCAAGGCTGTAACGCCACTTGTTGCGCGCGTAAGCGGGCCCGATGCGCTTGGTGTCACGGATATATGGTGGGATGCTTAGAACGCGCCGGTTGACGGTTCGCTCAGATGGTGGCCTCAATGCCGTGCCATTCAGCTTGTTTTCACGGGTAATCTGGCGGCAGATAAGACGGTGTGTCTCCTTCACCGATGGCCCGCGCAGCTTGAGGTAGTGCTTTGAGATGTTGGTGTCTACGACCACCTCAAGGAACGGGTACAGACGCTTTGGTCGCACGGCTATGGCGCGGCGGTCCAAAAGGACGTACGCGTTGCGGTCTGCTTGCTGGTACTTGCGGATCCACAGCTCGACCGTAGCGCCCGATGGGCACGAAAACCCCGCCGTATCAGCGACCGCCGTCTCGGCTTGCTTCATTTGAGCCCACACCTGATCGGCCATCGCTTCGCAATGTTCGCGAGACCGTCGCTGAAGCGGTGAACACAGTACAGCCCGTACGAAGCGCATTCGAAAGGCAACCTCCCGCAGCTGCCGCTCCGACCACTTCGCTGGCAGTGTGGGAACCGATGGCTGCTCATCGGTCGCCGACGCCACGCTTGTCGGCGCGTAGCGGCCAGCAACGATGTCGGCATACAGACTTGCGAGCCTGAACGTACGGACCTCAAAGTTGTCGAGGTACTTGAACTGGACGCGGCCGTCACCGAGGTCGCGCTCGAACTCCAGCTGCCGCTCACCGCACCGAAGCACCAAACCACGACAGAAAGTAATCATGGCAGTCTCCTTCCAGGGGTTCGGTGGTGATGACTTGGTCCTCATCGATGGAAAAGTCAGCGGGCACGCGACACTTGTGTCGGGCAACCAGATTCCATATCAGCGCATCGTTAAGTCCTTGCTCGACCAACGCCTTGATCGTCGAGCTCCCTTTGCAGGCCTCGCGCATGGCGTTCAGGCAGTCGAGGGCCGCCGCGTCTGAAAAACGCAAGCGACCGTAGCGCATGAGCAGCATCGCTCGCGCGCTGAGCCCGTTGCCGTCGATGAGCACATCGTTCGCGATGAAGAAGCGAAGGCCATCGCGGCGCATACAGCGCGCGATCAGGCGTAGACGGTCGGCATTTTCTTGGACAAACACCTCCGGCTTCACCTCGACGAAGAGCGAGGTTCCGTCGCGAAAAGTGACCTTGAAATCGGGCGTGTATACCTTGTCAGCCGTATCGATGGGCTCCTTTGTCAGGTCGAGCGTAAAAGGCTGATGGACGATGTCCTGTATTACTGGACAACTCAGCGCCGCCATAACGAAGCGCCGTTCGAGGTGGGATTCGTGCTCGACTGCATGATCTAACAGCCAGCCCGCGTTGACGACACCCACCTCGCGATGCGGCGAACGAGTGACAACTTTGCGTGTCATGGATCAACTCCTGTGTGAAGGATGAGTTCGTCCGCCCCGCGACGGGCCCGTCGCGGGTGCGGCTTGACGTCGCCGCTTTCACAGGAGTAAAGTCGTTCCCAGGGATACCAAACCTAGGCGGCTCAACCGCTGCCGAACAGCGCCGATCATCTGAAAGGATGGTTGGCGTTTGTTTTTTCTACATATGCGTTCTCCCTCCGGGCGCTCAGGCTTTAACGAGGGCCTGCGGCGCAGGCAGCGCAGTCGCGCGGCTTCGAGGCCGTTCAGCAGCCGTGTGCTGAGCAGCAAGCCAGCGAGCAACATCCCGCGCTAGGGCAAATCGCCCTCGGCGGTGCTCAATCTGAAATACGGGTACCGGAATGGTTCGACGTGCGACGGCTTGGTGATATGCCCTCATGGTCGAGTAACCGAGGGCGCTGGCCAACGCGGCGGACGGCAGCACCAACCCGTAGCGGCGGGTAAGACTCTCTTCCAGCGTTCTTGCCAGCTCTTCGTCTATGTGTAGTGCATCCACTGTCGCGTCCTGTAGTTCGCGGTGGTCATGCTATGCCACGCGCGTCCGCTCAACAATGTGGTCACTTGGAAGCGCCCTGCTCTGCAATCATCGGAACGATGTGATCGCAACCTGTTGATATAGATGCGAATTTTCCGAGTCGCGGAATTTCCAAGAACTTTAGCGAATTCTTTAGCAGCTCAACGTTGGATGCGTCGCGTGCTCGATTGAGACATCCTCCACGCCGTATGGATGATCAAGAGATGTCGGAAAGCGATCTGCAATGGCAAGGCGAGGTCAGTTCGCTGCGCACTCGATACTGGCTGGCAGGCGTGCAGCGAAGATTGAGGCCGACGAGCCTGGACGATTTGGCTCGCCTCGTGGAGCCAGACCTGCAGTGGAGCAACCATCTGACGGGCGAGCGTTCGAGGCCGAACAAGTGGCGCGCCTATGACCGCGGAGAACGGTCGCCACGCAGATCTCTCGTTGGCAAAGTGGAGGCATTCTGTCGAGGGACCATAAGCGGAGCGGGGACGAAGGCCGAGTTTGAGGCTGTGCTCTGGGACGTACTTCGTGACCAAAAGCCGTCTCCGCTAGTTTGCCGTCACTGGTTGGAACGATTGGCCCCCGAGGTGCGCGCCATATCCGACCGACTCCCTGCGTTCGCAGTTGGAAAAGGCTTTGCGTATGGGATCCCACGGCTTCGCCAGCGTGAGTTCCAGCAACTGCGTTGTCGGCCTGGGTTGGACGCGTTGGCGCTTTTGACGTTCGTAGTTCGGCAAAGTCATCGCTTCGGTCTCACAGGCGAAGCGCATTGCGCGGGACGCTGGCTTGTCTCGGCGCTCTGGCACCTCAGCTTAGACTTCGACGATCGAGGCCTCTTGGTCCCTCTTTTCAACCTGTTCGAGCGTCAAGTTATGCCGATGACTCAGCATGGTTCCCATTGCTTTTCCATCGGGGACGACATCTCACAGAGGCTCGACCTGCTGAGACATCTGGTTCGCAAACGCTTGGGCGCCACTGCTCCGAGCCTAAGCGCTATTCGCCAAGACGTTGAGATCCGCAGCATCCTCAACGGCAGCGAGGGTCTAAAGACGCGATTTTTGTACGACGCGAAAGTGCTTTAGCCATACCCGCAATGCCGGTCAAGACTCGGGGAGCCGCTGAAGCCGGCGCAGGCGGATGGGTTCTCGACGCCGCTCTCGTTGCAGCTAAAGGTGTGTGTTGGCGTCGTGCGCTGTGTTGGCGCTTGGCGGAGAAAGGAAGTAGCCCCGTGACTGTGAAGGGCGATCAGCCAAACGAGCTTCAAAGGTCTTGGCTGCGTTCAGTCATCGGGGTTCGCGTCAAAGCGCCTGAAAAACTTTAGCGGCTAAAGTCGTGGAACTGCCCGCGTACTTCCATAGCGTTGCGGCTCACCCGCGAGGGCCTATACCGCCCGAAAGCCGTTCCAGCACGGCATCCACTTGCTCGCTGTTGGGCATATCAAGAGCCACCAGTGGAATGTTCAGAGCGTTTGCTACCTCAACGCCATGAGCCTCCTCGGCCTCACTGAAATCCGCGAGCTCCGCCGCATTCCAGCTCGTATCCTGCCTTGCTTGCAGCCGCTCCAACAGCACCCGGACTGCACAGCGAAACAACAAGATGGACGAGCAATCTAGCGCGCGGAATACATCAATTGATAGCCTTTCGTGTTCACCAGGAGCGCGACGGAGCACAAAGTGCCCGTCTAGAACCAACGTCCCACCACCATTGCGAATCCGCCTTGCCGCAGCGATCAGCGCTAGTTGGTTTTGATCGACATCGGTCACTACCTTCGTAGCGTCCCAGGCGACCAAGCCCCGCTCCTCGCGAATAAGCTGGCTGGCGGTGGCATGGACCAGCCCGAGCCTCAGGCAGGCCGGCTTGGTGGCGAAAGTCTTTCCTGCGCCGTGGACACCTGCGACGAAGATGGTCACTCTGCCTCCTCGATCAAACCAAACTGCTTACCGACCCGACGAAGCTCAGTTGTGCTTAGGTAGCGGTAAGACTGAGGCGGTCGAAAATCCTTGAACAGCGACTTCGGGGCAACGGGCTTCTTGGGGAGTGCGACTTCTCCGAGTAGGACGCCATATGCTTTGGCCTTTCCGGCGAAATACTCCATCAGCTCTTTACGCTGGAGCCCTGGCCCCCGGGACGAGCATCGGATCCAGACCGTGGAGGGAGAGGCGACAACGGCACCATCAACTTCCACCACGCCAACGAGGCGCTTTACCGGAGAGCTCGAGTAAATGACAGCAAGTCCAACGGGCTCGACCGCCCATACACGACGGAATTCGACCGTCTTTGCTCCAGTGAGGATTTGCTCGGCAAACCGTGGCTTGATCGAGATCAGGATGGCCCTAGGCCCCTGCGGCTGCAAGCACTCTTGAAAACGCGACATCAGAAATTTTGGTAATGGATTGGATGGGGCCAGTGACGACCCTCTCGGTTCGAAGCTGCTGATACGGAACAGGCTTGGAAAAATGCTGCACCAGCCTGAAGAGGATGACCTTTGTCGGTCGCGCTGCCATGTGTTCAATGTCTTTGATGCTGTAAACCGTGCGTCGGCTGACCAAGGCGGCAATCTTGGCGGCATCATCAAGGACAGCAAACTGGTCTACGACGCCCAGCGAGGTAACGCACTGCTCATCCTCGCTCCTGTAGAAAAGCATCACGTCACCAACCTGGATCTCCTTGGTCGCGGCGTGGCAAAGATAGGCTAGCTTGATGGCGTTGCCCACGCTACCTACGGGACCGAACAACAGGGATTGAACTGCCTGATAATCAGGAAAGAGAATGCGATGGAATCCCTGTTGTATCGGGACCAAGAATTTTCGGATATGCGTGCCGGCTTGGTAGTGTGGGTAGAACATCCGCACGTACTCAAGCGGTGATAGCGCCGCCGCCCCTGGAGCCATAGCAGGATGCTGCTTGACGAAGACAAGGTCTGAACCATAGGGGCCGCGATTCTCGAAACCAAAGTCGAGGAGCAGATCGACCAGGTAGCTGTGCTTCCCAACTTTTGTATGGGTGAAGATGTGCTCGCAGGCGTTTTCGGTCCCGTAACGGAAGGCCGCCTTCAGGAAGAGCTCACCGAGCTTGCGCCCTCGTACGCTCTCGCCGACCTTGAAAGTGCTGAGCTTCAGTGCCTTGCCATCGAGTCGTTCATGGTCATCGGTGATCACTTGGTCGATCTGAACGTCGTAGATGCAGATTGCGCCGAGGACCCCCGCCTCATCCCGGTATACCCATGCCTTCGTGTTCTGCCGTGCCTTCCTGCGAAACCAGTCGTCGAAGGGTGTGTAGTCGTTGCGCAAGCTATCAAAGAACGGGCCTGAGAGCTCCGGCGTTAGGGTATGCAGCGGTACGTCATCGATGCTGGGCAGCGATACGTCGTGCGGCTGATGGAGCCGGCGCATCCAGTCCTCGGCCGTCTGGATGTTGTACGTGCGGGTGCTGAGGCCACGCGCTCTCGCCTTTGCCAAGAGTCCTTTGTCTTCCGTTACCAGCGCGTGGACAGCATCGCATTCCAGGGCATAGAGGATCTCGTTGTCGCACGCATCATTCGGAGTCGTGGCAGGGCCGTTCCAAGGACACTTGGCTGGTTGCTGAAGAGCCGGGTATCGACGGATGTGCTGTAGGTTTCTGGCGCGCCGAGTGAGATCTGGATCTCTTTCGAAGTCGGCGATGCTTGCCGGGTGGTAGACGAGTTGATGCCCGCCGACAAGCGCTAGCCTATGAAAGTTCGCGAGGCAGTCGCTCAAAGCAGCGTACGAGTCCTGCAGGGGAATCAGGACGTTTGTGTCAAGTAGAAGGGTAAGTCGTTGCAACACGGGTTATCCCCGCGACTTGGCGACATCTTTCACACGCCGATCAACCTCATCACGCCACTGGGCCAAGCGTTCGATGTCATCCCCGATTTCATCAGGATCAGGTATCGGGAGCCTGCCGA
The DNA here is from genome assembly GCF_025486315.1 of Variovorax sp. N23. Classification (GTDB taxonomy): domain Bacteria; phylum Pseudomonadota; class Gammaproteobacteria; order Burkholderiales; family Burkholderiaceae_C; genus Variovorax. The sequence continues at coordinate 112,073 of NZ_JAOOPY010000012.1, read as the reverse complement.
CCGCCGCAGCAGCGTCGTGTTCAAACTTTGAAGACTTAGCCATGCCAGCGTCGATCTTTCGATAGTCGCCATCGGTAACCGTTACGCCTTTGAGGCGCAGCGTGGAGACGCCCTCCCCGAAGCGCTGCACGACACCATTTAGCAGTACTTCCTCAATGCATCGCTCCCATGCTAGTCGGAGTTGTCCATAACATCTGGCGGCTAACTGACGCTGACGATCTTCGTCGCCCTCCCCTGCCGCCTTGCGTATACCTACGAGCATCTGTCTCAGCCGACCCAGACGCTCCTTGGTGCCGAGAACGTCGAAGGGCAGGTCCTCTGAATGGACACCATAGCCATCCGCGGTTCGGCGGAGGTAGTTCTTGGTCAGCGTTGAGCCCACCTCGTCCACCTTCTGCTCAAGGATGAGAAGGAAGTAGATGTCGTGGGTGAAGACGATGACCTGGCGTGTCAGCGACTCCCTTGCCAAACGCTCGGCGACCTCCCACCGGCGCCGATGGTCCAGCGAGGAAACGGGATCGTCAAGAACTATGCCTCCCCGCCCCTTACCGAGCCGGATTTCCGCCATAAACGACGCGATGGCGATGGCCCGCTGCTCACCCTCGCTGAGGATGGCCGCAGGAGTTCCACCGCCCGGTAACTGCAGAGTGAGCTTGAATTGGGTCTTGCCGCCCGGCGACTCGGGCTTCATCACAACTCGAAGGTGATGAACCTTGAGGAGTTTGAGTTCAGCGTTGAGCGCATCGGCCAGTTCTTGGTTTGCCGTTGTGCGCGAGAGGTCCGTTGATTTCCGAGAGATGCCTCGCGTTTCCATACCATTAGCGCAGGCCTGCAGCTTGCTGCCGAGTTCATGCTTGGCGATCGCCTCCAGCACCGCGGCTTTCACTTCGGCCAACCTGCGACGAGCATCGAGTTCCAGTTGCTCTGCGACCATGACCGCTTTGAGCTTTACGTCAGCGGTCGCATCTAACGCTTTGGCCTGCTCCAAAAGGCTGTCGATGATCCCAGTGAGGCCAGGTTGAGGGTCTTCGGAGAGCTTGGGGATTTCGTCCCATGCTCCGTTGCCAGCGGCCGCTTGAACAACCGCCGCCTGGCGTGCCTCAAGGGCCGCTTGAAGGATCGTGCAGGCAGCCGAAACCTCCGGCCCGACTTCGGTGACCTCCTCGACCAAAGCGTCGCGGAACATGAGGTCCACGCTCGCTTGTTGGATCACCCTGAATGGCACGGCAGCAGCAGAGCGCGCATCCTTCGCAGCCTTCTCCGCCGCCGCCTCAATGAAGGCGTCGAATCGAACCAGCCGCGCTACGCCCTCCTCTCCTAGTACGCTTTGGCAGAGAGGACAGGTTGCCTCCGGTGAGAGCGCCGGAAACTCGTGGTCCGCATGGCTGAGCTTCGCGAAGGCACGCGCAGCTTCGAAGAGCACCTTCCACTCCTCTCCGCCGGTGCCGGCCAACTGCCCAGGCGTTGCCTGAAACTCTGACCCGGCAAGTACCGCCGCGGCCTTGGCTGCATTTGAGCTACCGATCAGCGCTTGAAGCGAAGCGACTTTCTCCTCATTCACAACGTTAATCGCCGCAGCAACACGGTCCCTCAGCGAGCTCAAGCGACTGGCCTTTTGCCGTAACGCCACGGCCTTCTGCCGAGGGTCTCTTTCGGACAAGGCTTTATTCAGCAGGACAAGCTGATCAGATTCGGCCTCACTAAGCGAGGCCAGCGTCTCGATTTCCTCCGCCGTTGTCTTCGCCGGGATGCCAAGCAGCTTCTGAGCGACCGTTGTTTGCTCCGAGGCGAGGACCGCATAGGCGGCATTGCTTGGAGCGGCTGCAGTTCTTTCAGCCGTAGCACGGGCCTTGAGCTTGTTGCATGCGCCGACGAGCCCCTCGAGGATGTCCAGTCCGTACGGCGCATAGGCGAAGTCGCCCTGATTGTCGATATAGGCACGGGCGCAATGCGTATCGAAGATGGCGATGTCGGAAAGTGGTTCCGGAGGTTCGGTGCCGTCTGTCCAGGGCAGGTCGGTCGCTAGGCCATCCACCTCTGCCTGAAACGTCGCTTGGGCCGGCACCCTCTTCCCAGGCTCAAGGTTCGCGTTGGGCAGGATCGGCTCGCGCCGGTCGCGCGCGCGGCAGGCCTTCTTGAAGACGCGCGAGTACCCTGACTTTCCAACACCGTTCTCACCGTAAATTGCGGTTACGCCGGCTCGCGCGATGGGCAAATGAGCACCGTTCGCTAGCGCATTGACGTTAGTCAGGTCTTTGACGGTCGTCAGAAGAACCACTCGAGCCGGATCGGCCTTCGGCGCAACTTGGGCGTCCTGCAGTTTCCTGGGCACACGTCCTTCTGGATCAGGTATGCCGGCCTCTACCTTGGCCAATGCATAGAGGTCGTCAAGGTCGGCTACGCTGAGCGTCCGGTTTGCGTATAGCCGGGCAATGGCGTCTTGCTGCCAAACGGCAAGATCCTTGGACCAAGCGTGGATTTCCTGCAGGATCGTCACTGGCTGTCTCCATTGGAGCGTTGCGGCCTGGGAGGGATCGACGCGATCTTTCTCCGGGCCTGCGCGTAACGAACTGTAATCGAGCAAGGCCGCACGTGCCCTCTGGCAAGCCACACTTGTCGGACACCTCGGGCGATGGCTGACGCTGGCTTCCAGCGTGTACCGAGCGGGACGAAGGCGACTGATTCACCTAGGCAGGCGTCCCACCGCGGGCAAACACCTGCGGTTCAGCTTGATCGCAAATTCAGTGGCGCGTTCACTAAAGTCCAGTGGCGTTCCGCAGTTCCGCACGCGCAGCGACCACGGACGCGCCCCTTGAAACCCATCCAAATGCCCGTATCATTAGCACTCACCGAACTCGAGTGCTAACAACCCGGTTTTCGGTTGATGGGCAGCCGGCCCTTGGCCTGCGCCCGAACCCACCCCCGTTTCTATATTCAGGAGATGCAATGAAACTTCGTCCTTTGGCCGATCGCGTGATCGTCAAGCGTGTTGACAGCGAAACCAAGACCGCCTCTGGCATCGTCATCCCCGACGCAGCCGCCGAAAAGCCCGATCAGGGTGAAGTCCTGGCCGTCGGCCCGGGCAAGCGCAACGACAAGGGCGAACTCGCCGCGCTGACCGTCAAGGTCGGTGACCGCGTGCTGTTCGGCAAGTACTCGGGCCAGACCGTCAAGGTCGACGGCGACGAGCTGCTGGTCATGAAGGAAGACGACCTGTTCGCAGTCGTCGAGAAGTAAATCTTCTCCTTCCTCCCGCTCATTTCATCCATCATTCGGAGTAAATCAACATGGCAGCAAAAGACGTAGTCTTCGGCGGTGAAGCCCGCGCACGCATGGTCGAGGGTGTCAACATCCTGGCCAACGCCGTCAAAGTGACCCTGGGCCCCAAGGGCCGCAACGTGGTGCTCGAGCGTTCGTTCGGCGCCCCCACGGTGACCAAGGACGGTGTGTCCGTCGCCAAGGAAATCGAACTCAAGGACAAGCTCCAGAACATGGGCGCCCAGCTCGTGAAGGAAGTGGCCTCCAAGACCAGCGACAACGCCGGTGACGGCACCACGACCGCCACGGTCCTGGCCCAAGCCATCGTTCGCGAAGGTTTCAAGCTGGTGGCTGCCGGCATGAACCCGATGGACCTCAAGCGCGGCATCGACAAGGCTGTCACGGCCCTGGTCGCCGAGCTGAAGAAGGCTTCGAAGCCCACCACGACCTCGAAGGAAATCGCGCAAGTCGGTTCCATCTCGGCCAACAGCGACGAAACCATCGGCAAGCTCATCGCTGACGCGATGGACAAGGTCGGCAAGGAAGGCGTCATCACCGTCGAAGACGGCAAGTCGCTCGACAGCGAACTCGACGTCGTCGAAGGCATGCAGTTCGACCGCGGCTACCTGTCGCCCTACTTCATCAACAACCCCGAAAAGCAATCCGCGATTCTGGACAACCCCTTCGTTCTGCTCTTCGACAAGAAGATCAGCAACATCCGTGACCTGCTCCCGACGCTGGAACAAGTCGCCAAGGCCGGCCGTCCGCTGCTGATCATTGCCGAAGAAGTCGAGGGCGAAGCCCTGGCGACGCTGGTGGTGAACACGATCCGCGGCATCCTGAAGGTCGTGGCTGTGAAGGCCCCTGGCTTCGGCGACCGCCGCAAGGCCATGCTGGAAGACATCGCCATCCTGACGGGCGGCAAGGTCATCGCCGAAGAAGTGGGCCTGACGCTCGAAAAGGTGACGCTGGCCGACCTGGGCCAAGCCAAGCGCATCGAAGTGGGCAAGGAAAACACGATCATCATCGACGGTTCCGGCGCTGCCGGCGACATCGAAGCCCGTGTCAAGCAAGTGCGCGTTCAGATCGAAGAAGCGACCAGCGACTACGACCGTGAAAAGCTGCAAGAGCGCGTGGCCAAGCTGGCCGGCGGTGTTGCCGTGATCAAGGTCGGCGCTGCCACCGAAGTCGAGATGAAGGAAAAGAAGGCTCGCGTCGAAGACGCCCTGCACGCTACCCGTGCTGCAGTGGAAGAAGGCGTTGTGGCTGGCGGCGGCGTGGCCCTGCTGCGTGCCAAGCAAGCCGTCGGTACCTCGGTCAAGGGCGACAACGCCGACCAGGAAGCCGGCATCAAGCTGGTGCTCAAGGCCATCGAAGCGCCCCTGCGCGAAATCGTGAACAACGCCGGCGGCGAAGCCTCGGTGGTGGTGAACGCGGTGCTGGCCGGCAAGGGCAACTACGGCTTCAACGCTGCGAACGACACCTACGGCGACATGCTCGAACTGGGCATCCTGGACCCGACGAAGGTCACGCGCACCGCACTGCAGAACGCCGCTTCGGTGTCCTCGCTGCTGCTGACGACCGAAGCCATGGTCGCCGAAGCACCGAAGGACGAAGCAGGCGCCGGCGGCAGCATGCCTGACATGGGCGGCATGGGTGGCATGGGTGGCATGGGGATGTAATTGCCCCTGCGGCTGCATCACGCATCCGAACCGAAGCCCTGCAGCGAAAGCTGCAGGGCTTTTTTCATGCGCGCGAACGGCGCTCTGGTCGGTGCATGAGAAAGGGCCGCATCAGCGGCCCTTCGTCGGTGAGAAAACGGCTCAGGCCGCAGGCGGCGGGCCGTATTCGTTGGACTCCGGTGCGCTCGGCTGCACCGCGAAGTACAGCAGCACGAGGTTCACCAGCGGGATGATCCCGATCAGCAGCCACCAGCCGCTCTTGCCGATGTCGTGCAGGCGCCGAGCGCCGGCCGAGAGCATCGGCAGGATGAACGCGAGCACGACGATGAAGTAGGCGTACTCGTGAATGAAGCCCGCAATGATGGCGAGCACGAGATAGGCAAGGAAGAACCACCAGTACTCGGCGCGCGAGGCGCGGCCCGAAAAGTCCACATACTTGGCAAAGCAGGTCGCAACGGCCTGTTGAAAATTCATGACAACTCCTCTTTGTTCGTTCCCACGGGAAGACCCCGGGCCATCATATCGGCGGGGATCGGGTCGCCGATGACAGGCGGCCCCAAGGAGTGCCATGCGCTCAACGCAGGCGCGTGAGCAATCCGGCCGTCGAAGCGTCCAACCCGTGCGTGTCGCCCGAGGCCAGGCGCGGTTCGATGTCCCTGGCGAGCACCTTGCCGAGTTCCACGCCCCACTGGTCGAAGCTGTTGATGCCCCACAGCGCGCCGCTGGTGAACACGCGGTGCTCGTACATCGCGAGGAAGGCGCCGAGCGACTCGGGCGTGAGCTTCTCCAGCACGAAGAAGGTGCTGGGCCGGTTGCCGGGGAAGTTCCTGTGGCCGCCCGCGTCGGCCTGGCCGACCATGAGCGCCTGCGCCTGCGCGAGCGCGTTGGCCAGCAGCTTGGGGTGGTGGCCCTCCAGCTCGTGCGCCGCGTCGCGCACCGCGACGAATTCGAGCGGCGTCACATCGGTGCCCTGGTGCAGCATCTGGAAGTAGGCGTGCTGGCCATTGGTGCCCGGCTCGCCCCACAGCACGGGCGAGGTGCCGAAAGGCAGCGCTTGGCCGCTGGCGTCGACCTGCTTGCCGTTGCTTTCCATCTCGAGCTGCTGCAGGTAGGCCGGCAGGCGCTTGAGCGCGCTGTGGTACGGCGCGATGCTGCGGCTGGTGAAGCCATGGAAGTTGCGGTACCAGACGTCGAGCAGGCCGAGCCGCACTGGCAGGTTCTGCGCCAGCGGCGCGGTGCGGAAGTGCTCGTCCATGGCATGCGCGCCAGCGAGCAGCGCACGGAAGCCGTCGGCGCCGATGGCCAGCGCGATCGGCAGACCGATGGCCGACCACAGCGAATAGCGCCCGCCGACCCAGTCCCAGAAGCCGAAGGTCTTCTCGATGCCGAAGGCGCGCGCAGCCTCGACGTTGGTCGTGAGCGCGGCGAAGTGGCGTGCCACGTCGAGCCCACCGGACTGCGCGAACCAGCGCCTGGCCGACTGCGCATTGGCCATGGTCTCGGCCGTGGTGAAGGTCTTCGACGCGATCAGGAACAGCGTGTGTTCGGGCGCCAGGCCCTTGAGCACGCCGGCCAGCTCGTGCCCGTCGACGTTCGAGACGAAGTGGAAGCGCTTGCCCGGCGCGACGTATTCGTCGAGCGCCAGCACCGCCATCTGCGGGCCGAGGTCGGAACCGCCGATGCCGATGTTGACCACGTCGGTGATGGTGTGGTCGCCACGTACTGCTTCGGCATAGGCCAGCATCGCATCGAGGGTGGTGTGCACGTCGGCCAGCGCGGCCTTGTTGTGCTCGGCCACGGGGACGTCGGCCGGCGCGCGCAGCAGAAAGTGCATCACCGCGCGGTCTTCGGTGCGGTTGATCGGCTGGCCGGCGAACATCGCGTCGCGGTGCGCCTCCAGGCCCGACTCGCGCGCCAGCGCCAGCAGCAGCGCGTCGGTACGCGCATCGATCAGGTTCTTCGACAGGTCGGCAAAGACGTGCGGTGCGGCTTCGCTGAAGGCCGCAAAACGCGCGTCACCGTCGGTCTCGAACGCGGTGCGCAGATCGAAAGCCCGCCCGGACTCGGCGTAGTGCGCCTGCAGCTGCTTCCAGGCGGCCGTGCGGTCGCAGCGCACGCCGGTGCGCGCGCTCATCGGTGTACCTCCGCCCTGCGGGCTGCGGTGCGAGCGCCTTCGGGCGGCCGGGCGGCGCTCATTGCACCTCCTGCATCAGCTTCTCGAGCTTGACCGCGTCGGCCGCGAACGCGCGAATGCCCTCGGCCAGCTTCTCGGTGGCCATCGCGTCCTCGTTCAGCGCGAAGCGGAAGGCCGCCTCGTCGAGCGTGACCTTCGGGATGTCGCGCGACTTTGCCGCTTCGGCGTCGAGCGCGTGCGCCAGGGGCGCGTCGCTGGCGGCCAGCTCGGCCAGCAGGTCAGGGCTGATGGTGAGCAGGTCGCAGCCGGCCAGCGCGGCGATCTGCCCGGTGTTGCGGAAGCTCGCGCCCATCACCTCGGTCGCGATGCCGTGGCGCTTGTAGTAGTCGAAGATCTGCCGCACCGACTGCACGCCCGGGTCGTTGGCGCCGCTGCGGGCGGTCTCGTCCCACGCGCTGCCGGCCGACTTCTTGTGCCAGTCGTAGATGCGCCCCACGAAGGGCGAGATGAGCTTCACGCCCACTGCGCCGCAGGCCACCGCCTGTGCGAAGGAGAACAGCAGCGTGAGGTTGGTGTGGATGCCCTTCTGCTCCAGGATGCGCGCGGCCTCGATGCCTTCCCAGGTGGCGGCGATCTTGATCAGCAACCGCTTCTGCGGGTCGACGCCGGCGGCGCGGTAGAGCGCCACGATGCGGTCGGCCCGCGCCACCGTGGCGGCGGTGTCGAAGCTCAGGCGGGCGTCCACTTCGGTCGACACGCGGCCGGGGATGAGCGACAGGATCTCGGTGCCGAAGCGCACCAGCAGCCGGTCGATGACCTCGTCGACGGCCAGCCCACGGTGCGTCTTCACCGCGTCGTCGAGCAGCGGCCGGTAGTCCGGCTTCTGCACGGCCTTCAGGATGAGCGACGGGTTGGTCGTCGCGTCCTGCGGCTTGAACTGGGCGAGCTGGCGGAAGTCACCGGTGTCGGCGACCACGGTGGTCCATTGACGGAGGGCATCGAGTTGGTTCATGGTGGCCATTATCCCGTCCGGAAACTACAGCCCGTGTGGTCCATGGCTGACGGGCGCGGCGGGCCGGGGCGCCTAAGCTTCGCTGCTGCCTTATGGAGAAGCCCATGCCCACACGCCGCCGCACGCCCCCCGCTCCCGTCCCCTTCGACGACCGCCGCTTCAGTGCCTCCATCGGCACGCTCGCCACCGCCTTCTGCGTGGGTGGCGTGCTCGTGCTCGCCGCCTTCGGCGTGGCGCGCAGCGCCCGGGCGCATACGCTCGCCGGCCCGGCCGACGGTGCGCCGCTGATGCGGGCGCCGTTGCAGGCGGTCGCGCCGGTCGACCTCAAGCGCTACGCCGGCTTCTGGCATGAACAGGCACGGCTTCCGAACCGCTTCCAGAAGCAGTGCGTCGGCCCGGTCTCGGCCGAATACACCCCGCTGTCCGACGGCACGGTGCAGGTGCGCAACCGCTGCATCCTGGCCGACGGCAACTTCGAGGAAGCGGTGGGCAGCGCCCGCGTGGTGCCGGTGGCGGGTCAGCCCGGCGCCGGCCGGCTCGAGGTGCGCTTCGCGCCGTCATGGCTCAGCTGGCTCCCGATGGTCTGGGGCGACTACTGGATCCTCAAGCTCGACCGCGATTACGAGGTGTCGCTGGTCGGCACGCCCGACCGCAACTACCTGTGGGTGCTGTCGCGCGACCCGGTGCTCGATGCGGCCACGCTCGAGACCTACCTCGACTACGCGCGCAGCCTGGGCTTCGACGTCGACAAGGTGGTGCGCACCGGCGCCTCAGACTGAGGGCTGGTCGCGCGGCGCCAGATGCCGCGCCACCTGCGCGCCCAGCGCCTTCGGCGCCGTGCAGTGGATGGCCCGCCAGCCGAGCGCCCGCGCCGCCTCGACATTGGCGGCCGTGTCGTCGATGAAGAGCGTCTGCGCCGGGTCGAAGCCGTGGCGCCACGCCAGCAGTTCGTAGATCTCGCTGTTGGGCTTGATGCGCTTCACGTCGCCCGAGAACACCCCGCCGTCGAACCACTGGAAGAACGACAGCCGACGCTCCAGCGCCCGCGCATACGGCACCGGCATGTTCGACAGGTAGAACAGGCGCACATCCTCGCCGCCGTCGCGCCGTGCGCGGAGCTGATCCAGCAACTCGATGGTCTCGGGGATGGGGTCGAGCCGTTCGCCCAGCGGCACGATCATGTCGTGCACCGCCGACTCCGCCAGACCCAGACGGCTCGCGCTGCGGGCCACCACGTCGTCGACACTGCGGATGCCGCAGTCGAAGGCGAGCCAGTCCTCGTGATGGAAGAAGGCCCTGGCCAGCGCCTGCGCGGCTTCGGCCGTCGGCGCGCGCTCCGGGAAATGCGCCTGGAGGAGCCGGGCCGGCTCCCACGCCACCACCACCGCACCGAGATCGAAAACGACGTTCATGGGGTGCGATTGTTCCACGCGGCGGCGACGCGGGCCGAGCGGGCGTGCGATGAGCCCGCGGACAGTACCATTCGGATGGCCAGCTTTCCACTGGGCTCTCCTGCAACTCCACGGATTCTCTTTCCATGAGCTTCGACCTCGTTCTGTTCGGCGGCACTGGCGATCTGGCCTGGCGCAAGCTGATGCCGGCCCTGTTTCAGGCCTTCCGCCATGGCAGCCTGCCCGAGGGCGGGCGCATCATCGGCGTGGCGCGCGACGACCTGTCGGACGACCAGTACCGCGAACTGATCGAGTCGCGCTTCGCCGCGGTCGAAGGGGCCAAGCGCCCCAGCCCCGAAGAGTTCAAGAAGTTCGCCTCGATGCTCTACTTCCTGCGCATGGACCTGTCCAAGCCTGGGCACTATGCCCAGCTGGCCGACATGCTCAAGCGCCGCAACGCCGACACGGTGGTGATGTACGTGGCCACGGCGCCGGCGCTCTTCACCCAGGTGGTCGAGCAGATCGCGGCGGCCAACCTCAACACGCCACGCACGCGCGTCGTGCTCGAGAAGCCGCTGGGCCACGACCTGGCGTCGAACCGCGCCATCAACGACGCAGTGCGCAAGGTGCTCACCGAAAAGCAGGTCTTCCGCATCGACCACTACCTGGGCAAGCCATCGGTGCAGAACCTCTTCGCGCTGCGCTTCGGCAATGCGCTGTTCGAGCCGATCTGGCGGCGCGAGCACATCGCCAACATCCAGATCACGATCGCCGAAGACCTGGGCGTGGAAAAGCGCGGCGCCTTCTACGACCAGACCGGCGCGCTGCGCGACATGGTGCAGAACCATGCGCTGCAACTGGTCTGCGCCATCGCCATGGAGCCACCGATCAACGCGCATGCCGACGCGCTGCGCGACGAGAAACTCAAGGTGCTGCGCTCGCTCAAGCCCTGGACGCCCGAGACGCTGGGCCTGCACGCGATCCGCGGCCAGTACACGGCGGGCACGGCCTACGGCGAGCGGGTGCCGGGCTACCTGTCGGAAGCAGGCATCGACCCGCAGAGCCGGACCGAGACCTTCGTCGCGTTGCGCGCGGAGATCGCGAACTGGCGCTGGGCCGGCGTGCCCTTCTACATCCGCACCGGCAAGCGGCTGGCCTCGCGCGACGCGCGCATCGAGGTGAACTTCCGCCCCACGCCGCACGCCATCTTTCGCGCGCCCGCCGGCGCCGCGAACCGGCTGGTGATCAACCTGCAGCCCAAGGACGGGCTCGAGCTGCACCTGCTGTCGCAGGCGCAGAACAACCGCAAGCGCAGCAACGGCGACGCGACGCAGCCGCTGGCGCCGGTGCAGCTCGATCTCGACTTCGACAAGCGCTTCGGCAGCGAGCGCGTCGGCGCCTACGAGCGGCTGCTGCTGGACGTGATCGACGGCCGGCTCAACCTGTTCGTGCGCAGCGACGAGCAGGAAGAGGCCTGGCGCTGGGTCGAGCCGCTGATCGACAGCTGGTCGTCCGACGGCACGCCGCGCCCCTACGCGGCCGGCACCTGGGGGCCGAGCGCGTCGAGCGCGATGATCGCGCGCGACGGCTTCTCGTGGAGCGAAGAGCAGTAGCCTCGCCGACCGGACCCCAATCCTAGATCCGGCCTTCCTCGACGGCGTGGCAGGCCACCTTCACACCGCGCAGCATCTGCAGCGGCGGACGCTCGGCCTTACAGCGCGCGTTGGCGTGCGGGCAGCGCGGGTGGAAGGTGCAGCCGGTCGGCGGGTTGAGCGGGTTCGGCACCTCGCCCTGCACCGGCGTGCGCGAGCGGCCGGTGTGCTTCATCTGCGGAATGGCGTCGAGCAGCATCCGCGTGTACGGATGCTGCGGCGAATCGAACAGCATGTGCTTGTCGGCCACCTCGACCAGGCGGCCGAGGTACATCACGCCGACCTGGTCCGCCACGTGCCGCACCACCGCGAGGTTGTGCGAGATGAAAAGGTAGGTCAGGCCCTGCTCGCGCTGCAGGTCCTTCATGATGTTGAGCACCTGCGCCTGCACGCTCACGTCGAGCGCCGAGGTGGGCTCGTCGCACACCAGGAATTCCGGTTGCGTGGCGAGCGCCCGCGCGATCGAGATGCGCTGGCGCTGGCCGCCCGAAAACTGGTGCGGGTACTTCGACATGTCGAGCGGGCTCAGGCCGACCGACTGCAGCAGTTCGCCCACGCGCTGCTTGAGCGCCGGGCCGGCCTTCAGGATGCCGTGCTCGCGCAGTGGCTCGCCGATGATGTCTTCCACGATCCAGCGCGGGTTCAGGCTCGCGTACGGGTCCTGGAAGATCATCTGGATGCGGCGGCGCAGCGTGCGGCCTTCGGGAGTCTTGAAGGCGGCGTGCGCGTCCTGGTTATCGAACTGCATGCCGCCGCGCGTGGGGCCGTACAGGCCGACCATGAGCCGTGCGACCGTGCTCTTGCCGCAGCCCGATTCGCCGACCAGCGCCAGCGTCTTGCCGCGCTCGATCTCGAAGCTGACGCCGTCGACCGCATTCAGCAATTGCTTGGGCTTGCGCTCGAGCACGCGGTTGAGCCAGGGCGGCGAGACGTCGAAGGTCTTGGCGAGGTCGCGCACCTCGACCAGCGGCACGCCGGCCTGCGAGGCGTTCATCGGAGTCGTGGTGCTCATCGGAGTACCTTCGTGCTGCGCACTGCGGTGCGAGCTTGCTTGGGGCGGCCCGGCGCGGCGCTCATGCTGCGGCTCCCGAGCGGTGCAGCGCCGTGTGCGGGTCGTGCGCATCGTGCAGCCAGCAGGCCGCGCGCGTGGCACCGGCGTTGAGCAGGTCGGGCCGCTCCTGCGTGCAGCGCTCGAAGACGCGCGGACAGCGCGGGTTGTAGGCGCAGCCGCGCGGAATGGCGTTCAGGCGAGGCATGGCACCGTCGATCTGGTTGAGGCGCTCTCGGTCGACCTCGATGTCGGGGATGGAGGCCATCAGGCCCATCGTGTAGGGGTGCGCCGGCTGGTGGATGACTTCCTGCACGGGCCCGATCTCGGCGATGCGGCCGGCGTACAGCACGGCCACGCGGTCGCAGGTTTCGGCGATCACGCCCATGTCGTGGGTGATGAGCATCACCGCCGCGCCGCGCTCCTTGCAGATGCGCTTGAGCAGCTGAATGATCTGCGCCTGGATCGACACGTCGAGCGCCGTGGTCGGCTCATCGGCGACGATCAGCTTCGGTTCGGCCGCCAGCGCCAGCGCGATCACCACACGCTGCCGCATGCCGCCGGAGAACTGGTGCGGGTAGTGGTCGATGCGCTGCTCGGCCGCCGGGATGCCGGTGTCCTGCAGCAGGCTGATCGCACGGCGTCGCGCCTCGGCGCCGTTCACCGGCAGGTGCGCCTGGATGGTTTCCACCAACTGGCGGCCCACGGTGTAGAGCGGGTTCAGCGAGGTCAGCGGGTCCTGGAAGATCGCACCGATCTTGCGGCCGCGGATGTGGCGCATCTTGTCGTGCGAGAGCTGGTCGATGCGCTCGCCCTCGAGGCGGATCTCGCCGCCGGCGACGCGCCCCGGCGGCTCGAGCAGGCCGATGATGGCGGCACCGGTCAGCGACTTGCCGGCACCGGACTCGCCCACCACGCCGAGGATTTCGCCCGGTGCGATGTCGAAGGAAATGTCGTCGAGCGCACGCAGCGTGCCGCGGCGGCCGGGGAATTCGACGACGAGGTTCTGTACTTGGAGCAAGGGGTGGGTCATCAGCGGAGCCTCGGGTTGAGCGCGTCGCGCAGCCAGTCGCCCAGCAGGTTCACGCTGAGCGCGATGAGCACCAGCATCAGGCCGGGGAACACCGTCATCCACCATTCGCCGGAGAAGAGGTACTGGTTGCCGACGCTGATGAGCGAACCCAGCGACGGCGAGGTCGGCGGCACGCCGACGCCGAGAAACGACAGCGTCGCCTCGGTGATGATCGCCGTCGCCACCTGGATGGTCGCCAGCACCATCACCGGGCCGGTCACGTTGGGCAGCACATGCCGCAGCATGATGCGCATCGGCGCCACGCCGGTGACGCGCGCGGCCTGCACGTATTCCTTGTTGCGCTCGACCATGGTGGAGCCGCGCACCGTGCGGGCGTAGTCGACCCATTTGGTCAGCGAGATGGAGAAGATCAGCACGCCGAAGGCGACGGTGGTGTCGGCGTTCGGGAACAGTGCCCGGCCGACGCCCGAGATGAGCAGCGCCACCAGGATCGGCGGGAAGGACAGCATCACGTCGCACAGGCGCATCAGCGCCGAGTCGACCCAGCCGCCGCGAAAGCCCGCGATCAGCCCGAGCAAGGTACCGACCGCGACCGAGAGAAACACCGACACCACGCCGACAATCAGCGAGATGCGCGCGCCGTAGATGACGGCCGAGAGGATGTCGCGGCCCTGGTCATCGGTGCCGAGCAGGTACTTGCGCGTGCCTTCGGGGTACCAGGCGGGCGGCAGGCGCGCGTCCATGAGCTCGAGCTTGGCCAGGTCGAACGGGTTGTGCGGCGACACCCATCCGGCGAAGGCCGCGCAAAAGATGCAGACGAACGCGATCACCGCCGCCACGATGGCGACGGGGGAGGTCCGGAAGCTGTAGCCGACGTCGCTGTCGGCCCAGCGCGCGAGTGTTTTGATCATCGTGAGTGCTAAGAGGGCCGCCTCGCATGCCCGATGGCAAGCGAAGCGATGCCCGTTCGTGAAACGCCGCGGAACCGGCTCTGCCGGGCCGCTGGCGTTGCCCCCTTGAGGGGGAACCGGCTACACGCAGTGAGCCGGATCGGGGGTGGTTACTTGATACTGATCCACTTGAAGGGCATGTAGTTGTCGGCCATCTGTGTGAGCGACACCTTCTTGCTCACGCCCCAGGCCAGCGTCTGCTGGTGCAACGGCAGGTGGCCGACGTCTGCGGTGTGCAGGTCGAAGGCCTCCTTGATCATCGCGTCGCGCTTGGGCTTGTCGGTTTCCGACTGGATCTTCTTGGTCAGCTCGTCGACCTTGGGGTTGCAGTAGGCGCCCAGATTGAATTGGCCAGCGCCCGTCTTGTCGTCGGGGCAGGCCATCAGCGCGGTCAGCGCGTTGTGCGAGTCGTAGGTGGTCGGCGTCCAGCCCAGCATGTAGAAGCTGGTGTCACGTCGCAGCACCTTGGGGAAGTAGGTGCCCTTGGTCTCGGCAGCGAGATTGATCTTCACGCCGATGCGTGCGAGGTTGGCCGCGACGGCCTGGCAGATCTGGCCGTCGTTGACGTAGCGGTCGTTCGGGCAGTTCATCGTGACTTCGAAGCCAGTCGGGTAGCCGGCGTCGGCCATCAGCTTCTTCGCACCTTCGACGTCCAGCGGCAGACGCTTGTCCTGCGCCTCGTTCCAGCCGTTGATGCCGGGGCCAACCATCAACGCGGTGGGCCGCGACGCACCGCGCATCACGGTGCGCTGGATGCCGACGATGTCGATGGCCTGGTAGAAGGCCTGGCGAACGCGCTTGTCCTTGAACGGGTTCTTGCCCTTCACGTTCGAGTACAGCAGCTCATCGCGCTTCTGGTCCATGCCCAGGAAAATGGTGCGCAGCTCGGGGCCGGCGATCACGCGGGCATTGGGGCTCGCGTTGATGCGCGCGATGTCCTGCACGGGCACCGGCTCCATCACGTCGATCTCGCCGGACACCAGGGCTGCGACACGCGTGGCCGGGTTGGCGATCGGCGTGAAGATAACTTCCTGTGCGTTACCCTCGATCTTGCCCCAGTAGGTACCGTTGCGAACGAACACGGTCCGCACGTTGGGCTGACGCTCACGCACACGGTACGGGCCCGTGCCGTTGGCCTTGAACGACGCCGTGTTCTCAATGCCCTTGCGGCGGTCGACGGGCGTGGTTGCCTTGTTTTCCTCGCACCACTTTTTGCTCATGATCATGAGCTGGGTGATGACGTCCGGCAGGATCGGGAACGGACCCTTGGTCTCGATCTCCACGACATGGTCGCCGACCTTGCGCACTTCCTTGATGTCGGTCGTGTTCGACTTCATGTCCGAACCCTCGCCGGCCGCGCGGGCGAAGCTGAAGAGCACGTCGTCGGCGGTGAAGGGCGTGCCGTCGTGGAACTGCACGTTCTTGCGAAGCTCGAAGCGCCAGACGGTCGGGGAGGTCTGCTTCCAACTCGTCGCCAGCACGGGCGCCACACTCAGATCCTTGTTGCGCCCGACCAGCGTTTCATACACGTTGTTGGTGATGCTCAGCTGCAGCGATTCATTGAGCGAATGCGGGTCGAGCGACAGCGCGTCGCCCTGGTTGGCGATGCGGATGGTCTGGGCGCCGACCGACAAGCTGGCCGCGCACAGCGCAGACAGGACAGCTGTGGCGAGCACGGTGGATTTGAACTTCATGGAAAGACTCCTGACTGCGTTGAAAAAAGGAAAAATCAAGTCGCGTCGAGCGGCATGCCCTGCTCCGCCAGGCTGGCGTGCAAGGCCGCGCCGAGCGGCAGGATCTCGTCGTTGAAATCGTATCGGCTGTTGTGCAGCGAGGTGCTGCCGACGCCGCCCCCGCCGCCTTGCCCGATGCGCAGGTAGGCGCCCGGCTTGACCTGCAGCATGAACGAGAAATCTTCCGCGCCCATGCTCGGCTCCATGTCGCGGTCGACATGCTCGGCGCCGACCAGGCGCTCGGCCACATCGGCCGCGAAGGCCGCTTCGCGCGGCGTGTTGATGGTGGCCGGATAGATGCGGTCGTAGTGCACGCTGGCGCTCGCGCCAAAACCCAGCGCCACGCCGCTGCACAGCTCGCTCAGGCGGCGCTCGATCAGGTCCTGCACCTCGGGGTTGAAGGTGCGCACGGTGCCCACGAGGGTCGCCTTGCCGGGGATCACGCTGAAGGCGCCGAGATCGCCCGCCTGCATCGCGACCAGGCTCACCACGGCGCTGTCGATCGGCCGCACGTTGCGCGACACCAGGCTCTGCGCCGCGGTGATGATGTGCGCCGCCACCAGCACCGGGTCGACCGTCTGGTACGCATGCGCGCCATGGCCGCCACGGCCGGTGACGTCGATGGTGACACGGTCGGCCGCCGCCATCATCGCGCCCATGTTGATGCCGACCGTGCCCGGCTTCATCGACGGCCAGTTGTGCATGCCGTAGACCGATTGCACCGGGAAACGGTCGAACAGCCCGTCTTCGATCATCACGCGGGCGCCGGCAAAGCCTTCTTCGCCAGGCTGGAAGATCAGCACGGCCGTGCCGTCGAAGTTGCGCGTCTTGGCCAGGTAGCGGGCGGCGCCCACCAGCATGGTGGTGTGGCCGTCGTGGCCGCAGCCGTGCATCAGGCCCTGCTTGGCCGACTTCCAGGTGAAGTCGTTGTGCTCGGTCATCGGCAGCGCGTCCATGTCGGCACGCAGGCCGATCATGGCGCCGCGCGTATCGCGCTGGCCGCGGATCACCGCGACGAAACCGGTCTTGCCGATGCCCTCGTGGATCTCGTCCACACCGCAGGCCCGCAGGGCCTCCTTCACGCGCGCGGCGGTGTAGACCTCCTCGAAGCCGAGTTCAGGGTGCGCATGCAGCTCGCGCCGCAGAGCCGTGAGTTCCGAATGGAATTCGGCGATGTAGGCGAACGCGCGGCCCGCCGGTCGGAGGCGTGCAGCCTGCATCAGTGGCCCCCGGCCTTGCCGACGCGAAGCCGCGGGTCGACCACGAAGTACAGCAGGTCGACCACCAGGTTGATCACGACGAAGATCAGCGCGATCAGGCAGAGGTAGGCGGACATCACGGGGATGTCCGCGAAGGTCACCGCCTGAATGAACAGCAGGCCCATGCCGGGCCACTGGAAAACGCTCTCGGTGATGATCGCAAAGGCGATCAGACCGCCCAGTTGCAGGCCGGTGATGGTCATCACCGGCACCAGCGTGTTCTTGAGCGCGTGGCCGAAGTGGATGGCGCGGTTGCTCAGGCCCCGTGCGCGGGCGAACTTGATGTAGTCGGTGCGCAGCACCTCGAGCATCTCGGCACGCACCAACCGCATGATCAGCGTGAGCTGGAAGATGGCCAGCGTCACCGCCGGCAGCACCAGGTGATGCCAGCCGTCTCGCGTGAAGAGCCCGCTGCTCCACCAGCCGATCTGCGCGGTGTCGCCACGCCCGAAGCTAGGAAACCAGCCCAGGTGCACCGCAAACACCAGGATCAGCAGGATGCCGATGAGGAAGGTCGGCAGCGAAACACCCAACAGCGACATCGTCATGAAGAACTGGCTCATGAAGGTGCCGCGACGCAGCGCCGTGTAGACGCCCATCGGGATGCCGATGGCCAGCGCCAGGACGGCCGCCACCAGCGCCAGTTCGAGCGTGGCCGGGAAGCGTTCGCCGATCAGCCGGGACACCTTGGCGCCCTGACGAAGGCTCAGGCCGAACTCGCCCTGAACGGCATTGGAGAGGAAGTGCCAGAACTGCACGAAGAAAGGCCGGTCGAGGCCCAGATCGGCACGCAGCTGATTGATCTGCTCAGGCCGAGCGTCCTGCCCCAGCAGGAACACCACGGGATCGCCCACGTACTGGAACAACAAAAAGGAGATGAACGCCACGGCGACCATCACGATCGCAGCCTGGAACAGGCGACGCAGAACAAAGGCAAGCATTCAGGGGCGTTCGGCGAAAGAGAGAGAAGGAATGCTAGCGAGCAAGCGCCATGCCCGCCCCCGGGTCAAGCGCGATTGACAAGTGCAAGCCGTTGCGGTGCAAATGCACCATCCGGGAGCACGTCGGCGCTTGCACGCAGGCATAAAAAAAGTCGCCCGACTTTCGCCGGGCGACTTTGGGTTCTTCAACCAATGCTGGCCGAGGCCAGCACGGGATTAGAACGAGTGACGCAGGCCAAATTCGTAGCCGTTCGAGCCCTTGGCTTCGCCTGCAGCAAAACCAACGCTCGTCGAACCAACACCAGCCACACCTTGATTCAGATTGGTACCGGTCACAACAGTCGAGCCATCCTTGTTGGAGGTATGGGCGATCGTTGCGTACAGTGCCGTGCGCTTCGACAGGTTGTGCACGTAGCCCAGCGCGAACTTGGTGGCGCGCGGGTCGGCACCAGGGCCGTCCAGGCTTGCACGGGCCTGGCCAACGCTGGCGCGGATCAGGCCAGCGCCGACAGGCGCCGTGGCACCGAGCAGCCAGCCGTTGACCTTATCGGTCGTCGAACCAGCGGCGCGTTCGTTTTCGTTACGAACTTGCGACAGTTCGCCGAAGAGCTTCACGACGCCGAGGTCATACGAAGCACCCAGGTTGAACGTCTTGGCCGTGCCGGTGAGAGCAGTCACCGCTGCGACGCCCAGAGCAGTCGCCGTAGGAGCCACTGCTGCGGCAGCCGCACGATCCACAGTCTTGCTCTCGCCATAGGCGATCGCGACGTCCAGCGGGCCATTGGCGTAGCCGAAGCGACCACCGGCGTAACGACCTTGCTGCGAGTTGAAGGCGTTGTCGGTGTGGACGTTTTCGTCGAAACCGTACATCACCTGGCCATAGAAACCACCGAGGTTCGGCGGCAGGAAGTAGCCGATGCTGTTGCTCGAACGGAAGTAGGCGTTGTCGGCCAGACCGTTGCCACCCAGGATGTTCGCGCTGCCGTGAGCAGCGGAAATCACGTTGGTGCCGACGCCGTTCGTGCCGAACGGATCGAAGGTCGTGTCGTTCCAGAAGGTCGGGGTGAAGTCGCGACCCAGACGGATTTCACCGAAACCACCCGACAGGCTCACCGTCGAACGGCGGTTGAAGAAGTTGGAGTTGGAGATCGCGCCGTTGTCGTTGCCGAGCGGAGCTTCAAGCCAGAAGCCAGCAGCCAGACCGCCACCGAGGTCTTCGGTACCACGGAAGCCCAGACGGCTCGAGTTGTAACCCGAGTTCGACAGGCCGTATTGGCTTTGCTTGACGCTGCCGCCAGTAGCAAGGTTGGTCTTAGCGTCGGTGTAGCTGATACCAGCGTCAACGATACCGAACAGGGTGACCGACGACTGAGCCGAGGCAGCACCGGCAGCAGCCAGGACAGCCAGAGCAACTAGGGATTTTTTCATTGCAAGTTTCTCCAAGGTTAAACATAGGGCTCCGGTGCAGAGGGCTCACTGTGCTGGACACTTTTGTGCTCCCACCGGACCCCGGGCCAACCTCCTTTTGGGAAGTTGTTGCTATTGCACCAGAGCGGCAGCGGCAGAGCAAAAGAATTCACCTGAAATGTCGAACGGGTCGGCGGTTTCGTTGCAGGGCCGCAACAAGCGTCGCGGCCACCCCTGTGAGGGCGAAAGGCGACGCACCGGAGCGGAAGGCCTGCTCAGGTCAAAATGACGGCATGCCCTTCTCGCCTGATTCGATGCTGATCGCCGCCGATGCCGCCCTGCGAACGCTTTTTGCCAAGCCGCACGCCAACCGGCCGACCCCGCTGCCCGGTAGCCCACCCGCCACACTGAACGATGCCGAGCGCAAAGAGGCGGGCGCCCTGATGCGCGTGAACCACGTCGGCGAGGTCTGCGCCCAGGCGCTTTACACCGCGCAGGCCGCTGCCACGAAGGACCCGACCCTGCGGGCGCACCTCATGGCCGCCTCCGAAGAAGAAACCGACCATCTCGCCTGGACCCGACAACGGCTGGACGAACTGGGCGCCCGCCCTTCCCGCCTCAACCCGCTCTGGTACGCGGGCGCCTTCGGCCTGGGCCTGGTGGCCGGGCGACTGGGCGACCCGGTGAGCCTCGGCTTCGTGGCCGAGACCGAGCGTCAGGTCGAAGCCCATCTCGACGGGCACCTGGCGAAGCTGCCGCCAGGCGACACCGCATCGCGCGCGGTGGTCGCTCAGATGAAGCTCGACGAAGCCCGCCATGCCGCGCAGGCCCGGGATGCCGGCGGGCGGGCGCTGCCGCCGCCCGTCAAGGGGCTGATGCGCATGGCGGCGCGGGTCATGACGACCGTCGCGCACCGCATCTGAGCGGCGACCTCAGACCTCGACGAGGTCGAAGCTGGTGGTGATGTCCGCCATCTTGCCGAGCATGATGCTGGCCGAGCAGTAGGTTTCGTGGCTCAGGGCGATCGCCCGCTCGACGGCCGCCGGCGGGATGCCCCTGCCTGCCACCGTGAAGTGCATGTGGATCTTGGTGAAGACCTTCGGATCGGTCTCGGCCCGCTCGCTCGTCAGCTTGACGCTGCAGCGTTCGACCTGGTGGCGGCCACGCTTGAGGATGAGCACAACATCGTAGGCCGTGCAACCGCCGGTGCCCGCCAGCACGGTTTCCATCGGCCGCGGCGCCAGATTCCGGCCGCCGTTCTGCGGCTTGGCCGCGTCCGGTGCGCCATCCATGACCAGGACGTGGCCGCTGCCGGTCTCGGCCACGAAGCCCATGGACGAATCGGTTCCGGCATTGCCGGTCCAGCTGACTGTGCATTCCATATCTGTGCGAACTCCAAGAAGATAAAACGTGCGCCGCGCACAGATGCGCTGCGATCTGTGTGGGAAAAGCATCACCGCTTGTTGCATTGCAGCAAACAGTCGATATACTTTATTTCATCGCGCACTTTCCGGAGTGCGCACCGGTTGTCTCCTCCACCCTCTCAATTGGTGGATTTAGCCCCGAGTCGCAAGACTCGGGGCTTTTTTCTTGAGGCGCCGGGCCGCCCCAAGGCGAAAGGCGCCCCCCGCGAAGCGGCGGAGCGTGGGGGCCCGACCTGACGCCTATCATCGGCACCCCATGCCCACGTCGCCCTCACCCCTTACTCCCGCCGACTACCTCAAGCGCATCCTGACCGCGCGCGTCTACGACGTGGCCGTCGAGTCGGCCCTGGAACCGGCGCGCGCGCTGAGCGCCCGGCTGAACAACACGGTGCTGCTCAAGCGCGAGGACCAGCAGCCGGTCTTCAGCTTCAAGCTGCGCGGCGCCTACAACAAGATGGCTCGGCTCACGCCGGCCCAGCTGGCCAAGGGCGTCATCTGCGCCTCCGCGGGCAACCATGCGCAGGGCGTGGCGCTCAGCGCGCGCACCCTCGGCACCCGCGCCGTGGTCGTGATGCCGGTGACCACGCCGCAGTTGAAGGTCGACGCGGTGCGCGCGCTCGGCGGCGAGGTGGTGCTGTTCGGCGACAGCTACTCCGATGCCTACGGCCACGCGCTGGAACTGCAGAAGGCCCAGGGCCTGACCTTCGTCCACCCCTTCGACGACCCCGACGTGATCGCCGGCCAGGGCACCATCGCGATGGAAATCCTGCGCCAGCACCAGGGCCGGCTCGACGCCGTGTTCGTCGCGATCGGCGGCGGCGGGCTGATTTCGGGCGTGGCCAACTACATCAAGGCCGTGCGCCCCGAGATCAAGGTGATCGGCGTCCAGATGAACGACTCCGACGCGATGATGCAATCGGTGGCGGCGCACGAACGGGTCACGCTGCCCGACGTCGGCCTGTTCTCCGACGGCACCGCCGTGAAGCTCGTGGGCGAAGAGACCTTCCGCATCGCGCGCGAACTGGTGGACGAGTTCATCACCGTCGACACCGACGCGGTCTGCGCCGGCATCAAGGACGTCTTCATCGACACGCGCAGCATCGTCGAGCCGGCCGGCGCCCTGGCCGTGGCGGCGATCAAGCAGTACGTCGAGACGCACGGCACGCAGGGCGAAACCTACGCGGCGATCCTGTGCGGCGCCAACATGAACTTCGACCGCCTGCGCTTCGTGGCCGAGCGCGCCGAAGTCGGCGAGGAGCGCGAGGCACTGTTCGCCGTCACCATTCCCGAGGAGCGAGGCAGCTTCCGCCGCTTCTGCGAACTGGTGGGCCAGCTGCCGGGCGCGTCGCGCAACGTCACGGAATTCAACTACCGCATCAGCGACACGAAAGAGGCGCACGTGTTCGTCGGCCTCACGACGACACTGCGCGGCGAATCGACCACCATCGCGCAGACCTTCGTGGCGCACGGCTTCGGCGCGATCGACCTGACGCACGACGAACTCGCCAAGGAACACATCCGCCACATGGTCGGCGGCCGCACGGGCCTTGCGCACGACGAGCGCCTGCTGCGCTTCGTCTTCCCGGAGCGTCCGGGCGCCTTGCTGAAGTTCCTGAGCCTGATGCGGCCGAACTGGAACATCAGCCTGTTCCACTACCGCAACCAGGGCGCCGACTACGGCCGCATCCTCGTCGGGCTGCAGGTGCCCGCGGGCGACCACGGCGCGTTCGAGGACTTCCTGAAGACGCTGGGCTATCCGTACGTGGAAGAAACCGGCAACCCGGCCTACCGCCTGTTCCTGCAGGCCTGAGAGGCCGAGCCCGCAGGCCAGAAGGGTCAGTTGCCCGCGGTGACCGGCGTCGGCGGCGCCGGAATGGCCATCGGGCGCACCGGCAACTGCAAGGTGAGCGCCGCCGGCCCGTCGGCGCTGCCCCCCAGCGCCGCGCTGCGCGGACCGACCGACTGCAGCACGAAGCCCTCCACCACCATGCTGCCGACCCGGAAGGGCCGCGCCGGCTTGCCGTCGACGGCGATCAGCGCTGCCCCGTGCTGCGCGGTGTCGGCCACCACGCCCAGCAAGGAGAAGCGGCTCGCGGCCTCGGGCGCAGCCTCGGCCTCGGCCTTCGCCGTGACCACGCCGAACATGCGTGCGACGGCGGCCGGGTCGATGGACGCTGCCGGGGCACGCGCCACGGGCGGCGGCACCATCGCATCGGCCGGTGCCGCCAGCCGCAGCCCCCAGAACACGACGCTCGCCGCGGCCAGCGCCCAAAGGCCCAGCGTGGTGGTGGCCACGGGCCAGCGATGAGAGGCGTAGGGAAGCGTCATGAGGCAGGATTATCATGCAGCCAACGCCACAGAAGGCGACGCTTCCATGTCAGAGAACGACAGCCACCACTTGCCCATGCCATCCTTCCGTCGACCCCTCGCACGCCCCCTTGCACACGCTTCGCAGCGCGGCTTCACGCTCATCGAACTGATGGTGGTTCTCGTGATCATCGGCGTGCTGGCCGCGCTGATCGTGCCCAACGTGATCGGCCGCGCCGACGACGCGCGCGCCACCGCCGCGAAGACCGACGTCAACAACCTGATGCAGGCGCTGAAGCTCTACCGGCTCGACAACCAGCGCTACCCGACGGCGGAGCAGGGCCTGCAGGCGCTGCTCGCGCGGCCGACCACCGGCCCGGCCGCCCCCAACTGGAAGCCCTACGTCGAGAAGCTGCCGAACGACCCGTGGGGCCGCCCCTACCAGTACCTGAACCCCGGCATCAAGGGCGAGATCGATGTGCTCTCGCTCGGCGCCGACGGCCAGGCAGGCGGCGAAGGCAACAATGCCGACATCGGCAGCTGGCAATAGCCGTACGCGCCAGCCTGGGCCTGCCGACGGCGTGCCCCGCCGCCGCGCCGCCGGCTTCACGCTGCTCGAACTGCTGGTGGTGATCGCCATCATCGCCATGGCCACCGCTGGCGTCGGCCTCGCCCTGCGCGATTCCGGCCAGGTGACGCTCGACCGCGAGGCGGACCGTCTCTCGGCCTTGCTCGAATCGGCCCGCGCACAGTCGCGCACCAGCGGCACCGTCGTCTTTTGGCGGCCGACGCCGCAGGGGCCGCGCGCCTTCGCCTTCGACGGCCTGCCGCCGGGCACGCTGCCGAGCGACTGGCTGGCCGAGGGCATCAGCGCGCAGCCGGCGACCGCCGACGGCCGGCCCCTGCCGGCGCTGCAGCTCGGGCCTGAGCCCATCATCGCGGCGCAACAGGTGCTGCTTTCCAGCAACACCCTGCCGGTGCGCACGCTGCGCATCGCGACCGACGGCCTGCGCCCCTTCGCGGTGGTCGCCCCGTGACGCGACGCGCTGCCGGCTTCACGCTGATCGAGGTGCTCGTCGCGCTGGCCATCGTCGCCATTGCGCTGGCCGCGGGCACGCAGGCCACGTCGGCGCTCACGCGCAATGCGCAGCGGCAGACTGACGTGATGCTGGCGCAGCTCTGCGCCGAGAACGAACTGACCAAGGCGCGGCTCGCGCGGCAGATGCCGGCGGTCGGCACCGGCACCGTGGCGTGCACGCAGGCCAACGTGGCCTTCACGGTGACCGTGTCGACCACGCAGACGCTCAACCCCAACTTCCGCCGCGTCGACGTGCGCGTGCGCGATGCGGCGGATGCGCCGATCCTGCAGGTGTCGACCGTGGTCGGCCGGTACTGACATGCGCCTTCGCACCCACCGCGGCTTCACGCTCATCGAACTCATGGTCGCCATTGCGGCCATGGCGCTGCTCGCCCTGATGAGCTGGCGCGGGCTGGAGGGCATGACGCGCGCGCAGACCGTCACGCAGGCGCGCGGCGACGCGGTGCTCACTCTGCAGACCACGCTGTCGCAGTGGGCGACCGACCTCGACGCGACCATCGCGCTCACGCAGCTGCAGCCGATCGACTGGAACGGCAGCGTGCTGCGCATCACCCGCCGCAGCGGCGACAGCACCCGGCCCACCGTGGTGGTGGTGGCGTGGGCGCTGCGCACCGACGCGGCCACCGGCACGCAGTGGCGACGCTGGCAGTCGCCCGGCGTCACGACGCGTGCCGAATGGCAGCAGGCCTGGGACCGCGCCTCGGCCTGGGCGCAGGACGGCGGCAGCGTCGCCGGCGGCGCCGAACTCACGCTGATGCCGCTGGAGAGCTGGCAGCTCTCGTACTTCCGCAACGGCGTGTGGACCGCAGCCGTCGGCGCCGAAGGCATGGCGAACGCGATCCCCGACGGCATCCGCCTGGTGCTGAACCTGCCGCCAGGCACCGGCCTCACCGGCGTTCTGACGCGCGACTGGGTGCGGCCGACCGCCGCGGTGCCCAAGACATGAGGCCGTACACGCCACGCCCCGCCCGCCAGACCGGCGCCGCGCTGCTGGCCGCCATGCTCACGGTCACGCTGGTCGCCACCTTCGCGGCCGGCGCGTTGTGGCAACAGTGGCGCGCGACCGAGATCGAGACGGCCGAGCGCGCCCGCGTGCAGGCCGCCTGGGTGCTGATCGGCGCGCTCGACTGGTCGCGGCTCATCCTGCGGGAAGACGGACGCGCGGGCGGCGCCGACCACCTGGCCGAACCCTGGGCCGTGCCACTCGAGGAGGCCCGCCTGACGAGCTTCCTGGCAGGCGACAAGAACGTCTCCAGCGACCAGCTCGAGGGCCTGCCCGACGCTTTCCTGTCGGGCCGCATCGTCGATGCACAGTCCAAGCTCAATGTGATGAACCTGGTGGAGGCCGGCAAGCCGGTGTCCGCGGCGGTCGCGTCGTTCACCAAGTTGTTCGAGCTGCTGGGCTTGCCGACGCAGGAGGTCGCCGTCATGACCAGCGCCTTGCAGCGCGCCAAGCCGGCGCCCGCTGAACCATCGACCACTGGAGGCGCCCCGGCCACCACGCCGACGGACGACAGCACGGCGCCGCTGATTCCGCAGCAGCTCTCGCAGATCGTGTGGCTGGGCGTCTCCCCGAGTACCGCGGCCGCGTTGGAACCCTATGCCACCGTGCTGCCCGTCAAGACCACCCTCAACGTCAACACCGCCAGCGCGGAGGCCCTGTTCGCGGCCGTGCCGGAACTCGACCTGGCAGGCGCACGGCGCCTGGTGCTGCAACGCGCCACCGGCTACTTCAAGTCGGCCGCCGCCGCACTGCCGACGACCGGCACCAAGTCCTACAACACGGCGGCACTCGGCGTGTCGACCGCGTTCTTCGAAGTCCACGGGCGCCTGCGGATGGAGAACCACTGGGTCGACGAGCATTCGCTGGTGCAGCGCAACGGCACCGACATGACCATCCTCTGGCGCGAGCGTGGTGCCGGCGCCACAGTGATCCCCGGCAAACCGTGAACCCGAACGTACTGACACAGTTTTAAGTTAAAAAACCCTGCCGAGGTCCGTCTGGATTGCCTGGATCGCTATCAAGTCCATAGCATTTCAGCGCCGCCGACTTCTACAATGGCGACTCCTTTCTTCTTACCGACCCCATGCCGCTTCTGATCGTCACCCTCCCGCCTCCTCCGGTCCCGGCCGGTGGCGAGTTCGGCTGGGTGATGTGGTCCAGCGACGGGCGCAAGTACCGTTCACGCGGCAGCGCCCTGCCCTCGCTGCTGCCGACCAGCGACGAAGTCACGCTGGCCCTCCCCGCCGCGGCGCTGTCCTGGCACCAGGTCACGCTGCCGCAGGGCAGCCTGAGCGGCGCGACGCGGTTGCGCGCGGTGCTCAACGGCCTGCTCGAAGACCGCCTGCTCGACGAACCCGACAGCCTGCATTTCGCGCTCGAGCCCGACGCCGCCGTCGGCAAGCCGGTGTGGGTGGCGGCCTGCAACCGCGCCTGGGTGCGCGGCGCGGTGCAGTCGCTCGAAGCGGCCGGCCGGCGCGTCACGCGCATCGTTCCCGAATTCGCTCCGCAGCCGCCTGGCACGCCGCCCATGGTGTTCGCGACCGGCGATGCCGACGACGCCTTCATCACTGTCTGCGACGCGCAAGGCGTGCTCACGTTGCCGCTCGACAGCGCCGGCCTGACGGCGATGGGCGCACTGCCCGACGGCGCGAATGCACTGGCCGAACCGGCGGTGGCCGAGCTGGCCGAGAGCCTGCTGGGGCGGCCCGTGCCGATCGTGAAGCCCGCCGTGCGCTGGCTCGAAACCACGCGCACCGGCTGGGACCTGGCCCAGTTCGACCTCGCCTCCACCGGCCGTGCCCGTGCCGGCAAGAAGCTCAGCGCGATCGCGCAGGCCCTGTGGCGCGCGCCGCAATGGCGCGCCGCGCGCTGGGGGGCGCTGGTGCTGGTGCTCGCGCAGCTCATCGGCGTCAACGCCTGGGCCTGGAAGGAGCGCAACGCGCTCGAAGCCAAGCGCGGCAGCATCCGCAGCATCCTGGCCCAGACCTTTCCCTCTGTGCAGATCTATGAACCTCAAGTGCAGATGACGCGCGAAGTCGCCACGCTCCAGCAGGCCACGGGCGGCATCTCCCCGGCCGACCTCGAGCCGATGCTCGCCGCGCTGGCCGTCAGCCTGCCCCCCGGCAAGCTGCCCACCGCCATCGACTACAGCGCCGGCCAGTTGCGGCTGCGCGGCCTGGAGCTCGGCATGGCCGACACCAGCGCGCTGTCGACCACGCTGGCCTCGCGCGGCTACAACGCGCGCAGCGAGGGCGACCTGTTGCTGGTGCAGGCCGAGGCCGTCCGATGAACGCCTGGATCGAAGCCCTGCAAGCCCGTTGGCAGGCCTGGTGGCCCGAACTCGCCCCGCGCGAACAGCGCATGGTCGTCATCGCCGGCGCGCTGGTGCTGCTGGCGCTGGTCTGGTGGGTCGCGCTAGCGCCCGCCCTGCGCACGCTGGCGAGCGCGCCGGCCGCCCATGCCGAACTCGACGCACAGCTCCAGCAGATGGCCGCGCTGCAGATCCAGGCCAAGGCGCTGCAGTCGCAGCCGCGTGCCAACCGCGAAGACGCGCTGCGCGCGCTCGAAACCTCGGTGCGTCAGGGCCTGGGGCCGAACGCCCAGATCCAGGTGGCCGGTGCAGGCACCGGCGAAGGCGTGCTGGTCACGCTGCGCGCCACGCCCGCCGACAGCCTCGCGCAATGGCTGGCGCAGGCGCGCGGCAATGCCCGCGCCGTGCCGCGCGAGGTACACCTGACGCGCACGCAAGGCGGCGCCCAGGCGCCGGGCCGTGCATCGGGCGCCTTCCCGAGCGGCCCCGGCGCCGCCAACAGAGGCGCTGCAGCCCCTGCCGCCGCCGACACCCGGGTGCGCTGGGACGGCACGCTGGTCATGAACCTGCCGGCGCGCTGAGCACCCGATGGCCACCGCCCCTGCCCCGCAATCTCCCGGCTCGCACGGCTGGCGCTGGGCGCTGCTCGGCCTGGCGATCGGCGGCGCCATCGCATTGACGGTCTATGCGCCGGCACGCTGGCTGGCTGCGTTGCTGGCCAGCGCGACGGGCGACCGGCTGCAGCTCGTCAACGCACGCGGCACCGTCTGGACCGGCACGGCCGGCGTGGTGTTCTCCAGCGGTGCGAGTGGTGCCGAATCGATCTCGCTGCCCGGCACGCTCGACTGGACCGTGCGCCCGCGTTGGGGCGCACTCGACGCGACGCTGCGCCTGCCCTGCTGCGCGCCGCAGCCGCTTCGCCTGCTGGCGCGCCCCAACGCCGGTGGCGCCCAGCTCGACTGGCGCGACGGCACGTCACGCTGGCCCGCGGCCCTGCTCAGCGGCTTCGGTGCACCGTGGAACACGCTCAAGCCCGAAGGCACGCTCGACCTGGCCACACAAGGCCTCGTCATGGAATTCAAGGGCGGCCAGCTCGGCGTCGCCGGCCGTGCCACGCTCGACGCAACCGACATCTCGTCGAGTCTCTCCACATTGCGGCCGATGGGCAGTTACCGCATCACCGTCGACGGCGGCCCGACGCCGACCCTGCTGCTCACCACGCGTGAAGGCAGCCTGCAACTCAATGGCAGCGGACGCTGGAACGGCCGCGCGATGCGCTTCGACGGCGAGGCCAGCGCGGCACCGGGCCGCGAAGACGTCCTGTCGAATTTGTTGAACATCATCGGGCGGCGCCAGGGTGCGCGTTCGCTCATCACACTGGGTTGACCATGAAGCCATTCCCCTCCTTCGGCACGCGCCTCGGCCTCGTCGCTCTGGCGGCGCAGCTGCTGCTGACGACCGGCATCCCGCCGGCCTTCGCGCAGGACGGCGCACCGCGCCGCGGCGAGCCGATCACGCTGAACTTCAACAACGCCGAGATCGAATCGGTCGCGCGCACGATGGCCGTGATCACCGGCCGCGACGTGGTGGTCGACCCGCGCGTCAAGGGCACGATCAACCTGCAGACCGACCGCGCCATCGCGCCGGCCGCGGCTTTCAACCAGTTCGCCGCCGCGCTGCGCCTGCAGGGCTTCGCGGTGGTGCAGGCCGACGGCCTGTACAAGATCGTGCCGGAAGCCGACGCCAAGCTGCAGAGCAGCGCCGTGACCACCTCGATCGGGGCCGCCGCCAACCTGAGCGGCAACCAGATCGTGACGCAGGTCTTCAAGCTCAACTACGAAACCGCCAACAACCTGCTGCCGGTGCTGCGCCCGCTGATCGCGCCGAACAACACCATCAACGTGAACCCCGGCAACAACTCGCTGGTGATCACCGACTACGCCGAGAACATGCGCCGGCTGGCGCGCATCGTCGCCGCGCTCGACGTGCCGAACGCGTCGGACATCGAGGTCATCCCGCTGAAAAACTCGATCGCCACCGACATGGTGCCGCTGGTGACGCGGCTGATCGAAGGCGGCAGCGGTACCGGAGCGGCGGGCGGCGCGCCCGGCACGGCCGACGCCACCTTCCGCACCACGCTGCTGGCCGACCCGCGCAGCAACTCGCTGATCCTTCGCGCGGCCAACCCGGCGCGCGCGCAGCTGGTGCGCACGCTGGTCGCCAAACTCGACCGCGCACCCGAGCAGGGCAGCAACGGCGACGCCGGCAACATCTACGTCGTCTACCTGAAGAACGCCGATGCGGTGAAGCTCGCCACCACGCTGCGCGCGGCCATGTCGAGCGACGCACGCGGAGGGAGCGGCGGGAGCAGCAGCGCCAGCACCGCGACGCAGTCCACGGCGATCAACCAGCAGCAGCAACAACAGCAGACCGGCACCACCAGCGGACTCAGCAGCGCCGCCACCGCACCGCTGAACAACAACAACCAGCCGTCGACCGGCGGCCAGATCCAGGCCGACCCGACCACCAATTCGTTGATCATCACCGCATCGGAACCGCAGTACCGCCAACTGCGCGCCGTGATCGACCGGCTCGACGGCCGGCGGGCGCAGGTGATGGTCGAAAGCCTGATCATCGAAGTCAACGCCAACAAGGCGGCCGAGTTCGGCATCCAGTGGCAGACCGCCATCGGCGCCACCGGCGCGGTCGGCACCAACTCGAGCCTGGCGGGCACCAACATCTTCAACCTGAGTTCGGCCACCTCGAGCACCGGTGCGGCGCAACAGCCGTCGAGTGGCTTCAACATCGGCCTGGGCACCACGATCGCCGGCGGCAACGTGCTGGGCCTGGTGGCGCGGGCATTGCAGAGCAACGGCGAAGGCAACGTGCTGTCGACGCCCAACCTGCTCACGCTGGACAACGAAGAGGCGAAGATCATCATCGGCCAGAACGTGCCCTTTGTCACCGGCCAGTACGCCACCAGCAGCAACAGCTCGACCGCCAACCCGTTCACCACCGTCGAGCGCAAGGACGTGGGCTTGACGCTGCGCGTGAAGCCGCAGATCAACGAGAACGGCACGATCAAGATGCAGATCTACCAGGAGGTCTCGAGTGTCGACGCGGCCACGCGCAACGATGCCAACGGCCCGACCACCAACAAGCGCAGCATCGAGTCGAGCGTGCTGGTGGAAAACGGCAGCATCGTGATGCTCGGCGGACTGCTGCAGGACGAATATTCGGGTGGCACCGAGAAGGTGCCTCTGCTCGGCGACATCCCGGTGGTGGGCAACCTGTTCAAGAGCGAAACCCGCAGCCGCAAGAAGACCAACTTGATGATCTTCCTGCGCCCGGTCGTGATGCGCGACGCCCAGAGCACCAGTGCTTTTGCGCTCGATCGCTACGATTCGATCCGCACGATGCAGGAGACTGTGCAGCCCGAGAACAGCGTGGTCCTGCGGGCGGTGCCGGAGTCGGCCGTCGTGCCGCCCTTGCCGCTCGTCACCGACGACGGTGGCGACCGCCGCATCGAAGGCACGCGCCTGGTTCCGCCGCCATCCCTGGCACCGGTCAGCTCGCAACTGGGCAACACGCCGCTCAAGGGCGCACTGCCACCCACGGACGACCCGACCAGCCGCCGCGAACTGCCCTGAGAACGCCACAGAGCCGACGACCCGCGATGCGCTACCCCCTGCCCTACGCCTTTGCGCGTGCCCAGCAACTGCTTCTGGAAGAAGCCGACGACGGCAGTTGCACGCTGTGGATGCCCAAGACCCCGCCGCGCAGCGCGCTTGGCGAGGTGTCGCGCCGCTTCACCATCAAGGCCTTCGAGCCGCTGCCGGCCGAGCAGCTGGCGCAGCGCATCAGCGCGGCCTACGCCAAGGGCGAATCGAACGCCGCGACGGTGGTGAGCGAGGTGCAGGGCGAGGCCGACCTGTCGCGCATGATGCAGGAGCTGCCCGCGGTCGAGGACTTGCTCGAATCGGCCGGTGACGCCCCCATCATCCGCATGCTCAATGCGTTGCTGACGCAGGCCGCGCGCGACGGCGCCAGCGACATCCACATCGAGCCCTACGAGCGCACGTCGTCGGTGCGCTTCCGCATCGACGGCACGCTGCGCGAAGTGGTGCAGCCCAACCGCGCACTGCATGCCGCGCTGATCTCGCGGCTGAAGATCATGGCCGACCTCGACATCGCCGAGAAGCGCCTGCCGCAGGACGGCCGCATTTCGCTGCGCATCGGCACCCGCGCGGTCGACGTGCGCGTGTCGACGCTGCCCAGCGCGCACGGCGAACGCGCGGTGCTGCGTCTCTTGGACAAGAACGAAAGCAAGCTCACGCTCGAATCGGTGGGCATGCTGGGCGACACGCTCGATCGCTTCGAGACGCTGATCTCGCAGCCGCACGGCATCATCCTGGTGACCGGCCCCACCGGCTCGGGCAAGACCACGACGCTGTACTCGGCGCTGGCCCGGCTCGACGCCAGCCGCAGCAACATCATGACGGTCGAGGACCCGATCGAGTACGAACTCGCGGGCGTCGGCCAGACCCAGGTCAATGCCAAGATCGACCTCACCTTCGCCAAGGCCCTGCGCGCCATCCTGCGGCAGGACCCGGACGTGATCATGATCGGCGAGATCCGCGACTTCGAGACCGCGCAGATCGCCATCCAGGCATCCCTCACCGGCCACCTGGTGCTGGCCACGCTGCACACCAACGATGCGGTGAGCGCCGTGACGCGGCTGACCGACATGGGCGTCGAACCTTTCCTGCTGAGCTCGTCGCTGCTGGGCGTGCTCGCGCAGCGCCTGGTGCGCAAGCTCTGCCCCGTGTGCGCCGCGCGCACCGACAGCGGCGAGTTCGCGCCGGTGGGCTGCGAGGCCTGCGGCCACACCGGTTACCAGGGCCGCACCGGCATCTTCGAGCTGCTGGTGGCCGACGATGCGGTGCAGTCGCTCATCCACAGCCGTGCGCCCGAGAGTCAGATCTTCGTGGCCGCCGAGCGCGGCGGCCTGCGCTCGATGCGCGAAGACGGCGAGCGGCTCGTGCAAGCGGGCGTCACGTCGCGCGCTGAGCTGCTGCGCGTGACCCGAGACTGACGTGCCCGCCTATTCCTTCGAGGCCATCGACGACCAGGGCAACCCGCGCAGGGGCGTGCTCGAGGCCGAGACCGCGCGCACGGCGCGCGGCATGCTGCGCGCACAGAAGCTCATTCCGCTCGAAGTCACGGTGGTCGGCAACGCCGCCGCACAGCGCAAGGAAAGCGGCGGATGGCGCCGCTTCTTCGGCAGTGGGCGTGTCTTCAGCACCACCGAGCTGGCGGTGTGGACGCGGCAGATCGCCGGGCTCGTGTCCTCCGGCCTGCCGCTCGAGCGCGCGCTGACCGCACTCACCGACGAGGCCGAGCGCGAGAACCAGCGCAACCTGGTCGCGTCGCTGCGCGCCGAGGTCAACGCCGGCTCGCCCTTCGCGCGCGCACTGGCGCAGCACCCGCGCGAGTTCTCGCCCATCTACACGGCCGTGATCGGCGCCGGCGAGCACAGCGGCAACCTCGGCCTGGTGCTCGAACGCCTGGCCGACGACCTGGAACAGCGCCAGGCGCTGCAGCAGAAGCTGGTCGGCGCGGCGCTGTACCCGGCCATCGTCACCCTGGTGGCGATCGTCATCGTGATCTTCCTGGTGAGCTACGTGGTGCCGCAGGTGGCCAACGTGTTCGCCGGCACCAAGCGCGCGCTGCCCTTCCTCACCGTCGCGATGCTGGCCATCAGCGACTTCGTGCGCAGCTACGGCTGGGCGATGCTCATCGCCATCGTCGGCGGCGTGGTCGCGATGCGCACCGCGCTCGCGCGCCCCGCCTTCCGCGAGAAGTTCGATGCGGCCTGGCTCGAGCTGCCGCTGGTCGGCAAGCTGGCGCGCGGCTACAACGCGGCGCGCTTCGCCAGCACGCTCGCCATGCTGGCGACCGCTGGCGTGCCGATCCTGCGCGCGCTGCAGGCCGCCGCCGAAACGCTGGGCAATCGCGCCATGCGCGCGGATGCGCTCGATGCGCTGGTGCTGGTGCGCGAAGGCGCGCCGCTGGCCTCGGCCCTCGCGCAGAAGAAGCGCTTTCCCGGCATCGTCTCGATGTTCGCGCGCCTGGGCGAGCAGACCGGCACGCTGCCCCTGATGCTGCAGCGCGCGGCCACGCAGCTGGGCGCCGAAGTGCAGCGCCGCGCGATGCACCTGGCCACCATCCTCGAGCCGCTGCTGATCGTCGGCATGGGCGGCGTGGTGATGCTGATCGTGCTCGCCGTGCTGATGCCGATCATCCAGCTCAACCAGTTCGTGAAGTAGCCATGGCCGTCACGCTCGACGACAAGCTGGTGGTGGCGATCTCGTCACGGGCGCTGTTCAACCTCGAGGAGGAAAACCGGCTCTTCGAATCCGGTGACCCCGAGGGCTACATGAGGCTCCAGTTCGACCGGCTCGACGTGCCGGCCCAGCCGGGCATCGCCTACTCACTGGTGCAGAAGCTGCTGCGCTTCAACGACGACGGCGTGCAACGCGTGGAGGTCGTCATCCTCTCGCGCAACGATCCGGTCTCGGGCATGCGCATCTTCCGCTCCAGCACGGCGGCCGGCATCAAGCTGCAGCGCGGCGTGTTCACGCAAGGCCGCGCGCCCTTCGGCTACCTGCGGCCGCTGCGCGCGCATCTCTTTCTCTCGGCCAACGCCGAGGACGTGCGCGAAGCGCTGCACGCCGGCTTCCCCGCCGCGCGCGTGCTGGTCGAATCGGTCAAGGCCAGCGACGCTTTCCCGAACGAGGTGCGCATCGCCTTCGACGGCGACGCCGTGCTCTTCAGCGACGAGGCCGAGCGCGTGTTCCAGGCCGAGGGTCTCGACGCCTTCCAGCTGCACGAATCGAGCAAGGCCCAGCTGCCGCTGCCTGAAGGCCCCTTCAAGCCGCTGCTCGCCGCGCTGCATCGGCTTCAGATGGCAGGCAACGCATCGATGCGCATCCGCACGGCGCTGGTCACCGCCCGCAGCGCACCGGCCCACGAACGCGCCATCCGCACGCTCATGAACTGGAACGTGCGGGTCGACGAGGCGATGTTCCTCGGCGGCCTGCCCAAGGGCGAGTTCCTGCGCGAGTTCGAGCCCGACTTCTTCTTCGACGACCAGACCGGCCACGTCGATGCGGCCGCGCGCCATGTGCCCTCGGGCCATGTGTCGAGCGGCATCAGCAATCCCTGACGCGACGCCGCCGGCACGCCCGGCACACCCTCCGCGTCATGGCCGCGCCACACGGCCGTCATTCGCACTTCACCGCCACGTCACGCGCAGCCCCTAGCCTTCGCAGTCCCCACGCGCGCACCCATTTGCGGTGCCGCGAGACGACAACAACAGGCTTGAGATGCGCGCCCCCTTCGCCCCATTCCCCCCACGCTTTCCTCGCGTTGCTTCGCATCGCTACGCCGCGCTCCTGGCCAGCGCACTAACCGCTCTGGCCTTGACGGCCTGCGGTGGCGGTGGCAGCGACACCGTCGCAGCCTCACCGCCCTCCGGCACGACGCCCGCCCCCAACACCCCGCCCATCGAAGGCAGCAGCGGCGCCAAGGCGCTGGTGATCCAGATCGACGGCCTCACCCATGCAGCGCTGCGCGAGGCCATCGCCGCCGGACGCGCCCCCGGGCTGGCCGGCCTGACGCTCGCGCCGGCATGGACCGGTGGACGCAACGGCACGCTGAGCGAGCAGCGCACCACCGCCGGACCGGGCTGGGCCAGCCTGCTCACGGGCACCTGGGCCAATCGCCACGGCGTGCGTTGGGACACAGCCGATCAACGCATCGATGCATCCGCGCCGACCTTCTTCGCCCTGGCCCACGCCGGCATTCCGTCGGCCAAGGCGTCGGCCGTGACCAGCGCTTCGCTCTACCCCGCGCTGCTCGCGGCCGATGTGCAGAGCGGTGCGCTCGCCAACGCCGTCGACTGCGCTGGCGACGATGCCTGCGTGACGCAGCAGGCCACGCGCGCCATGCTCGCCGGCGACGCGCTGGTGCTCGCGCAGTACAGCGCCCCCGCCACCGCAGCGGCCCGCGAAGGCGTGCACGGCAAGGCTTACGACGCCGCCGTCACCGCGACCGCAGCGGCGGTCGACACGCTGCTCACCACCATCGCACGACGTCGCGCGAACGACGCGCGCGACGACTGGCTGGTCATCGTCACGACCGGCTATGGGCTCGATGACTTCGGCAGCGCCAGCGGGCTGCAACTCCCGGCCAACAAGACGGTCTTCATCGCCAGCAACAAACCGCTCTCGGTACTACCCGGTGTCGGCACCGCCGCGCCGGCCGACGACAGCCTGACGAGCCTCGCGGCCGCCACCGACATCGCACCGACGGTGCTGCGCCAACTCGGCGTTGCGGCCAGCCAGGACTTCGACGGCATCGCGCTGCAGGGCCCCACGGCGCTGCGCCAACTGACGGCCCTCACGGGTGCAGACAAGGGCAGCATCGTGCTGAGCTGGACGCTCGGCGGCGATGCATCCGCACCGGTGCAGGTGCTGCGCGACGGCACGCTGATCGCCACGCTGCCGGCCGGCACGACGGGCTACACCGACGCGATCGTGGCAGCGAGCGACGGCCTCTACAGCTACCGTTACACGATCGTGGCCGGCGACGCGCGTGCCTCGCTGAGCGCGCAGATCGCCTACGTGAAGCCGGCGGTGCTGGCGCCCACGCTGCTCAACGGGCTCGCGAACTACTACCCGCTCGACGCGCTGCCGGCGCTCGATGCGAAAGCTGCGTCGACGCTCGCCCCGCGCGCCGCGGACGCCGACGGTGGCACGCTCGTGGCCGACGACGGCTTCAAGGCACCCTTTGCCGCCAAAGCGCTGCGGGTCGACAGCCGCGTGAAGAACGCCAGCGGCACCGCCGGCTACCGCCTGCAGCAGACCAGCGACATCACCGCCGACCCGGCCGTGCCAGCCTTCACCATCGGCTTCTGGGTGCGCACCGATGCGAGTTGCAGCCAGGGCGTGAGCAACGGCGCAACGGTGCTCGGCAACAAGAACTACGACTCGGGCAACAACGCCGGGATCGTCGTGAGCCTGTGGGCCAGCTGCGAGATGCGCTTCAACGCCGGCTCGGGCAGCACGCGGGCCGACAGCAACGGCTACAGCCTGAGCGCCGGCCAGTGGGCCTACGCCGCGATGGTGGTCGACAAGGCCGGCCTGAAGATGACCGGCTACCTGTTCGACCCGGTCAAGGGCACCCAGACGGGCAGCGCCACGCTGACCACGGCCATCACCGCCCAACTCGGCGGCCTGGGCGACGGCATCAGCCTCAACGAGGACGGCACCGGCCTGTACTACCAGCGCTGGAGCGCGTCGCCACGCGGCGCGATGGACTTCAACGACCTCGCACTCTGGAACCGCGCGCTCACCGCCGACGAACTCGCCAGCATCTTCAAGACCGCCAAGCCGCTGTCGTCCCTCCTTCCCTGAACCGGCCCTTGCCAACCCTCGACCCTGCCATGCCCCACGTCTCTCATCTTCCCGTCCGCGTATCGCGCTGCCTCGTGCTCGCACTCCTGACCTGCACGCTCGCCGCCTGCGGCGGCGGCGACAGCGGCACGACGCCCCCCGCACCGACGCCCCCGACCCAACCGGTGACGCCGGACACGGGCGTCAAGCCCGAGATGCGCTGCGCGCCCTGATACCCGTTTCCCTTTCCAAAGCCCCATGACCTCACGACGCAACTTCCTGCGCGGCGGCGCCTCGGCCGGCATCGCCGCCGCCACGCTCGCCGCCTTCCCGCCTGCCATCCGCCGCGCGCTCGCCATCCCCGCCAACAACGAAACCGGCACGATCAACGACGTCAAGCACGTCGTGATCCTGATGCAGGAGAACCGGGCCTTCGACCACTACTTCGGCACGCTGGGCGGCGTGCGTGGTTTCGGCGACCGCTTCACCGTCCCGCTGCAGAAGGGTCTCAACGTCTGGCAGCAGGCCGACGCCGACGGCAAGCCGATCCTGCCCTTCCACCTCGACGGCGCCAAGGGCAACGCGCAACGTGCCAACGGCACGCCGCACGCATGGGCCGACAGCCAGGACGCCTGGGACGGCGGGCGCATGTACCAGTGGCCGCGCTACAAGAACCCGATTTCGATGGGCTACTTCAAGGAAGCCGAGATCCCATTCCAGTTCGCCCTGGCCAATGCGTTCACGCTGTGCGACGCGTACCACTGCGCGATGCACACCGGCACCGACGCCAACCGCTCCTTCCACCTCACGGGCACCAACGGCGCCATGCCCGCCGGCACGGCGTTCGTGAACAACGAATGGGACTGGATCGACGGCCAGCCGGCCACCGCCAACCGGGGCTACACGTGGAAGACGTATGCCGAGCGCCTGGAAGAAGCAGGCGTGCGCTGGATCAGCTACCAGAACATGCCCGACGAATGGGGCGACAACATGCTCGGTGCCTTCCGGACGTTTCGCCAGGCCAACATCGCCTCGGGCTTCCCGGTGTCGAGTGGCGGCGCCCCCAACAGCGCCTATGCGAACACCGGCCAGGCCTTGCCGTACAAGGCTTACGACCCGGCCACGGACAACGCGGCGAACCCGCTGTACAAGGGCATCGCCAACACCCTGCCGGGGACGCAACCCGAGCAATATCTGGATGCCTTCAGGCGCGACATCCGCGAGGGCAAACTGCCCGACGTGTCATGGCTCAATGCGCCATCGATCTACTGCGAGCACCCCGGGCCCTCGACGCCGGTCCAAGGTGCCTGGTTCCTGCAGGAGGTGCTCGATGCGCTGACCGCCGTGCCCGAGGTGTGGAGCAAGACGGTGCTGCTCGTGAACTTCGACGAGAACGACGGCTACTTCGACCACGTGCCTTCGCCCTCCGCCCCCTCACCGGACGGCAGCGGCGGTTACGCGGGCAAGACCACGATGCAGGCCGCCGACCTGTCGGCCGAGTACTTCAACCATCCGGCGCCGGTCGGCAGCACCAGCCAGCCGATCCCCGATGGCCGCGTGTACGGCCCCGGCCCGCGCGTGCCGATGTTCGTCATCTCGCCCTGGAGCCGCGGCGGCTGGGTGAACTCGCAGGTGTTCGACCACACCTCCGTGCTGCGCTTCCTCGAGACCCGTTTCGGCGTGCAGGAGCCGAACATCAGCCCGTTCCGCCGCGCGGTCTGCGGCGACCTCACCAGTGCCTTCAACTTCGCGACGCCCAACGCCGAGCAGCTGCCGGTGCTGACCGGCCGCAAGAGCAAGACCGAGGCCGACACGCTGCGCACGCAGCAGGAGGCGCTGGCACAGCTTGCGCCGCCTGCGACGCAGCTGCTGCCGCGCCAGGCCACCGGCACGCGGCCGTCGCGCGCGCTCCCCTACGAACTGCACGTGAGCGCGCGCAGCGACACCGTGGCCGGCACGATGCGCCTGCTGTTCGCCAACACCGGCAAGGCCGCCGCCGTGTTCCACGTCTACGACCAGCTGCACCTGAACCGCCTGCCGCGCCGCTTCATGGTGGAACCGGGCAAGACCCTCGACGACAGCTGGGCCGCGATGGCCGACGACGCCGGCCGCTACGACCTGTGGGTGCTCGGCCCGAACGGCTTCCACCGCAGCTTCAAGGGCGACCTGACCACGCTGCGTGCCACCGGTGCGCCATCGCCGGAAGTTCGCGTCTGCTACGACATCGCCAACGGCAACGTCTACCTCACGATGATGAATGCGGGCCAGAAGCCGGCGACCTTCTCGGTGCGGGCCAAGGCCTACCGCAACGACGGCCCGTGGACCGTCACGGTGCCTGCGGGCGGCTCGGTCGACCAGCACTGGAACCTCGCCGACAGCGGCCAGTGGTACGACTTCGTCGTGAGCTGTGACAGCGACACGAGCTACCAGCGCCGTTTCGCCGGCCGTGTCGAAACCGGCAAGCACACGGTGAGCGACCCGGCGCTCGGACTGGGCGACCTCTGAGCGACGGCTTAAGCCGCCCCTAAGCGAAGCCGCGAGGGTCGGGACTACGATTGCGCATCGCGCCCGAAGGCGCCCACGATGACTGCATACCGATGTCCGACCCCGCGCGATCCGCCTCGTTCCTCGACACCCTTCGCCGCATCGGAAAGCTCGCCGCGCCGTACTTCCGCTCCGAGGAGAAGTGGAAGGCGCGAGTGCTGCTCGCGACCATCGTCGTGCTGAATCTCCTGGCGGTCTACATGCTGGTGCTCAACAACCAGTGGTTCGGCCGCTTCTACGACGCGCTGCAGAACAAGGACCAGGCCGTCTTCTGGCGCGAGATCGGCGTGTTCTGCTGGATCGCTGCCGGCTTCATCGTCATCGCGATCCTCAAGTTCTATCTCACGCAGATCCTGCAGATGCGCTGGCGCGCGTGGATGACGCGCAACTACCTCGGCCGATGGATGGCCGACCACACCTTCTACCGGCTGGAACTCGCGCGCTACGCGACGCCCGGTGGTGCTGCGCCGACGCCGGACAACCCCGACCAGCGCATCCAGGAGGACATGCAGATGTTCACCGACTACACGATGACGCTGTCGATGGGGCTGCTCAACGCAGTGGTCACGCTCGTCAGCTTCATCGGCATCCTCTGGGTCGAAAGCGGAACGGCCAGCTTCACCCTCGGCGGCCACGCGTTCACCGTACCGGGCTCGATGGTGTGGATCGCACTGATCTACTGCGCCATCGGCACCACCATCACGCACCTGATCGGCCGGCCGCTGATCGGGCTGAACTTTCAGCAGCAGCGCTACGAGGCCGACTTCCGGCACCACCTGGTGCGGGTGCGCGAATACAGTGAAGCGATCGCACTGGACCGCGGCGAGAAGGTCGAGCACGGGCAGCTCGACCTGCGCTTCGGCGCCGTGCTGAAGAACTACCTGCAGCTGATCAAGGCGCAGAAGAATCTGGTCGCCTTCACCGCCTCGTTCGGCCAGGCATCGGTGATCTTCGCCTTCATCGTGCAGGCGCCGCGCTTCTTCAGCGGGGCCATCCAGCTGGGCCAGCTGATGCAAGTGAACTCGGCCTTCGGCCGCGTGCAGGATTCGCTCAGCTGGTTCGTCGACAACTACGACCGCGTGGCCGTCTGGCGCGCCACCGCGGACCGGCTGACCACCTTCGATGCCGCGATGCGCGCCCACGCCGACGCGTCGCCCGCGCTGTCACGCGACACCGGGAAAATGGACGGCCTGCGTGTCGCCGATCTCGACGTCGCCCTGCCCGACGGCACGCTGCTGATGCAGCACACGGCACTCACGCTCGCCCCCGGGGACACCGTGCTGCTGCAGGGCCCGTCGGGCAGCGGCAAGTCGACGCTGTTTCGCACCTTCGCCGGCATCTGGCCCTTTGCCAAAGGACACGTTGCACTGCCCGAGGATGCGATGTTCATTCCGCAGCGACCGTATGTGCCGGACGGCCGCCTGCGCGATGCGCTCGCGTACCCGCGCCCGGCCACCGACTACGACGACGCGCAACTGCGGTCCGCCCTCGACGACGCGCTGCTGCCGGCGCTGGCCGACCGGCTCGACGATACCGACACCTGGAGCCAGAAGCTCTCGGGCGGCGAGCAACAGCGCCTGGCGATCGCACGCGTGCTGCTGCGCAAGCCGCGCTGGCTGTTTGCCGACGAGGCCACCAGCGCGCTCGACGCAAAAGCCGAAGAGACGCTCTACCGCCGACTGTCGGCGGATGCCAAGGCCGCAGGCGGCGCCATGGTGTCGATCGCGCACCGCGCCTCGGTCGGCGCCTTCCACGACAAGCGCTGGACCCTGGTGCCGTCGACCGAGGGCGCCGCGGCGCGCTACACGGTCGCGTCCACGTAGCGCGCCCACCCCGCGGCGCGCAGTTCGCAGGCCGGGCACGCACCGCAGCCGTAGCCCCAGGCGTGCCGCTGCGTGCGGTCGCCCTGGTAGCAGGTGTGGGTTTCTTCGACGATGAGGTCGACGAGCGCGTCGCCGCCGAGTCGGTGCGCCATCGCCCAGGTCTGCGCCTTGTCGATCCACATCAGCGGCGTCTCGATGACGAGCCGGCGGTCCAGGCCCAGCGACAGCGCGAGCTGCATCGCCTTCATCGTGTCGTCGCGGCAATCGGGGTAGCCGGAATAGTCGGTCTCGCAGACGCCGGTGACGATCACCTGCAGCCCGCGCCGGTACGCCAGCGCGCCCGCCAGCGTGAGGAACAGCAGGTTGCGCCCCGGCACGAAGGTGTTGGGCAGGCCATCGGCCTGCATCGCGAAGGCGACCTCGTCGGTGAGGGACGATCCGCCGATCTGCGAGAGTGAATCGACGTTCAGCAGGTGGTCGTCGCCGAGCCGCGGCGCCCACGCGGGAAAACGCTCGCGCAGTTGCGTGCGCACCGTGTGGCGAACGTCCATCTCGATGCGATGGCGCTGGCCGTACTCGAAACCCAGCGTCTCGACGCGCTCGTAGCGCGACAGCGCATCGGCCAGGCAGGTGGTCGAGTCCTGCCCGCCGGAGAAGAGGACGAGGGCGGTGGTGTGCATGGGCGTGTTCCTTGAAGCAGACGCCCGAGTTTCGCAGCTACAGGAAACGCTCCAGCAGCTTGCGCGATGCGCGGTCCAGCGCCTTCACATCGGGGATGCGGAACTGCACGCCATGCGCGCTCGCGATGAGCAGCGCGCCACCGTCCAGCCGCCGGATGTCTTCCTCCGCCTTGAGCACGAAGCTGGTCTCGCCGCGGTCGGTGCTCACCTGCCAGGTGCTCGGCACGCCGAAGCTCGACACCTTGTGCAGCTTCAAGAGCGTCGGCGCGAAGTCGCGTGCGGCGAGTTCGGCGTCGAGCAGCGTGCGCGTTGCCGCGGGCAGTGCGTCGATGCGGTCGACCCACACGCACTCGCGCCCGTCGGCGCCGACCAGCGACAGCCCCTCGCCGGGCGCGCTCAATGGAAAGGCACGCACCGGCACGATGCCTTCGTGGCGCTGACCCTCTGCATCGATCAGCACCAGGCGGCCGAAGGCATCGCGTTCGAGTTGGAAGTCGATCTGCATCACGCGTCTCCTGCGGGATGCGCCGCATGGTTGCTCAGGGCGACCGCGACCCCGGAGCGCTCGACCACGGCGCCATCGCTGGCGTCTTCATCGGCCTGCCGCAGCTGCGCCTGGTAGAGCCGCCAGTACGCGCCCTCCTTGGCCATCAGCGCGTCGTGCGGGCCGACCTCGACGATCTCGCCGCGGTCCATCACGACCAGCCGATCGGCCTTGCGCAGCGTCGACAGGCGGTGCGCGATGGCGATGGTGGTGCGGCCCTTCACGAGGTTGTCGAGCGCCTTCTGGATCTCCTTCTCGGTCTCGGTGTCGACCGCCGAGGTGGCCTCGTCGAGGATCAGGATGCGCGGGTCGATCAGCAGCGCGCGCGCGATGCTGATGCGCTGGCGCTC
Source organism: Variovorax sp. N23 (assembly GCF_025486315.1). Taxonomy (GTDB): domain Bacteria; phylum Pseudomonadota; class Gammaproteobacteria; order Burkholderiales; family Burkholderiaceae_C; genus Variovorax. The sequence goes on along the minus strand of NZ_JAOOPY010000012.1, from coordinate 69,030 downwards.
GCCGCCCGAGAGCCCCTGTCCACGTTCGCCGACGAGCGAGTCGTAGCCGTGCGCGAGCCGCAGGATGAAGTCGTGCGCATGCGCGGCGCGCGCGGCGGCGACGATCTCCTCGCGCGTGGCATCCGGCTTGCCGTAGGCGATGTTCTGCGCGATGGTGCCGAAGAAGAGGAAGGGCTCCTGCAGCACCAGGCCGACGTGGCGCCGGTAGTCGGCCACGGCGAAGCGGCGGATGTCGGTGCCGTCGACGAGGATGGCGCCGTCGGTCACGTCGTAGAAGCGGCAGATCAGGTTGACCAGCGTGCTCTTGCCCGAGCCGCTGTGGCCGACCAGGCCGATCATCTCGCCCGGCTCGATGGCCAGGTCGAGGTCGCGGATGACGGCGCGCGATCCGTAGCGGAAGCCCACGTCCTTCATCTCGATGCGGCCCGACACGCGGCCGACCTTCACCGGATTCACGGGCTCGGGCACGTTGCTCACATGGTCGAGGATGTCGAAGATGCGCTTGGCGCCGGCCGCGGCCTTCTGCGTGACCGACACGATGCGGCTCATCGAATCGAGCCGCGTGTAGAAGCGGCCGATGTAGGCGATGAAGGCGGTGAGCACACCGACCGTGATGCGGCCGCGCGCCACCTGCCAGATGCCGAAGCCCCACACCACCAGCAGGCCGATCTCGGTGAGCAGCGACACGCTGGGCGTGAAGAGCGACCAGGTCTTGTTGAGCTTGTCGTTGACCTGCAGGTTGTAGGCATTGGCGGCGTGGAAGCGGTCGGCCTCGCGCTTCTCCTGCGCGAAGGCCTTCACCACGCGGATGCCGGGGATGGTGTCGGCCAGCACGTTGGTCACCTCGCTCCACACGCGGTCGATCTTCTCGAAGCCGGTGCGCAGGCGGTCGCGCACGACATGGATCATCCACGCGATGAAGGGCAGCGGCACCAGCGTGACGACCGCCAGCAGCGGGTTGATCGACACGAGGATGACGGCGGTCATCACGATCATCAGCACGTCGGTGAGGAAGTCGAGCGCGTGCAGCGACAGGAACACGTTGATGCGGTCGGTCTCGGAGCCGATGCGCGACATCAGGTCGCCGGTGCGCTTGCCGCCGAAGTAGTCCAGCGGCAGCGTCAGCAGGTGCTCGTAGGTGGTGGTGCGCAGGTCGGCGCCGATGCGCTCGGACACCAGCGCCAGCAGGTAGGTGCGCGCCCAGCCGAGCGCCCAGCCGGTGAGCGCGGCGGCCAGCAAGGCGGCGAGGAACATCACGACCTTGCCGACCGGGATCTGCTGGCCGTTCTGGAACGGGATCAGGATGTCGTCCATCAACGGGATCGTCAGGTACGGCGGCACCAGCGTCGCGGCGGTCGAGGCCAGCGTGAGCAGGAAGCCGGCGATGAGCTGCTTGCGGTAGGGCCTGGCGAAGCGGCCGAGCCGCAGCAGCACCCAGGTCGAAGGCGGCGGCGGCAGTTCGGGCTCGGGGCCCAGCGGCTCGTCCCCCTCGGTCGGCACGGGGCGGGCCGCACCGGCGGCACGCTGGTCGAACAGCTTGAGCAGGCGCAGCGCCGCCGGTTGCTGTGCCAGGGTGAATCGCCAGCGCGCGAGCTGGCCCTGCGGCCCCCACAGGTCGAGCGTCCCCACGCCGGCATGGTCGCTCAGACGCAAGGCCAGGTCGCCGGCTGCAAGCGCCCACTCACGCCACATGCCATCCGGCCCCTGGCTGAGCAGCTGCCGGTCGGTCAGGGCCAGCAGGCCGTCGGCAAAGCGAAGTTCCGCGTCGAGGTCAACCGCGAGCGTGGCCAGAACGTTTTCGGCGGCTGTAAGCCGGCTTTTCAGCGCGTCTGGAGCCGTTCCCGCTTCGCCCTCCGGGGTCCTGACTGGATCGTGATGTTGCATTGTGTTTCTGTGTCTCTGACCCGTCGCAGGCCGCGTGAAGGCGCCCGCCGGGCGCCGATTCTGATCCATCGCCATGGGCGCGCCTGAAGGCGCCCGCGTGCTCGACCCCAGCACCACGAACGTTTCCATGACCCGTTTCGACGACATCCGCCTGCTGCGCACGCGCTATCTGCGCGGCCCCAACCTCTGGACCTACCGGCCGGTGCTCGAGGTCTGGCTCGACCTGGGCCAGCTGGAGGATTTCCCCTCCAACCTCATCCCCGGCTTCACCGCCCGCCTGACGGCGCTGCTGCCGGCGCTCATCGAGCACCACTGCGGCGTCGGCGAACGTGGCGGTTTCATCCAGCGGCTGAACGAGGGCACCTGGGCCGGCCATGTGCTGGAGCATGTCGTGATCGAACTGCTCAACCTGGCCGGCATGCCGACCGGCTTCGGGCAAACCCGCAGCACATCGAAGCACGCCGTCTACCGCATGGTCTTCCGCGCCCGCGACGAGCAGGTCGCGCGCGCCGCGCTGGCCGAGGGCCACCGCCTGCTGATGGCCGCCATCAACGACGCGCCCTTCGACGCCGCCGACGTGCAGCGCGCGGTCGATGCGGTCAAGGCCAAGGTCGAGGACTGCTACCTCGGCCCGAGCACCGCCTGCATCGTCGGCGCCGCCGCCGACCGCGGCATCCCGCACATGCGGCTCAACAGCGGCAACCTGGTGCAGCTGGGCTATGGTGCGGCGCAGCAGCGCATCTGGACCGCAGAGACCGACCACACCAGCGCCATCGGCGAATCGATCGCCAGCGACAAGGAGCTGACCAAGTCGCTGCTGCAGAGCTGCGGCGTGCCGGTGCCCGAAGGCCAGGTGGTCGAGAGCGCCGAAGAAGCCTGGGAAGCGGCCGAGGACATCGGCCTGCCGGTGGTCGTGAAGCCGTCGGACGCCAACCACGGCCGCGGCGTGTCGCTCGAACTGACGACGCGTGATGAGGTGATGGCCGCCTTCGCCGTGGCCGAGCCCGAAGGCAGCGACGTGATGGTCGAGCGCTTCGTGCGCGGCCATGAGCACCGCCTGCTGGTGGTCGGCGGCCAGGTGGTCGCGGCCGCGCGCGGCGACATCATCACCGTGACCGGCGACGGCACCTCGACCGTCGCGGCGCTGATCGACAGTCAGCTCAACAGCGACCCGCGCCGCGGCGCCGAAGAGGAATTCCCGCTCGACGTGATCGACCTCGCGACCGACGCCAAGCTCCAGCTCGAGCTGAAGCGCCAGGACCTCGACGGTGCGGCGGTGCCGGCCAAGGGCCGCGTCGTGACGATCCAGCGCAACGGCAATCTGAGCGTCGACTGCACCGACCAGGTCCACCCCGAAGTGGCGCACGCGGCGGTGCTCGCCGCGCGCATCGTGGGACTCGACATCGCCGGCATCGACCTGGTGGCCGAAGACATCTCCCGCCCGCTGGCAGCGCAGCGCGGCGCCATCGTCGAAGTCAATGCCGGCCCCGGCCTGCTGATGCACCTGAAGCCCGCCGTGGGCTCGCCACGCCCGGTGGGCCGCGCCATCTGCGACCACCTGTTCCCACTGGCCGACGACGACGGCCCGGCCGGTCGCATCCCGGTCGTGGGCGTGGCCGGTTCGCGCGACACCGCCGTGCTGGCCCGCCTGGTCGCGTGGCTGACCGGCCTGGGCGGGCGCCACACCGGCCTGGCCTGCGGCGACGGCCTGTTCCTCGAACGCCGCCGCGTCGATGCACGCCCCAGCGCGAGCTGGGACGCCGGGCATCGGCTGCTGGTCAACCGCGCCGTGCAGGCCGTGGTCATCGAGAACGGCGCCGCGTCGATCCTGCGCGACGGCCTGGCCTACGACCGCTGCCAGGTCGGCATCGTGACCGACCTCGACGGCTTCGAGGCGCTCGCCGAATTCGACATCGCCGAGAGCGACCAGATGGTGAAGGTGCTGCGCACGCAGGTCGATGTGGTGCTGCCCGAGGGCACCGCCGTGCTGAACGCCATGGACCCGCGCGTGGCCGGCCTGGCGCCGCTGTGCGACGGCGCGGTCATCCTCTATGCGTCGGAGGCCGGCGCGCCGGCGCTGACGGCCCACCAGGCCGCCGGCGGCAAGGCCGTGCTGGTGCGGCAGGACCGCGTGGTGCTGGCCAACGGCAGCAGCGAATCCTTCCTGCCGGGCCTCGGCCGGCTCACCGTGTGGCGCGCCACGCATGTCGGCGTGAGCCTCGACGTGCTGCTTGCCGCGGTCGCCGCCGGCTGGGCGCTGGGCATTCCGCTGAACCTGATCGGCGCCGGCGCGGAGGCTTTCGAGGCCGACCTGCAGGCCGCGCTCGCGTCGCTCCAGCTGTCGCAGAGCCAGGCTCTTCAATCTCACCAACTCAACGCATGAATTCTCTGACCCTTGGCGCCTCCGTTCGTGGGCAGCCGCGGAACCGGCTTTGCCGGGCCGCTGGCTGCGCCCCCCTGGGGGGGAGGGCCTTTACGCCATCGGGGGGGAGCCAATAGCATGGAAGTCACCCGCATCCGCGCCCTGCGCGGGCCCAATCTCTGGAGCCGCCACACCGCCATCGAGGCGGTCGTCGCGTGCCCTGGCCACGAGAACGCCATCGAGCAGCTGCCCGGCTTCGAGGCGCGTCTGCGCGCGCTGTTCCCGACCATCGGCGAGCTGCACCCCATGGTGCTCGGCCAGCCGCTGGCGCTGGCGCACGTGCTGGAGAACGCCGCGCTGGCGCTGCAGTCGCAGAGCGGCTGCAGCGTGATCTTCGGGCGCACCACGCGCACGCTGGAAGACGGCGTGTACCAGGTCGTGGTGCAGTACTGCGAAGAGGCGGTCGGCCGCCGCGCGATCGCACTGGCCACCGAACTGATCGGCGCCGCCTTGAACGACGGCGCCTTCGACGCACAGGCGGCGCTCGCCGAGCTGCGCGACCTGGACGAATCCGAGCGGCTCGGCCCGAGCACCGGCTCGATCGTCGACGCGGCCGTGGCGCGCGGCATTCCGTACCGCCGCCTCACGCGCGGCAGTCTGGTGCAGTTCGGCTGGGGCTCGCGCCAGCGCCGCATCCAGGCGGCCGAGGTCGACAGCACCAGCGGCGTGGCCGAGGCCATCGCGCAGGACAAGGAGCTCACCAAGCAACTGCTCAACGCCGCCGGCGTGCCGGTGCCGCTGGGCCGGCCGGTGAGCGACGCCGACGACGCCTGGGCCGCCGCGATGGAGATCGGTCTGCCCGTGGTGGTGAAGCCGCAGGACGGCAACCAGGGCAAGGGCGTGACGGTCAACATCGTGACGCGCGAGCAGCTCCACGCCGCCTTCGACTCCGCAGCGGCCTACGGTGAAGTCATGGTCGAGAAATTCCTGCCGGGCTTCGACTACCGCCTGCTCGTGGTGGGCGACCGGCTGGTGGCGGCGGCCCGCCGCGACCCGCCGCAGGTGATCGGCGACGGCACGAGCACCGTGCGCCAGCTGGTCGACACGGTCAACCTCGACCCGCGCCGCGGCGAAGGGCACGCCACCTCGCTCACGAAGATCCGGCTCGACGACATCGCCATCGGCCGGCTCGAGGCGCAGGGCCTCACGCCCGACAGCGTGCCCGCGCGCGGCCAGCGCGTGGTGCTGCGCAACAACGCAAACCTGTCGACCGGCGGCACGGCCACCGACGTGACCGACACCGTGCACCCCGAGGTCGCGGCGCGCGCGGTCGACGCCGCGCAGATGGTCGGCCTGCACATCTGCGGCGTCGACATGGTCTGCGAGAACGTGCTGCGCCCGCTGGAAGAGCAGCACGGGGGCGTGGTCGAGGTCAACGCCGCGCCGGGCCTGCGCATGCACATCTCGCCTTCCTTCGGCCGCGGCCGTGCGGTCGGCGAGGCGGTGATGGACACGCTGTACGCGCCGGGCGACGACGGGCGCATCCCGGTCGTCGCCGTCACCGGCACCAACGGCAAGACCACCACGGCGCGCCTGATCAACCACCTCCTGGCCTCCAGCGGCCTGCGCACCGGCATGACCAACACCGACGGCGTGTGGGTCGACGGCCGCCAGACCGACAGCGGCGACTGCAGCGGCCCCAAGAGCGCGCGCAACGTGCTGCTGCACCCGGAGGTCGATGCCGCGGTGTTCGAGGTGGCGCGCGGCGGCGTGCTGCGCGAGGGCCTGGGCTTCGACCGCTGCCAGGTGGCGGTGGTCACCAACATCGGCAGCGGCGACCACCTGGGGCTGAACTACATCACCACGGTCGAAGACCTCGCGGTGCTCAAGCGCGTGATCGTGCGCAACGTGGCCGACCATGGCTACGCCGTGCTCAACGCCGCCGACGCGAACGTCGCGGCGATGGCGGCCACCTGCCCCGGCCACGTCATCTTCTTCGCCGCCGACCGCCAGCACCCGGTGATGGCCACGCACCGCGCGCAGGGCAAGCGCACCGTCTACATCGACCGCGATGCGCTGATCGCCGCCGAGGGCTCGTGGCGCGAGCGCGTGCCGCTGCGCGACGTGCCGATCACCCGCAACGGCAGCCTGCCCTTCCAGGTCGAGAACGTGATGGCCGCCACCGCCGCGGCCTGGGCCGTGGGCCTGGACTGGGACACGATCCGCAGCGGCCTCTCCAGCTTCAAGAACGACGCGGCCGGCGTGCCGGGCCGCTTCAACATGATGGCGTACCGCGGCGCGACGGTGATCGCCGACTACGGCCACAACACCGATGCCATGAAGGCGCTAGTGGCCGCCGTCGACACGCTGCCGGCACAGAAGCGCTCGGTGGTGATCAGCGGGGCCGGCGACCGGCGCGACTGCGACATCCGCGACCAGACGGCCATCCTCGGCGAAGCCTTCGACGACGTGATCCTCTACCAGGACGCGGCCCAGCGCGGCCGTGCCGACGGCGAGGTGATGGCCCTGCTGCGCCAGGGCCTCCAGGGCGCCGGACGCACGCGGCACATCGAAGAGATCCGGGGCGAGTTCGTCGCCATCGACCGGGCGCTGGAACGACTGCAGCCGGGCGACCTGTCGCTCATCCTGGTCGACCAGGTCGAGGAAGCGCTGGCGCACCTGGCGCAGCGCATCGCGGCCGGCTGAGCGCCGAAAACGCCGCCCGACCGCCCGCCCCGGCCGGGCGGGTGCAAGACCTGTCCCACACCGATTGACGCTCTGCGCGCGCCCATCTCGCCCTGGTGTCCCGCAACCGGTCACGGCCGCTGCGTCCATCGTGGGCTCTTCGTGCCATCGGTCGATGCCGCCGCTCCTCGCGGCGCCGGCCGGCGGCACGGTCGTCACGAGCGACAGGAGCCCTCCCATGATCCGTTCGATCCGAACCCTCGGTCTCATTGCGTGCGCCGCCGGCGCACTGGCCGGCACGCCGGCCGTCTTCGCGCAGAGCACAGCAGGCCGCCCGGCGGCACCCATGCTCATGGCCTGCGACGGCGTCATGCAAGATCGCGCGGCCTGCCTGCGCGAGGCCGGTGCGGCCAGGCAGGAGGCGCGGCGCAACGGCCTGACCAGCGCGTCCCCGAGCGACTACGAGCAGAACGCGCTGGCGCGCTGCGGATTGCAGCCGATGGCCGACCGGGCCGCCTGCGAGGCGCGCGTCAAAGGGACGGGGATGTCATCGACGGAAGGCAGCGTGCTGGGCGGCGGCGTGATCCGCGAAACCGTCACGCCGATTCCCGCACCGGCACGCTGATGCGCAGCGCGCGGGCGCTCCCTGATTTCAGTGGGGGCGTCCGCCGAGCACCGCCTTGGCGATGGTGAGCAGTGCGGTCGTCATGGCGCGCGCGCGCGGCGCGAGCATCTGCGCCGCGAGTTGCTCGGCGTTCTGCGTGGATTTGAGCTGATCGCGAGCACGGCCTCCGGTGGCCACGAAATCCAGCAGCGCAGCGAATTCAGAAGTATCGGGATCGGGAGAGGCCATGGACGGAATCGTAGTCGGCAATTGGCCGAGAAAAACATCCGCCAAGTGGCCTACGCCTGCCTGCCCTGCAGTTTGTCACGGATTGTGATTTGAAGCTGTAACGCCGCGGCCTCAGGCCTCGAAACCCGGTGCGTTCGTCACTTCTGTAGGCTTGTAGATCTTGTGCGTCGGCGACGCCGTGAGCGCATCGGACACCACCAGCATGCGCCACAGCACCTCGCGCGTAGAACCCGCACGCTCTTCGTCGGACAGGCGAATCTTCGTCACGCTGCTGGACGTGCCCTTGACGGCCACCTTGAGCAAGGTCGCACCCTTCTTGTCGAGCACCTCGAGGTCATAGCCGAGGCCCTGGCCGGTGACCTGTTCGGTCTTGTAGCCATAGCCGTTGAAATGCCGCATCACGTAGTTGAGCGCCGCCGCGTGGACCTCGTCCGGCGAGGCCTGCCCGGACATCGACGGTGCCGTGTTGCCGTCGTCGGGCATGCTGCCCCGTGCGCGGGCGGCCACCAGCTCGGCATCGGTCGGCAGCCAGCCCCGCGGGCCGCGCACCAGCACCGCGAGTTTCCGGTCGGGCTCCCAGGCGGCCACATGCCATTCCTCGTCATCGCGCACACGCGTGGACACCTTGGAGTTCTTGCTGCTCTCCACCTCAGCGATCGCGATGCGGTTGGTCTGCAGCACGGCACGAAAACCCTGGCCGGCATCGAAGGTCTTCTTGAGCAGTTCGAGCCGGTCCTTGGCGCGCTGGGACTGGTTGGCATTACGCGCACCGCCACCGGCGCGCTGCTGGGTGTCCAGCGACTCGAGCATGAACCAGCGCCCGCCGGCGCCCACGCCGATGTACTCGGCCCAGACGGTGGCGATGACGATGTCGCCGGTCGCCAGCCAGGCGTATTCAAAGGGCTTGTCGCGCGCGTCGAACACCCCCATTTTCGCGACGATCTCGACCGGCGTCAGCCGAGGCCCCGACAGGCGCTTTTCATCGATGACCTTGAGGACCTGGGGGTCGACTTCCTTTTCCATTCCGTGAGCTGCTGGCGAGTTGAGGGCCGCGGTATTGTTTCACACCGCGATCGCCCCATCCGTTCGCCCGCGACCGCAGATCAGGTCCCGCAGACCCTTCCCCGCCTTCGTGGCGAGTTCATGCCGTCGAGCGCCCGGAAGCGCCCCTCACCGCCCCGCGCACCGGAAGTTCTCCGCCGTCGTCCCTTCCCCGGCCACGAAGTGCGGATAGGCCGGGTAGCGGCACAGGGGCCGCGAACGAACGGTTCGATAGGGCGCCATCGGCTCGTTGTGCACCTGGACGAGCACGTCGTCGGGCACACGCGCGTTCACGACCCACCGGTCCGGGGCGGCCAGCAGGTCGATGCTCGTGGGCACGGGCGCGCCCGTCGTCAAGCTCACGGCGGTGCCCCCGTGCGACGATGCCGGAGAGACATACAGGCGCATGAAGCGCTCGACGTCGTGCGGCCCCATGCGCGCCACGACGCGTTCGTAGTACTGCATGCCGGCAAGCGGGCTCTGCGCCATGTCGCCGGTGTTCTCGCGAATGATGAGCTTGCCGCCACGGCGAAGGAAGGCGCTCAGATCCGGGTCCGTGGCGTCCATCATGGCCGACACCTGCTCGATGCGCGTGCGGAAGTTCGTCGGGTCGAAACGGCGGACATCGAACTTCGGGTCGCGCGCAATGACGTTGCGCGCGTAGCTGAGGCCATACACCACGGCCCGGGCCTGCGTCGTGAGCGCGTCAATGCCGGGCGCTTTCCCATCGCTGATCCAGCGCTCGATCCCCTCGCCCGGCTGGATCTCGCCACCGAACAGGCGCCCCGGATAGGTGGTCAGCCCGTTCGCCAGTGCAAACGGCAGGACCGTGGGCCGGTAGGCGCCGTCGAAGGTCGCGATCTGCGCATCGGACAAGCAGGCATCGCCGGCGTCCTTGCCGCCGGGACACCGCAGCGCCTGGACGTCGACGCGGGCCGGGCAGGCCAGGTAGTTGTGGATCACCCCGTCGGCCAAGCCGTCGAGGCCGTCGCAGGCGTTGTTCACGGCATCGGCGATCAATCGCCTCTTGGCAGCGTCGAGCACACCGCCGTCGTACTGCGGCTTGGTGAAGTTCAGAAACCCGTTGAAGAGGCCACTCCACTGGATGACCGGGACCACGGCGACGATGCCGTCGAAATCCTGCGGGAAGCGCTGCGCGAGCAGCAGACCCTCGCGTCCGCCCTCCGACCCGCCGAAGTAGTACTGCTGCGCGGGCTTGCGCCCGTAGTAGCGTTCGATCAGGGCCGTGGACGCGTCCTTCACCTTCTTGTACGAGGCGAAAGCGAAGTTCTCGAACATCTCGTCATCCAGCGCGAACCTCGCGGGATCGGTGGGATACGACGTGCCGTCGTGACCCGAATCGGTCCCGAAGGTCGCATAGCCACGGGCCAGGGGAACGGGTGTTCCCGCCGGCGCATCGCGCAAAGGCGCCAGACCCGTGACAAGAACACCGTTGAAGCCGCCGCCGCCATACATCAGCGCCTTGCCGTTCCACGGGATCGGCAGGTTGAGCTGGAAGCGGATCGGATCGGCGCTCGCGCTTCTCGGAGCGATCGCGCCCAGCACCCGGCAATGCTCGGGCAGGCCCGCGCTCGCGGGCATCAGGCGCGCCGAAACGACCGCCGCCGCGCCGCTGGGCTGCGCCAGTTCGCCGGCGGCCACCACCTGGCCGGCCAACGCCGCACAGCTCTCTCGCAGCAGCGCCTCGATCGGCGGCGGTGCACGGTGGGCGCAGGCCGCCACCAGCAGCGTCGCGGGGATGATGGCCAGAAGGCGTAAGTTCAGTTCATGTCGCATGGCGTCTCCGTCGGTTGTGTCTTCGAGGTGAGGTGTGCATCACGCTATATTGGCGGCCGCCAGAGACAAGCAATCGACCCACTGCGGGAACGCGCAACGGACGCGACGGACACTCATCATGAGCAACCTCATCCTGCCCGGCGACCTGGGCTTCTTCTCCGCGCTGGCAAGCGCCGGCAGCCTCAGCGCCGCCGCGCGGGAGCTGGGCGTCTCCACCGCCGCCGTGAGCAAGCACCTGTCTCTGATGGAGTCGAGACTCGGCGTGCTGTTGATCACTCGCTCGACCCGCCGGATGAGCCTCACGCCCGAAGGCGAGTTGTATCTCGAAAATGCCCGCCGCATCCTCATCGAGATCCAGGGGATGGAGGAGGTCCTCGGGTTGTCGAAGGAGAAGCCGAAGGGCCTTCTGCGGGTGAATGCGACCCTGGGCTTCGGACGAAGCCACGTCGCGCCCCTGATCTCCGTGTTCGCCCGCAGATACCCGGAGGTCGAAGTGCAGCTGCAGCTCTCCGTGAACCCACCGGCGCCGACGGAAGACCTGTTCGATGTCTGCGTGCGCTTCGGCGCGCCGCCGGACAGCCGCGTGATCGCCAGAAACATCGCCGCCAATCAGCGCCTGCTGTGCGCAGCGCCCACCTACCTGGCCAAACATGGCATCCCCAAGGTTCCGAACGATCTCGCCAGGCACAACTGCATCGGCATCCGTCAAGGCGAAGAGGCTTACGGGGTGTGGCGGCTCACCACCGGCAGGGGGCGCAGCGCGCGCACCGAGGCCGTCAAGACGCGCGGCAGCCTCGCCACCAACGACGGCGAGATCGCCGTGAACTGGGCGCTGGCCGGGCACGGCATCGTGATGAGAGCGGAATGGGACATCGAACGGTACCTTCGCAGCGGACGTCTTGTGCAGGTGCTGCCTCAGTATGCGACGCCCGACGCGGACATCTACGCCGTGTACCCGCAGCGCCATCAGCTCGCCGCCAGAGTCCGGGCCTTCGTCGATTTCCTGGCGCTCTCGTTCACGCAGAAAAGCGCGCCCGCCAGGGCATGAGCGCGGCCGCGATCGATCGGCAACCGCACACCCCGGCAGCGCCGACGCACTGGCGCAGCGATGCCAGGCCCCCAGGGCCGCGGTGACATCGGCCACCTCCGCGGAAGGCTCGCCCCCTTGCGCAGGTGGCGTCACCTTGCCGGCGGGCTCTCGCCCGCCCTAGTCGACGGTGACGTTTCCGTCCTTCACCAGCTTGGCGAACTTGTTGGTCTCGTCACGGATGCGGGTGGCCATCTCCGTGGAACTGTCGCCGATCGGGTCCGCGCCGATGGCCTGCATGCGCTGGGCGAAATCGGGCGACTTGATGATCTTGACCATCTCGGCATTGAGCTTGGCGACCACGTCCTTCGGGGTGGACGCGGGCGCCAGGACGCCGAACCATGTGCCGATGTCGAAGCCCTTCAGGCCGACCTCCTGCAGCGTCGGCACATCCGGGAGCACCGACGAGCGCCTGGCGGTCGTGACAGCCAGCGCGCGCAACTTTCCGCCCTTGATGTGCTGGAGAACCGGCGTGATCGTGTCGAAGGACATCGCCACCTGCCCGCCGAGCAGGTCGGTCGTGAGCGGGCCGCTTCCCTTGTACGGAACGTGCAGCAGCTTGATGCCGGTGCTCGCCTGGAACTGCGTGCCGATCAGGTGCTGGGCCGTCCCATTGCCGTTCGAGCCGTAGGCCAGTTCGGTGGGAGATGTCTTCGCGAACGCCACCAGTTCGGCCACGCTCTTCGCGGGGGTGAGCGCGGCATTCACGACCAGGACGTTGGGCACCATGGCCACCGTCGTCACCGGTTGCAGGTCTTTCTGGAAGTCGTAGGGCAGCTTCTTGTAGACGCTCGTCGCGATCGTGTGATGCACCGCCCCCATCAGCAGGGTGTAGCCGTCACCCTTGGCCTTGGCCACGTAGTCGGCGCCGAGCGTTGCGCCGGCACCGGGCTTGCTCTCGACCACCACCGGCTGTCCGAGGCTCTTCGACAGCGCGTCCGCCAGCGCGCGCGCCAGCACATCGGTGGTCCCCCCCGAGGGAAAGGGCACGACGATGCTGATCGGCTTGGACGGCCACGGCTCCTGCGCGAAGGCCGAGGGCGCCAGGGCGAGCCCGATCGCAGCGGCGGCGAGCCGGCCGAGTTGGCGGCGCTTCAGTTCGATTCGATGCTTCATGCTTGTCTCCGAGAAGGTCCTTCGGGTACCCGGCGGCAGCGCCGCCGAACCCCTGGACTTCGTTGTAGTCATCCGGGCCCCCGGGGCCTCGGCAGGAAAAACTCAAGCAGCCTTGCGCTGCACCGCTCCGCTCACCTGGTCGCACACGGCCTGCGTGACCTGCGCCGTGGTGGCGGTGCCGCCGAGATCCCGCGTGTGCAGGGATGGATCGGCGGTCACGGCTTCGATCGCCCGCATCACGCGGCGAGCCGCTTCAGCCTCGCCCAGGTGCTCCAGCAGCATCACGACCGACCAGAAGGTGCCGACCGGGTTGGCCAGGCCCTGGCCCATGATGTCGAAGGCCGAGCCGTGGATCGGCTCGAACATCGACGGGTAGCGCCGCTCGGGATCGATGTTGCCGGTGGGCGCAATGCCCAGGCTGCCGGCCAGTGCCGCGGCCAGGTCGCTCAGGATGTCGGCGTGCAGGTTGGTCGCGACGATGGTGTCGAGCGTGGCGGGCCGGTTCACCATGCGCGCGGTGGCGGCGTCGACCAGTTCCTTGTCCCAGGTGACGTCCGGGAATTCCTTGCTGATCTGCACCGCGATCTCGTCCCACATCACCATCGCATGGCGCTGCGCGTTGCTCTTGGTGACGACGGTGAGCAGCTTGCGCGGGCGCGCCTGCGCCAGCTTGAAGGCGAAGCGCATGATCCGCTCGACACCGGCGCGGGTCATCATGCTCACGTCGGTCGCCGCCTCGATCGGGTGGCCCTGGTGCACGCGGCCGCCGACGCCGGCGTATTCGCCTTCGGAGTTCTCGCGCACGATGACCCAGTCGAGGTCCTTCGGACCGCAGCGCTTGAGCGGACCGTCGATGCCCGGCAGGATGCGCGTGGGCCGCACATTGGCGTACTGGTCGAAGCCCTGGCAGATCTTCAGCCGCAGGCCCCAGAGCGTGATGTGGTCGGGAATGTGCGGGTCGCCGGCCGAGCCGAAGAGGATGGCGTCCTTGTCGCGCAGCGCATCGAGGCCGTTGGCCGGCATCATCTCGCCGTGTGCGCGAAACCAGTCGCCGCCCCAGCCGAAGTCCTCGAACTCGAAGCCGAAGCTGTTGCTGGTCGAAGCAAGGGCTTCCAGCAGTTGCCGGCCGGCTGGCACGACCTCCTTGCCGATGCCATCACCGGGAATCGTTGCAATCTTGTATGTCTTCATCACAGACCTGTCGCCCAAAAATTTCATTCTGGAACCCATGCGTCTGCACGTTCCGGCGCCCGGGTTAAATCATTCTTAACTTTCGGTTAAGGATGCGGCGCCATTCGGCTGCATGGACGATCGCTGCAGCGAACGGAACTCGACCACGCCTTCGACGACGCGCTGCGCCCGCTGGCCGGCAGATCTCGCGACGAAATGGAAGTGATGTGCAAACGGGGCAAGTGCAGGCTCGCGGGCAGCGCGAGTGCCGCCCACTGGGCGGCCAACTGCCTGACCTGCAGGCGGCCGCGCAAGCCGCTCTTCCCAGAGATCCTGGCTCCAACCTAGGGCTCAGAGCGCCTCACACCGGTCCACCCGGTCGCACTGTCGACGTGGATGGGTAGGGATGCCGAACTGCCCCGCGTCGACGAGGGACATCGATCCCTGGCGGAGAGTGTGTCCGCACAGTCTCCAGCATCCATGCGCGTTTCCATGACGTTAGCTAGTGTTTCCATCATCCCTACCAACAAAAACAATGTCGGCCCACGACTTGGGCCAGAAACCGTCGATCTGCAGGTTTTGGCTAACAGGGTGGTACGCCCTTCACCTGGGCGCTTGCTGACCGTTGGTCGGCGTTGCGTCTTGCACGCGCCGTTTGTCACACGCCACACGTTTGAGATATTGACGGGGACAGCGTTCCATGTAACAAACGGTCGCTATGTGGGGCTGGAGCAAAACTAAGGTGGGGCGATGCAGGGCGCTGGCACGAAAGCACCCGCAGGTGAGTTCTGTTGCGGGCATCAGCATCGTTCTGTTTTTCGTCCTTTTTTCGTGGTGGTCGTTACATCCTGACGCGTTGACCGCCGCGAGACCATGGGTCGAGACGTTGAATGGTGCAACGTGGCCGGGAGATCCAGACCTTGCGCGAATTAGGACTGATGCGCCGAAACGATTCGCTGCCGCGGTGGCTCTAAAGACCACCTTCACCTTCGGCGGTGCGTTAGGCGCGATCCTTGCTGCACTTTGGCTGATTTTGGGTGGTTTAGAAAGGTTGGCTCGTATGAACTTGACGAAGATTCTTGAGGCGCACGATATGGAACTGATCAACCGTCTGGTGATGTTGCTCAGGCAGCGGCATCCGCAGATGCTCGACGGGAAGGACGTTGAGGCGATGAAAGCAGAAGCTCGACGCCTCAATGAAGATTTTGCTCAGGAACTCGAAGGCGTGTAGCGAGCCCGGTCGACCACAAGAACAAGAAGAACGTCGCCTATGTCTGCTTTCGAAGACGAAGAAATCAAGCCCTCAGCGAAGTCTCTGCTTCAACAATACATCAACGATGTGGGGCGACCCCCTCCTGCGCCGTGGAGTTTCGTTGAGCGTCGGATCCGGAAACAAGTGGCTAACATGCGCGCCACAAACGCTGCAGATGCGCCAACGGACCGCGAACTCGACAGTTTCCTCTTCGAGGAACGGCGTGCCTATCCGCGACCAATACGGCCTTGAGTCCTTGCTAGCGAACGCTCCGAGTTGTCAGTAGGCCCGCCATAGCCGCACGCTCGCGCAGTTGCGTCAGGTCCGAGGCCATGCGCAGCTTCTGCACGCCACTGTGCCGGCACTGGATGCGCGCCAGGAGCACCAGAAGCCCGGCGCGCTCGATGGGGGCAATGCGGCGCTTTACCTCAGTTCCCCGCGCGAGTGCTCAACTATCCGGATCGCTTGCTGGCCGCCACCGATGAACTGGCCGCCGAAGCCGATCGCGTTGGCCTTCCGCACGGCCAGCTGCAGTTCCTTCAGGGCGAAGCGCAGCTGGCGGTCGGCTGCTCGGTGTCGCTGTCGAACGCGACGGGCCCGTCGGTCTTCATGGTTCGTGGCCCCGGTGTTGGACCGTGGCAACCTGGTCGGCCAGGTAGGCAACCATTCCCCGTGCCCTGGTGGGGTCCGTGTAGCAGTTTCCAGTGAGGTCCGTGATGAAGTTTCCCTTGGCGAGGGCGCAGGCGAACGCGAAGGCGCGAAGGTAGGATGCGGAACGGGAGGTTCAATCACATGCACGACTTCACCATGCTGACCTCGGTGGACGATGCACGGCTGCCGCAGCTATTCGGCCGTCACGTCGTAGCGGTCACCGTGACCTCGATCGACGCAAGCAGCCAGGTGCATACGTACTCGTTTTCGGGCTTCTTCGTGGTGCACAACGAGACGTGGTTCCTGCTGATGGCCGGCCACGTGATCGAGGATTTACGAACGCTGGCACTTCGCGGCGAGACCATCGAATCGTGGGATCTGACGGACGCGTTCGCGGACGGCCCGGACAAGCGAAGCGTCGTCGTCGACATTCGCCTCGATGAGGTTGACAGCCTGCCCTACGTACAGGGCGGGAGCGATTTGGCTTGGACAGCGATCAACGACTTTCACAAGGAGACCTTTCGCCGCAACGGCATCGATCCCATCGATATGGCGCGCGATTTCGAACGCCTCTCTGACCGGCCTTTCGACATGCTGGTCCTTGCGGGCGTCCCAACGGAGAAGGTCGCCTTCACGGGCGCTCGGGCGCGGCAAGCGTTGCTTGCGATTCCGGCCGATGTGCTCGAGCTCGAGCAAGTCTCGGAAGTTCTCAAGCAGGGCACGAAGCGACGGTTCTATGGGCAGCTCGATTCCGTGATGCGTATGCAGGCGGGTCTCACCGACATCGCTGGCATGAGTGGCGGTCCACTATTCGGCCTCTGGATCTCTCCCGACAGGAAGACCTTCGACTATGCGGTGGTCGCGATACAGAGTGCTTGGGATCCGAAAGCACTGCAGATCGCCGGCTGGCCGCTCGACGGCGTGGCCGCGAATTTATTGGATCCGTCCTAAACCTGGAGGGACAACAGATGAAACGAGACTGGGACCTGATACGCAAGCTGCTGATCGACATCGAGGAGGGCAATGATTTCCTCGCCGACGATCCTGTAGCGCCGCAATGGCTCGACCAGTCGGAGAGGGTGTTCGCGGAACAGATGGCCGCCTACAAGAAGGAGCAGGAGCGCCTTTTCGGTCACCTCGAACTGCTGCTAGAGAACGGCTATACCGATGGCTACCAAGTGCTCCGCGGCGCCGACGGGTATTTCAGCTACGGCGTCAGCGCCCCCAGGTTGACCATGGCCGGTCACGATCTGCTTGACACCATGCGTTCCTCAAAGGTGTGGGGTTGGGTCAAAGCCACTGCAAGCACCAAGGGCGTGGAACTCTCCTTCGATGCAGTTAAAACGCTCAGCGCGATGGCCCTCAAGGCCGTGCTCGGCGGCTGACGCAGGGGGGCCGGGCTTCACCCCCCGGCCACCGTCTCCTCGTGCAGCGGCGCCGAACAGTGCTTCTTCCAATCGGCGGCCGACCTGGTGGCCTTGCCGTTGGCGATGACAGCGAACTCGCCGTTCATGCCTCCGAAGCCGTTCTTGGCGCGGTACTTCAGGCAGGCGACCGTGGCGTCATCGTTGACGCCGATGAACTCCCACTTGAGCGAGTCAGGGTCGCGCAGCGTGGACTTGACCGCCTTCGCCGAGGCAAAGGCCAGGTCGAATCGGGCATCCCCCTTCGCCTGTTCTTGCTTCTTGAAGGCGAACAGGTGAAAGCCTTGTGGCAAACGGCACTGCATGGCCTTGACCACATGGGCAGGGTCCGTGCGCTCTTAGAGCTTGCTGACATGGCCGGCATGGTCTGGGAAGTGCAATGACATGCGCATCCGCGTGCCAGTCGCCATGCGCAACCGGGTGCGCAAGCTGGAGCGCAGGGAGAAGCGTGATCTACCTGTCGGCGGCTGGCCGCCCATCACGAGCGTAGACGACTGGGAGGTATTCGCTTCGCGCATGCAGGACGCGCTTGTCTCTGCTTCGCGTGGCGACATGCCCGACCCTGCACCGCCTCCGATCACGCCCCCGCCACAGGTGCGCAAGGCCGATGACGGCCAATGTGAACCACGCCCGTTGTTGGCTACTGACGAGTACCTGGCGGCACGACGCAGGGCCCGCCAAGCTACCAGTGGACACCCAGCCGCAGTCGTGTAACGATCCGTGCAGCGGCAATAGCGCTGTCTTTTTACACTCGGAGCGGCTTTGAAAAACGAAAATTCAAATGGTGAGAATGTGCCCTCAACGGGCGATATGGCCGTTATTGGAGAGGGCACGCCGAACAGAACCGCAATAAGTATTCAGGTACTTCAAAACATCTACCACGAGCTTACGGGAAAGTCTGAAGAGGTATCCAAAACTTATGATGCGCCACTTCAACTTGAGTTAAATCACTTTCTCCAGCTAAATCTGAGAATCCAACAGATTTGCGAGCAATACAACATCCAGGCCGCAAATTGCTCCATAGCGGTTTTTTACGTAAACGACACCAAGGATGTTTTCAGCTCATTTGAACGTTTTCAAGCATTCAATGCAGGGTCCAGCAGCTCCGTCGAAAGCGTTTTAATAACGTACAATTTCTTGATTGTACTGCCCAAGTTGGCGCAGCCGCAGAGCTATACCGTAGCCGTCAGGGTCGCATCTCCCGTCGCGATACAACGAAAGATGAACAGCAGCATGCCGTTCAACATGCCAAAGATCTTCAGAATGATGGGCGGTGCTCGCATGGCCGTTGTGAACATTAAGTACGTTGACTACGCGGTGGCCCGCACATTGCTGAATACCGTTGACGAATGGGTGAACGCAGCGCCCAAAGCAATGACAAACCCAGTCTGGAAATCTTTACGCAACCATACAGACTATCTGCCGCTCATCACTCGCTACACTGCTGGCCTGGTCGTTAGCATACTCATTTATTTCAGCGTTCCATCCTTCATTTCTACTTCTTCCACAGCTGTAGAATTTTTAAGATTTTCACTTGCCGCAGGCGTAGGCCTGTTTACGGCCTATAAACTTGCGGAACATCTTGGAAGTGCGGCTGAAGACTCAATCGACCGTTGGTCGGACCTCTCATATATTTGCCTTACTGATGGAGACAAGAAGGAGGTTACAGACGCAAAGGGCCGAAATGGAAAAAGTCTACTTTGGGGCGCGCTCAGCCTGCTTGGCGGGTTCGCTGTTTCTGTAGCAGCGAAAGTCATCGTGCAACTACTCGTCGGGGTGTAGCGGACTGCTGTCACGAAGTGGCGTGCGTGAACCCGCTCCGAAGAGCTTGATCTTGATTGGCTCAACCAGAGCTGCCGGCGGGCGCTGCGCTTACATTGGGCTTACCAGGGGAACTCGAGGGTTCGGATATGGGCTTCGAGAGGTGCGTAACCCCTTGTTTTTGTTCGTTTTTTTGGCGGAGAGTGTGAGATTCGAACTCACGGACGCTTTCACGTCGGCAGTTTTCAAGACTGCTGGTTTAAACCACTCACCCAACTCTCCAATGCCACGTCGTTGCGACGCAACGTCCGCGATTTTATGCGGGCATCGGGACATGGCCGGCACGGCGCACGAAGAATCTACGCATCCGGCAGAAAGAGCGTCTGCAGATCGCTGAGGAAATCCAGCCCACGCTCGGTCGGCCAGGCGTGCCACAGGTCGCGCTGCAGCAGGCCCTTCTTCTCGGCGGCTTCGAGTCCGCGCTGGATGGCGGTGATCGACAGGCCGGTGCGTTCGCTGAACTGCGCCAGCGTGAAGCCCTCGCGCAGGCGCAGCGCGTTGAGCATGAATTCGAAGGGCAGGTCGGCGATGGCGACTTCGTCGCTCTGTGCGACGGCGGCGCCGGCCAGGGCCTGGGCCATGTAGCGCTGCGGCTCGCGGTAGCGCACCTGCCGCACCAGGCGGTGCGCGAAGCTCAGCTTGCTGTGCGCGCCTGCGCCGATGCCCAGGTAGTCGCCGAATTGCCAGTAGTTGAGGTTGTGCGCGCAGCGATGCCCCTCGCGGGCATAGGCGGACACCTCGTAGCGCGTCATGCCCAGCGCGGTCGTCGCTTCGGTGATGCGGTCGAGCATCGCGTAGGCATCGTCGTCTTCGGGCACGACGGGCGGGAACTTGGCGAAGTAGGTGTTGGGTTCGATGGTGAGGTGGTAGACCGACAGGTGCGGCGGCGCGAGCGCCAGGGCTTGCGCGAGGTCGGCCTCCAGTTGCGCCGGCGTCTGGCCCGGCAGCGCATACATGAGGTCGAGGTTGAAAGTGTCGAAGGCGCTGGCGGCTTCCTCCACCGCAGCAATGGCTTGCGCGCGGTCGTGCACGCGGCCGAGCGCCTGCAGGTGCGCATCGTTGAAGCTCTGCACGCCGACCGACAGGCGCGTGACGCCCGCGCCGCGGTAGGCGCGGAAGCGGTCGCGCTCGAAGGTGCCGGGGTTGGCTTCAAGCGAGATCTCGCAGTCGGGCGCCAGCTTGAGGCGGGCACGCAGATCGCCGATCAGCCGGTCGATGGCCTCGGGCGAGAACAGGCTGGGCGTGCCGCCGCCGATGAAGATGGTGTGGACGGTGCGGCCCCAGATCAGCGGCAGCGCGGCATCGAGGTCGGCGACCAGCGCATCGAGGTAGCGCTGCTCGGGCAGCGGCTCGCCGCCGGCGCGCCATTCGTGCGAGTTGAAGTCGCAGTAGGGGCATTTGCGCAGGCACCAGGGCAGGTGCACGTAGAGCGACAGCGGCGGCAGCGCGGCGAGTTGCAACGGGCCGGGGCGCATCAGGTGCAGCACGTCGTTGGCGTGCAGCGCACCGGGCTCGACGGCCGCGGCGATGGGCACCAACGCTTTCACATCCAGTTGGCGCGCATCAGCGCCAGCATGGCTCGCGCAGCCTGGCCGCGGTGGCTGTGCGCGTTCTTCACGTCGGGCGACAGCTGCGCGAAGGTCTTGCCGACGCTGGGCAGGAACATCACCGGGTCGAAACCGAAGCCGTTGTCGCCGATGGGCTCGCGCGTGATCTCGCCCGGCGCGCGGCCGACGGCGATCAGCGGTTCGGGGTCGTCCGCGCTGCGCAGGGCCACGAGGGTGCTGACGAGCGCGGCGCGGCGGTCGTCGACGTTCGCCATCTGCTCGAGCAGCGCGCGCACGTTGTTGGCGTCGCCCTTGGGGTAGCCGAATTGGGTGGCGTAGTAGGCGGTGTCGACGCCCGGCAGCCCGCCGAAGGCATTGACGCACAGGCCTGCATCGTCGGCGATGGCCGGCAGGCCGGTGGCCGCGGCGGCATGGCGTGCCTTCGCCAGGGCGTTTTCGACGAAGGTACGGAAGGGTTCTTCCGCCTCGCCGACGCCGAGCTCGGACTGCCGCACCAGCTCGACGCCCAGCGGCGCGAAGAGTTGCTGCAGCTCGGCGAGCTTGCCCGCGTTGTTCGATGCCAGAACGAGTCGCATGCGTCTACCTCGCCCGCCGCTCAGGCGGCCAGCGCCTGCTGCTGCATCAGCACCAGTTCGCCGATGCCCTTCTCGGCCAGGCCGAGCAGCAGGTTCATCTCTTCGCGCGAGAAGGCCGCGCCCTCGGCGGTGCCCTGCACTTCGACGAAGTGGCCGGCGCCGGTCATCACGACGTTCATGTCGGTGTCGCAGGCCGAGTCCTCGATGTACTCGAGGTCGAGCAGCGGCGTGCCCTGCACGATGCCCACCGAGATCGCCGCGACGTGGCCGCGGATCGGCGACGCCGTGAGCGCCCCGCTGGCCAGCAGCTTGGCGACCGCATCCTGCGCCGCCACGAAGGCGCCGGTGATGGCCGCGGTGCGGGTGCCGCCGTCGGCCTGCAGCACGTCGCAGTCGAGGTGGATGGTGCGTTCGCCCAGGGCCTTCAGGTCGAACACGGCGCGCATCGAGCGGCCGATGAGGCGCTGGATTTCCTGCGTGCGGCCGGTCTGCTTGCCCTTGGCCGCCTCGCGGCTGCTGCGGGTGTGCGTGGCGCGTGGCAGCATGCCGTATTCGGCCGTCACCCAGCCTTCGCCGCTGCCCTTCTTGTGCGGCGGCACCTTCTCTTCGACCGACGCCGTGCACAGCACGCGGGTCTGGCCGAACTCGATGAGCACGGAGCCCTCGGCATGGATGGTGAAGCCACGGGTGATGCGCACGGGGCGCAGTTGGTCGGCGGCGCGGGCGCCGCTGCGGATGAAATCGGTCATGAGCGGAATGAGAAAAAAGAGAAGCGGGTCAGGCCTTGCGCGCCGCAGAACGGCGGATGGCCTCGTTGATTTCGGCGATGGAGCGCTCGATGGCGTCTTCGTCCAGGTCGTCGATTTCGGTCTCGGACGGCATGCCCGCCTGGATGGTGGACGCGAACACGCCGTCGCTGATGCTGTCGGTCGAGATGCCCCGACCGACGCCGGGGGCATCGGGCGTTTCCCACTCGAGCGCGATGAGCGTCACGTTGTCGCTGTGCGGGCCGCCCTTGCGCAGCGCCATCTCGGCGAGGTCGGGCGCCGCGTCGGACACCGGCTTGCCGGACGAAAGCGTGTGCACGATGAGCGCGTCGTCGAGCACACCCCAGACGCCGTCGGAGCACAGCATGATGCGGTCGCCCCGCTGCAGTTGCAGCGGAGCGGCGACATCGATCATGGGCGGCGTGGGCGACCCCAGGCAGGTCAGCAGCAGGTTGCGGTTGACCGGCTCCGGCCCGCCGCCGGGGCGCGGGCGCTCGGCGTGGGAATGGTCGCGCGTGCGGGTCAGCAGCGCGCCGTCGCGCACCACATACAGCCGCGAATCGCCGCAGTGCACCCAGTGCGCCGTCGGGCCCTGCAGCACGGCCGCCACGACCGTCGTGCGCGGCGTGTCGAGCATGCCCTTGGTACCGGCATAACGCATGATCTGCTGGTGCGCCGACATCACGGACGAGGTGAGGAAGGCCTTGACGTCCTTGAGCACCGGGCGGGCCTCGCGCTGGTACAGCGCGGCGATGGTCTGCAGCGCCATCTGCGCCGCCACCTCGCCTTCGGGGTGCCCGCCCATTCCGTCGGCCAGCACGAACAGGCCGGATTCCCGGGTGTAGCAGTAGCCCATGCGGTCTTCGTTCTTGAGACGACCGCCCTTGCGGCTGACCTGGAAAACGGAGAACTTCATGCCGGTCGCGTGGTGGGCGCGGCCGCCTTGGGCAGGCCCTTCTTATCGAAGGAACGCATGTTGTCGATCGACAGGCGCACCTTCTCTCCGACGGTGAGCTTGGTGTAGCGGCGCTCGCCTTCGCGGCTGAGCTCCTTCTGCAGCGCGAACACCGACTGCGGGCGCGACAGCGGGTCGAGCGACATGCACCACTCGACCACTTCGATCATGTTGTCGGAATAGACGCCGCGCAAACGCGAGAGCGACAGGCCCAGCCGGTCTTTCTCGATGCGCTGCGGCGCGTCGTTGGGCGGGTAGCCCTGCATGCAGGCATAGATGCAGGCGCCGATGGCGTAGATGTCGGTCCACGGGCCCATCGACGAGTCGCGGCGGTACATCTCGGGCGCCGCGAAGCCGGGCGTGTACATCGGGCGGATGAAGTTGCCTTCCTTCGACAGGACCTCGCGGGCGGCGCCGAAGTCGATCATCACGGCGCGGTCGTCGTCGGTCACGAAGATGTTGGCCGGCTTGATGTCCAGGTGCAGCATCTTGTGCTGGTGAACGATGCGCAGACCGCGGAGGATTTCGTCGAAGAGCGAGCGGATGGTCGATTCGCGGAAGACCTTCTGCTTTTTCAGGTCGCGCGCGGTGACGATGAAATCCTGCAGGGTCGCGCCCTCCAGGTAGTTCATCACCATGTAGACGGTTTCGTTCTCGCGGAAGAAGTTGAGCACGCTGACCACCGACGCGTGCGAGATCTGGGCCAGCGAGCGCCCTTCCTCGAAGAAGCTCTTGAGCCCCAGCCGGTAGAGCGACAGCTTCTCGGGCGGCACCTGCGGCGCCAGTTCGCCCGTGCCACGGGTAGCCAGCGACGAGGGCAGATATTCCTTGATCGCGACCTGCTGACCGCTGTGGTCGACCGCCAGGTACACCACGCCGAAACCACCCGCCGACAGACGGCGCACGACACGGTAGCCTCCGATGACGGTGTCCGGCAGCAGGGGCGAAGGTTTGACCTTTGACATAATCCGGGAGTTTCGCCCGAAGGCAATGGGGCGGCAAGCGAACGCTGTGCCGTCGCCTCCGTGCGAACAACATTTCACAGTGAGGCGCAATGTCAGTTTACAGCATGACCGGCTATGCCAGCGGCCAGAACGGCCCTGCCGGAACCCCGCCAGAAACCGACCCGCGCCCTCTGGCGGCGGGCCGTCTCGGCGTCGAAATTCGCTCGGTCAACAGCCGATTCCTCGACCTGACTTTCAAGCTGCCGGAGGACCTTCGGCAATATGAACCCGTGTTGCGCGAAATGCTCACCGGCCGGCTCAAGCGCGGCAAGGTCGAACTGCGTGCCGCGGTCGAAAGCACCGCGCAGGCCGGCGTCGCCGAGCCCTCCACCCGGCTGCTGCAACGGCTCAATGGGGTGCAAGACGGTATCCGGGCCTGGCTGCCGAGCGCGCGCGAGCTGAGCGTCGCCGACGTGCTGCGCATCGCCGCCGGTGATTCGACCTCGGCGGGCGACTGGGGCAGCGTCCTGGCCGATGTGACGCAGAAGGCGCTCGACAGCCTGGTCGAGGCGCGTGAACGCGAAGGCGCCCGTCTGGCCGCGATGCTCAAGGACCACCTCGGCCAACTGCGCAAGCTCACCGTCCAGGCCGTGCCGCTGGTGCCGCAACTGGTCGAGCAGCAACGCACCCGCTTTCTCGAGCGCTGGCAGGACGCGATGGGCCTCACCGGCGGCACGCTGCCCGAGGCGGCGCAGGACCGCGCCTTGAACGAGGCGACCGCCTTCGCCATCCGCATCGACGTGGCTGAGGAACTCACCCGCCTGGGCTCCCACCTCGACGAGATCGAGCGGCTGCTGAAGAAGGGCGGTGAGATCGGCAAGCGGCTCGACTTCCTGATCCAGGAACTGCACCGCGAAGCCAACACCCTGGGCTCCAAGTCGGCGGCCCTCGAGATGACGCGCATTGGCGTCGACATGAAAGTGCTGATCGAGCAGATGCGCGAGCAGGTCCAGAACATCGAATAGACCCACCATGGATTACCCCGGCAATCTCTTTGTGGTCGCCGCCCCCAGCGGCGCCGGCAAGTCGAGCCTCGTGAAGGCACTGATGGAACTCGACTCGGCGGTCCAGCCGTCCGTGTCCCACACCACGCGCCCGCCGCGCGGACAGGAAAAACACGGCCGCGAGTACTTCTTCGCCTCGACCAACGAGTTCGACGCGATGGTGGAAAGCGACGCCTTCATCGAATGGGCGCACGTGCACGGCCAGCGCTACGGCACGTCGAAAAAGGCGGTCGAGGACCGCATGGCCCAGGGTGTCGATGTCATCCTCGAGATCGACTTCCAGGGCGCCATCCAGATCCGCAAGACCTTCGGGAACGCGGTGCTGATCTTCATCCTGCCGCCGAGCTGGGAGGAGCTGCGCTCGCGGCTCGAACGCCGCGGCGAAGACAGCGCCGAGGTCATCGAACTGCGCCTGCGCAATGCGGCCGACGAGATGGCCCGCGCCAGCGAATTCGACTTCGTTATAATCAACGAGTTATTTGAGCGTGCGCTTTTCGACCTGAAAGCCATCGTCCACGCCCAGCGGCTGCGGTATTCCGCCCAGCGCCGCGCCCGCGCCGACACCTTTGCCGCTCTGAATATCCCCTGATTCGCCCACCGCCCGCAACGAAAGATCCTCATGGCCCGCATCACCGTCGAAGACTGCCTGCTGCAGATCCCCAACCGTTTCCAGCTCGTGCTCGCCGCGACCTACCGCGCGCGCATGCTGAGCCAGGGCCATGCCCCGAAGATCGAGAGCAAGAACAAGCCGGCCGTGACCGCGCTGCGCGAGATCGCCGAAGGCAAGATCGGCATCGAGATGCTCAAGAAGGTTCCCGGCTGATTGACGTTGCACCGCAACAAAGAAGCACCGCCGCGCGGTGCTTTTTTTATGCCTGAACGCGCCCGCATGGGCGCCGCGCTAAAGTGGCAGACATGAGCGCGGTCGTCAAGCCCCAGTCCAATGCACCTCGAGGCATGCCCCGGCCGAGTCCGGCTGCCTTGAATGCGGCTGCGGCCAGCTTCGCCGCCCTCACCGCCCGGCTCGACTACCTGAGCGCCGAAGATACCGAGCTGGTCCGGCGCGCCTACCGCTTCGCCGACGAGGCCCACCTGGGCCAGTTGCGCAACAGCGGCGAGCCCTACATCACCCACCCGATCGCCGTCGCGGCCCAGTGCGCCGAGTGGAAGCTCGATGCACAGGCGCTGATGGCCGCCCTGCTGCACGACGCGATCGAGGACTGCGGCGTCACCAAATCCGAGCTGATCGAGCGCTTCGGTGCCCCGGTGGCCGAACTGGTCGACGGCCTCACCAAGCTCGACAAGCTGCAGTTCAACACACGCGAGGAAAACCAGGCCGAGTCCTTCCGCAAGATGCTCCTGGCGATGGCGCGCGACGTGCGGGTCATCCTCGTGAAGCTGGCCGACCGTACCCACAACATGCGCACGCTGGCCGATGCGCCGCGCGAGAAATGGGCGCGCATCGCGGGCGAGACGCTGGAAATCTATGCGCCCATCGCCTACCGGCTCGGGCTCAACCAGACCTACCGCGAACTGCAGGAGCTGTCGTTCAGGCACCTGCGGCCCTGGCGCTATGCCATTCTGTCCAAAGCCGTGTCCAAGGCACGCGGCCGACGCCGCGACCTGATCCAGAAGGTGCAGAAGGAAGTCGAAACGGCCTTCGGCGAAGCCGGCATGAACGTGCGCATCGCCGGGCGCGAGAAGACGCTCTATTCCATCTACCGCAAGATGGACGAGAAGCGCCTGAGCTTCGCCCAGGTGACCGACATCTACGGCTTCCGGCTCATCGTGCCGAACGTGATCGCCTGCTACACCGGGCTGGGCATCCTGCACCAGATGTACAAGCCGCTGCCGGGCAAGTTCAAGGACCACATCGCGATCGCCAAACTCAACGGCTACCAGTCGCTGCACACCACGCTGGTCGGCCCGGCCGGCGTGAACGTCGAGTTCCAGTTGCGCACCGAGGCCATGAACGTGGTGGCCGAATCCGGCGTGGCCGCGCACTGGCTGTACAAGGCGTCCGACCCCAGCGTCGCGAACGGGGAGCGCCTGGGCGCCAAGTGGCTGCAGTCGCTGCTCGACATCCAGGACGAAACCCGCGACGCCGCCGAGTTCTGGGACCATGTGAAGGTGGACCTGTTCCCCGACGCGGTCTACGTGTTCACGCCCAAGAGCCAGATCATGGCGCTGCCGCGCGGCGCCACGGTGGTCGACTTCGCCTACGCCATCCACAGCAACATCGGCGACCACACCTCGGCCGCCCGCATCAACGGCGACCAGGTGCCGTTGCGCACCGAGCTCAAGAACGGCGACGTGGTGGAGGTGATCACGGCCCCGGTGTCCACGCCGAACCCGGCCTGGCTGGGCTTCGTGCGCACCGGCCGCGCGCGCTCCAAGATCCGCCACTACCTGAAGACGCTGGCGCACGTGGAATCCGAAGAACTGGGCGAGAAGCTGCTGGCCCAGGCGCTGCGCGCCGAGGGCCTCGGCAAGCTGCCGGGCGACGACGCCGACTACCAGTCGATCTGGGAGAAGCTGCTGCGCTTCACCGGCAACCGCACCCGCGCCGAACTCCTCACCGACATCGGCCTGGGCAAGCGCATCGCGAGCATCGTGGCCAAGCGGCTGATGGCGCTGCTGGCCGAACGCGGTGAGAAGCCCGACGCGCTGATGCTCAGCCGCGAGCGCTTCACCGCCCACGAAACGGTGTCGCAGGGCGCCGTGACGCTCGATGGCAGCGAGAACTCGTCGGTGCGCTTTGCGCTGTGTTGCCGGCCGATTCCGGGCGATCCGATCGTCGGCTATCTCGGCCATGGCGAGGGGCTGGTCGTCCACACCGAAGCCTGCGGCGTCGGCCAGCGGCTGCACTACAAGGACAGCGAGCGCTTCTTCGCCGTCGAATGGGCCGACGAGCCGGTGCGTACCTTCGAGACGGGCGTGGTGGTCACGGTCCGCAACGACAAGGGCGTGCTGGCCAAGGTGGCGTCGACGCTGGCCGATGCCGAGGCCGACATCACGCATGTCGAGATGACCGAAGAGACACCGCAGGACTCGACCGACCTGCGCTTCGTGATCTCCGTGCGCGACCGCACGCACCTTGATGCCGTGTTGCGCGCGGTGAAGCGGAGCTCGTCGGTGCTGTCCGCCACGCGGACCGTGCCCGCCGCCTGATCAGGCCCCTGCAGGCGCCGGGTACGCGACCGACAGGATTTCCAGTTCCTGCAGGCCGCCCGGCGTGGCGAGCTTCACCACGTCGCCCTCGCGCGCCTTGAGCAGTGCGCGCGCGATCGGCGAGATCCAACTCACCTGCCCCTTGGCGCTTTCGGCTTCGTCGATGCCCAGAATCGTCACGGCGCGCTCGTTGCCCGCTGCATCGGCATAGCGCACGGTCGCTCCGAAGAAGACCTGGTCGCGGCCATGGTGCACGGACGGGTCGGTGACCTCCGCCACTTCCAGGCGCTTCGTGAGAAACCGGATGCGCCGATCGATCTCGCGCAGACGCTTCTTGCCGTAGAGGTAGTCCCCGTTCTCGGAGCGGTCGCCGTTCTTCGCGGCCCAGTGCACGGCCTCGACGACCTTGGGCCGCTCCACGTCCATCAACGCCAGCAGTTCATCGCGCAGACGCGCGTAACCGCCGGGAGTCATGTAGTTCTTGGTGCCCACCGGCAGCGCAGGCGCCACACCTTCGGCCGCATCGTCGTCGTCGGCATCGGTCTCTTTGGTGAAAGCCTTGCTCATGCCTGATTCTCGATGCTGCAGGCAAAAAGAAAAGGGTCAGCTCGTTTTCACGAGCTGACCCTTCAGAGAGTGGTGCGGCTGGCAGGAATTGAACCCACGACCCCTTGGTTCGTAGCCAAGTACTCTATCCAACTGAGCTACAGCCGCACAGCTTGCGATTATAGCATGCGTTTTCGACCTATCCCGAATGCATCGCAAATTTCGCGTGGTAGGCCGTGATGGGCTTGAACCATCGACCAACGGATTATGAGTCCGCTGCTCTAACCAACTGAGCTAACGGCCCACGCGCCGGGATTCTAGTGGGCGCACTCACCGGTCGCTCGTCAGGGCTTGCGATGGCTCAGCGCGTTGGTCACCAGCCGCGACGTGATGTCGACGATCTGGATCATGCGGTCGTAGGGCATCCGCGTGGGGCCGATCACGCCCAGCGTGCCCACGACCTGGCCGTCCACTTCATAGTTGGCGCTGACGATGGACAGTTCCTCGAAGGGAACCACCTGACTTTCGCCGCCGATGAAGATGCGCACCCCGTCCGCCTTGCTCGAGACGTCGAGCAAGCGCATGAGCTGCGCCTTCTGCTCGAAAAGATCGAAGGCGCGTCGCAGCTGCCCCATGTCGCTGGAAAAGTCGCTGACCGACAGCAGGTTGCGCTCGCCGGAGATGACGACGTCGTCCTGCGCCTCGGTCATGACCTCCGAGCTGGCCTGCACCGCCGCCTGCATCAGCGACGCGATCTCGCCGCGCAGTTTCTCGACCTCGGACTGCAGCCGGTCGCGCACCTGCTCGATGGTGAGGCCCGCGTAGTGTGCGTTGATGTAGTTGGCGGCCTCGACCAGCTGCGACTGCGAGTAGTCCGACTCGGGGAAGATGACGCGGTTCTGCACGTCGCCGTCGGGCGAGACGATGATCACCAGCAGGCGACGGTCCGACAGCCGAAGAAATTCGATCTGCCGGAACACCGAGGTACGACGCGGCGCCATCACCACGCCGACGAACTGCGAGAGGCTCGACAGCAGGTTCGCCGCATTGGCGATCACCTTCTGCGGCTGGTCCGGCGGAAGGCTCGGGGCGGGCAGCTGGTCGCGCTGCGCCGTGAGCATGGTGTCGACGAAGAGCCGGTAACCGCGCGCCGTCGGGATGCGTCCGGCCGAGGTGTGCGGGCTGGTGATCAGCCCCAGCGCCTCGAGGTCCGACATGACGTTGCGGATGGTCGCGGGCGAGAGTTCGAGCCCCGATGCGCGCGAGAGCGTGCGTGACCCCACAGGCTGCCCCTCGGCGATGTAGCGCTCGACCAGCGTCTTGAGCAGCAACTTGGCACGGTCGTCCAGCATCGTTCGATTTTAGTGTTGTAATTTGTAGATGACCTCGCGCTTCCGGCATGTCGCCCTCATTGGCAAGTACCAGGCGTCCGGCCGACGGGCGTCGTCCGGCGCACCGGACGACGACATCATGGCCGAGATCGGCGCGTTTCTCGAATCGCAGGGCTGCGAGGTCGCCGTCGAACGGTTCACTGCCGACGAATTGCACAGCAGCCGTTACGCGGCGCTGACGGTCGAGGAGATCGGCGAGCGCTGCGATCTGGGCCTGGTGGTGGGCGGCGACGGCACCATGCTCGGCATCGGGCGGCAGCTCGCGCCGTATGGTGTGCCGCTGATCGGCATCAACCGCGGCCGGCTGGGTTTCATCACCGACATCCCGCTCGACAATTACCAGGCCACGCTGGTGCCGATGCTGGCGGGCGAGTACGAGGAAGACCACCGCAGCCTGCTGCACGCGCAGGTGATCCGCGAAGGCGCCTGCGTGTTCGACGCGCTCGCGATGAACGACGTGGTGGTCAACCGCGGCGCGACCTCGGGCATGGTCGAGTTGCGCGTGTCGGTCGGGCGCCACTTCGTGGCGAACCAGCGCGCCGACGGCCTGATCATCGCCTCGCCCACCGGTTCGACCGCCTATTCGCTGTCGGCGGGCGGCCCGTTGATGCACCCGTCGATCCCGGGCTGGGTGCTGGTGCCGATTGCGCCGCACACCTTGTCGAACCGCCCCATTCTTCTGCCGGACGCCGACGAGATCTCGATCGAGCTGGTGGCGGGACGCGACGCCAGCGCGAACTTCGACATGCAGTCACTCGCGTCCGTCGAGATCGGCGACCGCGTGGTGGTGCGCCGCTCCGACTACCGCGTGCGCTTCCTGCATCCCCGGGGCTGGAGCTACTTCGACACCTTGCGCAAGAAACTTCACTGGAACGAAGGAGGTTCCTGATGGCCTTGCGACGCATCGCGCTGCGCGATTTCGTGATCGTGCGCGCGCTCGACATCGATCTCTCGTCGGGCTTCACCGTGCTGACCGGTGAAACCGGCGCCGGCAAGTCGATCCTCATCGACGCCCTGCAGCTCGCGCTGGGCAACCGCGCCGATGCGGGATCGGTCCGCGAAGGCGCCGAGCGGCTCGACGTGAGCGCCGAATTCGATGCCGACCCGGCCCTCGCCGGCTGGCTCGACGAAGGCGGCTTCGAGGCCGGCGATTCGATGCTGCTGCGTCGCACGGTCGACCTGCAGGGCCGCAGCCGCGGCTGGATCAACGGCAGCCCGGCCACCGCCACCCAGTTGCGCGAGCTCGGCGACCACCTGCTCGACATCCACGGCCAGCACGCCTGGCAAAGCCTGACGCGGCCCGACGCGGTGCGTGGCCTGCTCGACGCCTATGCCGGCGTTCGCACCGACGCGCTCGACAGCGCCTGGCAGGCCTGGCGCCAGGCGCAGGCCGCGCTCGACGGCGCCCGCGCCGCGCAGGATTCGCTCCAGCGCGAACGGGAACGCCTGCAGTGGCAGATCGCCGAAGTCGCCAAGCTGGCGCCCGGCGACAACGAGTGGGAAGAGCTGTCGACCAACCACACGCGCATCTCGAATGCGCAGGCCCTCATCGACGCGGCCGAAGGGGCCCGCACCGCGCTCGAGGACGACGACCAGGGCGCCCTCGCCGGCCTCAACCGCGCGCTCGGCCTGCTGCAGGGCTGCGAGCACATCGAACCCGAATTCAAGACGCTGGCCGAAGTGCTGGCCTCCAGCATCGCGCAGGCGTCCGACGCCGCGCACTCGCTCCATGGCTACCTGCGCCACGCCGATGCCGACCCGCAGCACCTGGCTGAGCTCGACGAGCGCATGGGGCTGTGGATGTCGCTGGCGCGGCGCTACAAGCGCAGCCCGGACGAGCTCCCCGCGCTGTTCGCCGGCTGGCAGGCCGAGCTGCAGGCGCTCGACGCGCAGAGCGATCTCGATGCGCTCGAACGCAGCGAGCAGGCGGCGCAGCAGGCCTACCTGAAGGAGGCGAAGGCCGTGGGCAAGCTGCGCAAGCAGGCGGCGCCGAAGCTCTCGCAGTCGGTCACACAGGCGATGCAGGGGCTCGGCATGCAGGGCGGCCGCTTCGAGGTGGCGCTGCAGGCCTTGCCGCAGCCCGGCCGCGCCGGTCTGGAAGAAGTCGCCTTTTTGGTCAGCGGTCATCCGGGCAGCACGCCGCGCCCGATCGGCAAGGTGGCCTCGGGGGGCGAACTCTCTCGCGTCGCGCTGGCCATCGCCGTCACCACGAGCGAGCTCGGCACGGCGCAGACGCTGATCTTCGACGAGGTCGATGCCGGCGTCGGCGGCGCGGTGGCCGAGACGGTCGGCCGCCTGATGCAGCAACTGGGCCGCGACCGCCAGGTGCTGGCCGTCACCCATCTGCCGCAGGTGGCGGCCTGCGCCGACCATCACCTGCTGGTGGCCAAGCGGCAGACCGCCGCGGACGGCGGCGCGACGCCGCGCACCGAAAGCGGCGTGTCCGCGCTCGACGGCGACGCACGCGCCCGCGAGATCGCGCGCATGCTCGGCGGCGAACGTCCCTCGGCCACCTCGCTCGCCCATGCGCGCGAAATGCTCGACCAGCAGCGCGTGGGGGCCGGATGAGCGAAGCGCCGCCAGCCACTGTTACAGCGCCCACGACGGCCGACGGGCTCGCGCTCGTGCTGATCACCGGCATGTCGGGTTCGGGCAAGTCGGTCGCCCTGCATGCCCTCGAAGACGCCGGCTACTACTGCGTCGACAACCTGCCGCCCGAACTGCTCATGCCCTTCATCGCCCTGCAGCGTGAACAGGGTGCGACGCACGTCGCCATCGCGATGGACGTGCGCAGCGGCGTGTCGCTGCCGATCGTGCCGCAGCAGCTCGAGACGCTGCGGCGCGAAGGCGTGGCGCTGCGTTCGCTCTTCCTCGACTCGACCACCGACGCCCTGGTGCGCCGCTATTCGGAAACGCGCCGCCGTCACCCGCTGTCGCGCGGCGAGGCGCGCACCGATGCGCCGGAGCAGCAACGCGTGCTGATCCAGTCGATCGACCTCGAGCGCGAGCTGCTGGCCGACCTGCGCGACGGCGCCGACGTGATCGACACCAGCATCATCCGGCCGGCCCAGCTGCAGAGCTACGTGAAGGCGCTGATCTCGGCGCCGCAGAGCGCGCTGACGCTGGTCTTCGAGTCCTTCGCCTTCAAGCGCGGCGTGCCGCTCGATGCCGACTATGTCTTCGACGTGCGCATGCTGCCCAACCCGCACTACGTGCCCACGCTGCGCCCGCTGACCGGGCGCGACCAGCCGGTGATCGACTGGCTGCGCGAGCACGAGGACGTGGCGCGCATGTACGGCGACATCGAGCAGTTCCTCGCGCGCTGGCTCGACGCCCTGGCGCAGGACCACCGCAGCTATGTCACCGTGGCCATCGGCTGCACCGGCGGCCAGCACCGGTCGGTGTTCCTGGTGGAGCAGCTCGCGCGCGGTTTCGGCGCACGCTGGGCCGCCCTCAAGCGGCACCGGGAGCTGGACGGGAGCTGAGCGCGAGCAGCAGCTTGCGCACCGGCGCGGGCAGGCCGAGGGCCGACCAGTCGTCGGGCGCAAACCAGCCGCCCTGCTCGCCGAGCGCCCGCCCGCCCGCATTCACCTGCACGGGATGCAGATGCAGATCCTTGTGGGTGAGCACATGCAGGAAGGCCGGCGCATCCAACACCGTCTTGCGCTCAGCGGCCTGCAAGGTGTCGAGCAAGGCCTCGCGGCTGTCGAAGACCGGCAGGCAGTAGAGCCCGGCCCAGATGCCGCGCGCGGGCCGCTTCTCGAGCCACACGCGGCCCTGGCCGTCGTCGGCCTCCAGCATCCACAACGACTGCGCCGTGCGCCGCAGCTTGCGCGTCTTCACCGGATAGCGTTCGGGCTCGTCGTCGCGCAGCGCCACGCACATCGGGCTGACCGG
This sequence comes from Variovorax sp. N23, assembly GCF_025486315.1. Lineage (GTDB taxonomy): Bacteria > Pseudomonadota > Gammaproteobacteria > Burkholderiales > Burkholderiaceae_C > Variovorax. The sequence goes on along the minus strand of NZ_JAOOPY010000012.1, from coordinate 35,009 downwards.
ACAGAGCATGCAGCTGGGCTTGCGCGACAGGCAGACCGTCGCGCCCAGATCCATCACGCCCTGGGTGTAGCGCGCGATGTCGGCGCGCTGGCCGTCCGGCGGCAGCAATTCGGTGGCGCGGTCCCACAGCGCGCGCTCCTGTGCGCTCGACGCCAGGTCGCCGCCGAAGCCGAGCACCCGCGTGAGCACGCGCTTGACGTTGCCGTCAAGGATGGCCACGCGCTCGCCGAAGCAGAAGGCCGCGATCGCCGCGGCGGTGGAGCGCCCGATGCCGGGGAGCGTCGTGAGCTCGACCGCGGTCCGCGGGAACTCGCCAGCGAAGCGCGCCACCACGTCCTGCGCGCAGCGGTGCATGTTGCGGGCGCGGCTGTAATAGCCCAGGCCGCTCCAGAGGCCGAAGACCTCGTCCTCGCCGGCTTCGGCGAGTGCGCGAACATCGGGAAAGCGGGCGAGGAAACGGGCGAAGTAGCCCAGCACCGTGCTCACCTGGGTCTGCTGCAGCATCACCTCGGACAACCACACGCGGTAGGGATCGCGCGTGTTCTGCCAGGGCAGCGTGCTGCGGCCGTGCGTCTGCTGCCAGGCGACGATCTGTGCCGCGAACCCGTCGGCACCGTCGACCTCGGCGGCCGCCGGTGCGAAGCCCTCAGACCGCACTGGCAGCCGTCGCGGCAACCGGCGCGTCGTTGCTGGTCAGCAGCGATGTGAGCTCGTTGAGCCGCTGCTGCAGCTCGGTCAGGCCGCTGTCCTGCGCAGCGATCTCGGCGAGCCGCTCGTCGAGGTTGCCGGCCGCGCCCTGGATGCGCTCGACCGACTCCAGCCGGCGACCGAAGTTGCGACGGCGCTCCTTGAGCTGGGCGTCGAGCTGCGCACCGGCGCCCTTGCTCCAGCGCTCGACCTCGGTCATGGCCGCCTCGTTGACCACGCGCAGGCGGCTCGACAGCGCGCGTACCAGCTTGTCGCAGAAGTCGGCCTGCGCCAGCTTCAGCAGGTTGCCCACCCCCAGGTAGTGGATGTGGCTCTGCTCGATCTGCGTGAGCTGCTCCTCGAAGCCGCTCAGGTCGGGCTCGGCCGGCGCCTGCAGCGTGAAGCCATGTTCGGCGTTGAGTTGGCGGAAGGTCGCGTGCAGCATGGACTGGATCTCGCCGGTCGTCGCCTGCACCTCGCGCAGGTTGTTGCGCAGCGCATCGAAGGTCTCGGCGTACACCTTGCGCACGCTCAGCTTGATGCCCGGCCGCTTCAAGGCCGCCGCCAGGCGCGCCATGTCGGCCTTGAGCGCCGTGCTGCCGAGCACCGCATACACCTCGCGCAGCAGCTTGCCCTGCACCGAGCGCACCGCCAGGATGCGCACGTTGCTGGTCTCGAACTCGGTCTGCTCCTGCTCGATGCGCGAGCGCATGTGGCGGATCACGGAGACGTTCTTGCCGCGCAGGCCCTGCAGTTCCAGCACCTGTTCGGACAGGTCGCGCTGTCGCACGTTGATGATGCGCGAGGCTTCGGCGCGCAACGCACCGATGCTGGCGTCCACCGCCAGCCGCAGCATGGTTTCGCGCTTGCCGAGCAGGCCTTCGCCCAGCACCGACTCCAGCCCTGGCAGGCGGCTCGCCCGCAGCAGCGGCTCGTCGCGGCGAATCTTCGCCTGCAGGCCCTTCTGCGCCGACACCGGCAGCACCTGCGGCAGCGGCACGCCGAGCAGTTCGGCCGCGCCCTTGCGCTGGCGTTCGATCTGCGCGTCGATCTGGGCCGGCGTGCTGAGCGTGTCCCACATCGTGTCGATCTTGTTGAGCACCACGATGCGCGTCTCGCCCGCCGGGCCTTCGGTGATCAGGTGCTCGCGCCAGATCGACAGGTCGGAGCGGGTCACGCCGGTGTCTGCGCCCAGGATGAAGACCACGGCATGCGCCTGCGGAATCAGGCTGACCGTGAGTTCGGGCTCGGCGCCGATGGCGTTGAGGCCGGGCGTGTCGAGGATGATCAGGCCCTGCTCGAGCAGCGGATGCGGCATGTTGAGCACCGCGTGGCGCCAGCGCGGGATCTCGACCCGGCCCTGGTCGTCGGGCAGCGGGTTGTCGTCCGGCGCATCGTCGCTCCAGAAGCCGAGCGCACGCGCCTCGGCGAGCGGCACCCAGCGCACCTCGGCCACCTTGGCCATCGCCGCCGACAGGCTTTCGGCGTTGTCGACATCGACCGGCACGTCGGTCCAGCGCTCGGGCTCCTCGCGCCAGTGCATGAGCGAATGGGGTTCCAGCCGCGTCTCGATCGGCAGCAGCCGCAGGCTGGGCGGCTGCTCGGCGTCGTAGCCCAGTTCGGTCGGGCACATGGTCGTGCGGCCCGCGCTCGCCGGCATGATGCGGCGACCGTAGCCGGCGAAGAATATCGCGTTGATCAGCTCCGACTTGCCGCGGGAGAACTCCGCCACGAAGGCGACCATCACCTTGCTCGTGCGCATCTGCGCCTCGAGTTCCCTCAGCCGCTCGGCCACGGCCTGATCCAGCAGCTCGTTTTCATCGAGCCAGCCGGACAGCCACTTGAGGCGCTTCGCGAAACTGCGCCGCCAGGCACCGTGCTGGTCGAACTGCTGATTGAAGGAAGGGGTCAAAAGAGGAAGCTGTAAGTGGAGCTTACAAAATATAGCATCGGGCCTGTCGGTGCGCCGTCATCCAAGAACGACGCTTGCTCAGTATTTTTGACAGTTGGGGCAAAAGTAGGTCGAACGTTGTCCTTGTCGAATCTGACGGATGGGTGTGCCGCACACCCGGCAAGGCTCCCCGGCCCGTCCGTAGACCGTGGCCTCCAGCTGAAAGTAGCCGCTCTGGCCATCGACATTGGAGAAATCTCGCAGGGTGCTGCCCCCACGCTCCACCGCCCGCGCCAGGATCTCGCGCACGGCGGTGTGCAGCCGCAGCGCACGGGGCCGGCTGATGCGCGATGCGGCGAGCGTCGGCCGGATACCGGCGAGGAACAGCGCCTCGGACGCATAGATATTGCCGACGCCCACCACGATGTCGCCGGCCAGCAGCACCTGCTTGATCGCCGCCTGGCGCTTTCGCAGTCCGGCGTGGAAGGCCTCGAAGTCGAAGCTGTCCTCCAGCGGCTCCATGCCGAGGCCGCCCAGCAGCTTGATCGCGAGCGGCGACGCTTCGTCCTCGACATGCACGACGGCACCGAAGCGCCGCGGGTCGTTCAACCGCAGGGTGCCTCGGCTGGTCACCAGATCGAAGTGGTCGTGCGAGCCGGCCGACGGCAGCACCGCGTCGAAGCGCAGGCTGCCCGACATGCCCAGGTGAAGCAACAGCAAGCCGGCGTCGAGGTCCACCAGCAGGTACTTTCCGCGCCGCCTTACCGTCTGCACGGTACGGCCGACGAGGCTGTCGGGCGCCACGCCCAGCGCCCAACGCAAGGGCTTGCCCATGCGCACCGCTTCGATGCGGGCACCGGCGATGCGGTCGGCAAAACCGCGGCGTGTGACTTCGACTTCGGGGAGTTCTGGCATGGCGCCAAGCGTGCCATGAAAGCGCCGACAGGGAACCGGATGACCCGCCGACACTCACACCGAAAGCCTTGCTTTATTATGAGTTCGATGACCCCACCGCCCCGCCGACTCCGCCTTGCGGCGGCCCTCTCCGCTGTCCTGATCGCCGCCGCCGCGCAAGCCCAGCCGACCGTCCAATCCCCCCCCCCCGCGACACCGCCGGCCGCCGAGCCGACCAGCCCCGCGCCCATCATCCAGCCCGCCCCCGCCCGCCGGGCAGCCCGTCAGGCGGCGGTGGAGGCCGAAGCCAAGGCGTCCGCGCTCAGCGCCGAACTGTTCTACGAAGTGCTCGTGGGCGAGATCACGGCCCGATCGGGTGATCCGGGCGCTGGCTATGCGCTGGTGCTCGATGCGGCACAACGCGCGCGCGACCCCGAACTGTTCCAGCGAGCGGTCGAGATCGCGCTGCAGTCGCGCTCGGGTGAAGCCGCGCTGGCGGCCGCACGCACCTGGAAAGAAAGCCTGCCCGATTCGCGGGAAGCGCGCCGCTTCGAGCTGCAGATCCTCATCGCACTCAATCGCATCGACGAGACCGCCGAGCCGCTGCGCGCCGAGATCGCGGCTACGCCGCTGCCCGAACGGCCTTTCCTGATGACGGTCATCGCACGAACCTACGGGCGCGCCGCCGACAAGAAGCAGGCGGCAGCGGTGGTCGAGCAGGCACTGGTCGACGACCTGAAGAACCCCGCCACCGCCGGCTTCGCCTGGGCCACGGTCGGCCGCTTGCGCCTGGGCGCGGGCGACCCGACCGGCGCGCTCGAGGCCGCCATCGAGGGGCAGCTGGCCGACCCGTCCTCCGATGGCCCGCCGCTGCTCGCCCTCGAACTGATGAGCCCCGACCGGCCGCTCGCGGAGCCGCTGGTCAAGCGCTACCTCGCCACCCCGGGGGCACTGCCGGAACTGCGCATCGCGTACGCACGCGAATTGATGGAAGCGCGCCGCTATCCGGAGGCCACGGCCGAACTCTCCGCGCTGACGCGCGAGAAGCCCGAGCTGCCCGGCCCATGGATCCTGCTCGGCAGCCTGCAGGCACAAAACCGGGAGGACGCCACCGCCGAAGCATCGGTCAAGCGCTACCTGGCACTGGCCGAAGCGCTGCCGGCGGCCGACGAGGGCCGGCGCGGCATGACGCAGGCCTACCTGCTGCTCTCGCAGCTGGCCGAGCGCCGCAAGGATTTCGCCGAGGCCGAAAGCTGGCTGAACCGCATCGACAGCGCCGAAGAGCCACAGACGGCGCAGTTCCGCCGCGCCGGCCTGTTGGCGCGCCAGGGCAAGGTGCAGCAGGCCCGGGAGGTGGTGCGCGCATTGCCCGAACGCACGCCCGACGATGCCAAGCAGAAGTTCCAGGCCGAGGTGCAGCTGCTGCGCGACGCCAAACAATACCAGCTCGCCTACGACATGCTCGCCAAGGCCAGCGCGGCCACCCCGGACGACACGGACCTCATCTACGACCAGGCCATGATGGCCGAGAAGATCAACCGGCTCGACGAAATGGAACGGCTGCTGCGCCGGCAGATCGCGCTGAAACCGGACAGCCAGAACGCGTACAACGCGCTGGGGTACTCCTTCGCCGATCGCAAGATCCGGTTGGACGAGGCCCGCACCCTGATCCGGAAAGCCGTCGACCTCGCGCCGCAGGACCCCTTCATCGCCGACAGCCTCGGCTGGGTCGAATTCCGCCTGGGCAACATGGCCGAGGCGGTCAAGATCCTCGAGGCGGCCTATAAGCGGCGGCCCGACGCGGAGATCGGCGCGCATCTGGGCGAGGTCCTCTGGGTGGCGGGCGACCGCGACCGCGCGCTGGCGATCTGGCGCGAGGCCTCGCTCGTCGATGCCGAGAACGAGACGCTGCAGGAAACGCTCAAGCGCCTGCGCGTCAAGCTGTGACCGCGGCGCGGCGGCGGCTGATCGCCGCCGCCCTCTCCGGCGCGCTGCTGCTGGCCGGCTGCGCCACACCGGTCCGCCCCGGCGCCGACTCGGCGCCGCCCGAGAGCTGGAGCGGCCGCCTGTCGCTGCGGGTCGACAGCGAACCGGTGCAGACCTTCGCCGCCCTGTTCGACCTGCGCGGCACGCCTGAGCGCGGCACATTGACACTGACCACGCCCATCGGCAGCACACTGGCCGAGCTGCAGTGGTCGCCCGGCGAGGCCTTGCTGAAGAACGGGAGCGAGACGCGGCGCTACGGCTCGGTCGACGCACTGATCCAGGCGGCCACCGGGGCAGCCATCCCGGTCGATGCCCTCTTCGGCTGGCTCGGCGGGCGCGACGACACCGTCACCGGCTGGCGGCCCGACCTGACGCAATGGTCCGCCGGCAAGCTGCAGGCGGTGCGCGAGTCGCCCCTGCCGCGCAGCGACCTGCGCATCGTGTTCGAGCGCTCATGAAGGCGCTCTACGACCTGCCCGCGCCGGCCAAGCTCAACCTGTTCCTGCACATCACCGGCCGGCGCACGGACGGCTATCACCTGCTGCAGTCGGTCTTCATGCTGATCGACTGGTGCGACACGCTCCACATCGAACGGCGCGACGACGGCCAGTTGAGCCGCGAAGACCTCACCACGGCACTGCCGGCCGACGACCTCGTGCTGCGCGCCGCCCGTGCGCTCCAGGCCTATGCCCCACCGGATCAAGGCGCGCACATCGGCGTGGCGAAGCACATCCCCGCGCAGGCCGGCATGGGTGGCGGCTCGTCCGATGCCGCCACCTGCCTGCTGGCGCTCAATCGTTTGTGGTCGCTCGACTTGCCACTGGCGACGCTGGAGACCATCGGTCTTTCGCTCGGCGCCGACGTGCCCTTCTTCCTGCGCGGACACAACGCCTGGGTCGAGGGCATCGGTGAGCAGATCACGCCGATCGAACTGCCTGCAGGGCGCTTCGCGGTGCTCAAGCCAGCCGAGGGCTTGGACACGCGTCGTATTTTTTCCTCACCGGATCTGCAACGCGCCACACCCGCTGCTATAATCACGGGCTTTGCTGCATATCGCGGAACTGAAGTCTTCGACTTCGGCCACAACGACCTGCAGCCGGTAGCACAGCAGCTCTGCCCTGCCGTCACCGACGCCATCGACTGGCTCGGCGACCAAGGGCTCGCAGCGCGAATGACCGGCTCCGGAAGTGCCGTGTTTGCAGTGATGCCGCAGGAAGCGGTGTTGCCAGCCCCCCCAGAGGGATGGCAGCTTCGGCAGTGCAGCAATCTGGCTTTCCATCCGCTCGTCGGCTGGGCCGTCTAGAGAGAAGATAATCGGACCGTTCGGCGGTTCGGTGCGACATATATCGGTTGATGGCGCAAGCCACCAACCCGTGTAGGGGAGTCGCCAAGCTGGTTAAGGCACTGGATTTTGATTCCAGCATGCAAAGGTTCGAATCCTTTCTCCCCTGCCAAAACACACGACGCGCGGCCCGAAGGGGCCGTGCGTTTTTGCGAAAACCGACCTAAAAACAGGTCACGCGGCCCGCCGGCCACGCGACCACAAGCGTTGCAGCTGACCGGCTGCACACACCACGAGATCACTGGCGGCTCCCGAAAGAGCCATTTCCCATTGCTGGACGCGCTCATGCAGGTTCAACCTCCTGACTTCATGGTTTTCACCGGCAATGCCAATCCAGGCCTTGCCGCCGAGATCGCGCAGCACTTGCGCACCAGCCTGGGCGCCGCACGCGTGGGCCGCTTCTCCGACGGTGAGGTCACGGTCGAGATCAACCAGAACGTCCGCGCCCGCGACGTCTTCGTGGTGCAGTCGACCTGCGCACCGACCAACGAAAACCTGATGGAACTGCTCATCATGGTCGACGCGCTCAAGCGCGCATCGGCCGAGCGCATCAGTGCCGTCATCCCCTACTACGGCTATGCCCGCCAGGACCGCCGCCCACGCTCGAGCCGCGTGCCGATCTCGGCGAAGGTCGTGGCCAACCTGCTGCAGACCGTGGGCGTGTCGCGTGTCCTGACGATGGACCTGCACGCCGACCAGATCCAGGGCTTCTTCGACATTCCGGTCGACAACATCTACGCGTCGCCGGTGCTGCTGGGCGACCTGCGGGCCAAGAACTACGACGACCTGATCGTGGTGTCGCCCGACGTGGGCGGCGTGGTTCGCGCCCGGGCACTGGCCAAGCAGCTCGGCACCGACCTGGCCATCATCGACAAGCGTCGCCCGAAGGCGAACGTGAGCGAGGTGATGAACGTCATCGGCGAAATCGACGGCCGCAACTGCGTGATCATGGACGACATGATCGACACCGCCGGCACGCTGGTCAAAGCCGCCGAGGTGCTGAAGGAGCGCGGCGCGAAGAAGGTCTATGCGTATTGCACGCACCCGATCTTCTCCGGGCCGGCCATCGAACGCATCGCCCAGGGCTCGGCCCTCGACGAGGTCGTCGTCACCAACACCATCCCCCTCTCCGACAGCGCCAAGGGCTGCGGAAAGATCCGCCAGCTTTCCGTGGCACCGCTGATCGCCGAAACGATCCAGCGCATTGCCAAGGGCGAGTCGGTGATGAGTTTGTTCTCGGACCAAGACAACTTGTTCTGAGCAAAAAGCCGGCTTCCTTCCCGGGGAGCCATTTTGAAACCGGCGCCGCACTGGTCGCGGTCGGCGCTCAAGAAGCGAAATGGCATCGCGCCTTCGCTCCAAGGAGTTACCCATGAAATTCGTCGCTTTTGAGCGCGCCAAGCAGGGCACGGGTGCGAGCCGCCGTCTCCGCATCACCGGCAAGACGCCCGGCATCGTGTACGGTGGTGAAGCCACCCCGCAAATGATCGAGATCGATCACAACGCCCTGTGGCACGCCCTCAAGAAGGAAGCGTTCCACGCCTCCGTCCTCGAGATGGAACTGGGCGGCGCCGTGAGCAAGGTGCTGCTGCGCGATGTGCAATACCACCCGTTCCGTCCGCTGGTGCAGCACGTCGACTTCCAGCGCGTCGATGCCAAGACCCGCATGACCATGAAGGTGCCACTGCACTTCAAGGGTGAAGAAGAGTCCGAGGCCGTCAAGATCGAGCTGAACCTGGTCAACCACGTGACCACCGAACTCGAAGTGAACTGCCTGCCGGCCGAACTGCCCGAGTTCATCGAGATCGATCTGTCGGGCCTGAAGAAGAACGGCACCGTCACGCTCAAGGACATCAAGCTGCCGCGCGGCGTGAAGTGGGTCAGCCACGGCAAGGTGAACCTGGTGCTGGCCTCGGCCACCGCTCCGGTCGCCGAAGAAGTCGACGCACCGGTCGAAGGCGCTGAAGTCGTTGCCGCCGCGCCGGCGGGCAAGGGTGGCAAGCCTGCCGCCAAGACCCCGGCTGCCAAGACGCCTGCCGCAAAGAAATAATCCACTTCTCGCAGCCATCAGGCCAACGGCCCGCCTCGTGCGGGCCGTTTCTTTTTCTGACGCCTCGATAATCCCGACATGATCAAGTTGTTCGTCGGCCTGGGGAATCCGGGCCCGGAGTACGAAGCCACGCGGCACAACGCGGGCTTCTGGTGGATCGATGCGCTGGCGCGCGACCTCAAGGTGTCGCTGAACCCGGAGCGTAGCTACCACGGCCTGGCGGCGCGCGCGAACGTCCACGGCCAACCGGTCTGGCTGCTCGAACCGCAGACCTTCATGAACCTGTCGGGCAAGTCGGTCTCGGCCCTGGCGCGCTTCTTCAAGATCGAGCCGCGGGAGATCCTGGTGGTGCACGACGAACTCGACGTGGTGCCCGGCCAGGTCAAGCTCAAGTTCGGCGGCAGCCACGCCGGCCACAACGGGTTGCGCGACATCCACGCGCAACTGGGCACGGCCGACTACTGGCGGCTGCGCATCGGCATCGGCCACCCGGGCGTCAAGGCCGAGGTGGTGAACTGGGTGCTGAAGAAGCCGCTGAAGGAACAACGCGAGGCCATCGACGACGCCATCGTCCGCACGCTGCATGCCGTGCCGGCGCTGCTGGCCGGCGAGATGGAGAAGGCCACGCTGCAGATCCACACGAGCAAGCCACCCCGCCCCAAACCGCCTCGGCGGGAACCGGGCGAGGGTGGCGGCGAGCCCGCCGCGCCCTGAGCGCGGCGCCACACGGGAAGAGAAGGGAGCGAAGAATGAAAAGAAAACAAGTCACACGCACCGCCATCGTCTGCCTGGCGCTCTGCACATGGATCGGCGCCGTTCAGGCGCAGGATGCGTCCGGCGCCTGGCGCTGCGGCAACACCTACACCGACCAGCCCTGCACGGGCGGCAAGGCCGTGGCGCTCGACGCGGCGCCGAGCGCCGACCAGGCGCGCGAGGCGGAGCACAACACGCGACGCACCCAGGCCGCGGCCGACCGGATGGAGCGCGATCGGTTGCGCCAGGAAAGGGTGGCGCCCTCGCCGCTCATCCATTTGCCCAGGTCCACGAATGCAGCCGCGCCAGTGGAGCCCGCACACCCCACGGCGAAAAAGAAAAAAGGGCGCAAAGAGCCGGACTTCTTCACCGCGGCCGGCCCCGGCAGCAAGTCGAAGAAAAAGAAGACAGAGAAGACCGACGCCGGCGGTTAGGCGATGCCGACCGGTGACGCAGACGCGTCGGCGGGCGGCTGACCGGCGCCGTCCTCGGCGGCCTTCTTGGCCGCGGTGAGCCGCTCGAACTTCTGCCACAGCGTCTCGCGCGTCTCGACATGGTCGGGGCTCACCGGAATGCAGGCGACCGGGCAGATCTGCACGCACTGCGGTTCGTCGAAGTGGCCGACGCATTCGGTGCATTTGCGCGGATCGATTTCGTAGATCTCGGCGCCCATGGAGATCGCGTCGTTGGGGCACTCCGGCTCGCAGACATCGCAGTTGATGCATTCGTCGGTGATCATGAGGGCCATGGCGCGATTATCCGCCGCGGGCATGCTTGTTGCGGCAATCGGGTTATGCTGCGCCCCGCCCCATGAGTCTGTTTCTATTCAAGCGCTTCGCGACGTTGATCGGCACCCTGATCGGCGCCTCGGTCATCGTCTTCCTCGTTCTCGAGATCCTGCCCGGCAACGCGGCGCAGTTGCTGCTCGGCCCCGATGCGTCGCCCGACGCCGTGGCTGCGCTCGCCACCAAGCTCGGCCTCGACCAGCCGGCCTGGACACGCTACTGGCACTGGATCGGCGGCCTGCTCACCGGCAACCTGGGCGACAGCTACGCCTACGGCTCGCCGGTGCTCGACCTCATCCTCGAACGCCTGGCGCTCACCGTGCCGCTCGCCCTCATGGCGATGGCGCTGACGGCGGTGCTGGCGCTGGGGGTCGGCGTGACGGCGGCGGCGCGCCACAACAAGCTGGGCGACGTCGGGCTGATGGGCCTGACGCAGATCGGCATCGCCATCCCCAACTTCTGGTTCGCGATCCTGCTGATTTTGGTGTTCTCGGTGCAGTTGCAGTGGTTCTCGGCCGGCGGCTTCGACGGCTGGGGCGAAGGCGTGTTCGCCGGCATCAAGTCGCTGCTGCTGCCCGCGCTGTCGCTCGCCGTCGTGCAGGCCGCGATTCTCGCGCGCATCACGCGCTCGGCCGTGCTCGAGGTGATGCGCGAGGACTTCGTGCGCACCGCGCGCGCCAAGGGCGTGTCGCAGCGCGCCGTGCTCTGGACCCACGTGCTGCGCAACGCGATGATCCCGGTGATCACCGTGATGGGCATGCAGTTCGCCGAGCTACTGGCCGGCACCATCGTGGTCGAGAACGTCTTCTACCTGCCCGGCCTCGGCCGGCTGATCTTCCAAGCCATCAGCAACCGCGACCTGGTGGTCGTCCGCAACTGCGTGATGCTGCTGGCGGCCATGGTGGTCATCGTGAATTTCGTGGTCGACGTGTTGTACGCCGTGATCGACCCGCGCATCAAGGCGTCCGACATATGAGTGCTTCCGTCGCGGTGCCCAGCGCCGCCGCCCTGAAGGTGCCGGGCTTCTGGCGCCGTGCGCTGCATCACCGCAGCTTCGTCATCGGCGCGGTGCTCACCCTGCTGTTGCTGCTGGCCGCCACCGTGTCGCTGGTGTGGACACCCTGGTCGCCCTACGAGATGGACATGGCGATCAAGCTGCAGAAGCCGAGCTGGTCGCACTGGCTGGGCACCGACCCCTTCGGGCGCGACGTGGCGTCGCTGCTGCTGGTGGGGGCGCGGGCGTCGATCCTGGTCGGGCTGATCGCGGTGGGTATCGGCCTGACCGTCGGCACTGCGCTGGGCCTGCTGGCCGCCGCGCGGCGCGGCTGGGTCGAAGAAGCCATCATGCGTTTCAGCGACTTCTCGCTGGCCTTCCCCGCGATCCTCTCCGCCATCATGATGACCGCCGTGTTCGGCCCGGGCATCGTGAACGCGATCGTCGCGATCGGCATCTACAACATCCCGACCTTCGCGCGCATCACCCGCGCCTCGGCCAACGCGATCTGGTCGCGCGAGTACATCGCCGCCGCGCGCGCCTGCGGCAAGGGCGGCTTCGCCATCACGATGCAGCATGTGCTGCCGAACATCTCGGCCGTGCTGATCGTGCAGATCACCATCCGCTTCGCCATCGCCATCCTGGCCGAGGCTGCCCTTTCCTACCTCGGCCTCGGCACGCAACCGCCGCAGCCCTCGTGGGGCCGCATGCTGAGCGAGGCGCAGACGATGATGTTCCAGGCACCGCTGCTGGCGGTCTTCCCCGGCATGGCGATCGCGCTGGCGGTGCTCGGCCTCAATCTCCTGGGCGATGGTCTTCGCGACCTGCTCGACCCCCGTCTCGCACGCGCCCGCTAGGATGAAACACCCCCGAAGCGCCTTCGTCGCCTCCCCCTCGAGGGGGCGATACCAGCGGCCCGGCAAAGCCGGTTCCGCGGTATCCCTGGTATTGGGCCGCGCCGGTTTCATGCGTCGCGGATCGCGCACCAGCGCGGTGGAAAACTGACATGGCATTGCTCGAAGTCAACGACCTCCACATCCGCCTGCAGACCCAGCGCGGCCCGGCCGACGCCGTTCGCGGCATCAGCTTTTCGCTCGAACGCGGCGAGACCATGGGCATCGTCGGCGAATCCGGTTGCGGCAAGTCGATCACCGTGATGTCGCTCATGGGCCTGCTGCCGGCCAGTGCCAAGGTGGGTGGCAGCATCCGGTTCGACGGCACCGAACTCGTCGGGCTCGACGAACGCGCGATGTGCGACATCCGCGGCAACCGCATCGGCATGATCTTCCAGGAGCCGATGACCGCACTGAACCCGGTGCACACCATCGCCCGCCAGGTCGGCGAACCGCTGCGGCTGCACCGCGGGCTGACCGGGGCCGCCGCGCGCAAGGAAGTGCTCGCGCTGCTCGACCGCGTCGGCATCCCCGATGCGGCGTCGCGGCTCGACGCCTATCCGCACCAGTTCTCGGGCGGGCAGCGTCAGCGCATCGGCATCGCGATGGCGCTGGCCTGCGGGCCCGACCTGCTGATCGCCGACGAGCCGACCACCGCCCTCGACGTGACGATCCAGAAGCAGATCCTCGACCTGATCCAGGGCCTGGTGGCCGAGCGCGGCATGGCACTCATCCTGATCTCGCACGACCTCGGCGTGATCGCGCAGAGCGTGTCGAAGATGCTGGTGATGTACGGCGGCAGCGTGGTCGAGAGCGGCCCGACCGCGGCCGTCTTCGCCGAACGCGCGCATCCCTACACGCAGGGCCTGTTCGCCGCACGGCCTGCGCTCGGCGCGCGGCGCGGCGGCCGGCTCGCGACCATCCGCGGCAGCGTGCCGGAGCTGGTCGACCTGCCGCCGGGCTGCCCCTTCGCCGGCCGCTGTGCCTTCACCATCGACGACTGCCACACCACCCGGCCGCCGGCCACGCCGCTGCCGCACGGCCACCAAGTGCGATGCATCCGGCTCGATGCGGTGTCCGCCGCCGCAGGAGCCAGCGCATGACGACCACCCCGCCGCTGCTCGAAGTCACCGACCTGGTCCGCCACTACGCGCTGCCGCGCGAGAAGCTGCTGGCCCCGCCGCCGCAGGTCAAGGCACTGAACGGCGTGAGCTTTTGCATCGAGGCCGGCCGTAGCCTGGGCATCGTCGGCGAATCGGGCTCGGGCAAGTCGACCATCGCCCGGCTGGTGATGGCGCTCGATGCACCGACCTCCGGCAGCGTGAAGCTGCTCGGCCGCGACCTGCATCAGCTGCCGCGCGCCGAGTTGCGTGCGGCGCGGCGCGACGTGCAGATGGTGTTCCAGGACCCGTATGGATCGCTCGACCCGCGCCAGAAGGTGGCGCGCATCGTGGCCGAGCCGCTGGAGGCGCTGGCCGAAACCAGCCGCCACGAACAGCGTGAGCGCGCCGCCGAATCGCTCGCCGCCGTCGGCCTGCGCAGCACCGACCTCGACAAGTACCCGCACGAATTCTCCGGCGGCCAGCGCCAGCGCATCGCCATCGCCCGCGCGCTCATCACGCGGCCCAAGCTGATCGTGGCCGACGAACCGGTGAGCGCGCTCGACGTGTCGGTGCAGGCGCAGGTGCTCAACCTGATGCAGGACCTGCAGCAGCAGTTCGGCATCAGCTACCTGCTCATCAGCCACGACCTGGCCGTGGTGAACCACCTGTGCGATGCGGTCTGCGTGCTGCACCGCGGGCTGGTGGTCGAGCGCGGCGACCCGCAGGAACTCTTCGCGCATGCGCAGCACCCGTACACGCAGGCCCTGCTCGCCGCCGTGCCGCGCGCGGAGCCGCCCGCGCGGGCGCAGTACGCTTGATATAACGTCTCCCGTCTTTTCCACGCCCTTTCCAGGAGCCTGACCATGTTGAAACGCCGCACCGTTCTCACCGCATCCGCCGCCACCGCGGTCGCCTCTGCCCTCCCCTCGTTCGCATTCGCACAGAGCCGCAAGGACGCGATGGTGCTGGGCATGATCCTGGAGCCGGCCGGCCTCGACCCGACGGTGGCCGCAGCGTCCTCCATCGCCGAAGTCACGCTCTACAACATCTACGAGACCCTGACGAAAATCAACGCCGACGGTAGCGTGACGCCGCTGCTGGCCGAGAGCTGGGACATCTCGCCCGACCTGAAGACCTACACCTTCCGCCTGCGCAAGGGCGTGAAATTCCAGAACGGCGAACCCTTCAATGCGCAGACGGTGAAGTTCGCCTTCGAGCGCGCCGGCGGCGAGAAGAGCACCAACAAGGACAAGCGCACCTTCGCCAACATCGGCGTGCAGGTGATCGACGACCACACCGTCGTGCTGCTCAACAAGGAAATCGACCCCGACTTTCCCTTCCTGCTCGGCCAGGCGACCGCGGTCATCGTCGAACCCAAGAGCGTCGACACCAACGTCACCAAGCCCGTGGGCACCGGCCCGTACAAGCTCGACACGTACAACAAGGGCGCATCGCTCGTGCTGAGCAAGTGGGACGGTTTCCGCAACCCGGCGCAGGCCAAGATCAACAAGATCACCTTCCGCTTCATCGCCGACCCGGCCGCGCAGGCCGCGGCGCTGCTGTCGGGCGACGTCGATGTCTTCCTGCGCCCCGGCACGCGCATCGTGGCGCAGTTCAAGGCCAACCCGCAGTTCCAGACGATCCTGGCCGGGTCGCGCGCCAAGACCATCCTGGCCATCAACAACGCCAGGAAGCCGCTCGACGACGTGCGCGTGCGCCGCGCCATCCTCGCGGCGATCGACCGCAAGGCCATCATCGAAGGTGCGGTGGACGGGCTCGGGGTGCCGATCGGCAGCCACTACGTGCCGAGCGCACCGGGCTATGTCGACACCACGGGCATCAACCCCTTCGACATCGAGAAGGCCAAGAAGCTGCTGGCCGAAGCCGGCGTGAAGACGCCGCTCGAGCTGACGATGACGCTGCCGCCGACGCCCTACGCACGCCAGGGCGGCGAGATGATCATGGCCCAGCTCGCCAAGATCGGCATCGTGGTGAAGCCGCAGAACGTCGAGTGGGCGCAGTGGCTCAGCGGCACCTACGGTAACAAGAACTACGACCTCTCGGTCATCTCGCACGTCGAGCCCTTCGACCTGGGCAACTACGCCAAGTCCGACTACTACTGGGGCTACCAGTCGAAGGCCTTCAACACGCTGTTCGACAAGATCAAGACCACCGGCAACGCCGCCGAACGCAACAAGCTGCTCGGCGACGCGCAGAAGATGCTCGCCGTCGACGCGGCCAACGGCTTCCTGTTCCAGCCACAGTGGCCGACCATCGCGAAGAAGAACGTGAAGGGCCTGTGGAAGGACCTGCCGATCTTCGCGAACGACCTGTCCGCGCTGTCCTGGGGCTGATGAGCGGCGCTGCCGGCGCGTTGACGCTCAGGCGAACTGCGCCTCCAGCAGTTCGCGCGCCCGCGCCACGAAGTCGCTTTCGCCCTGGCGGGCCGGCAGCACATGGAAGGCCACGCGCGGCAGCGCCGGCAGCCCGGCCAGCCGCAGCGGCACCACGCCGTCGCACAGCGCCGACTCGTTGAGGCAGGCCACGCCCAGGCCCGCCGCCAGGGCCGACTGCAGGCCGGCCACGCCCGACGCGATGTGCGCCACCTCGAAGGGCACACGCCGCTGCCGCAGCAGCTTCACGGTGAACTGGTGCAGCGCGCAGGTGTCGGGCAGCACCAGCAGCCGAAGCGGTGCGCTCTTGGGCCATGACAGGCCCCGCGCGCCCATCCAGACCAGCGCCTCGCGGCGCAGCACCGCACCGCGCGACACGGTGCCAGCGCCGGTGTGGGCGATACGCATCGCCAGGCCGACATCGACCTCGCCGCGCGCGTAGCGGGCCTCGACATCGCCGCTCTTCATGACGCT
This sequence comes from Variovorax sp. N23, assembly GCF_025486315.1. GTDB lineage: Bacteria > Pseudomonadota > Gammaproteobacteria > Burkholderiales > Burkholderiaceae_C > Variovorax. Next base: position 18,764 of record NZ_JAOOPY010000012.1, on the reverse strand, counting down.
CACGTGCAGGCGCACCTGCGGATAGCGCTCACCCAGCCGCGCCAGCAGGCCCGCGAGTTCGGCCGGCCGGAAATAGTCTGTGACGGCCAGGCGCAGCTCGCCCTGCAGCAGTTCGTCGCGCATCTCGCGGTAGGCCGTCTCGCTGAGCGCCAGGATGGCGCGCGCATGGCCCAGCAGGCGGGCGCCGGCCTCCGTCACCGCCACGCCCGCCTTGCTCCGGGTGAACAGCGACCGGCCGGCGCGCTCCTCCAGCTTGCGCACCTGCTCGCTGACCGACGACTGCGAGAGGAAGACGCGGGGCGCCGCCGCCGTGAGGCTGCCGGCCTCGGCGACCGCCACGAAGGTACGGAGCTGTTCGATGTCGAAGGTGGCCATCTCATCCATCCGTTATTTCGATGGAATCCATCTTATCTTCCCGCTTTTCAGATGGCATGAAACGGCGAAGAATCACCCATCCATCCTCACACCCCAGGAGCCACCATGCCGCACATCGTCCTTCACCTCTCTGGCGCGCCCGACGCCACCCGCACCGGCCAAGCCGTCGACGCCGTGGTGCGTCTCACGCAGTCGGTGCTCGGCAAGAAACTGCCGGTGATCGCCGTCGCGGTGCAGCACATCGCCGCCGACCAGTGGTTCATCGGCGGAGAGACGCTGGCATCGCTCGGCCGCAGCGCCTTCCAGCTCGACATCAGCATCACCGACGAGACCAACACCAAGGCCGAGAAGGCGCGCTACCTGCGCGAGGTGCATGCGGCCATGGCCGCGCTGATGCCCGATCTTCACGAGGTGTCGTACGTCCATGTGATCGACGCGCGTGCCGCCGCCTACGGCTATGGCGGACTGACGCAGGAGCACCGGCACCAGCAGGCCGGCGTGTAGCGACGGCATGGGCGTGGCACCATGGCGGAAGGCCATTCCCTTCCAGGACATTCCGTGAGCGCAACGCCCCGCCCTTTCAGCGACCTGCTCGGCAACCCCGTGACATTGGACGACCCCGCCAGCCTGGCGGCGGTCGACGACTTCGTGGGCGGCTTCATCGCCTGCGAGGCGCGCGCGGGGAACGTGCTCGAAGCAGCCGAGGACCCGAGCCCGCTCGTGCAGGCCTACTGCGCCGCGCTGCACATGTTCGCCGAGTCGCGCGAGGGCGCGCCGAATGCGCGACCCTTCATCGCCCGCGCGCAGGCAGGCGCTGGGCGCGCGACGGCGCGCGAGCAACGCTTCATCGCCGCGGTCGCCGCCTGGATCGACGGCGACATCACTGGCGCGATCACCTTGCACGAAGAACAGGTGCAGGCGCATCCGCGCGACCTGGTGTCGGTGAAGCTCGGCCAGTACCACTGCTTCAACCGCGGCGACGGACCGGGCATGCTGCGGCTCGCGCTGGCCGCCCTGCCGCAGGCGGCCGATGTGCCCTACCTGCACGGCATGGTCGCCTTCGGCCACGAGCAGTGCCACCGCATGCGCGAGGCCGAGGCCAGCGCGCGGCGCGCCATCGCGATGTGCCGCAAGGAGCCGTGGGCGCACCATGCGATGGGCCACGTCATGCTGACCGAAGGCCGCCTCGCCGAAGGCCTGGACTTCATGCGCAGCGTGAGCGACACCTGGACCAGGCTCAACTCCTTCATGGTCACGCACAACTGGTGGCACGTGGCGCTGTTCCTCATCGACCTCGGCCGCGACGCCGAGGCGCTGGCCGTGTACGACCGCGAGGTCTGGGGCGTGGTGCCCGACTACACGCAGGACCAGATCGGCGCCGTGTCGCTGCTGGCGCGCTTCGAGCTGGCGGGCATCGACGTCGGTGACCGATGGCAGGACGTGGCGGACCGCCTCGTCACCCGGCTCGACGACCATGTGCTGCCCTTCCTCGACCTGCAGTACCTCTACGGCCTGGCGCGTGCTGGCCGGCCCGAAGCCGACGTGCTGCGGCAACGCATCGAGGCCTTCGCGCCCACCGCGCCAGCCGACACGCACGATGCGTGGGTGCGCGTCTGCGTCCCGGCCGCGCACGGGCTGCTCGCGCATGCGCGCGGCGACATGGACGGCGCCATCGACGGGCTCGGCCTGGCGCTGCCGCGCCTGATCGAAATCGGCGGCAGCCATGCGCAGCGCGACCTGTTCGAGCAGGTCCATCTGGATGCGCTGGTGCGGCGTGGCACGGAGCGAACGCTGAGCGCGGCGCAGGGCATGCTGCAGCAGCAGGTCAACGGCCAGCCAGAATCGGTGCGTCTGAAGCGACAGCTCGACCGGGTGTATGCCGGCCTGCGCCTGCCGGCAGCCAGCTGACGCGTACCATCCGACGCCGCGCCAGCCCGGCCCTTTCCGTTCACGTCCATGACCCCGCACTTCACCGAAGCGACCACCGCCTACTGGCAGCAACTCCTCGACGCCGACCAGGTCGCCCACCCCGAGGCGCCGTGGCGCCACGGCTACCCCGCCCGCCTGCCAGACGGCCGCGTGCTGATGCTGCCGATCCGCCAGCTCGCGAGCGAGCCGACGCAGGCAGTCGCCTCGCTGATCTGCAACCAGGCCTCGCTCGAGGTCATCGAGACGCTGGGCCGCATGCTGGCCGACAAGCTGGCACCGCTGAAGCCGGACGTGGTCATCGGCATCCCCACGCTGGGCCTGACCTTCGCGCCCGTGGTCGCGCGCCACCTGGGCCACACGCGCTACGTGCCGATGGGCTATTCGCGCAAGTTCTGGTACGACGAGGCGCTGTCGGGCGCGGTGCAGTCCATCACCACGCCCACGGCCGGCAAGCGCGTCTACCTCGATCCGAACCTGCTGCCGCTCGTGCAGGGCAAGCGCGTGGTGCTGGTCGACGACGCGGTCAGCAGCGGCAGCACGCTGAAGGCGCCGTGGACGCTGATCGAATCGCTCGGCGCCGAGGTGCTGGCCTGCGGCGTCGCGATGCTGCAGGGCCAGCGCTGGCAGCAGACGCTGGGTGCCGAGCGCGCCGCGCGCCTGGTCGGGGTGTTCGACAGCCCGCTGCTGCAGGCGGTGCCCGACGGCTGGGTCGAGCGCAACTGACCTGCGCGCGCCACGGCCGGCGGTGCGTCGCTTGGTACGCAACCTGCTTACGGCAGGGCATCACGCCGGCGTATCTGGTTTCGTATACGTTTTTGGTGCATCGCGGGGCCTGCGCGCGATGGGCCGCCGCATCCTGGAGTTTTCATGCACCCCATCCGTTCGTCCGCCCTGCCCGCCACGCTGTCGCGCCGTCGCCTGCTCCAGGCGGCCGGTGCCACCGCCGCCGGCAGCCTGATCGCCGCCCCGGCCTTCGCGCAGACGCGCGCCATCAGCCTCACGCTGCCCTGGGTGGTGAACGGCTCCAACTACTGGCCGATGGTGGGCAAGGAGCTGGGCTACTTCAAGAAGCGCGGCATCGACCTCACTGTCTCGCGCGGCAACGGCTCGGTCGCGGCGGCGCAGGCCGTGGCCAACAAGCAGTTCGACCTGGGCGTGGTCTTCTTCGGCGGAACGCTGGTGAACATGGCGCGCGGCCTGCCGCTGCAGGCGCTGGCCACCGTCGGCTACGACGCGCTGATGGGCAACCTGGTGCTGGCCGATTCGCCGATCCGCGGCCCGAAGGACTTCGAAGGCAAGCGCGTCGGCACCGTCGCCACCTCGGCCGAGTCGCCCTACTGGACCGCCTACGCCGCCAAGACCGGCATCGACCTGACGAAGGTCACGCGCCAGCAGCTCGACGCCCGCCTGATCGAACGCGCGCTGATGGACAAGCAGGTCGACGCGATCACCGCCATCGGCTCGTCGAGCATCCCTGTGCTCGACTCGCTGGGCGTGAAGACACGCTTCATCCCCTGGGCCAGCGCGGGCGTGCAGCTGTACGCCGCACAGGTCATCGCGCGCCGCGAGACCATCGATGCCGACGCCGGCCTGTGCCAGGCGATGGTCGACGGCATCCTCGAATCGGTGGTCTACACGCTGAAGAACCCGCAGGCCTCGCTCGAGATCCTCTACAAGGCCCAGCCCGAGATCGCGCTGGCCAAGGGCGGCAAGGAAAACGCCGCCATCTCGCAAGGCCTGGCGCAGGCCACCATGGTCGCGCCCGAAGCGATCCAGAACGGCATGGGCTACAGCAGCATCCCGACGCTGGCCGGCATGATCGCGCTCGCCGCCAAGGCCGGCGCCCTGACGGCCGACGCCAAGCCGCTGCGCCCCGAAGACCTGGCGACCAACCGCTTCGTCGGCAAGATCAAGCTGAGCACCGCCGAGTGGGACGCGATCCGCAAGAACGTCGCGCCCTACAACAAGATGCTCGGAATCGCCTGATGCCCTTCGTGATCCCGGCGCAGCCCGAGCCCCTGAAGGCCGAGCGGGCGCAGACCGCCCTGGTGGTCATCGACATGCAGAACGGCTACCTGTCGAAGGGCGGCTACCTCGACCTGGCGGGCTTCGACGTGTCGGGCTCGCCGCCGGTCGTCGAGCGCGCCGCGCGCGTGCTGCAGGCGGCGCGCCGTGCCGGCCTGTTCGTCGTGCACGCGCAGAACGGCTGGAGCGAGAGCCTGGCCGAGGCCGGCCCGCCGACCTCGCCGATGTGGCACAAGTCGAACCCGCTGAAGTACATGCGCGCCAACCCGGGCAGCCAGCTGCTCATCCGCGGCACCTGGGACCACGCCATCGTCGACGAACTGAAGCCGCTGCCGCACGAGCCCGTCGTGCACAAACCGCGCTACAGCGCCTTCGCCGGCACCAACCTCGAGATGCTGCTGCGCGCGCACGGCATCACGACGCTCGTGTTCGTGGGCGTCAACACCAACGTGTGCGTCGAGACCGCCGTGCGCGACGCCTTCCACCACGAGTTCTTCGCCGTGATGGTGGCCGACGCCACGCTGCAGGCCGGCTCGCAGGCCGTGTTCGACGTGAGCGTGTTCAACATCCAGAAGTTCTTCGGCTGGACCAGCACGACGGACGAGATGGTCGGGCTGCTCGACGGACTGGCGCCCCCATGAGCTTCGCGCAAGACGGCGCCGTCCGCCGCATCGGCCTTCCATTCGCCTTCGCCCTCGGCACCTTGGCGCTGTGGGAAGCGGTCGTGCGCGCCTTCGGCATCCGCGAGGTGCTGCTGCCCACGCCCAGCGCCATCGGCCTGCGCCTGATCGAGACCTTTCCGCTGCTGATGCAGCACGCCTGGCCCACCGTGTGGGAAAGCGTCGCCGGCTTCGCCATCGCGTCGCTGCTCGGCGTGGCGCTGGCCGCGCTGCTGAGCGCCTCGGGCCTGATGCGGCAGATGCTGTACCCGAACGTGGTGCTGTTTCAGCTCATCCCGAAGATCGCGCTGGCGCCGCTCTTCATCGTGTGGCTGGGCATCGGCTTCCAGTCGCGGCTGACCTTCTCGGTCTTCATCAGCTTCTTCCCCGTCGTCATCGCCGCGCTGGCCGGCCTCGACAACGTCGACAAGTCGCTGCTGCGCCTGTGCCGTGCGCTCACCGCGTCGAGCTGGCAGGTGTTCGCGTCGGTACGGCTGCCGCATGCGCTGCCCTACGTCTTCAGCGGCATGAAGATCGCGACCACCTTCGCCATCATCGGCGTGATCGTGGGCGAGTTCATCACCTCGCAGGCCGGGCTCGGCTACCTGATCCTCTTCGCGTCTTCGCAGGCCGACACCTCGCTCATCCTCGCGGCCATCGTGGTGCTGTGCGGCTTCGGGCTGCTGTTCTACGGCGCGGTCGCGCTGCTCGAACGCTGGACGCAGAAGGCCTTCGGCGAATGAACGCGATGACCGACACACCCCGCGGCTGGCTGCAGCCGACGAGCATCGCCGCCGACCGGGACGCGAGCTACATCTCGGTGCAGGCCGCCCGCAAGACCTACACCACGCGCAACGGCGACGTGCACGCCGTGGAGCGCGCCGACTTCGACATCGACGCCGGCGACTTCGTCAGCCTGGTCGGCCCGAGCGGCTGCGGCAAGAGCACGCTGATGTCGATGATCGGCGGGCTCGAAACGCCCACCGCCGGCCGCATCACCGTCGGCGGCACGCCCATCACCGCGCCGCGGCGCGACTTCGGCTACGTCTTCCAGGACGCGACGCTGCTGCCGTGGAAGACGGTGTTCGACAACGTGCTGTTCCCCATCCGCACGCAGAAGCGCCCGGTGGCCGACTACCTCGGCGAGGCCGAGCGGCTGCTGAGGCTGACCGACCTCTGGGCCTTCCGCGACAAGCGGCCGGCCGAGCTGTCGGGCGGCATGCGCCAGCGCGTGGCAATCTGCCGCGGGCTCATCAACGACCCTCGCCTCTTGATGATGGACGAGCCCTTCTCCGCGCTCGACGCGATCACGCGCGACGACATGAACCTGATGCTCGCGCAGCTGTGGGACCAAGTGCACAAGACGGCGGTCTTCATCACGCACAGCATCCGCGAGGCGGTGTACCTGTCGGACCGGGTGCTGGTGATGAACGCACGGCCCTCGCGCATCGTGGCCGACATCCGCGTGCCCTTTGCGCGACCGCGCCGCGCCGAGATGCAGGAAGACCCGCTGTTCAACGAGATCTGCGGGTTCGTGCGCGACAAGATCCACGAAGGCCATGGCAGCCGTCAAGACGCCGCCATCTGAAGCCCCGCCCGCGGCCGAATCGCCGCTGCAGTCGATGGTGCGTGCGCGCCTCGGCGAGGCAGGCGGGCGGCTGTCCACCGACGACATCGTCCACCTGCTGCAGCAGGCCATCGTGCGCGGCCTCTTCGCGCCGGGCCAGGCGCTGCGGCAGGACGAGCTGGCGACGCTGTTCCACGTCAGCAAGATCCCGGTGCGCGAAGCGCTGCGCACGCTGGAGGCCAACGGCTTCGTCGAGCTGCTGCTCAACCGCGGCGCGCTGGTCAAGGCGCTGACGCTGGGCCAGCTGCGCGATGCCTTCGAGCTGCGCATGATGGTCGAGCCGCACCTGATGCGCACCGCGGCGCCACTGCTCACCGACGACGACCTCAACGAGGCCGACCGGCTGATCGCCGCGATGGACGACGCCGGCCACGCCTGGGCCTTCAGCGAACTCAACGGCCGCTTCCACGACCTGCTCTACCGCGCGGCCGACAAGCCGCTGTCGAAACAGATCCTCGCGATGCTGCAGGGCCACATCCAGCGCATGTCCTTCATGCAGCTGTCGCTGGCCGGCTTCAACCGCAGCTCGAACGAGGACCACCGGGCGATCGTCGCGGCCTGCCGGCGCGGCGATCCGGAGGCGGCCGCGCAGGCCGTGGCAGCGCATGTCGAAGGCGTGAAGGACATCGTGCTCGACCTGTACGCGCGGCACCACGCGCACGGCTGAAACGCAGGGCGGAAGGCGCGTCAGTCCTTCTTCAGATGCCGGCGCTGATCGTAGTTCGGCTGCGCCGGCAGGTCGACCAGGTGCCGTGCGTCGGCCCAGTCGATCACCTCGATGCGTGCCGGGTCGGCGGCGTCGGCGATGCGGATGCGATTGATGCCCGCGTTGGGGATGTCGCTCTGCCGCGGCCCGTTGAGGCCGAGCCCGCGCGCGGTGCGCCACACCATGTCGAGCACGCCGCCGTGCGTCACCACCAACAGGCGCTGACCCGCGTGCGCTGTGGCCAGCGCGCCGAGCGCGGCGAGGATGCGCGCGTGGAACTGCAGGGGCGACTCGCCCTCGGGCATGGCGTGGTCTTCGCGGAACTCCAGCCACTGCTCCCAGGCGCGCGGATGCAGCTCGCGGATCTCCTCGGCCTTCATGCCCTCCACCACGCCGAAGTGCTGCTCGCGCAGCGCCGCCTGCGTGACGATGGGCAGAGCGAGCTGCTGCGCCGCGGGCGTGGCCGTCTGCTGCGCGCGCATCAGGTCGCTGCTGAAGACCTGGTCGACCGCTTCGCCCGCCAGCCGCAGGCCGAGCCGACGTGCCTGCTCGTGGCCGGTGTCGTTGAGCGGGATGTCGACGTGGCCCTGGAAGCGCAGCTCGCGGTTCCAGTCGGTTTCACCGTGGCGGATCAGGATGAGTTCGGTGGGAGCGCAGGGGGGTGTGGTCATGGCTGGCGCTTATTGTCCCCGCATCGGCCGCTCTGCGGCCCATGCAAGACAATGGCGCCATGCCCCGACTCGTACTCTTGCCCGGCCTCGCCTGCGACGAGCGCCTCTGGCAGGCCCAGCGCCCTGCCCTTCCACCCCACCTCGACGTCCGCGTGGCCGACGTCCATGCGCGGCACGACCGCATCGAGAGCATGGCCGCGGCGGTGCTCGCCGAGAACGAGGGGCCGCTGATCCTCTGCGGCGCGTCGCTGGGCGGGATGATCGCCATGGAGGCCACGCGCCAGGCGCCGGAACGCATCGTCGGCCTCGCGCTGCTGGGCACCAATGCGCGTCCCGAAACGCCCGAGATGTTCCAGCTGCGCGAATCGGCCGTCGAACTCTTCGAGCGCGGCGAGGCGCGCGACGTGATCGAGTTCAACGCCGGCTTCGCCTTCCACCCGGCACAGGCGGCCGACAAGGCACTGATGCGGCGCTATGTCGAGATGGTGCTGCACGGCGGCGCCGCGCAGCTCATTCGCCAGAACCGCGCGGTGATGCAGCGGCCCGACGCACGCAAGCACCTGCCGGACATCCGCTGCCCGGTGCTGGTGCTGTGCGGCGATGCCGACCGCCTGACGCCGCCCGACTGCAGCAGCGAGATCGCGGCGCTGGTGCCGCACGCCAGGCTGCTGTGGATCGAACGCGCCGGCCACATGCTCACGATGGAGCAGCCCGCCGCGGTGAACGCGGCCCTGGTCGACTGGCTGCGCGAGCTGCAGCCCGCCTGAATTCACTCGTCGTGGTGCAGCCGGCCGACGCCGCGCGGCCCGTTGCGTCCGCCCAGCGCGCGCATGGCCGCGAAGCCCGCCAGCAGTGCATCGGCGTAGCTCGCATAGCCGCGCTCGGCGCTCTGCATCACGGTGTAGTTGGCGAAGACGCTCCGCTCGCCGGTGCCTTCGAGGATGACCCAGCCGAAGCTGCGGTCCGGCCGCTCGCGCACGCTCAGCGCGAGGTCTCGCAATTCGAGATGACCCATGTGACGACTCCCTGTCCGATTTTTATGGCGCACTTTTAGCCGCTGGGGGCGGGGCCACCAAGGGCAAAGGTCACGCTCGCGCGCGGCGCTTTTCCAGGGTCGGAAGCAGGTAGGCCCGCGGGCTGCGCGGGCGAGAAGAAAACCGCGGATGCGGCTTCGAACTTAGGCCGTTGCCATGACGGCGATGCCTTCGCGCTCGAGCGTCGAGCGGATGCGCCTTGCGAAGGCCAACGCATGCGCGCCGTCGCCGTGCAGGCACACGGACTGCGCGTTGACCGCGACGACGCTGCCGTCGATGGCCGTGACCTGGTGGTCGCGCACCAGCGACAGCGTCTGCGCCAGCGACTGCGCCTCGTCCTCGATCAGCGCGCCGGGCTGGCTGCGCGGCACCAGGCTGCCGTCGGGCATGTAGCCGCGGTCGGCGAACACCTCTTCGACCGGCTTGAGGCCGGCGCGTTCGGCGGCGCTGATCATGCCGCTGCCGGCCAGACCGAAGAAGCGCAGGCCGGGATCGAAGCGGCGCACCGCATCGACGATGGCGGCGGCCAGTTCGGGTTCCTTCACGGCCTGGTTGTAGAGCGCGCCGTGCGGCTTGACGTGCGCCAGCGTGCCGCCCTCGGCCTTGACGATCGCGGCCAGCGCGCCGATCTGGTAGAGCACGCCGGCCACGATCTCTTCGGGCGGCAGGTGCATGGTGCTGCGGCCGAAGTTCGCACGGTCGGGGAAGCTCGGGTGCGCGCCGATGGCGACGTGGTTGTCGATGGCCCAGCGCACGCACTGGCGCATGGTGCTGGCGTCGCCGGCGTGCCAGCCGCAGGCGATGTTGGCCGAGCTCACCAGCCTGAGCAATTCTTCGTCGCTGCCGGCGCCTTCGCCGAGGTCGGCGTTCAAGTCGATCTGCATGGGGTCACTCCTTCGTGGGGATTCTGCGATGCGGCCGAGGGGTCTGAAGCTCAGTCGGACGACACCGCGGGCTGCGGCGCCGCCGTGGGCGGCACGGGCCAGCCGCTGACGGCCAGGCCCTGCGTCATCTGCAGCAGGTGGCGCTGTTGCAAGGCCCAGGCCTGCAGCGCCTCGGCCGCGTCGACCTGCACCAGCCGCAGCATGCCGCCGAGCGGCGCCTGCGCCAGCTTCCAGAGATCGGCCCGGATCACCACGGCAATGCGCGGGTAGCCGCCGGTGGTCTGCGCGTCGCCCATCAGGATGATCGGCTGGCCGGACGGCGGCACCTGGATCGTGCCCGGGATGACGCCCGACGACAGCATGTCGCCGGCGCGCTTGCGCTCGAGCACCAGGCCTTCGAGCCGGCTGCCCATGCGGTTGCTCTGCGGCGTGATGCGCCAGGGCTCACGCGACATCGCGGCCAGCGAGGCCGGGGTGAAGAGGCCGGACTCGGGGCCCAGCATCACGCGCAACGGGATCGCCTCGCCGAAGTCGCGGACGTCGATCGCCCATTCGGGCGGGCGCACGCCGAAGCGGCGCCGTGCCAATTGCGCGCTGTTGAGCGCCGGCGCGCCGAGCGGCAGTCGATCGCCCTTCTTCAAGGCCCGGCCGGCCAGACCGCCGAAGCCGGCCTTCAGGTCGGTGCTGCGCGAGCCGAGCACCGGCGGCACGTCGATGCCACCTGCCACGGCCAGCCAGGTGCGCATACCCTTCTTGCCCGCCGCCACGTTGGCGCCGACCAGCTTCAGGGTCTGGCCGGCCTGCACCGGCACGCTCCAGCAGGGCCAGATCGGCATGCCGTCGAGTTGGGCACCGAAGTCGTCGCCCGCCAGCGCGATGCGCGTGGCGGTGTCGAAACGCAGTTCGCAGCCGCCCATGGTGAGTTCGAGGCCGGCCGCTTCGTCCGGGTTGCCCACCAGGCGGTTGGCCATGGTGAGCGCGAGCGTGTCGAGGGCGCCGCCGGGGCAGATGCCGCGCTGGCGGTGGCCGTGGCGGCCCAGGTCCTGGACCGAGGCGAGCATGCCAGGCTTGAGGACGACGATCATGTCAGTTATGCATAGCGCTGAGCGCCGTCCGCAGCCGATGAAGCTGGCGCGGCCAGAGGCCAGAGATACCGCGGAACCGGCTTCGCCGGGCCGCTGGTATCGCCCCCTTGAGGGGGAGGCGCCGCAGGCGCATCGGGGGTGGTTTCATGCGTGCACGCTTTCGACAACGAAGCGCACGCGGTCGCCCGGCCGCAGCAGGGTCGGCTCCGCGGCGGCGGGGTCGAACATCTCGAGCGAGGTCCGGCCGATCAGCTGCCAGCCGCCGGGCGAGACCAGCGGGTAGACGCCGGTCTGCGCGCCGCCGATGCCGACCGAACGGGCCGGCACCGCCACGCGCGGCTCGGCACGGCGCGGCGTCGCGAGTTCAGGCGCCAGCCCGCCCATGAAGGCGAAGCCGGGCAGGAAGCCGAGCAGGTAGACGACGTATTCGCCGGCGGCGTGGCGGCGCACCACCTCGGCGGGCGTGAAGCCGGTGTGCGCGGCGACATCGGCCAGGTCGGGGCCATGCTCGCCGCCATAGGCCACGGGGATCTCGATGGTGCGGCCTTCGATGGCCGCGGCCGCCAGCTGCGGCCAGGCCGCGAGCACCTGCATCTCGAGCTCGGCCGCGTCGATGCGGGCCGGGTCGAACATCAGCGTGAGGTTGTTCATGCCCGGCAGGGCTTCCTGCACGGCGGGCCACTGCAGGGCCTCGTTGGCCAGGGCCCAGATCTGCTGCTGCTGTGCGAGCGTTGCGGGCGGCGGCAGTTCGCACAGCAGCGCGGCGTCGCCCAGGGAATGGAGTCTGGGTGCAATCATTCGCGGCCGAGGCTGCGCACCTTGGCGACGAGCTTTTCCTGCACGAAGGGCGAGACGAACTTGTCGACCTCGCCACCGAGCATGGCGATCTCGCGGACGAAGGTGCTGGAGATGAACTGGTATTTGTCGCTGGGCGTGAGGAACACCGTCTCGACATCGGGCATCAGCGAGCGGTTCATGCCGGCGAGCTGGAACTCGTAGTCGAAGTCGGTCACGGCGCGCAGGCCGCGCACCATCGCCTTGCCGCCGCGCGCCACGACGAAGTCGCGCAGCAGGCCGGAGAAGCTCTCGACCACCACCTGGTCGCTGTAGGGCGCGACGGCTTCGCGCGCCATGTCGATGCGCTCCTGCAGCGAAAACAGTGTCTTCTTGTGGTGGCCCGCCGCGACCGCGACGACGACCTTGGAGAAAAGCTGGGTGGCGCGCCGAACCACGTCTTCGTGGCCCAGCGTCATGGGATCGAATGTGCCGGGATAGACCGCGATCACGCTGGACATAGGAGCTCCTTTCCGGCCGCAGCGGCCGGGGTCGGCGGATTATGCAGGGGCATGGACGAGGGGTCGAAGCAGGTGGGCATGCACGGCACCGGCCTTCAGGTGGCGCAAGCCGGCGAGCCCGAAGGCGGCGAGTTCGTCATCGGTCCAGAGGCGCGGCGCCTCGAGGTAGACCGCGCCGTCGGGGTGCAGCGCGCGGGCCGCGGCGCGCAGCGCGGGCTCGTAGAGCGCCGGGTTCTCGAAGGGCGGGTCGAGCAGCACCAGGTGCAGGCTGCCCGCCGGCACGCGCTCCAGTGCGGTCACGCCGTTGCCGCGCTCGATGCGCACGGCGTCGGCCGACAGCTTGGCCTTGGCCTTCTGCAGCTGCGCGATCAGGTCGGCGTCCTGCTCGCAGAGCAGCACCGCGGCGGCGCCGCGCGAGGCGGCCTCGAGCCCCAGCGCGCCGGTGCCGGCGAAGGCGTCGAGGCAGTGCCAGCCCGGCAGCTCGCCGCCGCCCGCGCCGGCCAGGCTGGCGAGCCAGTTGAACAGCGTCTCGCGCACGCGGTCGGGCGTGGGGCGCAGGCCCGGCTTGTCGGCCACGGGAAGGCGGGTGCGCTTCCATTGGCCGCCGATGATGCGGACTTCGTGCGGGCGCTTGTCGTGTTGCGGCGTCTTGGCCGGCGCTTTGGTGGGGACCTTCTTCATGCGCCGAGCTTAGCGTGCGGGCGTGCCCTCGTCGCCGTCAAGGCTTCGCGCCGACCACGACGGTCACCATGCGCTCGGGCTGCAGCTTGCGCGCGAAGGCGGCCTTGATGTCGGCCACGGTGACCGCGTTCATGCGCGCGGTCCAGGTGTCGAGGTAGTCCAGCGGCAGGTCGTTCCAGGCGATGTTCGAAACGTTGCCCAGCAGCTTGCGGTTGCTGTCGAGCAGCAGCGGGAAGCCGCCGATCAGGTTGTCCTTGGCGGCCTTGAGTTCGGCCTCGGTCGGGCCGTCGGCGACGAACTTGGCCAGCACCTCGCGCGACACCTTGACCGCCTCGTCGGCCTGGTCGGGCCGCGTCTGGAAGCCGATGCGGAAGGCGCCCGCGTGCAGGCCGGGCGAGAAGCCGCTGTAGATGCCGTAGACCAGGCCGCGCTTCTCGCGCACCTCGTTCATCAGGCGCGAGACGAAGCCGCCGCCGCCGAGGATGTAGTTGCCCAGGGTGAGCGCGAAGTGGTCCGGGTCCGTGCGCAGGTAGCCCGGCTGCCCGATGATGACGTGCGCCTGGGCCGACGCGAAGGGCACGCGCTCTTCCTTCGGTGCCGTGAGGGCGGCGATGGCGGGCACGGCCGGCAGCGGCTCGCAGCGGCCGTCCTGCGCGGGCAGGCGCGCCAGCAGCCGCGTGGCGATGGCATCGGCCTGCGCGCGCGTGACGGCGCCGACGATGCTGACCTTGGCGCGGCACGGCAGGATCAGCTGCGCATAACGCGTGCGCATCGTCTCGACGTCGATCTTCGCGAGCGTCTCCTCGGTCGTTTCCTGGCCGTAGGGATGCGTGCCGTAGACCGCTTGCGAGAAGGTGCGGGCGCTGATGGTGCCGGGCTTGGTGTTCGCCTCCTTCAGCGCGGCATCGATCTGCTCGCGCTCGCGCTGCCACACGTCGGCCGGGAACGAGGGCTCGCCGATCTCGCGCGCGGCCAGGGCCACGGCGCGGTCGAGCAGCGCCGGGTCGGACAGGGTGCGCAACGAAAAGCTGGTGCGCTCGGCACCGGCGCCCGCGCCGAAGCTCGCGCCCAGGTCGGCCCAGGCTTCGCCGAGCGCGTTCTCGTCGAGCGCCGGGCCGGCGTCGCTCGCGCGCACGCCCTTCTCGACCATGCCCGCGCTGGCGCTGGCCAGGCCGGCCTGTGCCGCCGGGTCGCGCCGGCTGCCGGCGTCGACGTCGATCTGCACGTCGACGATCGGCAGCGCGTCGGTGGCGGCGAGGTACACCTTGGCGCCGTTGGCGAGCGTCCAGTGCTGGATGGGGATGGCAGCCTGCGCGCTCAGCGCGGCCAGCAGGGCGGTGCTCGCGATGAGCGCACCGCCGGCGATCTTCTTCAGTGTCAGCATGGGGCGGTCTTTCAGCGCAGCGGTCCGGCGGGCGTGGCGAAGCCGCGCGGGCGCGGGTTCTTCTCGGGGGGCAGCGGACGCAGCGTCGCGACCGTGAGCTGGTCGTCGCCGAAGTACTTCGCGGCGACGGCCTGCACCTGCTCGGCCGTGACCTTCTGCAGTTGCGCGACGATGCGGGCGCTGGCGTCCAGCGGCAGGCCCTGCACCCAGTTGGCGCCGAGTTCGCGGCCCTGCGCCATCACCGAGTCGAGCTTGTAGGTCTGGCTGGCGACCCATTGCGTCTTCACGCGGGCCAGCTCGGCCGCGCCGACGCCGTCGCGGGCCACGCGGGCGACTTCGGCGCGCAGCGCGGCCTCGACCGCCTCGGGCGTCTTGCCGGCGGCCGGCACGCCATCGAGCTCGAAGAGCTGCGGCCCGCGGCCGGTGAGGCCGGCGTAGGAACCCGCTTCGTCGGCGACGCGATCCGGCCCCTGCGTCAGCGCACGGTCGAGCCGCGCGCCGGGGTAGCCGTCGAGCAGGGCCGACAGCACCACCAGCGCCCAGACGTCGCTGCCACCGTCGAGGCTTTCCAGCCGCGGCGCGCGGAAGGCGAGCGACACATAGGACTGCTCGGCCGGCGCCTTGAACTCGATGCGGCGGATGCCGCGCTGCACCGGCTCGGTCCGCGGCTTGCGCGTCGGAACGGCGCGGGCCGGGATGCGGCCGTAATATTTTTCGGCCAGGGCGCGCACGCGCTCGACGTCCACATCGCCCGCCACCACGATCGCCGCATTGGCCGGCACGTACCACTGGCGATGGAAGTTGCGCACGTCGTCGGCCGTCATGGCGTCGAGGTCGCTCATCCAGCCGACCACCGGGCGGTGATACGGCGACGCGACGAAGACGGCGGCGTTCTGCTGCTCGCCCAGCAGCGCGCGCGGCTGGTCTTCGGTGCGCATGCGGCGCTCTTCCTTGACCACCTCGATCTCGCGCTGAAACTCGACGTCGGGCCACTGGTTGTCGGCGAAGCGGTCGGCCTCGAGCTTCATCACGTCTTCCAGCTTGCCGTTCGGGATCTGCTGATAGAAGCCCGTGTAGTCGCGCGTGGTGAAGGCGTTCTCCTGCCCGCCCAGGGCCGCGACCCGGCGCGAGAACTCGCCCGGCTTGATGTGCTTCGTGCCCTTGAACATCATGTGTTCCAGGGCATGCGCCACGCCGGAGGTGCCGTCGACCTCGTCCATCGAGCCGACCCGCACCCACAGCATGTGGACCGCGGTGGGCGAGCGCCGGTCGGGCTGGACGATCAGCGTCATGCCGTTGGAGAGCGTGAACTGGCGCGCCTGCGTGGTGGCGCCGGGGACGGGCGCCCGGGCGTCGGTGGTGGGTGGGGTTGGCGTCTGGAGCGTTTGGGCCAGGGCGGGGAGCGTCCATGGCGCGACGAGCGCCAGGGCCAGCACCGCACCAGACGCTGTGCGGCGTGGCGAGGGGTGTTTCATAGAATGGGTCGGATTGTAAAAACCACCTGATGTTCAGTTTCTTCAAGAAAAAGCCGGCCGAGGCCGCCCCCCCACCGGTCGAAGCACCCAGCGCGCCTGCGCCAGCCGTCGAAGCGCCCGTGGCGCCGCCTCTGCCCAAGTCGATGTTCTCGCCGTCGAGCTGGTTCCGGAGCGAGGCGCCGCCGCCCGCACCGCCCCCGTCTGCGCCGCCCCCCGCCCTGCCGCCGGCGCCTGTGCCTGTGCCCGTGGCTTCGCCGCCACCGGCGCCGGTCGCGCCGCCCACGCCACCCGTCGCTGCGCCCGTGGCGGTGCCGGCGCCCGCGCCGCTTCCCGCCCCCGACATCGCCCCCGCCGCCCCCTCGCGCACCGGCTGGCTCGACAAGCTCAAGACCGGCCTGCGCAAGACCGGCACCGGCATCCAGGCGGTGTTCGTCAATGCGCAGATCGACGAAGCGCTGTATGAAGAACTCGAGGCCGCCCTGCTGATGGCCGACACCGGCGTGAAGGCGACCGAGTTCCTGCTCGATGACCTGCGCGGCCGTGTCAAACGGCAAATGGCGACCGATGCGCAGCAGGTGCGACGCCTGCTCGCCGAAGCCATCGCCGACCTGCTCCGGCCGCTGGAGAAGCCACTGGTGATCGGCCGGTACACACCGACCGTGATCATGGTGGCCGGCGTCAACGGCGCCGGCAAGACCACCTCGATCGGCAAGCTCACCAGGCATCTGGCGAACGAAGGCGCATCGGTGTTGCTGGCCGCGGCCGACACCTTCCGGGCGGCGGCGCGCGAGCAACTGCTGGTCTGGGCCGACCGCAACACGGTCGAGATCGTTAGCAACGAAGGCGGCGACCCGGCGTCGGTGAGCTTCGACGCGGTCAACGCCGGCAAGGCGCGCGGCAAGGATGTCGTGCTGGTCGACACCGCCGGCCGGCTGCCGACGCAGCTGCACCTGATGGACGAGCTCAAGAAGATCAAGCGCGTGGTCGCCAAGGCCGACGCCACCGCGCCGCACGAGGTGCTGCTGGTGATCGACGGCAACACCGGCCAGAACGCGCTGGCGCAGGTCAAGGCCTTCGACGAGACGCTGGGTCTGACCGGGCTGATCGTCACCAAGCTCGACGGCACGGCCAAGGGCGGCGTGCTGTGCGCCATCGCCCGCGAGCGGCCGATCCCGGTCTACTTCATCGGCGTGGGCGAGAAGCTGGAAGACCTCGAGACCTTCGACGCGCGCGAATTCGCGCAGGCCCTGCTCGGCTGATCAGCGGCGCGGGAAGATGGTGCGCGGGTAGGCGGTTTCGTCGAAGGGCGAGAAATCCGTCCGCGGCGCCAGGCTGAGCGGCGCGGCGCGTGGCGCAGGATTCGCCACCGAGAGGAAGCGCAGTTGCACGTCGCCGATCTCCAGCACGTCGCGGTTCTTCAGTTGATGGACGCCGATCTTGCGGCCGTTCACCAGCGTGCCGTTACTGCTGTGCAGGTCGGTGACCGTGACGGAGGTGCCGACGATGTCGATCGCCGCGTGGGCGCGGCTGACCAGGGGGCTGTCGAACACCAGGGTGTTCCGGTCGGTCCGCCCGAGGGTCGTCCGGCCCTCGGCCAGGCTGATCTGCCGGGGGGTCCCGGCCTTGGTCATGATGATGAGATATGGCATGGCTCGCTGGCTCCCTTGGCTGCTGAAAACGCCTCTGCGAGCGCTGGCCGCATTCTTCCGGAACAATCGATCCACAAAGCCTGTCAAACCATTTCCCGGCTTCAAAATGAATACTTTCGTGAACAATTCGACGCCCGCCTCGGCCGCCGTTTCTCGGGAACCCTTGGCTTAGCACTCTCTCTAACCGAGTGCTAATATGTCGATCAACAAAGGAGTTCCCCCAATGACAAGTCTGTCTGGAGCCTCTACGACCCATCAACTCGCCGTCGCCAACCCCTGGTCGATGGTGCCGCCGCTGGGCAACCTGGATGCCTACATTTCGGCCGCCAACCGCCTGCCGATGCTCACGCTCGAAGAAGAGCAGGGCTTCGCTCGCCGTCTGCGCGACCACAACGACCTCGAATCCGCCGGTGCGCTGGTGCTGTCGCACCTGCGCCTGGTCGTCTCGATCTCGCGCCAGTACCTGGGCTACGGGCTGCCGCACGGCGACCTGATCCAGGAGGGCAACATCGGCCTGATGAAGGCGGTGAAGCGCTTCGACCCCGACCAGGGCGTGCGGCTGGTGAGCTACGCCATGCACTGGATCAAGGCGGAGATCCACGAGTACATCCTGAAGAACTGGCGCATGGTCAAGGTCGCGACGACCAAGGCCCAGCGCAAGCTGTTCTTCAACCTGCGCTCGATGAAGCAGGGTTTCAAGGCCGACGATGCCGCCGCCGATGGCGATACGCACCGCGCGACGCTGACCGACAGCCAGGTCACGCAGATGGCCGAGAAGCTGAACGTCAAGCGGGAGGAAGTGCTCGAGATGGAAATGCGGCTCTCGGGCGGCGACGTGCTGCTCGACCCGAGCCCGTCCGACGACGGCGACGAGGCCTTCGGCCCGATCGCCTACCTGGCCGATGCCACACAGGAGCCGACGGCACAGCTGGAGTCGCGCCAGCGCGACCGGATGTCGAGCGACGGCATCTCGACCGCGCTCGAGGCGCTGGACGAGCGCAGCCGCCGCATCGTGGAAGAGCGCTGGCTCAAGGTCAACGACGACGGCTCGGGTGGCATGACGCTGCACGAACTGGCCGCCGACTACGGCGTCTCGGCCGAGCGCATCCGCCAGATCGAAGTCGCCGCGATGAAGAAGATGAAGAAGGCGCTGGCGGAATACGCCTGAGCCCGGTCTTCCTCCCAACGAAAAAAGCCCGGTGCACGCACCGGGCTTTTTTCATGGCGCTGACCCGTCCTACCCAGCGTTGACACCTCGACCTTGCAGAAAGGGCAGGTGTCATGG
>NZ_JAOOPY010000011.1 GCF_025486315.1 Variovorax sp. N23 | reverse complement strand
TACTCGATGATTTCCTTGATCGCCAGGATGCCGATGGCGAACATCTCGCCGGCCAGCATGAAGGTCAGGTATTGCAGAGGTTCGGGGGGCGCGGCCATCGCGGCCATCGTCGTGGCCATGCCCCGGCTCTGGATTGCAGCAGTGTTCATCGGGCGTCCCTTCAGTAGTGAGCGAAGTGGCTCTCGTCCACGCTGGCCAGGTCCGTACCGGCCAGCGCCAGGCCCGGGCCGCTGCTCTTGCGCACTGCCACCACGGGCTTGGGCGCCTTGGCCACGGCGCTCTTCGCCGGCTTGCGTGCCCGCGACGTCGCAGCCGCACCGGCCAGCTTGAAGAAGCTCATGGTGCGCTGCAGCTGTTCGGCTTGGCTGCTCATCTCCTCGGCCGTGGCCGCCAGCTCTTCCGAGCTCGTCGCGTTCTGCTGCGTGGTCTGGCTCAGCTGGCTGACCGCCGCGTTGATCTGGCCCACGCCCGAGGACTGTTCCTCGCTCGCCGCCGTGATCTCCTGCACCAGGTCGGAGGTCTTGTTGATGCTCGGCACCATCGCGTCGAGCAGCTTGCCCGCACGCTCGGCCAGCTCCACGCTCGACGTGGCCACGGTCCCGATCTCCTGGGCCGCCACCTGGCTGCGCTCGGCCAGCTTGCGCACCTCGGCCGCCACCACCGCGAAGCCCTTGCCGTGTTCGCCGGCGCGTGCCGCCTCGATGGCCGCATTGAGCGCCAGCAGGTTCGTCTGGTAGGCGATGTCGTCGATGATGTTGATCTTCTGGGCGATCTGCTTCATCGCCACCACCGTCGCCTTGACGGCTTCGCCGCCTTCGCTGGCTTCGGCCGCCGCCTTGGTCGCCATGCTGTCGGTGATCTTCGCGTTCTCGGTGTTCTGCGAGATGGACGCGGTCATCTGCTCCATCGACGCGCTCGTCTCTTCGACGCCGGCGGCCTGCTCGCTGGAGGCCTGGCTCAGCGACTGCGCCGTTGCGCTCACCTCTTCGGAGGCACCCGCCAGCGATTCGGCACCGCCGTTGACTTCGGCCACCACCTGCGAGAGTTGCTTGACCATGTTCTGCATCGCCTGCAGCAGCTGGCCGGTCTCGTCACGTGCCGTGGTCTCGACCGCCACGGTCAGGTCGCCCTCGGCCAGCCGGTTGGCGGCATCGACGGCGCGGGCCAACGGCCGCGTCACGCTGCGGCTGATGATGTAGCCCAGCCCGATGCCGATCAGCACGCCGCCGCAGATCACGCCCAGCATCAGGCGAAGCCCGCTCTGGTACAGCGTGGTGGTCTCGTCGGCCGCCGCCTTGGCGCGCGCTTCCTTCTGCTGGGTCAGCTCGCCCAGGTACTCGTCCAGCGTGTTGGCCTTGGCGCGCACGCTCTCCAGGGACTGGCTCAGCAACTCGTCGCGGTCGGCCAGCTTCTTGGCGCTCGCCATCGTCAGCGCCTGCTTCATCTCGCGCTCATAGTCGCTCGACACCTTGTCGAACTGCGAGAACAGGTCCTTGGCCCGGTCCGACGTGAACAGCGGGCGGCCCTTGCCGATGTTGGACTTGAGCGACTCGATGCTCTTGGCAATCGACGCCAGATGCTTGGACCGCTCGTCTTCCGAGGTGGCCAGCAGGAAGTTGCTGCGCGCACGACCGATCGAGATCAGGTCGATGTTGGCCTCCTTGATGTAGGACAGCCCCATCAACTCCATGGCGTACATGTCGTCCGCCTTTTCGTTCATCTTCGAGGCGTTCGAGATGCCGATGGCGCCGACGATGGCGCTGATACCTGCGACGATCAGGAAACCGGCGATCAGCCGCACCCCGATCTTCATATTTGAGAACATGGCGATACGTCCTTGGTGAGGTTTCAGGAAAAGGAAGGGTTGCCGGGCCGTTCGGCCAGCTTCGTGCTTTGCGTCTGCCGAAGCAGCATGGGCACGTCGAGAATGAGCGCGACCTCGCCGCTGCCCAGGATGCTGGAGCCGCTGATGCCCTCGAGGTGCGCGAACATCGGTGCCATCGGCTTGATGACGGTCTGCGCCTCGCCGAGCAGCCGGTCCACGATCAGGCCGAAGCGCTGCGCCCCCTGCTTGACGACGACGATGCTCTGGCGCGCGCTGGGCGCGCCAGACACCTTGAACAATTTGCGCAGCCGGATGAAGGGCAGCACCTGGCCGCGCAGTTCGGCGTAGTCGTGGCCCGTGTCCATCGTGAACTCCACGCACTCCTCGATCACCTCCAGCGGCAGCACGAACACGGCGTTGCCGACCGTGACCTGGAAGCCGTTGATGATGGCCAGCGTCAGCGGCAGGCGCACCGTGACCGTCGCGCCTTCACCCGGCCGGCTGTCGATGCCGACCACGCCGCGCAGCGCGGTGATGTTGCGTTTGACCACGTCCATGCCGACACCGCGGCCCGACAGGTTGGTCACCTGTTCTGCCGTGGAGAAGCCCGGCTCGAAGATCAGCCCGTAGATCTCGGGGTCGCTCAGCTGCTTGCCCGGCTCGATCAGCCCGCGCTCCACGGCCTTGGCCAGGATGCGGTCGCGCGAGAGCCCGCCGCCGTCGTCGCTCACCTCGATCACGATGCTGCCGGAGTCGTGGTACGCATTGAGCGTGACCGTGCCACGCGCGGGCTTGCCGCGCTCCGCACGCAGCGCCGCGTTCTCGATGCCGTGGTCCATGCTGTTGCGCACCAGGTGCGTCAGCGGGTCGGCGATCTTCTCGACCACCGTCTTGTCGAGCTCGGTGTCTTCGCCGTGGATTTCCAGCGCGATGTCCTTGCCGATCTCGCGCGAGACGTCGTGCACCACGCGCTTGAAGCGGCTGAAGGTCGCGCCGATCTTCACCATGCGCAGTTGCAGCGCGCTGTCGCGCACCTCCTGCACCAGGCTCACCAGCGTCGAATGCGCCTCCTGAAGGGCGGTGTTCTGCAGGTGATGCCCTGCCACGCTGGCGGTCGCCGACGCGGTGATCAGTTCGCCGACGAGGTCGACCAGGCGGTCGAGCTTGTCGGCATCGACGCGCACCGATTGCGTTTCGCCGGCCTTCGCGTCCTTGGCGGCGCGCTGACGCGGCGCCGCCGCTTCGGCACTCGCGCCAGCGGCTGGGGCCTCGGCGACGGGCGACCTGTCCGACGGCGAAGCGGCCGTCGTGCCGGTCAGCGCCGCGTCGAGCACGGCCTGCGTGAGGCTGCGGCAATGCACCAGGATCTCGCCCATCTCCTGCGCCCCCTCGTCGCCGAGCAGATCGAGGTAGTCGGCCACCGGGCTTCCCGGCGGCACGATGCGCACGGCGCAGTCGTCCTGAACGAACTCGAAGGCGCCTTCGATGGCCGCGCGGTCCGCCGTGCTCTGCAATGCGAGCTCGAAACCCAGGTAGCACGACTCGGCATCCATCTCGGCCAGCGCCGGCAGCGCATCCGGCACGGTGGCGATGGCGGTGACGGTGCCCAGCTTCTTCAGGTAGCGCAGGAAGGACAGCGGGTCCATGCCGTTGCGCAGCACGTCCGGGCCGAAGCGCAGCGAGATGTGCCAATGGGCCGGGTCGGCTTCGACGCCGGTGGACGCCGTCGCCACGGGCGACGATGCCGCCTCCGGCGCAGGGGTCGGCTCGCTGCCGAGATGCCGATGCAGTTGCACCAGCAGCGGTGCGGCGCGTGCCTTCATGTCGTCGCCGGCCTCGGTGTGGCCCGCGGCCGCGGCGTCGACCAGGCTGCCGACGTGGTCGCCGCAGGCCAGCAGCAGCGTAACCATCGCATCGTCCATCGGCAGCGCACCGGCGCGCACCTTGTCGAGCACGCTCTCGGCCACGTGGGCGAACTCCACGATGAAGTCGAGCCCGAACAGGCCGGCCGACCCCTTGATGGTGTGGGCCGCCCGAAAGATCGCGTTGACCGAGTCGGAGGGGTCTTCCTCCTGCAGCACGCCGAGCAGCGCGGTGTCCATGTCTTCGAGCAGTTCCCTGCACTCGACGAAGAAGGTCTGGAGCGCTTCGTCCATGTTCATGCGGGCTCTCCCTGCGGCGAGGCCGCCGTCGCGATGTCGAAGAAGGATGCGAGGTCGAACAGTTCGATCACGTCGCGCACGGCGTCGCTCGGCGCGCGGAGCGTCACGGTGCGGCCGCTGGCCCGGGCCGCGCGGTGCGTGGCCATCAGGAGCTGCACGCCGGCACTGTCGAGTTCGGTCACGCCGGCCAGGTCGATGTCCAGGCCCTCGGGCGCGTCGGCGAGCGCGGCGACCAGGCGCGTCTGCAGTTCCGCTGCGCCATAGATGGTCAGCTCGCCCTCGAGCGCGAGCGCGGCGCGGGCGCCTTGGGGCGACCGTGCGGCGCTCATGGCAGCACCAGCTTCTCGACCGCCGCCAGCAGCATCGCCGGCTGGAACGGCTTGACCACCCAGGCCTTGGCACCGGCCGCCTGGCCTTCGCGCTTCTTGGCTTCCTGGCTTTCGGTGGTGAGCATGATCACCGGCGTGAAGCGGTAGGCCGGCATGGCCTTCACGTTCTTCACGAAGGTGATGCCGTCCATGTTGGGCATGTTCACGTCGCTGACGATCAGATGCACCTTCTGGCCGGTGAGCTTGGTCAGCGCATCCTGGCCGTCGCGGCCCTCGATGACGTCGTACCCGGCGCCCTTGAGCGCGATACCGACGACCTGGCGCACCGAAGCGGAGTCGTCGACGATCAGGATGGTCTTTGCCATGGGAGTCCTCTAGAAGAAAGTGATCTCGTTCTGCGGGGCCGGGGCCGATGCCTTGGCACCGCCCGGGCCTTGATGGATGTCACGCTCGCTGGCCATCGCATAGGTGGCCTCGAGTTCCTTCAGCAGGCCCGCGGCCTCCAGCGGTTGCAGGTCGCCGTCGCGCTCGCAGGCATCGCAGTGGTCCTGCACCACGTTGGGCATGCGCGTGATGTTGTCGCGCACATGCGCCAGCACCTGGCTCACGCGGTCCTGGAACTGGAGCTGAACCAGGGCGTCGTTGACCTCGGCCTGGATGCCCACGCTCTCTTGGCGCAGGAAGGCGGCCGAATCGGCCAGCGAGCCGGTCAGGCCCTGGAACTGCGCGAGCACGTCGCGGATGCGCGTCTCCGAGGCGGAGACGACCTGCTGTTCCTGCGAGCGTGTCACCTCGGCCACGCTGCGCACGTCATCGATGGCGGTACGGATCGCACCGGTCTTGCTGGCGATGAGCCGGCCGGTCTCGCCGGACGCTCGCGACAGCGCGCGCACCTCCTGCGCCACCTGCGAGAAGCCGCGACCGCTCTCGCCCGCATGCGCCGCCTCGATGGCCGCGTTGATGGCCAGCAGGTTGGTCTGCTGCGCCAGCCGCGACACACCGTCGGCCATTTCGTGGAGTTCGCCGACGAAGATCTGCAGCCCCTGCACCTTGTCGAGCATCTGCGCCTTGCTCCGCATGGCGTCGCGCAGCGAGGCGACCACGGCCTGGAGTTGCTCCTGGCTGTCCGCATAGAGGGCGGCGGCGGCGGCGTCCGAGGTATTGCCCCCGCCGCTGCCGGATTCCGACAGCATCTGCCCGAGCTTCTGCACGATGGCCGCAAAGCGCTCGCTCAACGCCGCGATGGCGATCTCCATCTGGCTGCGCGAGGCCTCGATCTGGCCGGACCAGACCGGTGCCACGTCGGCGCTGAAGGCCAGATGCCCCATGAAGTAGCGCCGCAGCGCCTCGTCGGCCGACTGCTGCGCCTTCACGGCGAACCAGCCCGCCCCCGCGCCCAGGCCGGTCAGCACCACGAAGCAGGCTGCGCCGGCAAGGCTCGCCGACGACAGGAACAGACAGGCCGCGCCGCCGAGCACGCCCACCGCGGGCGCAGCGAGAAACTGCGCGTTCTTCCGGTTCAGCATCGAGTTCAGGTTCATGTCGGGGTCCAGGAATGCGCACACGCCGGGTCCATGGGTCAACGGCCACAGCGGCCGCGGACGCGTGCGTCAGTCACCCTTCTATGTCGGCGTGCAAGGCGTCACCGAAGAGGGCACGAGTGACGAAATAGAGGACTTATCCGGCCAACATCGCCCAATTGACCGAGGGCTCGTCTCACTAGCATCGGAGCCATGGAGTCTTCCCACCCCGCCCTTGCGTTGCACGCCGCCTCCGGTGGCGCTGCCGCTGCCTGCGAGCTCGGGCACCGCGCCGACATCGCGCCGGTGGTGCTGCGATCGCTGGTGGCGCACGCACGAGCGCGCGGGAAAGACCCGTCCGGCCTCCTGCGCGGCCTGGGCTTCGACCTGGCCGATCTGGACTCGCCCGTGATGCAGGTGTCATATCGGCAGTGCGCCGAGGCCATCCGACGCGCGCTCGTCCTGCTGCCGAACCCCCACCTGGGACTGGAGATCGGCGAGGCGCTGAACGTCGTGTCGCTCGGTAAGGTCGGCCTGGGGATGATGGCGAGCGAGAACCTGCAACGGATGCTCGAATTCCTCATCGCGTTCCCGCGCCCGGCCGGCTGCCTGCTGTCGCTGCACGGCGAATCGACCGGGACGCACTTGCGCATCGTGGCCCAGCCGCTGTTCCACGACCCGCAATTGCAGCGCTTCCTGATCACCTACACCCTGGCGTCGCTGGCGTCGCTGGCGCGCCAGATCGTCGGCCCGGCCTGCCGCCCGCTGTCGATCGAGCTGACGTTGCCGCGGCCGGCCGCCACGGCGGCCTACGAGCAGGCCTTCGGACAGACGCCGCAGTTCGAGCGGCCGGCCAACCGGCTGGTCTTTGCCGCGAACGCGCACCCCCTGCCCTTCGCGGAGCCCTCGGTGGCCCGCGCGATGCAGGAGGCGTTGCAGGAGGCCCGATCGGACTCCCCCGTTCAGGAGATCGGCGCGGCCGTGACCCAGATCATCCGCCGGCACCACGGCGCGCCGCCGCCGCTGGCGCAGGTGGCCCGCGCCCTGAACATGAGCGAGCGCTCGTTGCGCCGCCGGTTGTGCGAGGAAGGGCTGAGCTTCCGGGGGCTGGTGGCCGAAGACCGGCGCATCCGCACGCTGAACCTCGTGACGCAGTCGGACGCGTCCCTGACGCAGGTGGCGTCGCGCTCGGGCTACACCAACGCGCGCAGCCTGCGGCGAGCCGTCAACCGGTGGACGGGCGTCGGGCCGTCCAGCCTGCGCAAGACGGCGCAGCGGCCGGACTGAACGCCCGGCCCCGCGCCGCGCGCGTCAGGCGGGCCGGCGAATGCGCGCCTCGAAGGGCCTCACCACTTGTCGTCGCTCTTGGACGGCGTGGCAGGTGTGGCCGAGGGCGCAGCCGCCGGGCGCGCCTGGGCTGGCCGTTGTGCCGGCACGGCCGGCGGTACCGCGGTGCCTCCCGCTGCCGCGACCGCTTCGGCGGGCTGCGCCTTGGCGACCGCCCCGCCCTTGAGTTCGGCACGCAGTTGCAGGCCGCCTTGAGGCAACTGCTCCAGGTTCGAACGCACGTTCTCCAGCCGGCCATAGGACAGATTCGGCGTCACGCGTTCGATCACCAGTTCGCAGCACGGCGACTCGACGCGGCCGAGGCTCTGGCCCGTCTGCGGGTCTTTCATCTCGGCACCCATCGTGACCATCGCGTAGCGCGCGCCCTCCTTGAGCGCCTGGCCGCCCTGGCTGAGCACCACATTGGTTCCGTCACGTGAGACGACCGTCACCGGGAAGGTCCGCCGCAGCACCGAGGTCACGACCTGGTTGACCAGGTCCGTGCTCATGTCCTCCAGCACCTTGCCGCCGTCCACGCCGCGCCCGAGCGTGGTGGCCTCGGTCGAGGGCGCGTTCCCGCGCAGCGAGTCCGACGCCATCACCTGCCGTGTCGCCACGTTCACCAGCTTCTCGGTCAGCGCCCATCCGCCGGAATAGCTCACCAGCTCGCGGTCGCTCGTCTTGAGCTGGCGCGCATGCCGGTTGTAGGCCAGGTTGCTCACCCGGCCGCTCCAGACCAGGTCCGCGCTCGCGGCCTGCGAGAGCTTGGCGAGCTCCGCGCTGGGCGCCTGGCCCGACGAGATCATGTCGAGTTCGCCCTGGATGTCGGGGCTGAATTCCCGGTCGAGCACCGCGAAGCGCCCCGTCTGCACCAGCGCGTCGCTGATGCGCTGGCGCAGGGTCGCGCCGACTTCCGCCGACGGCACCGAGCGATCGCCCATCGGAAGGCTGGCACTGTCGAAGCGGATCTGGCCGATGACCAGCTTGACCTTCTGCATCTCCGCCGAGGGCTGGAACTTCGCGATCCGGGCTTCGATGGTCGCCTTGTACTGCTTGCCGCCAAGCACGCCAGGCTCCTTCATCTCGACCAGCTTGAAGTTCTGGATGACACCGCCGGAGCGCTGCGTCACCGCATCGGCAAATGCGCTGCCGCGCAGCGAGGCCGCGTCCTGGCCGAGGCTGACGTCGAGCCCGAACTTGACGCTCACGCTGGCGGACTGCACCGCAGCGCCGTTCACCTGAAGAATGGCCAGCTTCATGGCTTCCGCCACCGCTTCGCCGGCCGATGCGCCATAGCCTTGTGCCGTGGTCTGCACATTCGCGAGCTTGCCCACATCGGGCGCTGGCGCCGCGACGCTCATCGGAGCCGGCGCGGGCGCCGCTTTTTCAGGTTCGGCCTTGTTGCAGGCAGCCAGCAGCACCGCCGAAGCAACGGCGGTCATACAGAGGAGTGGACGCATGAGGGGTCAGCCGATGTTCAAAGGGCCTTGAGCGCGTCGTTGGCGTCGGTCGGCACCGGAATGTCCTGGCTCTGCGCGAACGCGATCGCGTTCTGCAGCGCACCGCCGACGTTGGACATCGAACCCGGGAAGTTGGAGACGATGTAGACCGCGGACTGGAGCTTCGGCAGTTGCATCGGCGAGGCGCTCTTCAGGCTCGAACCCATGGTGGACACGTTCTTGCCCACGGCGACCAGTTTGGTGGTGCCGGTGCCCAGGAGGATCAGGCCCTTCGAATACAGCGCCTTCGAGTTCGCGTCCAGCACCGGCTTCTTCGCCATTTCGGCAGCCACGGCGCTGGTCGATGCAGCGACCGCCTTGTTCGACTCTTCGAGCGAATCCTTGGTGGCACCTTCGGTCAGCGAGGCGGAGGTCGCAGCGGAGGTGGCCGCCGCCGTCTTCAGGCCCAGCGCCTCGGCCATCAGGCTGTTGGCATTCAGCACGTCCTTGTTCGCAGCCACATAGCCGCGCACCAGCGAATCCTGTTGACCGGTGAGGTCACCGGCCGATGCGCCGCCCCCGCCGACCAGGCCCTTCATGCCGGACACGGAGGGCATGGAAAACTGAGCCTGCGCTGCGGTGCTGGCACCGAGCGCGAGGATGGCGGAAGCGATGGCGATCTGAAGCTTGTTCATTGTTGTGTCTTTCGAGAGGTATGCGAATGGCTTTGGAAGATGGAAGGCGGGCCTGGCTTACTGGATGCCCTTGGCCGTCAGCTGGCTGGTGAGCTCCCGCGCGGCGTTGTTCGCCGCCTGCGTGAGCGCGCTGCCGCGTGCGGTCGATTCGTCGGGGCCGACGCCGGCGTACTGCACCGGGCCGACGGCCGCCTGCGTGGACGGGATGAGCTTGGACACGTTGTAGACCTTGGCATTGACGGTCACGCCGACGCGCACCAGGCCCGTGGCCGGGTCCTTGCCGGCCGGGGCGATGTCCAGCGTGCCGAGTGCGACGTAGGGCACGCCCGCCGTCCGCATGCCGGCGGCGATGGATTGCAGGGTGGCCGACTTCAGGTCGTTGCCGGTCTGGTAGTCCTCTTCGACCTTGGCCACCGAAAAGCGGCCGCCGGTGGCCGGCTCGGCCATGCCCGCTTCGATGACCTCGAAGCCGGCGCGGGCGAACATGCCGGTGAAGACGACGTTCAGGTTGGCGCTCGGGTAGAGGCGGTAGGTGGCCTCGCTCGCACGCGTGACCGTGCTGCCACCCGTCTCGATGCTGCGGGTGCGGTTGGCGGAGAAGTCGGCCGTCGCCGAGGTCGACTCGTTGGTGCTGATCTGGCTACCGCGGATCGACTCGCCCTCGGTGCCCTTGGCACTGGTCGCGCCGCGTGCATTGACGCTGACGTTCTGGTCGACGCGCTTGTAGACGCGGTCGTCGAAGGACTTGACCGAGGCCACCTCGCGCGAGACGAAGACGAAGACCAGCTGCGATTTCTCCGCCGCCCCCGCCTTGGCGACGGCGGAGTTCGACTTCACCAGATTTCGCAGGTTGGCCACGTTCAGCGACACGCGGACGGCGACGGTGTACTGGCGCTTGTCGGGCGTGTCTTCTTCGCCGAGCACGGTGGTTTCCAGGATGTAGCGGTCCGGGTTCGCCAGGATCTTGTCGCGCACCACGTCGAAGTTCTCGCTCTCCGACTCGCCAGCTTCGGCGTAGTAGAACTCGATGGCCTTGAGCTGCGCCGACTGCGTGGCCTTGGCCTTGTCGTCGGCCGACACCGACCGGCCTTGGTAGGTGACCGACGCCTTGCCGCGGGCCTGCTGGACCTGGGCCACCGAAGCGACAGCGAAGCACGCCAGGACGACGGCCATGAGTGAGCGAGTTATTTGCATTGGGACATCAGGAGGTTGGTTTTCAGGATCTGCGCTTCGATGTCGGGTGCCGCGGCCGCAGCCTTCACCCAACCCATGTCTTTGGTAGCAACTGCCGTCGCCAGCCGCGTGAACAGGCCGTTCCACGAGTCGTAGTACGCCGGGAAGTCGTCGACGTAGGTCTGCGTGGCGGGGACGACCTTGGTCTCGCCGTTCTTCAGCGCCGTGTTGAGGTAGGCCGTGCCCATCAACGGCTGCTCGATCTTCATCGTCGCGTAGGTGCCGTAGACGAAGCTGTCGCCGGCCGCGACGGAACCGAACTTCACCTTCTTGATGCCGGTGAGGTCCACCGAGATCGTGTAGTCGGGCTCGGGCAGCTTCAAGGTGAAGACGGTGCCGTCGGACACGCGCATGGCGAACACGTTGCCCACGGCGTAGCCTTGCGAATAGGGAATCAGCGGAACGCCGGCGCGGGTCGAGATCGCCTCGCTCACCATGTCCGCGGCCCACGTCTCGGCCATGCCCGGTTCGCTCTTGAGGTACGGCGGCAAGCTGGCCATCACGCTCGGGTCGAGGGTGACCTTGGACACCTTGAGCAAGCGCGGCACCTGCGCCGGGAGCGTCGCGCCCGCCAGCACATTGGCGTAGCGCGCGAAGATCCCCGGCTTGTTCGCGGCACCTTCGTACACCGCCTGCACCCGCGCGAGGATTTCGGCCTTGGTCGGGTCACGATCGAAGACGTCGATGTACGCGAAGCTCAGCGGATACGAGCGGACGACGGTCATGGTCTTGAAGTCGAAGAACAGGGCCTGTGCCCGGATCAGCACGAACAGCTTGCGCAGGCTGCCGAAGTGCTCGACCGACACAGTCTCCGAATTCACCACCAGCGAGGTCACGATCGCCTGGTCGCGGCCCTTGAGCTCGTCGATCATGCCGGGCACGACGGTGAGGTTACGCGGCGGCGCGGCGGCGATGCTGTCCTGGATGCGTGCATAGGCCCGGACGCCTGCCTGCTCGAGCCCCTTCTCGTACGCACGGGAGTATGGAAAGCGCTGATCCAGGCTGGCGGCGTCGCCCGAGAACGCCAGGCCGGCCAAGGTAACCTGTGCCTGCTGCGCCTGCGCAGTGGCCGACAGAAAAAAGACGTGCGCCGAGAGCACGCCCGCCACCATGGCGCGTACGAAAAAACTCAAGAGATCCCCTCGTCGGACGAGCTCAGCGGCTCGCCTCCTGTTGCACGCGGCATGGTGGGCCGAGTCGGCCCGCCTGCCTCGCTATTTGTTACTTCGAATTCACGAACGTTTCCAAATGTACAGAATCAAGGGGGTGCGCCGACCAGCAGCGCCTCAGGCCAGCGCCGGCGCGTCGTCCTTCGCCAGGCTGTCGAGCGGCCAGCGCGGCTTGACGTCGAAGGCGTAGACCTCGGTCGCTTCCTGCAGACCGGCCTGCAGCCGCATGGCGGCGGCCATCGCGATCATGGCGCCGTTGTCGGTGCACAGGTGCAGTTCCGGGTAGTGCACCCGCACGCCGCGCTGCGCGCAGGCGGCGTCGAGCTGCTGGCGCAGCATCCGGTTGGCGCCGACGCCGCCGGCCACCACCAGGCGCTTCAGGCCGGTCGCGGCCAGCGCCGACAGGCTCTTCTTCAGCAGCACCTCGACGATGGCGGCCTGCGTGGACGCCGCCAGGTCGGCCTTGCGCGCCTCGAGCTGGTCGCCGAGCTTCTTGGCCTGGGTGAGCACCGCGGTCTTGAGGCCGGCGAAGGAGAAGTCGAGGTCGCCGCTGTGCAGCAGCGGGCGCGGCAGCTTGAAGGCGGCGGGGTCGCCCTGCTCCGCCAGCTTGGCCAGCCACGGTCCGCCGGGGTACGGCAGGCCCATCAGCTTGGCGGACTTGTCGAAGGCCTCGCCCGCGGCGTCGTCGATGGTTTCGCCCAGGATCTCGTAGCGCCCGACACCATCGACCCGCATGAGCTGGGTGTGGCCGCCCGACACGAGCAGCGCCACGAAGGGAAATTCGGGCGGATCTGCACTGAGGAAGGGCGACAGCAGGTGCCCTTCGAGGTGGTGCACGCCCAGCACCGGCTTGCCCAGCGCCGCGCCGAGCGCGCAGGCCACGCCAGCGCCCACCAGCAGCGCGCCCGCGAGGCCGGGGCCCCGGGTGTAGGCCACGACATCGACGTCGGCCAGCCGCTTGCCGGCCTCGTCGAACACCGTCTGCGCGAGCGGCAGCACGCGGCGGATGTGGTCGCGGCTGGCGAGTTCGGGCACCACGCCGCCGTAGGCCTGGTGCATGGCGATCTGGCTGTGCAGTGCGTGCGCGGCCAGCCGCGGCACGGCCGCGCCCTGCCATTCGACCAGCGCCACGCCGGTTTCGTCGCACGACGATTCGATTCCCAATACGAGCATGGCCGCGAGTGTAGGATGCGCGCGCTTGCGGGGCATGGATGTTGCTGCATGCCCCTTCACCCCGCCCTTCGGAACGCCCACGACACGATGAAATCCGGACTGAGCTTCCTGATCGCCGCCTTGCGCAGCGAGATCGACGAACTCGATCAGCTGTCGCGCACCAGCGCGCTGGTCGGCACCATCGGCCGGCTGGTGCACGCGCTGCAGCGCGAACGCGGCATCTCCAACGTGCTGCTGGCCTCCGGCGGCCAGCGCTTCGCCGCCGAGCGGAGCGCACAGATCGCCGAATGCGCCGGCCTCGAGCAGGCGGTGCGCGAATGCTTCGACGCGCTCGAGGCCGACCCGCGCCGCCTGGGCAACAGCGCCCGCCTGTTCAGCCGCATCGCGTGGGTGGTGCCGGGCCTGGACGCCCTGCCGGCGCTGCGCCAGCGCATCGGCGCCCTGCAGATGCCGGCCAGCGAGGCGACGAATGCCTTCGTCAAGGTGATCGCCGGGCTGCTCGCGGTGGTGTTCGAGGCCGCCGACGGCGCGACCGACCCCGAAATTTCCCGCCTGCTGGTGGCGATGTTCAATTTCATGCAGGGCAAGGAACTCGCCGGCCAGGAGCGCGCCTGCGGTGCCGCCGCCTTCGCGTCCGGCCGCAACGAGTCGGTGCGACAGCAGCAATGGCTGCACCTGATCGAATCGCAGGAGCGATGCTTCCAGGTGTTCTCGGAGTTCTCCGGCCCCGAGCTGGAAGCGCAATGGCTGGCCCACCTGCCGCCGGCCCAGACCGCCGAACTCGAGCGGCTGCGGCGCATCGCCTGCGCCGCGCCCGCCGGTGTGGCGCTCGACCCCGAGCTGAGCCCGGTGTGGTTCGACTGCTGCACGCGGCGCATCGACGCCATGCAGACCGTCGAGGAACGCCTGGCGGCCGATCTGCGCCAGCTCTGCACCGTCAAGATCGGCCATGCCCGCGGCGAACTGGCGAACCACGAGACGCTGCTCGCCCAGATGGCGCACCAGCCGGCGGCTGCGTCGTCGGCGTTCTTCGACCAGCCGGATGCCCCGCCCGTGGCCCCGGCAACGAGCGGCGCGCCGGCCTACGGACGCCAGCTGGAGCGATCCATCCTCGACCTGGTGCAGGACCAGGCGCAACGGCTGCAGGCGATGGGCGACGAACTCGACACCGTGCGCGCCTCGCTCAACGAGCGCAAGCTGGTCGAGCGCGCCAAGGGCCTGCTGATGGCACACCGCCGGTTGAGCGAAGCCGAGGCGCACAAGATGCTGCGCCAGACCGCGATGAACCAGAACCGGCGGCTGATCGACGTGGCCGAATCGGTGCTTTCGATGGCGGAATACCTGCCCGTGGACGGGAAGCCCTGAGCGCAATTGGTGCGTCGCACAACAAGCGTGCTGTCTGCGGCCGTGCGAACCCATCCCTCTTCATCCCCTGCCAGAGCTCGCTTCATTGCTATGAATTGAGCAGCACAGCAACAGCCTGGATGGTTGGCACACCGCTTGCATGTGAAGCCGCATAGACCGACGTAGGTCTTCAGGCAGGTGGCATCCAACGCAGGGTGCCGCCCACCGAACCGGACAAAGGCGTCCGTGTCCGTCGAAGCTCGCTCCCCAGCAGCTTCGACGCGATGCGGACGCCTTTTTTGTTTTGTCTTTTCGTGTTGTCACCTTCCGGAGTTCGCCCCATGTCCGATCTGCTGAAAACGAAGCTGAGCCGCCGCCGCGTGCTGCAGGCTGCCGCCGTCGGTGCCGCCGGCATCGACCCTGCGCTGCGCGCCATCGCCTATGCGCAGGGCTCCGACAAGCCCGAGAAGGCGGAAGTCAAGATCGGCTTCATCCCGCTGACGGACTGCGCCAGCGTGGTGATGGCCTCGGTGCTGGGCATCGACAAGAAGTACGGCGTGAAGATCGTTCCGAGCAAGGAAGCGAGTTGGGCGGGCGTGCGCGACAAGCTGGTCAACGGCGAACTCGACTTCGCCCATGTGCTGTATGGCCTGGTCTATGGCGTGCACCTGGGCGTGTCGGGCCCGAAGAAGGACATGGCCGTGCTCATGACCCTGAACAACAACGGCCAGGCGGTCACGCTGTCGAAGAAGCTGGCCGACAAGGGCGCGGTCGACGCGCCGTCGCTGGCCAAGCTGATCGCCAAGGAAAAGGGCGACTACACCTTCGCCCAGACCTTCCCGACCGGCACGCACGCGATGTGGCTGTACTACTGGCTCGCCTCGGCCGGCATCGACCCGTTCCGGGACGTGAAGAACATCGTGGTGCCGCCGCCGCAGATGGTGGCCAACATGCGCATCGGCAACATGGACGGCTTCTGCGTGGGCGAGCCCTGGGGCCAGCGCGCCATCATGGACGGCATCGGGGTGACGGCCATCACCACGCAGGACATCTGGAAGGACCACCCCGAGAAGGTGCTGGGCACCACCGCCGACTTCGTCAAGAAGTACCCGAACACCGCGCGCGCCGTGACCGCCGCCATCCTCGAAGCCGGCAAGTGGATCGACGCCGGCCTGCAGAACAAGAACAAGATGGCCGAGACCATCGCCGACAAGAGCTACGTCAACACCAGCGTCGACGCCATCAACCAGCGCATCCTGGGCCGCTACACCAACGGCATGGGCAAGAGCTGGGACGACCCGAACCACATGAAGTTCTACGGCGACGGCGCGGTGAACTTCCCGTACCTGTCGGACGGCATGTGGTTCCTCACGCAGCACAAGCGCTGGGGGCTGCTGAAGGCGCACCCGGACTATCTGAAGGTGGCCACCGAGATCAACCGCATCGACATCTACAAGCAGGCCGCGACCGCCACGCAGACGCCGGTGCCCAAGGACCTGATGCGCACCAGCAAGCTGATGGACGGCGTGGTGTGGGACGGCAAGGACCCCGCCAGGTACGCCGATTCGTTCAAGGTCAAGGCCTGAGGAGAACACCATGGTGAGCGCCGTTTTCCATTCCCCGCTGGAGGCCGCCGTGCCTCTTCCTGCACAGGCGATCACGCCGGCGACCGCGTCGGCTTCCACGCCAACCAAGGCCGCCGCCGTGTCGGCGCCTGCGCCGGTGCAGGCTGCGCCCCGCAAGCCGCTCGACCTGCGCGCCTTCTGGATGCGCGTGCTGCCGCCGCTGGCCGGCTTCGGGTTGCTGCTGCTGATCTGGGAGCTGATCGCGACGAACAGCACCACCGGCTTCCCCTCGCCGCTCGTCACGGGCAAGCAGGCGCTGACGGTGTTCGCCGATCCGTTCTACAGCAAGGGGCCGAACGACCAGGGCGTCGGCTGGAACGTGCTGTCCTCGCTGCAGCGCGTGGCGATGGGCTTCGGCCTGGCGGCGCTGGTCGGCATTCCGGCGGGCTTCGCCATCGGCCGCTTCGAGTTCCTCTCGCGCATGTTCAACCCGCTCATCAGCCTGCTGCGCCCGGTGTCGCCGCTGGCCTGGCTGCCGATCGGCCTGCTGGTCTTCAAGGGCGCCAACCCGGCCGCCATCTGGACCATCTTCATCTGCTCGATCTGGCCGATGGTGATCAACACCGCCGTGGGCGTGCAGCGCGTGCCGAGCGACTACATGAACGTGGCGAGGGTGCTGAACCTCAGCGAATGGAAGATCCTCACCAAGATCCTCTTCCCCGCCGTGCTGCCCTACATGCTGACCGGCGTGCGCCTGGCCGTCGGCACCGCGTGGCTCGTGATCGTCGCGGCCGAGATGCTGACCGGCGGCGTGGGCATCGGCTTCTGGGTGTGGGACGAGTGGAACAACCTCAACGTCGCCAACATCATCATCGCGATCTTCGTCATCGGCGTGGTCGGCCTGGTGCTCGAGTTCGCGCTCATCAAGATCGCCACCGCCTTCACGTTCGAGGAGGTGAAGTCATGAATCAGGACAAGTTCATCGAGATCAGCGATGTCGAGCAGACCTTCAAGACGCCCAAGGGCAGCTTCCAGGCACTGCGCGACATCCACCTGACGGTCGCCAAGGGCGAGTTCGTCGCGCTGATCGGCCATTCGGGCTGCGGCAAGTCGACGCTGCTGAACCTGATCGCCGGCCTCACGAAGCCGACGCACGGCACGCTGCTGTGCGCCGACAGGGAAATCGCCGGCCCCGGACCGGAGCGCGCGGTGGTCTTCCAGAACCACTCGCTGCTGCCCTGGCTCACCTGCTACGAGAACATCTACCTGGGCGTGGAGCGCGTCTTCGCGGCGACGGAAGCCAAGGCGCAGCTCAAGGCCCGCACCGACGCGGCGCTGGCCCTGGTCGGCCTCACGCCCGCGACCGGCAAGCGCCCGGGCGAAATCTCCGGCGGCATGAAGCAGCGCGTGGGCATCGCCCGTGCGCTGGCCATGGAACCCAAGGTCCTCTTGATGGACGAGCCCTTCGGCGCGCTGGACGCCCTCACCCGCGCGCGCCTGCAGGATGAGCTGCTCGCCATCGTGCAGAAGACGCACAGCACGGTCGTGATGGTGACGCACGACGTGGACGAGGCGGTGCTGCTGTCCGACAAGATCGTGATGATGACCAACGGCCCCTCGGCCACCATCGGCGAGGTGCTGCCGGTGAACCTGCCGCGCCCGCGCCACCGCGTCGAGCTGGCCGAAGACCGCGACTACGTGCACTACCGCAAGGCGGTCATCGACTTCCTCTACACGCGGCAGGGCCACGTCGAGAAGGCGGCCTGAGCGCCGCCTGCCGGGAACCGCCATGGACATGCGCGTGAAGAAGCAGAAGCTGGTGCTCGTGGGCAACGGGATGGCCGGTGTGCGCACGCTCGAGGAGCTCATCAAGATCGATCCGGCGCTCTACGACATCACGGTGTTCGGCGCGGAGCCGCACCCCAACTACAACCGCATCCTGCTGTCGCCGGTGCTGGCGGGCGAACAGAGCCTCGACGAGATCGTGCTGAACCCCTGGTCGTGGTACGAGGAACACGGCATCACGGTGCATGCGGGCCGTCGGGTGGTCGAGGTCGACCGCGTGCGGCGCATCGTGCGCGCCGACGATGGCACCGAAGCACCCTACGACCGCCTGCTGCTGTGCACCGGCTCCCATCCCTTCGTGCTGCCGGTGCCGGGCAAGGACCTCGAGGGCGTGATCGCCTACCGCGACATCGCCGACACGCAGGCGATGATCGAGACCGCCAAGACGCACCGTCACGCGGTCGTCATCGGCGGCGGCCTGCTCGGGCTGGAAGCGGCCAACGGCCTGATGCTGCGCGGCATGAGCGTGACCGTCGTACACGTCAGCGAATGGCTGATGAACCGCCAGCTCGACGACGTGGCGGCCGGCCTGCTGCGCCAGTCGCTCGAAGACCGCGGCCTGAAGTTCCGCCTGGGTGCCCACACGCAGGAACTGCTGGACGACGGCGCGAGCCGCGTGCGCGCGGTGCGCTTCCAGGACGGCAGCGAGGAGCCCGCCGACCTGGTGGTGATGGCGGTGGGCATCCGCCCCAACGTCCAGCTCGCCGAATCGATGCGGCTGCACTGCGAGCGTGGCATCGTCGTCACCGACACGCTGCAGACCGTGACCGACGCGCGCATCTACGCGGTGGGCGAATGCGCAGCGCACCGCGGCATCGCCTACGGCCTGGTCGCGCCGCTGTTCGAGCAGGCGCGCGTGGCGGCCAACCACCTGGCCGAGATGGGCTACGGCCGCTACATGGGATCGCTCACCTCGACCAAGCTGAAGGTGACCGGCATCGACCTCTTCAGCGCCGGCGACTTCATGGGCGGCGAAGGCACCGAGGCCATCGTGCTGCGCGACCCGGCTGGCGGCGTCTACAAGAAGCTGGTGATCAAGGGCGACAAGCTGGTCGGCGCCTGCCTGTACGGCGACACGGCCGACGGCAGTTGGTACTTCGAGCTTCTGCGCGAAGGCAGCAACGTACGGGACATCCGCGAGCAGTTGATGTTCGGCGCGCCGGGCCTATGAGCGCAGCGCACGAGACCCGGTCCACCTGCCCCTATTGCGGCGTGGGCTGCGGCGTGATCATCGAATCCGCCGGCGCGCAGATCACCGGCGTGCGCGGCGACCCGGACCATCCGGCCAACTTCGGCCGGTTGTGCACGAAGGGCTCGACCCTGCACCTCACGGCGACGGCCGCGGTCACGATGCAGACGCGCCTGCTGCAGCCGATGCGGCGCGCGGAACGTGGCGCGGCGCCTGCGGCCATCACCTGGGACGAGGCGCTCGACACCGCCACGGACAAATTCGCCCAGGTGATCCGCGACCACGGCCCCGACGCCGTCGGCTTCTACATCTCGGGCCAGCTGCTGACCGAGGACTACTACGTCTTCAACAAGCTGGCCAAGGGCCTCGTCGGCACCAACAACATCGACACCAACTCGCGCCTGTGCATGAGCAGCGCGGTCGCGGGCTACAAGAAGACGCTGGGCGCCGACGCGCCGCCCGCCTGCTACGACGACGTCAACCACGCGCAGTGCCTGTTCATCGTCGGCAGCAACACGGCGTGGGCGCACCCCATCCTCTTCCGTCGCATCGAGGACGCGAAGCGCGCCAACCCGGCGATGAAGATCGTCGTGGTCGACCCGCGCCGCACCGACACCTGCGAGATCGCCGACCTGCACCTGGCCATCCAGCCCGGCACCGACGTGATGCTGTTCCATGGCCTGCTGCACCTGATGCTGCGGGAGGGTTGGACCCAGCCCGGCTACATCGCCGCGCACACCACGGGCTTCGACGCGCTGGCGACGACGGTGCGCGACTGCACGCCCGAGCGCGTGGCACAGGTCTGCGGCATCGATACAGGCGACTTGCTCGACACCGCGCGCCTGTTCGCCACCTCCGCCGCGACGCTGAGCCTGTACTGCCAGGGGCTGAACCAGTCGTCGTCGGGCACCGCCAAGAACGCGACGCTGATCAACCTGCATCTCGCCACCGCACAGATCGGTCGCCCCGGCGCCGGGCCCTTCTCGCTCACCGGCCAGCCCAACGCCATGGGGGGCCGCGAGGTCGGCGGCATGGCCAACCTGCTGAGCGCGCATCGCGACCTGGGCAACCCGGCGCATCGCGCCGAAGTGGCGGCGCTGTGGGGCGTGGCAGACGTGCCGGCCGCGCCGGGCAAGACCGCAGTCGAGATGTTCCAGGCGGCGGCCGACGGCGAGATCCGCGCGCTGTGGATCGCCTGCACCAACCCCGCCCAGTCGATGCCCGACCAGGCCACGGTGCGCCGCGCGCTCGAACGCTGCGAGTTCGTCGTCGTGCAGGAGGCCTTCGCCACCACTGCGACCTGCGCCTACGCCGACCTGCTGCTGCCCGCCACGACCTGGGGCGAGAAGGTCGGCACCGTGACCAACAGCGAACGCCGCATCTCGCGCGTGCGGCCCGCCGTGCCGGTGCCGGGCGCGGCGCGGCACGACTGGTCGGCCGTCGCCGACTTCGCGCAACGTCTCGAGGCGATGCTGCCGTCGCGCAGCGCCGCGCCCCTCTTCCCCTACGCCCTCGACGCCGAAGCCGGCGCCGAGGCGATCTGGAACGAGCACCGCGAGAGCACCCGCGGCCGCGACCTCGACATCACCGGCCTGAGTTGGGCGATGCTCGACGCGCGAGGCCCGCAGCAATGGCCGCTGCCGGAAGGCCATTCGACCGGCCGCGCCCGGCTGTACGAAGACGGCGTGTTCCCCACCCCCGACGGCCGCGCCCGCTTCTACGACGTCGCCTACAAGCCGTTGGCCGAAGCCCGCGAACCGCATTACCCCTTCTCGCTCAACACCGGCCGCCTGCGCGACCAATGGCACGGCATGAGCCGCACCGGCACGCTGGGCCGCCTGTTCGGCCACGCGCCGGAGCCGGTCGTGCAGATGCACCCGCAGGACATGGCGCGTCGGCAGATGCGCGACGGCGACCTGGTGCAGGTCGCCTCCAGGCGCGGCGCGATCGTGCTGCCGGCGCAGGGCAACACCGACATCGGCCCCAACCAGAGCTTCATCGCCATGCACTGGGGCGAAGAGGCGTTGAGCGGCCGGTCGAGCGCCGGCGAGCGGCTGGCGGGCGTCAACGCCCTGAGCACCCCGGTGTTCTGCCCCGACTCGAAGCAGCCCGAGCTCAAGCACACGGCCGTGCAGATCGTGAAAGCCGAACTGCCCTGGTCGTTGCTCGCGGCGGCCTGGCTGCCCGGCGACCGAGTGCTCGCGGCGCAGACCGCCTTGCGCGCGCTGATGCCGCGCTTCGCCTTTGCCAGTTGCGTGCCCTTCGGCAGCGGCGGCGCGCTGGCGGGCGGCGCGGCCGAGCGCAGCGGCCTGCTGTTCCGCGCGGCCAACCCGGAGGCCGTGCCGCCCGAACTGCTGGCCGAGATCGAGGCCCTGCTCGGCCTGGCCACGCCGGACACCCTGCGCTACGCCGACGTGCGTCAGGGCCAGCACCGCGCCGCGCGCCTGGTGCGCTCGGCCGCCGACCCGCATCAGGCACGGCTCGACGCCTTCCTGCTGGGCGGCGACACGCGCGCCGAAGCCTGGCTCAAGCCGCTGCTGCAGGACCAGTTGCCCGCCCAGGCCTTCGGCCGCCAATTGCTGCGGCCGGGTGCCACCGCACCGGTGCCCATGCAGGCGCGCGGCAAGGTCGTCTGCAGTTGCTTCGGCGTGACCGAAACCGCCATCCGGCTGCAGCTGCCGCGCTGCACCGGAACCGACCGTGAACGCCTGGCCGCGCTGCAGGGCGAACTCAAATGCGGCACCAACTGCGGCTCGTGCCTGCCCGAACTGCAGCGCATGCTGCACGCCACGCCGGCCGAGGCGGCCGCTCCCGAGGCCGTGCTGCCGTGAACGTCCTTGATGCGTCCACGGGCATAAGCGAAGCGCCTTTCCGGCATAAGCCTTGCGGGACAATCCGGACACCCATGGGAATCAGCCACTACATCAAGGAAATCGGCCGCGGCGCGCGAGGCGCCAGGCCGCTCACGCGCGAACAGTCGGAAGACCTGTTCGGCCAGGTGCTGGACGGCACCGTCACCGACCTGGAAATCGGGGGCTTCTGCCTGGCCATGCGCATCAAGGGCGAGACGCCCGAGGAGATGGCCGGCTTCCTCGATGCGACGCACGCGCGGCTGACCCTGTTCCCCGCCGCCGGCCGTGCGCTGGTCGTGCTGCCCAGCTACAACGGTGCGCGCAAGCTGCCGGTGCTCACGCCGCTGCTCGCGCTGCTGCTGGCGCGCGAGGGCCTGCCGGTGCTGGTGCACGGCAGCGCCAGCGAATCGAGCCGCGTGCTGGCGTCGAACGTGCTGGCCGCGCTCGACGTGCCGGCACTCACCGCCGTGCGCGCGGTGGCCGACAGCGAGGTGGCCTTCGCGCCGACCGAGCTGCTGAACCCGGCGCTGAAGAAACTGCTCGACGTGCGCCGCGTGGTCGGCTTGCGCAACCCCGGCCACAGCGTCGTGAAACTGATGCGGCCGACCGCCGGCCCCTGCGTCGTGGTGGCGAGCTACACCCACCCGGCCTACGCCACGGTGATGGGCGACACCTTCGCCCTCACCGGTACCACGGCCCTGCTCTCGCGCGGGCTCGAAGGCGAGGTCGTGTCCGACCCGCGCCGCATCGCGCAGATCGACGGCTACCTGCGCGGCGCGCGGCAGGAACTGCAGACGCAGCAAGCCGGCACGCTGGCCGACGTGCCGGGGCTGCCGACCGAGATCGACATCGCATCGACCGCGCGCTACACGCGCCGCGTGCTGGCGGGCGAGCTGCCCGTGCCCGACGCGATCGCCACGCAGGTCGCGCATATCCGACAACTGGCCCTCCACGCATGAACGACCTCACCCACGACCGCCGCCACGGCACCTGCACGCTGGTCGGCGCCGGCCCTGGCGACCCGGAACTGCTGACGCTCAAGGCGGTCAAGGCGATCGGCGCGGCCACCGTGCTCTTCGTCGACGACCTGGTGAACGACGCCATCCTCGGCCACGCCCGCCCCGGCGCGCGCATCGTGCACGTGGGCAAGCGCGGCGGCTGCAAGAGCACGCCGCAGGCCTTCATCGAAAAGCTGATGATCACCGCGGTGCGCGAAGGCGAGACGGTGGTACGCCTCAAGGGCGGCGACCCGTTCATCTTCGGCCGCGGCGGCGAAGAGGTGGAACACCTGCGCGAAGCCGGCATCGAGGTCGCCGTGGTCAACGGCATCACCGCCGGCCTGGCGGCAGTGACCGCGCTGGGCGTGCCGCTGACGCACCGCGACCACGCGCAGGGTGTCGTCTTCGTTACCGGCCACGCCAAGACCGGGGCCGACGCGCAGCAGGACCCGACCGACTGGCGCGCACTCGCCGGCATGGCGCACCACGCGCGGCTCACGCTCGTCATCTACATGGGCGTGGCCGGTGCGGCGCACATCCAGCGCGAGCTGCTGCAGGGCCTGCCGGCCGCGACGCCGGTCGTGGTGGTGCAGCACGCCAGCCTGCCGCAGCAGCGCCATGTGGCGACGACGCTCGAGCGCCTGTGCCTGGACATGGCCGACGCGGGCCTGGGCAGTCCGGCGGTGATCGTGGTGGGCGATGTGCTGCGCGGCCTGGCAGCGGCGGGGGTGCAGCCTGAGGCAACGCGCCAGGCGGCGGGGCGCGGCTGACGCGGGCCGGCACACACCGTTCGGCCTGTCGCGTCCCCGGGAGGCAGCCCCTAAAATCCGCCGAATTCCACAACAACATCGAGGGATCGGCATGCTCAAAATCGACAAGCTCAACGAGTTCACCGCCAGTCACGGCGAACTGCAGCGCGGCAAGGGGCTGGTCACCGGCACCATCGCGCTGAGCCTGGGCATCCTGTGCTTCCTCGGGGTGCTGGCCTTCCACTTCCCGCAGTACCTCACCACGCCCGAGCTGCGCCGCAGCTACAACGTGGACATCATGCGCACCATCCTGCTGGTGGCGATGGTCGTGGCGGGCGGGCTGGCGCTGGTTAACATCGTGTTCAACCGCTCGCGCTGGCTGTCGTCGGCGGCCTTCCTGCTGATCGTCTCGGCGGCGCTGCTGGGCGGGCACAAGGTGCCGGTGAACGACTTCGCGGACAACACGCCCTACATCGGCCTGGACTGGTTCATCCTCGACCTGCTGGGCTCGGCGCTGATCTTCATCTTCATCGAGAAGCTGTTCGCACACCGCAAGGACCAGCCGGTGTTCCGCGCCGAATGGCAAACGGACTTTCATCACTTCGTCGTCAACCACATGATCGTGGGCTTCGTGCTGCTGGCGACCAACCTGCTGGTGCACAAGCTCTTCGGCTGGGCCGCCAACGACGGCATCCGCGGCTGGATCGCCGGCCTGCCCTTCTGGGCCGGCGTGCTGCTGATCATCCTGGTGGCCGACCTGGTGCAGTACTGGACGCACCGCGCCTACCATGAGGTGCCGGTGCTCTGGCGTCTGCATGCGGTGCACCACAGCGTCAAGAGCATGGACTGGATGGCCGGCTCGCGCCAGCACATCCTCGAACTGCTGATCACGCGCACGCTGGTGCTGGCGCCGATCTACGTGCTGGGCTTCAGCAAGGAAGTGATCGACGCCTACATCGTGGTGGTCGGCTTCCAGGCGGTGTTCAACCACTGCAACGTGAGCGTGCGGCTTGGCCCCCTGCGCTACCTCATCGTCACGCCGAACTTCCACCACTGGCACCACGCGCAGGACCAGGAGGCGCTCGACCGCAACTACGCGGCGCACTACGCCTTCCTGGACTACCTCTTCGGCACCGCCGTGAAGAGCACCAAGCTCTGGCCCGAACAGTACGGCGTGCTGGGCGACTACGTGCCGAACGGCTTCTTCAAGCAGCTGAAATTTCCATTCGTGTGGAAGGGTTGACGCTGACTTCCGACGTCCCGACCTTCGACGCGGTCGTGATTGGCGCCGGTGCGGCCGGGCTGTTCTGCGCGGCACAAGCGGGCCAGCGCGGCCGCCGCGTGCTGCTCATCGACCACAGCGAACGCGTGGCCGAGAAGATCCGCATCTCGGGCGGCGGGCGCTGCAACTTCACCAACCGCGACATCGACGTGCGCGCGCCGCAGCGCCACTTCGTGAGCGAGAACCCGAATTTCTGCCGCTCGGCCCTGTCGCGCTACACGCCGCAGCAGTTCATCGCATTGATCGAGCGGCACGGCATTGCGTACCACGAGAAGCACAAGGGCCAGCTCTTTTGCGACGGGCCGTCGCAGCAGATCATCGACATGCTGCTGGCCGAGTGCGACGCGGGCGGCGTGACGCGCTGGCAGCCCTGTGCGGTGCGCGGCGTCGCGTTCGAAGAGGGGCGGGCCATCTACCGCATCGAGACCGACCGCGGCATGGTCGAGGCGCCACGCCTGGTGGTCGCCACCGGTGGTCTGTCGATCCCGCAACTGGGCGCGAGCGACTTCGGCTATCGGCTGGCCCAGCAGTTCGGCCTGCGCCTGGTGGCGCCGCGTCCGGCGCTCGTCCCCCTTACCTTCGCCGGCGAAGGCTGGGCGCCCTACG
The DNA here is from genome assembly GCF_025486315.1 of Variovorax sp. N23. Taxonomy (GTDB): domain Bacteria; phylum Pseudomonadota; class Gammaproteobacteria; order Burkholderiales; family Burkholderiaceae_C; genus Variovorax. The sequence goes on along the minus strand of NZ_JAOOPY010000011.1, from coordinate 159,838 downwards.
CCGGGCTGGCCGGCCTGGCGCTACCGGTGCAGATCGAGACCGGTCGCAAGAAGGAACGCATGGCCTTCCTCGAAGACCTGCTCTTCACCCACCGCGGCCTGTCGGGGCCGGCGGTGCTGCAGATCTCGAGCTACTGGCGCGCGGGCGAGGCGCTCACGATCGACTTCGCGCCCGGCACCGACGTGGCGGCGGCGCTGGGCGAGGCCAAGTCCCGCTCGCGCAAGCGCATCGCCAACGAGCTGGCGGCACTGGTGCCGTCGCGGCTGGCCGACGCCTGGGTGGGCGACGACCCGGCGCTCCAGCGCCCGGTCAACGAGGCGGCCGACAAGGCGCTGGGGCAACTGGCCGAACGGATCAGCCGCTGGGCGATCACCCCGGCCGGCACAGAGGGCTACAAGAAGGCCGAGGTCACGGCCGGCGGCGTCGACACGCGCGACCTGTCGTCGCAAACCCTGGAATCGAAGCAACCGGGCCTCTTTTTCATCGGCGAAGTGGTCGATGTGACGGGTTGGCTGGGCGGTTACAACTTTCAATGGGCGTGGGCCAGTGCCCACGCCTGCGCCAACGCGTTATAATCGCGGGCTAACTTCTGGCCTTCCCTCAACGGCCACCAAGATTTTCAGTTGAGGAACCCCGGCCTGGGGCCTCGATCTCCCCGGCCAACTTCAGTTCAACGATTCATCAATGACCACCATCCGCGTTAAAGAAAACGAGCCCTTCGACGTTGCCCTGCGTCGCTTCAAGCGCACCATCGAAAAGCTCGGCCTGCTGACCGACCTGCGCGCCCGCGAGTTCTACGAGAAGCCGACGGCCGAGCGCAAGCGCAAGAAGGCTGCGGCCGTCAAGCGCCACTACAAGCGCGTGCGCAGCATGCAGCTCCCCAAGAAGCTGTACTAAGCAGCACTCACTGGCCTAGCCAGTGAACCGAGCCGCGCCGGGGTAACCTGCCGCGGCTTTTGTTTTTTCAGGCTAGAAGAAAGAAGAGCGTCATGACCCTCAAGGAACAGATCACCGAAGACATGAAGACGGCCATGCGCGCCAAGGACAGCGAGCGCCTGGGCACCATCCGTCTGCTGCTGGCTGCGATGAAGCAGAAGGAAGTCGACGAGCGCGTCGAGCTCGACGACGTCATGGTCGTGGCCATCGTCGACAAGATGGTCAAGCAGCGCAAGGACTCGATTGCGGCCTTCACGACCGGCGGCCGCGCCGATCTGGCCGACAAGGAATCCGCCGAGATCAAGGTGCTGGAGGTCTATCTGCCGCAGCGCATGAGCGCCGAGGAAGTGGCCGTCGAGGTGAAGGCCATCGTCGCCGAGCTGGGCGCCAAGGGCCCTGGCGACATGGGCAAAGTGATGGGCGCCGTCAAGACGAAGCTCGCCGGCAAGGCCGACATGGGCCAGGTCAGCGCCGCCGTCAAGGCGGCCTTGTCGGGAAGCTGATGCGCAGCAGCGGCCCGGTCCACAAGGCCTGCGCCTGCCTGGTGGACCGCCACGGCCGGCTGCTGGTGTTCGACCACCCGCACGACGGCGGCATGCAGCTGCCCAAGGGCACGGTCGAACCGGGGGAAGCGCCGCACGACGCCGTGCGCCGCGAGCTGCTGGAGGAATCGGGCATCGTGTACGACGGCGTGCTGCAGCCGCTGGGCACGATGGACCGCGAGTGCGAGGCCGGCGTGGAAGGCAATGTGCACCGCCATGCCCAGCTGTGGCATGTCTACCTGATGCGAACGGACGGGGCGGGCAGTGCGCTGCCCGAGAGCTTCGAGCACACCGCCAGCGGCAGCCCGGAAGAAGACGGCCTGGTCTTTCGCTTTAGCTGGCTCGCGCCGGACGCGCCGCTCGACGGTTTCGCCGAGCCCTACCGACGTGCCATCGCCATGGTGCGCACGGCGCTCGCCGGCCCGCCGACGGGCTCGGTGCGCTGATCAGCTGAATAATCCTCGGCGCTGTACGCCGCCGCGACCGATACCGGCGTAGCCCAATGCCAGGGCACCCGCGGAACCGGCTCCGCCGGGCCGCCGGGTGCGCCCCCTCGGGGGCTGAGGGCCGCGGCTCCAAGTCTGCCTGCGCAGACTTGGACGGCCCCGAAGGGCGCCGGACTCCGGCCGGCGCACGGGGCAGCGACACGCAGTGCGCCGCTTCGGGGGTGGGCTCAGCTCCCGGCGATCTTCATCCGGTCGATGAGGATCGAACCGGTGGTCTTGGCGCCGTAGTTGTAGGCATCGGCGCCCACCGCCTGGATGCCCATCAGCATGTCCTTCAGGTTGCCGGCGATGGTGATCTCCTGCACCGGGAAGGCGATGCGCCCCTTCTCGACCCAGAAGCCGCTGGCGCCGCGCGAGTAGTCGCCGGTCACGTAGTTCACGCCCTGCCCCATCAGCTCGATCACGAACAGGCCGGTGCCCAGCTTGCGCAGCATCTCGTCGAGGTCGTCGCCGGGCTTCGTCAGGCGCGAGCGCAGCGTCAGGTTGTGCGAGCCGCCGGCGTTGCCGGTGGTCTTCATGCCCAGCTTGCGGGCCGAGTAGGTGCTGAGGAAATAGCCTTCGAGCCGACCGCCGTCGACGATCTTGCGGGCCCGCGTGGTCACGCCTTCGTCGTCGAAGGGCGCACTGCCCTTGCCGCGCAGGATGTGCGGGTCTTCGGCCACGTCGATGTGCTTGGGCAGCACCGGCTTGCCCAGCGAGTCGAGCAGGAAGCTGCTCTTGCGGTACAGCGCGCCGCCGCTGGTGGCCTGCACCAGCCCGCCCAGCAGGCCGGCGGCCAGGGGCGACTCGAACAGCACCGGGCACTGCGTCGTCTTGATCTTGCGCGACTTCAGGCGCGACAGCGCGCGCTCCGCCGCATAGCGGCCCACCGACGCGGGGCTGGCCAGCTCGTCGGCCGAGCGCATCGAGCTGTACCAGGCGTCGCGCTGCATGCCGTCGCCCTTGCCGGCGATCGGCGCCACCGAGATGGAGTGCCGCGAGCTGGCATAGCCACCCCGGAAGCCGTGCGTGTGGGCGCTGAAGAAGTGGCTCTGCTGAGCCGAGACGCCGGCGCCTTCGCTGTTGGTGATGCGCTTGTCGGTCGACAGGGCCGCGGCTTCGCATTCGAGCGCCAGCTTGGCGGCCTGTTCGCTGTCGATGTCCCAGGGGTGGAACAGGTCGAGGTCGGGCTGCTCGCGCACGATGTCGGCCTCGTCGGGCAGGCCGCCGACCGGGTCTTCGGCGGTGAAGCGCGCGATGTCGTAGGCGGCCTGCACCGTCTGGGCGATGGCGGCCTCGGAGAAATCGGAGGTGCTGGCGTTGCCGCGGCGGTGGCCGACGTACACCGTGATGCCCAGCGACTTGTCGCGGTTGCGCTCGACGTTCTCCAGTTCCCCCTTGCGCACCGACACGCTCAGGCCGCAGCCTTCGGAGGCCTCGGCCCCCGCGTCGGTGGCGCCGAGCTTCTTGGCATGCGCCAAGGCCGAGTCGACCAGGTTTTCGAAGAAAGAGCGGCTGTAGGCAAAGCCGGACGCGGGGCGCGTGGAGGATGTCGTCATGTGTTGGCTATGATACTTGGCCCCCTGTTCCCTCTATCGCGCGGTCCTTTGCGGCCCAGGATCTTCCGATGTCCCGCAAACCCAAAAAAGGCTATTACGTCCGTGGCGAATTCGTTGCCGAAGGCAGCGAGCTCGACCTCGAGCTCAAACGCGAGCTCAAGGGCACCGACGAAGCCAGCAAGACCGACCTCAAGCGCGAAAGCACCGAGTTGCAAAAGCTCGGCGAAGACCTGCTGACGCTGCGCGCCGGCCTGTTCGACCAGCTGCCGCTCGGCGAGAAGCTGGTCGACGCCATCGTCGAAGCACGCCGCATCACCAACTTCGAGGGCAAGCGCCGCCAGATGCAGTTCATCGGCAAGCTGATGCGCGCGCTCGACCCCGAGGTGCTCGACGCCGTGCGCAGCGCGCTCGACGAGCAGCACAGTGGCCCCGCCGAGGAAACCGCGATGCTGCACGAAGCGGAGCGCTGGCGCGACCAGCTCATCGCCGACGACGACGCGCTCGGCGGCTGGATCGAGACCCACCCCGACACCGACAGCCAGCAGCTGCGCGCCCTGGTGCGCCAGGCCCGCAAGGACATCAAGGCCGGCAAGCCCGGCGAAGCGCCGCGCCAGGGCAAGGCCTACCGCGAGGTGTTCCAGCTGGTGCGCGCGCAGCTGGCCGCCCATGCAGGCAGCGACCGTGCGGCCGAGGCCAGCGAGGAATCGCGGGAGCGCGACGCATGAGCACGCCAGACCCCGTCCGCATCGGCATCGTCTCGGTCAGCGACCGCGCCTCCACCGGCGTGTACGAAGACAAGGGCCTGCCCGCGCTGAAGGACTGGCTGACCCGCGCCCTGCGCAACCCGATCGAGTTCGAGGCGCGGCTCATTCCCGACGAGCAGGCCGGCATCAGCGCCACGCTGATCGAGCTGGTCAACGCCGGCTGCTCGCTCGTGCTGACCACCGGCGGCACCGGCCCGGCCCTGCGCGATGTCACACCCGAGGCGACGCTGGCCGTGGCGCACAAGGAGATGCCCGGCTTCGGCGAGCAGATGCGGCAGATCAGCCTGCGCTTCGTGCCGACGGCGATCCTGTCGCGCCAGGTGGCGGTGATTCGCGACCGCGCGCTGATCCTCAACCTGCCGGGCCAGCCCAAGGCCATCGCGGAGACGCTCGAAGGCCTGAAGAACGCCGACGGCTCGCAGGCCGTGCCGGGCATCTTCGCCGCCGTGCCCTACTGCATCGACCTGATCGGCGGGCCGTACCTCGAGACGGACGACACCGTCTGCCAGGCGTTCCGGCCGAAGTCGGCGGTCCGTCCAGCGCGCGCCTGAACCGACGCGCCCTAACACGGCGCGCTCCCCGTAGAAATCCCGACGCTGCACTGCAGCAGAGTGCGGCATAGTCGCGGCCTGCCTGCGCACCGGGATGCCCCGCGCGCAGTCTTTTTCAAAACAGGAGACATCGCATGAAGTTGAACCGTCTGGCCGCCGGCCTGGTTCTCGGGTTGGGCATGGCCTGCGCCGCGTTCGCGCAGACCACCATGAAGATCAGCATCTCGACCGCGCAGAACTCGCATCAAGGCGTGGCGATCGACACCTTCGCCAAGGAAGTCGCGGCTCGCACCAATGGCCGCTACAAGGTCGAGACCTTCTACAACGGCGCACTCGGCGGCGAGCGCGAATCCATCGAGGCGGTTCAGCTCGGCACGCAAGAGCTGGCCTTCTCGTCGACCGGCCCCGTCCCCAACTTCGTGCCTGAGACGAAGATCCTCGACGTGCCCTTCCTGTTCCGCGACAAGGCGCACGCCCGCGCGGTGCTCGACGGCCCGATTGGCCAGGACCTGCTCGCCAAGTTCGACGCCAAGGGCTTCAAGGCGCTGGCCTGGGGCGAGAACGGCTTCCGCCACATGACCAACAGCAAGCGCGACGTGAAGACGCCGGAGGACCTCAAGGGCCTGAAGATGCGCACCATGGAGAACCCGGTGCACATCGCGGCCTACAAGGGCCTGGGCATCATCACCACGCCGATGGCCTTCCCGGAAGTCTTCACCGCGCTGCAACAGGGCACGGTCGACGGCCAGGAGAACCCGCTGCCGGTGATCATGTCGGCCAAGTTCTCGCAGGTGCAGAAGCACCTGTCGCTGACCGGCCACGTCTACTCGCCCTGCATCTTCGTGATGAACAAGGCCAGCTTCGACAAGCTCAGCGCGGCCGACAAGACGGCGTTCCTCGACGCCGCCAAGGTGGCCGTGAAGGCCAACCGGGACCGTGTCGACCAGGACGATGCCAACGGCGTGAAGGAACTGCGCGCGCAAGGCATGACCGTGATCGAGAACGTCGACAAGGCGAAGTTCGTCGCCATGCTGGCGCCCGTCAACGCCGAATTCGAGAAGCAGTTCGGCAAGGCGAACCTCGACAAGATCCGCGACGTGAAGTGATCCCCGGGCCGCCGTCCCGCACGGGACGGCCCCGAGGCCCGCCGCACCGTCGGCGGGCTTTTTTGTTTTCTCGAACGGCGTACAGATGAAAGATAAATTCCTTGGCCTGGAGCGCTGGACAACCCGCGTGTCCATGGTGCTCGCCTGCGCGATGCTGGTCATCGCCTCCTCGCTCGGCGTATTCCAGATCATCACCCGCTTTGTGCTGGAGCAACCTGCCGAGTGGAGCGAGATCCTCATCCGGGTCAGCCTGATCTGGATGGTCTTCCTCGGCATTCCGATGGCATTCCGCCAAGGTGCCATGGTGAGCGTCGACGTGCTCTACCGCTGGAGCCCACCGCGCTTTCGCCGCGTGCTCGACGCGGTGGTGAGCCTCGCCGCACTCACGCTGATGCTGATCATCCTCTGGTACGGCTGGGACTACGCGATGCGCGGCCGCGTGCAGTCGATGGCGGGCCTGGAGAGCCTGTCGATGGTCTGGGCCTACTTGGCGCTGCCGGTCGGCGCCGTCTTTTCCCTGTTCGGCATCGCCGGCAATTTTCTCGATCCGAAGCGGCTCGAGCTGGAGACTGCGCAATGACGCCCATGATGGTCGGCACGATGGTGCTGTGCTTCGCACTGTCGGTTTCGGTCGCCGTCTCGATCGGCCTTGCCTCGATCGTGGGCATGCAGGTCAACGGCGCCAACATGCTGATCTCCGCCAAGGAGATCTTCAACTCGATCAACAAGTTTCCGCTGGCCGCCATCCCCTTCTTCATCCTGGCCGGCAACCTGATGGAGACCGGCGGCATCTCGCGCCGCCTGGTGGAGTTCGCCAAGAGCATCGTGGGCGGCGTGCAGGGCGGCCTGCCGATGACCTGCGTGCTCACCTGCATGATCTTCGCGGCGGTGTCGGGCTCGTCGGTGGCCACCACCTTCGCCATCGGCGCGATCCTGATCCCCGCGCTCATCAAGCACGGCTACCCGACCTCGTACGCCGCCGCGCTGCAGGCCACCAGCGCCGAACTGGGCGTGATCATTCCGCCGTCGATCCCGATGATCCTGTACGGCGTGAGCGCCGAGGTGTCGATCGGCGAACTGTTCATCGCCGGCTTCGGCCCAGGCATCCTGATCAGCCTGGCGTTGATGCTCTTCGTCTGGGTCTACTGCAAGTTCAAGGGCTGGGGCAAGAACGACGGCGACGGCCGCATGCCTTTCGGCAAGGCACTCTGGCAGGCCGGCTGGGCACTGTTGATGCCGGTGATCATCCTCGGCGGCATCTACGGCGGCGTCTTCACGCCCACCGAGGCATCGGCGGTGGCCGTGTTCTACGCGCTGATCGTCGGCCTGGTGATCTACCGCGAGATCAAGGTCACCGACCTCTTCGTGATCCTGCGCAAGTCGGTGCTGTCGTCGGCCGTGATCATGTTCATCATCGCCAACGCCGGGCTGTTCGCCTTCCTGATCACCCGCGCGGGCGTGCCCGACGCGATCGGCCGCTGGCTCGAGCAGGTGCTGCAGTCGCCGGCGATGTTCCTGCTGGGCGTGAACGCGGCGCTGTTCGTCATCGGCATGTTCATCGAGACCAGCGCAGCCATCATCGTGCTCGCGCCCATCCTGGCGCCGGTGGCGATGCACTTCGGCATCGACCCGGTGCACTTCGGGCTGATCATGGTGGTCAACCTGGCGCTCGGCATGATCACGCCGCCCTTCGGCGTCAACCTGTTCGCGGCCTGCACCGTGGCGCGCATATCCCTGGACCGCATCGTGAAGGATCTGATTCCCTTCGTGCTGGTGGTGCTCGGCTGCCTGATGCTGATCACCTACTTCCCGGCGATCTCGCTCACGCTGCGCGATCTGGTCTACGCGAAATAGCGCACGGATGTTTCAGCGGCCTTCATGCCGCTGTCACGCCCTGCCCCGATGCTGGCGAGCCCCCCTCTCGCCCGGCATCCCATGTTCTTCAGCAAGACCGACAAGGCCCGCGACGAATTGCGCCCTGGCCACCGCACGCTGACGCAGCGCGAGCGCGCCGTGCTGCTGATGGCCGACGGCCAGCGCTCGGTGACCGACTTCGTGCCACTCTTCGCCGACCGCGACGAGGCGGTTCGCGTGGCGCGCCATCTGTTGCACGAGGGCTATCTGCACGCACCGGACGAGCGCCTCGACGCGCCAGCCGTCGTCGTGGCGGATGTGCCCGAGCCGTCGGCACCCGCCGCGCCCCCCACCGTGTCGGCCGACCCCTTCGACGGCAAGCCGTCGCTCGCCACCACGCGGATGTTCCTGTTCGACCTGTGTGAGCGCATGTTCGCGCGGCGCGACCCGGCGATGGCGCTGGTCTTGCGCGACACGCTGCGCGAAGCGCGCGACCGCGCATCCATGCTGGCCGTGGCCGACACGATGCTCGCGGAGATCCGCCAGGCCGCCGGCGACGAGCGTGCCGACGCCATCGGCGATCGCATCGCCAGGTTGTTGCCGCCGGAAACGATGCACTGAGGGTGCACCGAGCCCGCGCCGATCCACTACACTCGCCCGGGTCAGGAGAGCGCCCGCAACGGGCCGCCGAAGGCGCAGGAACCCATCCGAACGCTCAGGTACCAAGGACTGACGAGGCGCCCGTTCACCCGGGCGTTTCCTTGCTGGAGAGAGGCCGGTAGTCGATCGCGACACGCCGGCCCACCGAAGGAGCAAACCCTAAGCCTGTGACCAGGCGGGGCGAATCTCTCAGGTAGAGCGGACAGCAGGGGTGGCCCATGACTTGCGTCGTGGATTCCGTCTGCCCCTTGTTTTAGAGAGCGCCCATGGCTGCTTCCGACGATTCGCTTCCGCTCCAGAAGACCCCGCTGCACGCCCTGCACGTCGAACTCGGCGCCCGCATGGTGCCCTTCGCCAGCTACTCGATGCCCGTGCAGTACCCCGCCGGCCTGATGGCCGAGCACAGGCACACCCGCACGGCCGCCGGCCTGTTCGACATCTCGCACATGGGCCAGCTGCGCCTGGTCGGGCCCGACGCCGCCGCGGCCTTCGAGACGCTGATGCCGGTCGACGTGCTCGACCTGGCGCCCGGCAAGCAGCGCTACGGCCTGCTGCTGAATGAGGCGGGCGGCATCCTGGACGACCTGATGTTCTTCAACGAAGGGGGCGACTCACTCTTCGTGATCGTCAACGGCGCCTGCAAGGTGGCCGACCTGGCGCACATCCAGGCCCGCATCGGTACGCGCTGCGATGTGCAGCCGATGCCCGACCACGCGCTGCTCGCGCTGCAGGGGCCGCAGGCCGCCGCCACGCTGGCGCGGCTGTCGCCCGGCGTCGAGCGTTTCGTCTTCATGACGGGCGGCGCGGTGCAGATCGGCGGCATCCCGGCCTTCGTCACCCGCAGCGGCTACACCGGCGAAGACGGCTTCGAGATCTCGGTGAAGGCGACCGACGCCGAAGCGCTCGCCCGCCTGCTGCTGGCGCAGCCCGAGGTACAGCCCATCGGCCTGGGCGCGCGCAATTCGCTGCGGCTGGAAGCGGGCCTGTGCCTCTACGGCCACGACATCGACGAGACGACCACGCCGGTCGAGGCCTCGCTCAACTGGGCGATCCAGAAGGTGCGCCACACCGGCGGCGCGCGGGCCGGCGGTTTCCCCGGCGCCGACAAGGTGCTGGCCCAACTGGCGGCCGCGGCGTCGGGGGCGGCCGGCATCGCCGACCACGACACGCTCAAGCGCCGCCGCGTCGGCCTGGTCGCGCTGGAGCGCATCCCGGTGCGCGACGGCACGCCGCTCGAGTCCTTCGAGGGCGTCGCCATCGGTCAGGTCACCAGCGGCCTGCTCGGGCCCACGGCCGACCGGCCGATCGCGATGGCCTACGTCGCCACCGCCTACGCCGAGCCGGGCACCCGGATCCAGGCCATCGTGCGCGGCAAGCCGGTGCCGATGGAGGTCACCACCCTGCCCTTCGTGCCGACCCGATACTACCGAGGCTAGTTTCCTTTTCATCTCTCTTCAGGAGCCCCCATGAGCACCAAATTCACCAAGGACCACGAGTGGGTCCAGGCCACCGGCAGCGACGCGATCGTCGGTATCACCGTGCATGCGCAGGATGCGCTTGGCGACGTCGTGTTCGTCGACCTGCCGGACGTCGGCAAGACCTTCGCGCAGGGCGAGGTCGCCGGCGTCGTCGAATCGGTCAAGGCCGCGGCCGATGTCTTCATGCCCGTCTCGGGCGAGATCACCGAAGTCAACGAAGCCCTGCGCGCCGACCCCTCGCTCGCCAACAGCGCCCCGCTGGCCGCCGGCTGGTTCTTCAAGGTCAAGCTGAGCGACCCGCTGCAACTCGACACCCTGCTCGACGCCGCCGACTACGACAAGTTCGCTGCAGAGAGCTGACCCGCCTTTTCTTCTTCGCCTCCATCGCTTCATCCCCATGCCGACGCCATCCTTCCCCACCCTGCGCGAACTCGAGAACGCCGACGAATTCATCGCCCGTCACATCGGCATCGCGCCGGCCGACGAGGCGCGCATGCTGCCGGTCATCGGCTCGGCCACGCGCGAGGCACTGATCGACGGCATCGTGCCGCCGGCCATCCGCCGCACGCGCCCGATGCAGTTGCCCGCGCCGGTGAGCGAGGCTGACGCACTGGCTGAACTCAAGGCGATGGCGGCGAAGAACAAGGTGGCGCGCAACTTCATCGGGCAGGGCTACTACGGCACCCACACGCCCGGCGTGATCCTGCGCAACATCCTCGAGAACCCGGCCTGGTACACCGCCTACACGCCCTACCAGGCCGAGATCTCGCAGGGCCGCATGGAGGCGCTGGTCAACTTCCAGACCATGGTCTGCGACCTGACCGGCATGGCCATCGCCAACGCGTCGATGCTCGACGAGGCGACGGCCGCGGCCGAGGCGATGACGCTGGCCAAGCGCAGCGTGAAAAGCAAGAGCAGTGTCTTCCTGGTGGCCGGCGACTGCCACCCGCAGACCATCGAGGTGCTGCGCACCCGCGCCGCGCCGCTGGGCATCGAGATCAAGGTGAGCACGGCGTCGGAAACGCTGCCCCTGCTGATGGCGAGTGGCGAGTTCTTTGGCGTGCTGGCGCAGTACCCCGGCACCACCGGCCAGGTGCACGACCTGCGGCCGCTGGCCGGCCATGCCCACGCCTGCGGCGCCGCGCTGTGCGTGGCGGCCGACCTGCTGGCGCTGACGCTGCTGGTGCCGCCCGGCGAGTGGGACGCCGACATCGTCTGCGGCACCACCCAGCGCCTGGGCATGCCGATGTGCAACGGCGGCCCGCACGCGGCCTACCTGGCCTGCCGCGACGAATTCAAGCGCTCGCTGCCGGGCCGCCTGGTCGGCGTGAGCGTCGACGTGCACGGCGCGCCGGCCTACCGGCTCGCGCTGCAGACGCGCGAGCAGCACATCCGCCGCGAGAAGGCCACGTCGAACATCTGCACGGCGCAGGTGCTGCCGGCGGTGGTCGCGAGCATGTACGCCGTGTACCACGGCCCCGCCGGCCTCACGCGCATCGCGCAGCGCGTGGCGGCGCTCACCGGCATCCTGGCCGCGGGCCTGGAGCAGATGGGCCGCGAGCTGGTCAATACCACCGCCTTCGACTCGCTGACGGTCAAGAGCGGCGACGACACGGCCACCATCCTCGAACGCGCCAAGGCCGCCAGCGTGAACCTGCGCCACCGGCTGCAGCAGCACCTGGGCATCTCGCTCGACGAAACGACGACGCGCGCCGACATCGAAACGCTGTGGGCGCTGTTCGTGCCGTCCGGCACGCCGATGCCGCGCTTCGAGGAACTGGCCGACAAGGCGCCGGTGCGCATTCCTGAAGACCTGCGCCGCACCTCCGCGTTCCTCACGCACCCGGTGTTCAATACGCACAAGAGCGAGACGGCGATGCTGCGCTACATCCGCAGCCTGTCCGACAAGGACCTCGCCCTCGACCGCAGCATGATCCCGCTGGGCAGCTGCACCATGAAGCTCAATGCGACCAGCGAGATGATCCCGATCACCTGGCCCGAGTTCGCGAACATCCATCCCTTCGCGCCGGCCGAGCAGCTGCAGGGCTACGCCGAGCTCGATCAGCAACTGCGCGACTGGCTCTGCGAAGCCACGGGCTACGCCGGCATCAGCCTGCAGCCCAACGCCGGCTCGCAGGGCGAATACGCCGGCCTGCTGGCCATCAAGGCCTTCCATGTGTCCCAGGGCGAAGGCCAGCGCAACATCTGCCTGATCCCCTCGTCAGCCCACGGCACCAACCCGGCGAGCGCGCAGATGGCCGGCCTGCAGGTGGTCTTGACCGCCTGCGACGCGCAGGGCAACGTCGACCTCGACGACCTGAAGCGCGCCTGCGAGAAGCACAGCGAGAACCTCGCCGCGGTGATGATCACCTACCCCAGCACCCACGGCGTGTTCGAGACCCGCGTGAAGGAGCTCTGCGAGCTGGTGCATGCGCACGGCGGCCGCGTGTACGTCGACGGCGCCAACATGAACGCGCTGGTCGGCGTGGCCGCGCCGGGCGAGTTCGGCGGCGACGTGAGCCACCTGAACCTGCACAAGACCTTCTGCATCCCGCACGGCGGCGGCGGCCCGGGCGTCGGCCCGGTGTGCGTGGTGGAAGACCTCGTGCCCTTCCTGCCGGGCCATGCGACGGCCGGCGTCGGCGGGCATGACGTCGGCGCGGTGTCTGCCGCGCCCTTGGGCAATGCGGCCGTGCTGCCCATCAGCTGGATGTACTGCCGCATGATGGGCGCCGCCGGCCTGCAGGCCGCGACCGAGACGGCCATCCTCTCGGCCAACTACATCAGCGCGCGCCTGAAGGACCACTACCCGACGCTGTACGCAAGCCCGAACGGGCATGTAGCGCACGAGTGCATCCTCGACCTGCGCCCCATCAAGGACCGCTGCGGCGTGACCGCCGAAGACGTGGCCAAGCGCCTGATCGACTACGGCTTCCACGCGCCCACGCTGAGCTTCCCGGTGCCCGGCACGCTGATGGTCGAGCCGACCGAGAGCGAGCCGCTGGCCGAGCTCGACCGCTTCATCGACGCGATGATCGCCATCCGCGGCGAGATCCGCCGGGTGGAGGAAGGCGTCTGGCCGAAGGAGGACAACCCGCTCAAGCACGCGCCGCACACTGCCGCCAGCCTGCTGGCCACCGAATGGGATCATCCGTATTCGCGCGAGCTCGGCGCCTACCCGCTGGCCGCCCTCAAGCTGGCCAAGTACTGGTCGCCGATCGGCCGCGTCGACAACGTCTACGGCGACCGCAACCTGTTCTGCAGCTGCGTGCCGGTGGGCGACTACACGACGAGCTGAACGCGACGGCACAATCGATGCTTCCCCATACGAAGGAGAGACATCGATGAACGAGACGAAGCAGCCCCTCGACGGACAGATCGCCTGGGTCACGGGCGGCGGCAGTGGCATCGGGCTGGCCGGTGCCATCGACCTGGCGAAGGCCGGTTGCCGGGTCGTCATCTCCGGGCGCGAAGCGGCCAAGCTCGACGCGGCGATCGTCGAGGCCGAGGCCAAGGGTGCGCCTGCGGGCCGCATCACGGCGATGGCACTCGATGTCGGTGACCGCCCCGCGGTCGACACCGTGGCCGCCGCCATCGAGGCGATGCACGGCGGCGTCGACATCCTGGTCAACAGCGCCGGCGTCAACTTCCCCAAGCGCTTCTGGAGCGAGACCGACGGCGACACCTTCGCCAAGGTGGTCAACATCAACCTCAACGGTGCGACCTTCTGCACGCTGGCCGTGCTCAAGGGCATGCAGGCCCGACGCCGCGGCACGGTGATCAACATCGCGTCCTTCGCCGGCTGGCACCAGAGCTACCTCACCGGTCCGGCCTACGTGGCGAGCAAGGCCGGCCTGATCGCGATGACGCACAACTTCAACATCGAGCAGTGCGTGCATGGGTTGCGGGCCACGGCGGTGTGCCCGGGCGAGGTCGCCACGCCGATCCTGAAGAAGCGCCCGGTGGAGCCGAGCGCCGAGGACAAGGCGCTGATGCTGCAGGAAGAGGACATGGGCCGCACCATCCGCTTCATCGCCGAGATGCCGCCGCATGTGTGCATCAACGAGCTGGTGATCGCGCCGGTGCACAACCGCATCTACATCGGCGGCAGCGAGCTGCAGCGCCGCTGAAGTCGCGACAGCCGCCACAGCCGCTGACGGCAGCGCGCCGTCAGACCGGCCGGCCGGCCGCCCAGGCGATGACCTCGGGCAGCGGTGCCGGCCGCGCGAACAGGTAGCCCTGCACCAGCCGGCAATCCAGCAGGGTCAGCACTTCCAGCTCGGCCCTGGTTTCGACGCCCTCGGCCACGACGAGGATGTCGAGCGAGTTGCCCAGCTGCACGATCGAATTGACCAGCACCGCGTTGCCGGGCGAGGTTTCCAGCCCGTCGATGAAGCTGCGGTCGATCTTGACCTGTCGCACGTAGTCGCTGCGCAGCGAGGCCAGCGACGAGTAGCCCACGCCGAAGTCGTCGACCGCGATCGCCACGCCCGCGGCCGACAACGTGCTCAGACGGCCGCGCGTGGCGTGGGTGTCGAGGGCGATCTCTTCGGTGATCTCGAGCTGCAGCCGGCAGGTGGCGATGCCGCGCGCCGCCAGCGTACCCAGCACGATCTCGTCGACCGCCAGCTGGGCCATTTCGCGCGGCGACACGTTCATGGCGACCGGCACGCCGGCCAGGGGCGAACCGGGCGCATCCAGCTGTTCCATGCCCCGGCAGATTTCGTCCAGGATGTAGCGCAGCAGGTTCTCGGCGATGCCGGTGCTCGCCGCCGCGAACACCACATGCTCGGGCGAAATGCGGCCGTGCCGGGGATGCTTCCAGCGAATCAGCGCCTCCAGGCTGTGGATGCGTCCGTTCCGGACATCCATGATCGGCTGGTACCAGAGTTCGATGCTGCGCGACTGGATCGCCCCCAGCAGGTCGCGCTCCACTTCGCGGCGTGTGGCCAGTTGCAGGTTCAGCGCCTCGTCGACCACCTGATAGCGGTTGCGGCCGGCCCGCTTGGCTTCGTAGAGCGCCTCGTCGACGACGCTGATCATGTCGGTGAATTCCAGCGCGTCCGCCGTCTGGAATTTCAGGACGCCGATGCTCACGCCCAGATGGCCGCCGTAATGCGAGGTGGCGAAGGGGATGGCGCGGATCAGCGCCTCGGCCAGCATCTCCGGCGTCTTCATGCCGGCTTCCATGCTGAACAGGATGGCGAACTCGTCGCCGCCCCAACGGCCCGCCACAGCGTCCAGGCCATCGAGTTCGTTCGTCAGCCAGCGGGCCACGTCCTCCAGGACGCGGTCGCCGACCTTGTGGCCGAAGACATCGTTGACGGTCTTGAAGCCGTCCAGGTCGAGCAGCATCAGGCAGTGCGCCTGCCGGGAACGCACAGCCAGGCGGGCCGCGACGGCCTGGGTGAAGCCCTCGCGGTTGCACAGCCCGGTCAGGAAGTCGTGCGACGCGCGGTACGCCAGCGCCTGGGTCGACGCCTGCAACGACTGGTGCGCCCGGTGCAGCCGCGCAGCCAGCTCGGTCGCTTCGTTCCTGATCCGGCTGCCGGTGCGAAAGGCTTTCTCGCTGACCAGCACGCCGCGCGTGAGGCCGAGGAGGTACAGCAGCACCATGGCCGCCAGGCTGACGTTCTGGAAGCCGCCGGCGATCACCAGCGACACCATGACCGACAGCAGCGTCGGCACGATGAAGCTCAGCGGCGCCGGCGCATAGGCGCCGCCGTAGGTCACGGCGCCCGCGCAGGTGCCGCAGACGATCGTCAGGTAGAACACCGTCTCCGGCGAGGTATAGCCGTCGCACAGGAATGGCACCAGGGCCCACACGCAGCCCGAGACGCCAGCGGCGATGGCTGTCCACCGCAACTGCCGCTCGACCCAATGGGCGTTGGCCTGGCCGATATCGCCGTCCCGCGCCATCGTGGCCACCGCGCGCTCGAGGAGACGCCGGCTCGCGATGATGCGCACCCCGCTCACCAGCAGCTGCAGCATCAACCAGCCGAGCCCGATGACCGGTCGCCCCGACTTGATGGCCACCAGCGTCGCGGTCAGGCTCAGCACGATGCTGATGGGCATGCCTGCCAACACGCTGCGCCGCACCGACACCAGCTGGTCGACATGCACCATGCGTGCCAGGACTGCGGAATCTGCCGAGGCGATGGGCGTCGAGGAAGGCACGCGGTGGCTCATGAAGGAGAAGGGAAACCCGCTCCGGCACCGCGCGGTGCGCGAGTCCGGGGACCCGCGGGAGTGTACAGAGCGATTCCTGCGGCGCCGCGTCGGCCGCATCCGCGCGTCAAAAAGCACGCCCCTCGCAAGCGAGGGAGGCGTCGATCAGCGCTTGGCCAGCCCGCCGGTCGCCACCTGCGCGCGGAACGCTCGCAGCTTGGCCTTGAGCATGCGTTCGTTCGCCAGGCCGACGCGCACCATCAGCTTCTGGCCGCTCGACATCGACTCCAGGGCCGGGTCGGCGTATTCGTAGCGGGTCCAGGGCCGCTCGGCCGTGAACTCGCCGCGCACCTCGGTCAGGTGCACCGCCACCGGGCCGGTGGGCTCCGGTGCGTCGAGCAGGTGATCGATGACGGCCACCAGTCGGTCGTTGAAGTAGCGGCCCGGGTAGCCGAGCTCTTCATAGGCCTGCTGGAACAGCGGGTAGAAGCGCGCGTAGAGCGACGCCGCGCGTTCGGCGTCGACCGCCTCGATCATGCGCGTGAAGGCGGCGTAGCGCGTCGCGTTCGCCTGGCCGATGGTCGTGCGCTCCGCGCCGCCGTCGACCGTGAAGCGCTCCGGCGCCGGCTGCATCGGCCACATCCGCGATGGCGCCTGGGCACGCGGCAGGTTGTCGATCGTGGCGACCACGCGCCGCACGAAGCCGTCGACGTTGAGCAGCGTGGCGACGCGCTGAGCACCCAGCAGATCGGTCAGTGCCTTCTTGGCCTGGGCGTCCGAATCGCCCAGCGCCGGCAGCACCGCGTCGGGTTCGGCGAGCGCGTCGACCGGGTTCTGCGGGCCCGTGGCCGCGACCGGCGGCGCGGGCGGCGGCGCATCGGGGACGGCCGGCGCGGTGGCCGACGATGGTGGCAGGGGGGCCGCCGCGTTGCGCTGCGACCAGTACCACCAGCCCGCCCCGGCGGCGATGGCGATCAGGACCAGCACGACGACAGCCGTTACGGAGGACTGTCGGCCGGGCCGGAAATCGGGTTCACGCTCGGACATGGGTGCAACTTCCTTTCGGGCGCCGTGACGGCGCGGCCCTCCATTGGAAACCATGCGCCCTCGTGCGCCGTAACCTCATGTGAATGTCCAGGCTCGGTCCGCACTGCCAGCGCATGCTTTCAAGCGTAGTCGAGCGGCAACGCGGTCGTGTACTTGATCTGCTCCATGGCGAAGCTGGAACTCACGTCCGACAGTTCGACCTCGCGGATCAACCGCTTGTAGACCGCATCGTAGGCCTTGATGTCGGGCACCACGACCCGCAGCAGGTAGTCGTCGTCGCCGCTCATGCGATAGAACTCCACGATCTGCGGGATGGCCGCGACCACGGCGCTGAAGCGCTTGAACCACTTCTCGTTGTGCTGGCTGGTGCGGATGGCGACGAACACCGTCACGCCCACGTTGAGCTTGTCGGGGTCGAGCAGCGCCACGCGCTGGCGGATGTAACCCTCGCGCTCGAGCCGCTGGATGCGACGCCAGCACGGCGTGGCCGACAGGCTCACCTGCTCGCTGATCTCCTGCAGCGAGGCGCTCGCATTGACCTGCAGCAGTTCGAGGATTGCCTTGTCGATCTTGTCCATGGAGTATCCAAATCCAATATTGATGCCCAGTTGAGGAGAATTTTGCTCGATGAGGGATCGATGAGGCAAATTTCAGCAAAAGAAACCACGCCGTCCTTTCTAGACTGGACCACCGCCACAGCTTCTCCTGAAAGACCGGTCCGTTGACTTCCTTCGATTCCGAAACCGTCCTGGTACGCACCGGGCGCGACCCCTCCAGCCACGGCGGCATGGTCAACACGCCCGTGTTCCGTGGTTCGACCATCCTGTCGAATTCGCTCACCGAGTGGGAGTCGCGCAAGCTCCCCGGCAACCCCTATGCGTCGTACGGCCGCTTCGGCACGCCCACCACGCGCGCGCTCGAAACCGCGCTCGCGGAACTCGAAGGCGGCTACCGCTCCATCGTGTTTCCCTCCGGCCTCGCGGCCTGCACGCACAGCCTGCTCGCCTTGCTCAAACCGGGTGACCACGCCTTGATCAGCGACAGCGTCTATGGCCCCACACGCAGCTTCGCCACGACGGTGCTCACGCGCTTCGGCATCGACGTCGAATTCTTCGACCCGCTCGCGGGCGGCGAGATCCGCCGGCAGATCCGGCCGTCCACGCGCGTGGTGTTCGTCGAGTCGCCCGGCTCCACCACCTTCGAGGTGCAGGACATCCCCGCCATCGCCGAAGAGGCGCACAAGGTCGACGCCTTCGTCGTCATGGACAACACCTGGGCCACGCCGCTGTTCTTCAAGCCCTTCGATCACGGCGTGGACATCTCGGTGCAGGCCGCGACGAAGTACATCGTCGGCCACTCCGACGCGCTGCTCGGCGCGGCCACCGCCAACGAGCGCGCCTGGGCACTGCTGCAACAGACCGCCCACGACTTCGGCCAGACGGCCGGTCCGGACGACCTCTATCTGGCGCTGCGCGGCCTGCGCAGCCTGTCGGTGCGCCTGCACCGACACTGGGAGAACGGCGTGCTGCTGGCCGAGAGCATGGCGCGCCATCCGATGGTGGCGCAGGTGCTGCATCCGGCCCTGCCCGGCGATGCCGGCCATGCGCTGTGGCGCCGCGACTTCCGGGGTGCGAGCGGGCTCTTCGGCGTCGCGCTGAAGCCGGTCGGCCGCGAGGCGCTGGGCGTGTTCTTCGACAGCCTCGAGCTCTTCGGCATCGGCCTCTCGTGGGGTGGCTACGAAAGCCTGGCGCTGCCGGTCGACGCACCCACGCGTGCCGTCCGGCCGTGGGCGCTCGAAGGGCCCCTGCTGCGCATCCATGCCGGGCTGGAGTCGTGCAACGATCTGATGCGCGACATGCAGTCGGCACTCGACCGCATGCAGCGACACGTCTGATACGGCGGCGCCGTGGGCGCCCGCATGCTGCGTCCATCGGCCCGCCTCGTGCGGGCCGTTTGCATGGCGCGCCGCCAGCCGGCGGCGTATCGAGGTGCATCGAATCGTGCATGCCGCAGCGCGGGGCGCACCCTTTTCAGGCGCCACCTGTTCGCGCCATGATGCTGTTCGCGATGCCGGGGCACGACGGCGCGCGGAAGGCGCTGGGAAATTTTTGTCGCCGCGGCCGCCAGCGGGGCAAACGTTGTTCGCGCACAATCCCCGCCCCGGCTTCCATTGGAAATATTTTTCTCGTTATATCGATATGGCGAAAACTTATATCTAACGATCACCGAACTCTTGTTGATAAATTACTACTTGGCATGGACATTGCCTTGACAAGCCATCCCCTTCCAACGAGGACCGCATGACCCCTTCCCTCCGCTCCAGCCGCACCATCGCCCTGCTCTCGGCGGCGCTTTCCCTCTTCGTCCATGCGGCGCCTGCCGCCGCGGACGAATGGCCGACCAAGCCCGTCACGCTGATCATGGGCTTCCCTGCGGGTTCCGGCGTCGACGTCGTGGCACGCGCCATCCAGGAGCCGCTGGCCAGGCAGCTCGGCCAGCCGGTCATCATCGACTACAAGTCCGGTGCGGCCGGCAACATCGCCAGCGAGTACGTCGCGCGCGCCAAGGCCGATGGCTACACGCTGGTCTTCGGCACTGCGGCCACGCACGGCAGCAACGCGGCGCTCTACAAGAAGCTGCCCTTCGACGTGGAGGACGACTTCGTCGCCGTGGCGCCGGTGCTCGACGTGTCGAACGTGCTCACCATCAACCCCGAGGTGATGAACGTGACGACCCTCAAGGAGTTCGTCGACCTGGTGAAGGCCAACCCCGGCAAGTACAACTACGCCTCCACCGGCAACGGCGCGGGCACGCACATGGCCTTCGCGGAGTTCAATTCGCGCCTGGGCCTGCAGATGACGCACGTGCCCTACAAGGGCGGCCCCGAAGCGATCGCCTCGGTGGTCAAGGGCGAGACCTGCTGCATCATGAATCAGGTGCAGACCGTGCTGCCGCAGTACAAGGCCGGCAAGGTCCGCCTGCTGGGCGTGACGACCGCCGCGCCGGTGGCCGCCGTGAAGGAAGTGCCGACCATCGCCTCGAGCGGCCTGCCGGGCACGAAGGGTTTCGACAGCTCGATCTGGTTCGCGGTGTTCGCGCCCAAGGGCACCGACCCGAAGATCGTCGACAAGCTCAACGGCGCCCTCAGGACGGTGCTCGACGACAAGGAACTGCGCGCCAAGTTCGAGGCGCAAGGCAACACGGTGCGCATCGAGTCGCCGGCCCAGTTCAGGAAGACGGTGCACGACAACCGCGTGAAGTGGGCCGAGGTGGCCAAGGCGGCGAACATCAGCATCGATTGACCTGAAGCCGCACACCTCATGACCATGGAACTCTCCCCTACCGCACCCGGGCTGGCCGCGCTCGAGCAGCGCCTGGCCAAGGACCTCGAATGCCTGGGCTGGCCGGCCCGCGACTGGATGCCGCAGCAGGCCGCCGAAGACGGCGTGCCGGTGCTCGACGTCGCCATCATCGGTGCCGGCCAGGCCGGTCTGGCGGCCGCCTCCGCGCTGGCGCAGCAGGGCATCCACGCGGTGGTCTTCGACCGGGCGCCGCTCGACTTCGAAGGCCCCTGGGCCACCACCGCGCGCATGGAAACGCTGCGCTCGCCCAAGGAGCTCACCGGCCCCGCGCTGGGCCTGGCCGCGCTCACCTTCCGCGCCTGGTTCGAGGCGCAGTTCGGCGCCGACGCCTGGACGCAGCTCGACAAGATCCCGCGCCTGCAATGGATGGACTACCTGCGCTGGTACCGCCGCGTGATGGCGGTCGACGTGCGCAACGACACCGCCATCACCGCCGTCACGCCGCGCGCCGACGGCAAGGTGCTGCTGGCGCTGCAGACGCTGGCCGGCGATTCGCGCGTGCTGGCACGCCGCGTGGTGCTCGCCACCGGGCGCGACGGCCTGGGCGGTCCGGCCGTGCCGGCTTTCGTGCAGACGCTCGAGCGCACGCAGTGGGCGCATTCGTCGGACGTGATGGACTACGGCCAGCTCGAAGGGCTGCGCGTGGGCGTGATCGGTGCCGGCTCGTCGGCCATGGACAGCGCCGCCACCGCGCTCGAGATCGGCGCGAAGAGCGTCGACCTGCTGATCCGCCGCGACGACCTGCCGCGCATCAACAAGTCCAAGGGCGCCGGCGTACCCGGCCTGACGCAGGGCCACTTCGACCTGCCCGATGACCTCAAGTGGCGGCTGCGGCACTACATCAACGCGGCCAACGTGCCGCCGCCGCACGGCAGCACGCTGCGCGTGTCGCGCCACCCGAATGCGCGCTTCAACTTCGGCTGCCCGGTGCTGGCGGTCGAGCGCGACGGCCAGGCCATGCGCGTGCGCACGCCCAAGGGTGAGTTCGCCTTCGACTTCCTCATCGTGTCGACCGGCTTCAAGATCGACTGGAGTCTGCGCAGCGAGTACGCCGCCATCGCGCCGCATGTGCGCGCCTGGAAAGACCGCTTCGCCCCTGCGCCGGGCGCCGAGGACGCGGAGCTTTCCGATTCGCCCGACCTCGGCCCCGTCTTCGAGCTGCAGGAAAAGACCGCCGGCGCCTGCCCCGGGCTCGACCGCATCCACTGCTTCTGCTACCCGGCCACGCTCTCGCACGGCGCGGTGTCGGGCGACATCCCGGCCATCAGCGACGGCGCCCGCCGCCTGGCCAACGGGATCGCCAGCCTGTTCTACCGCGAAGACTTCGACCACCACTTCGCGCGGCTCGAGGCCTACGACGAGCCGGAACTGCTCGGCAACGAGTGGACGCCCGCCTGAACGCACCTGCACTTCTTTCGACGACGAACCTTTCCGAGAAACACATGACGAGTTCATCCCCCATCGACGTGATCGATCACGCCGTGCCCCTCGCACCGTCGCAGGCGACGCACGCCGTGCGCCACCAGCGCACCAAGGTCGTGGCCGCCACGCAAGGCAGCTACGAAGGCCTCTTCACGCCCGGGATCGAAGGCATCTCGGTGGTCGAGCGCCTGCTGACGGCCTTCCACGCCTGCCGCCTGTCGAAGGCCGACAGCCTGGCCGCGCACTACCGTGAGCGCCTGGTCGCCGAGAAGGCCGACGCCGCGCTGATCGCGGCCGTCGAGGCCGGCCGCATCGCGGTCATCGACGATGCGCGCATCGTCGCCATGCTCGGCTTCACCACCAAACTGATCGAACGCCCGATCGAGGGCGACCGCGACGCGGTGCAGACGCTGGTGAAGGCCGGCATCTCCACGCCGGCCATCGTCGCGCTGGCGCAATTGATCGCCTTCCTGTCCTACCAGGTGCGCGTCGTCGCGGGCCTGAAGGCCATGGCGGCTGCGGAGGTGAAGCAATGAACGGCGTGATCAACATCAACGGCTTCACCAACGAGGTGCTGGACTGGGAATCCTGGCTCGACACCGTCAAGCTGGAAGACGCCACGCCCGAACAGATCGCCGCACTCGACGAGATGAGCCCGACCGCCAAGCAGTCGGCCTACTTCCTGCTGCTGGCGCACCAGCCCGAGATCCTGCTGCAGCGCTCCATCGCCTTCAACGCCATCATGTTCGCGCCCGGCGGCATGCCGCGCGCCGAGCGCGAGCTGGGCGCCACGGTCGAATCGCGCATCAACGGCTGCGTGTACTGCACCTCGGTGCATGCGCAGCGCTTCGAGCAGCTGGCCAAGCGCCGCGACGTGATCGAGCAGGTCTTCGAGGACCCCTCCACCGCCGGCACGACGGAGCGCGAGAAGGCCATCGTCCAGTTCTCGGCCGAACTCACGCTGCGGCCCGATGCGCTGTCGGCCACGCATGTGCAGGCGCTCAAGGCCGTCGGCCTGACCGACATCGAGGTGCTCGACCTGGTCCATTCCGTCGCGCTGTTCGCCTGGGCCAACCGCCTGATGCTGAACCTGGGTGAGCCGATCTTCCCCGCGCCAGCCACCGCCTGACCCCCTTTCCTCTTTCTCACCGGAAGCTCCCATGAACGCCATCCTCCGCACCGCCTTGCCCACCCTGCTGGCCGCCGCACTGGGCCTCGCCGCCTCGGCCGCCCTGGCGCAGAACAAGATCGTGATCGGCTACCAGTTGCCGCTGTCGGGCGACAACTCGCAGTACGGCACGCTGTTCAAGAACTCGGCCACCCTCGCGCTGGAAGACTTCAACAAGTCCGGCAAGCTCAAGGGCAGCACGGTCGAAATCCGCTACGAAGACAGCAAGAGCGACGCCAAGGAAGGCGTGAACATCGCCAAGAAGTTCTCCGACGACCCGGCCATCGTCGGCGTGCTGGGCGACTTCAACTCCACCGTGTCGATGGCCGCAGGCCAGGTGTACGCGCAGCAGAAGGTGCCGCAGCTGTCGCAGACGGCGTCGCACCCCGATTTCCTGAAGATCAGCGACTGGCAGTTCCGCAACATCACGACGATGGAGATCGAGTCGCCCTTCATCGCCAGGTGGCTCGCCGAGAACGGCCTGAAGAAGTACGCGGTGGTCGCCATCCAGAACGACTGGGGCCTGAGCGCCGTCAAGGCCTTCACCGATGCCGCCAAGGCGGCGGGCACGCAGATCACCAGCACCGAGTTCTTCAACCCGGGCAACCGCGACTTCCGCTCGATCATCACCAAGCAGAGCCGCGACAAGCCCGATGCGATCGTGATGTTCATGTTCTACGAGGAAGGGGCGTCCTTCCTGCAGCAGCGCACGCAGCTGGGCGTGAAGACCCCCATCTACGGCGCCTCGTCGATGTACGCGCCCAAGCTCATCGAGCTGGCCGGCCCGAGCGCCAACGGCGTGAAGTTCCCGACCACCTTCGTGGCGAGCAACCCGGCCCCGAAGGTCAAGGCCTTCGTCGACGACTACAAGAAGCACTACAGCGCCGAACCCAGCATGTTCGCCGCGCAGGCTTTCGACGCCACCAACATCATGCTCGACGCCATCGTCGCGGCCGGCCCCAACCCCACGCGCCAGAAGGTGCGCGACGCGCTCGCCGCCACCAAGGGCTTCCCGGGCGTGACCGGCGACACCACCTTCGACCCGAAGACGCGCGAGCCGTCGAAGGGCCTCACGCGCATGGAAGTGAGCGCGGGCGCCTTCACGGTCGTCGCCAAGTAAGACGCGGGCCCGCATGTTCGATGCCTTCCTGGTCCAGCAGCTCGCCAACGGCCTGAGCCTCGGCCTGGTCTACGCGCTGATGGCGATCGGCTTCACGCTGATCTTCGGCGTGCTCAACGTCGTGAATTTCGCCCACGGCGAGATCTACATGCTGGGCGCCTACGCCGGCCTGTTGTTCATCACGAGCACGGCGCCGCCGCTGTTCGCGGTACTGCTGTTCGTGCTGGCGGTGGGCGCGGCGCTGGGCTTCAGCCTCGAACGGATCGCCTTCCGCCCCTTCCGCCGCTTCCGCGACGAGGCCTCGCTCAAGTCGAAGGCCATCCGCGAGGCGACGCTGCTGTCGTCGCTGGCGCTCTCCATCGTCATCCGCGAACTGGTCGAGAAGTTCTTCGGCGCCAGCATGCAGACCATTCCGCAGGACTACCTGCTGATGACGCCGATCGAGATCGGCCCGATCTCCTTCTCCAGTGGCCAGTTCGTGATCTTCGGCCTGTCGGTCGTGATGCTCGCGGGCCTGTACTTCCTGCTGTTCCGCACGCGCATCGGCCTGTCGATCCGCGCCGTGGCGAACAACCCGATGGGCGCGATGTATGTCGGCCTCAACACCGAGCGCACCATCGTCGCGACCTTCGTCATCGGCTCGATGATGGGCGCGGTGGCGGGCCTGGTCGTGGGCCTGTACCAGGGCTCGATCTTTCCGTCGATGGGCTTCACGCCGGGCGTGAAGGCCTTCGTCGCGATGGTGATGGGCGGGCTCAGCTCGATCGGCGGCGCCGTGGTGTGCGCGTTGATCCTGGGCATGGCCGAGGCGCTGACCACCACCTTCGTCGCGCAGGGCTGGGGCGACATGGTCGCCTACCTGTTCCTCCTGATCACGCTCGTCTTCTTCCCGACCGGCCTGTTCGGCGGCGGGCGCGAACGCGCCTGACGAGCGAAGGCACGACCGATATGACATACCCCCGAACCCTCACGTTCGCGCTGCTGGCGGTGCTGCTGCTGGCGGTGCCGGCCGTCGGCCTCGCGGCCGGCGGCGGCTACGTCTTCCGCATCGCGACCACCATCTGCGTGTTCTCGATCCTCACGCTCAGCGCCAACCTCATCACCGGCACCACCGGTCTGCTGTCGCTGGGCCATGCGGCCTTCTACGGTATCGGCGCGTACACGGCGGCGCTGCTGGGAACCGCACTGCACTGGCCGGTGTGGCTGACGATTCCGGTGGCCGGCATCGTCACCGCCTGCGCGGGCATTCTGCTGGCGCTGCCCACCATGCGGCTGGTCGGCATCTACTTCGCGGTCGCCACGCTGGGCGTGGGCGAGATCATCCACGTCACGCTGCTCAACTGGGTCGGCTTCACGCGCGGGCCGATGGGCATCACGGGCATCCCGTCGCTCGGCCTGCCGGGCCTGCCGGCCAACAGCGACCTGGCGGCCTACCTGGTCACGGCCCTGTGCCTGGCGGCCACCGTGGCCGTGGTGCACCGGCTGTCGCATTCGTACTTCGGCAACGCGCTGCGTGCGGTGCGGGAGGACGACCAGTGCGCCGAGGCCATGGGCCTGAACGTGGTGCGGCTCAAGGTCCAGGTCTTCGGCTTCTCCTGCTTCTTCGCTGGCGTGGCCGGTGCGCTGTGGGCGCACAGCACCGGCTACGTGTCGCCGGCCGACTTCCGCTTCTCGGAGTCGATCCTGATCATCTCGATGATCGTGGTCGGCGGCCTGGGCAGCCTGCCGGGCGCCATCATCGGCGCGGCGCTGCTGATCGGCCTGCCCGAGCTGATGCGCCCGATCGGCGACTTCCGCATGATCGTGGTCGGCCTGGTGATGTTCCTGTCGATCATGTTCCGGCCCAAGGGCCTGTTCGGCGAGGTGTCGGCCATCGAGCTGGTGCGCAAGCGCTTCGGCGCGGCCTGGCGAACGTCCGACACACTGGGCTGGCGCTGAGCCGAGGGACCCCACATGACCCATCTTCTCGACATCGACAAAGTCTCGCGCCACTACGGCGGCCTCACGGCCGTCGGCGAGTTCAGCGGCCACATCGCCCAGGGCGAGCGCGTCGGCCTGATCGGCCCCAACGGCGCCGGCAAGACCACGCTGTTCGACCTGATCACCAGCTACACCCGGCTGTCTTCAGGCGACGTGCGCTTCAAGGGCCAATCCATCTCCGCGCTCAAGCCGCACGAGGTCGCGCGCCTGGGCATCGCCCGCACTTTCCAGAACCTGCGCATCCTGCCGAACGTGACGGTGTTCGACAACGTGTCGATCGGCGCGCTAGGCCACGTGGGCCATAGCCCGTGGAACAGCCTGTTCGGGCGACGCGACATCTCGAGCCGCATCAGCGACCTCACGATGCAGGCTCTGGAACGCACCGGCCTCGAATCGCTGGCGGGCGAGCTCGCGGCCAACCTGTCCTATGGCAAGCGCAAGTACCTCGAGATCGCCCGCGCCCTGGCGCTGCAGCCGACGCTGCTGATCCTCGACGAGCCCGCGGCCGGCCTGAACGACACCGAGACGGCCGAGCTCTCGCGCTTCGTGCGGGCGCTGTCCGACGAAGGCATGACCATCCTGCTGGTCGAGCACGACATGGGCTTCGTCATGAACCTGTGCGAACGCGTGATGGTGATGGCCTCGGGCCAGAAGATCGCCGACGGCACGCCCGCCGCCGTCTCGCAGGACCCGAAGGTGCTCGACGCCTACCTCGGCACCGACATCGAGGACGACGAGCCCGTCGCCCTCGCCCTGGGAGAACCCGCATGAACGATCCGCTGCTGCGCGTCAGCCACCTAGGTGTCCGCATCGGGCAACAAACCATCCTGCACGACGTGTCGATCGAGGTGCCCCAGAGCGGCATCGTCAGCGTGCTCGGCAGCAACGGCGTGGGCAAGACCACGCTGATGCGCGCGCTCTCGGGCGTCTACAAGACCACGTCGGGCCAGGTCACGTTCGAAGGCCGCGACATCACCAACCGGCCGCCGCACGAGATAGTCACGGGCGGGCTGGCGCAGGCGCCGGAAGGTCGCCAGATCTTCTCGGCCATGACGGTGCTGGAGAACCTCAAGCTCGGTGCCGGCAAGCGCCCGGCCAGCGAGTTCGCGCACGACCTCGACCGCATGCTCACGCGCTTCCCGCGCCTGAAGGAACGCCTCACGCAGAAGGCGGGTTCGATGTCCGGCGGAGAGCAGCAGATGCTGTGCATCGCCCGCGCGCTGATGAGCCGGCCGCGCCTGCTGCTGATGGACGAACCCTCGATGGGCCTCGCGCCGATCGTCGTTCGCCAGGTGTTCGAGCTGGTGCGCGAGATCCGCGCCGAAGGCACGGCCGTGCTGCTGGTCGAGCAGAACGCACGCGCCGCGCTGCGCGTGGCCGACACCGCCTACGTGATGGACAGCGGCCGCATCGTGCTGGAGGGCGACGCCGCCAGCATGGCGAAGGACCCGCGGGTGAGCGCGGCCTACCTGGGCGGGCACGCCGCCCACTGAAGCGAGGTCAAACCAGGCCGAGATCCTTCGGGGCCATGCCCGCGAAGACGCGGTCCAGCTGTGCCGGCGACAAGGCGTCGCCCCTCAGGCGCTCTGCGTCTGCGGCGCGGCGGCGCCGGCGATCTGCCGCAGGGCGCGCTCGAACACCTCGACCGGCTGCCCGCCCGAGATGAGGTGCTGGTCGTTGATGATGACCGCCGGCACCGAATGGATGCCGGCTTCGGTGTACATGCGCTCGCGCTGGCGCGTCTCTTCGGCGTACTCGTCGCTCTCGAGGATGGCGCGAGCCCGCGCAGTGTCGAGCCCCGCATCGGCCACGGCACGCAGCAGCACGTCGTAGTCCGACGGGTTGTCGCCGTCGGTGAAGTAGGCCTGCAGCAGCCGCTTCTTGAGCGCCTTCTGCAGCGCCTCGCCCTCCAGCGCGGCCCAGTGCAGCAGGCGGTGCGCGTCGAAGGTGTTCCAGATGCGCTTGCGCTTGTCGAGACCGAAGGTGAAGCCGACCGCAGCGCCGCGCTGGCGGATCGCCTCGGCGTTGGTGCGCGCCTGCTCGGCCGAGATGCCGTACTTGCGCGTCAGGTGCTCGATGGTGTCTTCGCCCTCGGGCGCCATCTGCGGGTTGAGCTCGAAGGGCTGGAAGTGCAGCTCGGCCGTGACGTCCGGCGCCACCCGCGCCAGCGCGGATTCCAGCGAAGTCAGCCCGATGGCGCACCAGGGGCAGGAGACGTCGGAGACGAAGTCGATCTTGAGGTGAGCGGTCATGGGCGGGATTTTCTCCGGGTTCGTCGGATGCGGAATCGGGCCCCTCATGATGCCCGGCCCGCGGGCACGGGGATCGCGGGCCGAAAGATTCCCCACTGGCCGAATGCCCATCGAACGCCCGGCTGCCCAGGGTAAACCACGAACACTCAAGTATTCACAAGCGCCATAGGATGGCTGCCGGGGCGACATCGTCCCAGCCGGAGGAACCATGGCCACCGAAGGATTCGTCTTTTCGAGCGAAGCGAGAAAAGCGTACGTGCCCGGAACGCCCCTCTTCGTCTGGATCGGCGACCTGCCCGTGGGAACGGTCAAGAGCGTGAAGATGTCGCGGGATGGCCGCACCCTGGTGCTGCAGAACTTCGACTACGCGCCGACCTTCGTCTCGCCGAGCATCGCCCTGCGCAAGCTCATCTTCCTGGAACTGACCGCCTTCCTGGCCGAGAACGCCGCGCCGGGTTTCAAGATCGTCTATCGCTTCGAGCATCGGACGACCGCCGATATCGACGGCATCGCGCTCGCCAACGCCCGGGCAAGGATGCTCGAAGGCATCGGCGCGACCCTGTCGAGCGTCGCACCGCGCATCGGATCACGGGGTGACGGCCACTTCGTGGTCGATGCGACCTGGCGGCACAGCGATACCAATCTCGCCAAGCTGCGCGCGACGGTGTTGGCCACCCGCGCCGAATACGCCAAGGAAAGCGGTGGGACCTGGCTGAAGAGCCTGGCGGCCCGGATCAAGCGAGGGCGCGGCGGCGCGGAATGATGCAGGCCGGTGACGGCCGGGCGTCATGCCGTCCGCATCAACCCGCGCCGCAGCACTTCTTGTATTTCTTCCCGCTCCCGCAGGAACACGGGTCGTTGCGCCCCGGCGTGGCTTCCTTGCGGATCGTCTCCACGCGCGGGCCCAGGCTCTTCCAGAGCTGGCGCAGGTCGTACACCGCCCAGATCGCCTCGCCGAAGTCGTCGAGCCGACGCTGGCTCACGCTGGGCGGGCCGTCCTCGGCGAACATCGACAGCTCGGGCTTGCCGGTGTCGTCCTCGGTCAGGGCGACGATGGATTGCAGCGCGTCGTCGAGCATGCCGGCGGCTTCCTTGTCGCGCGGCGCGGCCCAGTCGTCGGGGAAGTTCTCGACGGCGTACATGAAGCCCAGCGCCCACACCTGGGCGAAGGACGGGATGGCCTCGCCCTCGACCTCGGCGCGCTCTTCCTCGGGCAGCGACGCGATGGCGCCGCGGGTGTCGAGCACCTCGGGCTGAAAGCTGCGGTCGTCGTCGAGCGCCTGCACGTCGGCGTCGAGCGCCTGCTCGATCTCCTGCCAGCGACGCTTCCAGTGCCAGACGAACTCCATCTGCTGCGCCGGCACGAAGCTGTCGCCCAGCAGCACCGGCCAGTATTCGGACGGCGCGATGGGGCGGCGGGCGCACACGAGCGCGGCGAGGAAGCCCTCGCAGAATTCCCATTGCGGGATCTCCTCGTCCTTCTCGCGCATGGCGTCGAGCAGGGTGTCGAGCAGGTCGAAATCCTCGGGGCCGAGGGCCTCGCGGTCGGTCGAGGGGGTGGGCGCGTCGGGCGCTGCGTCGGGATTCGTGGTCATGGAGATGGCGGATTGGGCCCTCTATGATGCAGCAGGCTTCGGGAGACCCCCTATTTCGACCCCCACGTTTTCCATCTTTCCGGCCCGCTACACGGCCTTCGTCCTGTGCCTCGTCGGGCTCGCGGCCAGCCTGGTCGCCGTCGTCGCGCTGCCGCAGGCCTGGTTCGGCTGGGTCGCGCTGGCGGCGTTCGCCACGCTCGCCGGCACCGGCGTGCACGACCTGCGGCAGGCGCGCCATGCCATCCTGCGCAACTACCCGGTCATCGGCCACCTGCGCTTCCTGCTGGAGTACATCCGGCCGGAGATGCGCCAGTACTTCATCGAGAGCGACAGCGAAGCCGCGCCCTTCTCGCGCGCGCAGCGCTCGCTGGTCTACCAGCGCGCCAAGGGCGAGCCCGACAACCGGCCCTTCGGCACGCAACTCGACGTGACCATCGCCGGCTACGAGTGGATCAACCATTCGATGCAGCCGACGTCGCTGGCCGACCACGATTTCCGCATCGTCATCGGCGGCACGCCCAACCCGGCCACGCCGTCGGGCTTCACCTGCACGCAACCCTACAGCGCCAGCGTCTTCAACATCTCGGCGATGAGCTTCGGTGCGCTGTCGGCCAACGCGGTGCTCGCGCTCAACAAGGGCGCGAAGATGGGCGGCTTCGCGCACGACACCGGCGAAGGCTCGATCTCGCAGCACCATCGCGTGCACGGCGGCGACCTGATCTGGGAGATCGGCTCGGGCTACTTCGGCTGCCGCAATGACGATGGCAGCTTCAGCGAGGAGCGCTTCATCGTGAACGCCCGCGACCCGCAGGTGAAGATGGTCGAGATCAAGCTGAGCCAGGGTGCCAAGCCCGGCCACGGCGGCGTGCTGCCGGGGCCGAAGGTGACAGCAGAGATCTCGGCCGCGCGCGGGGTGCCGATCGGCGTCGACTGCATCTCGCCCTCGTCGCACAGCGCCTTCTCGACGCCGATCGAGATGATGCATTTCGTCGCCCGGCTGCGCGAGCTGTCGGGCGGCAAGCCGACAGGCTTCAAGTTCTGCGTGGGCCACCCGTGGGAATGGTTCGCCATCGTCAAGGCGATGCTGGCCACCGGCATCACGCCGGACTTCATCGTGGTCGACGGGGCCGAGGGCGGCACCGGTGCGGCGCCGGTCGAGTTCATCGATCATGTGGGTGCGCCGCTGCAGGAAGGCCTGCTGCTGGTCCACAACACGCTGATCGGCGTCGGCCTGCGCAGCCGCATCAAGATCGGCTGTGCCGGCAAGGTGATCACCGCCTTCGACCTGGCGCGGATGATGGCGCTGGGCGCCGACTGGTGCAACGCGGGCCGCGGCTTCATGATGGCGCTGGGCTGCATCCAGGCGCAGAGCTGCCACACCGGCCACTGCCCGACGGGCGTGACCACGCAGGACCCGGTGCGCCAGCAGGCGCTGGTGGTGCCCGACAAGGCCGAGCGGGTGCGCAACTTCCACCGCAGCACGCTGCATGCGTTGCAGGAACTGGTGCAGGCCGCGGGGCTCGACCACCCGCAGCAGATCACCGCGCACCACATCGTGCGGCGCATCTCCGACACCGAGGTGCGCCTGCTGAGCAACCTCGTGATGCAGGTGCAGCCCGGCGCCCTGCTCGGCCCGCTCGACCACCAGCACACCGTGTTCCGCACGTACTGGCCGCTGGCCAGCGCCCACAGCTTCCAGCCGATGGCGCAGCACATGCCCGACCGGGTCGACCAGGCGCTGGCCGCATGACCCCTTGGCGACGCGGCGACGGCGGACGCATCCGGATGCGCAAGGGCATCGCATCGGCGCCCGCGCCACTGGAGGCGGGCGCGCCTGAGGCGACGCCGGGCGACTACGCCGAATTCCTGCGCAGCATGCTGCCGCGCCAGCCGCAGCCGGTCGCCAGCCACCGCCTCGGCGCCGAGCGCGTCTGGCTCAAGAAGGCCGGGCCGCGCCACGGCAAATGGGGCTACCGGCTGCTGGGGCTGATTGCCCGCCTGCTCCGGCTCGACGTGCTCACGCCGGTGCCCAACCCGGGCGGCGAGGCGGCCATTGCCATCGAAGGCCGGCGCCTGCGCGAGCTGGGCGCGGCCGGGCTGCGCGTGCCGACCGTGCTGGCGCAGCAGACCGACGGCCTGCTGATATCCGACCTGGGCCAGAGCCGCGCCACCGTGGTGGTGCTGCGCGAGCGGCTGGAGCAGGCCGCCGCCGTCGGCCCCGCCGCCCTGCTGGCCGCGTGGCGCGACGGCCTGGACGCCATCGCGACCGTGCATGCGAACGGCCTCTACCTGAGCCAGGCCTTCGACCGCAACCTGGTGCAGTGCCCGGACGGCGTGATCGGCTACATCGACTTCGAGGATGACCCCGGCGAGACGCTGGGCCTGGCCGAGTGCCAGGTGCGCGACTGGCTCAGCTACCTGCACTCCACCGCGATGATGGTGCGCGCCGCCTCGCCCCAGGCCGCCGGCGACCATTGGCACGCCGTGCAGGCCGACGCCAGCGACCCGGTGCGCGAGCGCATCGCCCACGCCGCACGGCGCATGCGCTGGCTGCGGCATCTGCCGCAGGGCCGCCGCTGGGGCCGCGACACGCAGCGGGTGCGCGCGTCAGCGCGGCTGCTGGGGCGCTGGTACACGACCGGCCTCTGAGCGCGCCCACCGCCGCAGGCGGCTCAGCCGCCGAATTCGGCGCCGGCTTCGATCGCGGCCCGCAGGTCCGGCGGCAGGTCGACCGAACGGTGGGTCTCGAGCGAGGTCGTGACCAGCACCTGCTCCACGCGCATGCGCAACTCCTCGCTGCCATCGGCCGCGCGGCCGATGCAGCGCAGGTCGAGCGTCAGCGAACGGCCGCCCAGCCGCTTCACCACCAGCGTCAGCCAGACGCGGTCCCCCATGCGGCTGACCGCGCGGAACTCGGCCTCCAGCCGCACCGTCGGCAGCCCGATGCGGCGCTCGACGATCAGCCGCCGATAGCCCACGCCCAGGCCTTCCTCGATCCAATCCTCGACCAGGCCGTTGAACATCACGAAGTACTGCGGGTAGAAGACGATGCCGGCCGGATCGCAGTCGGAAAACCGGATGAGCCGCTCGCGCATGAAAGGCTTTGTGCTCATGCCTCTTCCCGCAGCAGGTGCACCCGCAGCGCCCCCAGTTGGGCATGCAGTTGCTGCACCGTGGCACCGTCGAGTGCCGAGAACATCCCGAGGATCCACTGCTCGTGTTCCTTGGCCATCGCCTCGAAGGTACGCCGGCCCTGCGGCGTGAGGCTCACGATCCAGGAACGGCGGTCGTCCGGGCTGCTCCGGCGTGCGACGGCCCCCTCGCGCTCGAGCTCGTCGGTGAGTGCGGTCACGTTGCCGCCGGTCACCATCAGATAGCGCGAGAGCGCCCGCATCGAGAGTCCGTCACGATAGCGATGCAGCTGGGCCAGGTAGTCGAAGCGCGCCAGCGTGATGCCGAAGCGCTCGCGCAGCCGGGTCCGGATCTCGCGCTCGATCTGGGTGGTGGTGGCGAGCATGCGCAGCCAGAGCCGCAGCACGGCATGGTCGCCGCTGCCGGCACGCGCCTCATGGCCGAGCTCGCTGGCGCGGCTGAGCAGCGCATGCGACGGATCGTGGGGCTTCATGGCATGTCTCCGTGCGGCACAGGCGCGCTCAGCGCTGCCGGTCCCAGGTACTGGGCGTCACGCCACGCTCGCGCAGGCGGAACTTCTGCACCTTGCCGTTCTCGGTGCGCGGCAGGTCGTCGACCAGGTCGATGTAGCGCGGGATCGCGAAGTAAGGCAGGCGGCCGTCGCAATAGCCGGCCAGGTCGGCGGGGGTGGCCGCGGCGTCGGGCCGCAGGATGACCGAGGCCATCACCTCGTCCTCTGCCAGCTCGGAACGCACCGGGTACACCACCACCGTCGCGACGGCGGGATGGCTCTGCAGCACCTGCTCCACCTCGTAGGAGGAGATGTTCTCGCCGCGCCGTCGGATCGCATCCTTGAGCCGGTCGATGAAGCGGAAGGCGCCGTCGGGCTCGCGCACCACCCGGTCGCCGGTGTGGAACCACAGGTTGCGCCAGGCCTCCACCGTCTTCTCAGGCAGGTTGAAGTAGCCGGTCGCAAAGGCGAAGGGCTCGTCGGCGCGCAGCAGCAGTTCGCCAGCCTCGCCGTCGGGCAGCGGCGCGTCGAAGGCGTCGGCCACCCGCGCCTCGAAGCCCGGCTGCACCCAGCCCATGACGCCGGCGCGTTCGCTGTCCGGGCGGGTGGCAATGACGAAGTTGGTCTCGGTGGAACCGTAGCCCTCGAGCAGCGTCACGCCGGTGCGCTCGCGAAAGGCCGCACTGGCCGAGGCCGGCACGCCCGGACCGAGTCCGGTGCGCACCCGGTGCGCCCGCTCGCCCTCGCCGGCCGGCTGGGCCAGCAGGATCGGCACCATCGCGCCGAGCAGGTACACCACCGTGGCGCCGCAGGCCTGCATCGCCGGCCAGAACCCCGAGGCCGAGAAGCGCGGCAGGAACACCACTTCGCCGCCCATGAGCGAGGCCTGGGCGAAGGTGTTGAGCGCATTGATGTGGAACAGCGGCAGCGTGGTGGCCAGCACGTCGTCGGGCCCGAGGCCCAGGATGCGCGCGGTGTTGGCGCCCCAGCCGTGGTACTGCGCATGCGGACACACCACGCCCTTGGCTGGCCCGGTGGTGCCGGATGTGTAGAGGATGGCGAGCGGGTCACCCGGCTGCACCGCCGCGGGGGCCACCGCATCGCGGGCCGGCGGATAGGCCTCGCAGCGCAGGCCCTGCGGCGGGGGCATCGGCGCCTCGCCGCCCACCACCCAGACGCATTCGAGCGCGGTGCCGGCCAGTTCGGCGGTCTGCAGCCGCTCGACGAACGGCGCTTCCATCACCATCAACCGCGCGCCGCTGTCGGCCAGGAAGTAGGCGATCTGCGGCCCCATCGAGGCGGAATTGATCGGCACCGACACCGCACCGATCCAGCCGCAGGCGAGGAAGACCTCGAGGAACTCGACGCGGTTGCCACAGAGGATCGCCACCCGGTCGCCGCGCCCGACGCCGGCGGCCTGCAGCGCGGCGGCCCGGCGCGCGACCGCCTCCGCCGCGCCGGCATGGGTCCAGCGGTGGCCGGCCACAGTCAGCAGTGGCCGCTCGCCCTGCAACGCGGCCTGCCGCTGCAGCATCCGCGGCACGGTGCGCTCGGTCAGCGGCCAGGCCTCGTCCGCCGGGAGCGCCGAACGGTCAGTCGTCATGGGTCCCGCCGCCGAGGTAAGTGGCCTGCACCCGCGGGTCGCTCGCCAGCGACTGCGAGGCGCCGTGCAGCGCGATCTCGCCGGTCTCCAGCACATAGCCTTCATCGGAACTCTCCAGCGCCGCGCGCGCGTTCTGCTCCACCAGCAGGATCGACACGCCGTCGTCGCGCAGGCTGCGCACGATCGCCAGGATGTCGCGCACGATCAGCGGCGCCAGGCCGAGGCTGGGCTCGTCGAGCATCAGCAGCCGCGGCCCCGACATCAACGCCCGCCCCACCGCCAGCATCTGCCGCTCGCCGCCCGAGAGCGTGTCGGCGCGCTGCGCCTTGCGCTCGGCCAGCCGCGGAAAGCGCCCGTAGACCGAGGCCAGCCGCTTCTTCAGCACGTCGCTCTTGAGCCGTCGCGAGTAGGCGCCCAGCTGCAGGTTGTCCAGCACGCTGAGCTCGCCGAACAGCTCGCGCTTCTCGGGCACCAGCACCAGGCCGCGCTCGACCCGCGACTCGACGTCCAGGCCGTGCAGGTCCTCGCCCTCGAAGCGCAGCACGCCTTTGGACGGCAGCAGGCCCATGGCCGCGGCCAGCAGTGTGGTCTTGCCGGCGCCGTTGGGCCCGATCACCGAGACGATCTGGCCCTTGTCGAGCGAGAGCGACACGCCCCGCACGGCGTCCACCTGCCCGTAGGAGACGCGCAGGTCACCGATCTCCAGCATCGCGGCGCTCATACGACGCTCCCGAGGTAGGCCGCCTGCACCCGCTCGTCGGCGCGCACCGCCGCGGGCACGCCCTCCACCAGCTTGGAGCCGAAGTTCATCACCACCAGGCGGTCGACGAGTTTCATGACGAAGTCCATGTCGTGTTCGACGATGAGGATGGTCACGCCCTCCTCGCGCAGCTTGCGCAGCAGTTCGCCCAGCGCCATCTTTTCCTTGCGACGCAGGCCGGCGGCCGGCTCGTCGAGCACCAGCAGCACCGGGTCGGCCGCCAGCGCGCGGGCGATCTCCAGGATGCGCTGGGTGCCCAGCGGCAGGCTGCCGGCCAGCTCGTGCGACCGGTCGCCCAGGCCGATGCGCGCGAGCTGGCGCTGCGCCTCCTGCAGCACCTGCTGCTCCTCGGCACGGTCGAGCCGCAGCCCGGCCCGCAGCACGCCAGCGCCGGTGCGCGCATAGGCACCGAGTGCGACGTTGTCCAGCAGCGTCATCTGCGGGCGCAGCTTCACATGCTGGAAGGTGCGCGCCAGCCCGAGCCGCGCCACCTCGCGCTGCGGAAGGCCGGCGATGTCACGGTCGAGGAAGCGCACCTTGCCGGCCGTCAGCGGTGCGGTGCAGGTCAGCAGGTTGAACATGGTCGACTTGCCGGCACCGTTGGGGCCGATCAGGCCGATGATCTCGCCGGCGTTCACCTCGAAGCTCACGTCGTTCACCGCCACCAGGCCGCCGAAGCGCTTGACGGCGCCCTCGACTGACAGGATGCGGGTGCCGCGCGCGGGCAGCGCGCGCTGCGGCAGCGGTGCCACCGGTTCGCTGGGCGCCGTGGACGGCGGCGCCTGGAAGCGGCCCTTGGTGATGCGCCGCACGAAGCCCATCAGCCCGCTGCGCGCGAAGTGCAGCAGCAGGATGAACAGGGTCGCGAAGGCGATGGCCTCGAGCTGGCCGGCGCGTTGCGTGAGCATCGGCAGCACGTCCTGCAGCCCGTTCTTCAGCACCAGCACCAGCGCCGCACCGACGAGCGCACCCGTGAGCTGGCCGAGCCCGCCGGCCACCGCCATCAGCAGGTACTCGATGCTGGCGCGCACGTCGAAGGGGGCCGGGCTCACGAAGCGGTTCATGTGGGCATAGAGCCAGCCCGCGATGCCCGCGAGCAAGGCCGCGGTGACGAAGAGCGTGAGCCGCACGCGGTAGGCGTCGGCCCCCACGCTCGCCAGCAGGGTCGCCCCACCGCGCAGCCCGCGGATGGCGCGGCCCGGCCGCGACTGCAGCAGGTTCTGGCTGAACAGGAAGGCGAGCCCCACGATGCTCCAGATCAGGTAGTAGATCGAGCGCGGGTCCGACAGCACCCAGGTGCCGACGCGCAGCGCCGGGATGTTGGACAGGCCGGTGTGCCGGCCCAGCGCATCGACGTTGCCGAAGAGCATCGCGATCGACAGTCCCCAGGCGATGGTCGACAGCGGCAGGAAGTGCCCGCCCAGGCGCAGCGTGAGCATGCCGATGGCCAGCGCCGACAGCCCGGTGAGCAGCAGTGCGAACAGCAGCCCGATCCACGGCGACATGCCCTGCGTGGTGGTGAGCCAGGCGGTCGCGTAGGCCGCGATGCCGACGAAGGCGGCCTGCCCGAAGGAGGTGGCCCCGCCCACGCCGGTCAGCAGCACCAGGCCGAGCGCGACCAGCGCGCCGATGCCGATGTCGTTCATCAACGAGATGGTGAAACTGCCTGTCACCAGCGGCGCCAGCGCGAAGGCCAGCACCAGCAGGCCGAGCCAGAGGCGGCGCGAGAAACGGCCGGACGAACGGCTGGAAGCAAGGGCGCTCATTGGTCCACCTCGTCTTCTTCCTCTTCCGAATGCACGCTCATGAAGGAACGCAGCATCAGCACCGGAATCAGCAGGCTGAAGACGATCACGTCCTTCAGGGCACCGCTCCAGAACGACGCGAAGCTCTCGACCAGGCCGACCGCGATCGCCCCGATCGCGGTGATCGGGTAGCTCACCAGGCCGCCGATGATGGCCGCCACGAAGGCCTTCAGGCCGATGATGAAGCCAGAGTCGTAGTACATCGTGGTCACCGGCGCGATCAGCACGCCGATCAGCCCGGCCAGCAGCGACGCGCAGCCGTAGGCCAGGATGGCGGTGCGTGCCGGCCGGATGCCGACCAGCCGCGCGCCCACCCGGTTCACGGCCGTGGCCCGCAGCGCCTTGCCGGCCACGGTGCGCTCGAACACCAGGAAGAACAGACCACTCAGCACCACGGCCGAGCCGACCATCAGGATCACCTGCGCGCTGACGGTGAAGCCGTCGCCCAGGGTCAGCACGCCCGAAGCCAGCGGCTGGGTGCGCGAGCCTTCGGGTCCGAAGAACAGCAGGCCCAGGCCCGAGAGCAGGAAGTGCAGCGCCAGCGACACGATCAGCAGCACCAGCACCGAGGCATCGGCGATGGGCTGGAACACGATGCGCGCGAGCAGCGGCGAGATCGGCACCACCAGCAGCACCGACGCGACGATCTGCACCGCCGCCGGCATGCCGCTGCGCGCGGCGAGCCACGCGAGCAGGCAGGGGATCGCGGGCAGCACGCCCCAGCACAGGATCGCCTTCGGGATGCGCGCGGCTTCGTGGCGGCGCACCAGCGCGACCACTTCGACCCCCACCGCGATGGCAGCCAGCGTGAGCACCAGGCCGATGGTCGGCGGCGTGCGGCCGGTCTCGAAGGCGGCGAGCGTCAGTGCCGCGAAGGCGGCAACGTCGCCGAAAGGCACGAAGACGACCCGCGTGACCGAGAAGATCAGCACCAGGCCGAGCCCGGCGAGCAGGTACACCGCGCCGTTGGCCAGGCCGTCGATGCCGAGGATGAGTGCGATGTCCCAACTCATCGTGCGCTGCTCCGTGCGGGGGGACGTGGAAGGCGTTGGATGGACGGGATCAAGGGGCGAGCTTCCACTGGCCGTTGTCGAGTTTGACGATCACCCGGGCGCGTTCGTCGACGCCGTAGAGGTTGCCGGGCTTGAAGGTGTAGACGCCGTGCACGCCCACCAGCTCCTTGGTGCTGAAGATGGCATCGCGCAGGGCGACCCGGAACTCCGGCGTGCCGGGCTCGGCCTTGGCCATGGCACGGGCCGCTGCGTCGGCAAAGACCAGCCAGCCGTCGAAGGAGTAGGCCGAGAACGCGTCGGTGGTCGGCGCGTTGTTGACCTTCTGGAACACGGCCCGGAAATCGAGCCCGATCTTCTTGCTCGGGTGATCCGCCGGCAGTTGCTCGGCCACGATGACCGGGCCGGTGGGCATCAGCGCCCCCTGCCCCGCCGCGCCCACGACGCGCACGAAGTCGGGGTTGATCAGGCCGTGCTGGCCATACACGCCGCCCTTGAAGCCGCGCTCCTGCAGTGCGAGGAAGGGCAGCGCGCCGGGGGTGCCGGCGCCGCCGGTCATCACCGCCTCGGGCTTGAGCGCGAGCAGCTTGAGCACCTGACCGGTGACCGATGCATCCGAGCGGGCATAGCGCTCGTTGCCCAGCACCGTGATGCCGGCCGCTGGCGCGGCTTTCATCAGCGCGGCGTACACCAGGTCGCCCCAGGCGTCGGAGAAGCCGATGTAGCCCACGCTCTTGACGCCATTGCGCTTCATGCGTTCGACCACCGCATCGATCATGAGCTGGGTGGGTTGCGCCACCGTCATGACCCAGGGGTTCTCGGCCGGGTCGAGCATGATCGGGGTGAGCCCGATCAGCGCGGTCTTCGACTCGCGCCCGACCTGCGCCATCGCGATGGCCGAGGGCACGCCCGAGGTGCCCATGAGCACGTCGACCTTCTCCTCCTCCACCAGCTTGCGCGCGTTGCGCCCGGCGGTGGTCGGGTCGGAGCCGTCGTCGAGCACCACCAGCTGGATCTTGCGGCCATTGACCTCGCCCTTGTACGCGAGCGCTGCCTGCATGCCCTTGGCGTAGGGCACGCCCAGCGACGAGTTGGGGCCGGAAAGCGAAACGCTCAGGCCCACCTTCAGGTCGGCCGCCTGCGCGGCTGGCAGGAAGACGGCGAAGGTGGCCAGGGCGGCGGCTGCGGTGGCGCAGCGTGTCAGGGTCCGGATCAAGCGCTTCATGGCGGGGGCCTCGTGGGTGAATGAATGGAAGGAAGGAACTAGATGAACAACTGGATCGCCGGCAGCGGCCGCTCCGGCTGCAGCAGGTCGACGCGCTTCTGCTGCATGCGCAGCACGCCGGCCTCGCGCACCAGCGTGTGGCGGTAGCGGCCGGTCAGCAGCAGCTCGCGCTCGCCGCGCGCCTCGATGTAGACGAAGGGGGTCCGCAGCACCGCCTGGCCGGCCTGCGCATCGATGGACTCCACGCGCGGGCGCTGCAGCACATGCTGCCCCTGGCTGGGCGGATGCTGCGAATGGGCCCGCGGGTTCTTCAGCCGCTCGATGCGCAGCTGCAGCAGCAGCCGGTCTTCGTAGGCGATCGAGTTGTGGGTGTGCGGGTCGGCCTGGCGCGCGCCCAGGAGCGGCACCCAGTAGTGGCCATCGGCCGCGAAGCGCGCCAGCCATTCGTCGTAGCGGCCGTCGTCGAGCAACGCGGCTTCGTCCTCGACGAAGCGCGACAGGACGTCTTCCGTGAACAGGCCGTCCGTCATGCCGCCGCCTCCATGCCCTGCGTCATGAAGTGCGCCCAGGCGCGGAACTGGTTGCGCATCAGGATCTCGTTGGTGCCGTTGACGGTCTGTACCGGCGTGTCGGCCTCGCCCGCGCGGTGGTCGCGGTGCAGGCTGATCCATTCGTTGCCGTCGGCGCGCAGGCCCTGCTGCATGCTCTCGAACAGCGCGACGTCGTCGTGCGCGACGATCGACATCGGCGAGAACACCAGCCGGTTGTAGGTGAGCGAACGCTCGAAGAGCAGATCCGGCGCGCCGGCCGGCCGAAAGGCCCAGGCCTCCACCAGCGTTCGGTCGGCCGCGAGCGGACGGATCACGCGGATGGCCTGCGGCGAGCCCTTGGCTGCCAGGCTGGGGAACAGCACCGCGTTCTGCGGCGAGCGCTGCAGGATGTCTGCGGCCCGCTCCGCGCCATGCGCCGCGGTCATCGCCGCCTCGTACTCGGGCACCTGCGCGTAGTTGGAATGGATGCTGAAGTTCACGCCGAGCAGGCTGTGCCCGTTGGCGAACACCCGCCCGCCCATGCGGTCGAAGAAGTCGTAGCCCGCGCCGAAAGGCAGGATCTGCTCCATCGCCATCGGCTTGGGCTCGTCCGGCCCGTGGCCCTCCCACAGCTGGTTGGCCGCCTGCGTGGCCGACTCGTGCGTGGACATCGGGTGCACCGTGTCGTTGATGTTCTCCAGGTACATCTTCCAGTTGCAATGGATGATGTTGCGCATCGCGCCGCCCGCGACCACCAGCCGACCCTCGGGCGAGCGGTCGACCAGGTTGTCGATCGCCTGCAGCACGTCGCCGAAGTAGTCCTCGAAGGAAGGCCCGGCCTCGCTCAGCCGCACGAAGACGAAGTCGCGGTAGACCGCCACATGCGCCAGCGCCACCATGCCGCGGCCGGATTCGCACTGCCGCAGCTGCGTGCCCTCGTAGCCGGCCTTCAGCGGCAGGGCCAGCGGCGCACCGTCGAGCCGGTAGGTCCAGGCGTGGTACGGGCAGCGGAAGAACTTGCCGGCATTGCCGCAGGCGTCGCTCACCAGCTGCGTGCCCTTGTGGGCGCAGCGGTTGTAGAGCACCTTCAGCCCGCCGTCGGGCTGGCGCACCATCACCAGCGGACGGCCGGCGATGTCCTGCGTGAGGTAGTCGCCCGCGTTCGGCACCTGGCTCGCGTGGCCGAGGTAGTTCCAGGTGGCGGCGAAGAACTGCTCCCGCTCCAGGGCGAACAGCTCCTCGCTCAGGTACAGGTCGCGGTGGACGCGGTCGTCCTGCACCAGCGCACGGACGGCGTCGGGTCGGCCTCGGTAGCGGCTGGACATGGCGACGTGGCTCCTGCGCCTCAGGGCACCAGCTTCCACTGGCCCTTCTCCATCTTCACGATCACCACCGCACGCTGGTCGGAGCCGTAGCGGTTGTCGGGCCTGAAGTTGTAGACGCCGTGCGTGCCCACCAGCTCCTTCGTCGTGACGATGGCGTCGCGCAGCGCGGTGCGGAAGGCCGGCGTGCCGGGCTCGCCCTTGGTGCGCGCAGCCGCATCGGCCAGCAGCAGGTAGGCGTCGTAGGTGTAGGAAGAGAAGGCATCGGTCGGGACGCTGCCGTGCGTCTTCTGGTAGGCCGCGCGGAAGGCGAGCGAGACCTTCTTGATCGGGTTGCTGTCGGGCAACTGGTCGGCCACCAGCACCGGGCCGCTGGGCACTTGCAGGCCTTCGATGGCGCTGCCGCCCACGCGCACGAAGTCGGCATTGATCAGGCCGTGCGTGCCGTAGATCTGGCCCTTGTAGCCACGGTCGGCCAGGCCGATGTAGGGCAAGGCACCAGGCGTTCCGGAGTTGCCGGCGAACACCGCGTCGGGCCGCTGCGCCACGATCTTCAGCACCTGGCCGGCGACCGACGAATCGCTGCGCGCATAGCGCTCGTTGGTGACCACCTTGATGCCCGCGGCCTCGGCGCTCTTTTGCAGCGAGTCGTAGGCCAGGTCGCCCAGCGCGTCCGAGAAGCCGATGAAGGCGACCGACTTCACGTTGGACTTCTTCATGCGCTCGACCACCGCCGACACCATCAGCGGGAACGGCTGCGACACGGTCACCGTCCAGACGCCTTCCGGCCCCGGGATGGTGACCGGCGTCGGCGAAATGAGCGGGACGTTGAGTTCGCGCGCCACCGCGGCGATCGCCATCGCGCCGGGCACGCCGGAGGTGCCGATCAGCACGTCGACCTTGTCGTCGACCACCAGCTTGCGGGCATTGCGTCCGGCGGTGGTCGGGTCCGATGCGTCGTCCAGCACGATCAGCTCGACCTTGCGCCCGCCGATGGACGGGTGCTCGGCGATGGCCGCGCGGATGCCTTTCTCGTAGGGGATGCCGAGGGCCGCGACCGGCCCGGACAGCGAGCTGATGAAGCCGATCTTGAGATCGGCAGCGACGGCCTGCGCGACGGACAGCGCCAGCGCCGCGGCGGCCAGGAGGGATGTGGGCTTGTTCATGGTTCGATCGATGGGGTGATGACGGTGAAGGACGGGCTCAGGGCACCAGCTTCCACTGGCCTTTTTCGAGCTTCACGATCACGCGCGAGCGTTCGTCCGAGCCGTAGCGCTCGGTGGGCTTGAAGTTGTAGACACTGTGGGTGCCGACCAGCTCCTTGGTGCTGACGATGGCGTCGCGCAGCGCGATGCGGTACGCCGGCGTGCCG
The DNA here is from genome assembly GCF_025486315.1 of Variovorax sp. N23. Classification (GTDB taxonomy): domain Bacteria; phylum Pseudomonadota; class Gammaproteobacteria; order Burkholderiales; family Burkholderiaceae_C; genus Variovorax. Next base: position 116,519 of record NZ_JAOOPY010000011.1, on the reverse strand, counting down.
GGCTCGCCCTTGGTGCGCGAGGCGGCGTCCAGGAACAGCAACCAGGCGTCGAAGGAGTAGGCCGAGAAGGCATCCGTGGGTGCCGCGCCGTTGGCCTTCTGGTAGGCCGCGCGGAAGTCCATCGACACCTTGCGGATCGGGTTCGAGTCGGGCAGCTGCTCGGCCACGATCACCGGGCCGGTCGGTGCGAGCAGGCCTTCGACCGCGGTGCCGCCGACCCGCACGAAGTCGGGGTTGATCAACGCATGCATGCCGTAGATCTGGCCCTTGTAGCCGCGCTCGGCCAGCGCGATGTAGGGCAGCGCGCCGGGCGTGCCCGAGGTGCCGGTGATGACCGCATCGGGCCTGAGCGCCACGATCTTGAGCACCTGGCCGGTGACCGAGGCATCGGCCCGCGCATAGCGTTCGTTGCTCACCACCTTGATGCCGGCGGGCTCGACGCTCTTTTGCAGCGCGTCGTAGACCAGGTCGCCCCAGGCGTCGGAGAAGCCGATGTAGCCCACCGTCTTCACGCCTGATTTCTTCATGCGCTCGACCACCGCACTGACCATCAGCGGCGCCGGCTGCGGCAGGGTCACCATCCAGGCGCCCTCCTCGCCCGGCAGGTTGGCATTGGCGATGGAGATCAGCGGCGTCTTGGTTTCCCGCGCGACGGCGGCGATGGCCAGTGCGCCGGGCGAACCCGCGGTGCCGATGATCACGTCGACCTTCTCCTCGTCGATGAGCTTGCGCGCATTGCGCGCCGCCGTCGACGGGTCGGACGCGTCGTCGAGCTGCACCAGTTGCACCTTGCGCCCGTTGAGTTCGGAGCGGTAGGCCACGGCGGCCTTCATGCCCTTCTCGTAGGGGATGCCCAGCGAGGACACCGGGCCGGACAGGGAGGTGATGAAGCCGACCTTGAGATCGGCCGCCAGCGCACTCATCGCCGCGAGCGACGTGAGCGTGCCGAGAGCGAGCGCGATGCCGGTGCGCAGGAATTGGCGTGACGAGACGTTCATGGCGATCCTTCCGTGGGTGGTGAGAGAGATGGAGGCGAGCGCGTTCACAGCGTGAGGCTCCCGACGCTGGTGCCGCCGCAGACGTAGAGCACCTGGCCGGTGACGAAGCTGTTGGCCGCGTCGGCGAAGAAGCCGACGGCACGGGCGACGTCGTCCGCCTCGCCCAGGCGCCGCACCGGTATCGAGGCGGCCAGCGCGCGCTCCCGCTCGCCGGCCTGCACGATGTCGTAGAACATGTCCGTGCGCACCGGCCCCGGCGCCACCACGTTGACAGTGATGCCCTCGGGCGCGAGCTCCAGCGCCCAGGTGCGCGCCATGCCCAGCATGCCGGCCTTGGTCGCGGAATAGCTGGTGCGCGACTGCGCACCGACGGCGGCGCGGGACGACATCAGCACGATGCGGCCGAAGCGCTGGTCGCGCATGGCGGGCAGCACCGCCTGTACGAGCTGCACCGCGCAGCCCAGGTGCAGGTCGACCAGCGCGTCGAGGTCTTCGAGCTTCACGTCGGCGATCAGTGCCGGGCGGATGACGCCGGCGTTGTGCACCAGCGTCGTGACTTCGTACTGATGCGCGAGCTGGCGTGCCGCCTCGGCGGTGGCGGCGCGGTCCATCAGGTCGACCTCGATGCTGTGCATGCGCGGGTGCGCGATATCGCTCGCGCGCCGTGCCAGCGAGATCACCTGGTAGCCCTTGTCGAGCAGGTCCTGGCAGATCGCCTTGCCGATGCCGGCGCTGCCGCCGGTGACAGCCGCCACCTTGCGGGCGCTCATGACGTCTGCTCCACCAGGGCGAGCACGCGCAGCGGGCTGCCGCTGCCCTTCTCGATCTTCAGCGGCGGGCAGATCAGCACCGCGCCGGCCTCGGGCAGCAGGTCGAGGTTGCACAGGCACTGCAGGCCGTAGCGCCCCGCCCCGTGCATGTAGTAGTGGCACGGGTACGGCGGGCGCAGGTGGTAGCCCTGCCCCGCGTCGGTGCCGATGGCCTCGGAGCCGAAGCCCAGCACGTCGCGCTGCTCCACCAGAAAGCGCACGGCTTCCGTGCTCGGGCCCGGCGTGTGCTGCCCGGTCTCGTCGAAGTTCTGGTAGGCCTCGGGGTCTTCGCGCTTGGACCAGTCGGTGCGCATCAGCACCCAGGCGCCCTTGGGAATGCGGCCATGGCGCGCTTCCCAGTCCTCGATGTCTGCCAGCGTGAGCAGGTAGTCGGGGTCGTCCTTCACCTGCGGCGAGCAGTCGATCACGCAGGCCGCCGCCACGAAGTTCTGCGGCGGGATGGTGTCGACCGAATTGTTCGGCAGGTCGCGCCCGGAGATCCAGTGGATCGGCGCATCGAAGTGGGTGCCGGTGTGTTCGCCGCAGGAGAAGTTGTTCCAGTACCAGCCCGGCCCGCGCTCGTCGTACTTCGAGACTTCCTCGATGCGGAAGGGCCAGCACTGGCCCATCTCGGGCGGCAGCGCGATCTGCGGGAAGTCGGGCGTGAGGGTCTGGGTCAGGTCGATCACGCGGATGCGGCCGCTGGCCATCGCGCTCACCAGGCCGCCGAGGATCTCGGTGGCGGACATCAGGTCGGTCGAGGGGGTCGTCATGTGTGCTCCTGCTCTCAGCTGCCGCCATTGGCGAGTTCGCGTTCCAGCACCTTGGGGTTGTCGCGCCAGCGCTCGAGCCATTCCTGTGCCACGTCGCCCGGATAGACGTCTTCCACGCCGTCGCGCAGGGCCTTGACGATGGCGTTGGCCAGCGTGGCGGGTGCGAGCTTGGGCGGCGGCGTGTGCTGGTTCCAGTCGTCGTCGATCGGGCCGGGGAACACGTTCACCACGCGGATGCCCGCCGGGCGCATCTCGGCGCGCAGGCACTGCGCAAGCGAATGCGCAGCCGCCTTCGATGCGCTGAAGGTGCCGTGCGGCGGGAAGTTCGCCAGCGCGTAGATCGACAGCAGGTTGACCCAGGCCGTGGCGCCGGTGGGGCCGTCGGCCGAACGGCCCTTGAGCGCCGGGCCGAACTCCTGGGCCAGGCGCAGCAGGCCGAAGTAGTTGACGTCCATCTCGGCCTTGGCCACGTCGGTGCCGCGTCGTGCACCGATGCCGAAGGTGCGGTGCACCTCGGCGTTGTTGATCACGATGTCGACCTTGCCGCCGATGGAGCCCGCCAGTTCCGTCACCTGCCGCCCGTTGGTCAGGTCCAGCGGGACCAGCGTCACCTGCGGCAGCGCGGAGATGTCGTCCAGGCCGTCGCCCATCTTCTTCCAGGGCTCGGCATGGCCGACCCAGACGAGGTCGGCGCCGGCCTTGACCAGCGCGCGCACCAGGGCCTGGCCGGTCTCGGTCTTGCCGTCCGTCACCAGCACCTTGCGGAACTTGGGGTCGCTGGTCATCTCGCGCAGCATCTTGTCGTCGGCCATATGGGCACTTCCTTCCTTCGGGAAACCGATGAGCACGGCCTGGCCCGCGCGATCGAGATGGGCGCCCACGCGCACGCGCTGCGGCGCCTCGCCGACCTCGCCGTGCAGGTGGACCATGAGCGTGGGGCCGGCATCGAGCCGCACCAGGCCGAGCCGCCAGGGCAGCCGCTCGCGAAAGAACAGGTCGTTGCTGTGATGCAGCGTGGTGCTGCCGAGCAGCTCGCCCTCGCCGCTCTGCGCGCGCCAGCGCAGCGCGGTCGAGAGGCATCGGTGGCAGACCTCGCGCGGTGGGTACTGCACCGTGCCGCATTGCTCGCAGGTCTGCAGCTCGAAGCGGCCTTCGGCCGCCGCAGCGGTGAGGCCGAGTGCCACGCGCCCGCGTGCGCCGGGCGGCAGGTTCATCTGCCGGGTGCGCAGCACCGGGTTCTTGCGCGGGGGGCGCATCATCGGCATCGTCATGACGACCTTCCCAGAATGACGGCGCCTGTACACAGGCAGCGGTCGTAGGTCACCATGCCGAAGCCGGCGACGAGGCCCAGTTGCGCATCGGGCACGGCGCGCGGGCCGGCCTGGTCGGTGAGTTGCCGGATCGCCTCGACCATGCCGAGGAAGCCACCCGCCGCACCCGCCTGCCCCGCCGACAATTGCCCGCCGCTGGTGTTGTTCGGGAAGCTGCCGTCGAAGGCCATGGTGTGCGACTGCACGAAGGCCGGGCCCTCGCCCTTCTCGCAGAAGCCGAGGTCCTCGAACTGCATCATCACGATCACCGGGTAGTCGTCATAGGTCTGGACGAAGTCGAGCGCTTCGGGGCCGACGCCGGCCTGTGCATAGAGGTCATCGCGGTCCTGCAGCCAGCCGCCGCGCACCATCACCGGGTCGTCGGAGAAGGCGTTGTGGCGCTCGATGGCGCCGCGCACCACGACGTGCGCCAGGCCGAGGTCGCGGGCGCGCGCCTCGCTCATCACCAGGAAGGCGTCGGCGCCGGCGCAGGGCATCACGCAGTCGAACAGGTGGATCGGGTCGGAGATCGGGCGCGCGGCCATGTACTCGTCGAGCGTGAGCGCCTTCTTGAACATCGCGTTCGGGTTGCCGAGCGCGTTGGTGCGCTGGTCGACGCAGATGCGGCCGAAGTCCTCGCGCGTCGCGCCGTACTGGCGCATGTAGTTCGCGGTGATCATCGCGAAGATCGAGTTCGGCCCGCCGGAGCCGTACGGGTAGCTGGCATCGCGCGCGAAGTTGCTGAAGCTGCCGAGCGTCTGGCGGAAGGAGTCGACGTGGTTGGTGTCCGCACCGATGCACGCGACGATGTCGGCATCGCCCGCCTGCACTGCGCGTGCCGCGCGCCGCAGGCACATCACGCCCGATGCGCCGCCGGTCGGCACATGGTCGAGCCAGCGCGGCGACAGGCCCAGGTGCTGCGTCACGCCCACGGCCGTGTCGGGCGCGAGCGAGAAGCTGCTGAGCGACAGGCCGTCGATGTCGTCCTTCGCCACGCCGGCGCCCCGCACCAGCGCATCGAGCGCCCGGCCGATGAACCAGTGCGCGCCCTCGGTGGCGTAGCGCACGTAGGGCACGGTGATGGGCACGGCCACCGCCACGCCGTCGTAGGAACTGCGTTTCGATGGGGCCATCACGCCTGCCTCTTCTTCATGGCACGCGTGTCGACGCAGTGCGGTTGCGCCGGCAGGGCCTGCGCGAGCACGCGCAGCTCGCCGCGCTGGATCTTCTGCGACGGGGTGAGCGGCAGCGCATCGACGAAGGCGACATAGCCCGGCGCCTTGTAATAGGCGAGCTGGGCCAGCGCGTGCGCCACGATGTCGGCCGCGAGCCCCGGCTGGCGCTGCAGGTCGGCCGGCTCCTTGAGCACGATGCAGGCGAGCACCTCGTCGCCGCGCACCGCATCGGGCGTGGCGGCGACGGCCGAGGCCTTCACCGCGGGGTGCTGGTTCAGCACGCTCTCGACCTCGACGGCCGAGATGTTCTCGCCACTGCGGCGGATGACGTTCTTCTTGCGGTCGACGAAGAAGAAGTTGCCCTCGGCATCCCGGCGCACCAGGTCGCCGGTGTGGAACCAGCCGTCGGCCCAGGCCTCGGCGGTGGCGGCCTCGTCCTTCAGGTAGCCCGAGAAGAAGGCGCGCTGCGGATCGCCGCCGGCCGAGCGCACCCACAGTTCGCCCGGTGCGTCGACCCCGCTCGCCTGCCCGGCATCGTCGACCAGCCGCACTTCGACGAACTCGGGCTGGCGGCCGAAGCAGGCGCGGCCGACCAGGCGGGGTTCGCGGTTGGCCATGATGCAGGCGGCCACACCGGTCTCGGTCATCGCCCAGGCCTCCACCAGCGGGAAGCCGAAGCGCTCCTCGAAGGCGGCGTGGTGCTTGGGATCGACGCCCGCGCCGAAGGCCCAGCGGATGGCATGGTCACGGTCCGCCGGCGACGGCGGTGCCGACAGCAGCATCGCCGGCATCACGCCCAGGTAGTGCACCACCGTCGCGCCGCTTTCGCGCGCACTCTGCAGCCAGCTGCGCGGATGGAAGCGGTCGAGCTGCACCAGGCAGCCGCCGGCGATCAGCACCACCATGGTCGAGCAGGCCATCGCGTTCATGTGCGTCAGCGGCAGCGGCGTCATGACGCGCTCGGTGTCGGGCCGGATGCTGCACACGCCGTCGAGCGCGGCGTACCAGCTGCCGGCGTTCAGGAAGTAGGTGTTCGACAGGATGCAGCCCTTGGGCCGGCCGGTGGTGCCCGAGGTGTAGAGCAGCGCGCATTCGGTGGCCGCGCCCACCGGCTCGCCGGCACGTGGCGGCGCGGTCGCGGCGGGCGGCACCGCGCCGTCGGGCGCCATGGTGGCGAAGCCGGCCACGCCGGCCTGCGCGGCGGCACTGCGCAGGTCGGAGGCCCGCTCGGGCAGCGTCACCGCCAGCACGGCCTCGCTGTGGCCGATCAGGTAGCTCAACTCGGCCGAGCGCATGTCGGCGTTCACCGGCACCACGCTGGCACCCAACGCGTTCAGCGCGAACCAGTGAAACAGAAAGGCCGGCCGGTTCTCCAGCAGCAGCGCCACCCGGTGGCCGTGGCCGTAGCCGGCCGCCGCGTAGGCGGCACGCAGGCGCTCGACCTCGGCGGCTGCGGCGCCCCAGGCGATGGCGCCCGGCGCGATGCCGTAAGCCGCAGCGGTCACCGCTTCGGTGAACAGGAAGTCGGCCCCCGGCGTGCGGGCCGCGGTGGTGGCGAAGGCGTCGTGGACGGTGTGCATCGGGCGGTGCTCAGAGGCTCACAGGAAGAGCTGCACCGCGGGCAGCGCCGCGTCGCAGTTGAGCAGGTTGACCCGCTTGAGCGTCATGCGCAGCGCGCCGTCGACCACGGTGAGGTGGTGGAAGCAGGTGCCGACGTAGAACTGCAGCTCGTCGCCCTGCGACTCGGTGTAGTGGAACTCGGTGCGCAACACATAGTGGTTGGCCGACGGTTCGTAGACCTCGACGGTGGGCGCCTGCAGCAGGTGGTGGCAGCGGCTCGGCGGCTGCTGCGAGAAGGCCCGCGGGCTCTTGAGCCGCTCGATGCGCAGGTCGCGCAGCAGCTTGTCTTCATACAGGTGCGAGGTGTGATGGATGCCGTCCGCCTGGTCGGGCACCAGCGGGATCCAGTAGAAGGCGTCGTCGGTGAAGAGCGCGTTCCAGGCGTCGTACGCACGCTCGTCGAGCAGGCGCGCCTCGCGCACCACGAAGTCGATCAACGCCTCGCGCGAGGGGGCAATGGCCGCTTGCAGTTCCGCCGCCATCACATGGTCTCCGTCATGTAGCGGCTCCAGGCGCGGTACTGGTTGCGCATCGGCAGCTCGCTGGTGCCCACGGTGGTGATCTCGCCGCCGCGGACCTCGGCCGCATCGTGGTTGCGGTGCAGGCTGACCCAGTCGTTGCCGCTGGCATGCAGGCCGGCCTGCATGCCGCGGTAGGCCTGCAGGTCATCGTGGCCCACGACAGAGAAGGGGGAGTTGATGAGGCGGTTGTACATGGTGGTGCGCTGCAACAGCTCGTCGGGCGCGCCCTTGAGGCGGAAGGTCCAGCTCTCGACCAGCGTGCGGTCGGCCGCGATCGGCCGCGCCACGCGGATCGACTGGATCGCGCCCTTGATCGTCAGGTTCGGGTAGTACACGGTGTTGTGCCGCGCCATGCCGAGGATCTGCGCCGTCTTCTCCTCGCCGTAGCGCGCCTTCATCGCCTCGTCGTAGGCGGGGATCGGCTTGTACTTGCTGTGGATGCTGAAGTGCACGCCGGTGAAGCTGTGGCCGTTGTCGTACGTGCGCACGCCCATGTCCTCGAAGAACTTGTAGTCGGACATGAAGGGCACGAACTGCTCGATGGCCATCGGCTTGGGGGCGTCGGCCGGCTGGCCGGCCCACATCGCCTTGGCGGTGCCGGCGGACGATTCGTGCGCCACCATCGGATGCATGGTGTCGTTCAGGTTCTCGACGAACATCTTCCAGTTGCATTGGTGCATGAAGCGCAGGCAGCCGCCGGCGATCTCGAGCTCGCCCTCCGGGGAGCGGTCGGCCATGTTGTCGATCGAGCTGAGCGAGTCGCCGAAGTAGCTCTCGAAGTCCGGCCCCACGTCGTTGATCTTCACGAAGATGAAGCCGCGGTACAGCCGCACGTTCTTCACGGCGACCAGGCCCTTGCCGGATTCGCATTCGTGCAGCTGCGTGCCCTCATAGCCGTTCTTCAGCGGGATCGCCAGCAGCGAGCCGTCGGTGCGGAAGGTCCAGGCGTGGTAGGGGCAGCGGAAGAACTTGCCGGTGTTGCCGCAGGGCGCGTTCACCAGCTGCGAGCCCTTGTGGGCGCAGCGGTTCATCAGCACCCGCACCGAGCGGTCGGTGTGGCGCACCACGATCAGCGGCCGGCCGGCGATCTCCACCCGGATGTAGTCGCCGGGCTCGGGCAGCTGGCTGTCGTGGCCGGCGTAGTTCCAGGTGTTGGCGAAGAAGTGCTCCTGTTCGAGTTCGAACAGTTCCTGGCTGATGTACAGGTCGCGGTGCACGCGGTCGGGCTGCACCAGGGCGCGAACGGCGTCGGGGTTGCCTCGGTAGGTCGTCATCGTGTGGGTCCTCGTTCGTTCCAGCGCGTCAGAGGTCGAGCACCAGGCGGGCACCCTTGGCGCGCGAGATGCAGATCTGCATCACGTTGCCCTCGGCCTTCTCGCGGGCGCTCAGCACGTAGTCGCGGTGGTCGATCTCACCATCGATCACCGGCACGGCACAGACGCCGCATTCGCCGCGCTTGCAGTCGAACATCGGGTCGCAGCCGTTCTCGATCAGGCAGTCGAGCAGGCTCTGGTCGGCCGCCACGGTGAAGCGCTGGCCCGACTGCGCCAGTTCGACCTCGAAGGGCCGGTCGCCCTCTTCCACCACCGGCTCGGTGAAGAGTTCGAAATGCACCCGCCCGGTCGGCCAGCCGCGCGCCTGGGTGGCCGCCAGCACCGCGTCGAGCATCACCTTCGGGCCGCAGAGGTAGAGGTGGTCCTCGGCATCGCAGGCGTCGAGCAGCGCCGCGACGTCGAATGGCCGGCCGGCCTCGTCGTCGGCATGCACCGACAAGCGTTCGCCCAGCAGCTCATCGAGCTCCGGCAGATAGGCCATCAGCGCGCGGCTGCGACCCGCGTAGTGCATGCGCACGGGCGCGCCTTCGGCCACGCGGCGCGCCGCCATCGCGATGAGCGGCGTCACGCCGATGCCGCCGGCCACCAGCACGGTGGCGCCGCCGGGCGCGTCCAGCGGGAAGTCGTTCTTCGGCGCCTCGATCTGCAGCAGCGCGCCGGGCTGCACTTGCTCGTGCATGAAGCGCGAGCCGCCGCGGCCATCGGCCTCGCGACGCACGGCGATGCAATAGGCCGCGGGCGCCGCGGTCGTGTCGGGTCGGCCGTCGGTGTCGATCAGCGAATAGTGGCGCCAGTCGGTGCGGCCATCGGGCAGCGTCACCTGCACCCGCACATGCGCGCCGGGCTCGAAGCCGGGCAGCGGCGCGCCGTCGGCAGCCACCAGGCGGAACTGGCGGATCAGCGGATTGAGCAGGGCCGCCTCGGCGACGCGGACGGTGAGCTGGGCGGTGGCGGGATGCGACATGGGTGGCGTTCCTCGGGGACTCACTCGGCTCAGGCCAGCGCATGGCGCGCGAGCGCGGCGCGCAGGCGGTCGCCGTGCTCGTCGGCCAGCGCGGCATCGCGCAGCTCGCGCAGGGTGGCGGGTGCCAGTTGGGGGCCGGCGCGTTCCGCGGCGTCCATCACCAGCGTGTAGTTGCGCAGGCCACGCTCGTGGGTGTCGCTGTAGCCCTTGACCAGCCGCTGGCATTCCGCGATCTCGACGGCCAGTTGCGGGTTGCGTTCTGCGGCCTGAGCAATGCGCGACAGCCAGCCTTCGATCAGCGCGTTCTCCTGCGCGAAGCGGACCGTCGAACGGCGCCAGCGACGTGCGCTCGCCACCGCCCGCAGCAGCAGGTAGCCGCCCAGCGAACTGGTGCGCACCACCCGGCCCTCGCGCGTGAGCCGCTCGACCAGGCGGCGCGGCAGGCCGGAGCCGGCCAGCCAGCGGCCGATGCCGCCCGGCAGCGTCTCGCAGATCTCCTGCAGCCGCGGATGCATGTACTCGTGGATCGCCATCACCTGGCCGGGCTGCACGCGCGACTCCTCGCGCACCCGGTCGAAGCGGGTGGCACGGGTCTTCAACGCGGCGACGCGGGCGGTGTCCTCGTAGGACATCCAGAGCGCGAGGTGCCGGGCGACGGCGTCGGCCAGGCGGATGCCGTCATCGGTCGTGCGTTCGTAGAACGGCGCGAGCCGGTCGAGATAGGTCGCGGCATAGGCGGTGTCCTGGTAGTCGATCTGCCGGCGCACGCCTTCGAGCAGCAGCGCCTGCGACCCGGCGGGAAAGCGCTGCTGCACCCGCTCGACGAGCGCCCGCACCGCCGCATGGCGCGGCTGCGGCGGCGCTGCGGCGGCGGTGGCGGCGTCGGCGGCCGGTGGCGCATCGCCGTTCTGCGCGCGATCGAAGGCGGCACCGAAGGCCTTCAGGCTGGGCTTCACGCCGACGCCGCCGCGCTCGACCGTGGCTTCGAACTGGGCCCGGCTGAACGGCAACACGCCGGCGCCGGCGAGCGCACCGAAGAGCACCGCGCTGATCACGCTGCCGGCCCGCTCCGCCGCCTCGGCCATGTCGAAGCGGATGTAGCGCTTGGCGGCGCGGTCGGCTTGGCGCTCCAGCTGGGCGCTGTCGACCCGGCCATCGCCCATCGCCGACTTCTCGGCGATCGAGTACACGCGGTGGGTGGAGCCGATCAGCGTGGTCCGATCGGCGGTGACGAGGCCACGCTGCACCGCACGGCCCGTCTCCATCAGTTCCGAGGCGAGTACGACATCCACGTCGCCCGGCAGCGGCATCAGCGCCAGCACCGGACGGCCGCCGTCGGCCTTGGCACGGGCTTCCGGAAACAACTCGACGTAGTAAATGGTCGCGCCGGTGCGCTGCGCGACGCCGGGCACCGAGGTGGTCTGCGCGATGTAGCCGCAGTGCTCGCCGAGGTCGACGATCCAGTCGGCGAGCACGCCGCCGCCCTCGCCGCCCATGGCGAGGATCGCAATCTTGATCGGTTGATTCATGGCTCGCCCCCGGCCCCGACCGCGCTTTGCAGGTCAGAACGCATAGGCCTCCCGGCGCTTCGCTTCGGCGCGCTGCATCCAGCGCACGATGGCACCGCCGATCTTGTCGCGGGTGCGGTCCCACCAGCTCGGGTTGCTCACGATCTGTGCCTTGTAGAACGACGGGCAGAGCACCGCCGCATGCGAGACATCGCCGCAGTTGCCGCAGCCCACGCAGCTGTCGAGCACATGCGCCACCGGGTCGGTGCGCAGCGGATCGGGGTTCGCCTTGATGGAGAGCGACGGGCAGCCCGACAGGCGGATGCAGGAGTGGTCGCCGGTGCAGGTGTCGGGGTCGACACCGAACTTCTCGCGCACCACGCGCTGGCCTGCAGCGACGGCCTTGCGCACCAGCGGCTTCTCGCGGCGCTGCTTGTTGAGCATGCATTCGGACTGCGCGATCAGCACCTTCGGGCCCTTCTCGCCGGTGGTGAGCGCCTCGCGCAGCAGCCGCCGCATGCCGGCCACGTCGTAGGTGCGGCGAATGGTCTTGACCCACTTGACGCCCACGCCGCGCACCGCCTGCTCGATCTCGTGGCCGGTGCTGCGCGTGGGGTTGTGCGCGGTCGAGGACAGGATGTCCTGGCCGCCTGTCGCCGACGTGTAGTTGTTGTCGACCACGATGGTGAGGTTGTCGCTGCGGTTGAACACCGCGTTGGCGATGCCGCTCGTCAAACCGTTGTGCCAGAAGCCGCCGTCACCCATCACGGAGATGGCGCGCTTGCCCGCCGGCACGTTGAGCGCCGCGGCGCCCGCGGCGCCCAGCCCGTAGCCCATGGTGGTGTTGCCGAGGTTGAACGGCGGCAGGATGGAGAACAGGTGGCAGCCGATGTCGGCGCTGATGTGGTGCGTGCCGAGCTCGCGCTCGACCAGCTTGATGGCGCTGAAGATCGGCCGCTCCGGGCAGCCGGTGCAGAAGCCCGGCGGCCGGGCATGCACCGTGTCGTCGATCGGGGCCAGTGCGGGTTCCGGCGCCTGGTCCACACCGATCGACGCCACCGCCGTCAGCGGGATCACCTTGCGTGCGACGGGCACGACCGGCAACGGCGCGATGCGCTCGTAGCGCTCGAAGAAGGCGCGTGCGGCCTTCAGCAGCACGGCCGCGGTGTACTCGCCGGCCACCGGCAGCAGGTCCTTGCCGTGCAGCGCGGTGTCGCAGCCGGCCTGGCGCAGCAGCGTGGCGACGTTCTGCTCGATGAAGTTGGGCTGGCCCTCCTCCACCAGCAGCACCGCGCGCTTGCCGCGGCAGAAGCGCACCACCTCGCTGTCGATCACCGGGTAGGCGACGTTCATGACATAGAGCGGCACCTGCGAATTGCCGTAGACGTCGGCCAGGCCGACGCGCTCCAGCGCGCGCATCAGCGTGTTGTAGCTGCCGCCCTGCACGATGATGCCGAGATCGCCGGCGTCCTCCGCGAAGAACTCGTTGAGGCCGCGCTCCTCGATGAAGCGCACCGCGGCGGGCCAGCGGTCGTTCACCTTCTCCTGCTCGTGCACGAAGCTCGCCGGCGGCAGCACGATGCGCGAGACGTCGCGCTGCGGCTGCTCGAGCGCCTGCTTCAGGGTGAACGAAGGTGCACGGTTGTCGGAGGCGACGAACTGTCCGTGCACATGGCAGGCGCGGATGCGAAGCTGCAGCATGACCGGCGTGTGGCTCGCCTCGGACAGCTCGAAGCCCTGCTTCACCGCTTCGACGATCGAGGGCAGGTTGGGCCGCGGGTCGAGCATCCAGATCTGCGACTTCATCGCGAAGGCATGGCTGCGCTCCTGCATGATCGAGGAGCCTTCGCCGTAGTCCTCGCCCACGATCACCAGCGCGCCGCCGGTGACGCCGCCGGAAGCCAGGTTGGCGAGCGCGTCGGAGGCCACATTGGTGCCGACCGTTGCCTTGAAGGTCACGGCCCCGCGCAGCGGGTAGTTCACCGAGGCGGCCAGCGTGGCGGCCGCGGTCGCTTCGCTGGCGCTGTTCTCGAAACGGATGCCCTGCTCGGCCAGGATGTCCTGCGCGTCGGCCAATACGTCCATCAGGTGCGAGATCGGCGCGCCCTGGTAGCCGGCCACATAGGCCACGCCCGATTCGAGCAGCGCCTTGGTCACCGCCAGGATGCCTTCGCCACTGAAGACCTCGCCAGCGCCGAGCCGTAGCTTCTTGACCTCTTCGACAAAGGAACGTTCAGCCATGATGCTCCATGCAAGCCCGCGCGCAACGATGCGCGATGGGCGTATATTCTTTAGATGTGAATCTATCCACAATCATGAATAACCCTAGACGAGCAAGCACCGTGCCCGCCCAGCCCGCGCCCCGGCGCTTCGTCGATGACTACCTTCCGGCGCTGCTGGCGCAAGCCAGCCACCTGATCTCCTCGGAGTTCCACAAGGTCGCGCGGGAACACGGTTTTTCGGTGTCGGAATGGCGCGTGATGGCCTCGCTGGCCGGGGGCCAGGCGCTCAGCATCGGCCGGCTGGCGCAGGTGGCGGTGATGAAGCAGCCGACGGTCACGCGCATGCTCGACCGCATGGCGGCCGCCGGCCATGTCGAACGGCTGCCCCATGACAGTGACCGCCGCATCACGCTGGTGCGCATCACCGACGACGGGGAGCGCACCGTGAAGCATCTGATGGAACTCGCGACCGAGCACGAGCGGCGCGTGCTCGAGCCCTTCGGCCTGAAGAGTGCCGAGGCGCTGAAGAACACGCTGCGTCGCATGATCGAGCTGCACGAGAGTGCGTCACCCGAGGTGACGGACGACGAGGACTGAGCGGCTGGGCGCTGGCGCCGCTCAGGGCGCGGCGTCGAGGAAGTCGAGCACCGCGTGCGCGAAGGCCTCGGGCAGCTGGTCCGGCAGCGGCACCATGCCGCCTTCGATGTCGACGATGTGCGCATCGGCCAGGTGGGCCGCCAGTTCGGCAGCGTGCGGCGAGGCGAAGGGGTCGGACGGCGCGCGCAGGAGGAGCACGGGCTGCCGCACCTGGGCGATGCAGTCCTCCATGCGGTACTGCGCCACCGCGCGGTGGCCGCCCTCGAGTGGTCCGGAGATCTTGAGTGCATCGGCCACGAAGGCCTCCAGCAGGTCCGGCCGCTGCGCCGGATAGAAGCCCTGCCGCTTCTGCCACAACGCGGCGAGGTGGCTGCCATCCTCGCTGGGCGCCACCTCGTCGATCGGCGGCCGGTCGACCCGCGCACGCCGGAAGGCCGCATCGGTGAAGGGCGTCGACGAGAGCACCAGCCGCCCGACGCGCGCCGCATGCGCGGCGGCGAGTTCCACAGCAATCACGCCGCCGGTGTGATGCCCGACGACGTGCGCGCGTGCGATGCCCAGTGCATCGAGCAGTTCCACCGCGACAGCGGCCCAGGCCTCGATGCTCGGCGGCCAGGGCGGCGCGCAGGAGTCGCCGAAGCCGACCGTGTCCATCGCGATCGCGCGGTAGCGCAGGCCCAGCAGCGGCAGCACGGCGCGGTACTCGGCCCAGCTGCGCGGCGTCTGGTGCAGCAGCAGCACCGCGGGCCGTTCGGCATCGCCGCAGTGCGCGTAGTGCACCTGCCCGACGGAGAGGTCTGCGAAGGCGCGGCGGATGGGCGGCATCGGGTCAGTCCCGGGTGTGCTCGGCCGGCGGCTGCCACAGCCCGGCGTGCCGGAGCATGCCGAGGGTGCGCAGCAGCACGTCGCTGCGGTAGGCGCCGACGTCGCGCCCGGCGTAGTCGTAGAAGCCGCTGCCGGTCTTCAGGCCGAGTCGGCCCTCGTCCATCATCCGGCCGAGGATGGCCGGCGCGCGGTAGCGCTGCGCATCGATCGATGCCGACATCTCGCGGCTGGCGTGGTACAGGATGTCGGCGCCGCCGAAGTCGATGAACTCCACCACGCCGAGCGCCGCGAAGCGCAGGCCGAGGCCGAAGCGCGTGGCCTTGTCGATTTCCTCGGCCGTGGCGGCGCCCTCCTCGATCATCCGGGCCGCCTCGTTCATCACCAGCGCCTGCAGCCGCGGCACGATGTAACCGGGGGTCGGGCCGCAGACGACCGGCAGCTTGCCGATCGATTCCATCAGCGCCTTCGCGCGCGCCAGCACCGCCGGGTCGGTACCGGCATGGTGGCTCAGTTCCACGACCGGGATCAGGTAGGCCGGGTTGAGCCAGTGGATGTTCAGGAAGCGCTCCGGCCGTTCGACGAATTCGGCGATCTGCGTGACCAGGATGCTGCTGGTGGTCGAGGTGAGGATGGCATCGGCGCGGCAGTGTGCGTTGATGCACGCGAAGGCCTCGCGCTTGGCCGCCAGGGTTTCCGGCACGCCTTCGAAGACCAGCTCCGCACCGGCGAGTGCTGCAGCGGCACCGGTCGCGTCGAACAGTTCCACCCGTGCGGCGATCGCATCCACCTGTGCCGCGTCGACCACGCCGAGCCGGGCCAGGCCGGTCAGGCTGCCCGCGATCTCGGCACGCGCCTCGTCGTGCAGCGCGCGCCAGGCCTCGGGGGTGCGCTCGCGCAGGTCGATCAGTGCCACGCGGTAGCCGGCATAGGCGAAGGCGATCGCGATGCCGCGGCCCATGCGGCCGGCACCCACGGCAGCGAAGCGCGGCGGCCGCGCCGCGGGCTCAGGCGCCGTCATGCAGCCGCGCCTGGAACGCCTGCGGTGCGAGCCCGGCCAGGCCGAGCGCCTCGAAGCTGCGCGGCCCCTGGCGCAGGTCACGCCCGAGGAAGCCGCCGACGATGGCCAGCAGGCCGTGCGCGATCGGCGCATCGACACCCGCATGGCGCGCCGCCGAGGCCAGGAAGGCCAGGCCCAGCACCGTGTCCTCGGTGATGTAGCGGTGGGTGTGCAGGTCGATGTGCTCGCGCCAGTCGCCCGACTTCACCAGCTTCTTGTGGGCATCGCCGTACATCCAGCGATCGTTGTCGTAGTGGTCGCGCAGCGGATAGTGCGGGCCGCCGTAGCCGAAGGCCTCGCGCACCGCGATGCGCTCCTGGTCGAGCTGGTCGGTGACGGCGCGCACCGACGGCTGCGTGCCTTCGTTGTGGATGTCCCAGCGCTCGAAATGCTGCAACGGCGCCGCGTTCATCACCATCAGCGGCGGGTGGATGATCGGGCCGGCATTCATCAGGGCGCCGGACAGCGCATCGCCGCAGCCGTGCACGCTGGGGTAGGCCTTGCGGATGACCGCGATGGCGGCGTCGGCCTGGCGCGCCGGGTAGACCCCGGTGGGCAGCCGCACCGCGCGAATGGTGAGATTCACCTCGCGCTCGCCATGCTTGCGCGCCAGGTAGGGCAAGGTGCCGGTCTCGGCCCAGGCCACGTCGGCGCGGCTGCCGGCCTCGCGCACCAGGCCGGCCATCACGACGCTGCCGAAGGTGCCGGGCGGCAGGAACACCACCTGGCCATCGACGAGATGCGGCGCCATCGCATGTGCGATGTCGGCCTGGGCGACGGCCGGCGACGGCACCACGACGAGTTCGGCATCGCGCAGCGCCGCACCGATGTCGGCGGTGGCCAGCGCGATCGGCACGTCGCGCGCGCCCTCGGCATCCTTCAGACAAATCGAGCCTGCGGCCTGCACCGCGGCCAGCGCCGCCGCATCACGGCGCCACAGCCGGACCTCGTGACCGGCTTCGGAGAGATCGGCAGCCGCGGCATAACAGCCATGGCCACCGCCCAGGACGGCAATCTTCATGTACACGCACTCCTTGACGAGGAAAGGAGGACATCGGCGCTACCGATGGCCCGGCGTCAGTACATTACTTTTCAAATGTTTATGTGTCAACGGTTTGTGCGGCAGCCGGGAATAACGGGGTGACCTCGACCCCCAGCGTCGCCAGCCGCTTGCGCATCGACAGCACCGCCTGGTCCTTGCTCAGCAGGCGCGCGGCCTGCGCCACGGCGAGGTCGATGAAGATCTGGTCGTCCGGGTCCTTGCAGACGAAACGTGCGCGCGCCGGCACGTCCGCCACGGTGTGCACCTGCGCATCGAAGGCGGCCATCACCGCCTGGGCCTGCCGCGCATCCTTCTCGAGGCGCCGCGCGATCAGCGGGTAGCCGAGCACGCGCAGCAGTTCGTCGCGCATCGCAGCGGTCGCGAGCCACCGCAGCTCGCCGGCCGCGAGCGCCGCGCGCAGCGGCGCCCAGCGCGGATCGTCGAACACCAGCAGGTCGAGGACGATGTTGGTGTCGATGACGATGGGGGCCGCAGGCGCCCCGGGTGTCGCGCTCAACGCTCGATGGTCAGCGCCACGCCCATGCCGCCGCCGATGCACAGCGAGGCGATGCCCTTCTTGGCGTCGCGGCGCTGCATCTCGTGCAGCAGCGTCACCAGGATGCGGCAGCCCGACGCGCCGATCGGGTGGCCGATGGCGATGGCGCCGCCGTTCACGTTGACCTTGCTCACGTCCCAGCCCATCTCGCGGTTTACGGCGCAAGCCTGGGCCGCGAAGGCCTCGTTGATTTCCAGCAGGTCGAGGTCCGCGGCCTTCCAGCCGGCGCGCTGCAGCGCCTTGGTCGACGCCGGCACGGGCCCCATGCCCATGATGGCCGGGTCGAGGCCGGCGGTGGCGTAGCTGGCGATGCGGCCCAGCGGCGTGAGGCCGAGTGCGGCGGCCTTCTTGGCCGACATCACGACCACGGCGGCCGCCCCGTCGTTCAGGCCCGAGGCATTGCCGGCCGTCACGCTACCGGCCTTGTCGAAGGCGGGGCGCAGCGCGGCCAGGCCTTCGGCGCTCGACTTGCGGTTGATGAACTCGTCCTGGTCGAAGACGACCGGGTCGCCCTTCTTCTGCGGGATGGTGACGGCGGTGATCTCGTCCTTGAACCGGCCGGCGTCCTGCGCGGCAGCGGCCTTCGTCTGGCTGGCCAGCGCGAGTTCGTCCTGCGCGTCGCGGCTGATCTCGTACTTCTTGGCCACGTTCTCGGCGGTGATGCCCATGTGGTACTGGTTGTACACGTCCCACAGGCCATCGACGATCATGGTGTCGACCAGCTTCCAGTCGCCCATGCGCTGGCCGTTGCGCGAATTGGGCAGCACATGCGGCGCCAGGCTCATGCTTTCCTGGCCGCCGGCGACCACGATCTCGCTGTCGCCGGTGGCGATGGCCTGCGCGGCCAGCATCACGGCCTTCAGGCCCGAGCCGCACACGGCGTTGATGGTGAGCGCGGGTGTTTCCTTCACGCCGCCGCTCTTGAGCCAGGCCTGGCGGGCCGGGTTCTGGCCCACGCCCGCGGCCAGCACCTGGCCCATGATGGCTTCGCCGATCTGCTCGGGCGACAGCCTGGCGCGCGCCAGCGCTTCCTTGATCACGAGGGCGCCGAGCTCGGTGGCGGGAATGCCGGCGAGCGAGCCGCCGAACTTGCCGACGGCCGTGCGCGTGGCGGAAACGATGACGATGTCTTCCATGGAGTTCTCCGTTCGGGATGTAAAAAATCAGGCTTTGACTTTGACGTAACGGCCCGGCGCGGGCTCGCTCGCCGGATAGGCGCGACCCTTGCCATACGCCTTGGGTGCGGCGATCTGCTTGCCGCCAAGCGGCTTGAGCCACTGCGACCAGTCGGTCCACCAGCTGCCGGGGTGCTCCGTGGCGCCGGCCAGCCACTCGGCGTGCGTGGCCGGCAGCTTGCCGTCGGCGCGGATCCAGTGGCTGCGCTTGTTCTTCGCGGGCGGGTTGATCACGCCGGCGATGTGGCCCGACGCCCCCATCACGAAGCGCTTCT
The DNA here is from genome assembly GCF_025486315.1 of Variovorax sp. N23. GTDB lineage: Bacteria > Pseudomonadota > Gammaproteobacteria > Burkholderiales > Burkholderiaceae_C > Variovorax. The sequence goes on along the minus strand of NZ_JAOOPY010000011.1, from coordinate 97,758 downwards.
TGCCGCCCAGCAGCTGGGTCGATGCATAGGCACCGCCGATCGGCACGATGTGGTCTTCGCGCGAGCCGTAGATGTAGGCCGGGATGTCGATACGGCCGAGGTCGACCTTCTCGCCGCACACCGTCAGCGCGTTCGGCACCGCCAGCTTGTTCTCGAGGTAGGTGTTGCGCAGGTACCAGGCGTAGAACGGGCCCGGCAGGTTGGTGGCGTCGCAATTCCAGTAGAGCAGGTCGAAGGGCGGCGGCGTCTCGCCCTTGAGGTAGTTGCCCACCACGTAGTTCCACACCAGGTCGTTCGGCCGCAGGAAGCTGAAGGTCGACGCCAGGTCCATGCCCGGCAGCAGGCCGCCCTGCCCCATCTGCATCTCGCGCAGTTGCACCATGGCCTCGTCGATGAAGATGTCGAGGATGCCGGTGTCGGCGAAGTCCAGCAGCGTGGTCAGCAGCGTGACCGAGGCAGCCGGCGTCTCGCCGCGCGCCGCCAGCACGGCCAGCGCGGTGCCGAGGATGGTGCCCCCCACGCAGAAGCCCAGCGCGTTGATCTGCTTGCTTCCACCGATCTCCTGCACCACGTGGATGGCCTTGATGGCCGCGTCCTCGATGTAGCGGTCCCAGGTGAACTCGCGCATCGACTCGTCGGGGTTGCGCCAGCTCACCACGAACACGCGGTGGCCCTGCTCCACTGCATAGCGGATCAGCGAATTCTCGGGCTGCAGGTCGAGGATGTAGAACTTGTTGATGCACGGCGGCACCAGCAGGAAGGGCCGCTCGTACACCTTGGCGGTCAGCGGCTTGTACTCGAGCAGCTGGAACAGCTCGTTCTCGAACACCACCGCACCTTCGGTGGTCGCGACATTGCGGCCCACCTCGAAGGCGCTCTCGTCGGTCATGCTCAGGTGGCCCTGGCGCACGTCGTGCACGAGGTTCTGGATGCCCTTGGCGATGCTCTCGCCCTGCGTCTCCAGCGCCTTGCGCTGGGCCTCGGCATTGAAGGCGAGCGAGTTGCTGGGCGACGATGCCGCCAGCCACTGCTCGATGGCGAAGCGCAGCCGCGCCCGCGTCTTGGCATCGGCATCGACCGCCTCGACCATGCCGAGCAGGGTGCGTGCGTTGAGGAGGTACACCGCCGCGGCAAAGGCCGACAGGGGGTTGTGGGTCCAGGCTTCGTTGGAAAAGCGTCGGTCGCCGGCCGGCTTGGCAGCGAAGCCCTGGCGCCAGAGTTCGCCAGCCTCGGCGACGTACTGTTCCTGGATGGCCTTGAGCTTGTCCGGCGCAAACGAGAACCGCGGCATCTCGGGCGCGCTGCCCGCGACGCCCATCGAGGGGAAGGAATCGATCGCCTTCTGCCAACCCTGCGTCAACGCCTGCTGGAACGGTGCGAAGGCGTCTGCGGATGGGGCCTGTTGCTTCATGAAGTCTCCTGATTCCTCGCCGGGTCGGTTCTGCTTTGAGTATGCTGCATTCACCGCCCCCCGCAAACCGAACATGTACATCGTCATCATCGCCTGGCTCTACGTCACCCTGATGATGGCCGTGGCCGAAGCCACGAACACGAACGGCACGGTGCTGGGTGCGATCTTCACCTTTCTACTCTACGGCGTGCTGCCGCTCGCATTGGTGGTTTACCTGTTGAACACGCCGGCGCGCCGGCGTGTGCTCAAGGAGCGCGAGGCCGCGGCGCAGGAAGAAGCGCGCCGCGCCAGTGCGGCTTCAGTCGCGCCAGACGGCAGCGGCGAAACGGCCGCTGACGCCGTCGCGCCGGTGCGAGAAAAAGCGTAACGGATTGCGCACGGTGCACCAGGCATCGCTGCCGTCGTTGCCGTACACCGCCTCGAGGCCCGCCGCGCGCAGCCGCTGACGCGCCAGCCCCGGCAGGTCGGCCCACCACTTGCCCGGCGCCGGGCCGGGCCGGAAGCAGGCCGCGGCGCCGGCCGCCTGCGCCACGAACGCCGCCCGGACCTCGTCGCCCACCTCGAAGGCATGGGGGCCGATGCAGGGGCCGAGCCAGGCCATCGGCCGCGTGTCGCCGAAGGCGGCCGCGGTGCGCTCCAGCACGCCGGCCGCCAGCCCGCGCCAACCGGCATGGGCGGCGGCGACGCGCCGGCCTTCGCGGTCGGTGAAGAGCACCGGCAGGCAGTCGGCGACCATGATCGTGCAGGCGATGCCCGCGTCGATCGTCGTGCAGGCATCGGCCACGGCGCCATCGGGCGTGCTCGCATCGATCGGCAGCACGTCGGTGCCATGCACCTGCCGCAGGAACACCGGCCGCACGCCGACCGCCGCCTGCAACTGCGCGCGATTGGCAGCGATGCACGCCGGGTCGTCGCCGACATGTCCGCCCAGGTTGAGTCCGCCGAACGCGCCTTGCGACACGCCGCCCGCCCGCGTGGTGCACACGGCCCGGATGCCCGCAGGCACCGGCCAGTCCGGCATGAGCCAGTCGACGGCATCAACCATCGACAGCCGCCGGCATGCTGCTGGCTTGGCCTGTTGCCAGGGATACCGCGGAACCGGCTCTGCCGGGCCGCTGGTATCGCCCCCTGACGGGGGAGGCGCCGAAGGCGCTTCGGGGGAGAGTCATGTTTCAGCGTCGGGGCAGCGGGCCGGTTGCGCGCGCTGCACCGCGTCGGTCTGCATGGCCGCCTCGTAGGCCGCCATGGTGCGCGGCAGGCCGCTCAGGTCGCAGTCGAAGCGCTGGGCGTTGAAGATTTGCGGCACCAGGCAGCAGTCGGCCATGGTCAGCGTGTTGCCGTAGCAGTAGATGCCGGCGGGCTGCGCGGCCAGCTGGCGCTCGAAGGCCTCCAGGCCCTCGCGCACCCAGTGGCGGTACCAGGTGTTCTTGGCGGTCTCGTCGAGCTTGAGTTCCTTCACCAGGTACTTCAGCACGCGCAGGTTGTTGATGGGATGGATCTCGCACGCGATGATCTGCGACAGCGCCCGCACGCGCGCCCGGCCCACCGGGTCGTGCGGCAGCAGCGGCGGCTCGGGGTTGGTCTCGTCGAGGTACTCGATGATGGCCATCGACTGCGAGATGCGCTCGCCGCCGGACGACTCGTCTTCCTCGAGCAGCGGCACCAGCTGCTCGGCGGCGATGTCCGAGAACGGCGGCTGGTGGTGCTCGCCGCGGGCGATGTGCACCGGCACGTAGTCGTAGGCCAGCCCCTTGATGTCGAGCGCGATGCGCACGCGGAAGGAGGCGGACGAGCGGAAGTAGTTGTGCAGCTTCATCATGGCTGCAAGCATAGCCGCAGCACGGCCCCGCACCCGCGCCCGCCACCTCTGGCAAACTGACGTTCTCCCGCATTCATCCAGGACCAACCAACAATGGCTTCCGAGTACGTTTTCCCTGCGCCGGCCGTGGTCAGCCTCCCCGTCGTCGGCCAACCCGCCCGCTTCCCGGTGCACCGCATCTACTGCGTGGGCCGCAACTACGAAGATCACGCGAAGGAAATGGGCTTCACCGGCCGCGAGCCGCCCTTCTTCTTCATGAAGCCGGCCGACGCGGTGGTGGTGGTCGATGCCGGCCAGACCGGCACCATGGCGTACCCCACGCTCACCAAGAACCTGCACCACGAGATCGAACTCGTGGTGGCCATCGGCACCGGCGGCAAGAACATCAAAGCGGCCGATGCGCACAAGCACATCTTTGGCTACGCCGTGGGCCTGGACATGACCCGCCGCGACCTGCAGAACGAGATGAAGAAGCAGGGCCGCCCCTGGGACATCGGCAAGAGCTTCGAGCAGAGCGCCCCCATCGGCCCGATCGTGCCCGTGGCCGCCGCCGGCGATGCACCGAATGCCGAGATCGCCCTGCAGGTGAACGGCCAAGACCGCCAGCGCAGCACGGTCAGCAAGCTGATCTGGAACATCGGCGAAACCATCGAGCACCTGTCGGCCGCCTGGGAGCTGCAGCCCGGCGACCTGATCATGACCGGCACGCCCGAGGGCGTCGGCGCCGTGGTGGCCGGCGACACGCTGGTCGGCACCATCGCCGGCCTGCCGACGCTGACCGTCAAGATCGTCTAGTCGATGTCGGTCGTCCACCTGCCCATCAAGCACTGCAAGAACTGCGGCACCGCGGTGGTCTACCGCGTGCCGGACGACGGCGACACGCGCGAGCGGGCGGTGTGCCCGGCCTGCCACACGATCCACTACGAGAACCCGACGAACGTGGTGGGCACCATCCCCGTGCTGGGGGACAGGGTGCTGCTGTGCAAGCGCAACATCGAACCGCGCTGGGGCAAGTGGACGCTGCCGGCCGGCTTCATGGAGCTCAACGAGAGCACGTCGCAGGGCGCGGCGCGCGAGACCGACGAAGAGGCCGGCGCCCATTTCGAGATGGAAGGCCTGTTCTCGGTGATGAGTGTGATCCGCGTGGGCCAGGTCCACCTGTTCTACCGCGCCCGCCTGCTCGACGACGTGTTCGACCCCGGCCACGAAACCATCGAGGCAAAGCTCTTCACGGAGGAAGAGATTCCCTGGGACGAGATCGCCTTCCGCACGGTGCGCGAAACCCTGCGCTTCTACTTCGAGGACCGCCAGCGCGGCAGCTTCGACCGCGTCCACACGCTCGACATCGTCTGAAAGCCCGCATGAAGCAACGCCTCGCCCTTCTCCTTCTCGGCGCGCTGGCCGCCTGCGCGGCCGCGGCCGAACAGGTGGGCGAAGTCGATACCGTCTTCAAGCTGATCGGCCCCGACCACAAGATCGTGGTCGAGGCCTACGACGACCCGAAGGTCAACGGCGTGACCTGCTATGTCTCGCGCGCCAAGACCGGTGGCGTGTCGGGTGCGCTGGGCCTGGCCGAGGACAAGGCCGAAGCCTCGATCGCCTGCCGCCAGGTCGGCCCGCTGAGCTTCACCGAGCCGCTCAAGAAGCGCGACGAGATCTTCAGCGAACGCCAGTCGATCATGTTCAAGCGCCTGCGCGTGGTGCGCATGGTCGACGCCAAGCGCAACACGCTCATCTACCTGACCTACTCCGACCGGCTGATCGAAGGTTCCCCGCAGAACAGCGTGACGGCCGTGCCGGTCGACCGCGCCACGCTCATCCCCGTCAAGTGACGGACACGATCCGGCACGGATGAACGCAGCACCCGCAGCACCCCAAGTCCCGGGGAATGCCGTCCGCGAACTCTACGCAGCGCTCTGGCGCTTCGCCGAAGGCGCACGCGGACAGCTGCTGGGCGCGACCGCGCTGCTCACGGCCTCGCAGCTGGTCAAGCTCACGCTGCCCTACCTCGCCGGCCAGGCGATCAACGAATTGCAGCGCGGCAACCTGCGCGGCGCCGGCGGCTGGATCGCCACGCTGACCGGCGTCTACCTGCTGTCGTGGATGCTGCACGGCCCGGGGCGCATCCTGGAGCGCAACGTCGGCGTGCGGGTGCGCGAATCGCTGGCCGACCAGCTCTACACGCGGCTCGCCGCCGCGCCGCTGGCGTGGCACGACGGCCACCATTCGGGCGAGCTGCAGCACCGCGTTCACCAGGCCAGCCGCGCCCTGTCGGACTTCGCGCAGAACCAATTCATCTGGCTGACCAACGTGGTGAGCATCGTGGGGCCGCTGGTGGCGCTCACGCTGCTGTCGCGCGCCAGCGGCGCGACCGCGCTGGTGGGCTACGTGTTCATTGGCCTGATCATCCTGCGCATCGACCAGGCGCTCATGCGGCTCGCGCGCGCCGAGAACGACGCCGACCGCCGCTACGTCGCGGCGCTGCTCGACTTCATCGGCAATGCGTCCACCGTGATCGGCCTGCGGCTGCAAGGCGCCTCCCGCCTGCTGCTGCGGGCGCGCATGGCGGCCATCTCGGTGCCGCTCAAGCGCACCGTGGTGCTCAACGAAGGCAAGTGGTTCGTGGTCGACATGCTCGGCCTGCTGCTGACCTGGGGGCTGGTCGTGATCTACGTCTGGCAGTCGCGCACGCCGGGGCAGGTGGTGCTGCTGGGCTCGGTCTTCATGATCTACCAATACGCGCAGCAGGCCGCGGGCGTGGTGTCGTCGATGGCCGCCAACTTCCAGTTCTTCGCGCGGATGCACACCGACTACGGCAGCGCGGCGCCGATCTGGGCCGCGCCCACCGGCCCCGCGCTCACCACGCCGCCCGAAGAAGTGCCCGCGCACGAGCACATCGATGCGACGACCACCTGGTCGGAGCTGCAGGTGACGGGCCTGCGCTGGCGCTACGAGCGCCAGGGCGAACCGGCCGAGGGTGAAACGGTGCGAAGTGGCCTGAACGACGTGACGCTCGCGCTGCGCCGCGGCCAGCGCATCGCGCTCGTCGGCCCGAGCGGCGGCGGCAAGAGCACGCTGCTGCGGCTCTTGGCCGGGCTCTATGCGCCGCAAGCCGGCACCTTGAACTTCGATGGGCAGACCTTCGAATGGGGCCGCCTGCGGCAGATCGCCACGCTGATCCCGCAGGAGACCGAGGTCTTCGAGGCCAGCGTGCGCGAGAACCTGAGCTTCGGCCGGCCCTGCAGCGACGCGCGCATCGAGGCCGCGCTGTACGCCAGCGCCTTCGACGAGGTGCTGAAAGCCAACAACGGCAACCTCGATTCGCCGCTGTCCGAGCGCGGCTTCAACCTGTCGGGCGGCCAACGCCAGCGGCTGTGCCTCGCACGCGGCGTGCTGGCGGCCGAGGGCAGCTCGCTGCTGCTGCTCGACGAACCCACCAGCGCGCTCGATGCCGGCACCGAGGCGCGGGTGCTCGAACGCATTGCCGCCGCCTTTCCCGAAGCCTGCGTAATCGCGTCCATCCACCGGCTGAGCCTGCTCGACCGCTTCGACACCGTGCTGCTGATGGAAGCCGGCCGCGTGCTCGACATCGGCCCGCGCAACGCCGTGCTGGCACGCCAGCCGCTGCTGCAGCGCATGGTCCAGCCACAATGAAGACGGGAACCTCGCCCGTCGAACCCCTCCCCAACCACGCATGGCACGACCGACACCCACCCTCCCCTCGCGCTTTCGCATCGCCCTCCTGGCCGTCGCCACCGCCGTCCTGGCGGCCTGCGGCACGACCGGCCCGACCCCGGGCGGCGGCAAGCCCGGCGCCGCGGCGCAGGCCAAGCCGCAGTTCATCCGGCCGGCCAGCGGCACGACGCTGGCGCGCTTCAACGGCAAGTCCAACAAGGGCATCGACATCGCCGGCAGCGCGGGCGACCCGGTGCTGGCGGCGGCCGACGGCCGCGTGGTCTATGCCGGCGGCCAGTTGCGCGGCTACGGCAACATGCTCATCGTGAAGCACAACGAGACCTTCATCACCGCCTATGCGCACAACCAGGCACTGCTGGTGAAGGAGAACGACATCGTCCGCCAGGGCCAGAAGATCGCCGAGATGGGCAAGAGCGAAGCCGACCGCGTGAAGCTGCACTTCGAGATCCGCAAGGACGGCAACGCGGTCGACCCCGAGCCTTACCTCAGCGGCAAGCTTCGGTGAGGCACAGGCGCGCCGCACCGAATCAGGCGGCGGTGTCGAGCGTGCTGCCCCGGGTCTGCGATGCCGACTCGCTGGCCATCTGCGCATAGGCGCGCTGCACCAGTTCGACCAGCTTGTTGCCGCCCAGGGTGCCCTGCGTCGACACGTCCGCGGCATCGACCTGCGCGCTCAAGGCCTGGACGAAGGCCTCCGACTCCTCGCTGCTGACCTCGGAATCGCCGTCCGTGTCGACGGCTTCGAGCAGCGCCTGGACCGCATCGGTCGACACGTTGCCCGCCATCCGTTCGGCCAATGACACCTCGCCGTCTTCATTGGTGTCGAGCGGGTCGTAGGTCGTGACACCCGCGACGCCACCACCACCACCGCCGCCCGGGCCGCCGGCAGGCGGTGCACCACCCGGTGCCTGCGCCGCCTGGCCGCCCGCGTCGGGGCGCCCTGCATCGAACTCGGTCTGGCTCAGGCTGCCGTCGCCATCGCTGTCGAGCTTGGCGAACAGTTCGTCGCTGGCGGCCGTGTCCTCGGTGGACGACGCGCCTTCCGCACCCTCGCCCGTCATCTTGGCCAGGAGGATCTGCATCTCGACCTTGCTGACCAGGCTGTCGCCGTCGGCGTCGGCCTTCGCGAACAGGTCCTCGCCCTGGTCGCCGCCGGGCTTGGGCATCACGTCCTTCATGCCCTCGGCCAGCTCGTCGCTGGAGAGGCTGCCGTTGCCGTCGGCATCCATCTTGCCGAACAGCTCGGCCGTGTCGCCGGTCGCGGCGACACCGGTCTTCTCGGCGATGTCGTCGAGCACGCCCTGGAGCTCGGCCTTGTCGACACCGCCGCTCTTGTCCGTGTCGGCCTTGGCGGGCATCTTCGCCTGCATCTGACTTCGCATATCGAACCAGCTGCTGCTGGCGCTACTGACCCCGCTGATGGCGCTCATGGTCGTTACCCCTCATGGTTCATGGTTGAGTGAAAAGCCACGCCCATCGACGACGAGCAGCGGCACCGGCCATTCTTGAGAGCGTGCGTAAGCTGCGTTTGTCGGTTGTGTACCAAGGCTGATACGAAAGGCGGATTCAGCGCCCGAACAGACGGTGATTCCCCCGCCTGCTCGGGCTTTGGCCCTGCGCGGGCGCCGCCTAGACTGTCCAGACCCATGCGTCCCACCAGCCCCTCCGTACCGCAGATCCTGATCGTCGACGACGACGAAGGCATCACCGAACTGCTGCGCGACTACCTGGCCCGCTTCGGCTTCCAGGTCCACGTGGCGGGCAACGACATGGCCATGCGCCGGCAACTGGCCGACCATGCCATCGACCTGCTGGTGCTCGACCTGATGCTGCCGGGCACCGACGGCCTGCAGCTGGCGCGCGAGGTGCGCCGCGCCACGGCGATGCCGATCATCATGCTGACGGCGCGCTCCCACCCCTACGACCGCGTGCTCGGGCTGGAATCGGGCGCCGACGACTACATGGGCAAGCCCTTCGAGCCGCGCGAGCTGGTGGCCCGCATCCAGACCGTGCTGCGCCGCTCGAATGCCGCCCAAACGGCCAGCGCGCCGCTCCACAGCAACGTGGTCCGCTTCGACGGCTGGGAGCTGCACCGCGACGACCGCTGCCTGGTCTCGCCGGCCGGCCTGATGGTGGCCCTGTCCAACGCCGAGTTCCGGCTGCTCTTCACCTTCCTGCAGATGCCGCGCCGTCTCTTCAGCCGCGACCAGCTGATGGAACAGGCGCGCGGACGCGCGATGGAGTCCTTCGACCGCAGCATCGACCTGCTGGTGTCGCGGCTGCGCCAGAAGCTGGCCGACGACCCGCGCGAGCCGAAGATGATCAAGACGGTGCGCGGCGCCGGCTACCTGTTCAACGTGCGATCGGTGCAGGGCCAGCCAGCCTGGCAGCACGGATGACGTGCGCCTGGGCCCGCCTCGTGCCGACCACCCTGTTCGGCCGACTCGCGCTGCTGCTGTTCGTCGCCGTGCTGGCCAGCCATGCGCTGGCGCTGACGCTGATGTTCGAGCTGCGGCCCGGGCCACCGCCGGGCCATGCGCATCCAGGGCCGCCGCCGGGCATGCACCCCGGCCTGCTGCTCGACATCGGCGTGCGGCTCGGCGCACTGATGCTGGCCGCCTGGATCGGCGCGCGCTGGCTGTCGCAGCCCATCCGGCAGCTCGCCGCCGCCGCGCGCGACATCGGGCTCGACATCCACCGGCCGCCCATGACCGAGCAAGGCACCGAGGAATGCCGCGCCGCCACCCGCGTCTTCAACCAGATGCAGGCGCAGATCTGCCGGCAGCTCGGCGAGCGCGACCGCTTCGTCGCTGCCGTGTCGCATGACCTGCGCACGCCGTTGACGCGCCTGGCCCTGCGCGCCGAAGGCCTCGAGGACCCGGTCGCGCGCCGCGCGTTCGGCCGCGACATCGTCGAGATGAACGACATGATCACGGCCACGCTGGACTACCTGCGCGGCTCGGCCGAACCCGAGCCCTTCGTGCTGCTCGACGTCGCTTCGCTGCTGGGCAGCCTGGCCGACGACCGGCAAGCCTGCGGACAGGACGTGGGCCTGACGATGGGCCCGATCCGGCCGTTCCGCGCACAGACTTCGTCGCTGCGCCGCTGCATCGACAACCTGGTCGAGAACGCCCTGCGCTACGGCGGCTCGGCCCACATCCACCTGATCGACCACGCCGACCACCTCTGCATCGAGGTGCACGACGAAGGCCCCGGCATTCCGGAGGCGGAACTCGCACGGGTGCTCGAACCCTTCCATCGGCTCGAGGCCTCGCGCAACCGCCACCACGGCGGCGTCGGCCTGGGCCTGGCGATCGCGTATGACATCGCGCGGCACCACCAGGGAACGCTGCGCCTGCGCAACGGCGAGCCGATCGGCCTCATCGCGACGCTGACGCTGCCGCGCCGCCGCGCGACTCCGAGCTAGCGCAGCAGCGACAGCAACCCGCTGGCGCGCCGCGTGCGCTGCGCCAGCGCCTCGCCGAAGGCCGGCGCGCGCGGCGTGACCAGCGTGAAAGCGCTGCGTGCGCGCGTGATGCCGGTGTAGACCAGTTCGCGCGTCAGCACGCGGCCGGCATCGCGCGGCAGCACCAGCACGGTGTGCTCGAACTCGCTGCCCTGCGACTTGTGCACCGTCATCGCGAAGGCCGTCTCGACCGAGGCCAGTCGGCTCACGCCGACCGAGCGCGCGGTGTTGCCGTCGAGGAAGTAGGCCCGCAGCGGCGCGTTGGGCGTGACCGGCGGCAGCGTGATGCCGATGTCGCCGTTGAAGACGCCCACCGCCGCATCGTTGCGCGTGACCATCACCGGCCGGCCCTCGTACCAGGCGCCGCGCTTGACGAGCGATCCCTCGGCCACCATCGCGCGTTCGATGGCGGCGTTCAAGCCCTCCGCGCCCCACTCGCCCTGTCGCACGGCGCAGAGCAGGCGGAAGCGCTCGAAGGCGGTCAGCACGGCCAGCACCCAGTCGGCATGGGCCTGCGCATCGCCGGGCGCCGGCCGCGCGTGCAGCGCCTTCAGATAGCCACCGAAGCCGCCCGGCGCACCGGGGCGACCCCGCAGTGCGAGCGCGACGGCGTCGGCGGGCGACGGCGCATCGAGCCAGGCCAGCGCCCCGCTGCGGTCGGCATGCAGCAGCGCCACGGCCGATGCCGCATCGCCCCGGTTCACAGCGGTCGCGAGCTGCCCGATCGGTCCGCCGAAACGGCGGCTCTCGCGCAGCATGACGGTCTGCTGCGCCAGCGGGGGGCCGTCGCCGGCATAGGCCTCGGGCACGCGCTGGCCGGTCACGGCTTCGAGGTAGGCGAGCGTCTCGGGCCGGTAGCGACCGGCCTCCGCATCGCGGCACAGGTCGCCCAGCACGGCACCGGCCTCGACCGAGGCGAGCTGGTCCTTGTCGCCCAGGAAGATCACGCGGGCTTGTGGCGGCAGTGCCTCGAGCAGCGCGGCCATCATCTCCAGGTGGATCATCGAGGCCTCGTCGACGATCAGCACGTCGACCTCCAGCGGATGCGCCGCGTCGAAGCGGAAGCGCCGCGTGTCGGGCCGTGCGCCGAGCAGCGAATGCAGCGTGCGGGCCGGCTGGATGTGCGAGGCGAGTTCGTCGAGCGGCAGGCGGTCGCCGACCTGTGTATTCAACGCATCGAGCGCCGCGTCGATCGACTGCTTGAGCCGCGCCGCCGCCTTGCCGGTGGGCGCGGCCAGCATCACGCGCAGGCGCTCGGGGCTGCCGTCCATCGCGAAGAGCAAGGCGAGCAGGCGCGCGGCGGTGTAGGTTTTGCCGGTGCCCGGGCCGCCCGTGATGATCGAGAAGCGGCCGCGCAGCGCGAGGCCGCACGCGGCCTTCTGCCAGTCCAGCGCGGATGTCGCATCAGCCGTGGCCGGGAACAGCAGGTCGAGCTGCCGGCGCACCGCTGCCGTGTCGACCGGCAACGGTGTGGCGCCGCGCGCCAGCACCTGCGTCGCGACGCGCCGTTCGTAGTCCCAGTAGCGGCGCAGGTACAGGCGACCTTCGTGCACCACCAGCGGCGCGCTGCTGGTGGCGTCACCGGCGGCGACCAGCGGACTCGCGCGCAAGACCTCGGTCCATGCATCGGGGTCCGTGTGCAGCAACGCCATCGCGGCGTGCAATGCGGTCTGCGCCTCGGCCGGCCAGCCGAGCAGCGCATCGGCATCGCCCAGCAGCTCGTCGAGCAGCAGGCAGGCGTGGCCGCGGCCTTCCATGTGCGCGACCAGCGCGCCGGCCATCAGCAGTTCGGGGGCCGCGTCGGGCTCCAGCTCGTGCAAGAACCTGGCAAAGGCGGCGTCGAGTCGGCGCAGCCAGCCGGCCTCGGCCCATTCGCGCAGCGTGGCCATCAGCGATGCGGCCGTCATGCGTCGACCTCCGCGGTGGCGCCCAGCAGGCGGTCGAGCGCATCGAGCAGCGGCAGCACCGGCGGCACGTGGTAGCACCCACGGTCCGGCCCGTCGATGCCGCGCAGGAACAGGAAGACCGCACCGCCGAGCTGCGCCGCGGGGTCGTAGGCGGCGCCCAGGCGGCTGCGCAGCAGGCGGTGCAGGGCGAGCAGGTAGATGGCGGACTGCACGTCGTAGCGGTGCGCGGCCATCGCGCCTTCGAGCGCGTCATGGTTGTAGTCGGCGTCGTTGCCGCCGAGGTGGTTCGACTTGTGGTCGAGCACCCAGTAGCGCCCGCCGTGCTCGAACACGATGTCGGCGAAGCCCATCAACATGCCGTGCAGCTCGCGCTCCGGCAGCGTCGGGCGCTCGCGGCCACCGAGCAGGTGCTGGCGGCACAGCGCGTCGATCTGCGCGGCGGCCAAGGTCTGCGCCGGCAGCCAGAACTCCATTTCGGGCACGGTGACGGCGAGCGCGTCGAGCGCCGCGCCGACCGGCGGCAGCGGCGACTGCAGCACGCGCAGCAGCCAGGCCAGCACGTCGGGCGCGCGCTCGGCCCAGCCCTGCCGCTCGCAGCGGCGCAGCAGCTGCTGCTGGCGTTCGGGCGAGACCGCGAGATCGAAGCCTTCGGTCGCCAGCCATTCGAGCTGATCGTGCAGGAAGTTGCCGGCGAAGGCGCCGCGCGGGAAGCGGTGCCACGGTGCGTCGATGGTCGCGACCGTTGCGCGCGACGGGCTCGCGGCCGTGTCACCCTCGGCCACATCGCTGGGTTCGTCGTTGCGCACCGCGGCCACGCTCGACGCCAGCACGCCCGGCATGGCCGATACGGCCGACAGCGTGCGCACCAGCGCCGAGAAGCTGCCGATGGACCAGCGCCGGTCGAAGTCCGCCTCGTACGGCACCACCTCACGCAGTGCAATGGGTTCACCGCGCGGCTGCAGGGGCGTGGTGCCGAGGCCGACCATGTCCTCGGCCGGCACCAGCGCGATGTCGGTACAGGGCTGCACCACGTCCTGGATGCGCGCCATCAGTTGCTCGGGCAGCATCTCCTCGGTGCCGCCGAGCACGTAGCCGATGGCACTGCGGTGCAGCGTCGGCGCGTTGGCGTTGCCTTCCTTCAGGGCCGCCAGGCCGACCCACACGGCATGCCGCGCCCGCGTGAGCGCGACGTACAGCAGGCGCAGGTCTTCGCGCTGGCGTTCCTTGTCGGCTTCGGCGATGTGCGCGTCGCTCAGGTGCAGGTACAGCGTGCGTTCGCCTTCGTCGTCGGCCAGGTTCAGGTGCGAGGTGCCGGCCTTCTTCACGCCGCGGAAGCCGCTGGCGAAGGGCAGGAAGACCAGCGGGTACTCCAGGCCCTTGGACTTGTGCACCGTCACCACCTTCACCAGGTCGGCGTCGCTTTCGAGCCGCACGATCTGCTCGTCGCCGCCGGCCGCATCGCCGCGCACCTGGTCGGCCAGCCAGCGCACCAGCGCCTGCTCGCCGTCGAGCTGGCCGCTGGCCGCCTGCAACAGCTCGGCCAGATGCAGGAAGTTGGTGAGCCGCCGTTCGCCGTCGGCCGCACCGCCCAGCCAGCGGGTCGGCAGCTGCAGCCCGTGCAGCGTGCGGCGCAGCATGGTCAGCACGCCCTGCTGCTGCCAGATGCCGTGCAACTGGCGCAGCTGCTCGCTGCGCAGGTCGAAGGCTTCGTCGTCGCGCGCAAGCACGCGCAGCTCGTCGATCGACAGGCCGACGGTACGCGTCGCGAAGGCCGCGCGCGCCAGCCGCACGTCGAGCGGTTCGGCGACGGCGCGCAGCCAGTGCAGCAGGTCCTGTGCCTCGGGGCTGGCGAAGACCGAGTCCTTGTCCGAGAGGTAGACCGAGGCGACGCGCCGGCGGCGCAGTTCGCGCTGCACGGCGGCGGCCTCCTTGCCGGTGCGCACCAGCACGGCGATGTCGGCCGGGCGCAGTCGCACGAATGCGCCACCAGCCTCCGCGAAACCGGCCTTCGGATCGTTCAGCAGCACGACGATGCGCTCGGCGCAGCGCGCCGCGAAATGGCGCCGGCTGGTCTCGGCATTGAGCAGCGTGGCGTCGAGCGCCAGCGTCACCCCCGGCTCGGCACCGGCCGCGCTGACGAAGGCTTCCTTCCGCCCGCGCGCCTCGACCGGCGCAAAGGGCAAGGGGTTGTCGTCCGTGCCGCCGCGGTACATGAAGGCGCCCTCGCCCACACGCTGCTCGGGGTGCGCCAGCAGATGGTTCACGGCCGCCACCACCGACGCGGTCGAGCGGTGGTTGGTGCCGAGCATGTAGTGCCGGCCCTCGGTGGCGCGACGGGCCTGCAGGTAGCTGTGGATGTCCGCGCCGCGGAAGCCGTAGATCGACTGCTTCGGGTCGCCGATGAGCAGCAGGCCGCTCGACGGCTCGTTCGCCGCGATGCGGTAGAGCCGGTCGAAGATGCGCGACTGCACCGGTGAGGTGTCCTGGAATTCATCGATCAGCGCGACCGGGTACTGCGCCAGCATGCGCGTGCGCAGCCGCAGTGCGGCCTCGCCGTTGCGCGCGGGGTCGAGCGCATCGTCGAGCCGCTGCAGCATGTCGGCGAAGCCGAAGCTGCCCGACTGGCGCTTGAGCTCGGCCAGCCGTTGGGCGATCTGCGCGGCGGCGTGCAGGCGCAGCGCCGAATCGATGGGGGGCAGCGCGTCGAGGGCAGCCATCAGCTGCTCGAAGGCGGCGAAGTCTTCGGGCAGGTCGATGCTGCCGCCGGCCTTGAGCGCGCCCTGCATGCCTTCGGGCGTGAAACGGGTGCGGCCGGTCTTGAGGTCGGGCAGGTCGGCGCGCGGGTCGTCGGCCCAGGCGGCCAGCGCGTTCAGCCAGCCGGTGTAGTTCCGCGGCGCCATGCGGCGGCCGTCGAAGGGACACGGCTTGCGGGCCATCTGCGCGTCGATCCAGCCTTGCATCGCCTGCGCACGCTGCGCCCAGCCGAGCTTGAGCGATGCGAGCTGCGTGTGGCGCGCGGCCAGCGTCTCGTCGATCAGCGCGCCCAACGCGCCCTGCCCGGCATCGGCCGGCAGCGTCTGGCCGACGAGCGCGCGCGCGTCCTTGGCGAGTACCTCGACGCCGGGCCAGACCGACAGTGCCGCGTCGAGCAGCTCGCCCGACAGCGGATAGAGCTGCTGGCGCCAGTAGTCCTGCGCGGCCTCGTCGAGCATCGCGCGCTCGTTGGCGGTGAGCTCCTCGTCGAACAGGCAGCCGCTGTCGAAGGCGTGCTCGCGCAGCATGCGCTGGCACCAGGCGTCGATGGTGTGGACGGCCGCGTCGTCCATGCTCTCGGCGGCCATCGCGAGCCGCCAAGCAGCCGACTGGCGTGGCGCACCTTCGGGATATGCATCCATGAGACTGAGCAGCAAAGCATCAGGTCCGTCGTCCGAAGGCTCGCCACGAAAGCAGCGCGCGGCCTGAAGCAGTCGCTCGCGAATACGGTTCGACAGCTCGCGTGTGGCGGCGCGGGTGAAGGTCATCACGAGGATCTCGGACGGCACCAGCGGGCGCAGATAGCCGGTCGATGTGCCGTCTGCGTCGGCATCGCCATGCCCCAGCACCAGCCGCAGGTAGAGCGCGGCGATGGTCCAGGTCTTGCCGGTGCCGGCGCTGGCCTCGATGAGGCGGCTGCCCCACAGCGGCAAGGTCAGCGGATCGAGGTGTTGGCTCATACGGCCGACTCCTCCGTCGCCGCCATATGCAGCTCGACCGCCACGTGCGTGGCTGCCCAATCGCGCAAGGGTCCGTAGAGGATCTCGGCGAACTCCTCGAAGCGGCCATCGGCCGCCAGCGTCTCGAAGTCGGGGAACACGCGCGCCAAGCAGGCTTCGCGGCCCTCGCCGTCGAGGAACAAGCCACCTTCGTAGGCGGGCTCGGGCTTGCCGCCGTCGAGGAACGCGAGGGCCGTCAGGGGCGCTACCGGCAGCGGTTGGCCCATGCCTTCGCGCCAGGCGTCGAGCAAATCGCGCAGGGTCGCCATCGCGCGGTCGGCCGGCATGGCCTGCACGGTGAGCGTCGCGTCGCGCCCGACGAGCACGCCCTGCACCGGCACGCCGCAGGCGCTGCCGACCAGCGCCTGGATCCACGCGCCGATCAGCTTGTCGACGCGCGGCGCGCCCTTGTCGGTGGCCAGGCGGCTGGCCTGCAGCGACAGCCACACCGGCGCGCCGGATTCCATCGAGGCCAGGCGCAGCCCGTCGAGCCAGTCATCCAGCAGCAGGCCTTCGTGCTCGAAGCGCAGCGGCTCCTTCACGCCTGCGACCGGATAGTCGCGGTGCAGCGTGCGCCAGCGCGCGAGCATCGGCCGCAACGCACTGGCCAGCTCGCGCTCGGCGCGCTCGCCCAGCGCGGCCATGGGCAGCCGGCCGCTGCGGCGGATGCGCGCGAGCTGGGCATCGATGCGGCGATCGAGCGGCGCAGCGGCATCCGGCGCGCCGGCGTCGTCGAGCGCGTCCAGCGATTCGTCGAGCAGGCCGTAGTGCGTGAGGCCGTCGAGCGCGAAGGTCTCGTGGTCCTCCATCACCTCCTCGCCTTCGCCGAAGACGACGGCGAGCTGGCGGCGGAAGAAGTCCTTGACCGGGTTCTTGAGGAAGCTGGTAAGCGCGGACAGCGTGATCGGCACCGCGGTGTCGATGGCGGCGGGCGCGCCATCGGGCCACACGGCATCGCGCGCGTCCGGCTCGGCAGCCGCTTCATGCGCGCCGCGCCATTCGCGGGCGTGGGTGAAGAGCGGCGCCTCGGTTTCATCAGCGGCTTGCGTGACCTCGAAGTAACGCCGGCTGAAGGGCTGCAGCGGATGCTCGGTGGTGCGCACCTCGACCACGTCCTCGTGCCAGCCGGCCGCGAGGTAATCGCGCAGCTGCGACACCAGCACCGATGGCGGCTGCTCGCTGTTGTCGCGCACGCTGCGGCCGGTCCAGCTGACGTAGAGCACGCGGCGCGCCGACAGCAGCGCCTCGAGCATCAGCTGCCGGTCGTCGTCGCGCCGCGAGCGGTCGCCGGGCCGGCGCTGGCCGGGCAGGCCCATCAGGTCGAAGTCGCTGCGCGGGCTGCTGCGCGGGTAGTCGCCGTCGTTCATGCCCAGCAGGCAGACGACCTCGAAGGGCACGGCGCGCATCGGCAGCAGCGTGCAGAAGGTGACGCCGCCGGCACGGAAGCGGCGGCTCAGCCCCGGCTCGTCGATGCCTTCGAGCCAGGCTTCGCGCAGCACGGCCAGCGGCACCGGCTCGTCGAAGCCGGCGCTGTCGCAGGCCTCGAGCCAGGCCGCCAGCGCCTCCTGCGCAGCGGCCAGCGCCAGGCGCTCGCGCTCGTCGGTCGGCGCCATGAAGGCGGCGAGCAAGGCGCGCGCGCGCTCGGCCCAGGCAGCCGGCGTGGCGTCGCTGGCGGTCAGCGCCCACCAGGCGGTGAGCGCGTCCAGCAGATCGGCCAGCGCGCCGGCGACCGATGCCTCCAGCCCGCCGACTTCGGCATAGGGCTCGATGCCGTCGAAAGCGCCCTCGTCGGCCTCGCCGTTGGCGTAGCCCAGCAGCATGCGCTGCAGGCCGAAGCGCCAGGTGTTCTGCTCGCCGCAGGCATCGAGCCCAAGGGCCGAGCGGTGCGCCAGGTTCAGGCCCCAGCGCGCGCCTGCGCCTTCCATCCAGCGCGCCAGCAGCGGCAGCTCGTCGGCCGCGATGCCGAAGCGCGCGGCCACGGCCGGCACGTCGAGCAGGTCGCGAATTTCGGTGAGGCCACAGCGCTGTTGCGGCAGGCGCAGCAGCCATTCGAGCGCGACCAGCAGCGGGTTGTGGCCGCGCTCGTTCAGGTCGGCGATGTCGAAGGGAATGAAGCGCTTGTCGCTGCGCGGGTACTGGCCGAAGACCGAGCGGATGGCCGGCGCGAAGGCGGCGATGTCCGGCACCATAACCACGATGTCGCGCGGCTGCAGCGGCGCGCCACCGGGCGGCGCAGCGAGCAATGCAAGCAACTGGTCGTGCAGGATCTCGACCTCGCGCTGCGCGCTGTGCGCAACGTGGAAGACGACCGAGCGGTCGCCCGCATCGACCGGCGTGTGCGGGTGCTCGTGCAGCGGCACCAGGTCGCGGATGTTCGCCTGCACCTGCTGCAGCAGCGTGACGGCTGGCGCGTCGTCGAACAGGTCGATCTGGCTGTCGCCGAAGCGTTGCTGCGCGGCCGCCGCGTCGTCGAAGGCATCGAGCTGCCGCACGAAGTCGCGGCCCTGCCGGCCCCAGGCCGCGAGCAGCGGATGGCCGTGCGCGTGCATCTCTTCCAGCGGCACCGACGCCAGGTCGCGCGCGCCGCGCAAGGGGTGGCGGCGGCGCTCCATGCGCAGCAGCTCGCGCCCTTCGATGATGTCGGCCCAGTGGTAGCGGCTGGGGTTGGGGATGGCCATCAGCACCTGGGTGTGGGCCGCCAGCGCGGCCAGCGCCTGCAGCGTCTGCATCGGCACGTGGGTCATGCCGAAGAGGATCACGCGCCGCGCGACCGGTGCGGCCAACGGCGCATCGGCGGCCAGCGTCGCGAGGAAGCGCTGGTGCAGCTGCGTGCGGGCGGCGCTGCGCGCGTTGGCGTCGAGCCCGGCCAGCACCTCGCGCCACAGCGCTGCCTGCCAGCGCTGGTCCTCGGGCAGCGGCAGGTCGCCGGCCCCCGAGCCGCCCGGCAGCCCGTCGCGGCCGGCCTCCCACGCGGCGAGCCAGTCGCTGCGGTAGACCTGGTACTGGTCGTACAGGTCGGCCAGCCGCTTCGCCAGCTGCAGGCGCCGGCCCAGGTCGTCGTCGTGCAGAAAGCCGGCCAGCGGCGCGAAGCCGGGGCGCGGCGCAAGCTCGGGCAGCAGGTGCATCAGGCGCCAGGTGAGCGCCTGCCGGTCGAGCGCGGAGCGCGCCGGCACCGCGTCGCGGCCCAGCACCTGGCGGTAGCTGCGCCACAGGAAGCGCGCCGGCAGCTCGACCCGCGTGGCCGCGCACACGCCGCGCGTGGCCGCCAGCGTCATCTTCAGCCACTCGGCCACGCCATTGCTCTGGACGAGGAAGATCTCTTCCTCCAGCGGCTGCAGCGGATGGCGGCCGATCCATTCGAACAGCGCATCGCCCAGCAGTTCGGCGCGGTTGCCGTGCAGGACCAGAAGACCGGGCTGGAGGGGAACGGGAGTCATGCGCTGCGCGGCGTGTGAAAGGGAAGCGAGATGCGGCGGACCATTCTCGCCGCAGCGCGGGTACGCCCGACCGAGCGGGCGCCGCGCGATGCCGCTCAGCGCCGGCTGGCGGCGAGGTTCGCCAGTCGGTCGTAGCCGCTCATCTCCAGGAAGCCCTGCCCGTCGGCGCTGCCGCTCACGCGCACCGGCCCTTCCCAGTAGACGTTGGCCGTGGTCTGGCGCGAATCGAATTCGCCGTCGGGGTAGAAGGGCTTCACGTCGTAGACGCCCGAGGGCAGACGCAGGCGCCACTCGACGACGTAGGGAATCTGCGTGGCCGGGCTGGTCCAGCGCGCACCGGGCGTGATCTCGATGTCCCCGCCCTTCAGCGGCGTGGCGCCCTTGTCGTCGGACACCGTGCCGGCGGTCATGACCGGGCGACCCTCGGCGTCGAAGAGCTGGTAGACCATCACGTCGGCGCCGCTGGCCAGATGCAGCGCGAACCAGTTCCAGCCCAGCGTGGACGCGTCGAAGTCGCCCCACTGGTGGTCGAACCAGACCTGGCCGCTCACCGGCACGGTCTTGCCACCCACCGTGATGTCGCCCTTGGCGGCAACGCGGGGGCGCGAGTAGTAGTAGCTGATGCCGGCCTTGCCGAAGTCGAGCAGGCCGGGCGTCTTCGAGCCGGCGGCGCGGTGCGCGACCACCGGCCCCGCGTCCTTCAGATCGAGCGAGATCGCCATGTCGTCGGACGCGGTGCGCAGCGTGTGCGACGGCCCGGCCGCCGCGACGCGCCAGCGCCCCTGCGAGAAGTCGAAGCCGTTGGTCACAGTCTGCGCCGGCACGCCGCCGGTGCGGGTCTGGCTGGCGTAGCGCCGGCCGGTCTGCAGGTCGGTCAGCGCGGCGTGCATGGCCGTGTGCTTGACCAGGCCGGTGGCGACGAAGACCGCGACGTGAAAGGCATAGCGCTCGCCGTTCGCCGCGCTAAGGATGCCGTTGTAGTACCACCATTCCATGCCCGAACCGTGTGCGGCGTCGTCGGCCGGCAGGTTCAGCGGTGGGAGCGCGGCGGTGCGCTCGGTCGGCCCGCCGTCTTCGACGGCCGCGACGACCGCCGGACGCCCGGGCAGCGCATCGGGCATCCACGCCATGAACAGCGCCACGGCGGCGACGACGGCCACGCCGGCGCCCAGCAGCAGGTAACGACGGGCGGCGCGGCGGCGCTGCTGCTCTTCCCGGTAGGAGCGCGAATACGCCCGGCCGGAGCGGGGGGAAAACTCATCGGGCATCGGCGAGGCCTCGCGGACATGCAATGGGCGCCGAGCCTAGCATTCGTCCATGTCTGCGCCAAGTACGGCCGCTTCCCTTTCCCGCTCCCGCTCCTGCCCTCCGGCGGCGATCAGCGGATGACCACCGTCAGCGTGCTGCCCTGCGGCACGCGCACCGTTTCCTTGTAGGTGCCCGAGAGGCGCGAGCGCGACACCGGGAAGCTTGCGAAGCCCTTGAGCATCGACGGGACCGCCGCCGGCAGGCCGCGGCCCGACTCGCCGAGGACGGCGGGGTCCATGGCCACCAGTTGCAGGCCGTCGTCGTTGCGCGTGGGCATGCTGTAGCCGGCGACGCCGGCGCTCAACGGCACCAGGCCGGCCGCAGCGGACGAGAAGCGGCGCAGTTCCTGGCCGATGCCGGAATCCGGGCGCTGGGCCTTGATCGCGGCCTCGAGCACGGCGGCCGAGTCGGTCAGGCCGGTGCTGCGCAGCACCGACTGGAAGAAGCCCAGCCCGAACTGGCGGTTCAGGTAGCCGCCGAAGGAGCCGACCACGGCATAGCTTTCGCACACGGTGCCCATCGGGTCCCAGCGGGTCAGCTCGCAGTTGTAGCTGCCGCTGCCGCGGTAGTTCAGGTAGTACGGCAGGCGCCCATCGCGGATGGCGTTGTGGCTGGTGTCGAGCGCGTAGCTGGCCCAGTCTTCCATCATCAGCGCCGACATTTCCTCGAGCCAGTCGTCGAAGGCGAACTGGGAGCCCATGCTGACGCTGCGGCGGTAGAAGTTCTGCATGTGCATGCCTTCGTGCGCGAGCGCGGTGACGACCTGGCGCAGGCCACGGTCGCCGTCGAGGTACATCGTCTCGGTGTCCATGTACATGCTCAGCGATTCGTTGCTGTAGGCCAGTTGGCCCGCGCCCGTCTTGAAGTTGTTCAGACCCCAGAAGTAGCCGCCCATGCCGTAAGGCTGGCCGTTGCGGTCGAAGTTGACGAGGAAGATGTCGATCGGCTGGCCGCTGCCGGACAGCAGCTCCGTGTGCCCGTGCGGCCCCCACAAGGGCCCACCGACCTTCACCAGCATGTCGTAGATGCCGCCGGCACCGGCGAAGGCATCGCGCACGCGGTCGCTCAGTGTCGCGGACACGCGTGACGGGTTGAGTTCGCTCGTCTCCACCCACACGTTGACGACCGTACCGTCGCCGGTGGCGCGCTGGCCCGCCAGCTGCACGGTGCGCTGCGACCGGTCGAGCAGGTACACGGTGCGCTGCTGCCCCACCGTGTAGGTGGCGGCAGGCGCCGACGGGGCCGACAGTGCGGAGAGCTTCGCGCTGATGCTGCCGGCCGCGGCGGGCGTGCTCAGCAGCCGGGCGAAGCCGTCGCGGTTGAAGTTGGCCACGTCGGCGTTGAACGCCGTGCCCGCGTCGGCGCCATCGCTGCCGCCGGCCATCGACTTGCTCAGCGCCGGCGCCAGCGTGGTGGACGACGACAGGATCTGCAGCGACGGCATCACGACCTCCTGCGCCGATTCGTTGGTGAAGACCAGCGTCACGAGCTGGCCCGTCAGGCCCTTGATGGAAAGCACGAAGTCCTTGGCCAGCGACGTGTCGTTCGAGACCTGCCACACCCCGGTGCCGGCACCGGCGTAGGTGCTGCCGTCGATGGCACCGCAGTTCGTGCAGGCCGCAGTGAGCGGCGACGGCGTGTCGACCGCGGCCACCGGCGGGGCGCTGGCGCCGCCCGAGCCACCACCATCGCCGCCGCCCCCACCACCGCCGCCACAGGCCGTGAGCACGGCAGCAGCGGTCAGGGACGCGATCGCGCCAAGAAGGGAATGGGGAAGTCTGCGAAGCATGGGCGTGTCCTTGTCCGGCGATTCCGGTGCGGGTGAGGTGCCCGGACGGCGTGGACAAAGCGAAGCAAAGCTCTGCAGGCCGCACACCGGGCGCGTGGCGTTACCCGGCTATCGGCAGCGAGCAGCAATGCTTGAAGGGGTGGTCAGCCTGGGGAGGCCACGGCTCGGCGCAAGTCGCGTTTTCAGGTACAAATGCACAGGGGTGCCTTGCGGCTCGACGATGGCCGCCCGCGCCGGCCCCGAAGGAGACACACGATGGCCAGCAAGAACACGATCTGCCTCTGGTACGACGGTGACGCCGTCGATGCCGCCACCTTCTACGCCAGGACCTTTCCCGACAGCGCCGTCGGCAAGGTGCACCATGCCCCTGGCGACTACCCCGACGGCCAGCAGGGCGACGTGCTGCTGGTCGAGTTCACGGTGGCCGGCATCCCGTGCATCGGGCTGAACGGCGGGCCCCACTTCAAGCACAGCGAGGCGTTCTCGTTCCAGATCGCGACCGACGATCAGGCCGAGACCGATCGCCTGTGGAACGCCGTCGTCGGCAACGGCGGCCAGGAGAGCGATTGCGGCTGGTGCAAGGATCGGTGGGGCTTGTCATGGCAGATCACACCCCGCGCGCTCACTGACGCGATCGCCGACCCCGACCGCGCAGCGGCCAAGCGCGCCTTCGACGCGATGATGACGATGCGGAAGATCGACGTCGCCACGATCGAGGCGGCAAGAGGGGGCACGGCGGCGCCCTGAACGGCCACGAAGGCCGCGGCGTCAGGACGGTGTCCGGGGCGTCGTCGCCGGCCGCAGCTTGCGCCATCGCCGGTGGTGCCAACTCCACAGCTGCGGGTGCTGGCGAACCTGCTGCTCGGTGATCCGGACCAGGCGCTCGACGTCCGCGTCCAGCGAGCCCTGCCCCAGCGGCACCGGCGGCTGGATCTCGAAGCGCCAGACCGGCTCGGCCGCCGTGGTGGCCACCGGCAGCAGCGGCGCACGCGCGGCGCGCGCGAGTTGCGCGGGGCCGGCCGGCATGGCGGCGTCCTTGCCGAGAAAGCGCTGCATCAGGCCGGTCTCGGCCTGCTGCACGCCCTGGTCCATCATCACGAAGACGATGCGGCCCTGCTTGAGCGCCGAGACCATCTGCGCATAGGCACGCAGCCCGGTGTTCGCCAGGATGCCTTCGATGCCGTACTGCTCGAGGCCGTTCTGCAGCAGGCCGGCGGACATCATCCGCGCCTCGCGGTAGACCACGCTCACGCCCCAGCCGGCGCGCGCCAGCTTCACGGTGAGCAGCGCGGCATTGCCCATGTGCGTGGCCAGCAGGATCGCGCCGCGGCCACCGGCCATGGCGGCGCGCAGGTGGTCGAGGCCGTCGACCTCGCAGCGCGCGATGAGTTCGTCTTCATCCTGGCGCTGGTCGAACATGGCCAGGATTTCCAGCACGGCGGTGTTGTTCACGCGGTAGGCCTCGCGCAGCAGCGGCGCGATCGATGGATCGCCGGGCGGCTTGCCCAGCGCCAGCGCCATGTCGTGCGCGATGCGCCGCCGCTGGCGCCACGCCAGCCGGTACTGCAGCGCGCCCGTCAGCCGGCCGATCGCACGCACCCGCTGGAAGCCGGCCACGCGCAGCACCGTGCGCAGGCCGAGGAAGAGCGCCCGACGGCGCGCACGGCGCAGGCGGCGACCGAGGTCGACCGGGCGTTCTGCGTCGCTCATGTTTTCTCCTGCGGACCGCGCACCAGGCTCACCTGCGCATCGGCCAGCCGGTAGATGCGGTCGGCCGCGTCGATCAGCAGGCCCTGGTGCGCCACGGCCAGGATCGTCAGGCTGCCTTTGAGGCGCTTGACGGTGTCGATCACCACGGCCTGGGCTTCGGCGTCGAGGCTGCTGGTGGCCTCGTCGAGCACCAGCAGACTGGGCTTGTGCACCAGCGCCCGCGCGATGGCCAGGCGCTGACGCTGACCACCGGACAGGCGCGAGCCGCCCTCGCCCACGCGGGTCTGCAGGCCCTCGGGCATGGCGTCGACGAAGTCGAGCGCATCGGCGGCGCGCAGGGCGTCGCGCAGGTCGGCCTCGCTCAGATCCTGCTCGCCGAGCGCGAGGTTGTAGGCGATGGATTCGTTGACCAGCACCGAATCCTGCGGCACGTAGCCGATCTGCCGCCGCCAGGGGCGCAGGGCCAGCTCCGGCATCGGCACGCCGTCGACGCGCACGCTGCCGGCCTCCGGTTGGAGCAGCCCGACCACCAGGTCGAGCACGGTCGTCTTGCCGGCACCCGAAGGGCCGACGATGACGGTCAGCTCGCGCGAATGGATGGTGAAGGACGCGTCGTCGAGCACCACCCGGCCGTCGCCGTGGCGGAAGCGCACGCCGTCGAAGGCGATGCCGTCGGCCAGCGTCGCCGTGCGGTCGCCGCCCTTCGGTTCGGCCTGCGCATGCGCGGCGTCGATGCCGTCGATGAGCGCCCAGTAGGCGCTCTCGCGCACCACGATCTGCTGGTACGCGCGCTGCGTCTTCGAGAGGTAGCTCACCACCCGCGCCAGCAGAAAAAGCATGACCAGCACGGACGCCAGCGGCATCTTCAGCAGCACCAGGCTCAGGAAGAAGCCGGTGCCGACCATGATGGCGAGCAGCGGGTCCTGCAGCGCGCTGAGCGCTTCGCGGCTGACCACCTGGCGGCGCAGCGCGCGGCGCAGCTGCTTCATCTGGTCGGACAGCAGGGCATCGACGTGGTCCTCGCGGGCCATCGCCTTGAGCGGCTTGGCCGCGGCCAGCTGCGCACCGATGGCCGACAGCAGCGAGGTCAGCAGCTGCGTCTGG
Source organism: Variovorax sp. N23 (assembly GCF_025486315.1). Lineage (GTDB taxonomy): Bacteria > Pseudomonadota > Gammaproteobacteria > Burkholderiales > Burkholderiaceae_C > Variovorax. Next base: position 72,359 of record NZ_JAOOPY010000011.1, on the reverse strand, counting down.
TGCTGGCCCGCGCGGCGCGAACTGCGGATGAGCGTGTGCAGCAGCGTCAGCAGCAGGCCGCCGGCGATGGCCGTGGCCACGCCCGCCTGCCAGGAGATCGCCAGCGCGATGCCCATGTAGATCAGCGAGTTCAGCAGCATCGCCGCCATCTCGGCGCTGTACTGGAAGGCTTCGGACGCGCGCTGCGCCTCGGTCGCCACGGCGTTCGACAGGCGGCCGACCGACTGCTGCAGGTAGTGGCTCCAGCGCGCGCCCATCACCGCGCGGATCAGCGCCAGGCGCAGGTCGGTAGCAATGTGCGCGACCGTGTAGCCGACCTGCTTGTTGGCCACGAGCGTGAGGCCGGCGCGCAACGCGATCAGCGCGATCGCCAGCGTGAGCATCACCGGCGCGGTCGGCTGCAAGCCCAGGACGTCGGCGATGCGCGTGGCGACCTGCTCGGGCATCGAGGGCTTGCGGCCCGGGTCGTTGGCGGTCGTGAGCGTGAGCATCGACAGCAGCATCGACATGCCGAGGCCGTCCAGCAGCCCGGCGACGAAGACCGCGGCGAGCGCGGCCGCGCTGCGGCCGGGGTAGGCACGCACGAAGGCGCCGATCATCGGCACCGCGCCGCGGGCGCGCGCGGCGGTCGGTTCGCCACTCATTGGATAACCTCCGCCCTGCGGGCTGCGGTGCTGAGCGCCTTCGGGCGGCCGGGCGGCGCTCATGTTGCGAAGAACCGAAGAGAGGGGCCGCGACGGATCACGACCGGGCGCGCCGGGTCGGTGTCGTAGGCCTCGCCGTCGAGCGAATAGCCGCAGAGGCCGGTGATCTCGGCCTGCGCGCAGCCGCCACTGAGAAAGCCGTGGGCCACGTCCATCGAACGCGAGAAGCGCCCCGTCAGCAGACGCGGCAGCGAACGGTAGAAGCCGGCGGCGTGGCGCGACACCGCCGTCAGGCGCATGCCGCCGTCGGCGCGCGTCGCATACGGGTCGAACAGGCCCCGGCGGTGCAGCAGCGTCGTGGCCAGCAGCAGGCTCACCTTGCCCTGGAGGCGGCCGAGTGCCCCGGCGTCGATGTGCAGATCGGGGCACGACAGGCCGGGACGCCCGCGCAGCGCCAGGACCGCGAGGCGCAGCAAGGAAAACGCCGTGCTCAGGTGGCCGGTGCGCAGCGCGCCGTCGCCACCGATGCGGTGCGCATGCGTGCGACGGATCGCGCCGTCGATCAGCGCCGCACCGACCCACAGGCCGTAACGCGCCGGCGCCGGCGTCTGCTCGATGCACAGGGTGGCGCGCTCGACCATGGCGGCGTCCCAGCGCTTGGCGGCGATGGCCGCGAGGCCGCGCTGGAGTGCGGTGAGCGCATCCATGCCCGGTGTGAGGTCGGCGGCCGTCAGGTTGGTGCGGCCGCCGGGCAGCACGAGCAGATCCGGCAGCCAGGCACCGGCCGGCAGGCTGGCCAGTTGGTCGATCACGGCGCGCACGGTGCCGTCACCGGCCAGCACCATCACGTGGCGCTGGCGGCGGGCCAGGATGGTCTCGACGGCGGCCGTGAGCGAGGCCGGCCCGTCGACCACCACCACCTCGGCCCCCTGCGACTTCGCCACGGCCTGGGCCTGCTCGGCCAGGCCGCGCGACGCGCGAAAGCTCAGCGGGTTGACGATGAGGCACGGCGGCTGCGACGCGGTCGCCAGCGCGTCGAGCGACTCGAACACGGGCATCAGCCCGGGCACACCGGCGTTCAAGATCGGTCGGACCGCGGCAGCCACGCGCGCATCGCCGACTGCTCGTTCGGCGTCTGCCGGGCCGACTGCCAGAGTTCGCGCACGGCGGCGAAGAAGCTGTCGCGGTTGGTGAGGCGGTACGACGCATCGGCCGGCAGGTTCGCCATCAGGCGGCGATGCGCCTCGTCCATGTTGTGGTACGGCAGCGCGGGGAAGAGATGGTGCAGCGCGTGGTAGCGCAGGCCCACCGGGAAGAAGGCGATGGTCAGCCAGGTCTGGCCGGTGATGTTGATGGATTCCTCCACCTGGCCCGCCAGGTCCATCGGCGTGCCGTCGTTGACGTAGCGGTGCGCGGCCAGGTTGCGCACCCAGTTCAGCCCCAGCGTGAAGGCCAGCAGCAGGTAGCCCATGGCCACGTGCTTGAAGCTGATGACGTCGCGCCACACCAGCACGGCCAGCGCCGCGATGTAGAGAAAGCACAGCGCCTCGACGATCTTCAGGTGCTTCTCGAAGCGCTTGGGGAAGCGCTCGCTGTAGTACGGGTTCGACACCGCCGCCGATGCGCGCGTCAGCACCCAGTGGCGCAGTCCGCCGTGCAGCCACGACAGCGGCCCCAGCACGCCGAAGCGCACCAGCATGAACAGCGGCAGCAGCGGCGCCTGCGCCAGGTACTTGAGGGTTTCCTTCACCGGCGACGAACCGAGCGGCAGGTATTCGCCGTCCGACGGGGTGCCGAAGCGGCGGTGGTTGTGGTGCTCGATGTGGTTGCTGTACAGGATCCACGGCATCAGGAACGGGATGCCCAGCGCCAGGTTCCACGCCCGCTTGAACCACACCATCTGCTGGTTCGGCATGTGGATGATCTCGTGGATGAAGGTGCCCGAGCGGAAGAACAGCAGGCTCGCGACGATGAAGGACGCGATCTGCACCGCGCTCCAGGGCTCGGCGGTGAAATAGACGGCCGTCAGCGCCCAGCCGATGCCGGTGCTCAGCAGGAAGTCGGTCCAGTAGATGGCCGGCGAGCGCTCGAACAGCTCGTCGATCAACGTGCGCGCCTGTCCCCGCCATGCGAAATTTCGTGCAGCCGCGGAGGCGGCGGGAGCCCGGTCGAGGGGGATGGAAGTGGCAGTCACGGCTCTGCGGAAGGAATCGGGAGGGGGCGCAAGCATACCGGTTGCGGCAAGCCCCCGACCGGGGCTCCAGTTCCCCGCGTCCCGGAGGAAGCCGGTCAGCCGCTGACGTCGGCCAGCGTCATGTCGAGCGGCGCGTCGAAGGGCGGCAGCGTGAGGCGGATGCGCACCGGCAGGAACTGCCGCGCCGGCTCGACCCAGACCTCCGCCCGGGTGTCGTCGGGCTTGCGCAGGGCGCGTGTCAGCTTCTGGGTCCGCAGGGTACCCGCCGGGGTCCTGATGCTCTCGGCGCCCGTGGCTTCGAAGATCCAGGTTTCGGCACGGCCGCGCACGCCCACCACCGGCATCACGATCCGCCCGCCGGTCTTCGCCTTGGCCGGGTCCGCCGCCAGGATGGCCTGCAACTGCACCAGCCAGCTCACGCGGTCCTGTGCGCCCGGCACCAGCGGGATGTCGGGCGCGGAACCCGAGAAATCGATCCTCGATTCGCTCCGCACGAAGGTGGCCTCGCGGGCGGACTTGGTCAGGCGCTTCTCGACATAGCGCTCGGGCGCCACGCCCGCGGCGTCGAAGCCGCCCCGGCTGGCCCAGTTGATCAGCGCCAGGCCGGCGACCGTGCCCTTGAGATGCGCCTCGTAGGCGTCACCGGTGCGCTTCCACGCGAACTCGCCGCTGCCGCGGATGCCGCCGCGCTGCATCTGGTAGAGCACGGTGAAGGAACGCGCGATGCGGGTGGGGTAGACCTGGGCGTCGGCATCGCCGGCCGGCGGCGCAGCGCCCGGTTCGGCGGCGGATGCCGCGACGGATGCCAGCAGGACCGCCGCGCACAGCGCGATCCGACGCCGGGAGAAATTCGAGGGAAGAAGGGACATGGGCAAGGGCGGTGGAGATCCACCCATTCTCAGCGCAGCACGCCGAGTCGTCGCAACCGCCAGTAGATGCCCGGGGCCGCCAACAGCGGGTGCCGCCGCTGGAACGGCGTCGGTTCGATCCGGTAGCCGCTGTGGCGCTCGACCTTCCACGCGACGTAGTCGGTGGCGTTGTCGAAGGTCAGGGCCGCCTTCAGCAGCCGCAGCAGGTTCAGCAGGGGGCCCAGCCGCCGACGCACGCGCCAGCGGCACTCGGCGATGGCGCGTGCGTCCGGCGCCAGCACGGGCGCGACTTCGTCGAGTGCCGTGGTGAAGGCGAGCCCGCCCTCCTCCCACGCGAGCGGCAGCAGGCGCGCGTAGCGCGGCCCGTCGTGCGCCAGCAGGTCGGCGCCGCGGCTGCTGCGCTCGACCCGCAGCTCGGCCGCGTAGGTGCGCGCATACAGGGCGCGCCAGTAGGCGATCGGGGCCGCGCGCAGCGGCCCCAGCATGGCCGCCCAGTGCGCGGCAGCCACGACGGCATCGCACACCGCGTCGCGCATGGTGAGCCGGTCGGCCTCGCTGCGCGCATGGATGCAGGCGCACGGCTGCGAGAAGCGCGCCCACAGCGTCGTGTCGAGGCGCTGCACCGACATCGCCCGCCGGAACTGCGCGACCGTCATCACGGCGTACTTGGCGCGCAGGCTGCGGCCGTCGACGGTTTCTTCCAGGTAGCCGACGTTGGGCGGCAGCAGGCGGTTGGCGCAGGTCGCGAGCCACGGCCCCGGCCAGTCGCGGGCGCGGTCGACCAGCACGTAGAAGTCGAGCACGCCGTCGAGCGCGCTGTCCCGCAGGGCCGAGCCGTAGAACAGCACGGCGGCCGCGCCGCCCTGCGCGCGCGCGGCCAGCCGCTCGGCCAGCGTGACGACGGCGGGCGGCACCGCGCGCCGCAGCTCGTCGTCGATCAGCGCGCGCAGTTCGTCGCTCACGTCGGGGCGGAGAGCCAAGAGCGCAGCGGACCGCGCCGGCGCGCCACGGCGGCCTGCAGCAGCCGCACGGCATGCACGGCCAGGCAGGCGACGGTCCAGATCGCCACGGCGAGGATGCCCAGGTCCGGCCGGCCGAAAGGCAGCGACGCCGTCAGCAGCAGCAGGTTCGGGTTGCGGCGCGCGGTGATGAGCCGGAAGCGGCTGTCGAAGCGCTCCCACACGTGCATCTCGATGCCGAAGCAGGCGATGAAGAGGCCTTCTTCCAGACGCTGCAGCACATAGCCCGCGACGATCGCCGTGAGCGCCAGCGCGGCATGCGTCAGCGGCAGGCCGACGGCGGACAGCCCGACGATCCAGGCCCACCACCAGAACGGTGGATGGACGAGGTCGATAGAGTGGTCGAAGAAGTCGCCGAAGCGCGACGAATTGAGCGTGACGCGCGCCAGCTTGCCGTCCACCGTGTCGAGGAAGGTCATGCCCCAGGCGGCCGCCAGTCCCCAGCCGTAGTGCCCGGTCCAGAACAGCCACATGGCGGCCAGCACCAGCACCAGGCTGAGCGAGGTCACCTGGTTCGGCGTGATGCCGGCTTCGGCGCACAGCCGCGTGACATAGCGCGCCGGCCGCGGCCAGGCGTAGAGCGTGACCAGGTCGGTCACGCCCTTGTAGGCGCCGCGGAAGGTGCGCCATTCGATGGCGTCCATGCTTTCTGCGGTCAGCGGCAGCAGGTAGGGCGGCTCGCGCTTGCGCAGCTTGTCGTTGTAGCCGTCGGCGATCTGCGCGGGCGAGACGCTGCGCGCACCAGCCAGCGCCTGCCGCTCGGCCAGCCGCGTGGCGGCTTCGGCGGCATGCGCGGCCGCGACCGACAGTGCGACCACCTCGCCATCGCCCTCGCCCTCGCCGACACGCAGGGCGACGTCGTCCGCCGCACCCGCGAGGCCGCGCACCAGCGCCTCGTCGAACACCCAGTCGGCCCGCAGCAGCACGACGCGGTCCGCATCGGCGGGCGTGGCCGCCATGCCGGCGCGCGCGAACTGGCGCTGCAAGCGCGCCTCCGACGTGAGCCCCCAGACACGCAAGGGCGATTGGCCAACGACGATCCCCGCAACGCGCTGGGTGGGCGCCGTATTGGCGCTCATGAAGACAGCCCGGCGCGCGGGGTATGGAGTTTTGGCATGATCGAAGCGAAGTGTCTAGAAAAGAAGCAGCGGGCGATTATCGATGAGCGGATTGACCTTGGCCCACGTGTCGGACCTGCACCTCCCCTTCGAGCCCGTGCTATCGCCGCGGCAGCGCCTGTCGAAGCGCCAGCTCAGCGCCTGGTCCTGGCAGCGGCGGCGGGCCCTGCACCGCACCGACATCCTCGACGCGCTCGCGCAGGACCTGCGCACCCACGCGGTCGACCACATCCTGGTCACCGGCGACATCACCAACTTCTCGCTGCCCGGCGAATTCGAGCAGGCGGCGCGCTGGCTCACGGCGCTGGCGCCGCCGGAGCGCATCAGCCTCGTGCCGGGCAACCACGACGCGCTGGTGCCTGTGCCGCACGCGCAGGGCCTGGGGCTCTGGCAGGGCTGGACCCGCGCGGACGACGGCTGGCCCTTCGTGCATCACCGCGATGGCATCGCACTGATCGGGCTGAACTCGGCGCTGCCGACCGCGCCGCTGCTGGCTCGCGGCCGGCTCGGCGACGCGCAGCTCGCACGCCTCGAACAGTTGCTGATTGCTGAAGGCAAAGCCGGCCGGACCCGCATCGTCATGCTGCATCACCCGCCGGCCGTGGGCGCGATCGGCTGGCGCAAGGCCCTGGCCGATGCCCCGGCGCTGCGCGCGGTGCTGCGGCGTGCTGGCGCCGAGTTGGTGCTGCACGGCCACGCGCGCGACGCCCGCATGGACGTGGTGGCGGGGCCGACGCTGCCGATCCCGTGCCTGTGCGTGCCCTCGTCGTCGGCCGTGCCGAATCCGAAGGACCAGGGCGCGCTCTGGCACCGGCTGAGGCTGATGGACGGCGCCAACGGCCCGCAGGTGAAGGTCGAGGTGCGCCGCTGGTCGAGCGAGGCCGAGGCCTTCGTCCCGGACGGCGCCTATGCGCTGGCCCTGCCGCGCGCTCGCTGAAGCGACTCAGGCGAGAATGTCGCCCGCTGAGCACAAGCAAACACGACCCTGGACGACTGCGATGGCCAATGCCACTGAAACGAAATTCGGCGATCCCGCCACACGCCTCGCGCAGACGGACTGCTGGACGCTGCTGCTGCGCCCGAAGCAGCCCACGCTGGGCGCGCTGGTGCTGGTGTGCCGCGAGCCGGTCCAGGCCTTCGCCGACGTGAGCGCGAAAGCCTTCGCCGAGATGCAGGGCATGGTCCGCCGCATCGAGGCCGCGCTGCACGATGTGGTGGGCTACGAGCGGATCAACTACCTCATGCTGATGATGGTCGACCCCGACGTGCACTTCCATGTCATCCCGCGCTACGACGGTTCGCGCAGCTTCGACGGCGTGGCCTTCCCCGACGCCGGCTGGCCCGGCCCGCCGGCGCTGGAGGCGGCCGTCACGCTCGACGCCACGACGACTGCCCGCCTCGGCGCGGCCCTGCGCGAGGCCCTGCAGCGCACCGCTGCCTGATCGCTCTCCGAGGCATCGTCCTTTGCGTTTTCTCTCGTTCGATCGGCTCGACCGCTACGCGGTGCGCCTGTTCGCCGTGCCGCTGCTCACGGCGCTGGCGACCATGCTGCTGGCGACGATGCTGCAGCGGCTGCTGCGGCTGTTCGACATCGCGGCCTCCACCGGCGCATCGATCGCCAGCGTGCTGTTCCTGGCGGCCGACCTGGTGCCGCACTACCTGGGGCTGGCGCTGCCGGTGGCGTTCACCGCCGCGATCTTCATGGCCGCAGCGCGCATGGGCGACGACAGCGAGCTCGACGCGATGCTCGCCACCGGTCGCTCGATCGCGCGCATCGCGACGCCCTACTTCGTTCTCGCGCTGCTGCTGAGCGTGTTCAACCTCTATCTCTTCGGGCGGCTGCAGCCGCTGGCGCGCTACGACTACCACGTGAAGATGGACGCGGTGCTGCAGACCAACTGGGACGCGAAGATCGAGGAGAACCGCTTCATCGACATCGCCCACGGCTTCAGCTTCAGCGCCGACCGGGTCGAAGACAGCGGCCGTCGCTTCACCGGCGTCTTCATGGAACGACGCCAGGGCGGCATCGAGGAAATCACGACGGCCGTGCGCGGCCAGCTCGAGAGCAACCCGGACACCCGCAAGCTGCGCCTCAAGCTGGAGGACGGCATGCGGGTGCGGCAGACGGGCGACGGTGCGATCTCCACCACCCGCTTCGTCGACGGCTTCGTGGAAGATTTTTCGCCGACACGCGCGCCCTACCGCGATCGCGGCGAATCGGCCAGCGAACGCACGCTGCCCGAACTCTGGCAGGCGATGTGCACGGCCTGCGACCCCGCCTCGGCGGCCGAATTCCACAGCCGGCTGGCCCGCGCACTGCTGCCGCCCCTGCTGCCGCTGCTGGCGCTGCCGCTGGGCATGGCGTCCAAGCGCGGCCGGCGCACGCCGGGCGTGGTCTTCGCGTCGCTGGCCTTGCTGCTGCTCAACCACACGCTCCAGTTCGGCAAGAGCCTGGCCGAGAGCGGCCGCCTGCCGGCCGCGCTGGCGGTGTGGACGCCCTTCCTGCTGTTCGCGCTGCTGAGCCTGTGGATCTTCCGCGGCAGCCTCGCCTGGCCCGGCGACAACCCGGTGTCGCGCACCGTCGGCGTGCTCGAGCGCCTGATCGAACGCTTCAAGCCGCGGCGCCTGAACAACTTGGCGAAGGCGGCGCCATGAACCGCGCGATGGCCTCGTACCTGCGGCGCCGCGTCGGCACGCAGATCCTCGTGCTGCTGCTGGTCATCACGGCGCTGATGCAGGTGCTCGAGCTGCTCGACGTCACCACCGACGTGCTCAAGCGCGACCAGGGCTTCCTCGGCATCGTCTACTACGGCCTGCTGCGCCTGCCGGCCGAGTTGGTGATGGCCTTGCCGCCCGCGGTGCTGCTCGGCACGCTGATGGCGCTGGCCACGATGGCGCGCAACCTGGAGATCGCCACCATGCGCACGGCGGGCCTGAGCATGATGCGGCTGCTCGGCTACCTGATGCCGCTGGCCGCGGTGTTGGCCGTCGCCCAGTTCGTGCTGTCCGACCGCGTGCTGCCGCCCGCCGAGAACGGCCTGAAGGAATGGTGGAGCGCCAGCGCGCCGGCCGACGACACGCCGACCAAGCGATGGGCGCACACCTCCGGCGGCACGGTGTCGATGGAAAGCACCAGCCCCGATGGCCGCCGGCTGATCGACGTGCGGCTGTATGTCCGCGACGACCAGGGCCTGCTCAAGAGCCGCCTCACCGCCACCGAGGCGCGGTGGGACGGCAAGGCCTGGCGGCTCCAGGGCGTCGACGAGTTCGTCTACGGGGACAGGCGCGTCGAGCGCATCCAGGTCGCCGAGCGCGCCTGGGACACCAACCTGCGGCCCGAGGACGTGCTGCGGCTCGACGTCGCGCGGCCGAACCTCTCGACCGCCATGCTGGCCGAGGTGATCGCCGGCACCCGCACCGGCACCCAGCCCCATCGCTACTACCAGAGCGTGCTGTACCGTTCGTACGCCGCGCCGCTAGCGATCTTCGTCATGCTGCTGCTGGCGCTGCCGACGGCGGTGTCGCTGCCGCGCGGCACCGGCGGTGCGTCGAGAATGGCGATGGCGCTGATCCTCGGCCTGGGCTTTCTTCTCTGCGACGGGATCGTCGCGGCCCTGGGGCTCGCCGCCCGCTGGCCGCCCCTGGTCATCGCTCTCGCCGCGCCGGTGCTGTTCGCCGCGATCGGCCTCCTGCAACTGCGAGCCTCCGAACGCCTATGAATCTCTGGATCGACACCACCGGCGCCACCCGCGCCGAACCTCTCTACGGCATCCCGCCGGTCGAGCGCCTGCGCCGCAGCGTGAAGCACCTCGACGCCGGGACGCAGGTCGTCCTGTCCGGCATCGACGCCGGGCGCACCGCCTGGCCCGCCGCGAAGACCGACGTCGACACCGCCCCGCTGGGCACGCGCCTGCGCCAGGCGCTGGCCGGCGGCGCGCTGGTCGCCATCGACGGCGGCAACGCGGTCGACCCGAGGCTGATCGGTGTGCTGCTGCGCGGCGCGGGCCCTTGCGTCGCCGCCCGCGGCGAGGGCGCCGAACGCGCCGTCGTGCTGCGCCTCGACCCGACGCTGACCGACGCCATCCCGGCCGGCGCACAGACGCTGCGCGAAGTGGCCGACACCTTGCTGGCCGCCGGCCGCATCGCGCCCTACGACGAGCAGGACTTCCCCGCCTACGTCAACAAGCTGCGCCGCTCGCTGCCCTACTGGATCTACGCGGTGAACGACCAAGCCACGCGGCGCCGACTCGAGCGCCAGATGTTCTGGGACAACTACAAGGGCTCGACCGACCTGCTCACGCGCTGGGTCTACCCGCCGCTGGTGTGGCCGCTGGTGCGGCTGTGCACGCGCTGGGGCATCCACCCCAACACCGTGACGGTGCTGTCGATCATCCTCACGGTCGCGGCCGTGCCGCTGTTCGCGCGGGGCGACTTCCTGCTGGGCTTCCTGTGCGCCTACGGCATGAGCGTGCTCGACAGCGTTGACGGCAAGATCGCGCGCGTGACGCTCACCGATTCGGCCATCGGCAACGTGCTCGACCACGGCCTGGACATCGTGCACCCGCCCTTCTGGTACTTCGCCTGGGCCTGGGGCCTCGGCGGGCGGTCGATGGACGACCCGCTCTACGCGGCGGCCGTCTGGCTGATCGTCTTCTACCTGGGCGACCGCATCGTGCTGGGCATCGCCAAGGCCCGTCTCGGCTTCGCGCTGCATGCGGCGACAAGGCTGGACGGCCGGGTGCGCAGCTTCATCGCGCGGCGCAACATCACCATGACGATCATGGCGCTCGCGCTCTTGATCGGCGCCGGCCCGGCCGGCTTGGTCCTCGTCACCGCCTGGCAAGGTCTGACGTTCGCCTGGCACGGCGTTCGCACGATCTGGCTCGGTTTCCTCGCACGCAACAAGGCCCGCCCGGCTGTTTGAAGTCTGATGACCACGCTCGACATCGTTCCGGTGCGCACACCGGCGGAACTGGACCGTTTCATCCAGCTGCCTTCGAAGATCCACGCACGCGACCCGCACTTCGTGCCGCCGCTGATGATGGAGCGACGCGAGGCGCTGTCGCCGCGCAAGAACCCCTACTTCGCGCACGCCGAGACGCAGTTCTGGCTGGCCCGCAAGGACGGGCGCGATGTCGGCCGCATCAGCGCACAGATCGACAAGCTGGTGAAGGACCCTTTGGTCGGCCACTTCGGGATGCTCTGCGCCGAGGACGACGCCGAAGTCTTCGCGGCGCTCTTCAAGGCCGCCGAAGACTGGCTCGCCGCGCGCGGCAAGACGAAGGTGCTCGGCCCCTTCAACCTGTCGATCAACGAAGAGACCGGCCTGCTGGTCGACGGCTTCGACACGCCGCCGATGATGCTGATGGGGCACGACGCCCGCTACGTCGGCGCGCGGGTCGAGGCCGAGGGCTATGCGAAGGCGAAGGACACGATCGCCTACCTCTACGACATCGAGCACGAGATGCCGGCCGCCGCGCGCCGCATGATCGGCCCGCGCAAGCCGGCGGCGCTCACCGTGCGCAACCTCGACACCAAGCGCTACCTGGAAGAGTTCGACACGGTCACCGCGATCTTCAACGACGCGTGGTCGCAGAACTGGGGCTTCATCCCGTTCACCGAGGCGGAGATCGCGCACATGGCCAAGAGCCTGAAGATGTTCATCGATCCGACCTGCGTCGCGATCGTCGAACTCAACGGGAAGGCCGTGGGCTTCGGCATAGCCCTGCCCAACCTCAACGAGATGATCGCCGACTTCGGCGGCAGGCTGCTGCCCTTCAACTGGGCCAAGCTGATGCTGCGGCTCAAGCGCGGCACGAAGACGGCACGGGTGCCGCTGATGGGCATCAGCCGCAGCATCAGCGGCGAGCTGGCCGGCGCCATCGCGCCCTTCCTGGCCATCGACACCATGCGCCAGGGCCTGCGCGCCAAGGGCGTGAAGCAGGTCGAGCTGTCGTGGATCCTCGAGGACAACCGACCGATGCGGCACATCATCGAATCGCTCGGCGCCGCGCCGTACAAGACCTACCGCGTGTACGAGAAGACACTCGGCGCCAGCGCCACCGCCGCCTGACATGACCGGACTCACCGCGCTGGTGCTCGCCGGCACACGGCCCGGCGGCGATCCGCTGGCCGACTACGCCGGCGTGAGCCACAAGGCGCTGATCGAGATCGGCGGCACGACCATGATCGAGCGGGTGGTCGCGGCGCTGGTGGCGGCGCCCGCCATCGGGCGCATCGTGATCGCGATCGACCGGCCTGCGCTGCTGGAGGACCTGCCCGGCCTGCAGCCCGCCGTCTGCAGCAAGCCATGGACGACCATGCCGACGCAGGAAGGCCCCAGCGCGACCGTGGCAGCGGCGCTCGCGCGCGAAGGCACGCCCCTGCTCGTCACCACCGCCGACCACGCGCTGCTGCAGGCCGCATGGATCGCCGAGTTCCTGGCCGCCTGCCCGCCCGAGGCCGACGTGGCCGCGGCGCTGGCACCGCGAAAAGCCGTCGAGGCAGCCGCGCCGGCCACGCGGCGCACCTGGCTGCGCTTCTCGGACGACGATTTCTCGGGCTGCAACCTGTTCCTGCTGGCACGACCGAAGGCGGCCGGCGCGATCGCGTTCTGGGGTGAAATGGAGCGCGCGCGCAAGGAGCCGCTGCGCATGATGCAGCGCCTGGGCTGGCTGTTCGCGCTGCGCTATCGGCTGGGCTGGCTCAGCTCGGCGGCGGCGGCCGGGCGGCTGGGCGCGCTGTCCGGCGGAGCCCGGCTCGCACTGGTGTCGATGCGCGACGGGCGCGCCGCGATCGACGTGGACAAGGCCGCGGACCTGGACCTGGTGCGCCGGATGGTGGCGGCCGAGGGCCTGAACGGCCCGTCCTGCACCTCAGGCGGCCGCTGAAACCTGCGCGGTCTGCGGTGTCGCGCCGGCACCGAGCCAGCCGGCGGCCAAGGTCCGGACGTAGGTCAGGTCGGCCGGAAAATCGAGTTCGCCCCACTGCAGACCTTCGATCGAGGCCACCCGGATGTCTGCGCCAGCGCTCGCCAGGCGGTTGATCGCCGAGAGGTACCACAGGCCCGGGCCCTCGGCGGTGCGCATGGTGCGTTCGAGCTCGGCGACGAACAGCGCGGCGCCCTCGGCCTCGAAGCGCAGGAAGCCGATCGATTCGCCGTTGACGCGGTCGGCCGACAGGGTCTTGCCGATGGCGCGCAGGCGATCGCCGTCGACCTCGACCTTCATGTCGTCGGCGTCGTAGCCCGGCTTGCGGTCGATGGTGACCGTGATCGGCGCTGCGGGCGCCGCGAGCAGACGGCGCGCGATCTCCGGCTCGAACAGGGTGTCGCCGTTGAGGATGAGGCAGGGGGCTCGAAGCTCGGCACGGGCCATCCAGCAGCTCGCGAGGTTGTCGGCCAGCTTGTAGAAGGGGTTGAACAGCGTGCGCACCGTCATGCCGGCCGGCGTGATGCGCTGCAACGCCTGCTCGACCAGGTCGGAACGGAAGCCGGTCACGACGACCGCCTCGCCGATGCCCGCTTCGACCAGTCCGCGCAGTTGCCATTCGAGCATGCTGCGCCCGTCGCCCAGGTCGAGCAGGCATTTCGGAAGTTGTTCGGTCAGCGGCAGCAGGCGACTGCCTTGGCCGGCGCCGAGGATGAGGGCACGCTCAGGTCTGGACACGTTGATTCACCAATCAGAAAAAGGAGAGACGATGGGGATGAATCGGCGATTCGGCGGCGATGCGAGCCGGGGAATCAGGGCCGATCGATGCAAAGGTCGCGTTCGAGCCAGGCACGGGACACCTGTGTCGCGCACCAGGGCGCGTGCCGGTCTCGGAGCGCGAGGTGCGCCACGTGGGCGCTCCCCATTTCGAGCGCCGAAGTCTGCCAGACTTGGCCGGCGAACGCAGCGCCCTCACCCGCCGGCCGAGTATCGATGTCGCGAAGCTGGGCCAGGCTGTCGGCTCCGGCGGCCTTGGCCACCGCTTCCTTGCGCGTCCAGACGGCGTAGAAGCGCCGCGGATCGCGACCGGCCCAGGCACGCTCGCCGTCATTGAGGAAGCGCGGGAAGTCCTCGGCCGTCAGCGCGCCGATCGCCTCGACGTCGACGCCGATCGGGCCATCCGTCGACACGGCGCAGACGACGCGCCCTTCACAGTGGGAGATGCTGAAGTCGATCGGAAGATCGAGCGTTGGCCGGCCGCGTGGGGTGTAGCGCAAGGAAGCCAGCAGGGCACCGAGGTGACCGAACTGCCGAAGCCCTTCGCACAGCAGACGGCTGGCGATCAGCGACCGATGCCGCGCCCGGGCACTGGGCCAGCGCGCCATCTGTGTCCGCCGGATCGGCGGCAATGCCGCCATCCATGCCGCTTCGAGCGCCACGGGAAGCACGGAGTCGTTGGCGATCAGAACGGAGATGGGCATGGACGCAGCGTTTGGCGCGCACATGACATAATCGAAGGCTCAGCACCAAGGGCAATTTTGGATTATGGCACAGGGTAATTTGGCGCCGGGCCCCCACGAGGGCTACGACCTCGACGCCAATGACGAGACCTTGCCGGTGCTGCAGCAACTGCGCGCGCGCTACGGCGCGATCTGCCGTGTTCCATCGCTGACCCGTGCCGGCGACGGCCTCGTCGTCCACGATCCCGAAGACATCCGCCGCGTGCTGCTGACCAACCGCGGCAACTACGTCAAGGGCGCGGGCCTCGAACGTGTGCGCGTGCTGCTCGGGAACGGCCTGATCGTCAGCGACGGCGACTTGTGGGCGCGCCAGCGCCGCATGATCCAGCCCGCTTTCCAGGGCCAGGCCATCCGCGGCTTCGCGCCGGTCGTCGAACGAGCCAACGCGGACCTGCTCACACGCTGGCAGGCACACGCCGACAGCGGCGACCCCATCGACCTGACGCATGAACTCAGCAGCGTCGCCCTCGAGATCGTGCTGCGCGCGCTGTTCAGCCAGGACTTCGACCGCCTGGTCGAGGCCGAGGGCGGCAGCCCCTTCAACCTGCTGACCGAAGAAAGCCGGCGCGATCTGCAGTTCGCGGCCCGGTTCCGCGGCCTCGCGCGTTTCGTGCGCGCCATCATCGAGACGCGTCGGCAGGAAGCGCGCGTCGAGTCCGACTGGCTCTCGATGCTGATGCAGGCCCGCGACAAGGCCAGCGGCGAGCCGATGCCGGACCGAACCCTCCTCGACGAGGTCATGACGCTCATCGTCGCCGGCCATGAAACCACCGCCAGCACGCTCAACTGGACCTGGTACCTGCTGTCCCGGCATCCCGAGGCCGAAGCCGCGCTGCACGCCGCGATCGGCAACGCCGCGCCCGCCGAAGCCGTGCCGGACCAGGCCCTGGCGACCCCCTTCGCGTCCGCAGACTACGTCGAACAGGTGCTGCAGGAGGCGCTGCGGCTCTACCCGCCGGTGTGGCTCTTCAGCCGCCGCGCGCTGCAGGACGACACCCTGGGCGGCTACCATGTCCCGGCCGGGACGGACATCTTCATCTGCCCCTACCTGCTGCACCGCGACGCTTCCCAGTGGGAGGGCCCCGAGGCATTCCTTCCCGCGCGCTTCATGCCCGACGCAGCGGCGGGCCGGCACCGCTTTGCCTACCTGCCCTTCTCGGCCGGCCCGCGCTTCTGCGTGGGCGCGGGTTTCGCGATGGCGGAGATGGCGACCCACCTGACGATGGTGGCGGAGCGCTTCCGCTTGGTTCCCGTCGACGCCGACCCCGCCGAGGCCGAGTTCCAGATCAACCTGCGCACGCGCCATCCCCTGCGGATGCGGCTCGTGTCGCGCCGCTGAGCGGCACCCCCTTCATGCCATTGGACACCCTCCACGCCATCCTTCCCGCCACCGCCCGCGAGGACCGCCAGATCACGCTCATCGAGGGCGACAAGGAGCAGCGCGTGCTGAGCTTCCAGCGGCTGCGCCAGCGTGCGCTCGCCGTGCTCGGCGCGCTCCAGCGCCAGTCGATCGCCCCCGGCGACACCGTGATCCTGTGCCTGGGCGACAACGAGCGCTTCCTGGAGATGTTCTGGGCCTGCGTGCTCGGCGGCATCGTCCCCGTGCCGCTGGCCCCCGGCGCCACCGATGCGCACCGCCAAAAGCTGCTGCGTGTGTTCGCGCAGCTCGGCCCGAAGGCATCGGTCTACATCGACACCCCGTCGCTGGAACGTCTGGACAGCTACGCCGCGGCCCAGGGGCTCGCACAGGACGCTGCGGCGCTGCGTGCCCGCGCCCTGATTCCGGGCAGCCTGGACATCGGCGGCGAACCGGGCCGGCCCCTCCCGCCGCGCCCGGACGACCTGGCGTTCATCCAGTATTCCTCCGGCTCCACCGGCGAACCCAAGGGCGTGCTGCTGACGCATCGCAACCTGTGCGCCAACATCGCGTCGATCATCGAGGCCGGCACCTTCTCCGATCGCGACGTGGCACTCAGTTGGATGCCGCTGTCGCACGACATGGGGCTGATCGGCTTCCATCTGAACATGCTGGCCTGCGGCGCCAGCCACGCGATCATGCGCACCGATCTGTTCGCCCGGCGGCCCCTGCTCTGGCTGGAGCAGGCCAGCCAGCGCCGGGCCACGGTGCTCTGCTCGCCGAATTTCGGCTACCAGCACTACCTGCGGCAGTTCGCGCTGAAGCCGCCTCAGGGGCTGGACCTCGCGGCCGTGCGCTTGGTCTTCAATGGCGCCGAACCCATCTCGGCCGAACTGTGCCGGCGGTTCACCACCGCGCTCGCGCCGCATGGGCTGAAGCCGAACGCGATGTTTCCGGTGTACGGGCTGGCCGAAGCCAGCCTGGCCGTCAGCTTTCCGCCACCATCGAGGGCCCTCGAAACGGTGGACCTCGATCGCACCGCCCTGCGCATCGGCGCACCGGTCCAGGTCGTTCCGCATGGATCGGCCCACGCGGCCGAATACGTGAAGCTGGGCCGCGCCGTGCCGGGCTGCGCGGTCCGTATCGCCGACGACACGGGCGCGGAACTCGGCGAGCGGATCGTCGGCCATGTGCAGATCCGGGGCGACAACGTGTCCAGCGGCTATTTCGGCGACCCGGCCGGCACAGCGGCGTCGAGATCGTCCGAGGGATGGCTCGATACCGGCGATCTGGGGCTGAACATCGACGGACAACTCGTCATCACCGGACGGGCCAAGGACCTGATCATCGTCAACGGCCAGAACTACTACCCGGCCGATCTGGAGCTGATTGCACAGCAGGTTCCGGGGGTCGAGCCCAACCGGGTGGCCGCCGTGGGGGTACGCGCTGCCGACGACGACACCGAGTCGGTCACGCTCTTCGTGATACACCGGGGAAGCCTGGGGGATTTCGTGCCGAAGGTTCACGCCCTGCGGCGTGTCATCGGTCAACAGACCGACCTGGAACTCAAGGATGTCGTCCCGGTGGACGCGATCCCGAAGACGACCAGTGGCAAGCTGCAGAGGTACGCTTTGGCCCATGCCTTCAAAAAAGGCGAATTCGCTACAATACTGACCGAACTGTCAGGGTGTCTGTCAGCGGATACCGCGACACAGCCTGCCAGGAATGGGCCGAAGTCCACGGCCCTGCGCCTCAAGGAGATCTGCGGGCCTTTGATTCCAGACCAGCAGATCACGGTCCAAACCAACCTGCTGGAAATCAACCTCAAATCGCTCACCCTGGCGCGCATCCATGAAGCGATCGAGCGTGAATTCCCCCAACGCATCGAGGTCACGGATCTTTTCGATTACCCGACGCTGGAGCAGCTGGCGAAACTTCTGGACGAAACCCAGACCTGATCACTGTGCATACCATTTATGACAGTTTGACGTTTGCAGATTTCTCAATCCCGCAGACCTTGAATTTCTTCCATGGGGCACGCAGCTGGCGGATGCCCCAAACCGTACAGTACGGTACAGTACCGTCCAAGTTTTAGAGTGAAGCCGTGCATGCCCAATATGTTGTGTTCTAGCGTTCTCCCGAGAGTTCAGGAGCACGAAAAGCGGGAGGGTGCACGGTGACGGAAGCAATGCTCCTCGGTACGACACCGACGGCCAGCGGCGTTCCGCTGCGCAGCGCGGTTTTCACCACCCTGATCGAAGCCCTGGACTACGCCGCGACCGGCGAGACCGGCTTCAACTACTACGACGGACGCGACAAGCTCTCGGCCGTCCTGCCCTACCGCGAACTGCGTCGCCGCGCCCTCGAGATGTCGCGTCGCCTGGCGCCGCTCGGCCGCGGTCAGCGGCTGGCCCTGGTCGCCCATACGCATCCCGACTTCGCCGTGATGTTCTATGCGTGCCAGTACGCCGGGCTGGTGCCGGTGCCGCTGCCCGCGGCCGTGCACCTGGGCGGCCGCGAGGCCTACGTGCGCCACCTGCGCCAGCTGATGCGCGACTGCCAGGCCGTCGCCGCCTTCGCCCCTTCCGAGTTCGTCGGCTTCCTGAACGAAGCCAGCGAAGGCTTGCCGCTCACGCTGTCCGGCACCCTCGGCGACTTCCTGGCACTGGATGCCCAGGCCGACGTGCCGCCGCCCCCCGTGTCCACGGACCTCGCCTACCTGCAGTACACCTCGGGCAGCACGCGCTTCCCGCGCGGCACCATGATCACGCAGGCCGCGGTCATGGCCAACCTCAGCGCCATCTTCAACCATGGCTTCGCGCTCACGGCGGACGATCGCTTCTGCTCCTGGCTGCCGCACTACCACGACATGGGGCTGGTCGGCATCGTGCTGGGCTGCATGGCGACGCAGCGTTCGGTCGACTACCTGCCCACTCGCGAGTTCGCGATGCGCCCGCGCCTGTGGCTCAAGCTGATTTCGCGCAACCGCTGCACCATCTCGTACAGCCCGCCCTTCGGCTACACGCTGTGCGCTCGCCGCCTGCGTCCGGCGGATATCGAGGCGCTCGACCTGTCCTGCTGGCGCATCGCCGGCGTAGGCGCCGAGATGATCCACCCCGAGTCCCTGCGCCAGGTGGCCGAGATCCTCGCGCCGGCCGGGTTCGACGAACGCGCCTTCCTGCCCAGCTACGGCATGGCGGAGTGCGCGCTGGGCGTGAGCTTCGCGCCCGTGGGCAGCGGTCCGCGCAGCGACCTGATCGACATCGACCGGCTGTCCCGCACGGGCGAGGCGCGTCCGCCGATCGAGGGCGAGGCCTCCGTCAAGGGCAAGGCCTTCATCGACTGCGGCCGGCCGCTGCCGGGCTTCGAGGTCGAGGTCCGCGGCGATCGCGGCAACGTGCTGCCGGACCGTCGCTGCGGCACGGTGTACCTGCGCGGTCCCAGCGTGATGTCGGGCTACTTCGGCAACCCCGAGGCGTCGCACGAGGTGCTGTCGGACGACGGTTGGCTCAACACCGGCGACCTGGGCTACCTCGCCGACGGTTCGCTGTTCGTCACCGGCCGCGCCAAGGACCTGATGATCATCAAGGGCCGCAACATCTGGCCGCAGGATCTCGAATACCTGGCCGAGCAGCAGCCCGAAGTCCGGCCGACCGATGCTTCCGCCTTCACGGTCACGGACGAAGACGAGAACGAAACCGCGGTGCTCGTCGTTCAGTGCCGGGAAACCGACCCGGTCAAGCTGGCGTCGCTGTCGGTGCGCCTGAAGCAGGCGATCCACGCCGAATTCGGCATCCATTGCCTGATCGAGCTGGTGCCGCCGCACACCCTGCCGCGCACCTCCTCAGGCAAACTCTCGCGCAGCATGGCGCGCAGCGACTTCCTCAAGCGTTGTGGCGAGGAACCGCAGGTCGGTTTCGTCAAGGACGACGCGCGCGTCCAGACCCACCACGCAAGCATCGGCCGCGACATTGCCCTGACGACCCCTGACTGAGCCTTCACCCGTGACCGAATTGAATCTGGCGACCATCGAAAGCGCCATCCGCGAAGCACTCGACGCCATCCGTCCCGGCACGGCTGGCCTGGGGGGCGACGCCGACCTGATGCAGGAGGCCGATCTCGACTCGATCGGCGTGATGGACCTCGTCATGGAGATCGAGGACCGCCTGGACCTGTCGATCCCGGTGGAGACCCTGGCCCAGGCCCACACCATCAACGGGCTGCGCGCCGGCATCGCCCAGCTGAGCGGCGGTACCGCGTGAGCCTGCTGGACAAGTTCGGCGCGCAGCGTGAGTTGCAGGCCACCCTGGCCGCGATGGGCGGCGTAGCCCCGATCGCGACACCGATGGACGAGGTGCACTCGGCCACTTCCGCCACCATCGGCGGGCGCCGCATGATCCTGGCCGGGACCAACAACTACCTGGGCCTGACCTACGACGCGGCGTGCCGCGCCGCCGCCATCGCGGCCATCGAAGCCCAGGGCACCGGCTCCACCGGCTCCCGCATGGCCAGCGGCAACTACGCCGGCCACCGGGCCCTGGAGCGCGAGCTGGCCGACGCGGTCGGCTGGCCGTCCTGCATCGTCTTCTCGACCGGCTAC
Source organism: Variovorax sp. N23 (assembly GCF_025486315.1). Taxonomy (GTDB): domain Bacteria; phylum Pseudomonadota; class Gammaproteobacteria; order Burkholderiales; family Burkholderiaceae_C; genus Variovorax. The sequence goes on along the minus strand of NZ_JAOOPY010000011.1, from coordinate 52,109 downwards.
CAGACCAACCTGGGCGTGCTCTCCGCCCTGGCCGACACCGGCGACTATCTCCTGGTCGATGCCGACAGCCACGCCAGCATCCACGACGGCTGCCGGCTGAGCAATGCCACGACCATCCGCTTCCGGCACAACGACCCCGAGAACCTCGACCGGCGCCTGGCACGCCTGGGCGACGATGCGCGTCGCGCGCTGATCGTCGTCGAGGGCGTCTACAGCACGCTCGGCGACCGCGCGCCGCTCAAGGAAATCGCCGAGATCAAGCGGCGCTACGGCGCCTGGCTGCTGGTCGACGAGGCGCATTCGTTCGGCGTGTTCGGTGAACGCGGTCTCGGGCTGTCCGAGGAGCTGGGCGTGCTCGACGACGTCGACTTCATCGTCGGCACCTTCTCCAAGAGTCTGGGCGGCGTCGGCGGCTTCTGCATCGGCCGCCACGCGAAACTCGAATACGTGCGGATGGTCAGCCGCCCGTACATCTTCACGGCGTCGTCGTCGCCGCCCTCGATCGCGGCAACGCGCGAGGCGCTGCGTCAGCTGCTCGACGGCCATGCCCTGCGCGAGCGCCTGTGGCGGCACGCCGAGCGGCTCTACGCCGAGGCCACGAAGCTCGGCTACCGCCTGGGCACCACGACGCCCGGCCCGGTCGCGGCCCTGGTCTTCACCGAGCGCGCCGAGGCGCAGGCGCTGTGGCAGGCGCTGCTGGACAGCGGCATCTACACCAACCTGATGATCCCGCCCGCCACGCCCGCCGGCCTGAGCCTGGTGCGCATCAGCCTGAGCGCGGCGCACAGCGACGAGGACATCGGGCAGATCATCGCGGCGCTAGAACGCGCCCGCCGATGAGCACCGCTGCGGCGTCCCTGCCGTCCTCTTCTGCGCCTTCTCTCGCACCTGACCGTCGCTTCGCGGTCGTCACCACCTGCCACGCCGCCGGCTACCAGACCTACGGGCAGACCATGGTCGAGACCTTCCTCGAACACTGGGCGCACGAGGTGCCGCTGATGCTCTACCACGAAGGCTTCGAGCCACCGTCGGCACCGGGGCGCATCGAGGCGCACGATCTGGTCGCCGCCAGCCCGGCGCTGGCCGCCTTCAAGGCGAGGCACCGGAACAATCCCCGCGCCCACGGCAAATGGCGACCGCGCCAGCGGCTGCGTGTCGGCCCGCTGTCGATTCCGCTGCCGTGGCGCGTCCGCAAGGCCGGCTACCGCTGGGACGCCGTGCGCTTCTCGCACAAGAGTTACGCGATCTTCGATGCGGCACGCCGCACCGACGCCGACGTGCTGATCTGGGTCGACGCCGACACGCGCTTCTTCGCCGACGTGGACCTGGCCGAACTGTCCGCGCTCGCACCGGCGGACAGCGCCGTGTCCTGCCTGCGGCGCCCCAACCACACCGAGTGCGGCTTCGTGGCCTACAACCTGCGGCATCCCGAAACACAGCGCCTGCTGGCCGAGTTCGAGGCCATGTACACGCAGGACCTGCTGTTCGCCGAGTACGAGTACCACGACTCCTACATTTTCGACGTCGTCCGGCAGCGTGCGCAAGCGCGAGGCGCCAAAGTCCACGACATCGCCGAAGGCGCAGGCTGGAAGGCCTCGCACGTGCTCATCAACTCACGCCTGGGCCGCTTCATGGACCACATGAAGGGCGACCGCAAGACCGACGGCAAGAGCCGCGCGGGCGACCTGCTCGTCGCGCGCGACGAGGCCTACTGGCAGCGCAGCTAGAACGCCGTCGGACGCGGTCGTCGCAGAGGCGAAAATACGGCATGCGCAACGCCGTCTTCATCCACACCAACCCCAAGCAGATCGTCGGCGCCCTGGTGGCGCAGCATGCGCTGGTCCGGCACAGCGCCGCCCCGGAGCGCTTCGACGTGCGCATCCTCCGCACGACGGACTTCCCGGCCTTCGAGCGCTTCGAGGGCCGGCGCTACCTGCGCGAGGGCCGGCAGGTGCTGTGGCGCAACGACGACCTGCAGTCGTTCACGCCGCTGCGCTTCGCCGTGCCGGCGCAGATGGGCTATGCCGGCCGCGCGGTGCTGATCGACCCGGACATCTTCGCGCTCGGCGACATCAACACGCTGCTCGAGCGTGACATGGGCGGTGCCGCCGTGATGGCGCGCCAGATGGACGGCGATTTCCGTCGTCCGCTGCACTACGCCTCGAGCGTGATGCTGATGGACTGCGCACGCCTCACGCACTGGCAGTGGGAAACGGATTTCGAGCGCGTTTTCCGCGGCGAACGCGACTACCGCGACTGGATGTGGCTGCTGCTCGAGCCGCCCGGCAGCGTCGCGGCGCTGGAGCCCGAGTGGAACGACTTCGACCGGCTCACGCCCGCCACCCAGTTGCTGCACAACACGCACCGCCGCACGCAGCCCTGGAAGACCGGCCTGCCTTCGGACTTCACGCCGCGCGGCACCACGCTCAAGTCGCGCGCGGGCATCTGGCTGCGCAAGCTCACGGGGCGCGGCGCGGGCCACTACCGCCGGCATCCGGATCCGGCGCAGGAGCGGCTGTTCTTCCGGCTGCTGGGCGAATGCCTGGACGCCGGCTCGATCGACCGCGCCCTGCTCGACGCCGAGATCGCGCGCGGCCATGTGCGCCGCGACGCGATGGACTGCGTGGCGGCGGCCCGCGCCACGGCCTGAATGCGCACGCGGGCCTGATCAGGCCGTGTCAGGCCTGATCGATCAGTGCGCGGATGCGCGCCAGCGTCGCCTCGCGCTCCTGCCGCGCGATGTCCAGCACGCGCCCGCTGGCATCGAACGCACCGGCCTCCTCCAGCGCACGGTGCAACAGCCCCAGATCGCGCAATGAGGACAGCAGGCCCAGGTCCTGCAGCGCCTCGAAGCTGCGCGCCACCAGCGAGCCCGGCCGCCGCGCCGCAGCGGTGCGCCAGGCCGTCGCCAGGCGCCAGCGCCAGTCCGGCTGGCGCGGGAACGCGAAGGGCACGACCGGCCGGCCGGTGAGCAGCGCCTCGGTCAGCATCGACGCACTGTCCGTCGTGACGACGATCCGGTCCGCGCGCTGGCGCAGCGCGCCATAGGGGTTCTCGCCTTCGCCCCAGCGGACGACATGCGAGGGCACGTCCAAGGTCCGGGCCAGCGTCTCCATGGCCGCAGCGGGCGTGCGCGGGCTGCCGAGCACCCAGGCGCTGCCGCCATGCGTTTGCACCTGCGCCTGCACGAGTCGCGCCAGCCCTTGCGCGGCTTCGTCATCGAGCACGAAGGGCCGGCTGTCGCCGCCGACCATCACCAGCGTCCAGGGTCGCGGCATGCGGGCCACCTGCGGCTGCAACGCCACCGGCAGCGGCACGTCGACCGGCGAAGGCGGCAGCATGAAGGGCAGGCGATGGCTCAGCACGTTGTCGCGTTCCGGCACCGCGTACTGCGGCGTGGTGAGGACCAGGTCGAACCACGACAGCGGCGCCCACGGGCGGTTGACGTGGACCAGCCGGGTCCGCCCGCCGGACCGGCGCCGGATCCACCGCGCGGCGGGCACGCTCTTGCGCCCGGCCGCCAATACCACACGCGGCCAGGGCGGCTGCAGCGCTGCCGGGTCCCGGCTGCGCCAGCTCCACCGCGAGGCGCCCAGCAGCACCGGCGGCAGCCCGGCCGCGGCGTTGAAGCGCAAAGGCACGGTGCGGTACGGCACGCCCAGCGCGTCGGCGATGGCCAGCAACTGCTGGTTGTCGCCATGGCGCGCGCCCAGCAGCACCCAGATCGGGACCGCAGCGACATCGAGCGATGCCACCATCACCCCGGCAGCCAGCCGGCCGACCGGTACCAGGCGACCGCATCGGCAAAACCGGTATCGATGTCGAACTGCGGGGCCCAGCCCGCCGGCCGCGCGAGTTCGGCCGGCGAGACGCCCCAGTCGGCATGGCGCAGTTCGCGCAGCTTTTGGGAGTTGAGCATGGCCGCCGAGCCGCCGAGGCGCGCCAGATCGCCCACCCAGGCGATGCCGCGCAGCAGCCCCGGCGGCGCCTGCACGAAGCGCGGGGATGGGTTGCCGACGGCACGCGCGGCGGCGCCGAGCAGTTCATCCCAGCGGTAGCCCTCCGGCTGGCCGTCGGCCGCTGCCAGCACCCGGCCTTGCGGGGTCGCCGCAGCGAGCAGGACGATCAGCCGGGCCACGTCGCGCACATGGATCAGCGCCGCGCGCGCGTCCGGCCCGCCGAGCAAGGGCACGCGCGGCCAGTGGGCCACCTGGAAGAAGCGCAGCGTCTCGCGGTCGCCCGGACCGTAGACCGCGGGCGGGCGCAGCACGGTCGTGCGCGCGCCCATGGCGTCGAGCGCAGCAGCCTCGCCGGCGCGCTTGCTGGCGGCGTAGTCCGAGAGCAAGGGCTCGCGCGCGGCCAGGCTGGACACCAGCAGGAAATGCGCGCCGGGCGACACCCGCCGGGTAGCCTGCGCGATCCGCGCGACGCCCTGTTCGTTCACGGCGAAGAAGTCGGCCCGGCGTGCGGCCTTGATGAGCCCGGCCAGATGGATCACGGCGTCGGCGCCCTCCACCAGCCGCGCCAGCGCCGCCTCGTTGTCGAGCGAGCCGGCCACGACCTCGGGTGTCGACTGCCGCCATTCGGCGCCGGAGGGTTCGCGCCGCAACAGCAGCCGCACCCGCCAGCCGGCCTGCACCAGTGCGGCGATGAGATGCCGACCGATGAAGCCCGTGGCCCCGGTCACGGCGACCAGGGGCGCACGCGCGGCGGTCTCTCCATAGGTCGGAGGGAGAAGAGACGGCAATGGCATCGCGGGGAGAGGAGGCAAGGGGAAAGTCCGAGAGCGGCGCGGTCCGTGAGCGGCGCGGTCCGCGTGCTCGGTGCAGAGGCGGATAGCATAGAGCACCGCGACCCGACAGCCCCAGCCTTCGGCATGACCAAGCCCCTCCTTCTCTGTCTCCTGCTCGCCACCCTGCCCGGCCTGGCCGACGCCCGCAGCAAGCACCGCGACCACGCCGAGCAGCGCGCCTTTCGCCAGGAGCACCCCTGTCCCACCACCGGTCAGGCTGAAGGCGCCTGCCCGGGATGGCAGGTGGGCTATGTCGTCGAACTCTGCGCCGGCGGCCAGGACAAGCGCGAGAACATGCGCTGGCTCACGCCGGAGGACAAGCGCTTCATCAAGCAGAGCATCGGCAAGGACTGCAAGAAGCTCAAGCACGCACCCCTGCCGAACTGATCAGCAGCGGCTCGCCCTTTAGCGCGAGGCCCAGAACGCCCGCTGCATCGCCACGGTTTCCTCGGCGATCTCCGGCACTGGTCCGATGAGTTCGACCGGCTTCTGGCAGTGGTCGAAGACATAGCGCGACGGCACACTCATCGTCGGGTTCTCGGCATGGCTGCCGGTCTCGGCCAGCAGCTGCGCCTCGGTCATGCCGTAGACCACGCGGCCGATGTTGGCCCAGTAGGCGGTGCCGGCGCACATGCAGCAGGGCTCGACCGCGGTGTAGAGCGTGCAGCCCCACAGGAACTCGGGCGTGAAATTGGTCGCCGCCACCCGCGCGAGCGTCGACTCGGCATGGTTGACCGTGTCGATGTTGCACTGCTCGAGCAGCACCGTCTCCTGGTCGGGGCCGACCAGCACGGCGCCGAAGGGATGGTGGCCGAGCGAGACGGCGCGCTGCGCCACCGCGTTGGAGCGGCGCAGGTGCTTGAGCATCTGCGCCTGCGTGGGGCGCAGGCCCTGCGCCGGTAAGTCGGGGGCGAACATGGCCGTGTTCTGCGCCGTCACAGGCTGCGCCAGAAGTCGATCAGCAGTGCGACGAATTCGTCGGGCTTCTCCACCGCGCTCAGGTGGGCCGCGTCGAGGGTCGCGAGCTTCGCGCCGGGAATCTGCGCCACCATCTGCTCGGACATGGCCAGCGGCGTCGCCAGGTCCTGTGTGCCCGCGATGACGAGCGTGGGCACGGTGATGCGCGTGTTGCTCGTGCGGAAGTCGATGCCCGCGACCGCCTTGCAGCTCTCGACGTAGCCAGCCGCATCGGTCTGCACCAGCATCTCGCGCAGGGCCGCAGCAGCGGCCGTGCCTTCGGGCGTGGCGCGCCAATCCGGCGTGATCCAGCGCTCGACCGCGCCATCGGCCACGGCGGCGACGCCGTCGGCCTGCACCCGCGCCACGCGCGCCGTCCACGGCGCGGCGTCGGGGTAGTGCGCGCTGGAATTCGCGATGACCACGGTCTTGAGCAGTTCGGGGCGGCGCACCGCCAGCGCCTGCGCCGTCATGCCGCCCATCGAGAGGCCCACGAAGTGCACCGGCTCGCCGGCCGCTTCGCGCTCGATCAGCGCAGCCGCATCGTCGGCCAGCGTCTCGATGGCGAAGGCGCCGGGCACGACGGCGGAACCGCCGTGGTCGCGGTGGTCGTAGCGGATCACGGTGTGAGCGCGCGCCAGGCGCGCGGCCACGGCGTCCCACATGTGCAGGTTGCAGCCGAGCGCATGGCTCAGCACGACGATCGGGCCTTCGCCCTCGCGCAGGACGTTCAGGGAAATCATGTCAGGGTCTCCTTGCGGGTTGCGGCTACCGGCAGACGCGGCAGCCAGAAGAAAGCGATGAGCATCAGCGACATGCCCGCCAGCAGCATCGGCACGACCATCGGCCAGGCGCCGTTGGACGATTGCGGGTCGACGAAGCCGGCCGCGGTCTGGCCGACGACGAAGCCGACCGCCATCATGCCGAAGCCGGACCACGACACGGCCCGGCCGGCAAGATGCGGCAGGTCGCCCACCGCGCCGGCCTGGCCGCAGGGCTGGTGGATGCCATGGCCGAGGCAGTACACGGCGTGGCCGAGCAGCAGCGGCACGATCGACTGCGGCGCCAGCGCGCAGCCGGCGACCTGGATCAGCGGGCCCGCCAGGCTCAGCGTCGCACCGAGCTGCACCGTGCGCACGATGCCCAGGCGCCGCAGCAGGCGCCGGCACATCGTGGTGCTGCCGATGTAGACCAGCGAGCCGGCGGCCGGAATCCAGCCGTACATGATCGGCGAGAGGCCGAGGTAGCCGATGTAGACCATCGGCGAGAGCAGCAGGAAGGCGAAGATGCCGCTGTAGGTGGTGGCCGCCAGCGTCGCCCAGGCGCGGAAGCTCGGACTGGCGAACACCTCGCGCACGCTGCCCTGGGGTGCGGCCGGCTCACCCGCACCGGGCTGGCGCAGCGTCTCGCCGAAGCGGCGCAAGCACAGCACCCACAGCAGCGCCGCGTACGTGGCCATGCCGCCGAGCACCCAGCGCCAGCCCAGTTCCTGCACGGTGAAGGCGCCCATCACCGGCGCGATCAGGGCGACCACACCGAGCCCCGTGAGGCCGCGCGCCATGATGTGCGGGCCTTCGTGCGCCGGGTACAGGTCGCGCACCGCCGCACGCGCGCAGACCAGGATGGCCGCCATCGCGACGCCCTGCAGCACACGGAAGCCGACCAGCACCGCCATGCTCGGCGAGAAGATCGCGCCGCCTGCAGCGATGGCGTAGACCGCCAGGCCGGTGAGCAGCACGGGGCGACGCCCGAAGCGGTCGGCCAGCGGGCCGCAGGCGAGCTGTGCGATGCCGAAGGCCAGCACGAAGGCGGTGAGGCTGGCGCTGGCCGAGCCGAGTTCGCGTGCGATCTCGGGCAGCGCGGGCAGGTAGCTGTCGGTGGCGACCGGCTGGGCCGCCAGCAGCAGCGGCAGCAGCAGCGCGAAGGAGAGCGCAGGCGATGGCGCGACGGCCGTCGCGCTCACTTGGGCAGCTCTTCGAGCAGGCCCTTCTCGCGCAGGATCGCGGTTGCGATGCCGAAGGCGTGGTTGGCCACCGGCACGCCGCAGTAGATGGCCGCCATCATCAGCACTTCCTTGATGTCCTCGGGCGTCAGGCGCGACTCGGGCGGGCCGTCGAGCGCGGCGCGCACATGCATCGCGAATTCCTCGTAGGCATGCGTGCCGAGCATCATCGACAGCACCATGTAGCGGCGCGTCTTGTCGCCCAGCGCAGGCCGGCCCCAGATGTCGTGCCACGCATGGCGCGTGATGAGCTCCTGGAACTCGGCGTTGAAGGTGGTGCGCTTGGCGAGCGACTGGTCGACCCAGGCGTCGCCCAGCACGCGGCGGCGCTGCAGCAGGCCGCGTTCGTAGTCGGGATGAGGTGCTTTTTCGTCGCTCATGGCGAACCGTCCTTGGATGATGTGTTGTTGCGAATCGCGTCGAAGCGCGCTTGCAAGTCGTGCGCCTGAGCGCGTGCGAGTTCGGCCGCGCCGTCGGCGAGCGCCGGGTCGAACCATTCGTCGGCGGCCTGCACCGGCAGTTCGGCGCGCAGCCGATCGATGTTGGCGCGCATGCGCGCGGCATCGACGTTCAAGCCCGGCAGCGCACCCGCCAGCGCATGGGCGCTGCCCTGCACCGTGAGCCACAGCTGCGGCCATTCGGCCAGTTCGGCCTGCCACGGCCCGAGGGCGCGCTGGTGCTGCTGCGGCATCGCAGCCAGCAACGCGGCGACCTGCTGCGGCGCGCGCTGCGCGGCGGCCAGCGCCACCATCGACGCGACCGGGTTGCGCTTGTGCGGCATGGCGGACGAGCCGCCCCGACCGGGCTCGGCGGGTTCGGTGACCTCGGCGACCTCGTACTGGCCCAGCAGCGAGATGTCGAGCGCGATCTTGCCCAGGCTGCCGGCCAGCAAACCGAGTTCGCAACCCAGCGCCGTCCAGCGGTCGCGCTGGGTGTGCCAGGTGGCGCCGGGGTCGCGCAACTGCAGCGCGGCGGCCAGGCGCGCACGCACCGCGGCGCCCTGCCCCTTCATCTGCGCCAGCGTGCCGACCGCGCCGCCGAGTTGCAGTTGCAATGCCGCTTGCGCCGCCACCTGCAGGCGCTCGCGGCTGCGCACCAGCGGCGCGGCCCAGCCCGCGCACACCAGGCCGAAGCTGGTGACCGAGGCCGGCTGCATCAGCGTGCGCGCCAGCATCGACGTGGCCGCGTGCTGCCCGGCATGGCGCAGCAGCGAGGCGATGGCGGCGTCGACATCGGCCAGCAGCAGCGCCAGGGCGTCGCGCGTCACCAGCACCATCGCCGTGTCGATCACGTCCTGACTGGTCGCGCCGACGTGCACATGCGGCAGCGCCTCCGGATGGCGCTGGCCGACGATGTCCTTCAGCGCCTTCACCAGCGGGATGGCCAGGCTGCCGGCGCGGCCGCTGTCGAGGCCGATCTGCACCGGGTCGACCTCGTCGAGGCTGCAGCAGGCGGCAATGGCCTCGGCCGCCTGCACGGGGATCAGGCCGACGCCGGCCTGCGCACGCGCGAGCTCGGCCTCGAAGCGCAGCATGGCGCCGATGACGGACGGTCCGTCGAAGACCGCCCGCATGGCGGGGGTCGAGAGGAAGCTGTCGAAGATGCTCATGGCAGAAGATCCTTGGCCCCGATGGTCAGAGGCGGCGGCCGAACGGCAGTTGCCCGCGCCAGTAGCGCAGCGTCAGCCAGCCGCCAAGGATGCCGCCCAGATGGGCGAAGTGCGCCACGCCGCTCATGCTGCCCGTCACGCCGAGGACGAGTTCGATCACGCCGTAGATCACCACGAAGAGCCAGGCTGGCATCGGGATCGGCGGGATCAGCGGGACGATGCGACGGTGCGGAAACAGCATCGCGAAGCCGAGCAGCAGCCCGAACAGGCCACCCGATGCGCCCACCGTGGGGTTGGGGCTGCCGCTCCACGCGGCCACCAGCAGCTGCGTGAGCGCGGCGACCAGCACGCTCGCGAAGTAGAAGACCAAGAGGCGCTTGGCGCCCCACACGCGTTCGAGCTCGGCGCCGAACATGAAGAGCCCGAACATGTTGAAGACCAGGTGCGACAGCCCGCCGTGCAGGAAGGCATAGGTGATCACCTGCCACGGCATGAAGCCGCCCGAGCCGACCGGCCACAGGGCGAAGGCGGCCAGGCCATCGATGCCCAGCGACTGCAGCAGGAACACGATCACGCAACTGAGGATCAGCGCCTGGGTGGCGGGCGGCATGGAAAACATCGGGGCTCCGTTTCTGGACAGGAAAGAAAGAAAAGTTGCGCGGTGCGACTCAGGCGGTGGCGCGGGGTTCCAGGGCGGCCTCGGCACGCAGCATGCGCCAGGCACACCCTGTGCCCAGCAGCGCGAGCACGGTGGCGGCGACGTACATCGCCACGAAACCGAAGCGGCTGGCCAGCGCACCGCCCGCCAGCACGCCGGCCACGCCCCCGACACCGTAGCCGACCACGGTGAAGAGCGCCTGGCCCCGCCCCCGCAGGCGGCCGGGGAAATGGCGCGTGATCAGCGCGATGCAGGTCGTGTGGTGCGCAGCGAAGCTCAGGCCATGCAGCAGTTGCGCGAACAGGATGGCCGCCAGCCACTGTCCGGCCACACCCGTCATCGCCATGCGTACCACCGCGACCGCGCTGCACAGCAGCAGCCAGTGCGACATCGTCAGCCGGCCGATGAAGCGCCCCTGCACGAAGAACCAGGCGACCTCGGTCACGATCGACAGCGCCCAGAGCGCGCCGATCATTCCCTTGTCGTAGCCGAGCGAATCGAGGTAGAGCGAAAGAAAGCCGTAGATCGAGAAGTGCGCGGTGACGTGCAGGCACAGCGACAGCAGGAACCAGCGCACCACCGGCTGGCGCAGCACAGGCATGACGGGCACGTGTTCCTTCCCATGCGCTGTGCGCGGCTCGCGCACGTCGGGCAGGCGCCAGGCGGCCAGCAGCACCAGGGCCAGCGTGACGGCCGCCCACGCGGGGAAGTGGCCCATGCCGAAGCGGTCGAACCACTTGCCGGCGACGAAGACGGTGACCAGGAAGCCCGCCGAGCCCCACAGCCGGATGCGCCCGTAGCGGCCCCAGTCGCCGGCCACCAGCTGCGCCATCGCCGCCTCGGTCAGCCCCATCATCGAACTGGTGTGCGTGAAGAGCAGCAGCAGCACCAGCGCGATCCACCAGGCATTGCCGGGCACCCAGAGGCCGAAGGACACGGCCAGCGCGATGGCGGCGCTGATGCGCAACAGCCGCACGCGTTCGCCGGTGCGGTCGCTCAGCGCGCCCCAGGCATAGGGCGCGAACACGCGGGTGAAGGACTGCACCGCCGCCAGCAGGCTGATGGTGAGGATGGGCAACCCCTGGTCCTTCAGCCACAGCGGCAGGTAGGGGTTGAAAAAGCCGATGTGCGCGAAGTAGCTGGCCGACAGCGCTGCGAAGGCCAGCAGGTGGCCATGGCCGCCCGCTGGCGACGGCGAGGACGGCGCCGCCGCCACTACAGAAAGGACGCCTGCGGCGGCACGGTTTCCGCGAGCGCCACGTCGCCGTTCTGCGCGCGCTGGCGCAAGGCATGTTCCATCACGACCAGCGCCAGCATCGCCTCGGCGATCGGCGTGGCGCGGATGCCGACGCAGGGGTCGTGCCGGCCCTTGGTGACCACCTCGACCGGCTGGTTGTGGATGTCGATCGACTGGCGCGGGCTGAGGATCGAGCTGGTCGGCTTGATGGCGATGCTCACCTCCAGGTCCTGGCCCGACGTGATGCCCCCCAGTACCCCGCCCGCGTTGTTGCCGAGAAAGCCGGTCGGCGTGATCGAGTCGCCATGCGTGGTGCCGCGCTGCGTGACGCTGTCCCAGCCGGCGCCGATTTCCACCGCCTTGACCGCATTGATGCCCATCATCGCGTAGGCGATCTCGGCGTCCATCTTGTCGAACAGCGGCTCGCCCAGGCCCACCGGCACGTTCGACGCCATGACGCGGATGCGCGCGCCGCACGAATCGCCGGCCTTGCGCAGCGCGTCCATGTAGGCCTCGAGCTTCGCCACGTCGGCCACCGGCGCGAAGAAGGGGTTGTGCGGCACGTGCGACCAGTCCTCGAACGGGATGGCGATCTCGCCGATCTGCGTCATGCAGCCGCGGAACACGGTGCCGTACCGTTCGTAGAGCCACTTCTTGGCCACCGCGCCGGCCGCGACCATCGGCGCGGTCAGCCGGGCCGACGAGCGCCCGCCACCGCGCGGGTCGCGGATGCCGTACTTCTTCCAGTAGGTGAAGTCGGCGTGGCCGGGGCGGAACTGCTGGGCGATCTGCCCGTAGTCCTTGCTGCGCTGGTCGGTGTTCTGGATCAGCAGCGCGATGGGTGTGCCGGTGGTCCTGCCCTCGTACACGCCCGACAGGATCTGCACCGCATCGGGCTCGTTGCGCTGCGTGACGTGGCGGCTGGTGCCGGGGCGGCGACGGTCGAGGTCGCCCTGGATATCGGCCTCGGTCAGGGCCATGCCGGGCGGGCAGCCGTCGATGACGCAGCCGATGGCCGGACCGTGCGACTCTCCGAAGTTGGTGACCGCGAAGAGATTGCCGAAAGTGTTGCCGCTCATGGGGCAGGATTATCCCCACAAAGGGTCGCATCTGCCCCAGCGGGGGGCATCGCCGGCGCTAGGACACGCGGGTGTCCATCCGCTGGATCAGCTCGCCGATCTGCAGGTCGATGGCGAACAGCCGTTCGTTGAGGATCGCCGTCTGCAACCGCAGCGCCTCGACGATCGCCCGCGTCTGCGGATCGGGTGCGCTATCGACCAGAACCGACAGCTCGTGCAGCTTCTTGCGCAGTTCGTTGCTCATCGCGACTCCTCTCGTGGGTTCGGCACAGTATGGCGTCCGCGCGTGCCATCGCGCAACATCGCCGCGGGAACGCTTTATGCATGGTGCGGCGCAGCATCCCCCACCACCGAAGGAGATGGCCCATGCTGGACCGTACCGCCACCCAGTTCTCCCATGTGAAGCCCGGCGACACCGAATTCGTGTCCGGCGGCCTGCGCGACTTCTTCCTGTACCGCGACCTCGGCGTCGCCGAAGCCACCAACGGCAAGGTGATCGCCCATCTGGTGAAGGCCAACATGGCCCCCGAGACCGGCACCGGCTGGCACCGCCACGAGGCCGATTTCCAGATCGTCATCATGACCAAGGGCTGGGCCAGGTTCATGTACGAGGACAAGGAAACCCTGGTCGAGGCCGGCGACGTGGTGCATCAGCGCCCGGGCATCCGCCACTACCTGTTCGACTACTCGCCCGACATGGAGTACCTGGAGATCGTCTCGCCGGCCGACTTCAGGAGCGTCGACTGCGAGCCGGCCGCCGAGGTGCCGGCGCCGACGCCCTGGAAATAGTCGACGTTTTCGGCATCCCATTGCAAGACGCCGAGGGCCGCTGCCGCCGGGCGGCGCCGTTGGCTCGCTAGACTCTCGCGGTTCAAAAAAATCGATAACGACCGAGGGAGCCTCATGAACCGATATCTCAACCGCATCGCCGCGGTTTTTCTGCTTTCTTTAGCCGTCGCTGCGCATGCGGCCGACCCGGCATCCAGCACCGCGCTGGCCAGCGAACGCGACGCGGCGATCACCGCGGCACGCGCCTCCCAGACGGAAGGCCCCGCCGACATCGCGCTGCGCGACCAAGCCCACCTGAAGCTGCCCGCCGGCTACATCTGGGTGCCGACACCCGCGGCCGCCCAACTGATGCGCAGCATGGGCAACCGGGTCGACGACAGCTTCGTGGGCGCCGTCTTCCCCAAGGACGGTGCGAACTGGTTCGCCGTGCTGAAGTTCGTCCAGGAGGGCTACATCAAGGACGATGATGCCAAGGACTGGAACGCCGACGACCTGCTCCAGAGCCTGCGCGACGGCACGTCCGAGTCGAACAAGGACCGCGTCCAGCGCGGCATCCCGGAGATCGAAGTCACCGGCTGGGCGCAGAAGCCGGCCTACGACACCTCGACGCACCGTCTGGTCTGGTCCGCCACCTCGCAACGCAAGGGCAGCACCGACACCGACGACCAAGGGGTCAACTACAACACGTATGCACTCGGACGCGAGGGCTACATCAGCCTGAACCTCGTCACTGGCGCCAGCGAACTCGCGACCTACAAGCCCGACGCACTTCGCCTCCTGGGCGCCCTGAGCTACGACGACGGCAAGAAGTACACCGACTTCAATCAATCGACCGACAAGGTGGCCACGTATGGGCTGGCTGCCCTGGTCGCTGGAGTCGCGGCGAAGAAGCTCGGCCTGCTCGCCGTCATTCTTGCCTTTGCCGCCAAGTTCGCCAAGGTGCTGCTGGTCGCCGGCGGCGCGGCGTTGTGGGGCATCACCAAGGTATTCAAGAAGGAGCCGCCGGCCAAGGGCGCCCCGAGTTCGGGCACGACGCAGGCGGCGATGGACCCGCCACGATCAGCCGAATCGCCATCGCACCCGCCCGCCGAGGACGGGCCGCAGCAACCTCGCGCCTGAGAGGCCGAGACCGTGAAACTGCTACTCCTCCTGCTGAGCGCCGGCAAACTCGGCAAGGTGCTGCTGTCGGGCGGCTCGATGCTCCTGTCGGTCGTCGCCTATGCCTTCGTCTACGGCTGGCGCTACGCGGCGGGCTTCGTCGGTCTCGTCTTTGTTCATGAGATGGGCCATTTCCTCGCGGCGCGGCAGCGCGGTCTCGATGTCGGTGCGCCCACCTTCATCCCCTTCATCGGCGCGTGGATCGAGCTCAAGGAGCAACCGCACGATGTCGAAACCGAGGCCTGGGTCGGCTTCGCAGGGCCGCTCCTCGGCAGCATCGCTGCACTGGCCTGCTACCTCGCTGCACGGGAAACGGGCAGCGAATTGCTGCTGGCGCTGTCCTATGCGGGCTTCTTCCTCAACCTCTTCAACCTGGTGCCCGTGTCGCCGTTCGACGGCGGCCGGATCACCGCCGTGCTCACGCCGCGCATCTGGCTGCTTGGCGTGCCGGTGCTGGGCGCCCTGTTCTTCTGGCGCCCCAGCCCCCTGCTGATCCTGATGGTGATCCTTGCCCTGCCTCAGGTCGTCAAGGCCTGGCGGTACGACGCCAGCGATCCAGCCAACAAGAACTACTACGCGGCGACCATCGAGACGCGGGTCACCTACGGCCTGTACTACATCGGGCTGCTGGCCTTCCTCGCGATCATGGCGCACGACACCCACGAGATGCTCCAGACGATTCAGCACACCGGCCGCGTCTGAGAGGCTGAGAGTCTTTCATCCATGCTCGCCTTGCACGCCAAAACACCCCGGCTCGTCGTTGCAAATGCTCGCCATAGCCCGAGCTATGGCTGCGCTTTGCGCCTCGATCCGGCGCGTTTTGACGCGCCTTTCGAGCACGGCCAAAAAACTCTCAGCCTCTGAGTTGCGGCGCGGTGCCTTTCAGACATTTCTGAATCTCCGGGAACGGCACGACAATCACGCATGCCCGCCTCGCTCCCCGAACTCCCGCCCCTCAACCGCCAGTTCGTCGCCCACTTCGGCGAGATGGGCAGCAAGTGGGGCATCAACCGCACCGTCGGGCAGATGTACGCGCTGATCTTTCTGTCGGAGCGCGCGCTCAATGCCGACGAGATCGCCGAACTGCTCGCCTTCTCGCGCTCCAACGTGAGCATGGGGCTGAAGGAACTGCAATCGTGGCGCCTCGTGCGCCTGCGGCACCTGCCCGGCGACCGGCGCGAATACTTCGAGGCACCTTCCGACGTCTGGGAGATCTTCCGCGTGCTCGCCGAGGAGCGCCGCCGCCGCGAGATCGAGCCCACGCTGTCGATGCTGCGCGGCGCCCTGCTCGAAGAGCCGACCAACGATGCCGAACGCCACGCGCAGGAACGCATGCGCGAGATGCACGACCTGATCGACCGGCTGATGAAGTGGTTCGACGACGTGCAGCGGCTGGCACCGGAGACCGCCATGCAGCTGATGGGGATGGGCGCGACGGTGACGAAGGTGCTGGGGCTCAAGGATCGGTTGACGGGCGGGGGCAAGGAGAAGAAGAAGGCGGGTTGACCCTGGGGGCGTCAAGCCGTGGCGAGCTCTGACGCGCGAATTGATCAGGGCCCACGCCCCCATCGCCGTGCCTCCGCGGAGGGGTCAGACCCTCTGGTGCGCAGGATCCGCCGGGGGCTCCTCGTCCACGGAGGGCGTTTCCGCTCCGGCGCCCGCGGCCGCTCCACCGACGGCCCCCGCAATGCCACCGATCGTCCCGCCCACAAATGCGCCAACTGGCCCGGCCACGGCCACTCCTAGAGAGGCGCCTGCAGCAGCGCCGGCCATGACGGCGCCGCCGACGTACACCGACCGAGCTTCGCGGTCGGCTTCATCAGGAAGGAGCGTCTGCTGCGCCTCCGGTCGTGGGTCCTGGGAAGGGACGCCATAACCAGGTTTCGCCTGCTCGGCGAGATCGTCGTCGATGGGCGACACCCGAGAAACCGGGGTCGCTGAGGTCAATGGAGCATTCATGGGACTCTCCTGCGTGTTGGAGTCGACATGTTCGCTCCGCCACGCACACCGCCAGCCATCCTGAACGGTCAGAATTTGTCGGACAACGACTGCGCTGCGAACCGCCGAATGCAGCCAATGGCGTCCGGACAGACGATGCCCTGGAGGCGCCGCGGATTATTCAGGGCTTGTCCAGTTTGTCGTGACGCACGGCGTCATCCTCCATCAGCTCGTACCACATCGCGTTGAGCACCGCGAAGGTGGCTGCCAGCGGCAGCCCAGGATCCAGGCGAAATACCACATGATGCGCTTGGAAGGCGCGTGGCAGAACCCTGATGCAAGTCAACCCCCGTTGCTGCAAACAACGGCAAATTGTCGCCATGGATCAGGAAACTTCGAGTGAGCCCGAACGGGGCCGCTGCTGACGCCCTCCTCCGCTCGAGGAGCTACCCATGAGTGACGCCGAGTTCTACGTCATCGTCCAGGAACGTGGGCGGAGCGAGTACTCGTGGACGTTGGTGAGGAAGCAGGACAGTGGCTGTCCTGCCGAATGTGTGGCGGCGTCACCGAGCTTTTTTCCGGACTACGACGGGGCACTCGATGCGGGCTTCGACGCGCTTCAGCGGCTCGACTCGAAAACTCGCGCCGAAGTCATCGGCGACGGCTCCGTGCGTTCGGGGGTGGTCGCTGCCGGGCCTGCAACGCCGCAGCAATTCGACCGGTCGATGGAGATGCGGGTGAAGAGGTGATGGCGTCGCGGCGTTGACGCGTCAAGCGATGCCCGGCGTTTTCGCGCGATGAGCCTGTCGTGCCCCGTGGGCCGGCACAGTACCCCGTGGTCATCCTCGACTTTGCCGGCATGTGCAAACTCTGATGTAGATCAATCCTCGGCGCCTGGAAGGGCGCCCAATCGCGTCGTACTACACGGAAAGTGAGACGGCGCATGACCCAAGCAATCCACACACGCATAGAACGCCGGGTTTTCTCCACTGAACGCGCTTTGACTCTGTTGAAACCAAGGGCACGGACGGAGCACCGAATGCATCAATTCCTAGCCGACAACCGGGGCGAGTTGATTGAGCGGTGCAAGGCCAAGGTCGCGAAGCGGCCCCGGCGAGCAGTGACGGAAGCCCAACTCGCCAATGGCATTCCCTTGTTCCTGGACCAGTTGATGAAAACGCTGGAAGCACAGGAAAACGGTGAGGCCGACGAGAGTTTCAGGATTTCAGGTGCTGCAGGCGGTGACGCAGCGGCCTTGTCCGAGATGGGGTTGAGCGCCGCAGCGCACGGCAGGGAACTCCTGAAGCTTGACTTTTCAGTCGCCCAGGTGGTGCATGACTACGGCGACCTCTGCCAAGCCATCACCGACCTCGCGGTCGAGCGAGGCGTCCCCTTTTCCGTCGACGAGTTCCGCACGCTGAATCGCTGCCTCGACAATGCCATCGCCGATGCGGTCACGGAATTCGACGCCTGTCGGGATGCGAGCGTCGCGTTTCAGCATTCCGCCCAGGAAAGCGAACGCCTTGGCAGGCTGGTGCATGAGTTGCGGAATTACCTGCATACCGCCATCCTTGCATTCGCGGCCCTGGAATCGGGAAGAGTTGCAATCGGTGGTACGACCGGCGCAGTGATGAAGAGGAGCCTGACTTCGTTGGAGGCTCTGCTCAACCTGTCGCTGTCCGAGGTCAAGGGCGCGGCCGAGCCTTCGCTGGAGGCCGCGTTTTCGGTCGCGTCGTTCGTCGCGGATGCCCAGAATGCCGCCTCGCTCGACGCAAGCGCCAAGGGCTGCAGGTTTTCGGTTTCAGACGTCGATGCCGCCCTTGGCGTCTCCGGCCATCGGGAGCATCTCCTGGCGGCCTTGGTGAACTTGCTTCACAACGCCTTCAAATTCACCCACGCCCACACCGAGGTCACGCTGAGCGCCTACGCGGAGGGAGACGATGTCCTGGTCGATGTCAAGGACCATTGCGGAGGGCTTCCCCCGGGAGCGACCTCACGCATCTTCAAGCCCTTCGTTCAGGTCGGTACGAACAAGAGCGGTCTGGGGCTCGGTCTTTCTATCGCACGGCGGCACATCGAGGCTGACGGTGGCGCTTTGACCGTGCGGGATGTACCCGGAACAGGGTGCGTGTTCACCATCAGGCTTCCGCGCAGGACGCTTCAATAGCCGCGCAGCGCGCGTCATCGAGCCCGAAACAGACTTCGCGCCCGGCAGTGCGGTCTGCCAGGGCAACCCCGCCCAGCCTACTTTTGGGGACGTCACTCTGCTGCGCACTCCAACGAGAACAATGGCAACCCGGCTCGCCGGCTCAGCCACACGCCGCCGCCCACCTCCTGAAAATTCCGAGACAGCCCGGCTCGGTACAGCTCGGCGCTGTGGCGAAAGATACGAGGGTCGGTCAGGTCCTCGTCCAACACGCCGCGCTCGTAGTCCTCGCGCGTCACGGCCTCCACATACAGCGCGCCCTGACTCAGTCCGCCCAGGTTGCGCAGCGCACGCTTCAGATCCGGTGGGCTGAGGTAGGGCAACACCCCCTGGCAGATGACGAAGTCAAAGGGCGTGCTCGCTTGGTAGTCCGTCACGGAGCCGCGTTCCCACCCGTATCGGCCGCACAGGTATTCGCTGAACTCGACGCCGTGGTAACTGGCCGAGGGAAACTGTCGCGCCACGACGTCGCGCCAGAGCCCGATGCCGCAACCGACATCCAGCACCCGCCTGACGGGTACGCGCAGGTATCGCAAATAGGCGCAGACAAACGCACCCAGGCGCTCGACATGTCGAGGGTCCACCACTTTGGTCTTCTTGTCGAAGTAGTAGTGCTGGTAATAGGCTTCGTCGAAAGTAGCGGCGCCGGCTGATTGCATGGTCGCACCCCTCCTCGGGCGCTGCATTTTTTTCAAGGCAATGAACGGACCTTCCGGCTGTGGCCGCACCGACGACAGCATCGAGTTGACGCTGTCGGCGAACGACCACTGCGCCTCTGAAAACGTCCGGTCCCTATCGACTGTAGACGGTCGCAAGGCAAGTCGTCGCTGGCGGCTCTACCGCGCCCCTCCGCGGCAGCTTTGGAATCGATGCGGCCCCCCGTCGCAGGAGGCAACCGACCCGACACAGGGCGACTCCACGGTGCAAAGCAAAAAAAAGGCCCGCATCTGCGGGCCTTCGGTGCCACCACCATCGAGCGCCCCTCAGGGCTTGTCCATCTTGTCGTGACGCACGGCGTCATCCTCCATCAGCTCGTACCACATCGCGTTGAGCACCGCGAAGGTGGCTGCCAGCGGCAGCCCCAGGATCCAGGCGAAGTACCACATGATCGATTCCTTGTTTCGTTGAGGTTTCAGTAGGCGTGGCCGCGCTCGTCGCGGATCGCGTCGGCGTCGACCTTGCCCCACAGCACGTGGTAGACCCAGCTCGTGTAGGCCACGATGAGCGGGATGAAGACGACGGTCACCACCAGCATGATGAACAGCGTGAGGTGGCTCGACGAGGAGTCCCACACCGTCAGGCTGGCACGCGGGTCGATCGACGACGGCAGGATGAAGGGGAACATCGAGGCGCCCACGCTCAGGATGATGCCGGTGATCGACAGCGCGCTCGCCAGCACGGCCAGCACCTCGCGGCGCAGTTGCAGGCCCAGCAGTGCGACGAGCGCCCCGACGAAGCCCAGCGCCGGCGCCGCCCACAGCCAAGGCCGCGCCGCGTAGTTGGCGAACCAGGCGCCCTGCTGCACCACGGCGGTCTTGAGCATCGGGTTCGAGGGGCCGCCCACCGGCTGCACGCTGGTCACCTGGTAGCCATCGATCCAGCGCCACATCGCGTAACCTGCCAGCGCATAGAGCGCCACCGTCGCGATGGCGGCCACGCTGCCGTAGCGGCGCACGCGATCAGCCACGGGGCCCTGCGTCTTGAGCTGCAGCCATGTGGCGCCGTGCATCACGAGCATCGCCACGGACACCAGCCCGCAGAGCACGGCAAAGGGGTTCAGCAGGCCGAAGAAGGAGCCGTCGTAGAAGATGTGCATGTCCGGCGAGAAGCGGAAGGGCACGCCGCGCAGCACATTGCCCATGGCCACGCCGAAGATCAGCGCGGGCACGAAGCCGCTGAAGAAAAGCACCGCGTCCCAGCGCGCGCGCCAGGTCGGTTCCTCGCGCTTGCTGCGGAACTTGAAGGCGACCGGCCGCAGGATGAGCGCCGCGAGGATCGCGAACATCGCCAGGTAGAAGCCCGAGAAGGACACGGCATAGAGCTGCGGCCAGGCCGCGAAGATCGCACCGCCGCCCAGGATCAGCCAGACCTGGTTGCCTTCCCACACCGGGCCGACGCTGTTGATGATGACGCGGCGCTCGACGTCGTTGCGCCCCGCGAAGGGCAACAGGATGCCGGTGCCGAGGTCGAAGCCGTCGGTGACGGCGAAGCCGATCAGCAGCACGCCGAGCAGCAGCCACCAGATCAGGCGCAGGGTTTCGTAGGTGATGAGGTCGTGAAGGATCATGTCGTGCTCCTGGTCAGTCGGCGGCGGTCAGCGGCGCATTGCGGGCTGTGCGCAGCTCGGGTGCGGCTTCGTCTCGGTAGACCGCGGGCGGTGGCACCGGATGGTCGGCGGGGCCCTTGCGGATCGACTTGAGCATCAGCTTCATCTCGATGACGAGCAGCACGGTGTAGATGAGCGCGAAGCCCGCGATGGTGATGAGCAGCGTGGTCACGCCCAGACTGGAGACGGCCACGGCCGTCGGCAGAACGCCTTCGATCACCCACGGCTGGCGGCCGACCTCGGCCACGATCCAGCCGGCCTCGGCGGCGATCCATGGCAGCGGGAGCGCGAACACGGCCAGCTTGAGCAGCCAGCGGTGCGCATCGAGCCGGCGGCGCACCGACAGCACGAAGAAGGTGGCGGTCAGCACGATAAAGAACATGCCCAGCGCGACCATGATGCGGAAGGACCAGTACAACGGCGCCACCGCGGGCACGGTGTCCCAGGCCGCCTGACTGATCTGTGCGGGCGTGGCCTGCCGCGGATCGTCGACATAGCGCTTGAGCAGCAGGGCATAGCCCATCGAACGGCCGTCGCGCTCGAAGGCCTCGCGGGCCGCTGCGGGCACGGCCGCATCGCTGCCCGCCGCGCGGATGGTCTGCAGCGCGTCGTAGGCCTTGATGCCCTCCTTGATGCGCTGCTCGGCGAGCTTGACCAAATCCTCGATGCCGGGGATCTGGGTGTCGAGCGAACGCGTGCCGATCAGGCCCATCACCGCGGGGATGTGGATCGCGTAGTGCGTTTCGCGCGCGGCCTGGTCGGGGAAGCCGAAGGCGGTGAAGGCCGCGGGGGCGGGCTCGGTCTTCCACATGGCTTCGATCGACGCCAGCTTCATCTTCTGGTGCTCGGTCGACAGGTAGCCGCTCTCGTCGCCCAGCACGACGACCGACAGCGATGCGGCCAGGCCGAACGACGCAGCCACCGTCATCGAACGCTTGGCGAGCGCGAGGTGCCGGCCCTTGAGCACGTACCAGGCCGACACGCCCAGCACGAAGATCGCCGCGACCGTGTAGCCCGCCGACACCGTGTGCACGAACTTGGCCTGCGCCACAGGGTTCATCAGCACCGCATAGAAGTCGGTGACTTCCATGCGCATGGTCTGCGGGTTGAAGGCCGAGCCGACCGGGTTCTGCATCCAGCCGTTGGCGATCAGGATCCACAGCGCCGACAGGTTCGAGCCGATCGCCACCGCCCAGGTCGTCATCAGGTGGCCGACCTTGCTGAGCTTGTCCCAGCCGAAGAAGAACAGGCCGACGAAGGTGGCTTCGAGGAAGAAGGCCATCAGGCCTTCGATGGCCAGCGGCGCGCCGAAGATGTCGCCGACGTAGTGGCTGTAGTAGCTCCAGTTCATGCCGAACTGGAACTCCATGACGATGCCGGTGGCCACGCCCATCGC
The DNA here is from genome assembly GCF_025486315.1 of Variovorax sp. N23. GTDB lineage: Bacteria > Pseudomonadota > Gammaproteobacteria > Burkholderiales > Burkholderiaceae_C > Variovorax. The sequence goes on along the minus strand of NZ_JAOOPY010000011.1, from coordinate 29,962 downwards.
GAAGTTGATGCCGAAGAGCACGCCCCAGAACTTGGTCATGTCGCGCCAGACGGTGCGCCCCGTCATGACGTAGACCGTCTCCATGATCGCGAGGATCACGGCCAGCCCGATCGTGAGCGGCACGAAGAGGAAGTGGTAGAGCGCCGTCAGCGCGAATTGCAATCGCGAGAGGGCAACGATGTCGAGGTCCATGGGGGTTCCTTTGCTTTGTTCTTCGGTCTGACGTCAATCGGGGCGCAGCGCGCGCAGGGCGGCGTCGAAGGCCGGGGTGCCGCGATGCAGGTCGGCCACCAGGCGGCCGCGGTCGATGCGGATCAGTCGATCCGCCAGGGCCGCCTCGCGGCGCAGGTGGGTGGCGATGAGCAGTGTGTGGCCCTCGGCCCGGCCCGCCAGACGGCGCAGCACGTCATGGGCGGTTCGAGTATCCACCGCTTCGGTGGCCTCGTCGAGAAGCCAGAAGGGTGCGTCGCGCAGCAGCAGTCGCGCCAGCGCCAGGCGGCGCAACTGGCCGCCGGACAGGCCCAGGCCACCCTCGCCCAGCGGGGTGTCGAGGCCGCCCGACGTGGCGCGCACCTCGTCCGCGAGGCCGGCGGCCTCGAGCACCGACCACAGGCGCGCATCGTCGGCCGACGCATCGGCCAGGCGCAGGTTGTCGCGCAGGCTGTCCTGGAAGACCTCCGAGCGCTGCGTGAGCAGGCAGTGCGCCGGCACCTGCACGTCGCCATGCGTCGGTGCGATCTCGCCGGCCAGCACGGCCAGCAAGGTCGACTTGCCGGCGCCGCTGGGCCCGACGAGCGCGACGCGTTCACCTGCTGCGATGCGCAGCGAGACGCCTTGCAGCGCCGGCGCGGCGCTGCCGGCATGGGTCGCGTGCACGTCATGCAGCGACACGTCCTGGCCCATCGCGTCGACAGCCACGAGGGAAACAGCGTCGGCCATGCGCGGCGCCAGCCGATGCACGGCCAGCCAGGTGCGCCCGGCTTCGAGCGCGCCGCGGCGCAAGGCGGCGAAGGGTTCGGTCGCAGTGAGTGCGACCAGCAATGCGAGCGCGGCGGCCGGCGCGCCGATGGCGCCCTCGCCCACCAGCGCCCCGACGGCCAGCAACACGGCGGCGAGCGTCAGCGTGCCGGCCATGCTGTAAGCGGCCCCGGCGCGCACGTCGAGCCGGTTGAGCGCCAGGTCGGCGCGTGCCAGGCGCCGGTCCGCGGCGGCGAGCGCGTCGCGCTGCGCGTCGAGCCGGCCCGCCATCGCAAGCTCGGTCTGCCCCGACACCAAGTCCACCGCACGTGCGCGCAGCAACTCGGTGGCCTGGGCGCGTCGCATCGCATGCGGGCGTGCCCGCCGCGTGAGCCACAGCCCGATGCCCCAGCCCGACACGAGCAGCCAGGCCGTCAGCACGACGCCGAGCCACAGGTCCATGAAGCCCGTCACCACGCCGGCCAGCAGCGCGGCGCCGAGCGCGGCGATGGCCGGCACGCCCAGGCGCAGGTACAGCGATTCGAGCGCGTCGATGTCGGCCGTCAGCCGGAACAGCAGCCGGGCCGGCCGCGCCATCAGCGCGCGTGCCGCCTCGGGCCGCGCCCATCCGCGGAACAGCCGTTCACGCAGATCGGCCAGTGCGGCGAAGGTCGCATCGTGCGTCACCAGGCGTTCACCGTAGCGCGCACCGGTGCGGCCCAATGCCAGCAGCCGGATGCCGGCGGACGGCATGAAGACGTCGAAGAGAACGGCCGCCGTGGCGCTCAGCCCGGCCAGTGCCGTTGCCGTGATGAACCAGCCCGACAGCCCCAGCAGCGCCATGCCCATGAGCACGGTGAGCGCACCGAGCGCCGCACCCAGCGCGAGGCGCCGCGGGGCAGTGGCGACGAAGGGCCGCAGCACGGTGCGCAGTTCGTGCAGGCGACGATGGCGAGCGCGCGTCATGCGGCCTCCTGCGCCATCACGGCCGGCTCGCCGCCCAGTTGCACCACACGCTGCATGCGCGCGGCCAGGATCGGATCGTGCGTCACCGCGATCAGCGTCTTGCCCTGCGCCAGCCGCAGCAGGGCGTCGACCACGCGCTCGGCGGTGTCGGTGTCGAGGTGCGCGGTCGGCTCGTCGACCAGCCACAGGTCGGCCTCAGGCTGCACCGCCAGCCGGGCCAGCGCCAGCCGGACGAGTTCGCCGCCCGACAGGCCGCCACCGCCCTCGCCCAGCGCCGTGGCAGGCCGCGCCTGCGCCACGTCGCCGAGCCCGGCGTCGCGCATGGCCTGCACCACGTCGTCGTCCTGAACGCCGGCCCGCCCCATGGCCACGTTGTCATGCACCGACGCCGCGAAGACGTGCGGGCGCTGCCCCATCCAGCCGATGCGGCGGCGCAGGGCCGGCGCCGTCTCGTCGTTCAGCGACACGCCACCGATGGCGATGGCGATGTCACCCGACGCGGCCGGCATCAGGCCGGCGATCAGGCTCAGCAAGGCCGTCTTGCCCGCGCCGCTCGGGCCGGTGAGCGCGATGTGCTCGCCCGCCGCCACCTGCAGGTCGAGGCCGTCGAACAGCGCGGCCTCGCCGGCGTGCGCGAAATGCAGGCCGGCGATGCGCACCGACGGCGCGCCGCGGCGCACCACGGCGGGCGCATGCGCGTTCGGACGCCCCGGCATCGGCACGCCCGCTTCGGCCAGCGCGTCGAGCGCATCGAGGGCCGCCTCGCCGGCTGCGCGGTCGTGCCACACCGCCGAGAGTTCACGCAGCGGCTCGAAGAAGGCCGGCGCCAGCAGCAGCACGAACAGGCCTTCGGCCAGGCTCAGCCGACGGCCCCAGCTGCCGAACTCCAGCGTGCCGAGCAGGTGGAAGCCGATGTACACCGCGACCATCGCCACGCCCAGCGCGGCGAACAGTTCGAGCACCGCCGACGAGAGAAAGGCGATGCGCAACACGGCCATGGTGCGGCGGCGCAACGACTGCGCGACATCGCCCAGGCGCTGCGCCGTCGCATCGACCGCGCCCAGCGCGCGCAGCGTCGCGAGGCCGCGCAGCCGGTCGAGCAGGAAGGCGTTCATCGCCCCCATCTCGACCATCTGCTGCTGGCTCGCCGCCTGGGCGCGCCAGCCGACGATGGCCATGAAGATCGGGATGAGCGGCGCGGCGACCAGCAGGATCAGCGCGGCGACCCACGAGAACCAGGCCACCGCGACGAGGATGAAGATCGGCACCAGCATCGCGCGCCAGCGGGCCGGCTGGTAGCGCACCAGGTACGGCAGCACGGCCTCGGCCTGCTCGGCGATCACGCTGGCGGCCTGCCCGGACGCGGGCCGCGCCATGTCGAGCGGCGAGCGCGCGGCCAGCGCGGCGGCGACCTGCGCACGCAGCACCGACAGCTGCCCGCGCACTTCGCCGAAGATGCGGCGCGCGCCCCAGGCCTCGCAGGCGGCGCGCAGGGCGCCCATCGCGACGATGCCGAGCGCCGGCAGCCATACCGCGTCAATGCCCTCGCCCGCGCCCAGACGCTGAACCGCCCAGGCCAGCCACGCCGCTTGCGGCAGCCAGAAGAGCGCGGCCCCGCCCTGCACCAGGCTTCCCACCCCGGGCGCGGCCAGTCGGCGCAGGTAGGCGGTCGACGGCACGGTCGAGCCATCAGGATGGGCGGAAGACGAAGTCATCGGTTTCGATTTCGAATTTTCAGTATTTACTGAAACTTCATGAAGTTTAACGGAGATCGATTTTTGTCGCTTGCGCGCGCGCAAGCCGGCGCACGCCGGGTTATGGCATGAAGGCCGGAGAAACGGGGAGGCCATCGCGGCCCTGAATGCCTATCTCCTGCGGCGGAGGCCGTCGTGGTCACGGGGGCAGCGGCCCTGCGCCGGGCGCATCACGCGGCGCTCAGCGCGCCGAAAGCGAGCAGGCCGGCGAAAAGCGCCAGCACTGCTCGCCATGTGGCTGCCCGCATTTCCACTTGCCGGTGCAGCAAGGTGCCTGCCGCCCATGACAGCGCGAGCGCGCAGGCCATGCCCCACAGCGCCATCCACGCCTGGTCCGGCCACCAGTGGTCGACGACCGCGTTGGACAGCAGGATCACCGGAAAGTGAATGAGAAACAGCGAATAGGACATCTCGCCCAGATGCACCAACGGCTGCCACAAGGCGGGCCAGGCCGTCGGTCGTAGCCACTGCCGCCGCTGCGCCACGGCAATGGCCAGTGCCGCCACCAGTGCGACCGCGATGCGGCTGCGCCAGTCGATCGCCAGCGCGCCCGCACCGAACGATGCGAGCGTGAGCACGGCCAGCCGCCATGTGCTGTCGCGCGTGGCGCGGCCAATCCAGAAGGCCAGCATGCCGAGTCCGTAGGCCCCGAAGAAGTAGAGCGCGGTGTCGTCGAGCGCCGGGTCGCGGTTGAAGACCGCGAGCGACGCGGCCGCGAGCCCCAACACCAGCGCGACGGCCAGCCAACGCGCGTGCGCGGCGCCCACCTTCCACCGCCGCTCGAGCCAACGCACTCCCCAGAACCCCGCCAGCGCGAGCACGAAGAGCTGGAAGTCGATGGCCACGTACCAGACCCCGGTCGACAGCGCGTCGTAGCCCAGCAGGTCCTGCAGGAGCAGGGCATGGGCAATAAGCTGCGCGACCACCGGGGCATCGGGCACCGCCTCGTCATTCAGCCAGGGGCGCACGAGCGCAGCGACGACGACGCTGCAGGACAGCGCAGCCAGATAGGGCATGACGAGCCGCGCATAGCGGCGGAACACGCGCGCCATCGGACGCTCCACGCGCAACAGCCCGTCCGGCGCGAGGCTGCTCGCCGCCAGAAAGCCGGCAAGAACAAGAAAGACCTGCACGGCGAGCCGCCCGTGCTGCGCCAGCCAGCCGAAGAGCGACGGCGCCAGCGCCGAGGCGCTTTCGGCCATCGGCCCGTAACGCGCCAGGTGATGGCCGACGATCAGCGCGCAGGCGACACCCTTGACCGCATCGAGCAGCGGCATGCGCGCGCCCGCTGGATCGATCGGTATCGGGACGCGCGCAACGGTGGCCATGCGGCGGTCGCGAGGCGCCTAGAGCGCCAGCCGCTGGCGCGCCGCCTGGTATTCGCGCTTGAGCTTCTCGACGAAGGCCGCCACGCTGCTCACCTCGGTGATCGCGCCGATGCCCTGGCCCGAGCCCCAGATGTCCTTCCAGGCCTTGGCCTTGCTGCCGTCGCCGCTGGCGAAGTTCATGGTCTTCAGGTCGCCTTCGGGCAGGTTCGCCGGGTCCATGCCGGCGGCGACGATCGACGGTGCCAGGTAGTTGCCGTGCACGCCGGTGAAGAGGTTCGAGTAGACGATGTCGTCCGAACTGCCCTCCACGATCGCCTGCTTGTAGGCATCGCTGGCGCGCGCTTCCTCGGTGGCGATGAAGGCGGTGCCGATGTAGGCGAAGTCGGCCCCCATGGCCTGCGCGGCGAGCACCGCACCGCCGGTGGCGATCGAACCCGACAGTGCGACGGGGCCGTCGAACCACTGGCGGATTTCCTGGATCAGCGCGAACGGGCTCTTCACGCCCGCGTGGCCACCGGCGCCCGCGGCCACGGCGATCAGGCCGTCGGCGCCCTTCTCGATCGCCTTCTTCGCGAAGGTGTTGCTGATGATGTCATGCAGCGTCACCCCGCCGTAACTGTGCACCGCATCGTTCACGTCGGTGCGCGCGCCCAGCGAGGTGATGACGATCGGCACCTTGTACTTCACGACCATCGCCATGTCGTGCTCGAGCCGGTCGTTGCTCTTGTGCACGATCTGGTTGATGGCGAAAGGCGCGGCCGGCTTGTCCGGGTTCGCCTTGTTGTAGGCCGCCAATTCTTCCGTGATCTCGATCAGCCACTCTTCCAGCTGCGCGGCCGGCCGGGCGTTGAGCGCCGGCATCGCCCCCACCACACCAGCCTTGCACTGGGCGATCACCAGCTTCGGCGTGCTGATGATGAACAGCGGCGAACCGATGATGGGCAGCGGCAGGTTCGCGAGGACGGGGGGCAGCTTGGACATGAGGTCTCCGAGGGTGTTGTCTGGGATCTTTTTAAGGGATGCGGCGTGCGCCGCGCGTCCGGTCAGCGACACGCGCGGCCGGACTTCAGAAGGCGTCGATCGCCAGCGCCGTCACGCTCCCGGCACCGTCGACGATGCTGTCGCGGATGCCGGGCGCCTTGTTCAGGATGTGCTCCGCATAGAAGCGCGCGGTCACGACCTTGGCCTGCATGAAGGCCACGTCGGTGCCGGCCTGCGCCAGGTCTTCGGCAACCAGCAGCGAGCGCGCGAGCTGCCAGCCGGCCATCAGGTTGCCGGCCAGCATCAGGTAGGGCACGCTGCCCGCGAACACCGCATTGGGCGATGCCTTGGTCTGGCCGGCGACGAAGTCGACCACCTCGACGAAGGCTTCGCGCGCGGCCTTCAGGCGCTTGAGCACCGCGTGCGCATCGGCGCTGTCGCGCCTCGCCAGCTCGGCCTCGGTCGTCTCGATCTGCGCGGCGATGGCCTTGGCCGTGCGGCCGCCGTCGCGCGCCGTCTTGCGGCCGACCAGGTCATTGGCCTGGATCGCGGTCGTGCCTTCGTAGATGGTCAGGATCTTCGCGTCGCGGTAGTACTGCGCCGCACCGGTCTCCTCGATGAAGCCCATGCCGCCGTGCACCTGCACACCCAGCGAGGTCACCTCCAGGCTCATCTCGGTGCTGTAGCCCTTCACCAGCGGCACCATGAATTCGTAGAAGGCCTGGTTCTGCTGACGCGCCTCTGCATCGGGGTGGTGGTGCGACGCGTCGTAGGCGGCAGCAGCCACGCTCGCCATCGCGCGGCAGCCTTCCGTGTAAGCACGCATCGTCATCAGCATGCGCTTGACGTCGGGGTGGTGGATGATCGGCGCGCTGGCATTCATCGAGCCGTCGACCGGGCGGCTCTGCACGCGGTCTTTCGCGTAGGCCACCGCGTGCTGGTAGGCGCGCTCGGCGATGGCAATGCCCTGCATGCCGACCGCGTAGCGGGCCGAGTTCATCATGATGAACATGTACTCGAGGCCGCGGTTCTCCTGGCCCACCAGGTAGCCGACGGCGCCGCCGTGGTCGCCGTACTGCAGCACGGCGGTGGGCGATGCCTTGATGCCCAGCTTGTGCTCGATGCTCACGCAGTGCACGTCGTTGCGCGCGCCCAGTGCGCCGTCCTGGCCGACCATGAACTTCGGCACCACGAACAGGCTGATGCCCTTCACGCCCTCGGGCGCGCCGGTCACGCGGGCCAGCACGAGGTGCACGATGTTCTCGGCCATGTCGTGGTCGCCGTAGGTGATGAAGATCTTGGTGCCGAAGACCTTGTAGGTACCGTCCGGCTGGGGTTCGGCGCGGCTGCGCACCAGCGCCAGGTCGCTGCCGGCCTGCGGCTCGGTGAGGTTCATGGTGCCGGTCCACTGGCCGCTCACCAGCTTCTCGAGGTACACCGCCTTCAGCTCGTCGGAACCGGCCGTCAGCAGCGCCTCGATGGCGCCGTCGCTCAGCAAAGGGCACAGCGCGAAGCTCATGTTGGCCGAGTTCAGCATCTCGCCACACGCCGCGCCGATGGTCTTGGGCAGGCCCTGGCCACCGAAATCGACCGGGTGCTGCAGGCCCTGCCAGCCGCCCGAGGCGTACTGCGCGAAGGCGTCCTTGAAGCCGGGGGTGGTCGTCACCGCGCCGTCCTTGAAGGACGAGGGGTTGCGGTCACCCGCCACGTTGAGCGGCGCCACCACGTCCTGGTTGAAGCGCGCGCATTCCTCGAGCACCGCCTGGGCGGTGTCCAGGCCGGCGTCCTCGAAGCCGGGCAGTTTGGCGATCTCTTCGATGCGGGCCAGGTGTTCGATGTCGAACAGCATGTCCTTGACGGGGGCGATGTAGCTCATGTCTTGTCTCCAGGGTTCGGATGTGAAAAGGGCATCGCGAACGATGCCCTCTGTCGACGCGCGTGCGAGGCCTTACAGGGCCTTCGTCAGTTCCGGCACGGCGACGAACAGGTCGGCCACCAGGCCGTAGTCGGCCACCGAGAAGATCGGCGCCTCTTCGTCCTTGTTGATCGCGACGATCACCTTGGAGTCCTTCATGCCGGCCAGATGCTGGATGGCGCCCGAGATGCCGGCGGCGATGTAGAGCTGCGGCGCGACGATCTTGCCGGTCTGGCCCACCTGCCAGTCGTTGGGCGCGTAGCCCGCGTCGACCGCGGCGCGCGAAGCGCCCAGGCCGGCGTTGAGCTTGTCGGCCAGCGGTGCCATCACTTCGGTGAACTTCTCCGAGCTGCCCAGCGCACGGCCGCCCGACACGATGATCTTGGCGGCGGTGAGTTCCGGTCGCTCGCTCTTCGTGACCTCGCGGCCGACGAAGCTCGACTTGCCGCTGTCGGCCACGCCTTCGGCCGTCTCGACCGATGCGCTGCCGCCCGTGGCCGCGGCGGCGTCGAAGCCGGTCGTGCGCACGGTGATGACCTTGACCGCATCGCTGCTCTGCACGGTCGCAATGGCGTTGCCGGCGTAGATCGGGCGCTCGAAGGTGTCGGGGCTGACCACCAGCGTGATGTCGCTGATCTGCGCCACGTCGAGCTTGGCGGCGACGCGCGGGGCGACGTTCTTGCCGTTGGCGGTCGAGGGGAACAGGATGTGGCTGTAGTTCGACGCACCTTCGCCGCAAAGAGCCAGCACCTGCGCCGCCACGTTCTCGGCGAGGTTCTCGGCGAGGCTGGGGCTGTCGGCCACGATGACCTTGGCGACGCCGACGATCTGCGCGGCGGCCTTGCCGGCCTCGGCGGCGTTGGCGCCGGCCACCAGCACGTGCACGTCGCCCCCGCAGGCGAGTGCGGCGGTCACGGTGTTGAGGGTCGCGGGCTTGACGGTCGCGTGGTCGTGTTCGGCAATAACAAGTGCGGTCATGTTCAGATCACCTTCGCTTCGTTCTTGAGCTTGTCCACCAGGGCGGCCACGTCGGCCACCTTGATGCCGGCACCGCGCTTGGGCGGCTCGCTCACCTTGAGCGTCTTCAGGCGCGGCTTGACGTCCACGCCCAGGTCTTCGGGCTTGAAGACGTCCAGCTGCTTCTTCTTGGCCTTCATGATGTTCGGCAGCGTCACGTAGCGCGGCTCGTTCAGGCGCAGGTCGGTGGTGATGACGGCCGGCAGCGACAGCGACAGCGTCTCGGCGCCGCCGTCGACTTCACGCGTCACGCTGACCTTGTCGCCGGCCACTTCGACCTTCGATGCGAAGGTGGCTTGCGGCAGGTCGGCCAGCGCGGCGAGCATCTGGCCGGTCTGATTGGCGTCGTCGTCGATCGCCTGCTTGCCGAGGATGATCAGCTGCGGCTGTTCCTTGTCGACCAGCGCCTTCAGCAGCTTGGCGACGGCCAGCGGCTGGAGTTCTTCGGTGGTCTCCACCAGGATGCCGCGGTCGGCGCCGATGGCCATCGCGGTGCGCAGGGTTTCCTGGCACTTCGCATCGCCGCACGAGACGGCGATCACCTCGGTGACCACGCCCTTCTCTTTCAGGCGGACCGCCTCTTCGACGGCGATCTCGTCGAAGGGATTCATGCTCATCTTGACGTTGGCGATGTCGACGCCGGTGCCGTCGGACTTCACGCGAACCTTCACGTTGTAGTCGACGACCCGTTTGACGGGGACCAGAACCTTCATTGGTGTGACTCCATGGATTGCAAAACTGTGTGCCTCGGGGCAGCCGGTCATTCTAGGACGACCCTTTTCACGGGGCTGTCCCTATGGACACACGCGCTGTGGGCCACCTTCGGCGCAAAGAAAAGAACGGTCGTGCTTTTCTTGAATTATAAAGGCGCGGCTTCGGGGCGCGAGAAGCCATCGGGCAGCGACTCGACGCGCAGCACGCGCTGCGGATAGGGAATGTCGATCTTCGCGGCGCGCAGGCCTTCGAGGATCGCGATGTTGATGGCCGAACGAACGTTGTCCTTGCCCTTGTCGGGGTCGGTGACCCAGAAGTGCAGCGTGAACTCCAGCCCGTCGGGCGCGAAGTTCGTGAGGAAGGCGATCGGCGCTGGATCGGCCAGGACGCGCGCCTGCGCCACCGCCGCCCCGACCAGGATGGCCTGCACCTGCGCCACGTCGCTCTCGTACCCCACCACGATGGCCGTCGTGATGTTGAACTTGCGGTCGGCGATGGACAGGTTCTCCACGCGGCTCGTGATGAGCGACTCGTTCGGCACGATCGCCTCGCGTCCATTGCCGGCGCGGATGAGCGTGTAGCGCGTCTTGATGTCGGTGATGCGCCCCTCGAAGGTGTCGACCTTCACGTTGTCGCCGATGCGGATCGAGCGCTCCAGCAGGATCACGAAGCCGCTCACGTAGTTGGCCGCCAGCTTCTGCAGACCGAAGCCCAGGCCCACGCCGACCGCACCGCCGAGCACCGACAGCGCGGTCAGGTCCACGCCCACCGCCGACAGCGCCACCAGCAGGCCGATCAGCAGCAGGAAGGCGCGGACCGCGTTCGACGCCACCTTGCGCATCGACAGGTCCGTCACGGCCTCGCGCAGGATGCGCTTCTCGACGGTGCTCGAAATCCACAGCGCGATCACGAGCACGAAGCCGGCCGACAGCGCGCCTTCGAAGATGGTGCGAATGCTCACGTGGGTCTTGCCGAAGGACAGCGTGATCTGGTCGAGCTCGGCGAGTACCGGCGGCAGCAGGCCGACGATCCACAGCACCGCGCCGAGCCAGGCGATCCACGACACGGTGCGCTCCACCAGCCGCACCACCGCCGAGCCCGGGAACACCGCCCGCATCACGCGCGCGATCAGCCGGATCACCACCAGCGCGAGGAACACCGACACCGCGATGCGCAGCACCACGACCACCTGGTAGTTGAGCACCGCGCGCCGCGCCAGATCGGTGGCGACCAGCGCCAGCAGCGGGAACAGCAGCCCGTCGAAGGTGCGCTCGCCGAACCAGATGGAGTCCTTGGGCTGGTCGCGGCCGAACCAGCGCGTCACGCCCCACGCCACCGCGATACAGGCGACCAGCGCGGCCAGCTCGATCCAGAGGCTGCGCGCCTGCACCTGGCCCAGGCGGGCCATGAAGTCGTCGAGGTTCATCAGAGGTCCGCCAGGACCCGGACGTGCGCCTCCACGCTGCGCGCCAGGGCATCCAGGTTGTAGCCGCCTTCGAGCGTCGACACGATGCGCCCGTGCGCATGGCGCCGCGCCACGTCGCGCACGCGGTCGGTGATCCAGGCGAAGTCGTTCTCGTTGAGGCGCAGCTGGCCGAGTTCGTCGTCACGGTGGGCATCGAAGCCGGCGCTGATGAAGATCATCTGCGGCCTGAATTCCTCCAGGCGAGGCATCCACATCATCTCGATCAGTTCCCGCACGTCCATGCCTTTCGTGTAGGCCGGCACGGGCACGTTCAGCATGTTGGCGGCCGGATGGTCGACGTCGCTGAAGGGGTAGAACGGGTGCTGGAAGATGCCGACCATCAGCACGCGCGGGTCGCCCGCCAGGATGTCCTCCGTGCCGTTGCCGTGGTGCACGTCGAAGTCCACCACTGCCACCCGATCGAGCCCGTGCACCTCGAGCGCATGGCGCGCCGCGATGGCGACGTTGTTCAGGAAGCAGAAGCCCATCGCCTGCTCTCGGCAGGCGTGATGGCCCGGCGGACGCACCGCGCAGAAGGCGTTCTCGAGCTCGCCGGCCATCACCGCGTCGGTGGCGGCGATGGCGGCGCCCGCCGCGCGCCGCGCCGCCAGCACCGTGTGGCGCATCAGGGACGTGTCGGGGTCGACCATGGCCTGCGCCGGGCCGCCCGCAGGCTGGTCGGCAATCAGCCGCTGGCTGAGGGCTTCGAGATGTTCGAGGTGGGCTTCGGTGTGAGCGCGTGTGATCTGCGCCAGGGTGGCCAGCGGAACGTCGCCGCGCTCGAGCGCATCACCCACGCCGGTGACCAGCAGGCGGTCTTCGATGGCGTCGAGGCGTTGGGGACACTCCGGGTGGCCCTCACCCATGTCGTGTTTCCAGCAGTCGCGGTGTGTGAAGTAGCCGGTTTTACCCATGTCTCTGTCGCCGTCGCCGCACAGGGCGACCTCACGCCGCGTGGGGCCGGGGGGCCTTGCGGTATTGTTTGCATATGGATACAAAAATGGACGTTGCCGCGAAGCTCGCCAGTTTGCTGGGTCAGCTTAACACGGTGATCGTGGGCAAAGAGGCGCAGGTGCGCGACTGCGTGGCCTGCCTGCTGGCCGGCGGCCACCTGCTGATCGAAGACGTGCCGGGCGTGGGCAAGACCACCCTCGCCCATGCGCTCTCGCACACCTTCGGCCTGCAGTTCTCGCGGGTGCAATTCACCGCCGACCTGATGCCGGGCGACCTGTCGGGCGTGGCCATCTACGACCGCAACCAGCAGGCCTTCGTGTTCCACCCCGGCCCGATCTTTTCGCAGGTGCTGCTGGCCGACGAGATCAACCGCGCCAGCCCCAAGACCCAGAGCGCGCTGCTCGAGGCGATGGAAGAAAAGCAGGTGACGATCGAGGGCGAGACGCGGCCGCTGCCCACGCCCTTCTTCGTGATCGCCACGCAGAACCCGCACGACCAGCTCGGCACCTTCGCGCTGCCCGAGTCGCAGCTCGACCGCTTCCTGATGCGCATCTCGATCGGTTACCCCGACCGCGCCGCCGAGCGCGAGCTGCTGGCCGGCGCCGATCGGCGCGAGATGCTGGCTGGTCTCCCCGCACTGCTCACTGCGGGCGAACTGCTGGCCTTGCAGCAGCGCGTGCAACAGGTGCACGCTTCCGATGCCCTGCTCGACTATGTGCAGGACTTGATGGCCGCCACGCGCAACGGCCGCTGGTTCCTCCAGGGCCTGTCGCCGCGCGCGGGCATCGCGATCCTGCGGGCCGCCAAGGCGCAGGCGCTGCTGGCCAACCGCGACTACGTGGCGCCCGACGACGTGCAGGCGGTGCTGCCGCAGACCGTGGCGCACCGCGTGACGCCCGTCGGCGACGCCGGTCGCGGCGCCTTCGAGCAGGTGCGCGCCATGATCGCGGCCGTGCCACTGCCATGAACGCGCTGCCGTGAACCCGCTGGCGGCCACGCGCCGACGCATCGACGGCTGGTTCCTGTCGCGCCGGCCGCCGAACGACACCCTGGCGCTGACGCAGCGCAACGTCTACATCGTCCCGACGCCGGCAGGCTGGATGCTGGCCGCCACGCTGCTGGTGCTGCTGGTCGCGTCCATCAACTACCAGCTCAACCTCGGCTACCTGCTGACCTTCATGCTGGCCGGCTGCGTGGCCGTCGGCATGCACGTGAGCCACGCGACGCTGCGCGGCCTGTCGATGCACCTGATGCCGCCGGAGCCGCAGTACGCCGGCAGCGCCGCCGTCTTCCGCGTGGTGTTGCACAACGCGCGGCGCAGCGTTCGCTACGGCATCGGCCTGGCGGTGCGCGGCAGCGGGCACTGGGCCTGGTGCGACGTGCCGGCGCAAGGCAGCGAGACGGTCGAGATCGCCTTCCAGCCCGCGCGGCGCGGCCTGCATGCGGTGCCGCCGCTCACCGCCGAGACGCGCTTTCCGCTGGGGGCCTTCCGCGTCTGGACCGTCTGGCGCCCCGCCTCGTCGCTGCTGGTGTACCCGGCACCGGAGCCGCACCCGCCCGCGCTGCCTGCGGGTGAACCGCTGGCCGGCGACGCCAGCGCGTCGGTCGCCCGTGCCGCCAGCGCCGGCGAATACGACGGCGTGCGGGCCTACCGCCGTGGCGACCCGCTGAAGCTGGTGGTCTGGAAGAAGGCGGCGCGCGCGCAGGCGGCAGGCTCCGACGAACTGTTCAGCCGCGACACGCAACAAGCGCAGCGCCAGGAGCTCTGGCTCGATGCGCAGGCCGCCGCCCTGCCCGAGCTCGAAGCGCGCATCTCGCGCCTGTGCGCCTGGGTGCTGATGGCCGACCGGCTCGGCGTCGACTACGGCCTGCGCGTGGCCGGCCAGCAGGTGCCGCCCTCGCAGGGCGAGGCGCACCGCCGCCGCTGCCTGGAGGTGCTCGCCACATGCGGGTGACGAATTGGTTGGGTGCCCTGCCCCGCGACGCCCGCGACACGCTGTTCCTGCTCGGCGTGATCGGCATCGTGCTGCTGCCGCAGGTACCCGAGCTGCCGTGGTGGTGCACGCTGCTGACGGCCATCGTGCTGGCTTGGCGCGGCACGCTGGCGGTGCAGTCGCGCCCCCTGCCCGGCCGCTGGTGGCTCGTCGCGTTGCTGGCCGTGGCGCTGGCCGCCACCTTCGCCACCTACCGCACGCTGCTGGGCCGCGAAGCCGGCGTCACGCTGGTCGTGGTGCTGCTCGCGCTCAAGACGCTGGAGCTGCGCGCGCGGCGCGACGCCTTCGTCATCTTCTTCCTCGGCTTCTTCGCGATGCTGACGAACTTCTTCAGCTCGCAGTCGCTGCTCACCGCGGTGGCGATGCTGCTCGCGCTGCTGGGCCTGCTGACGGCGCTGGTCAACGCCCACATGCCGGTCGGCCGGCCGCCGCTGGCGCAGGCCGCGCGCACGGCCGGCGGGATGGTGCTGCTGGGCGCGCCGATCATGCTGGCGCTCTTCATGCTGTTCCCGCGCATGGCGCCGCTGTGGGGCACGCCGAACGACGAGATGACCGGGCGCAGCGGGCTGTCGGCCACCATGCGCGTGGGCAGCATCGCGCAGCTCGCGCTCGACGACGGCATCGCCGCCCGCATCAAGTTCGACGGCGGCCGCGCGCCGCCGCAGCGCGAGCTGTACTTCCGCGGCCCGGTGCTGTCGGACTTCGACGGCCGCGAATGGACCGCACCGCCCCCGTGGGAACGCGGCTTCCTCGGCGCCGACCTGCGCGTGCAGGGCGAGCCGGTGGGCTACGAGGTCACGCTGGAGCCGAGCAACCGACCGTGGCTGCTGGCGCTCGACGCACCGGTGAAGCCGCCCCAGATTCCCGGCCTGCGCGTCATGGCGACGCCCGACCTGCAGTGGATGGCCAACCGGGCCATCGGCGACCTGCTGCGCTACCGCGCCGAAAGCTACCCGCAGTTCCAGAGCGGGCCGCTGCGTCGCACCGGCGCCCTGCAGCGCTACGTCGCGCTGCCGCCGGGCTCCAACCCGCGCACGGTCGCGATGGCCGCGCAGATGAAAGCCGACCCGGCCCTCGCCGGCGCCGCCACGCCGGCTTTCGTCAACGCCGCGCTCGAACGCCTGCGCACCGGCGGCTACAGCTACACGCTGGAGCCCGGCCTGTACGGCAATGAGACGGCCGACGAGTTCTGGTTCGACCGCAAGGCCGGCTTCTGCGAGCACATCGCCTCGGCCTTCGTCGTGCTGATGCGCGCGCTCGACATTCCGGCGCGCATCGTTACCGGCTACCAGGGCGGCGAACTCAACGGCGTCGACGGCTACTGGGTGCTGCGCCAGGCCGACGCCCATGCCTGGGCCGAGGTGTGGGAGGGCGGCAAAGGCTGGACCCGCGTCGACCCGACGGCTTCGGTATCACCGGGGCGCATCGGCGCCTTCCAGCGCCTGGCCGCGCAGCCCGGCCTCTTCGCCGGCGCCATCGGCACCATGAGCCCCACGCTGGCGCAGAACCTGCGCGCGGCGTGGGAAGCGGTCAACAACGGCTGGAACCAGTGGGTGCTCAACTACACGCAGAGCCGCCAGCTCGACCTGCTCAAGAACATCGGCTTCGAGGCGCCCAGCCTGCAGGATCTGGCGACCGTGCTGCTGTGGGTGCTGATCGCCGCCAGCCTCGCCGGCGCCGGCTGGACCCTGTGGGAGCGCAGCCAGCACGACCCCTGGCTGCGCCTGCTGGGCCGCGCGCGGCAGCGGCTGGAGAAGGCCGGCCTGGTGCTGCCCGAGGCCGCGCCGCCGCGGCAGATCGCGACGCAGGCGGTGGCGCATTTCGGCGCAGCCGCCCAGCCGGTGCACGACTGGCTGCTGCGCCTGGAAGCCCAGCGCTACGCGAAGACGCCCGAGGCCGCGCTGCCGGCCCTGCGCGCCGAATTCCGCACCCTCGCCTGGCCGCGTTGAAACCGCCTGTGTCCGGCGCCGGGGCCGCGCGCGCGCAACGGCACAATGGGCCGATGCGACGTCCCTTCCCGATGGCCTCGGTGCTCCTGGCCGCCCTCCTCGCCTCCAGCGCCTTCCTGCCCGCCACAGCGGGCGCACAGACCAACGGCGAACGCCGTGCAGGCACCGCCGTGCGCGGCACCGTCCCCTACGCCACGCGCGACGACGCGATGCGCTTCGCCGACGACGTGGCCGCCCGGCGCAACCTCGACCCCGCGTGGGTGCGCGCCACCATCGGCGCGGCGCGGCTGCTGCCCAACGTGCCGCGCCTGATGCTGCCGCCGACCAGCGGCACCGCGAAGAACTGGGCCGCTTACCGCAACCGCATCGTCGATCCGGTGCGCATCGCGGCCGGCGCGCGCTTCTGGCGCGACAACGCCGCCACGCTCGCGCGCGCCGAAGCCGAGTACGGCGTGCCGCCGGAAATCGTGGTCGGCATCATCGGCGTGGAGACGCTCTACGGCCGCATCATGGGCAACTTCCGCGTGATCGACGCGCTGGCCACGCTGTCCTTCGACTTCCCGCAGTCGCACCCGCGCGCCGCCCAGCGCGAGGCCTTCTTCCGCAGCGAACTCGAGAGCTTCCTGAGCACCGAGAGCCGCACCGCCGA
Source organism: Variovorax sp. N23 (assembly GCF_025486315.1). Classification (GTDB taxonomy): domain Bacteria; phylum Pseudomonadota; class Gammaproteobacteria; order Burkholderiales; family Burkholderiaceae_C; genus Variovorax. The sequence continues at coordinate 13,319 of NZ_JAOOPY010000011.1, read as the reverse complement.
AGACCCGATGGTGCCGCTGGGCAGCTACGCGGGCGCCATGGGCATGCCGCAGTTCATGCCCAGCAGCATCGCCAAGTACGCGGTCGACTTCGACGGCGACGGCCGCATCGACCTGGTCAACAACCCGGCCGACGTGATCGGCTCGGTGGCCAGCTACTTCAAGGCCTTCGGCTGGCAGCGCGGCATGCCCTCGATCTTCCCGGTGCGCTTCGACACGGCCCGCCTGCAGATGCCGATCCTGATGGCGCCCGACATCAAGCCGACCTTCAGCGCCGACAGCTTCACGGCGGCCGGCGCGGTGCTCGACGGCAACGCGCAACCGTTCCCCGGCCTGCTCGCGCTCATCGAGCTGCAGAACGGCGCCGAGTCGCCCAGCTACGTCGCGGGCACGCAGAACTTCTACGTGATCACCCGCTACAACTGGAGCAGCTACTACGCGATGTCGGTGCTCGAGCTGGGCAACGAGGTCAAGGCGGCGATGGCGCAGTGAGCCGATGAGCGGGCTCAGTCGCGGCGTTCCCGGCAGACAGGGACGGATCGCGCGGGCTGGCAAAGCGACGCCGCCCCCGAAACGGCAAGGGCTGCTGCACCCTGCGGTACAGCAGCCCTCGTTGAGCGGGATTGACGCAGGTGCTCAGCGCACCTTGCCTTCCTTCCACGCCGTCAGCAGCTTGCTGTAGTCGATGGTCTCGCCCTTGGGCTTTTCATTGGCGAGCTTCTTCCACGGTGCGTGGTCATCGCTCAGCATCTTGGCCGGGTCGCCCTTGGCCGCCAATTTCGGCGCGCACTTGGCCATGCCGGCGCGCTCGAGGCGGGCCATCACCGCGTCCATCTCGTCGGCCAGGTTGTCCATGGCTTTTTGCGGGGTCTTCTCGCCGGTGACGGCCTCGGCCACGTTCTTCCACCAGAGCTGCGCGAGCTTCGGATAGTCGGGCACGTTGGTGCCGGTCGGCGTCCACGCCACCCGCGCCGGGCTGCGGTAGAACTCGATCAGGCCGCCGTACTTGTTGGCGTTCTGGGTGAAGTAGTCCGAGCGGATGTCGCTGTCGCGGATGAAGGTCAGGCCGGTGATCGACTTCTTCAGCGAAGTCGTCTTCGCGGTGATGAACTGGGCGTAGAGCCAGGCGGCCGCCGTCTTGTTGGCGTCGTGTCCCTTGAAGAAGGTCCACGAGCCGACGTCCTGGTAGCCGTTCTGCATGCCCTGCTTCCAGTACGGGCCGTTCGGGCCGGGTGCCATGCGCCACTTCGGCGAGCCGTCGTCGTTGACCACCGGCAGGCCCTTCTTGGTCATGTCGGCGGTGAAGGCCGTGTACCAGAAGATCTGCTGCGCGATCTGTCCCTGGGCCGGCACGGGCCCGGCTTCGCCGAAGGTCATGCCCATCGCCTCCTTGGGCGCGTACTTCTTCATCCAGTCGATGTACTTGGTCAGCGCATACACGGCCGCTGGCGAGTTGGTGGCACCGCCACGTGCCACGGACGCGCCCACCGGCGTGCACTTGTCGGCCGCGACCTTGATGCCCCACTCGTCGACCGGCATGCCGTTCGGGATGCCCTTGTCGGCGGTGCCGGCCATCGAGAGCCAGGCGTCGGTGAATCGCCAGCCGAGCGACGGGTCCTTCTTGCCATAGTCCATGTGGCCGTAGATCGGCTTGCCGTCGATGGTCTTGACGTCGACGCTGAAGAACTCGGCGATGTCCTCGTAGGCGCTCCAGTTGAGCGGCACGCCCAGGTCGTAGCCGTACTTGGCCTTGAACTTGTCCTGCAGATCCTTGCGCGCGAACAGGTCGGCGCGGAACCAGTACAGGTTGGCGAACTGCTGGTCGGGCAACTGGTACAGCTGGCCGTCCGGCGCCGTCGTGAAGCTGGTGCCGATGTAGTCCTTCAGGTCGATGCCGGGGTTGGTGAATTCCTTGCCGGCGCCGGCCATGTACTCGGTGAGCGACATGATCTTGCCGTAGCGGTAGTGCGTTCCGATCAGGTCGGAGTCGCTGATCCAGCCGTCGTAGATCGACTTGCCCGACTGCATCGAGGTCTGCAGCTTCTCGACCACGTCGCCTTCCTGGATCAGGTCGTGCTTCACCTTGATGCCGGTGATTTCCTCGAAGGCCTTGGCCAGCGTCTTCGATTCGTACTCGTGGGTGGTCAGCGTCTCGGACACCACCGAGACTTCCTTGACACCCTTGGCCTGCAGCTTCTTGGCGGCGTCGATGAACCACTTCATCTCGGCCGTCTGCTGGTCCTTGCTCAGGGTCGACGGCTGGAATTCGCTGTCGATCCATTTCTTGGCTTCGGCCTCGCCTGCCGAGGCACCGTGGGCGACGCACATCGCCGCTGCCAGTGCCAATGTCGTGTAGCGCATCTTCATGAGTTTGTCTCCTCAGTGGTTGCTTCCCCGGTGTTGTCGGATCACGGCCCCGGGGAAGCGGAGAGCCGGATGCCTTCCATCGTTCGCGTTCAGCCTTTTCGCATCACCAAGGCGAGCAGGGCCATCGACAGCACGAAGCCGATCCAAATCGACGGCTCGGCCTCGAGGCCCATCCATTCCTGGAACTTGCCCGCCAGGCCGACGAAGACGAGGTTGAAGTAGGCGGCCGACAGCAGCCCGATGAAGAGCCGGTCGCCACGCGTCGTTTCCATCGGCAGCCAGCCGCGTCGCACCGTGGTGGGCGACTTGAGTTCCCACACGGTCATGCCGACGAGCATGAGCGCGATGCAGGTGAAAAAAACGGCCACCGGGGTGGTCCAGACCATCCAGTCGAACATCGCGAGTGCTCCTTAAACGCGGCCCATCGCAAAGCCTTTTGCGATGTAGTGGCGAACGAACCAGATCACGATCGCGCCCGGCACGATGGTCAGCACGCCGGCCGCGGCGAGCGTCGCCCAGTCCATGCCCGATGCGCTGACGGTGCGCGTCATGGTGGCGACGATCGGCTTGGCGTTCACGCTCGTCAAGGTGCGCGCCAACAGCAGCTCGACCCAGCTGAACATGAAGCAGAAGAAGGCCGCCACGCCGACGCCGGCCTTGATGAGCGGCAGGAAGATCGTGAGGAAGAAACGCGGGAACGAGTAACCGTCGATGTAGGCCGTCTCGTCGATCTCGCGTGGAATGCCGCTCATGAAGCCTTCGAGAATCCACACCGCCAGCGGCACGTTGAACAGCAGGTGCGCGAGCGCCACGCCCAGGTGCGTGTCCATCAGCCCCACTGTGCTGTAGAGCTGGAAGAACGGCAGCAGAAACACGGCCGGCGGCGTCATGCGGTTGGTCAGCAGCCAGAAGAACACATGCTTGTCGCCGAGGAAGGAATAGCGCGAGAACGCATAGGCCGCCGGCAGGGCCACGGTCAGGGAGATCACCGTGTTGATGCCCACGTAGATCAGGCTGTTGATGTAGCCCGAGTACCACGACTCGTCGGTGAAGATGCGCGCGTAGTTGGCCCACGTGAGTTGCTGCGGGAAGAAGGAGAAGCTCGAGAGAATCTCCTCGTTCGTCTTGAAGCTCATGTTGATCATCCAGTAGATGGGCAACAGCGCGAAGACGATGTACAGCACGAGGAAGATGCTGCGCTTGTGGAAGCGTTTTTCGTTCATGTTCGCTGCTCCTGCGTCGGATGACGGGCTTGCGGGTGCTCCTGTCCGGGGCGCGTGCACAGGGCACCGGGTACTCCCCTCCGCGAATGTCCCCCGCCTTCGGCTCCTCCTTTATTTCGCTGCGGGGAGCACCCGGCACCCTGCGCACGTGGACGCGCTGGGGGCAGGCTGCCGCCGGTGATCAACCACTGCGCGTCCGGATCACGTCGATGGCGTGCTCTGCGCAGCGAAATAAAGGAGGAGCCGGCAGCCGAAGGCTGACGGTGGGGGACATTCGCGGAGCAGAGTACGCCGTCGGCGTGATCCCGCCCCGAACCCCATGAACGTGTCATTGCTCGACCTCCACTTGCTGGGTACCGACGCGCTGCATCCAGTTGTAGAGGATGAAGCACAGCAGCAGGATGATCAGAAAGTAGATCAGCGAGAAGGCCGCGGCCGGCCCGAGGTCGAACTGGCCAACCGCCTTCTGGGTGAGGTACTGCGACAGGAAGGTCGTCGCGTTGCCCGGCCCGCCGCCCGTCAGCACGAAGGGCTCGGTGTAGATCATGAAGCTGTCCATGAAACGCAGCAGCACCGCGATCATCAGCACGCCACGCATCTTGGGCAGCTGGATGTAGCGGAACACCGCGAACTTGCTGGCCCCGTCGATGCGCGCGGCCTGGTAGTAGGCATCGGGAATCGAGCGCAGGCCGGCATAGCCGAGCAAGGCGACCAGTGGCGTCCAGTGCCACACGTCCATCACCAGCACGGTGAGCCAGGCATCGGTTGCGTTGCCGGTGTAGCTGTAGTCGACGCCGATCTTCTGCAGCACGAAGCCGAGCAGGCCGATGTCCGCGCGGCCGTAGATCTGCCAGATGGTGCCGACCACGTTCCACGGGATCAGCAGCGAGAGCGCGACGATCACCAGCACCGCCGAAGCCTTCCACCCGGTCGCCGGCATCGAGAGCGCCAGGCAGATGCCCAGCGGGATTTCGACCAGCAGCACCGACAGCGAAAAACCGAGCTGCCGGTAGAGCGCCGAATGCAGCTCGTCGTCGCGCATCACCGCGGCAAACCATTCGGTGCCGACGAACACACGCCGATCGGGCGAGATGATGTCCTGCACCGAATAATTGACCACGGTCATCAGCGGCACGATGGCCGAGAAGGCGACGCAGATCAGCACCGGCAGGATGAGGAACCAGGCCTTCTGGTTGATGGGTTTGTTGGTGGCGTTCATACAACCAGCTCCTCGTCGCGGTAGTAGCAGGTGTGCGGGTCCAGCACCTTGAGCCACACGATGTCGCCGACGACCGGCATCCGCGCGTCGGACGACAGCCGGGCCTTGAGCTTCGTGCCGCCGGCATCGGCGCTGAGCATGGCGTGGGTGCCGACGTCCTGCACCTGCGTCACGGTGGCGGGAATGGCGCCGGGCGCCTGCGGGTCGGCGATGCGGAGGTACTCGGGACGGATGCCGAGCTTCAGCGCGCCGTCGGGCAGTTCACGCAGGCCGGCGAGCCGGGTGCCGGCGACATCCAGGGCGCCGCCCTGGCTCTGCGCCGGCAGGAAGTTCATGCCGGGCGAGCCGATGAAGTGCCCGACGAAGGTATGGGACGGACGCTCGAACAGCGCTTCGGCACTGCCCACCTGCACCGCCTTGCCGCGCGTCATGACCACCACCTCTTCGGCGAAGGTCAGGGCCTCGACCTGGTCGTGCGTGACATAGATCAGCGTGAGCTTGAGTTCGCGGTGGATCTGCTTGAGCTTGCGCCGCAGCTGCCACTTGAGGTGCGGGTCGATCACGGTGAGCGGCTCGTCGAACAGCACCGCCGACACGTCCGAGCGCACCAGGCCGCGGCCCAGCGAGATCTTCTGCTTGGCGTCGGCCGCGAGCCCGGCGGCGCGCTGGTCGAGCTGCCCGCTCATGTCGAGCATCTCCGCGATCTCGCCGACGCGCTTCCTGATCTGCTCGGCCGGCACCTTGCGGTTGCGCAACGGGAAGGCCAGGTTCTCGGCGACCGTCATCGTGTCGTAGATGACGGGAAACTGGAACACCTGTGCGATGTTGCGCGCCTGCGGCGTGGCGCGGGTGACGTCGACGCCATCGAACAGCACGCTGCCCTGCGACGGCGCCAGCAGGCCCGAGATGATGTTGAGCATGGTGGTCTTGCCGCAGCCCGATGGGCCGAGCAGCGCATAGGCGCCGCCGTCGCGAAAGCTCATCATCAACGGCAGCAGCGCGTAGTCGCTGTCCTGGGTGGGGTTGGCGCGATAGGCGTGCGCCAGGTCGAGGTCGATGCGGGCCATGTCTGCTCCTGCCTCCGTGCTTTCAGTGGATGGGACGCCAGGCCGGCGCGACGGCCAGCCGGTCGGCCGCGTCGAACACATAGGCCTGCGCGGCATTGAAATGCACGCCGACCGCCTCGCCCAGCTCGAGCCGGTGCACGCCCGTGAGCTGCGCCACCAGGTCGCCGACCGGTGTCTGCACGTGCACGAAGGTGTCGGAGCCCGAGATCTCGGCCACCTCGACCTGGCCTGCGAGCGCCAGATCGCCGGGTCGGGCGCTGAGGTCGAGGCTGCTGGCGCGCAGGCCGACGGTGACACGGCCCGCCACGCCGGCCCCCAGCGCCATAGGCAGCAGCGGCCCGTTGTCAATCTGCACCCCGCCGGCCACCGCCGTGCCGGCCATCAGGTTCATCGGCGGGTCGCTGAAGGCACGCGCCACCCGCAGCGACTGCGGCGCATGGAAGACCTCGGCCGTCAGCCCGTACTGGAGCAGTTCGCCCGCATCCAGCACCGCGGTGTAGCCGCCCAGCAGCAGCGCCTCGCCCGGCTCGGTGGTGGCGTAGATGACCGTCGAATCGCCGCCGGCGAACAATTGTGCGAGTTCTTCGCGCAGTTCTTCGCGCAGCTTGTAGTCGAGGTTGACCAGGGGCTCGTCCAGCAGCATCAGGGGCGCGTTCTTGGCCAGCGCACGGGCCAGCGCCACCCGCTGCTGCTGGCCGCCCGACAGCTCGGCCGGCAGACGGTCGAGGAACATGCCGATGTGCAGCCTGTCGGCCAACTCGCGCACCCGGGCGTCGATGCCCTTCTCGCCCCGCAGCTTGAGCGGCGACGCGATGTTGTCCGCCACCGTGAGCGACGGATAGTTGATGAACTGCTGGTACACCATCGCGACGTTGCGCTCGCGCACCGGCCGGCCGGTGACGTCCTCGGCGTCGACCAGGACGCGGCCGCTGCTCGGCACGTCCAGGCCCGCCATGATGCGCATCAGGCTGGTCTTGCCCGCCTGCGTCGCGCCCAGCAGCACCGTGACGGCGCCGCTGCGCGGTGTCAGGCTCTGCTCATGGAGCCACGTCTGCGCGCCCACCTTCTTGGTGATGCGCTCGAGGGTCAATTGCATCGGTTTGTCTCTCGTCGTTTTGATCGTCGAACCATCGCGCGACCGCGGCACGCTCTCGCGGCGTGTAGCGCAGGCCCAGCTTCGAGCGGCGCCACAGGGCGTCGTCCGCCGTGCGAACCCATTCCTGCGCGTACAGGTAGCGCAGTTCGGCATCGTGCAGGCCGGGGGCCACTTCGACGCCCAGGTCGGCCAGCGCGGTCGCATCGCCCAGCACGTCGGTGATGCGCGCGCCGTAGGCATGGGCCAGCCGGCGCGCAAGCGGCGCGGGCAGCCAGGCATGGCGCTTCTGCACGGCAGCGACGAAGCGCTCGAAGTCTTCGTCGGGCCGCGTCGGCGCGCCGATCCAGCCCGACAGGTCGCCGCCCGCGAGGAAGGCGCCTTCCGTCCAGGCCGGCCGCGCGTCGCCCAGCATGCGGCCGACCTCGTCCGCCGCGTCTTCCGCCAGCTTGCGGAAGGTGGTGATCTTGCCGCCCCACACCGACAGCAGCGGCGCGGCGGCGGTGTTGGCTTCGAGCAGGTAGTCGCGCGTGACGGCCGAGGGGTCGCCCGACGCATCGTCCAGCAGCGGGCGCACGCCCGAATAGGTCCACACCACGTCGGCGGGGACGACCGGCTTCTCGAAATAGCGGCTGGCCTGGGCGCAGAGGTAGTCGATCTCTTCGGGCGAGATGCGCGCCGCGCCCGGGTCGTCGGCACCGATCTCGACGTCGGTGGTGCCGATCAACGTGTAGTCGTCCTGGTACGGGATCGCGAAGATGATGCGCTTGTCCGGGTTCTGGAAGATGTAGGCATGGTCGTGGTCGAAGATGCGCTTGACCACGATGTGGCTGCCTTTCACCAGACGCAGGCTCTTGGTGGCGAGCGCCTCGCCCTTCGCGGCCTTGGCCGTGTTGCGCAGGAAGCTCTCCGCCCATGGGCCGGCCGCGTTGACCACCGCGCGGGCCCGCACGGTGCGGATGCCGTCGGGGCCGTCGAGCGTGGCGGTCCAGCCCGTGGCGTCGCGCTGCACCGCCGTGCAACGCGTGCGCGTGAGGATCTGCGCGCCGCGCGCACGGGCATCGACCGCGTTGAGCACCACCAGCCGGGCGTCGTCGACCCAGCCGTCGGAATACACGAAGCCGCGCTTGTACTGCGGCTTGAGCGGCTGGCCGGCCTTGTGCTGGCGCAGGTCGACCGTGCGCGAGCCGGGCAGCACCTCGCGCTTGGCCAGGTGGTCGTACAGGAACAGCCCCATGCGCACCATCCAGGCCGGACGCATCGACGGGTCGTGCGGCATCACGAAACGCAGCGGCCACATGATGTGCGGCGCGCTCTTGAGCAGCACCTCGCGCTCCTGCAGCGCCTTGCGCACCAGCGAGAACTCGTAGTACTCCAGGTAGCGCAGGCCACCGTGGATCAGCTTGGTCGACGACGACGAGGTGTGGGCGGCCAGGTCGTCCTTCTCGCACAGCACCACCCGGAAGCCACGGCCGGCCAGGTCACGCGCGATGCCGCAGCCGTTGATGCCCCCGCCCACGACGAGCACGTCGCATTCGGTCGTCTTGGCCGCAACGGGAGAGGACAAATCGTTCACAAAGGAGGGCCGCTCTGAAGTGACTGCTGGGTTGCCGGAGGTGAGAGAAGGACTTTCGCCTTTGTTCATTTTGGTTCCTTATGACGCGCATAAGATTCTAGTTTTCCCCTAGACAGTTCGTTTTCGTTCGATTTAGAGTGTTGCATCCATCCCACCCCATGCCACGCCTGAACCCCAACCCCCGCCAGCTCCGCCTGCTCGACACGGTCCGGGCCCGCGGCACGGTGATGGTGGAAGAACTGGCGGACATGCTCGCCGTCACGCTGCAGACGGTGCGGCGCGACGTCCAGCGGCTGGCGGACGAAGGGCTGCTCACGCGCTTCCACGGCGGCGTGCGGGTGCCCAGTTCGACCACCGAGAACATCGGCTACCCGCAGCGCGCGTCGCTGCACGCCGAAGGCAAGGCGCGCATCGCCCGCGCCGTGGCGGCGCGCGTGCCCAACGACTGCTCGCTGATCCTCAACGTCGGCACCACCACCGAAGCCATCGCGCAGCAACTGATGCGGCACACCGGCCTGCGCGTGATCACCAACAACCTCAACGTGGCGACGATCCTCAGCGGCAACCCGGCATGCGAAGTGATCGTCGCGGGCGGCTCCGTGCGCCCGCGCGACCGCGCCATCGTCGGCGAGGCGACCATCGATTTCATCCGGCAGTTCAAGGTCGACATCGCGCTGATCGGCGTGTCCAGCATCGAAGCCGACGGCTCGCTGCGCGACTTCGATCTGCGGGAGGTGAAGGTGGCGCAGACCATCATCGCGCAGGCACGCGAGGTGTGGCTCGCCGCGGATGCCAGCAAGTTCAACCGGCCGGCCATGATCCAGCTCGGTACGCTGTCGGACATCGACCGGCTGTTCACCGACGCCGAACCGCCCGCCCCCTTTCCCGCCCTGCTCGACAGCGCCCAGGTACGCTGCGAGATCGCGGGCGACCACTGATTGCGAAGGCGCACCATGACCCACATCCTCGCCCTCGACCAGGGCACCTCGAGTTCGCGCAGCATCGTGTTCGACCACGCAGGCCGCATCGTCGCCGTCGCGCAGCGCGAGCTGCCGCAGATCTACCCGCAGCCCGGCTGGGTCGAACACGACCCGATGGAGATCTGGCGCGGCCAGCTCGCCACCGCGCGCGAGGTGCTCGCCAAGGCGAAGCTGCAGCCGACCGACATCCACGCCATCGGCATCACCAACCAGCGCGAGACCACGCTGCTGTGGAACCGCCAGACCGGCCAGCCGGTGCACCACGCCATCGTCTGGCAAGACCGCCGCGCCGAGCCGCTGTGCGCCCGGCTGCGCGACGACGGCCTGACCGACACCATCCGCGACAAGACCGGCCTGGTGATCGACGCCTACTTCTCGGCCACCAAGCTGCGCTGGCTGCTCGACAACGTGCCCGGCGCACGCGGGCAGGCCGAGCGCGGCGAGCTGGCCTTCGGCACGGTCGACAGCTGGCTCATGTGGCAGCTCACCGGCGGCAAGGTGCACGTCACCGACGTGAGCAACGCGTCGCGCACGATGCTCTTCAACGTGCACGACAACACCTGGGACACCGACCTGCTGAAGGCCCTCGACATCCCCGCCGCGCTGCTGCCGGAGGTGAAGCCGTCGAGCGCGCACTTCTGCGACACCGACGCCGCACTGCTCGGCCGCTCGTTGCCCGTCGGCGGCGTCGCCGGCGACCAGCAGGCCGCCCTCTTCGGCCAGGCCTGCTTCGGCCCCGGCATGGCCAAGAACACCTACGGCACCGGCTGCTTCCTGCTGATGCACACCGGCGATGCGTTCCGGCCCTCGGCCAACGGCCTGCTCGTCACCAGCGCCGCACAGACCAGCGCGCAGCCCCAGTACGCCATGGAAGGCAGCGTCTTCGTCGGCGGCGCCGTCGTGCAATGGCTGCGCGATGGCCTGCAGGCCATCAAGGGCAGCGCCGAGGTGCAGGGACTGGCCGAGAGCGTGCCCGACTCGGGCGGCGTGATGATGGTGCCGGCCTTCACCGGACTCGGCGCGCCCTACTGGAACGCCGAGGCGCGCGGCACGATCACCGGCCTGACCCGCGGCACCACCGTCGCACACATCGCCCGCGCCGCGCTGGAAAGCATCGCCTACCAGAGCGCCGCCCTGCTCCAGGCCATGAGCCGCGATGCGGTGGCGGCCGGCGGCGCACCCGTCGCCGAGTTGCGCGTGGACGGCGGCGCCTGCGTGAACGACCTGCTGATGCAGTTTCAGGCGGATCTGCTGGGCATCCCGGTACTGCGGCCGGAGGTCACCGAGACGACGGCGCTGGGCGCGGCCTATCTGGCGGGGCTGTCGACGGGGTTCTTCAAGGACCTCGATCAGCTGTCGAAACTATGGCGCGTCGAGCGGCGGTTCATGCCGACGATGGGGCGCGCGCAGGCGGGTGAGGCGATGGCGCGCTGGGAGCGGGCGGTGCGGCAGGCGACTGCGGCCTGACGCTGCCCGCTGCTCACGGCACTCAGTGCCAGCTTGCGGCAAGCGCCGTTTCGAGGCCAGTCTGGTAGTTGGCCGGCAACGTGGTCTCAGCCGATGGCGGCGGTCCGAATGCTGCCATGGCGTCCACCAAACCCTGCACCTGGCTGTCCAGCAGGATCTTTCCGTCGCCAGCCTTGAACTGCTCGACGTGGTAAGCGCTGGATGAGTACCAGTTGCTCACGGTGACCCGATCCGCAGTGCCGATGACGCTGAGCACCAAGTCGGAGCCGCTTCTGGCAAACCAGAGTTGGTCCGCCGCAGTACCGGCGGCGAACTGAACGGCATCGACGTTGCCGGAAGTAGTGTCGTAGTCGTACACCGTGTCCTGGCCCGAGCCTCGGCCGAACAGGTAGGTGTCGTTGCCCGTACCACCGCTGAGCGAGTCGCTGCCCGCACCGCCGTCGAGCGTGTCGGCACCCGCCTCTCCCTGCAGGTTGTCGTTGCCGGCGTCACCGCGCAGGATGTCTGCGCCATTGCCACCATAGAGTAGGTCATCCTGCGCCCCGCCGATGAGCGTGTCGTTGCCGTCCTCACCATAGAGCGTGTCGGCACCGATGCCACCGTCGAGCGTGTCATCGCCCGCACGGCCGTAAAGCCAATCGTCGCCCCCAAGCCCTTGGAGCGTATCGCTGCCGGCATAGCCGACCAGGGTTTCGCTGCCGGCCGTCGGTGTGATGACCTTGTTCTTGAGCGTAGCCAGATCCCAACTGGTGCCGTCTGCGAAGCGGATGTTCTCCAGCGCATAGGCCGACACACCATCTTGATAGAAGTAGTTCTGCAGTTCCAGCCGGTCGGCCCAGCCAGTGCCGTTGACGCCAATGTACAGGTGATCACCACTGCGCCAGACGGTCACGTCCTCTGCAGTGAGCCCCTCGCCGAGCTGGATCGTGTCGACGTTGCCCGCGGTGGTGTCGTAGTCGGACACCGTGTCCTGGCCCGAGCCCCGCCCGAACAGGTAGGTGTCGTTGCCCGTGCCACCGCTGAGCGAGTCGTTGCCCGCACCGCCGTCGAGCGTGTCGGCACCCGCCTCGCCCTGCAGGTTGTCGTTGCCCGCATCACCACGCAGGATGTCTGCACCGTTGCCACCGTAAAGGATGTCATCCTGCGACCCACCGATGAGTGTGTCGTTGCCCTCTTCTCCATAGAGCGTATCGGCACCGATGCCACCATCGAGCGTGTCGTCGCCCGCCCGACCGTAGGTGTCGTTGCCCGTGCCACCGCTGAGCGAGTCGTTGCCCGCACCGCCGTCGAGCGTGTCGGCACCCGCCTCGCCCTGCAGGTTGTCGTTGCCCGCATCACCACGCAGGATGTCTGCACCGTTGCCACCGTAGAGCGTGTCGCTGCCGGCCGATCCGTTGAGAACATCGTCTCCGGAGGTTCCCTGGAAAATGCTACCTGAGGGCGCTGCGACCTGAGTGGCAACAAGTGCTTTAACGGTGGCGTAGTCCCATGTTGTCCCGTCGGCGAACCGCACTTGATCGAGCTTGTAGCCACTGGCTCCATCGCCCTCGAAGTAGTACTGCACCTTGACCAGGTCGGTGCTGTCCTTGAGCCTCAGCCACAGCTCGTTGCCCGAGCGCATCGCGATGATGTCCTGGGCCGTGATCCCTTCGCCGAACTCGATCGCGTCCACGCGCCCGGCACTGATGTCGTAGTTGTAAACCGTGTCCTGGCCCCAACCTCGCTCAAAGCGATACACGTCAGAGCCTTCGCCGCCGCTGAGATAGTCCGTGCCCATCCCGCCAACGAGCACGTCGTTGCCGGCTTCGCCGTACAGCGTGTCATTGCCTGAACCACCCTGCAGAAGGTCGTTGCCTGTACCGCCACTGAGGGTGTCTGTCCCGTCACCACCCAGCAGCGTGTCCGCACCTTCGGCTCCATAGAGCGTGTCATTGCCCACGCCTCCATCCAGTGTGTCGTCGCCGCCGTACCCGTGCAGCGCGTCATTGCCTTCCCCGCCTGACAGCGTGTCGGCTATGGCATAGCCGTACAGGGTATCGTTGCCGATGGTGTCTTCGGGTGACCAGACGGCCGGAATCAGCTTGGCCGGGAGGTCGATGCCCTGTGCGGGGGGCGCTGCCAGCGCCTGCATCAACGTGCGCGTGCGCAGCACTTCCGACTGGGCCGACTTGAGTTGCTCGTCGACGCTGGTCTTGTCGGCATTGGCACTGGTCGGGTCGAGTTCGACCAGGGCTTGGCCGGCCTCGACCCGGTCGCCGTCCTTCACCAGCACCCGCTGGACGACGCTGACCTGCAGCGGCTGAATGACCTTGGTGCGCTCGCTCACCAC
>NZ_JAOOPY010000010.1 GCF_025486315.1 Variovorax sp. N23 | reverse complement strand
GGCAACTCGCCAGTCAGGCCATCTCGGTGACGGCCTGACTTAAACCAAACAGCCTCCGCGAATGCCGGGGCGATTCATGGCAGCGGGTGTCCAATCCATGATGCAGGTCAATCCTTGATGCTGCGAAGGGCGCCAAATCGCTCCTTATTACACGGAAAATGGGTGGCTCATGAGCCAAGGAATCCTCAAACGTATCCAGGATGGAAAGCTACCGACGCACTTCCTCCTCCGTACGGACGTTGACCAACTTCAAGACTTGAGGGATGCCGGCTATCTCAAGGTCAGCTTTGGACCGCTCGAGCACGAACATCGGACCTCCGCCACGGTGACGGAGGTCACCCCGCTAGGCCGGACAGCGATTCGATATTTCGGGTTTGAGATTGGGTCGCCGAGTTCGAGGCCTAACCAGTGACCGGGCGCAGCGCGCTCTGTGTTGTCGTCCGGAAATTAGGGCTGAGCGACTTCTTGTGGATGCTGATGAGGAAGCAGAGCAGCACCGGCCTTGCTGAATGCGTTGCTGCCGCATCGAACCATTCTCGGACTATGACCAGGCACTTGATGCCGGCTTTGTGGCGCTCCAGGAGTTCTGCGCTTGACCGCTCCTCTCGCTCAAGGTACGGCAGCGTTCAGACCGGCGCCGGGATGGGGAAGCATGCTTCGAGATGCGGGCACCTGTGCTGGCGTCCGGAGGTGTGGAGTTCGGTTGGGTGACCGGCCGAGTCGAGTTTTACCAAGCTGAGGAGCAAGCGATGCCCATGCGACTACTTGAGCGCCTTTGTTGCACGGCCCTTCCGATGAACATCGACGCAGACGACGACATCGAGAAGTGCGCGGTGCTTCGCGCTGCCAGGCTTATAGAGGCTGATATCCCTCCCGTTCTGCATCAGCGAGGGCGGACCACATACGCAGGACACGTCACGGTGATGTGCGTCACCGCGAACGGCAGAGCGGCGTCGGGAATTCGCACTCGTGCGCCGGCGTATTCGGCAGACTACTTCCCGCGCCCAGTCACTTCAGCCGAACCTTCAGGGGGGACCAAGCTGGGGGTTGATGCCGCGCGAGCGGAACACCGCACTGCGGGCCTGGTATGACCGATGGATTCCATCACTCACTTCGAGCCTGAACTGGACCGCTGCTTCGTCAGGCTGGCTCGGTTTGAAGCCAGCGTCCCGGGGGCGCGAGACGTCGTGTCCAGGATGTACGCGAGTCCCATGATGCACGCGTACATGCGCTACTCCTGGTTCAAGGCCTCCACGCCTGGACAACCTGCGCTGTGTCTGACCAATATCATCGTGGCGGACGGCGCCAGAGGCCAAAAGCACTTTGCAGGATTCATCGAGCGATTCCTCGACGGCAACGAGGACTTGGACGCCCGCGTGCTCTATCTTGAGAACATAGTCAGCCCCAGATTCGGGTACTCGCTCCTTCGAGCGGGGTTCCAGCGCTGTGCGCATGGAACGGGCGAATTCCCCACCTACTACCTGGTGCGGTAGTGCAAGCGCTCAGCCCTTGGGACCTCGGCTGCATCGTCCGGAAAACCGGAGACCACTACGCAGCGACGTGCCAGCGACTGTGGGCACCTCCGCGCAGCTTCTCGACAATGGTAAGACTGCTGGCGACCGATGATTCGACCTCGCTCGTTGGCTCTATTTCGCTTTGGTCAACCTGCCAAGTGAGGTGAACACCGTGCGGTACGCCAATGAAGATGAATCAACGGACCCGGTATGGGCAATCCTCAACGAGGTGCCCTCGATGCTCGCATACTGGGACAGCAACCTGTTGTGCAGGTTCGCGAACAGGGCCTACGAGCGTTGGTTTGGAGTCAAAGGTTCGAGCCTCTTCGACACGTCGCTTCAAGACCTGTTGGGGCCTGAGTTGTTCGCTGCAAACGAACCTTTCATCCGTGCAGCGCTACGAGGCGTGCCGCAGGAATTTGAACGCGTCGTCCCGCACCCTGATGGAACGTTGAGGCCGAGTCTGGCTCGCTACCTTCCACATGTGGTGAATGGAAAAGTGCTTGGGTTTGTGGTCGAGGTGACGGAGGTCACCAGCCTCCATGAGGCGAGGGAACAACTCAGACGTCACGTCGAAGACCTCGAACGGACAAATGCACTGCTGTCGAGGAGCCAGGAAGCCTTGCGCCTTGCGCAACGTCTCGGCGGAGTTGGCAGTTGGGAGTTGGAGGTGGCGTCTGGCATCGTCACGTGGTCCGAGCAACTCTACGAAATATTCGGACTCGACCCCCGCATGCCGGCTCCAACGTACGCGGCGCATCACGCGTTCTACACCTCGGAAAGCTGGGAAAGGCTGCAGGGGGCTATCCACCGCGCCATCCAGTTTGGTTCGCCCTACAAACTCGACCTGGAATACATCCATCGCAGCGGCCGGCGCGGTTGGCTGGATGCGCGCGGCAATGTGCAACGCGACGCTCAAGGTCTGGTCACCATGCTCTACGGCACGGCACAGGAAATCTCTGTTCGGCGCGTGGCCAGAGAATCTGCTTGGCAGGCGCAACGCATTGCGGAACTCGAGCAGAGCCTCATGACAGAGAGGGCCATGAATCAACGACTCAAGGACGAATTATCGACGACGCGTCGTTCTTGAAGTCCGATGGCCCGCCCGTCTGGGAGCAGCTTGGGGCTGCCCGGCGAAAACCACGCAGTTGCGGTACGGCCGCGCACGGATGGGGCAGACGGGCAACGCGAAGCCCTTGAACGTGGCTTGCCCGACGTGTCGTCGCTGGCGGCCGGCACGGCGCATCGTCGATGCCATACCTCAAGTTCGCTGCGGGGCTGTGCCGCGGGCCGATGCTCAAGGCGGCTAGGTTGACGCGTGTCAAGAGACGGGCAACGAAAGCCTCGCAGCCCTTGGCATTGCCCCCCACTTGCAGTGCAGAATCAAAAAGCTCTGTCCGGGTCTGACCCGCGCAGTGATTGGAGGTAAAGATGCGAAGCGACGAAGGCAGGCTCCGGCCCGCGATTCACTGGCTCGTGGTGATGGCGGGCGGCAAAGGCGCAGCGCAAGCCGCATCCGCCATTCTTTGCAGTCTGCCCATTGACTTTCCTGCTCCGATTATTCTTGCTCTTTCACTCGAAGAGCGAAGCCGAGAATTCATTCGAACTCTCAAGTACCATAGCGGGCCTCGAATGACCATCGCCCTTCAGGGCTTGACTCCGGCAGCGGCGCACTTCTATGTCGCACCTGCGAACAACAGCATTCTTATCGAGGCTGATGGGACTTTGGGGCTTTCAAAATCGACCCGGGACACCGCCGCCCCCGCCGACCTTGCGCTAGGTTCAGCCGCGGCGGTCTATGCGGAGAGAGTGATTGGGGTAGTGCTCAGTGGCGAAGGCCATGATGGTACCGGAGGCCTCACGGAGGTTACCAGGCACGGTGGTGTACGAATCGTACAGAGTCCCAGTGACTCGCAGCGACCTCAGATGCCGTCCAGTGCCGTGCTGGGTGACCATCCAAACTACGTCGCAATGGTCCACGACATCGCGCCGATTCTGATGCGGCTTGTGCAGTCGCCGATACGTCACCCTATGGGCGATTTTCCCGCAGCGGAGTAGCCGACCCGAAGGTCGGATGCGTTCATGGCGTGGTCCGCGAGCGTCTGAAGCGATGCGATATTGTTGCTGCAACGCGGCACCGAATGGCGCAGTGGAACACGTCGTCGAAGGTCCGCAGTTGGCCGACTGTAGTCGGCCTGCGCAGCGGTCGCCCTTGGCTGATGTTCGCCGTCTTCAACATTTTCTGGAGTGCTCTCGCGTTGCCGCTCACTGCGCCACCGCTCTCGCTGTCACATTCAGCCGTCGGGGCGTTCGGGTTGCTTGGCGCTATCGGCGCCTTCTTCGCGGGGCGCGCAGGACGTTGGGCTGACCAGGGGTGGGGCGAGCGCACGAGCGCTGCTGCGCTGGTCCTGCTGCTTCTGGCATGGCTACCTCTCAGCTTCACGGCGTCGTCGCTGTGGTGGCTGGCTGTCGGCAGCCTGATGCTCGACGCGGGCGGCCAAGCCCTGCATGTCACCAACCAAGCGTTGATTCTCCGAGGACCGGCCGAGTCGCATGGCCGCCTCATCGGGTGCTACATGCTGTTCTATGCGGTGGGCAGCGGAGCGGGGGCACTCGCATCGACAGTGGTGTACGCGCACGTTGGGTGGTCGGGCGTGTGCATCCTGGGCGCATTCGTGAGCTCAATAGCGCTCGTCTTCTGCGCCTCAACGTGGGCGCGTCCTTCCCGTAGCACGACATGGGTGCAGCCGTGAGGAGCAACGTTCCGCGTGGCAGGGCGATGTGGCAGGTCACAGTGGACGCGCCTGCAAGGCGGTGTCGGGAAGCCAGTGACGTACAGCCAGTTTTTGGGGTTGCTGCCGGTGATGGCGGCAACGGTCATTAACGCACCAGTGTCATCTCGGACCCAGTGGCCGGTTTCAAAGTACTGCTGAACTCGCCAGACAGCCGGTACGTTCACGACGCCTGCACTCTGCTGACCTCGGCCTTTCGGCGTGAACTTGCTTGCAGCTTAGTGAACCCGCAGCACCTCAAACTGCTGTCGGGTTGGAGCGACCTGTATCGAAACCTCATCGCCCTCGCATTTGCCCAGCATGGCCCTGCCCAAAGGTGCTTCGCTGCTGACGACCTGAACGAGCTGAGTGCCACTGAGCAACTTCATGCTGCCCCCATCCGGGCCGAGAAAGAGCTGTTGCTGCTTGTCATCGGAATCGACGAGGCAGACCAGCGCGCCAAGCTGTATACCTTTGCTGGCGTCGTAGGGACGCGGGCGGAATTGGCGCCAATTAGCCATTGCTTGGCGGATGGCCTCGGCGCGCCGAGCTTGGCCCGTGGCCAGGTAGGCGGCTTCGAGTCCCAATGTGTCGTATTTGTTTTCGGCGATGTTTTCTTCGTGGGTCGCCGTCTCGTGGGCCGCCCGCACTGCTTCTTCGGCTTGCAGCAGGTCTTCGGCGAGCCGTTCCAGCACCTGCTGTTGCAGCAAGAATTTATCCATGGCGAAAGGTAGGCATCTCGAAAAAGCAGGAGATAGGTCTTGATTATGAAGGGGCCCACCAGCCTTCGACGCCTCTGTTCGCTGCAGGTTGACTTCAGCTATGGGCCGAGGCTGTGTGTAAACACCCTCGGCGCACTTGTACGCCGAGCGCGCACGTTGTGGGTTGTGTGACGGGCCTCACAGGCCATTCAGTAAGCGGTTGATCGCGCCCGGTGTTTCCTATCGCGCTGCACGCTGGCAAGGCCTTACGGAAGAGGCTCACGCCCCCACCGGTCGCATTGCCTTCAATGTTCCCGCAATTCCCAAGATGCTCATCACTCGCTTGAGGTTGTAGGCAAGCACGTGAAGACTCATCTCCGTCCCAACGTGATCCATCGTCTTCATCAGGAAGTGCGTCGAGCCCATCCAATGCTTCAGCGTTCCGAATACATGCTCGATGGTCGCGCGCCGCAACGTCATTGCATCGGGCCTACGGTCCAAGCGCTGCTGCATCCGATCGATCACGGCTTCATGTTCCCAGCGGCGAATGCGTCGGGCGGATGAGGTCGTGCACTGATCCCTCAGCGCGCAACCTGGACAGGCACTGGGCCAGTAGAGACGCAGATCCAGGTTGTCTTCCCATCTACTAAACCGGTAGATGGCTCGCTGCCCGGCGGGGCACAGGTATTCATCGTCCTTTGCGATATAGATGAAGTCGGCCTTGCCGAAGCGGCCGTGCGCCTTCGCATTGGAGGTCATTGGCTTGGGAACGAAGGCAGTGATTCCGGCGTCCTCGCAGGTCTTGATCTCCAAGCTGTTGAAGTAGCCGCGGTCGGCGAACGCCTGCAGCTTGGTCTTGCCCATGGCCTGGCGTGCGGCCACTGCCATCCTAGTGAGCTGAGTTCGATCGTTGCCGATGTTCGTGACCTCGTGGGCGACGATGAGGTGGTGCTTGCCCTCGACTGCCGTCTGGACGTTGTAGCCGACCAAGCCTGTGCTCTTGCCGGACTGAAGCATCGAGCGCGAATCAGGATCGGTCAGTGAGCGCTGTTGGCCTGGCTCGCCTTTGAGCTGCTCCTTGGTCTCGTCAAGTTGCCGCATCCGTTCGCGCAGCTTGCCGATCTTCTCCTGCAGGCGATCGGTCTTGGCTTCGAGGTCAACGGGCTGGACGCGGTCCGCGGTTTCCAGTGCGTCGAGGTAGCGCTGAATGCTTTGCTCGATCTGCTCCTTGCGAGCATCGATCTTGCCCGGCGAGAAGTTGCGATCGCGGCTGTTGACGGCTTTGAACTTGCTGCCATCGATGGCTACCACGGCTTGCGAGAAGAGCTTCATTTGCCGGCACAGCACGATGAAGCTGCGGCACACGTTGCGGATGCCTTTGCCGTTGTCACGACGGAAGGCGGCGATGGTCTTGAAGTCCGGTGTCAGGCGGCCGGTCAGCCACATGAGTTCGACATTGCGCTGCGCCTCGCGTTCCAGCCGGCGACTGGACTGGATGCGGTTGAGATAGCCGTAGATGTACAGCTTGAGCAAGACCGAGGGGTGGTACCCGGGGCGACCTGTGGTTGCGGGGTCCGCGTCGTCGAAGCCGAGGGTGGTTAGATTCAGTTCGTTGATGAACGCATCGACGACGCGCACCGGGTTTTCCTCTCCGACGTAGTCGTCAAGGCACTCGGGCAACAACGTGACCTGGTGTCGGTCCGCGCCTTCGAGGAATCGCTTCATGGGCCACCTCGCTGGAAACGGGTGACCTCCTTTTATTTTTTAGAGAGCGAGTGGGGGAAGCGTTTTCACACAGCCTCGGCCCGGTGCAGACATACACCTCCCCCAAAAGCTGCCGTCCGACCAAGCGACATTCAGCTCTTCATTCTGCAGTTCCATGTCTCTGGCTTCGAGCGTGCTCAAGTGCTCCGCAGCCCACGGTCACTTTGCTGCGCATCCAGGCCGAGGGCGGAGGGTGACCCCTGCAGCGAGGTCAAGGAGGAGGAGCAGCCGAAGGCTGCGACGGGGGACACGAGCGGAAGGGGTCACCCTTCGCCCTCGGCCCGACCACACCGTCAGAGCTTTAGTGCCGGAAACCCACTGCCCTCAGCCCTTGGCCGTCGCAACCTCTTCCTTGAGCGACGCCACGATCTCATACGACCGCAACCGCGTCGCATGGTCATACACCTGCGACGTGATCATCAGCTCGTCCGCACCCGTGCGCTCGATGAACGCCGCGATGCCGGCGCGCACCGTCTCGCGCGAGCCCACGGCCGAACACGACAGCACCGAGTCGAGCAGCGCCCGCTCCGACGGGCCGACATTGGCGTAGTAGTCCTTGACCGGCGGCGGCAGGCGGCCCGGGCGGCCGCTGCGCAGGTTCACGAAGGCCTGCTGCCACGAGCTGGCGCGGAACTGTGCTTCTTCGTCGGTCTCGGCGGCGAACACGTTGAAGCCCAGCATCACGTAGGGCTTGGCCAGTTGGGCCGAGGGCTTGAAGGTCTCGCGGTAGAGGCGGATGGCCTGCATCATCTGCTGCGGCGCGAAGTGCGACGCGAAGGCATAGGGCAGGCCGAGGTGCGCGGCGAGTTGCGCACCGAAGGTGCTGGAGCCGAGGATCCAGATCGGCACCTCGAGCCCGCGGCCCGGCACCGCCATCACCGGCTGGCGCGGCGACTTGCTCATGAAGTCCATCAGCTCGACCACGTCCTGAGGGAACTGGTCCGAGTCGGATTCGAGGTTGCGCCGCAGCGCCTGCGCGGTGCGCTGGTCGGAGCCCGGCGCACGGCCCAGGCCCAGGTCGATGCGGCCGGGGTAGAGCGATTCCAGGGTGCCGAACTGCTCGGCGATCACCAGCGGCGAGTGGTTGGGCAGCATCACGCCGCCGGCGCCGATGCGGATGGTCGAGGTGCCCGCGCCCACATAGGCCAGCAGCACGGCCGTGGCCGCGCTGGCGATGCCCGGCATGCCGTGGTGCTCGGCCAGCCAGTAGCGGCGGTAGCCGTGCTTCTCGCCGTGCTGGGCGAGCGCGAGCGAGTTCTTGAACGACTGCGCGGCATCGCTGCCTTCGCAGATCGGGGACAGGTCGAGGATGGAGAACGCGGTCATGGGCGGATCATCCCCCGCCCGGCGCACCGCCGTTGGTCCGGGGCCTTTTCCCCTGACGCTCAGACGGGCGTTGCGCGGCGCGTCAGGACGCCCACCCGCGCGCCGTGCTTGCGCAGGCTCTCGGCGAAGGCGTCCGACGCGAGGTAGGCGTATTCGACCATCCGCGCGTCCGCGATCGCGTCGCCGTCCACCCGCGCGTTGGCCGGATGGCACATCAGCAGCGTGCCGTCGTGGCTGGCCGTCAGCCACCGGTCCATGTGCCGGCCGTACGCAGCCGGCGTGGCTGCGTCGAAACCGTAGACCCCGGCGAAGTCCGGGTTGTGCGGCACGCCGTGTGCCGCCAGTTGCCGCCGCAGTCGCCACCCGCCCAGCAGCGCCAGCACGCCGGCCTTGCCCGCGCCCCATCGCCAGGTCGCAGGCACGGTCGCGCGCACCCACGGTGCCGCCGGGCCGTAGCGTTCGGCCAGCACATCCAGCAGCACCTCGCGCACGCCCGGCAGCTGGTGCACATGCTGGTGGCCGTCGATGAAGTCGGGCGGCGTGCCGAGCACCTGCTCGAAGTCGTCGAGCTGGCGCGTCAGCTGCGCGCGCACCTGCATCTGCGACAGCTGGCGCGCATAGGCGCCGCGCAGCACCGCGCCCAGCGTCGGCGCCGGCTGGCCGTGGCCTTCGGTCATGTTCAGGTGCAGGCCGCGCGCCAGGGCGGGCACGGCCGCCAGCAGGCGTGCCGCCTCGGCCCAGCGGGGCGAGGTGGTCATGCAGCTGGTGGCGCTGAGCCGGCCCTGCCGTGCCAGGTCCACGACGGCCTCGTCCACCGCGGGATGCAGCGCGTAGTCGTCTGCGCAGAGCAGCACGCGCTTGCCGTCGGTCGCCGCCGCGGGCGTCAGCAGTTCATGCATCGCGTGTCGGCGCGTCATCCGTCGCGGCCTTCAGCGCGCTGTGGTCGAGGTCCTCGGCCACCAGATAGAGCGGCCGCATCTTCACCTCGGTGTAGATGCGGCCGATGTACTCGCCGAGGATGCCGATCGACAGCAGCTGCACGCCCGAGAATAGCATCAGGCCGGCGGCCAGCGTCGGCCAGCCGGCCAGCGAGTTGCCGAACACCATCGCCTCGACCGCGATGAAGAGGCCATAGCAGATGGCCAGGAAGGAGATGATCAAGCCGGCGGCGCTCCACACCCGCAGGGGCAGCGAGCTGAAGGAGGTCAAGCCCTCGAGCGCCAGCATGCTGAGCTTGCGCAGGCTGAAATGCGACTGGCCGCTGCGTCGCTCGTCGGGCGTGAAGGGCAGCGCCACCGAGCGGAAGCCGACCCAGGCATAGAGGCCCTTCATGTAGCGGTTGCGCTCGGGCATCCGGCGCAGGGCTTCGACCACGCGGCCGTCCATCCACCGGAAATCGCCGGCGTGCCGCGGCATGTCGACCGAGCTGCCGGCGCGCAGCAGACCATAGAAGAGCCGGGTGCCGACGCGCTTGGTCCAGGCCTCGCCGGCGCGCTCGGCGATCACGCCGTAGACCATGTCGTAGCCGCTGTGCCACAAGGCAGCCATCTCGGGCACGAGCGACAACGGATGCTGGAAGTCCGAGTCGATCAGCAGCACCGCATTGCCGCGCGCATGGGCAAGGCCGGCCGTCAGTGCGGCCTCCTTGCCGAAGTTGCGCGACAGCTCGATGTAGCGCAGGCCCAGCCGGGGGCCGAGTTCGCGCGCGATCGCCTGCGTCGCGTCGCGGCTGCCGTCGTTGACGACGATGATCTCCACGTCGGGCGTCAGCGCCTTGAGCGTGGCGTGGAGCGCCTCCAGGAAAGGGGCGAGGTGATCGGCCTCGTTGTAGGCCGGCACCACGCAACTCAGGCGAAGCGGCGGCCGCACGACCGGCGCGGCGGCAGGGGTAGGAAGGGTCATGGTCTCGGTCTGAAGGAGGTCGGGGCCGGCGGCGCGCTCCGGGGGACATGTACGCTCGCTACCCATGGACATATCCGTGAATTCTCGCCGCAAGGCCGGCGCGCCGGCCCGGGCCTTCGGCATCTTCGTCGCCCTGCATGTGCTGGTGTGGACCCTGCTGCCGGTGCTGCTGACGTACAACCTCCCGCTCGACACCATCGAGGCCCTGAGCTGGGGCCGTGAGTGGGCCGCCGGCTACGCGAAGCACCCGCCGATGTCCGGCTGGCTGGCCGAGCTGTTCCGCTGGGGCACGGCCGACTGGCCGCTGTTGTTGCTGCCGCAGCTGGCGGTGGGCGTCGCGTTCTGGGCCGTGTGGGACATGATGGGCGACGTGCTGTCGCCCCGGGCGGCGCTGGTTGCCGCGATGGCGCTGGAGGGCGTGCACTACTACAACCTCACCAGCCTGGAGTTCAACGCCAACGTCGTGCAGTACCCGTTCTGGGGGCTCGCGGCCCTGGCCTTCTGGCGCGCCGTGCGCCGCACCGACGGTGCCGGCCTGGGCTGGTGGGCGCTGCTGGGCCTGGCCTGTGGCGGCGGCCTGCTGAGCAAGTACTCCTTCCTGCTGTTGCCGGCCTCGATGGTGCTCGCGCTGATCGCCGTGCCGGCCCTGCGCAACCAGTGGCGCGGCGCCGGTCCCTGGCTCGCGCTGGCGATCGCGGCGGCGATGTTCGCGCCGCATGTGCTCTGGGCACAGGCCCACGACTACCCGACGCTGCGCTACGCCACCGGCCGCGGCGAATCGGCGGTCGCCAACCCGGTGTTGAGCCGCCTCGAGGTGCTGCTGAGCTTCAGCGCTGCGCAACTGGCCGCGCTGGCGCCGATGCTGGTGCTGCTCTGGGCGGCGGGCGGTCGGCCCGGCGCAACCACGGCCGAAGGCGGGGGTCCCTGGCGCCTTCCCGCCCGCGACGGCTGGGTGCTGCTGGCCATGGGCGGCGGGCCGCTGGCGGTGTACCTGGTCGCCGGCGTGGCGGGCGTGCGCCTGCACGACATGTGGGGGTCGCCGGTGCTGCTGGTCGCCGGCCCGGCGCTCGCGATGGCGGGGGGACTGCAGCTGCGGCACCCGAAGCGCTTCGCCCGCGTCTTCGGCGTCTGGGCACTGATCCTGGTCACGCTGTACGGCGCACTGGCCATCGGCGGGCCGCGGCTGCGGGGCAACCTCTCGCGCATCCACTACCCGGGGCGGGAACTGGCCGCGGCGGTGTCGCACGGGTGGCAGCAGGCGCGCGGGGCCGGCGTGCCGGTGCCGATCGTCGCGGGCGACATGTGGGCGGCCGGCAATGTCGCCGCCTACCTGCCGCCGCAAGCCGGCGGCCGCCCCCCGGTGTACATCCAGGTCGACCCCGTGGCCGCGCAATGGCTGGACGACGCGAAGACCCGTGCACGCGGTGGCGTGTTCGTGTGGGAAGCGGCGCCCGGCCGCGCGCTGGACGCGCCGCCGGCCGACTGGCTGGCGCGCTTCCCCGCGCTGCAGGTGCAGCCGCCGCTGACGCTCGACGTGCGCCGCTTCGGCCGCGACTTCACGGTGCGCGCCGGCTGGGCCATCCTGCCGCCGTCGGGGCCTTGATGCCCGGCCATCACCCCAGCGGCACGCTCGCTTCCTTCAGCACGCGCAGCACGAAGTGCGACTGGCTGTGGCGAATGCCGGGGATCTTGTAGAGCTTCTCGCGCAACAGCCGCTCGTAGTCGCGCGTGTCGCGCACGGCGATGCGGATGTAGTAGTCGTAGTCGCCGGACACCAGGTACGCCTCCTGGATCTCCGGGATGGTCGCCAGCACCCGGCCGAAGTCGTAGAGCGTCTCGTCGGTGTGGCTTTCCAGCGTGACCTGCACGATGACCGAATCGTGGTAGCCGAGCTTGGCGGGGTCGATGTCGACCGTGTAGCGCCGGATCACGCCGTGCGCCTCGAGGCGCTTGATGCGGCCCCAGCAGGTGGTGGGCGACAGGCCGACCTCGGTGCCGATGTCCTGCAGGGTGCGGCGCGAGTCCTTCAGCAGGATCGCCAGGATGGCCAGATCGGTCTTGTCGAAAGAATCTTCGGACGATTTGCCTGTTTCTCGATTGGCTTTCAATTTATGCCCCGATTCAGTCGAAAGAATGAAGCACATTCTGCCCCGACACCGGAAGAATCGAGGCATGAACCTCACCGCCACCGCCATGACGGCACCCACGCATGACGCACCCGCCACCGCACACCCCGGCGCACGGCCTCCACCGCCGCGCAACGGCGCCGAGGCCCTGCTCGACACCCTGGTCGCCTGCGGCGTCGACACGCTCTTCGGCTACCCCGGCGGCGCCGCGCTGCCGCTGTACGACGCGCTGCACGGCGAGCCGCGCCTGCGGCATGTGCTGGTGCGCCACGAGCAGGCGGCGGTGCATGCGGCCGAAGGCTATGCGCGCAGCACCGGCCGCGTCGGCGTGGTGCTGGTCACCTCGGGGCCGGGCGTAGGCAACACCATCACCGGCCTGCTCGACGCCATGAGCGACTCGGTGCCGGTGCTGTGCATCAGCGGGCAGGTGGCGACCGCCGTGATCGGTACCAACGCCTTCCAGGAAAGCGACGCGCTGGGCATGTCGCGGTCGGTCACCAAGTGGAACCACCAGCTGCGTGCGCCCGACGACGTCCCGGCCGCTGTGCGGCGCGCGCTGCAGATCGCCACCTCGGGCCGGCCCGGGCCGGTGCTGCTCGACGTGCCGAAGGACGTGCAGCTGATGCCGTTGACCGGCGCCGCACCGGCCGTGCCGACCCGCGCGCGCCGCGACGAGGGCCGCACCGCGCGCGCCCTGCCGCCGCGCGGCAGCCTGCAGCGCGCCGCGGACCTGCTGTCGACCGCGCGCCGGCCGGTGCTCTACGGCGGCGGTGGGCTGGTCAACGCCGGGCCGGCGGCGTGCGAGGCCTTCACGCAGCTGGTGCGGCGCCTCGGCGCGCCCTGCACGCTCACGCTGATGGGCCTGGGCGCCTTCCCCGCGTCCGACCCGCTCTTCATCGGCATGCTCGGCATGCACGGCACGCTCGAGGCCAACCTGGCGATGCACGAGGCCGACCTGGTGGTGTGCGTCGGCGCGCGCTTCGACGACCGCGTGACCGGCAAGCTCGACGAGTTCTGCCCGCACGCGCGCAAGATCCACATCGACATCGACCCGAGCAGTATCAACAAGGTGGTGAAGGTCGACGTGCCGATGGTGGGCGACTGCGGCGTCGTGCTCGACGCGTTGTTGGCCATGCCCGAACTCGACGGCCTCGCGCCCGAGCGGCTCGCGCCCTGGTGGGAACGCATCGCGCGCCGCCGTGCGGTCGACTGCCTGGCCTACGCGCCGCGCGCCGATTCGATCCTGCCGCAGCAGCTCATGGCCACGTTGCAGCAGCAACTCCAGGGCCGCGACGCGATCGTCTCCACCGACGTCGGCCAGCATCAAATGTGGGCCGCGCAGTACCTGCGCTTCGACCGGCCGCGCCGCTGGCTCACCTCCGGCGGCGCCGGCACCATGGGCTACGGGTTGCCCGCCGCGATCGGCGCACAGATCGGCCACCCCGAGGCGCTGGTGGTGTGCGTCAGCGGCGACGCGTCGGTGCTGATGAACATCCAGGAACTGTCGACCGCCGTGCAGCACGGCACCCCCGTCAAGCTGGTGCTGTCGAACAACGGCTACATGGGCATGGTGCGCCAGTGGCAGGAGCTCAAACACGGCAACCGCCTCTCCCACAGCTGGAACGAAGCGCTGCCCGACTTCGTCGCGCTTGCCAAGGCCTTCGGCTGGGGCGCGGCCCGCGTCAGCGACCCGGCCGAGCTCGACGCCGCGCTGGCCACATGCCTGGCCTACGACGGCCCCTTCTTCCTCGACGTGCAGGTGGCCGCGCAGGAGAACTGCTTCCCGATGATGCCGGCGGGCCAGGGCCATCACCGCGTGATGCTCGCCAAGGACCGCTGGCACGAGGAAGGCTGAACGCGCCCGAGCGCATGGGTTGACTCAGCGCAAGCCCCGGCGCCCGGCGCTCCGGCACGCTTGCAGGCATGGCTGCCGTGCAGCCCTCCACCCCGCTCAAGGATGTCTCCATGGAAATCAAGGTTCCCGGTTCGCACGCGGAGGGACGAGGCCGGCCGGCGTCGGCACCGCCGCCGATGGGCTTTCTCGGCCATGCCACGCGGTATCTGTTCTTCACGGGCAAGGGGGGCGTCGGCAAGACCTCGCTGTCGACCGCGGCCGCGCTGACCCTGGCCGATGCCGGCCAGCGTGTGTTGCTGGTCAGTACGGACGCCGCGTCGAACCTCGACGAGATGCTCGGGATCGCGTTGCGCAACATCCCGACCGCCGTGCCCGGCGCGCCGCGTCTGTCGGTCCTGAACATCGACCCCGACACGGCGGCCGAGTCCTACCGGCAGCGTGTCCTGGCGCAGATGGGCGCGGACGCCAGCCCCGCCGAACGGTCGACGGTGCGCGAGCAGCTGTCCGGCGCCTGCACCACGGAGATCGCCTCGTTCGACGAGTTCGCCACCTTGCTGTCCGAAGACGACGCGCGCTTCGACCACATCGTGTTCGACACGGCGCCCACCGGCCACACCTTGCGGCTGCTGAGCCTGCCCAAGGCCTGGAGCGGCTTCCTCGAAGGCAACGACCGCGGCGCCTCCTGCCTCGGCCCGCATTCAGGCCTGAAGATGCAGGAGGAGCGGTTCAAGGCCGCGCTGGCGGCACTGAGCGATCCGGCCCGCACGACCGTGGTCCTGGTGACGCGGCCGGACCAGGGCGCCATGGCCGAGGCAGCGCGCAGTTCCGAAGAGCTGAATGCGCTGGGCCTGCACAACCAGCGTCTCGCGATCAACGGCGTGTTCCATGCCAGCGACCGCAGCGACGCCGTGGCGGGTGCCATCGAGGCGCTGGGACAGCAGGCGTTGAAAGACATGCCCGCGTCCCTGCAGGCCTTGCCCCAGGACACGATCCCGTTGCGGGCCTTCGACACGGTCGGCCTGCCGGCCCTGCGCGCACTGCTTTCACCCCGGCAAGCGGCGGTCGCCGTGGCCCCGCCCGTCGCCCTGGCGCCGATCGCCGCCGACCATGACCTGGCGACATTGGCCGATGCGCTGGCCGCCGTCGGCCATGGGCTGATCATGGTGATGGGCAAGGGCGGCGTGGGCAAGACCACCATTGCTGCGGCACTCGCGCTGGGGCTGGTGCAGCGCGGCAAGACCGTGCACCTGAGCACCACCGATCCGGCGGCGCATCTGGAAAGCACCCTTGGTGGCGCATTGCCCGGTCTGCGCCTGGACCGCATCGACCCCAGGGTGGAGACGCAGCGCTATGTCGACAAGATCATGGCGGCCAGGTCGCCGAGCCTGGACGCCCAGGAGCGCGCGCTGCTGCTGGAAGACCTGCGCTCGCCCTGCACCGAGGAGGTGGCCGTGTTCCACGCCTTCTCGCGCATCGTCAACGAAGCACGCAGCGCCTTCGTGGTGCTGGACACGGCCCCCACGGGGCACTCGCTGCTGCTGATGGACGCCACCGGCGCGTACCACCGCCAGATGATGCGGGAGTTCGAGGGCAAGAATGCCGGGCATGTCGTGACGCCCCTGATGCGGCTGCAGGACGGCAACTACACCCGGATCATTCTGGTGACCCTGCCCGAAGTGACACCGGTGTCGCAGGCCGCTGCACTGCAGGACGATCTGCGTCGCGCCGGCATCGAGCCCTATGCCTGGGTGCTCAACCGGAGCGTGCTGGCGGCCGGCACCCACGACCCTTTGCTGGCCGCGCGGCTGGTCGGCGAGCGCAAGCAGATGGCGCGCATGGCCGATGGGCTGGCCAAGCGCAGCTTCGTCGTGCCGTGGCTGACCAGGCCGCCCATCGGCATCGCAGAACTGACCAGGATGGTGAGCGCGCCGAAAGCCGGTGACGCGGAATGAAGAAGGCCCGTGCTCCAGCGTGGAGCACGGGCCTTCTTCGCGCGACAGGACACTGTCGGCGCAGGTTTTGGGCAAGTTTTAGAACGGAATGTCGTCGTCCATGTCGTCGAAGCCCGACGACGACTTGGCGGGGGCCGGGGCCGGACGCGCGGCCGGTGCGCGCGGCGCCGCGGCGGGGGGGCGCGAGTAACCGCCACCGCCACCGCCACCGCCACCACCTTGCGAATAGCCGCCGTCGTCGTCACCGCCGCCACCGCCCGACGGGCCGCCCATGCCCTGGCGGCTGCCCAGCATCTGCATCTGGTCGACGCGGATGTCGGTGGCGTACTTCTCGACGCCGTCCTTGTCCTGGTACTTGCGGGTGCGGATCTGGCCTTCGACGTAGATCTGCGAGCCCTTGCGCAGGTACTGCGCGGCGATTTCGGCGAGGCGGCCGTTGAACACGAGGCGGTGCCACTCGGTCGCCTCCTTCATCTCGCCGCTCGCCTTGTCCTTCCACTTGTCGGTGGTGGCCAGCGTCACGTTGCAGATCTGGTCGCCGCTCGGGAAGGTTCTGGTTTCTGGGTCGCGACCGAGGTTGCCGACGAGGATGACTTTGTTGACCGATGCCATGTGCACTGCCCCTGATGAAGGAATGGAAGGGAAGGAAAAAGAGAACCGGTGATTATCCACGCCGCGCGCCCGCCAGGGCCGCGGGCGGCGAGGAACATTCAGAATCGACGCGGTGAACCACGAACCCGACTTCTTCCAGAATCTCCGCGCCGAGCTCTCCAGCTTTCGCCTGTGGGTCGACCGCGCCATCGTGCTGGGCTACGCGGTGACGGCCGGGCTGTTCGTGGTCGGCTTCACGATGGCGAGCGAATGGGCCTTCTCGCACTTCCAGTCGCTGTACGGCCGCCATCCCTGGGCCGTGCTGATCTGGACGCCGGCACTCACCGCCGCCATCGTCTGGGCCACGCGCCGGTGGTTTCCCGGCGCCTCGGGCTCGGGCATTCCGCAGGTCAAGGCGGCGCTGGACCCCGACCTGCCGCCCGAGCAGCGCGGCCTGTTCGCCTCGCTGCGCCTCACGGTCGCCAAGATCGGCCTGGGCGCGGCGGGCTTCCTCGCCGGCCTGTCGATCGGCCGCGAAGGCCCGTCGGTGCAGGTGGCGGCGGGGGTGTGCAGCACGCCAGGCGCTGGCTGTCGCCGCACAGCACCATCGACACGCGCTCGCTGCTGGTGGCCGGCGGTGCGGCCGGCATCGCGGCCGGCATCGCGGCCGCCTTCAACGCACCGCTGGCCGGCGTGGTGTTCGCCATCGAAGAACTGAGCGGCCGGCTGGAGGCGCGCTCGAGCGGCGTGATCATCACGGGCATCGTGCTGGCCGGCCTGGTGGCGGTGTCGGCCTTCGGCAACCTGAGCTACTTCGGCGTGATCCGGGTGCCGCCGGTCGGCTGGAACCTGCTCGGCCCCGGCCTGGCGGTCGCCTTCGCCAGCGGCGTGGCGGGCGGGCTGTTCGCCCGGCTGATGATCGCGTCGCTCACCGGCGCCCCGCAGCGCCTGAACCGCTGGCGCGCCCGCTGGCCGGTGCGCTTCGCGGCCGCCGGCGGCCTCGCCATCGCCGTGATCGGCCTGGTCACCGGCGGCGTGACCTTCGGCGCCGGCTCCGAGGCGGTCAAGCAGATGCTGGCCGGCCACGACGAGCTGACGCCGCTCTACACGCTGCTGAAGTTCGTCGTCACCTGGCTCTCGGCCTGGGTCGGCGTGCCGGGCGGCATCTTCGCGCCCGCACTGTCGATCGGCGCGGGCATCGGCGACGGCATCGCGCAACTGGCGGGCGCCGACCTCGGCCCGGCGCTCATCGCCATGGGCATGGCCGGCTTCCTGGCCGCGGTGACGCAGGCGCCGCTCACCGCCTTCATCATCGTCATGGAAATGGTCGACGGCCACTCGATGGTGCTCAGCCTGATGGCCAGCGCCATGCTCGCGAGCCTGGCGTCGCGCATGATCAGCCGGCCGCTGTACGAGGCACTGGCCGAGCACATGGTGGCGGCCGCCGCCGGACGGTGGACCGAGGCGAAAGCCGTCCCGGAAGGCCGCTCGCGCACGGACTGAATCGCGCCTGGGCGCATCGTCCGGCGGACAGTGCGGGCACAATGGGCGCCTGTTCCCTGCGCGGCGAACGAACACAGGCCACACGGAGCGGCCCGACGCCGCGCAATGGACCTCCACCAGCCGGCCCACACCGGGTTCCGGCGACGCATGATGGCTATGGATTCGACGACTGATAGCAAACTGGGAGAGCGCCACGCGCCACTCACCACGCTGGTCCTGACCGCCCTGCGCGAACGCATCCTGAGCGGGGCGCTGGCGCCGGGCGAACGGTTGGTCGAAGGGCGACTCTCCGAGGAGCTGGGTGTCTCGCGCATGCCGGTGCGCGAGGCGCTGCGCGCGCTGGCCGCCGAAGGCATCGTGGCCATCGAACCGCGGCGCGGTGCCACGGTCACCACCTTCACGCAGGCACAGATCAAGGAGATGGTCGAAGTGCGCGCGACGCTCGAGGCGCTCAACGCCAAGCTGGCGGCACGGCGGCACGACCCGGCGCAGATCGCCAGGCTCGAGCGCATCCTGACCGAAGGTTCGCAGCTCACCAGCGACGACGACCTGACGCGGATCTCGGCGCTCAACCTGAGTTTCCACGAGGCGCTGGGCAATGTGGCCGCCAATTCGGTGCTGCAGGAGATCATGCGTTCGCTGCGCGAGCGCACCGCCCTCTTCTTCACGGTGAACAACCGGGAACGCATGCGGCAGAACTGGGAAGAGCATGCCGCCATCCTGCGCGCGGTGGTGGCGGGCGATGCCGAACTCGCCGCCTTGCTGGCGGCGCGCCATGTCTACAGCGCCGCGGAGCTGCCGCCGTCGGTTCAGCCGCCGACGCCGGCTTGAACGCAGCGGCGGCGCTCAGCCGCCGCGCTCGCCGAGCCGGCGCCAGGCCAGGCCGGCCAAGGCGACGTCCTCGAGACCCACGCCCACCGATTTGTAGAGCGTGATCTCCTCGCGGGTGCGGCGGCCCGGCACACGCCCGGCCACCAGTGCCGCCAGTTCGACGATCTTTCCGGGCGGCAGCACCCCTTCACCGGCCTGCACCAGTTCACCGGCTTCGCGCAGCGACTGCACGCGCCATTCGACCGCCACCAGCGAAGCCCGTGCGAGGGCGACATCGTCCAGTTCACGCGTGTGCGGCAGGCTGGAGCCGATGGCGGCGACGAAGACGCCCGCCGGCAGACGTTCGCCAGCGAA
The DNA here is from genome assembly GCF_025486315.1 of Variovorax sp. N23. Taxonomy (GTDB): domain Bacteria; phylum Pseudomonadota; class Gammaproteobacteria; order Burkholderiales; family Burkholderiaceae_C; genus Variovorax. The sequence continues at coordinate 178,806 of NZ_JAOOPY010000010.1, read as the reverse complement.
CAACGGCGTGACGGCACGCGAGGCCGTGACCACGATGTCGGCGCCGTCCAGCGCTTCGTCGACGCCGCACAGCCGCACCGGCACGCCGCATTGCGCCGACAGGCGAGCGGCCAGATCGGGCGCCGGGTTCGGCGTGCAGACGCGGATGTCCTCCAGCGCGAAGGCGGCCGCCATCTGGATGGCGTGCGCCTGCCCCTGCGCGCCCGCCCCGAACAACGCCAGGCGGCGCGCGTCGCCCCGCGCGAGGTGGCGCGCGGCGAGCACCGAGCACGCGGCGGTCCGAAGCCGGGTGATGGCGCCGGCGTCGAAAGAGGCCAGCGGGCGGCCGTCCTCGGTGGAGAACAGCAGGATGACGAAGGAGAACTGGCCCTTGATCGTGGTGTAGACCTTGGCGCCCGCCACGCCCTGGCCCGGGATCACGGCGCCCAGCGTCGACAGCTTGACGCCGCCCGCCTCGGTGCGGATGCGCGCCTGCATGGCGGCCGCGCCTTCGTCGAAGCGCACGAATGCATCACGGAGCACCGCCTGCGCATCGGCCGGGGTGACGAGCGCATCGATCATCGCGTCGGAAATGTGTTGCAAGAAATACTCCTTGGGGAATCAGGCGCCGAAGGCTTCGCGCAACAGCAACGCGGTGGCCCCGAAGGCCGACAGGCCCAGCAGGACGCCGCGCACGGCACGGCGCGAGACGCGGCGGTTGAGCGGCCCCGACAGGGCGAAGCCGGCCACCATGAGCGGCAGCAGCCAAGCACTGAGCCACACCTCATGGCGCCCGAAGCGCCCCACGCTCGCCAGCATCACGAGCGAGAAGGCGGCGCCGACGAAGAACACGCAACCGAGCGTGGCACGCAGCCGGGGCGGCGGCAGGTACTGCATGACCAACGCGAAGGGCGGCGCACCGGCGGACGTGATGGTGCCCATCAGCCCGGACGCGATGCCGGCGCCGACCATGTTGCCGCGCGACGCCTCGATGCGGCGCCCGCTCAGGCTCAGCGCCACGCCGGCGAGGATGAAGAGCGCGAACAGCACCGTCAGCAACTCGCCCGGCAGCAGCAGCAGGCACACGGCTGCGCCGAGCGTGCCGACCACGCGGCCGATCAACGCGACGGCGGCGGCGCCCCAGTCGATCTGGTCGAACTCGCGCAGTGCCGACATCAGGGCCAGCGGCCCGCCGAGCGCGAGCAGCGGGCCGGGTGCGAGCTCGGGATAGAAGAGTGCGGCGATGGGCGCGGAGAACATCGCGAAGCCGACGCCGCCGATCCCCTGAAGGCAGGCACCGACCAGCACCATCGCGGCCATGCCGGCGTAGTGGCCGAGGCTCATGCCGTCCGGCAGCAGCGCGGCGATCATTTCCTGGCGTCGCGCGGTTGCCAGGACACGGCGATGTCGCCGTTGACGAAGGTCTGGCAGGCCATGCGGTAGCCCTGCGTCACCTCGGCCTCGGTGAGGTGCTTCTTTTCCTTGGGCTTGATGGCGTCGGTGTGCTCGATGCCCGTCTCGACGAGGCACTTGCAGGTGCCGCACAGGCCGCCGCCGCACTTGAAGGGGATGCCGCCCTGCTCGCGCAGCGAGATGCGCAGCAGGTTGCCGCCCGCCGCCGCGGACACGACCTTGGCGTCGTTGCTCAGAAAGGTGATCCGGATCATGGAGGCGGGTGCCCCGGGCGTCGCCGCGGTGTTCATGTGCGCACCAGCGTCACGTCGGCATCGCCTTCGCGCACCAGCTGCCGCAACGCATCGCGTGCCAGCGACACGGTGTCGAACTTCTCGAGGAACTTGGTGGGCACGTGGTTCACGACTTCGGGCGGCGTCTCGTCGATCACCGTCACCTTGCACGGCGCCTGAAGCTCGGCGATCACGAAGCGCGCCTTGCAGCGGCCGAAGAAGAGGTACTCGAAGGATTCGACGGGCCGAAGGCCGTCGACGGGTTCCGTGCGGAACTGCCCGGGCTTGCTGGTCAATATCACGTACATGGGGAGGCTTCGATCTCAGGCGGTCACGGCGTCGTCCTGGGCCAGCTCGATGTCCTGCTGCACCCAGAGTTGGCAGGCCAGCCGGTAGCCGGCGGCGAGCCGCTCGCCCAACTGCTTTTTTTCCTTCCAGTTGGGCGGCGGCAGGTGCTCCATGCCCGCGATCACGCGGCAGGCGCACTTGGAGCACTTGCCCATGCCGCACTCGTAGCGCAGGTGCGGATAGGGGAACTGCTTGATGCCCGCGCGCACCACGAGGTTCGTGTTGTCCTTGACCTCGTCGCGGTAGACCTGGCCGCCTTTGTGGAAGGTGATGATCGGCATGCGGGCTCGGCGGCGTGGCGGGGGCGGGGCTCAGGCGGCCTGGAGCACCGGCTGCGCGGCTTCCTCGGCCATCACGTAGTCGTGATAGAGCGCGGTGGTGTAGAGCAGCCGCATCTGGGCGCCGATCTCGCAGATCTTCAGGCAGCGCTGTTGCAGTTCGACCGTGTTGGCGTGTTCCAGCACGATCTGGTAGCCGCGCTCGCCGTGGATCTCGTCCGAGACGATGTGCAGGTCGAAGAACTCGACCTCCTCGTCGCTGAAGCCGTACTTCTCGCGCAGCGTGGGCGTCTGCTTGCGGTAGATGGACGGCACCTGCGATTCCAGGCCGACCACCAGGCCGGCCACGGCGACCACGGGGTCTTCGCGCATCGCCACGGCATAGCACCAGCTTTGCAGGCCGCGGGTGGTGGGCGACATGTTGTCGGGATCGACCACGCGCTCGCGGGTGGTGCCGCAGGCTTCGGCGAAGCGGATCAACAGGTCGGTGTGGCGATCGCCGCCGATTTCCTCTTCATACATGTTGGCCAGCAGGAAGTCCTTGGCCTCGGTCATGTGGTCGGGCGTGCGGGCGTACAGGTAGCCCAGGTAGTCGGCGAAGGGGCCGACGTAGTGGTAGTGGTTCTCGGCCCAGCGGGCCAGATGGGCGCGGCTCAGGGTGCCGCCGGCCCAGGCCAGGCTGAAGGGGGACTTGTTGGCGCTCTTGCCCTTGATGGCGTTTTCGAGGGCGGTGCGGAATTCATCGCGGTTCATGAGTGCGGACATGGCGGAGGCTCCAGGAATGGCGGGAGTGGGTTGGCGGACGAAGTACGGCAAGAGCTCGCATCTCGTTGGTATACTGTATCCCAACATGCCAGCCAGTGCAAGCGCCGCCAACTCCCCCCTCGCTCCGCTACGGGCTTGCCGGCGAGCGGCTTGAAAAGCATATTGGTATACAGTATTCTTCTCGTCGCCTCATCTTAAGCCGACGACCCATGACCCTCGCTCCCGCCCCTCTTTTCCAGAACCACATCGATGGCGCCTGGGTGTCCAGCGCAACCGGCCAGACCTTCGAGAGCACGAACCCGGCCGACGCCCGCGAGGTGGTCGGCCGCTTCCAGTCCTCGTCCGCCGAGGACGCCAGCGCTGCCGTCGCCGCCGCGCAGGCGGCATTCGACGGCTGGAAGAAAACGCCGATCTCCAGGCGGGCCGCGATGCTCAACGCTGCGGCGCTGTACCTGGAGACGCATGCGGCGGCATTCGCGGAAGAACTGACGCGCGAAGAGGGCAAGCCGCTCGCGCAAGCCAAGGACGAGTTCCTGCGCTCGGCCCAGACGATCCGCTTCTATGCGGTGGAGGGCCAATCCTTCTCGGGCGAGACCTTCCCGCAGGACGATCCGGACATGGTGGTCTACAGCCAGCGCGAGCCACTGGGCGTGGTCACCGTCATCAGCCCCTGGAATTTCCCGGTGTCGATCCCGGCGCGCAAGATCGCCCCCGCGCTGATCACCGGCAACACGGTGGTCTTCAAGCCGTCGTCCGATGCGCCGCTCTCGGGCCTGCGTCTGGCCGAAGCCTTCATCCAGGCCGGCCTGCCCAAGGGCGTGCTGAACTTCATCACCGGCCGTGCGTCGGAGGTCGGCCCCGTGATCACCGAGTCGCCGGCGGTGCGCGCCATCTCCTTCACCGGCTCGACCGCCGCCGGCGAACAGATCCATCGCGCCGCCGCCATGACCACGCGCACGCAGATGGAGCTGGGCGGCAAGAATCCGCTGATCGTCATGGACGATGCCGACCTCGACAAGGCCGTCGACCTCGTCATCAAGGGCGGCCTCTCGCTCAGCGGTCAGGCCTGCACCGGCACCAGCCGTGTGCTGGTGATGAAAAGCGTGAAGGCCGCTTTCACCGACAAATTGCTGACGCGGGTGCGCGCGCTCAAGATCGGCAGCGGCATGACGCCCGGCATGGACCTGGGCCCGCTCGCGACGAAGAAGCAGCTGGAGACGGTGCTCCGCTATATCGCCATCGGCCGATCCGAAGCCACGCTGCTGTGCGGCGGCGAGCCGCTCACCGACGGCGACTTCGCCCACGGCTTCTACGTCACACCGGCCGTCTTCACCGATGTGACGCAGCAGATGCGCATCGCGCGCGAAGAGATCTTCGGCCCGGTCATCGCCCTCATCGAAGTCGACGACTACGACGACGCGATCGCCAAGGCCAACGACACCGAGTACGGCCTGTCCGCCGCCATCGCGACCACCAGCCCCGTGGTCGCGCACCGCTTCGCGCACGACATCCAGTCGGGCACGGTGAAGATCAACCGAACCACCACCGGCAACCTGATCAATGCGCCCTTCGGCGGCCTGAAGCGCTCGAGCACCTCGACCTTCCGCGAATCGGGCCGCACCGGCCTGGAGTTCTATACGCAGATCAAGACCGTCTATCGCGGCTGCTGATCCCCCGACCCTCCTCCTGCAAAGACCCGCATGAAAACCGCACTCAAGCTCGAACTCGAAGAAGCCCGACTGATGATCGACGCCGCCATCCGCAAGGCGAAGGAGATCGGCGTGCTCGAGACCATCTGCATCGCCGACGACGGCGGCTTCCCGATCGCCATGGACCGGATGAACGGCGCGCGCATCACCGGCCCGCAGATCGCGTGGAACAAGGCCTTCACCGCGGCCGGCCACAAGCGCTCGACCCACCTGTTCACCACGCCACCCAACGGCCCGGCCCTGCCGGGCAACGAGGCCTTCGGCATCCAGCTGAGCTTCGAGGGGCGCTTCGCCGCCTTCGTGGGCGGGTTCCCGATCGTGGTGGATGGCGAGGTCATCGGCGGCGTGGGCCTGTCCGGCGGCAACGGCGAGCAGGACACGGCGTGCGGGCTGGCCGCGCTGCAGGCGCTGCATGAACGGCTCCAGGGCCAGGGCCACACGGTGACGGTCCAGGCCGACATCAAGAAATAAGGCGCGCGCGCCCCGACGACGAAGGACCGCCCCATGGCCTATCGCATCCGGCTGCTGGAGACGGCAGAGACTTTCGATGCCGAGCCCGGCGAATCGGTGCTGGACGCCGCACTGCGCCAGGACCGGCGGCTGCCCCACGAATGCCGCTTCGGCGGCTGCGGCACCTGCCGCATCCAGCTGGTCGAGGGCTCGGTGACGTATGACGAGTTCCCGCCCGGCCTCACGCCCGAAGAGGCCGCCGAGGGCTACGCGCTGGCCTGTCAGGCGCGGCCGGCGAGCGACCTGGTGATCAGCGCCGCGCGGCGCCTGCCGCCCTGCTCCGAGCCGGCGCGCCACATGGCGACGGTGAAGGCCGTGCGCCCGCTCGGCCACGACGTGCTGCACCTGGCCCTCGAGCTCCCGGCCGAGGCGCAGCTGCTCTATCGGGCCGGCCAGTACATCAACATCCTGCTGCCCGACGGCCAGCACCGCAGCTTCTCGATGGCCTCGCGGCCCCATCCGCAGGCGCTCGACTTCCACATCCGCCGCATTCCCGAAGGCCGCTTCACCAGCGGCCACGCGGCGCGACTTCAGCCCGGCGACCCGTTGCCGGTGGAGCTGCCGCACGGCACCTTCTGCTACCACGCGGAGGACTACCGGCCGTTGATCATGGTCGCGACCGGCACCGGCCTGGCGCCGATCAAGAGCATCCTCGAGTCGCTGATGGACGACGACGACTGCCCGCCGGTGAGTCTCTACTGGGGCATGCGCACCGAGGCCGACCTGTACCTGCACGAAGAGATCGCGTCGTGGGGCGATCGCCTGTGCGACTTCCGCTACGTGCCGGTGCTCTCGCGCGCTGGCGCCGACTGGGAGGGCCGGCGCGGCCATGTGCAGGACGCGGTGCTGGCGGACCTGGACGATCTGTCGGAGCACGCCATCTACCTCTGCGGTTCGCCGACGATGATCGGCGATGCGAAGCGGGCCTTCCTGGCCCACGGCGCGAGCATCGACCACCTGTACAGCGACAGCTTCACCTTCCAATCCCCGCTCGCGGCCTGACGGGCCGCAAGGACACGATCCATGGACCTCGGCATCGCGCAGCGCACGGCACTGATTTTCGGCGGCAGCCGCGGCATGGGGCGCGCCTGCGCACGGCAGCTCGCGCTCGAAGGCGTGCGGGTGACCATCGCCGCACGCACCGAAGCCACGCTGCGCCAGACCGCGGCCGAACTGTCGGCCGAGACCGGCACACCAGTGGCCTTCGCCGTCGCGGACATCACGACCGCGGCAGGGCGCGACGCCGCGCTGGCCGCCTGCGCTGCGCCCGACATCCTGATCAACAACGCCGACGGCAGGCCGCCGGGCGACTTCCGCGACTGGTCGGCGGACGACTGGCACGCGGCCCTCGACGCGATGATGCTGGGGCCCATCGAGATGATCCGCCGCACCGTCGACCCGATGATCGAACGCGGCTTCGGCCGCATCGTCAACATCGTCTCGCGCAGCGTGAAGACGCCGCAGGCCGAACTGGGGCTGTCGAACGGCGCGCGCTCCGGGCTGGTCGGCTTCGTCGCCGGCCTGGCGCGCCAGACGGTGCGGCACAACGTGACGATCAACAACCTCCTGCCGGGCGTGTTCGCGACCGATGCGCAACGCCACCACATCGACGCCCTGGTGAAGACCGAAGGCAAGACCTTCGAGCAGCTGTGGGACGAGCGCGGCCGCAACAACCCGGCCGGCCGCTTCGGCCGTGCCGAGGAAGTCGGCGCGTTGTGCGCCTATGTCTGCTCGGCGCATGCCGGCTACATCACCGGACAGAGCCTGCTGATCGACGGCGGTGCGTATCCAGGCACGTTCTAGGGGGCCGCCGGCCTGCTCAGGCCAGGGCGGTCGCCTGCTCCAGCGCCTCCAGCCGGCTCGCGACCTCGTCCACGCTGAGCACGTCACCGAAGAAGAGCATCCAGTTGTGCAGCGACTGCACATGCTCCTCGGGGGTCACGGCCGAGAGCGCGTCCTCGACCATCACGGTGGCGTAGTTCATCATCATCGCGTCGCGGGCGGTCGACTCGCAGCACACGTTGGTCACGGTGCCCCCGATCAGCACCGTCTCGATGCCGCGCGCCTTCAGCTCGTCGTCGAGCGTCGACGAGCCCGGCACCAGGGCGCTGTAGCAGCGCTTGATCACGCGCGGGTCCCCGGGCTGCGCATCGAGCCCGGGCGCGATCTCGAAGCCCGCATGCGTGCGGCCGAGTTCGAGCAACCGGCGCGCGCTGCGCTCGGGCGTCAGCATGGAGGCGTGGTGATGCGACCAGAAGCGGTCGGCGCCATCGGCGCAGGTCAGCACCCAGATGACCGTGCCGCCCGCCTCGCGCAGGGCCGCGGCCAACTGGTTGACCTTGCCGAAGGTGGCACGCGCCGGCGCGCACTCACCCATGAAGCCCGGCTGCGTGTAGTAGTTCTGGAGGTCGACCACCACGAAGGCCGTGCGACGGGCATCGAAGCGCGGGTACGGGTGCAGGCTTCCCTGCCGCGCCATCACGCGGTCGACGATCCATGCGGGAAATTCCATGTGTTCTTTCGTTCGGGGAGAGATCAGCCGTAGCGGCGCGACAGGGCGTGCTCGACGCGAGCGATGACCAGGTACATCAGGGCCGACATCAACGCCAGCACGACGATCGCGGTCATCACGATGTTGAGCTTGAAGACCTGGCTGCCGTTGACGATGAGGAAGCCCAGGCCCTCGCTGGCGGACTGGAACTCGCCCACGATCACGCCGACGAGCGACAGGCCGATGTTCATCTTCAGCGCCGCGATCAAGGTGGGCACGCTGCCGGGCAGCACCACCATGCGCAGTACCTGTGCACGGCTCGCGCCGAGCGTGGTCGCCAGTTTGATCTTGTTGGGGTCGGTCGACTGGAAGCCTTCGTAGGCCACCATGATGGTCACGAAGATCGCAATGGCCACGGCCATGCCGTACACCGAGTACTCGGAGCCGAGCCAGATGTAGAAGATCGGCACGAAGGCGATCTTGGGCATGGCGTTCGCGACCACCAGGAAGGGGTCGAGCACCTTGTTGGCGAAGCGCGACCACCACAGCCCGGCCGCGATGGCGATGCCGAACACCATGCTCAGGACGAAACCGACCAGGGTCGCCTTGAAGGTCGCCCAGGTGTGCGTCAGCAGGTTGCCGTGCAGCAGCAGGTCGACGAAGGTCGGCCACAGTGCGCTCGGGTAGCTGGTGAGCATCGGGTTGACCATCTTGGTCTTGGCGAGAATTTCCCAGAGGCCGAAGAAGGCGACCAGCAGCAGCAGCCGGCATGCGAGCACCAGCGTCTTTTCGCGGCGCTGGCGCGCAAGCCAGGTCGCATAGGCGGCGCTCGGTGCCTTCACCGGCGCGGCGGCCGATGCCGAAGCGGCCACGTGGGGGATCGTCAGGGTGGGGGGCATGTTCATCTTTGCGCTTGCGTTTCAGCCTTCGACGTGGACGTCGAGTTCGTCCCAGAGCGTGCTGAAGTAGGTGTTGAATTCGGGAAGGCCACGTGCTTCGAAGGGCGTGGGCCGCTTGCCATGGCTGGGGAACTGCATGAGGTGCTCCGACTTGATGCGCCCCGGGCGGCGCGACAGCACCACCACGCGGTCGGTCATGGCGATCGCCTCGCCGATGTCGTGCGTCACCAGCACCACCGACTTGCCTTCGCTGCGCAGCACCTCGACCACCTCGTCGGCGATCGCCAGGCGCGTCTGCGAGTCGAGCGCGGAGAAGGGCTCGTCGAGCAGCACCACGTCGGGGTTGGTCACCAGCGTGCGCGCCAGGGCCACGCGCTGGCGCATGCCGCCGGACAGCTGGCGCGGGTAGTGGTGCAGGAAATCACCCATGCCGCACTTGTGCAGCAGGTGGATGGCGCGCTCGCGCGCCTCGCGCATGTTGCGCTTCTGGATCTGCGCGCCGAGCAGCGCGTTGTCGAGGATGCTGCGCCACTCATAGAGATAGTCCTGCTGCAGCATGTAGCCGATGCTGGGCGATGGCCCCGTCACCGGCCTGCCGTCGACCGCCACGCTGCCGCTCGACGGATCGAGGATGCCCGCGATGATCGACAGCAGCGTGCTCTTGCCGCAGCCCGACTGGCCGATGATGCTGACGAACTCGCCCGGTGCCACGGCCAGCGAGATGTCGTCGAGCGCCTGCGTCTCGCCCTGCAGCGTGAAGTAGCGCAGCGACACGTTGCGCACGTCGATGCGCGGGCGCCCAGGCGCCGGAATGCCTGCCGCCGCCATCACTTGGCCTTGGTGGCGAAGTCGGTCACCACGACCTGCTCGTACTTCACGCGCTTGGCGCTTTCGAGCACCCCGCTGGCCGTGAGCATGTCCTGCAGTTGCTCGACGGCCGCCTTCTCCACCAGCGGCGAGGTCTTCCACAGCTTGTAGCCGCGGTAGCGGTCAATGGCCTTCACCAGCTCGGGCTGCGACATGCCGGGGAAGTACGCCGCGATCTGCCGGGCCAGGTCGGCCGCCGGCGCGGACTGCACGTACTTCTGTGCGCGCGCCACCGCGTTCGTCCAGGCCTGCAGCACCTCGGGGCTCTTCTGCATGAAGGTGTCGGTGGTGGTGAACACCGTGTAGTCGACGGGGCCGACCTCGCTGCCGATCGATGCCATCACGTAACCGTTGCCGTCCTTCTCCAGGTTGCCGGCCTCCGGCTCGAGGAAGATGGCGTAGTCGTTCTGGCCGGCCATCCAGGCGCCGGTGCGCGCAGCCGGGCCGATGTTGTTGACCAGCTTCAAGTCCTTCTTCGGGTCCAGGCCGTGCTTGCGCAGAGCGGCCTCGAGAAAGACGTCCGGGTTGGAGCCCGGGCGGAAGGCCATGACCGATTTCCCCTTGAGCTGGTTCCAGTCGAACGGGCCGGTGACCGGCTTGCGCGCCATCAGCAGGAAGCCGTCGGTGGCGGTCAATCCGGCGAAGATCTTCGGCTTGGTGGGGGATTCGCTGTTGGCCACATAGATGGAGGCCTCCGGCCCGATCAGCACGATGTCGGCACTGCCCGAAAGCAGGGCGGCCATGCCTTTGTCGGTGCCCTGCGATGTCTTCATGCCCACGTCCAGGCCGGCGTCCCTGAAATAGCCCTGGTCGAGGGCGACGTACATCGGCACGTACAACACCGAGCGGATGACCTCCTCGTAACGCACCTTGACGAGCGGCTTGGCCGGCTGGGCCGCGGCTCCGCCCACGCAAGCGAGCAGGCCGGCCACCACCGCAAGGGCGGGCATGAGGCGGGCGAGGGCCGACGGACGGCGCAGAAACAGGGACATGGCGATGACTCCTCAGTTGAATTAGTCAATACAGTATGCAAAACGCGAGCCAGAAAGCAACCTTGCGCTGCAGCACGAAACCCGCCCGGCGCGCCGTCCGACGCACTGAAAGGGCGCCTGTCCACCAAATATTCCCTCTGATAGAGCGTCCCCATGGGGGGAATTTGCACCATCGCGACGCACGCCGGACGGGCTCCACCGTGTTTACCCCGTGGCCTGTTTTTTGCGTACTTGGAATACTGTATACCGTTTGAGTTGCCGTTTTCTACAGAACAATCCACCCCTCACGAGGTCCTTCCCATGGATTCCATCACCATCACCGCTGCCCACTGGGTCTACCTGCTGGGCGTCGGTGCCATCGTCCTGACGATGATCTTCCGCGCCAATGTCGTCGTGCCGTCCATCATCGCCACCTTCTGCGTGGCCCTGGCGTGGACGCACAGCCCCATCGCCGCGCTCGGCAGCATCTTCAATGCGAGCTTCGTCGCCGCGAAAGAACTGTTCAACATCTTTCTGGTCATCGCGCTGATGACCGCGCTGCTGAATGCACTGAAGACACTGCAGTCCGACATTCGCATGGTGGAGCCGTTCCGGGCGATCATGAAGAACGGCCACATCGCCTACTTCGTTCTCGCCGGCATCACGTATGTGATCTCGCTGTTCTTCTGGCCCACCCCCGCCATCCCGCTGGTGTCGGCCGTGCTGCTGCCGGCGGCCATCGCTGCCGGGCTGCCGCCACTGGCCGGGGCTGTCGCGATCGCCATTGCCGGCCAGGGCATGGCGCTGTCGTCGGACTACGTGATCGGCGTCGCACCAGGCATCAGCGCTCGCGCGGCCGGCGCCTCGGCCATCGTGGTGGCCGACCGCGCCCTGGTGCTTTCGCTCATCACCGGCGTCATCGCATTGCTCATCGCCTATTTCACGCTGCGCCGCCAGATCCTGCCGGCGAGCAACGCGCTGCTGGTGAAGTGGCAGGCACAGACCGCCAATGGCGAGACCGTCGCCCTCGAGGCTGCAGGTACCTTCGACAAGGCAGAGATTGCGCGCGGCACCAGCCGTGACGCCCCCTTCCTCAGCGAGGCGCAGATCGAGAAGACGCTGACGACCGTCGACGTCCGCCGCGCCCTGTGGTCCAAGGTCTTCGCCGTGCTCACCCCGCTCGCCTTCCTGGCGGTCATCGCCACCATGGTGCTGCCCAAGTTCATGCCCTCGCTCCCTGAACTCAAGGGCGGCGCCGCTGCAACGCTGGTCGGCGGCATGGCCGCCATGCTGATGATCCTGGCCACACTGGCGGCCGAAGGCCCGCGCCAGATGCTCGACGTCAGCGCCGACCACATCACGGACGGCTTCGTCTTCGCCTTCAAGGCCATGGGCTCGGTGCTGCCGATCGCCGGCTTCTTCTTCATCGGCGCGGGCGAAACGGCCGGCCCGATCCTCGGCATGGCCGCCGACGTGAAGCCACCCCACCTCCTGTTCGAACTGATCCAGAGCGCCCAGCACCTGATTCCCCACAACCATGCCTTCGTCGCCTTCGGCGTGCTGATCGTCGGCATGATCACCGGCATCGACGGCTCGGGCTTCGCAGGCCTTCCGCTCACCGGCACGCTCTCCGGCGCGCTGGCGCCGGCCGCCGGCATGGATCCCGCCACGCTGGCCGCCGTCGGGCAGATGGGCGCGGTGTGGACCGGCGGCGGCACGCTGATCGCCTGGTCGTCGCTCATCGCCGTGGCCGGCTTTGCGCGGGTCCCGGTGCTGGCCGCGGTGCGGGCGCTGCTGTTCCCGGTGGTCACCGGCCTCGTCGTGGCCACGCTGTGCGCGGTGGTGCTCTGGTCGTGACCGACGGGGTCCGCGGCGCGCGCTGCATGGTCGCCACCGGCCACCCGCTGGCGGCCGACGCCGCGCACCGCATGCTGCGCAGCGGCGGCAGCGCGGTCGACGCGGCCATCGCGGCCGACGCCGTGCTCGGCGTCGTCGAGCCGATGGCCACCGGCATCGGCGGCGACCTGCTCGCCATGCTGGTGCGGCCCGAGGGTGGTGCAGAGAGCTACAACGGCACGGGCCGCGCCCCGGCCGCCTTCCACCCCGGACTGCTCGACACGCTGCCCGAAGGGCGCATCCCCCAGCGCCATCCCCTGTCGGTCACCACGCCCGGTGCCGTGCAGGGCTGGTGGGATCTGCACCGCGCGCACGGCCGCCTCGACTGGGCACACCTCCTGATGCCCGCCATGCAGGTGGCCCGCAACGGCTTCGCCGTGGCACCGGTCGCCGCGCGCGAATGGGCGCTGTTCGAGCCGGTGTTGCGGCAAGACCCGGCATGCGCCGCCCTCTACCGTGCCGGCGGCGTGCCGAAGGCGGGCGAACGTTTTGCCAACCCGGCGCTGTCCGATGTGCTGGCCGCGATCGCCCGCGAAGGCCCCGACGCCTTCTACCGCGGCATGCCCGCGCAGGCCGCAGCCGCTGCGGTGCAAGGCATGGGGGGCGTGCTGGACGCCGCGGACTTCGTCGCGCACCGCGGCAACTTCTGCGAACCGCTGTCGCAGGGTTTTCGCGATCTGCAGGTGCTGGCCTGCCCACCCAACACGCACGGCATGGCGGTGCTGGATGCGCTGGCCCGCCTCGACGGCCTGCCCCTCGCGGCGAGCGACCCGCAGGTCTTCGTGCAGGCCGTCGGCGCCATGGGCGCGGCCATGCGCCGCGCCAAGGAGACCGTGGCCGACCCGGCCGGCAACACGGTCTGCACCGTGGTCGTCGATGCCGACGGCCTGGCCATCTCGCTGATGAGCAGCATCTTCAAGCGCTTCGGCTCGGGCATTGCCGTCCCGGGTTGCGGCTTCGTGCTGCAGAACAGAGGCTTCGGCTTCTCGGCGCCCGGGCACATCAACGGCCCGGCCCCGGGCAAGCGCCCGTACCACACCGTGGTGCCCGGCGCGGCCCTGAAGGACGGGCGCTTCTACGCCGCCTTCGGCGTGGTCGGCGGCGCCATGCAGCCGCAGGGCCAGGTGCAGCTGCTGCTGCGCATCGCGGCGTGGGGCGAGGCACCGCAGGCCGCTCTGGACGCGCCGCGCTGGCGGCTCGAGTCCGACACCGCGCTCGCCATCGAGGCCGGCATGCCCTCGCCCGTCGTCGAGGCCCTGCGCGCCGCAGGCTACACGGACCCCGTCGGTTCCGGCGAACTGGGCGGCCGCAGCGATTTCGGTGGCGCCCAGTGGGTGATGCGCGACGTCGACGGCGGCCTGATCGGGGCGTCGGACAAGCGCAAGGACGGCCTGGCCCGCAGCGAATAGACGACCGCAGCATGCGGGCGCGGCCGCGCGCCACCGCCCGAAATCCGCCCGGGCACTATCATGCTCGGTTGCCCCGAACGGACCGCCCCCAGTGAATTCGCCCCCCGATGACGTCTACCTCGGCGCCGTGCTCGCGCAGCAGCGCATCAGCATCCGCGGCGCGCGCACGCACAACCTGAAGAACGTCGACCTCGACATTCCGCGCAACAAGCTGGTGGTGATCACCGGCCTGTCGGGCTCGGGCAAGTCGAGCCTGGCCTTCGACACGCTCTACGCCGAAGGCCAGCGCCGCTACGTCGAGAGCCTGTCGGCCTATGCGCGGCAGTTCCTGCAGCTGATGGACAAGCCCGACGTCGACGTGATCGAGGGCCTGTCGCCCGCGATCAGCATCGAGCAGAAGGCGACCAGCCACAACCCGCGTTCGACCGTGGGCACCGTCACCGAGATCCACGACTACTTGCGCCTGCTGTATGCCCGCGCCGGCACGCCCTTCTGCCCCGAGCACCAGCTGCCGCTGCAGGCGCAGACGGTGTCGCAGATGGTGGATGCGACCCTGGCGATTCCCGATGAACCGCGCCTGATGATCCTGGCGCCGGTGGCGCGCGAGAAGAAGGGCGAGTTCCTCGAACTCTTCGCCGAGATGCAGGCGGCCGGCTACGTGCGCTTCCGCGTCGACGGGCAGACCTACGAATACAACGACCTGCCCAAGCTCAAGAAGACCGAGAAGCACGACATCGACGTGGTGATCGACCGGCTGCGCGCGCGCCCCGACATGCAGCAGCGCCTGGCCGAGAGCTTCGAGGCCGCGCTGCGCCTGGCCGATGGCCGCGCCATCGCGATGGAGATGGGCGACGAGGGCGCGAGCGGCAAGGAACATCTCTTCAACGCCAAGTTCGCCTGCCCGATCTGCCACTACTCGCTGGCCGAGCTGGAGCCGCGCCTCTTCTCCTTCAACTCGCCGGTCGGTGCCTGCCCGAGCTGCGACGGCCTGGGCCACCGCGAATTCTTCGACCCGGCCCGTGTGGTCGCCTTCCCGTCGCTGTCGCTCGCCAGCGGCGCGATCAAGGGCTGGGACCGCCGAAACGGCTACTACTTCAGCATGGTCGAGTGCCTGGCCAGGCACTACAAGTTCGACGTCGACGCGCCCTTCGAGTCGCTCGCGCCCGAAGTGCAGCACGCGCTGCTGCAGGGCTCCGGCGAGGAAGAGATCAAGTTCAGCTACACGATGGAGTCCGGCGCCTCGGCCGGCAAGAAGCTGACGAAGAAGCATCCCTTCGAGGGGATCATCCCGAACATGGCGCGGCGCTACCGCGAGACCGACTCCACGCTGGTCCGCGAAGACCTGGCGCGCTACCGCAACCTGCAGCCCTGCCCCGACTGCGGCGGCTCGCGGCTGCGCATCGAGGTGCGCAACGTGTTCCTGGTGGACGAGACGGTGCAAGCGGACGGCAGCATGCCCGAGCGCAAGGCGATCTACGAAGTGAGCCACCTCACGCTGCGCGACAGCCTCGCCTACTTCAAGACCCTCAAGCTGCGCGGCGCCAAGGCCGACATCGCCGACAAGGTGGTGCGCGAGATCGGCCTGCGGCTGCAGTTCCTCAACGACGTGGGCCTGAACTACCTGAGCCTCGACCGCAGCGCCGAGACGCTGTCGGGCGGCGAATCGCAGCGCATCCGGCTCGCCTCGCAGATCGGCTCAGGCCTGACCGGCGTGATGTACGTGCTCGACGAGCCGAGCATCGGCCTGCACCAGCGCGACAACGACCGGCTCATCGGCACGCTCAAGCACCTGCGCAACATCGGCAACAGCGTGATCGTGGTCGAGCACGACGAAGACATGATCGCCGCCGCCGACCACGTGATCGACATGGGCCCCGGCGCCGGCGTGCATGGCGGCCGCGTGATGGCCGAGGGCACCTACGAAGAGGTCAAGGCCAACCCGAACTCGCTCACCGGCCAGTACCTCTCGGGCGTGAAGAAGATCGAGGTGCCGAAGCACCGCACCGCGTGGCTGCCGGTGGTGGCCAAGCCGGCCTTCAACGAAGGCAAGAAGGCCTCGCGCTTTCCGCAGAGCCCGGCGGCCGAACGCCGCGCCGCGCGCGAAGCCGCGCACCTGGCCACGCAGACCGACCTGCAGGAAATCCGCGTGGTCGGCGCGAGCGGCAACAACCTGAAGAACGTGAGCGTCGCGTTCCCGGTCGGCCTCTTGACCTGCGTGACCGGCGTGTCGGGCTCGGGCAAGTCGACGCTGGTGAACGACACGCTCTACAGCGCGGTCGCACGCACGCTCTACCGCGCACACGACGAGCCCGCCGAGCACGAGGCCATCGAAGGCATCGAGTACTTCGACAAGGTCATCAACGTCGACCAGAGCCCCATCGGCCGCACCCCGCGCAGCAACCCCGCCACCTACACCGGCCTGTTCACACCCATCCGCGAGCTGATGGCCGAGACCAACACCGCGCGCGAGCGCGGCTACGGGCCGGGGCGCTTCAGCTTCAACGTGGCCGGCGGCCGCTGCGAGGCCTGCCAGGGCGACGGCGTGGTGAAGGTCGAGATGCACTTCCTGCCCGACGTGTACGTGCCCTGCGAAGTCTGCCACGGCCAGCGCTACAACCGCGAGACGCTCGAGGTCCAGTACAAGGGCAAGAACATCGCGCAGATCCTCGAGATGACGGTCGAGGCCGCGCACGAATTCCTGAAGGCGGTGCCGACAATCGAGCGCAAACTGCACACGCTGCTCGACGTGGGCCTCTCCTACATCAAGCTCGGCCAGGCCGCGACGACGCTCTCGGGCGGCGAGGCGCAGCGCGTGAAGCTCGCGCTGGAGCTGAGCAAGCGCGACACCGGCCGCACGCTCTACATCCTCGACGAGCCGACCACCGGCCTGCACTTCGCCGACATCGAGCTGCTGCTGAAAGTGCTGCACCAGCTGCGCGACGCGGGCAACACCATCGTCGTGATCGAGCACAACCTCGACGTCATCAAGACGGCCGACTGGCTGATCGACATGGGGCCGGAGGGCGGTGCCGGCGGCGGCATGGTGGTGGGCGAAGGCACGCCGGAAGACATCGCGGCGAACGAGGCGAGTCATACCGGGCGCTACCTCAAGCGCTTGCTGTCATGAAGACGCGGGCGTCTGCGCAGTCAGGGCGTCAGCCGCGCCACCTGCTCGACTGAGCAACCCGCATCGGTCAGTGCCTTGCGCGTGTGCTGCTCCAACGCCGGAGCATCGAGTATCACGCGATCGGGCTCGGTCGCGAACTTGATCGGATTGCCCAGGCTGCATCGTCGCCGGTCTCGGATTCGATGCGCATGTCACGCACCGCGAGTTGCGAGCAGCCTGGGGCTGCTGGGCTTCGTGTACTTGCTGGGCGCCGGACTTCGTTGAGGCCGGCAGCAAATAAGTGGGGCATCAAGACGTGGTGCACCCACGCGCAAGATGGCGCGAAGCCTCCCCCCCTAGGATCACCTCACCGTGATCCAAGCGACCTTCCAGCCCCTTCGCCACATGTCTTTAGCGCCCCACGTCCAGCGCTCCGCCGCGCCCGGATCCCTGATCGATCCGAGCCAATGGTTTGCACTGCAGGTGATGGGCCGGCGCCACGAGACACGTGACATCGTCGTTTTTGACTTGGCGCTGGCCGATGGCGCGACGCTGCCGGACTTCACGGCCGGTGCACACCTCGAAGTGAAGGTCGGCGGGCTGATCCGCCACTACTCGCTATGCAGTTCGCCCGAAGACCGCGCGCACTACCGCATCGCGGTGCAGCGCGAGACGGCCGGGCGCGGTGGCTCGGTGCTGCTGTGCGACACGTTCGGCCCCGGCGACACGCTGGAGGTGCGCGGACCCTTCAACCACTTCGCGCTGCAGTGGTCCGCCGCGCAGCCGCCGCTGTTGCTGGCCGGCGGCATCGGCGTGACGCCCCTGCTGTGCATGGCGCTGGAACTGACGGCTGCGGGGCTCGACTTCGAACTGCACTTCAGCGGTCGCTCGCTGGAGCACATGGCCTTCCTGCCGCTGCTGCGCTCGGGCGTGTTCGGTCACCGCGTACACCTGTACGCCGACGACGGCCGGGGCGTGGCGCCGATCGACCTGCCGACGCTGCTGGGCAGCGGCATGCCCGGACGGCACCTCTACGTGTGCGGGCCGGGCGGGATGATCGATGCGGCCGACCGCATCGCGCGCGCGCAAGGCTGGGTCGGCGACCACATCCATTTCGAGCGCTTCGGCGCACCAGCCGCTCAGCCGCCCGCCGCCGCCGACAGCAAGGCCTGCGAGGCCTTCGAGGTCGAGGTCGCCTCTACCGGCAGGCGCATTCCGATCGCGGCGGACCAGAGCATCGTGCACGCACTGGCCGCGGTCGGCGTGCACATCCCGATGTCGTGCGAGGTCGGTGTCTGCGGCAGTTGCCGCACCCGGGTGCTGGCCGGCGTGCCCGACCACCGCGACCTGCTGCTTAGCCCGGAGGAGCAGGCGGCGAACACCGAATTCACGCCCTGCTGCTCGCGCTCGAAGACACCGCTTTTGGTGCTCGACCTCTGAGAGCGCGAAACCCCTCCTTGATTTTCAACACATCACGAGCATCCCGATGGCCCTGATTTGCGAACACAACCAACGCCGTGCCCACGTCGAACCCACCGCCCTGCACACGCTGCGCGCCACGCCGCAGAACGTGCACTGGGGTTACTTCGACCCAGCCCAGGCGCCGGCCCTGACGGTGAAGAGCGGCGACCTGATCTACGCCGAGGCCATCACGCACCACGCGGGCGACGCACCCGAGCTAATGATGGACGACGCGGTGTGGAAGATCTTCAAGGAGATCCCCGAGGAGGACCGCAACCCCGGCGTGCACATCATGACGGGGCCGATCTTCGTCGAGGGCGCCAAGCCGGGCGACATGCTGGAGGTGCGCTACCACCGCATGACGCCGCGCAACAACTACGGCTCCAACCTCGCGGCCAACTGGGGCTACCTATACAAGGAGTTCGACGAGAAGGAGCGCGTGACCATCTACGAACTGGACCCGAACTCGAACAACGCGCGCGCGATGTATGCCTATGACTTTCCCGGCAAGTACCTAGTGCCGGGCACCGTCACCGAATGCCCGGTGTGCGACCGGCAGGAGGCGCTCAAGGGCGTGCGCGTGCCGGTGCGCCCCCACCTGGGCACGGCGGGCGTGGCACCCAACGTGCACGGCCGCGTCAGCACCATCCCGCCGGGCCTGCACGGCGGCAACATCGACAACTGGCGCATCGGCGCCGGCGCGACCATGTACTACCCGGTGCAGGTCGACGGCGCGCTGTTCTCAATCGGCGACCCGCACGTGTCGCAGGGCGACGGCGAGATCAGCGGAACCGCCATCGAGAGCTCGCTCAACGTGACGATGCAGATCATCCTGCGCAAGGACTTCTTCTTCCCCTCGCCACTGCTGGAGACCGACGACTCCTTCATCGTGCACGGCTTCGACCCCGACCTGAACGTGGCCACGCGCAACGCCGCGCTCGACATGCTCAAGCTGCTCAACGAGCACCACGGCCTGTCGCGCAACGACAGCTATTCGCTGATGAGCGTGGCGGCCGACTTCGGCGTGACGCAGGTGGTCGACGCCACGCAGGGCGCGCACGTGCGCATCCCGCGCGACATCTTCCCGCCCAAGGGCTTCTGAGCTGAACGCGCCCACGCTGTGAGCAACAGGCTGCGCGAGATCGAATGCTCCGTCTCGGTCGCGGCATCGGGCAGCTTCGTGCGCGCGGCCGGCACGCCATCGGCGTGTCGAAGACGGCCGTCTCGCGCAGCGTGATCGAGCTGGAACAGCGCCTGGGCGCGCGGCTGTTCCAGCGCAGCACGCAGCACCTGGCGCCGCTCTGGCCGCAGTTGCTGGCACGCCATCCGGGGTTTGCGGTGCGTCATCTCTCTTTGTGCACAGCCGTGCGCCGCCGGATCGGCTGAAAGCGCACGAACTCTTGCCATTTCGCGAATTCGCGCCCCGGGTGGCCGGGAAATTGCTCTGTTCCTTGACGCAAGTCGAAGACGAGGTGCGCCGCACCTTTTCAGAACCAGCCACCGGAGGTTCATCGTGAACGCATGGAATTTCTCGACCAACGCCTACATCCAGGGCGAGCGCCCCCGCGTGTGGCAGCAGGCCCTCTCGCGCCTGCACCTGCCCACCGTCGACCAGCCGGACGCCGGCGTGCACGGCGATGTGGCCAGCCTGGTGTCGCCGCAGGGCATCGAGTTCGCCCGCATGAGCGCGTCGCCGCAGACCATCTCGGGACGCTCGGCCGATCAGCCCTTCTCGGTGTGGCTGTCGATCCTGATGGAAGGTCGCTTCGCCTTCGGCGGCAGAGCGAGCGAGCCGGTCATCGACCTGATGCCAGGCGACATCATCTACGGGCCCACCGGCGTCGATTCCACGCTCACGCTCAAGAGCGACTTCCGCATGCTCTACGTCAAGATCCCGCAACTGATGCTGCACCCACGCCTCATCAACCTGGGCTCGCTGCGCACCGGCACACTGTCGGGCCACAAGGCGATCAATCGCATCTTCGCGGGCATGCTCACGTCGGTGGCCGAGAACATGGAAGAACTCGACGCCGCCGAACTGCGCCCCATCGAGCTTGCACTGACCGAGTTCGTGGTGGTCAGCCTGGCCGGCAGCACCGCGGTACAGGCCTTCGGCAGCACGGCACGGCTGGTGCACTACCAGCGCATTTGCCAGTCGATCGAGAACCAGCTGGGCGATCCGGAACTCACCGTGGGCAAGATCGCCGCCGAGCAGCACGCGTCGCTGCGCTACATCCAGAAGCTCTTCGAGGCCGCCGGCCACAGCTTCGGCCAGTACCTGCGCCAGCGCCGGCTGGAGCGCTGCCGCTCCGACCTGCAGAGCACGTTGCACCGCCACCTGTCGATCTCCGACATCTGCTTCCGCTGGGGCTTCAGCGACCCGGCGCACTTCAGCCGCACCTTCCGCGCCGAGTTCGGCACCACGCCGCGCGCCTACCGCCAGGCACAGTTGGGGGACACTGATACGGTTGCGGACGTTCTGGAGCCCGACGCCGCCTGAGCGGTACAGACGAGGAGGCATGCGTCTCAGGTTCGAGCCGCTTGTCATAGAAGGTCCGAGACAACGCGCAGCGGATGCCGAGCGTGGCTGGTTTCAAGATGTCTGGACCGTGGGCGCCGTTTGATCAACGGCGCCAGATTCATTATTCGGCTGTGAACGTTTCCGGAATCGAAGGCTTTTCTCCGGCCTTGCCCCAAAGGATGATCTCGGTGCCCCAGGGGTCTCGAAACGCGTGGTTGTAGCCGTTGAATGTCGTCCAGTAATGGTTGCGCCACAAGATCGTCGCGCCGCGCTCGACAGCGGCGGACAAGATGCGATCGGGCGTGTCGCTGTCGCCGATCAGGATCCAGACACGCGCCTTGCGGCCTTCGATACAGAGCACCCGAGGATCGACGCCGGCCGGTTCTGGATGCGGCCGCGCATTCGCGACATCGAAGAGGCCGAGGTGCAAGTTGCCGATGGCACTCTCGGTGCCATCCGGATTCATGAAATTGCCACCCGGAACCATCCGGTGGTAGGCGCCCTCGGGACGCGCGTCGTTTCTCCAGCCGAAAACCTCGGCATAGAAACGGGCCGCGGCTGAGGGATCATTGCTGGGCAGATCAACAAAGATCAGCGTGTTGGGTGTAGTCATCAGTTCTTCGTTCTAGAAATAGAAGTACGCCGTGGGCGAGCTGAAAACTCGCGTGAGGCTCGCGCATGCCTCAAGCCTCAACCGAACTGGAAGGCCGAGATGTCAGCCATCATCACGTTGTCGGTGAACGGCCTGGAACCCGCGGACTCGTACGCTGCGCCAGCGGCGACCATCAACGGCAGCAGATGTTCTTCGCGCGGATGGGACTTCCGCCCGGCAGGCGCATCGCTCCATCGCGTTAGAAATTCCCATCGTGTCTGCGGATCGGACGCCACGGCGTTCGTCAGCCAGGCGTCGAAAATCGCGGAGGGCTCCCGCGCGGCCGGCGTACGGAAGCCGCGCATGTCGTGGTAACTCATGCCCGATCCGACGATCAGTATTCCTTCCTCGCGCAACGACGCCAGCGCCCGGCCCGCGGCGAGATGTTCCTCGGGATCGAGATCCTCTTTGAGCGACAGCGCCACGACCGGAATGCTGGCTTCTGGATCGACCAGCAGGAACGGCACGAAGATGCCGTGGTCGAACCCACGCGTGTGGTCAGTCGCGGCTGGCAACCCTGCCGCCGTTAGCAACGCGACCACCTTTCGGGCCAGTTGTGGAGAGCCGGGCGCCGGATAGTTCAATTGGTAGGTATGCGGCGGGAACCCGGTGTAGTCATAGATCATCTCAGGCTGTTCCGCGGTGGAAGCGGTGAAGGCCTTCTCTTCCCAATGACCGGAAATCACCACAATGCCTTTGGGCTTCCCGGGCAGCCTCGACTGCAGTCCGCGAAGAAAGGCCTCGAGGTCGTTCCAGGTGTCGGCAGGTCCGCCCATCACGGTCCAGTCCATGAAGAAACAGGGCCCGCCACCGTGGGGAATGAAGAAGGTAGGCATCTTGGTTGCAAGGTCTGTGGTCATGGTTGCCTGCGCTTTAGCGTTTTCATGTGAGCGGCCCTTCAGGCCCAGCTGTATGGAATCAGGATGCCGCTCTTGTACGGCTTGAAGCCCAACGACTTCTTCGCGACGATGGTGCTCAGGCCGAGGAACAGCGGGATCGAATAGCCCTGCTCCACCTGCCACATGTCGAAGGCCTTGAAGCCTGCGATGCGCTTGTCGTCATCGGGCTCGCCCATCAGCGGGTAGAGCTTCGGCGGGATGTCCTCGCCCTTCCAGATCGAGAAGCTCATCTTCGGGTCGAGCATGTAGCCCGAGTAGGTGCCCGGATCGCCCGCTGCCGGATTGAAGGGCTTGAGCACCGGGCCGTCGAACTTGCCCGTGCGCTGGTACTCGTAGAGCGTCGGACTGTCTAGCACCTGCAGGTTGACCTCGATGCCGACTTTCTGCCACATCTGCACGATGACCCGCGCGGTGTCGAAGTCGCTCGCGAACACACCCTTGCTCGTGTAGAAGTTCAGCTTCGCCGGGTTGGCTGGGTTGTAGCCCGAGGCCGCCAGCAACGCCTTGGCCTTCTCGGGGTCAAAGGCGATCTTGAAGTCGGGCACATAGGCCGGGAAGCCCGGGCCGGCTGGCATGTAGACGGCCGTGGCGTGGCCGCCGAACAGCGCCTTCGAGATGGCCGCCTTGTCGATCGCATGGTGGCAGGCCAGCCGCACGTTCTTGTCGGTCAGGAGGCCCTTGTTCGCCATCTGCAGGAACACCACGCCGGTGGTCGCGTCCAGGTGCGGCGCCAGGCCCGGCAGCGCGCCCAGGCGCTCGGCCTCGCGCACCGGGATGTTCATCGTCAGGTCGGCCTGGCCGGCCTGCATGGCGGCCGCGCGCGCGGTCGGGTCCTTGGTTACCTGGAACACCAGGCGCTTGACTTTCGCTGCGCCGCGCCAGTAGTTCCCGTAGGCCTCCAGCACGATGCGCTGGTCGCGCTGGTACTCGACCAGCTTGTACGGGCCGGAGCCGATGGGCCTGGCCTCGAAGCCGTCCTTGCCGACCTTCTCGTAGTAGGCCTTGGGCAGGATGTAGGCGGGGATGTCCGCGAACATCACCGGCGCGATCGCCATCGGCGCGCTGAACTTCACCACCGCCTTCAGCGGCGTGGGCGTGTCGATCGCTTCGATGGCCGACCACACGCCAGCCAGCAGCGACGCCTTCTGCGCACGCGGCCGGTCGAAGAACGAGAACTTGAAATCGGCAGAGGTGAGCTTGTCGCCGTTGTGGAAGGTCACGCCGTCGCGAAAGTTCAGCTCCAGCAGCGTGCAGGTGGTGTCGAGCCACTTGAAGTCCGACACCACGCTGGGCGCGAACTTCAGGTCGGGCGCGAGTTCCAGCGGCTGGTCGTACACGCACTTGATGACGGCCGACTGCGTCGGGTTGAGCGACACCGGATCCCAGCTCAGGATGTCCATCGGGAACGCGACCGTCACGGTGCGCGCGTCCTGCGCGAAGGCGCCGGTGCCGAAGGTGGTGGCCATCGACGCGCCGAACAGGGCGAGCGGCAGCTTGGTGACGAAATCTCGGCGGTGGGTCATGGCAGCAAGCGCTCCGTGAAGAAGGTCGAAGGGATCAGAAGGGCTTGTCGCCCTGGATGGTCACGCGATGGCCGGAGCGCGTCTGCGGGAAGTAGTCCCACACGGCGTGGTGCTCGACGCAGCGGTTGTCCCAGAAGGCCACCGAGTGCGGCTGCCAGCGGAAGCGCACCTGGAAGTTCGGGTTCTGGCAATGCGCGAACAGGAACTTCAGGATCGCATCGCTCTCGGGCTTGTCCAGGCCCACGATGTGCGTCGTGTACTGCGCGTCGGCGAACAGGCACTTGCGCTTCGTCACCGGGTGCGTGCGCACGATGGGTTGCGCGGTCGCCGGAAAGCGCTTGTTCGGATCGGTGGTGTACTTGCGGTAGATGTGCTCGGCATCGTGCACCGCGGTCAGGCCTTCGAGATAGCACTTCATGCGCTCGGACAGCGCCTCGTAGGCCGCGTACTGGCTCGAGAAAAGGGTGTCGCCGCCGACCGGCGGCACGATGTGCAGGTGCAGGATGCTGCCCATCGGCGGCTCCTCGTTGCAGCTGAGGTCCGAATGCCAGCTCTCGCCGGCCACCGACTTCGAATTCGCATCGCCATGGATCGGCACCACGTACGGGTACCCCTCGACACCGAAGCCGCCGGTGTGCAGCACCAGATCGCCGTAGTGGCGCGCGAAGCGCTGGTGCGATTCGAAGTCCAGCTTCTGGTCGCGGAAGAACACCACCTGGTGCGTCATCAGCGCCTCGTGGATCTCGTGCACCTGCTGGGGGTGCAGCGGCTGCGTGAGGTCGACGCCGCCGATCTCGGCGCCGATGGTGAGCGTCAAGGGCGCCACCTGGATCGTCTCGTACTGCATGATCAATTCACTCCTGGATGCATCCATTCTTGGCCGGCGAGGCACGATGTCTCTTGCCTCGCGGCGCATGGCGACTTGCGGGAAACGATGCAGCGGAGAACCCCGTGCAGCCTCGTGCGCACGAGCGGGTCATAGCGGCCAGCGCACGCCGAGGTCGCGTGGCGGCACCGCCGCCAGCAGGCTCTTCGTGTAGGCGTGCTGCGGGTCGGCCAGCACCGCCTCGGTGTCGCCGCTTTCCACGACGACGCCCTGGTGCATCACCAGCACGCGGCTGCACAGGTAGCGCACCACCGCGAGGTCGTGCGAGATGAGCAAGAGCGAGATCTTGTGTTCGCGGCGGATGCGCAGCAGCAGGTTGAGGATCTGCGCCTGCACCGAGACGTCGAGGCCGGAGACGATCTCGTCGGCCACCAGCAACTGCGGCAGGTCGCACAGCGCGCGGCCGATGTTCACCCGCTGACGTTGGCCGCCCGACATCTGCGAGGGAAATCGCGTGAGCATGTCGGGAGCGAGGCCGACGTCGGCCACCAGCTCGCGGGCGCGCGCCTGGCGGTCGCTGTGCAGGTTCGGCCGGCTCTCCATCGACTGCGTGACCAGGCTCTGTACGCGGCGGCGCGGGTTGAGCGCCGAGCGCGCGTCCTGGAAGATCATCTGGATCGACGCGATGCGGCGCTCCCAGTCTTGCGCCCTGGCGACCAGCGCCTTGCCGTTGAGCAGGATGCGGCCCTCGCTCGGCGTCTCCAGACCCATCACCAGCCTGGCGAGACTCGACTTGCCGCTGCCGCTTTCGCCCACGATGCCGACGAACTCGCCAGGGGCGATCGAAAGATCGACATCCTTGACCGCATGCACGCCGGTTGAGCGGTGCAGCCAGCCGCCGCGCGGCCTGTAGACCTTCGACAGGCCTTCGAGCTGCAGGAAGGGCGCGTCGCTCATGCGCGGTGCGTGGAAGATCGTCGCGTCGCTGGCATCGGCGGCCAGCAGCGGCTCGGGCGCGGCCGCGCCATGCACGCAGCGCACATGGTGCCCGGGCAACACCTCGCGCATCGCAGGCACGCCGGTGGCGCAGGCCTCGGTCGCCACTGCGCAGCGCGGCTGGAAGCGGCAACCCTGGAGCGACGGGAAGTCGCTGATGCCCGGCATCTGGCCCGGCAGTGAGAACAGCAGCCGGCGCGGGCCGGTGAGGTGCGGGTTGGCGCGCTGCAGCGCCTGGGTGTAGGGGTGCAGCGAGCGCGTGAAGATGCGCTTGGCCGGGCCGCGTTCGGCCATCTCGCCGGCATAGAGCACCACCAGCTCGTCGCACACGTGCGCGGCCAGGCCGAGGTCGTGCGTCACGAAGATCACGCCGGTGCCGCGCCGCTCCTGCAGCCCGCGGATCAGCGTGACGATGTGCGCCTGCGTGCTGGCGTCGAGCGCGGTGGTGGCCTCGTCGGACACCACCAGCTGCGGGTCGCCGGCGAAGGCCATCGCGATCATCACGCGCTGGCACATGCCGCCCGACAGCTGGAAGGCGTACTTGTCGAGCACCTGCGCCGGCTGGTGGATGCGCACCTCGGCCAGCATCGCGGTGGCGCGCTCGCGCCATTCGTCCCTGGCGACGCCCAGGCGCAGCAGATGCTCCTGCAGCTGCTGCCCGATGGTGAGCACCGGGTTCAGCGCAGTCATCGGCTCCTGCGGGATAAAGGCGATGCGCGAGCCCAGCAGGGCGCGGTGCGCGTCGGCGGGCATGCCGAGCAGGTCGTGGTCACCGAAGCGCAGCGTGCCGGCATCGACCGAGAAACCGTCGGGCAGGTGGCGTGCGACGACGCGGCCGAGCATGCTCTTGCCGGCGCCGGATTCGCCGACCAGGCCGAGCGTGGCGCCGGCGCGCAGCGTGAAGCTCACGTCGCGCAGCACCTGCAGGCGCTCGGGCCGGCCGGGCGCGGAGACGGTCAGGCCACGGGCTTCGAGCAGGACGGCGCCAGAGGGCTTCACTTGCACGGGCGGCACCGGCGACAAGGCCGATGCGTGGGGGATGGCGTGGGCAAGGCTCATGGCGTCAGGTCCCCGAACGGTTGAACAGGCGCGGGTCGGTGGTGCGGCGCAGGCCATCGCCCAGGCAGGTGGTCGCAAGCACGGTGAGCACGGTGCACAGCACCGGCGCGATCAGGCCCCAGGGCGAACTGAAGACGCTCTTGAGGCCGTCGGCGATCATCACGCCCCAGGTCGGCACGTTCGGCTCGACCGACATGCCGACGAAGGACAGGATGCTTTCCGCGACCACCGAGATGCCCATCTCCAGACTGATCAGCGAGATCAAGGTCGGCAGGATGCCGGGCACGATGTCCTTCATCACCACCTGCCAGTGGGAGGCGCCAGTGATGCGCGCCGCGGCCACGTAGTCCTTGCGGCGCAGCACCACCACGTCGGCACGGATGACGCGGCAAAAGCGCGTCCAGTCGACCAGGATGATGGCGATGATCACGTTGAGCAGGCCGGGCGACAGCGCGACCATCAGCACCAGTGCGAGCACGATGGCCGGAAAGGACATCCACAGGTCGACCATGCGCAGGATGGCCCACTCGATGCGCCCGCCGCGGTAGCCCGCGATGAGCGCCAGCGTGCAGCCCAGCATCGCAGCCCCCAGCGGGGCGGTGAGCGCGATGATCACGGTGACGCGCGTGCTGTAGATCAGGCGCGAGAGGATGCACTGGCCGAGCGCGTCGGTTCCCAGCGGAAAGGCGCGGTCGCCGCCCGGCGCCCACGCGGGCGGCAGCACGGTGTTGAGCAGGTCCTGCTCGTTGGGCGCATGCGGTGCGAGCCAGGGCGCGAAGATGGCCAGGGCGATCAGCAGCAACAGCAGCGTGGTGCCGATGACGACGCGGGGTTCGCCGAGAACGCGCCGGAGCGGCGCCGGTGCGGACAGTACAAGAGAGCTCATGGCGTGCGCAGTCGGGGGTTGAGCAGCAGCAGGACCGCATCGGTGACCATGTTCACCGCCTGGACGGCGATGGCGTAGGTCAGCGCCAGGCCCTGGATCATCGGCAGGTCGTGCGCGCCGATGGCGCTCACCATCAGACTGCCGATGCCGGGAAAGCCGAAGATGGTCTCGATCAGCAGCGTGCCGCCGATCACCGTGCTGGCCTGGATGCCCAGCATGCTGACGGTCGGCAGCGCCGCGTTCTTGAGCGCATGGCGCACCAGGATGCGGTTCTCGCTCAGGCCGCGCAGGCGGGCAGCCGACACGTAGTCTTCGGTGTAGGCATCGAGCAGGCTCGAGTGCAGGATGCGCATCAAGGGCGGCGCGATGCCCAGCGACAGTGCGAAGGCAGGCAGAGCCAGGTGCTTCAGTGCACTCCACAGCGCGGCGAAGTCGCCGGCCAGCACTGCGTCGACCAACAGGAAGCCGGTCACGTTCGGCACCATCAGGCCGGCGTCGAGCTGACCGAGGAAGGGCAGCAGCTTCAGCCCGATGCCCACGCCGAGGATCAGCAGGATGGCCCAGAGGAACTCGGGCACCGAGATCGAGATGCTGTTGACGACCTCCACCGCGCGCTCGATGCGCGTGCCGCGGTAACGAAAGGCCAGCAGCCCGCCGCCGATGCCGAACACCATGCCCAGCAAGAGGCCGCAGGCGATCAGCTGTAGCGTGGTCGGCAGCGCCTTCAGGATGAGCGGTGTGACCTGCAACCCCGACGTCAGCGTGCGACCGAGGTCGCCGTGCAACGCATTGCCCAGCCAGATGCCGAACTGCACCGGGATCGGCTTGTCGAGACCGAGCGCTTCGGTCAGCGCCTTCACGTCGGCCGGCGTCGCGCTCGGCGGCAGCAGCATGCCCATCGGGTCGGCGGGCAGCACCCGCAGCACGAAGAACACGAGCGCCGCGAGGGCCAGCAGCATCGGAACGCGCCACAGGATGCGCCACACGGTCGGCATCGCGGCGAGGCTGCGCCCGGCGATGGCGCTCAGGCGGCCGGACGATGCCGGCGTGGACAGGGCGGGAGAGGTGAGCATGGCGATGGGTGGGTGACGCGCCCTGTGGGCGATCAGCAGTCGTGGGTGACAGCGTCGGCCTGGGCCTCGGCCTGGTGAATCGGAATGCGTGTGGCCTTCTTGCCGCTGGCTTTCCAGGCGGCCTGGTAGCGCGGCACCAGCCAGTTGTTGAACTCGCGCTGCGCCTGCTCCTGCCACGAATAGCGGCCGCGCGTGGCGAAGCGCGAACGCAGGCCCACCTGCACTAGCTCATCGACATGCAGGTCCTGCGCGATGATCTCGTTGGCCGCGTGCATGTTCATCGCCATGCGCTGCTGGAACAGCGGGTCCTTCATGGCCCCCGGCGCGAACAGCAGGCCGGTGTCCATCTCGTGCGTCTCGGGGCCGTCGGCGCGCAGGATCATGTAGATGACCATGTCGCTCATCATCACCAGCGACAGCGTGGGCGGGATGTTGGCGAACATCATGCGGTTGCGCTCTTCGGTGTTGAGCTTGGGGAACACCGGCAGGATGGCCTTCTGCGTGGCGTTGAAGCTGGCGTCCTGGTGCAGCGTGCCGTTGAAGCGGTAGTAGCCGGCGGTGGTCTCGGGCAGGTCCGGAAAGCTCGCCATCGCGCTCGGCACGAAGTCGTGAAGCGGGCCGTGGTGCAGCCGGTTGGCGTGGTAGCCGTCGTTGTTGTTCTCGAACATGACCTTCCAGTTCCACGCGAAGTGGGCTGGCTTGTCGGGCCGCGGGCCGTCGAGATGGGCCAGGTCGAAGTTGGCCAGCGCCTGCGTCACTTCCGCAAGGCGCGGTGCCAGCGGCTCGGCCATGGGATCGAAGTTCACGAAGACGAAGCCCTGCCAGACCTCGACCTTCAGCGTCGGCAGGCAGAAGGCCTTCTTGTCGAAGCCCAGGGTCTGCTCCATGGCGGGCGCGCCGATCAGGTCGCCGTCGAGCGAGTAGGCCCAGTGGTGATACGGGCAGAGAAAGGCGTTGGTGTTGCCGTGGCCCTCGGCCACCAGCATGGCGCGGTGCTGGCACACCGACGACATCGCCTTGATCTCGCCGGCGCGATTACGCGCGATGACGAGTGGCTCGCCGATGATCTTCGTGGTGAAGTAATCGCCGGGCTTGGTCACCCACGACTCGCGGCCGACGCACAGCCATTCGTGGTTGAAGACCGCCTCTTTCTCGAATTCGTAGAAATTGCGATCCGTGTAGCAAACTGGGGGAAGTGCCTGCGCTTTTTGAACGGACAAGACCGAGCTGTCGAGTTCTTCAAAGAATTGGTCCGTGGGAGAAAAAGTCATTGCTGCGCCTTCGAGATGAATTCTTTTCGCGGGAGTCTCATTCCCCGAAAAGGCCTTGAGTGCAAACGATCTTAGGACCCGCCACCCGCACGGGTCTTGCCATCAGGCGCACGACCAATGGCCTGGGGGCGCACCATCTTGGGCCGTGGGAGATCGAACGCGAAAGCAGCAAAAACATGACGTCCGATCTCATAGCGAGAACCGCGCCATCAGTGCGCGCGGATGTGAAAAGGCCGCGGTCCGGCGTGCACCGGAACCGCGGCCTTCCGCGACACGTTCAGATCGATTTCGTGCTCAAGCGCTCCAGTAGTACGGCAGGATCCACCCGTTGCGGAACGGCTTGTAGCCGGCCTCGGCCTTGGCATAGGCCACGGTGGACACACCCTGCACCAGCGGCAGCGAATAGCCTTGCTCCACCGCCCAGACGTGAAACTTCTTGTAGCCCTCGATGCGTTTCTCCAGGTTGAGTTCGACCAGCAGCGGATCGAGTTGCGTCGAGACATCCGGGCTACGCCAGACCGAGAAGCTTTTCTTCGGGTCCAGGTAGTAGCCGGCAGACAGTTCCGGGTCGCCAGTGGCGTTGGTCCAGAACCAGAGCGTCGGGCCCTCGAGCTTGCCGGCCTGCACCTTGGTGTAGTACTGGGCCGGCTCGATCACCTCCAGCGCAGCGTCGATGCCGACCTTCTTCCACATCTGCACGAGGGCGCGGGCCATCTCGAAGTCGTTGGGGTAGATGCCGTTGGTGGCGAAGAAGCGGAACTGCACGGGCTTGCCGGGGCCATACCCGGACTCCTTCAGCAGCGCCTGCGAGCGGGCCGGGTCGAAGGCGAACGCGTAGTCGGGTGCATAGGCCGGGGTGCCCGGCGCCGCTGCGGTCGAGAGCGGCGCCGCGATGCTGTTGAAGAAGGCCTTGGAGAGGGCCTGCTTGTCGATCGCGTGGTGCATCGCGAGGCGCACGTTCCTGTCGACCAGCGGGCCGCTGTTGACCATCTGCACGAGATAGGTGTCGACCGTGGGCGTGAGGCTGTTGGCCAGGCCCGGGCTCTGACCCAGGCGCAGCGCCTCGCGCATCGGCAGCGCAGCGGCCAGCTGCACCTGGCCGGACTGCACGGCCGAGACGCGCGTGGTCGGGTCCTTCACGACCTGGAACACGATCTTGCGAATCTTCGCCGGGCCGCGCCAGTATCGGTCGAAGGCCTCGAGCGTGATGCTCGAGTCGCGCTGGTAGTCGACCAGCTTGTACGGCCCCGAACCGATGGGCTTGGCGAGGAAGCCGTCGAGCCCGACCTTCTCGAAGTAGGCCTTGGGCAAGATGAAGGCCGCGCTGTAGCCGAGGAACTGCGGCGCCGTGACCATGGGCTTGCCGAAGCGGATGATCGCGCGCGTGGGCGACGGCGTCTCGATGGCGGTGATGCCGCCCCAGATGAAGCTCAGCTGCAGCCCCTTTTCGGCGCGCAGACGGTCGAAGAAGGTGAACTTGAAATCTTCCGACGTGAGCTTGTCGCCGTTGTGAAAGAACACGTCGTCGCGCAGGTCGACCTGCAGCACCAGGCCTTCCTTGTCGAGCCACTCGTAGTGCTTGACCACTCCGGGCTGCAGCTTGGAGTCGGGCGTGTATTCAAGCGGCTGGTCGAACACGCACTTGAAGAGCGCGGTCGGGTTGGGCGCAGCGCTCTTGCTCGGGTCCCAGCTCGGCACGTCGATCGGATAGGCGATGCGCACCTGCTCCGTCGCGGCGTTGGCGTCGATGCCCCATTGCGCGAGCAGCAGGCCAGCGATGCCGACGGGAACGGACTGCGTGAAATTGCGGCGATTGATCATGGCGGTTCCTCAGCGGAAAGAGAAAACCTCCGGCGTGACGAGCACGGCGGAGGTTGCGATGGAGCAGGTCAGAAGGGGCGATCGCCCTTGACCCAGAGGCGGTGCGCTTCGCGGATGTATTTCTTGTCGTCGAACAGCGAGCCCGTGTGCAGCGAGCAGCGGTTGTCCCAGACCAGCAGGTCGCCGACCTGCCACTTGTGGCGGTAGACGAACTGATCCTGCGTGCCGTACTCGACCAGCGAATCGACCAGGTCGACGCCCGCGGGGTTCTCCATGCCGATCACACCCTTGACGGTGCCGCTGCTGGGCCACAGCGCCTTGCGGCCGTTGGCCGGGTGCGTGCGGATCAGCGGATGGATCACGTCGGGGTTCTCGGCCTTGAGTTCGGGCGAGAGTTCCCGCTTGGCGTAGAGCCGCGTGGTCATCAGATGCTCGTAGCTGTGGTGCACCTTCAGGCCGTCGAGCTCGGCGCGCTTGGCTTCGGGCAGCGCGTCGTAGGCCGCGCACATGTCGGCCAGCAGCGTGTCGCCACCCTCGGCCGGCACTTCGACCGCGTAGAGCATCGTGCACATCACCGGCTTCTCCTTGTACGAAAAGTCGGTGTGCCAGCCCACGCCGTCGCGGTGGCTGCCGATCGGCTTTCCGTTGACTTCGCGGTTGGAGAGCATGTAGATCTCCGGGAAGCCCGGCATCGTGTGCTCCTGGATGGTGTGGTCTTCGGGCTCGCCGAAGGCGCGCGCGAAGTTCACCAGTTGCTCGGGCGTGAGCGACTGGCCGCGCAGCAGCACGGCGCCGTGCAGGTTGAAGGTGTTGACCACCTCCTGCAGCGTGTCGACGTCGCCGGCGGACACGTCGACGCCGAGCACTTCGGCGCCGTAGTTGTCCTTGAGTTTGCGGATGGAAAGGGTCTCTGCGATGGTCATGGGATTCTCTCGGGCATTCGTTCAGAAAAGGGGGGGCGTCCGGCAGCGAGGTGCACCGACGGGGCTGCAAGTCACATGCCGGCCAGGCGGAACATGCTCGACCGCTCGAAACAGGCAAAGCCACCAGTAGCGCAGCAGCATCGATGGATTCATGTGCGCTCCCCTCCTCGTCGTCAGAAGGTATGGACCAGCGCGACGCGGTAGGTCGTCTGCGAGTTGTCGTTCGAGGGCAGCGTGTAGAAGCCGGCGCCTTGCGAGGCATCGACATTCGACGACGCATGCAGATAGGACGCCGATGCATAGATCGTCGTGCGCTTGGACAGGCTGTAGCGCACCGCACCGGTGTATTGGTTCCACCTGTCGTCGGCCATGGTCACGTGCTGGTAGCCGCCGACGAGCGCCCACGGGCCTCCCAGGAAATACATCCCGCCGAGCTCGTACACGTGCTGTGTCGTGCTGTTGTCGCCCTTGGTGAACTTGGTGGCCGTGGTGTTGGCCGCGAGCAGGAACTTCTCGAAGTTGTAGCTGATGCCGATGCCGGCGATTTCCTGCTTGTCCACGAGGAAGCCCGAACCCGTCGTCCCGTAGAGATCGGTCACGGTGTTCGTTGCGGGATCGGCGACCGCCGCGGGAACCCCCATGAACGAGAACACGCCGGTCTGCGCGTAGGGATAGACGTTGGTGTCGTTGAGCCGCACATAGGCGGCGCCGACGCTCAGCGGGCCGTTCTTGTAGCCACTGCCTAGGCTGAAGGCCGTCTTGGTGTTGAAGGCGTCGATCTGCTCGCCGAACGCGAACATCGCGCCCGCCGTGAAACCACCGAAACTGGGCGTCACGTACTTGACGGTGTTGTCCATCTGCTTGCCGGAAATACGGTCGTAATCGCCCTGGTGGCCGGCGTAGACGCTCGCGAAGCCGCCGTAGTTGAACTGGGTGAGATAGTCCCGCACGAAGTCGTACTGGCGGCCCATGGTCACAGTGCCGAGCGAGGCGCTTTCCAGCCCGACCCACGATTGCCGGCCGAAGCCGCGACCGCCCTGGGCCAGGGTTCCGTTGCGCAGGTTGAAGCCCATTTCGAGGTTGAACAGCGCACGCAAGCCGCCGCCCAGGTCTTCCGCGCCGCGAAATCCGAGCCGATTTCCGTAATTGACGCCGTCGGCGAATTTGTATTGCTTCCCGCCGCCCTGATTGTCGATATAGGTGATGCCCGCATCGATGATGCCGTAGATGGTGACCGAACTCTGCGCATTGGCCGACAAGGACAAGGCGGCGATCGCACCCCAAAGACAACGCTTGATCATTTCAATATCCTCAGTGTTCCGAGATGAAGAACCTTGCGCTTTCAACGTGGGAAAACGCAGCTCCGACAGACAATTGGAATTACTTCCCACATGCCGCATCAGTTCTTTCAGGTTATTTCAGAGCACTGCACTCCTTCTTGTTCGAGAATGTTAAGGAACTTGCAGATAACCGCATTGGCGTCTTTTGGCGGTTCCTGGTTCATTTGCGATCAAGTCCTTCATCCGGGCGACATGTCGCCAGAGCTCAGATCCGCTGATCCGTCGAGGGCTTTTCCCAGAGATTCACGCCGCCATCGATCAGGTGACGATCGATCTTGGCCAATTCCTCTGCGGTGAAATCGAGGCGCTCCAGCGCCTTGACGTTTTCGCGGATCTGTCGGGCGCTGCTGGCGCCGATGAGCACGGAAGTCATGCGCGGGTCCCGCAGGATCCACGCCACTGCCATCTGCGCGAGCGTCTGGCCGCGGCCCTGCGCCAGCTCGTTGAGCATGCGCACCGCGGCCAGGTTGCGCTCGCTCAGGTGCGAGGCCGGCAGCGAATCGCCACCCGGCTGATTGATCCGTGCATCGGCCGGAATGCCGCTCAGGTACTTGTCAGTCAAGAGGCCCTGCGCCAACGGCGTGAAGGCGATGCAGCCGGCGCCCAGCGTCTCGAGCGTGCCGGTCAGCTCCGACTCGATCCAGCGGTTGAGCATGTTGTAGGCCGGTTGGTGGATCAGCAGCGGCACCTGGTGTGCGGCCAGCAGACGTGCGAATTCGCGCGTCTTGTTGGCCGAGTACGACGAAATGCCGACGTACAGCGCCTTGCCCTGCTGCACAGCGCTGGCGTACGCCGCAGCGGTTTCCTCCAGCGGCGTGTCGGCGTCGAAGCGGTGCGAATAGAAGATATCGACGTAGTCGAGCCCCAGGCGGCTGAGCGACTGGCCGAGGCTGGCGAGGATGTGCTTGCGCGAACCGCCGCCACGCCCGTACGGGCCCTGCCACATGCTCCAGCCGGCCTTGGTCGAGATCACCAGCTCGTCGCGGTGCGCCTTGAAGTCTTCCTTCAGGTGGCGGCCGAAGTTGCGCTCGGCGCTGCCGAAGGGCGGGCCGTAGTTGTTGGCCAGGTCGAAGTGCGTGATGCCCAGGTCGAATGCGGTGCGCAACATGTCGCGCTGGCGCTCGAAAGGCGTGGTGTCACCGAAGTTGTGCCAGAGGCCCAGCGACAGCACGGGCAGCTTGAGCCCGCTGCGGCCGGTGTGGCGGTATTGCATCTGCTGGTAGCGCTCGGGCGCGGCAACGTAGGTCATGCTGTGTTCTGTTCAGGTTCTATGGAAGTAGCAAAGTTACGCGCAATGCCCCCGCACTTCTTGTTCCAGTGCGTCCGGTTTTTTGCACCACGGCACCGCCCGGATTGCTGGTGCGGCACAGCCATGAAGGCGCCCTTGCCCGCATGCGTCAGATAGGGCGCGCCGAATCGAAACCATGAAGGGCGACAGCGTGACCGCGTCGGCACGGCCAGCGCTACAACCGCGAGACGCTCGAAGTCCAGTACAAGGGCAAGAACATCGCGCAGATCCTCAAGATGACGGTCGAGGCCGCGCATGAATTCCTGAAGGCGGTGCCGACCATCGAGCGCAAGCTGCACACGCTGCTCGACGCGGGCAACACCATCGTGCTGATCGAGCACAACCTCGACGTCCATCAAGGCCGCCGACTGGCTCATCGAGCGCCAGAATGATGCGCACCGCCTGAGTGCGACCGGCCGGCCACGCACCAGAACGAAAGCGCGGCGGCCGGCACTGGCCCCAAACGCGACGGGGCGCTGGCACTTACCGGGCGCGGGGCTTGCCTGCACAGTCGGCATCGGCGCGGCATCGTGGAGATGCTGCATTCCAGATGTCGATCTCAGGAGCTCCCATGAAATTCATCCCCTATCTGTCGATGGCCTTCGCGGCCTGCCTGTTGAGCGGCGCGGCCGCGGCGCAAACCAAGGAACTGACCTTTGCCCACCAGGACATGCTGGTGCCGCTGCGCCTGGTCATGGAATCGGGCGAGGTCGAGAAGGCCACGGGCTACAAGATCAACTGGCGCATGTTCTCGGGCGGCGGCGACGTGATCCGCGCCATGGCCTCGGGCGACGTGCAGATGGGCGAAGCCGGCTCCAGCCCGCTGACCGCCGCGGCCAGCCAGGGCCAGGACATCCAGCTGTTCTGGATCTCGGCCGACATCGCCGACGCCGAGGCCCTGGTGGCGCGCAACGGCAGCAACATCACCAGCCTGAAGGACTTGAAGGGCAAGAAGGTGGCGACGCCCTTCGTCTCGACCGCGCACTACCAGTTGATGGCCGCGATGAAGATGGACGGCGTGGCCGGCCGCGACGTCAACGTGATGAACATGCGGCCACCCGAGATCGCCGCCGCCTGGGAGCGCGGCGACATCGACGCCACCTTCATCTGGGACCCGGTGCTCTCGAAGATCAAGACCAACGGCAAGGTGATCGCCACGTCGGGCAGCATCGGCAAGAAGGGCGCGCCGACCTTCGAGGGCATCATCGTCAACAAGCAATGGGCCGCCGCCAACGAGCCCTTCATGGTCGCTTTCGTGAAGGCGCTGAACCGCGCCAACGACGAGTACAAGGCCTCGGGCAAAAGCTGGACGGCCGACTCGCCGCAGACCAAGGCGATGGCCAAGTGGACCAAGGCCAACCCGGCCGACGTCGGACCGGCCATGGCGCTGTACACCTTCCCCACGCTGGCCGAGCAGGTGTCGCCGGCCTGGCTGGGCGGCGGTGCGGCCAAGGCCATGGCCAACACCGCGGCCTTCCTGAAGGAACAGGGCCGCGTGCAGGAGGTCAAGCCCGACTACAGCGCGTTCGTGACCACGGCCTACGTGCAGAAGGCGATGGCGAAGTAGCCCGCATCCACCCGCAATCAAGGCACGCCATGCCCACGCTCGACATCCGCGACCTCGAGGTCCACTACGCCGTCAAGGGCGGCTCGCTGCAGGCGCTGGCGCCTGTGAACCTGACGATGCACGACGGCGACTTCGTCGTCGCGCTCGGTGCATCGGGCTGCGGCAAGAGCACGCTGCTCAACTGCATCGCGGGCTTCCTGCCGCCATCGAGCGGGCAGGTGCTGCTCGACGGCCAGCCCGTGACCGGCCCCGGCGCCGACCGCGGCGTGGTCTTTCAGAAGCATGCGCTGATGCCTTGGTTGAACGTGCGCGACAACGTGGCGCTGGGCCTGCGGCTCGCCGGCATGGACAAGCCCACGCGCGACGCCATCGCCGAACAGAAGCTCGCGCTGGTCGGCCTCGAGAAGTACGCCGACCGCGCGGTGTACGAGCTGTCGGGCGGCATGCAGCAGCGCGTGGGCATCGCCCGTGCGCTCGCCAGCGACCCGGCCGTGCTGCTCATGGACGAACCCATGGGCGCGCTCGACGCCTTCACCCGCGAGACGGTGCAGGAGATTCTTCTGCACGCGTGGAACCAGTCGAACAAGATGGTCTTCTTCATCACGCACTCGGTCGAAGAGGCGCTGTTCCTCGGCACGCGGCTGATCGTGATGAGCCCGAGCCCCGGCCGCATCTCGCATGTCTACGACGACGTGCCCTTCTCGCGGCAGTTCCTGGCGCACGGCGACGCGCGCAAGGTCAAGTCGGAGCCGGCCTTCATCCGCATGCGCGAGGAAGTGCTCGCCATCATTCACCAGCGCGAGGCCGCCCATGCCTGACATCGCCATCGACGCACCCGCCGCGGCCATGCCTGCATCGGCGCCCGCTGCACCTGTGACACCGGCCACCACCGCCACCCCCAAGACCACGCGCTTCAAGGTGCCCGGTGAGGGCAACAGCGCGGGCATCAGCGTGCTGACCGTGGCCGTGCTCATCGCCGTGTGGTTCGGCGTGACCAACCTCGGGCTGGTCAAGCCGATCTTCCTGCCCACACCGCAGGCCGTGTTCCAGCAGTTCTACGAATACCTCACCGGCCAGGCCAACGACAAGCCGCTGTGGCAGCACTTCCTCGCGAGCATGCTGCGCGTGTTCTCGGCCTTCGTGCTGGCCTGCGTGACGGCGATTCCCATCGGCATCGCGATGGGCATGTCGCGCACGGTGCGCGGCATCTTCGACCCGCCGCTGGAGTTCTACCGGCCGCTGCCGCCGCTGGCCTACCTGCCGCTGATCATCATCTGGTTCGGCATCGACGAAGTGCCCAAGGTGCTGCTGATCTTTTTGAGCTGCTTCGCACCGCTGGCGCTCGCCGCGCGCTCGGGCATGCGCAGCGCGTCGCAGGAGCAGATCAACGCCGCGTACTCGATGGGCGCGAGCTACCTGCAGGTGATCCGCCACGTCATCCTGCCCTCGGCCATGCCCGACATCCTGATCGGCATGCGCATCGCCATCGGCTTCGGCTGGACCACGCTGGTCGCCGCCGAGATGGTCGCCGCCAACGTCGGCCTGGGCCAGATGGTGCTGAACGCATCGAACTTCCTGCGCACCGACATCGTGATCATGGGGATCATCGTGATCGGCGTGGTGGCCTATCTGTTCGACCTGCTGATGCGATGGGTCGAGCGCAGGGTGGTGCCGTGGAAGGGGCGGATGTAGCCCGCCGCCGAAGGGCCTGGTCGAAGACCGGACATCGCCAAAGGCGGCCGTGGCAGCGGGCATCATCCGGCCATTTCCACTCTGCCCGAACAACGTGCAAAGCCTCCAAGCCCTGTTCTCCGACCCGACCGCCTGGGCGGCGCTGGTCGCCCTGGTGATCATGGAAGTCGTCCTCGGCATCGACAACCTGATCTTCATCTCGATCCTGTCGAACAAGCTGCCGGCGCACCAGCGCATGCGGGCACGCCGCATCGGCATCGGGCTCGCGCTGATCATGCGGCTCGGCCTGCTGTCGATGATCGCGTGGCTGGTCGGGCTCACGGCGCCGGTCTTCGATCTCGGCCTGAATGGCACGCTGGACGCCAACGGGGCGCCGAGCTTCGAAACCCTGTTCTCGTGGCGGGACCTGATCCTGATCGCCGGCGGCCTCTTCCTGATCTGGAAGGCCACGAAGGAAATCCACCACCACGTCGATCCGCCGCCCACGGCGGGAACGGCCGGTGCCGGCGCCGCCGCATCGATCGCGTTCTCGTCGGTGCTGGTCCAGATCGTGCTGCTGGACATGGTGTTTTCCGTGGACTCCATCCTCACGGCCGTCGGCATGACCGACAACCTGGCCGTGATGGTGATCGCCGTGATCGCGGCCGTCACCGTCATGCTGATCGCCGCCGAGCCGCTGGCCAACTTCATCCACCACAACCCGACCGTCGTGATGCTCGCGCTCGGGTTCCTGCTGATGATCGGCGCCGTGCTGATCGCGGACGGCTTCGGCGTGCATGTGCCCAAGGGCTACATCTACGCCGCGATGGCCTTCTCCACGCTGGTCGAAGTGCTCAACATGCTGTCGCGGCGCGCCAAGAGCCGGTCGGCCTGACCGCGCGCCACGCGGGCATTCAGCCCGGGGGCGCGTGGCAGACCGCCTCGACGTTGTAGCCGTCGGGGTCCAGCACGAAGCAGGCGTAGTAGTGCGGGTGGTAGACCAGACGCAGGCCGGGCGCGCCGTTGTCCGTGCCGCCGGCCGCCAGTGCGGCGCGATAGAACGCATCCACGCTCTCCCTGTTTCGTGCGCGAAAAGCGACGTGGCTTCGGGGCACGAGCGGTGTGCCTTCGGTGAGCCAGAACTCACCGGCCGGATCATCGAACGGCCCCGGCGCCGCCTTGCCATAGCCGACGGCATCGCCCAGGTCGCGCCGGGGCACATGGCCCAGGGTTGCGAGTACGGGTTCGTAGAAGCGCTTGCTGCGCGACAGGTCCGAGACGTGGATGCCCGTGTGGTCGATCATGGCGGCAGTATCTCCCCGACCATCAGGCGATGGCCGTCTGGTGTGGCGACGCGAACGCACGCGGTCTAATCGTGTTGACGACTCTTGCGATGGCGAAAGGCATGGCGCCGACCGCACGAGGCAACGGCGAAGTTTCTCGTACCATGACCAAAATAAACATGAAACTGATGTCGAAGGAGTTTGAGCGCGATGACGGACTATTTCACGAGTAGCCATTTCGATCTGCTTAATAAATGGAAAGGGACGACCTACAACAAGTCCATTCCGGAGCAGAAGACGGTCTACGAAAAACTCTATGAAGCGTTCGACGTAACGAAGCGATGGGCCGAAGCGGTTCAACAGTCCTTCTTTCCGATGGGCAGCAACAAGACAGTCCGAAAACCGACCGATCAATGGCAGAAGAGATTCATCCCGTATAACTGGGGAAGAATCTACCCTTCGGCCGATGCTCCGCGGGAGTTGGCGTATACCGTCGGAATAGACGTTGATGGTTTCACCGTCAAGATCGACGTCATCAATAACCTCTCGAAAAGTGATCCAGATCTGCGCAAAAGATACGACGATCTCAGTCAGCAGTACCCGAAATCGCCTTTTAGGGCGACTCTGTCAGTGCCCGAAGGACTGAACATGTCGTTCGTAGAATTAATGGAATGGACTGTCAAAGCCATTCAAGGCTTCGAGCTTCGCTATGAGGACGTCGTTTCCAAGCTCGACCTTCGCAAGGCCATCAGCGATCAGGATTTGCTCAAACACTTCGACAGCAAACCCGCGTTCCAGACTTTCCGTGCGTCGTGGTCACCGGAAGACACTGCGCTCTTCTGCCGCTTGGCACGTGCCGTTCACGATGCCGGTCTGGATTGGTGGCACATGAGTAAAGACATTCAGGTGCGCTTCGGGCGGAAAGATCCGGGCAGGGAGCGCGCCACAGGCGTACTTGGCGTGATCAGAGGCACGCGGAACCGTACCTTGTCCTGGACCCGCGCATTGGATCCAGTGACAAAGCTCAATCGTGCAACGCTGACGCCTGCATTGGTGGCGCAAATCGAAATCGGCTTGTCGAAAGAAGGAGACTCACTTGACGACTGGCTGGTGCTGGAGGCCGAGCGGCCGGGTCTTTGGCCCGATCAACTGCGTGACGACCCTGTCGAAACCGGCGAGGAACGCGACGAGCTTTACGACGAACCGCCCGACGAGCTGTCCATTGAGGATGAAGCAAGCGATGAAGATTTGGCAAGGCATCCTGTCAACCGCATCTACTACGGTCCACCCGGCACCGGCAAAACCTACGAACTGTCGAGACTGCTGAAGCGCCAGTACGAGCAGGCCACATCTTCCTTATCTGAGGAGGAATGGCGCGGTCAGTTCATTGCTCAATCCATCGCAAGACTGACATGGTGGGAGGGTGCCGCGGCAACGCTGTTCGACCTGGGCGGTACCGCAGAAGTCGATGCCATGCTTGCACATCCATTCATGAAGGCGATCGCCGCCACCAAGAGTGCGAACAAGACGCCACGCAATACGTTGTGGGGAGCATTGCAATACCACTCCATTCTGGAGTCGAGCACCGTGAAGATGAGCAAGCGCATGGCGCCTGCCGTGTTCGACAAGAACAAGGATTCGACCTGGTTTTTAACTGGCGACTGGGATCAGGCAGGCGCAGACCTAAAGAAGCTCGCAAGCGACTACAAGGCCGGACCACCCGCTAGCCAAAGCATCCAGCGCTATCACTTCGTGACCTTCCACCAGTCCTACGGGTACGAAGATTTCGTCGAGGGCTTGAGGCCCGTACTGGAAGGAGAGATGGAGACCGGCGACGTCCAGTATGAAATCCGCCCAGGTGTCTTCAAGGACCTGTGCCGCCGAGCAAGGTCGGCTCCCGGACAGCAGTTCGCCATGGTGATCGACGAGATCAACAGAGGCAACATCAGCAAAATCTTCGGCGAACTGATCACGTTGATCGAACCGGACAAGCGGGACGGCGCCGAAAACGCCCTGCATGTGACGCTCCCCTATTCCGGGGACCACTTCTCAGTCCCAGCCAATGTCGACATCATCGGCACGATGAACACCGCAGACCGATCACTTGCACTTCTCGATACCGCATTGCGGCGACGTTTCGAGTTCGTTTCGGTCATGCCGGATGCGCGCGACGAGCCAGGTGCGCCGCTGGCGGGTTTGCGAGTCAACATCGGCGGCCAGTCGATTCACGTGCCCCGGATGCTGGACGCGATCAACCAGCGCATCCAGATGCTTTTCGATCGCGACCATTGCATTGGTCATGCCTACTTCACACCGCTTGCCAGAATCCCTGACGGAGATGAACGGTTGGTCGCGTTGCAACAGGTATTCAGGATTCGAATCCTTCCGTTGCTGGAAGAATATTTCTTCGAAGACTGGCAGAAGATTCGGCTTGTGCTAGGAGATAACCAGAAGCAAGAGGCAGCTCAATTCGTTTCCGAGAGCGATGATCACGAAGATGACCTGGCACGTCTGTTCGGCGGAAATCATGGAATGGAAAGCTACTCAATCAGGCGCCGCTACGGCGTACAGGAAGCTGCGTTCTCGAATCCGAACGCCTACATTGGCGTTTACCAAACCATGCCGACCTGAGTGCTGGAGAAATCGGTGGAAGGCATCACGATCTACGAGTTCGACGCCCTGGCGGCTGAAAACCCGGAGGACACCAAGGTCAGCGTCGTCGACGGCTTGCATAGCATTCCGCCAAACGTCTATGGGTGGCTGGAAGATGAATGCCGGCGAGCGGCCGACGAAGGCGGGTCGACTTGGCTGCGACTCGCGCAGCGCCGGGGCCAGCGTGTCGTGCAGGTCAAGAGCTTTGTGGGCGTGATCAACGCGCCGGGCGGCTACCAGATCGAGGTGCTACCCAAGGTTGGCAAGATGCTTGATGGGGGTGCCGTGGAAGCGCGCCAACTCTTGATCGAGATGCTGGGCTGCCTGAGAGAATTCCGGCACATCAAGACGGACAGCGCCAGGATTTCGGCAACTCGCATGCCATTGTGGGAGGTCTTCATCGCGGAGTTTCTCGGCTCTGTTGAGCGGGTCGTCAAACGCGGATTGCGGAGCAACTATTCCAGCAGGCAGGCAAATCTGTTTGCCCTGAGGGGCAGGCTGGTGGTGGCGTCGCATTTGCGACAGAACCTGTTTCGCGCCGATCGGTTCTTCACCGAGCACGACGAGTTTTCGATCGACAGGCCGGAGAACCGCCTATTGCATTCGGCGTTGCGGCGCGTACTCGCGCTGTCGAGATCGCAGGTCAACCAACAGTTTGCGCGTGAACTTGGGTTCGTGTTTGCGGATATTCCGCTTTCCGCGCAACCTAGGATCGACTTTCAACGCGTGCGTCTGGATCGAGGCATGGGGCACTACGCAGATGCGTTGGCCTGGTCCAGAATCATCCTCGAAGAGCAGTCGCCATTGACAGGCAAGGGCAAGCACCGTGCGCCGTCGTTGCTGTTTCCGATGGAAGCCGTATTCGAAGCCTTCGTCGCCAGGAATCTGTCGAGGCAACTGGCCCGGCCGCTCCAGTTGAAAACGCAAGCGAGCGATCATCATCTTGTCCATCATCTCGAGCAGAACTGGTTCAGGATGAAACCTGATCTTCTGGTACGCGACACCGGCAAGAACAAACTGGTTCTGGATACCAAGTGGAAGCTCCTGGACGGACTCAAGTCGAACGGCACGGACAAATACGGGCTATCGCAGGAAGATTTCTATCAACTGCAGGCCTATGGTCGAAGCTATCTCGACGGCCGGGGCGACCTGGTATTGATTTTTCCGAAGACCGACTCGTTCGCTCGGCCACTACCTGTATTCAAGTTCCCCGATGGCGGTGATCTGCAGCTTTGGGTATTGCCGTTCTGCTTGAAATCGCGACGTCTTTCTGTGCCCGACGACGCGTCGTTCGTGGACGATTTTTCACTCTGAGGCTGCCAAGCCGATCGACCCCGACCTTGCAAACACCACGCGCCGTAGATCGAGTGGCATCGACCAGTTGAATCCGCCGCCTGATGCAGACCCAGCCTATCCCCGCTCCCGCCCCATCCCCCGCACCGCCTCCCGCAACGCCCGAACCCCCGCCTCGATTTGTCCCACATCGATCGACGACAGCCTCAACCTGAAATACGGACACGGCCGCGGCGGCTGGGCGAAGAACACGTCGCCGGGTTCGATGAGCACGCCATGCTCACGCGCCCGCACGGCCAGCTCACCGCCATCCAACCAATCGGGCGTCTTCACCCACAGCGACGCGCCGCCCTGCGCGGGCGTGCATTCGAATTCGGGGATGTGTTCGGCCAGCGCCTTCATGGCGGCGTCCATGCGCTGTGCCAGCACCTGGTTCACGCGGCGCGCGTGCGAGTCGTGGTGGCCGAGCGAGAGGAACAGCGCATACGCATGCTGCAGGAAGGCGCTGGGGTGCCGCACCATGGCGTGGCGCAGCACGCGCAGTTCGCTCACCAGTTCCTTCTGCGCCACGATGAAGCCGAGCCGCATGGCGGGCGAGAGGCTCTTGCTGAGTGAGCCGATGTAGATCACGCGGCCGGTCTTGTCCAGGCTCTTGAGGGCGGGCGTGGGTTCGCCGGCGTAGAGGTTCTCGGCCTCGTAGTCGTCTTCGATGACGACGAAGTCCTGCAGCGCGGCCTTGCGCAGCAGCCACTGGCGGCGCTCCAGGCTCAGCGTGTGCGTGGTCGGGCTCTGGTGCGACGGCGTGACGAAGACGTAGTCGAGCGCGGGCAGCGATTCGACCACCAGCCCCTGCTCGTCGACCGGCACGCCGATGATCTGCGACGTGCGCAGCGAGAAGGTGTTGCGCGCATGCGGGTAGCCGGGCTCCTCGAAGCCGACGCGCGTGTGGCGGTCGAACAGGGCCTCGGCGATGAGGTAGCAGGCGTGCTGCG
Organism: Variovorax sp. N23; assembly: GCF_025486315.1. Lineage (GTDB taxonomy): Bacteria > Pseudomonadota > Gammaproteobacteria > Burkholderiales > Burkholderiaceae_C > Variovorax. Next base: position 133,896 of record NZ_JAOOPY010000010.1, on the reverse strand, counting down.
CGCCGACGGTGACCAAGATCTCTTCGGGCCGCGCGAACACGCCGCGCTTGGGCAGCAGGCGCGTGCGGATCTGCTCGATGAGGTCGGGCACATCGTCGGTCTCGAAGTCGGGCGTCCAGTGGGGCAACTGCGAGCGCGCGAGGCTGCGCACGCAGCATTCGCGGAAGTCTTCGGTGGGAAACAGCTGCGCGTCGTGCGTGCCGTAGACGAAGGGGTAGGGCACCTCGCGCCAGCGGTCGGGCTTCGACAGGGTGGGCTGGTCGGTCAGCGAGCGCAGCACGCGCGTGTGCCATTGCGTCGGCGTGCCGCTCGCGGCGCCTTCGCGGCTGAAGGGGTCGACGATGCGCGCGGGGTCGCCGATGGTGGCGGGTCGTGCGCCCTGGCGCACGAACACGCCCGAGCGCGGGCGCGCTTCGAGGTAGGCCTCGTCCACCAGCTGCTGGTACACGGCGGTCACGGTGTTGCGGCTCAGGCCCAGCGCCTGTGCGAGGTCGCGCGACGACGGCAGCGCCGCACCGGGGGCCAGCCGGCCGTCGAGGATGACCTGCACCACCTTGAGCCGCAGCCGCGCTTGCAGCGGCAGGCGGGTGTTGTCGTCGAGCATGAAGAGCTGGGCCCACAGCGGGCTCGACGCGGGCGGCAACGCGCTCATGCCGCCGATCGCTCCGCGCGTCGGCACGCACCCGAAAAGGGCGCGCGGACGTCGATGGTGCATGCGGTGGCGGGTCTGGCTTTCACGATGGGGGCGGACTGGCTCTATGGGGCAGAAGGGGCGGAGCTTAACCTTTGCTCACCCGCACACAGACGCAGTTTGCGTGCCGTTCGCCACACCGATCCGCCCCCGCCAAGGAAGCCTCTTGACCACCGCCACCCCTGCCGTCACCACCGACATGCTCGCTGCGTTTTCCGACGCGTGGAACCGCCACGACCTGCCCGCGCTGATGTCCTTCATGCACGCCGACTGCGTGTTCGACACCGCCGCCGGCCCCGAGGCTTTCGGCACGCGCCACACCGGGCACGAGGCCGTGTCCGCCGCCTTCGCATCGGCGTGGAAGAACTTCCCCGATGCGCAGTGGCGCAACGGCAAGCACCTGGTGATGGGCGACCGCGGCCTGTCCGAATGGACCTTCACCGGCACGGCGCTCGACGGCACGCGCAGCGAGTCCGACGGCGTCGACCTCTTCACCTTCAAGGACGGGAAGATCCTCGTCAAGAACGTGTTCCGCAAGGCCCGCCCCGCCCTGCCGCCGCTCTGACCCCGGACACCGCCATGAGCATCACCACGCCCCGCGAACTCTTCGCGCCCTACGACCCGGCCTACGACCCGCTGGTGTCCGACGGACCCGGCCACAACCTCGACTACGCCCCCACCTACTGGGCCGCCACCGCCGGCCCCGCGCCCGACGACGACGGCCCGGTGGCGGGCGATGTCGATGCCGACGTGGTCATCATCGGCTCGGGCTTCACGGGCCTCGCGACGGCACTGTTTCTCGCGGAGGAACACGGCATCAAGGCGGTGGTGCTCGAAGCCAACCGCGTGGCCTGGGGCTGCACCAGCCGCAACGGCGGGCAGGGCCAGAACGCCAGCGGGCGGCTGTACCGCTCGCAGTGGATCGAGCGCTGGGGCCTGGCCACGGCCAAGCGGCTCGACGCCGAGATCCGCTACGGCTTCCAGACCTTCAAGGACCTGGTCGCCACGTCCGACTGCGAGCCGCAGGGTGGCGGACACCTGTACATCGCGCACCGCGCGAAGAAGATGGCCTTCCTCGAGAACGAGACGCGCGTGATGCGCGACCACTTCGGCTACGACGCGCGCATGCTCAGCGCCGACGAAGTGCGCAGCCGCTACTGCGACGACCGCGACGCGCACGGCGCCATGCACGAGCCCGAGGGCATCTGCGTGCACCCGCTCAAGCTGGCCTACAGCTACCTGAAGCGCGCACGCGCCGGCGGCGCCCGCGTGCACCCGTCGAGCCCGGTGATCGGCTGGGAGACGAAGAACGGCGTGCATCACCTGAAGACGCCCGGCGGCACGGTGCGCGCCCGCGCGGTGGGCATTGCCACCGGCGCGTACACCGCACCCGGCCTGCACCCGACGTTGAAGAACCGCCTGTTCCCGGTGCTGTCGAACTCGATCGTCACGCGGCCGCTCACCGACGCGGAGCTGAAGGCGACCAACTTCCTCACGCACGAAGCCATCACCGACACGCGCACGCTGCGCTTCTACTACCGCCTGCTGCCCGACCGGCGCGTGCAGATCGGCAGCCGCAGCGCCATCACCGGCGCCGACGCGCACCGCGACGTGCACTACCGGCTGCTGGTCGACGGCCTCGAGCGCAAGTTCCCGGCGCTCAAGGGCATCCAGATCGACTACTCGTGGTGGGGCTGGGTCGATGTGGCACACGACATGATGCCGCGCATCGTGCAGCCCGACGCGAAGCAGAGCGTGTTCTATGCGCTGGGCTACGGCGGCAACGGCGTGTCGTTCTCGGCGCATGCGGGAAGGCGGCTGGCGCAGCGCATGGCGGGGCATGATGACGCGATGTTCGACCTCCCCATCTACGACAGTCCCTTGCCGTTCCCGGCCCAGGGCGAGTGGGCCGCGCCCTTTCGCCGTTTCGGCCAGCGCATGCTGTACCGCTGGTACCAACTGCGCGACGAAGTGCTCTGATGAGCGCACAGCCATCGGCGAATTCACAAGCGCCCCTGATGGGCCTCGACCTCCTCGCCGCACTCGGCGTCGTCGTCATCTGGGGCCTCAACTTCGTGGCGATGAAGTTCTCGCTGCGCGACTTCACGCCCTTCCAGCTCGGCACCTTCCGCTACGTGTTCGCGGTGCTGCCGCTGCTGTTCTTCATCAAGAAGCCCAAGCTGTCATGGCGCTGGCTGCTGCCGGCCGGGCTGGCGCAGCTCGGGCAGTTCGGCCTGCTGTTCGTGGCGCTACAGGTGGGCATGACGGCCGCCCTGGCCTCGGTGCTGATGCAGACGCAGGTGTTCTTCACCACGCTGCTGGGTATGGTGCTGCTGCACGAGCGGCTCAACGGGCCGCTGCGCGCAGGGCTGGTGCTTGCCGCGGCAGGGCTGGCCTGCTTCGCGCTGAACCTTGGCGGCGCCAGCGGGGGCATCACGCTGCTGAGCCTGCTGCTGAACCTGGGCGCCGCTGCGATGTGGGCGGTGTCGAACATCATCGTGCGGCGCGCCCAGCAGTCGCAGCCGGGCTACGACCCGCTGGGCTTCGTGGTGTGGATGTCGCTGGTGCCGATCCTGCCCTTCGCGGTGATGGCGTGGTGCTTCGAGCCCGCCGCCACGCGCTGGCAATGGACCCACGCGAGCTTCGGCGCCTGGGCCGGTGTGGCCTACCTCGGCTGGTTCGCGACCATCGCGGCCTACGCGATGTGGACCTGGCTGCTCAAGCGCCACGCCGCCAACCGGGTCGCGCCCTTCAGCCTGGGCGTGCCGGTGATCGGGCTCGCGGCAGGCATGCTCGCGCTGGGCGAGACGGTGTCGGGTTGGCAATGGGCCGGCAGCGCGTGCGTGGTGATGGCGCTGGCCGTCGTGATGTTCGGCGGGCGGTGGCGCCGGGGCTGACAGCGCGCCGGCGCGCCACCCGCCACAATTCGCGCCCATGGAGACATTGACCCGCCGCCAGCTCGCGCTGCTCGTTCCCCTCACGCTGGTGTGGGGCCTCAACTGGCCGGTGATGAAGCTGGGCGTGACGGACTTTCCGCCGCTGAGCTTCCGCGCGCTGTCGCTGTGGCTCGGCCTGCCGGTGCTCGGCCTGGCGCTGGTGGCGATGAAGGTGCCCTTCCGCGTGCCGCGCCGCCACTGGCCGGAGCTGCTGTGGCTGGCGGCCACCAACATGTTCGTCTGGCACGCCTGCATGATGCTGGCGGTCAAGGAGCTGTCGAGCGGGCGCTCGGCCATCCTCGGCTACACCATGCCGATCTTCTCGGCCGTAATCGGCGCATGGCTCTTCTCCAACCGCCTGAGCGCGCGCGCCTGGATGGGCGTGGGCGCCGCGGCTTTGGGCGTCGCGCTGCTGCTGTGGCACGAACTCGTCGGGATGGCCGGCAAGCCCGGCTACATGGCGCTGGCGCTGCTGGCCGCGGCGACCTGGGCGCTGGGCACGCAGCTGCTGCGCCGCACGACGATGGCGGTGCCCACGCTGACCATCTCGTTCTGGATGACCGCGCTCACCGCCGTCGTGATCACGGTACTGGGCGCGTTGTTCGAGCGGCCGCAGTGGAAGATGCCCGGCACCGTGACCTGGGGCGCCGTCCTCTACAACGCGGCGCTGATCTTCGGCTTCGCGCATGCGGCCTGGTTCTCGCTGGCCCGCGGGCTGCCGCCCATCGCCTCGACGCTGAGCGTGATGCTGATCCCGGTGCTCGGCGTCTTCAGCGGCGCGGTCTGGCTGGGCGAGGTGCTGCACTGGCAGGACTGGGCCGCCGTGGTGCTGATGGTGGTGGCGATCGCGGCGGTGCTGGCGCCGGCGCGCACGCGCTGAGCGCACCCACGGGGGCGGACCGGCGGCCTAGCAGGTATTCGGGCTGGCACTGTTCGTGCAAGCCCGATTGACACCAGATGCTTCAGACATAAAGTATTTACCTATGAATGAAGTGGCCCGCACAATGCCGGGGCACATGCATCGAAGTGGTGCCAACCTGACCTAACCGGAGTCTTCCCAATGCGCTCGAAGTCCACCAAGCCACCCGTCGCGACCGCCCTGTCCCGCACGCTGCGCTCCCTGATGCTCGCGTCCGCCTTCGGCGTGGCCGGCGCGGCGCTGGCCGCCCCTGTGAAGGTGGGCCTGGCGCTCGACATCTCCGGCCCCTTCGCCGCGCTGGGCGCCGAGGCGCGTGACGGCTTCGCGCTGGGCATCAAGCAGCTGGGCGGCAAGCTGGGCGGCCAGCCGGTGGAATTCGTCCAGGCCGACATGGCCGGCAGCCCCGACCAGGCCAAGCAACTGGTCGACCGCATGATTCAGCGCGACAAGATCGACCTGTTCTCGGGCCCGATCGGCTCGAACATCGCGCTGGCCGTCGGCCCGACGCTGTTCGCCGCCAAGGTGCCCTACCTGTCGTCCAACGCCGGCCCCAGCCAGTTCGCCGGCGCCCAGTGCAATGCCTACTTCTTCGGCACGGCCTACCAGAACGACCAGTTCCACGAAGCTGCCGGCAAGTTCGCGCAGGAACGCGGCTTCAAGAAGATGGTGCTGATCGCCCCGAACTACCCCGCCGGCAAGGACGCGCTGGGCGGCGTCAAGCGCCAGTTCAAGGGCCAGGTGGCCGACGAGCTCTACACCAAGCTCGGCCAGATCGACTACGCCGCCGAACTCGCGCAGATCCGCGCGGCCAAGCCCGACTCGATCTACTTCTTCCTGCCCGGCGCGATGGGCATCAACTTCATCAAACAGTTCGTGGGTGCGGGCCTGTCGAAGGACATCACGCTGGTCACCAGCGGCTTCTCGGCCGACGAGGACGTGATCGGCGCCGTGGGCGAGCCGATGCTGGGCCTGTTCAACACCTCGCATTGGGCGCACGACCTGGACAACCCGGCCAACAAGGCCTTCGTCGAAGCCTTCAAGAAGGAATACAACGGCCGCTACCCCTCGCTGTACGCCGCCCAGGCCTACGACGTGATCCTGGCGATGGACGCCGCCGTGAAGCAGGCCGGCGGCAACGCGCAGAACCGCGAAGCCGTGATCGCCGCGCTGAAGAAGGCCAACTACGCATCGACGCGCGGCAGCTTCAAGTACGCGAACAACCACTACCCCATCGAGAACTTCTACCTGCGCGTGATCGGCAAGAACGCGCAAGGCAAGATCACGAACAAGACGGTGAGCACCTTGTTGACCAACTACGGCGACACCTACGCTGCCAACTGCCCGCTGAAATAGGCTCTCCCCCGGGGCTTTGCGCACTTCGTGTCGCTTCGCCTTCCCCCTTCCGGGGGCAACACCAGCGGCCCGGCAAAGCCGGTTCCGCGGTGTTCCACGAACAAACCGAATCGTTCAACGGCCGTCAGGATTCATGACCGGTATTCTTTTTCTTGAGCAGTTGCTCAACGGCCTCGGCTTCGGCCTGATGCTGTTCCTGCTGGCCGCGGGTCTGACGCTGGTGTTCGGCATCATGGACGTGCTGAACCTGGCGCATGGCTCGCTGTTCATGTCGGGCGCGTACGTGGCGGCGCAGGCGCACCAGCAGAGCGGCTCCTTCGTCGCGGCAATCTTGTTGGCGGTGCTCGTCACCGTCGTCGTCGCGGCGCTGCTCGAAGTGCTGCTGATGCGCCAGCTCTACAAGCGCGATCACCTCGCGCAGGTGCTGGCGACCTTCGGCGTGATCCTGGTGGCCGACGACGTCGTCAAGATGATCTGGGGCCCGTCGCCGGTGATGGCGCCCACGCCCGCTGCGCTGAGCGGCCCGATCGAGATCATCGACGGCCTGCCCTACCCGGCCTACCGCCTGGTCATCCTCGGCGCGGGCGTGCTGGTCGCGCTGGCGCTCTACCTGCTGGTGAACCACACGCGCATCGGCATGCGGGTGCGCGCGGGTGCGTCGGACCGGCCGATGGCCGAGCTGATGGGCGTGCACGTGGGCCGCATCTTCAACGGCGTGTTCCTGCTGGGTGCGGCGCTGGCCGCGCTGGCCGGTGCGCTGATGGGGCCGATCGTCGCGGTGCAGGTCGGCATGGGCGAGCAGATCCTGATTCCCGCGCTGGTGGTGCTGGTCATCGGCGGCATCGGCTCGGTGCGCGGCGCCTTCGTGGCCGCGCTGCTGGTGGGCCTGGTCGACACCATCGGCCGCGCCTTCCTGCCGATGCTGCTGCGCGCCACGCTGCCGCCAGCCACCGCGGCCGACCTCGGCCCGCTCTTCGCCGAAGTCGCGATGTACGCGCTGATGGTGGTGGTGTTGATCTTCCGGCCCTCGGGCCTCTTTTCCGCCCGCGCATGAAAGCACGCTTCGTTCTTCCGCTGGTGCCGCTCGTCGCACTGGCCGCCTTCCCGCTGGTCGCGCCGCTCCTGGGCATGGAGTTCTACATCGGCTTCGTGCGGCGCGTGCTGATCATGGCGCTGGCCGCGGCCAGCCTCAACTTCATCCTCGGCTTCGGCGGCATGGTGGCGCTGGGGCACGCGGGCTTCATCGGTGTCGGTGCCTACACGGTGGTCGCCTTCGCCGATGCCGGCGTGACCTCGGCCTGGGTCCTGTGGCCGATGGCCGCGCTGGTCGCCGGCCTCGTCGCCGCGTTGATCGGCACGGTGGCCCTGCGCACCCGCGGCGTGTACTTCATCATGACCACGCTGGCCTTCGCGCAGATGCTGTACTTCATCGCCGTGTCGCTGCGCAAATACGGCGGCGACGACGGCTACACGCTGCCGGCACGGCCCGAACTGGGCCTGGGCTTCGACCTGGGCAACGAGTCGGCCTTCTACTGGGTGGTGCTGGTGCTGGTGGCGCTGGCGCTGGGCTGGATGCACCGCGCCACGCGCTCGCGCTTCGGCCATGCGCTGAGGGGCATCCGCGACAACGAGACGCGCATGCGCGCCCTGGGCTACCCGGTGTTCCGCATCCAGCTGGTGGCCTTCGCCATCGCCGGTGCGGTGGCGGGCCTGGCCGGCGCGCTGCTGGCCGGCGGCAACGGCTTCATCAGCCCGGGTGCGATGCACTGGACGCAATCGGCCACGCTGGTGGTGATGGTCGTCATCGGCGGCCTGGGCCGCAGCTGGGGCGGGCCGGTGGGTGCGGCCGTGTGGCTGCTGCTCGAAGAGGTGCTCAAGCAGTACAGCGAGTACTGGCATCTGCCGCTGGGGCTGCTGCTGATTGCGGTCGCACTGTGGGCGCCCAAGGGTCTCGCGGCGCTGTCGCGCAAGAAGAAGGCGGTGACGGCATGAGCCTGTTCCGCATCGAAGGACTGGTCAAGCGCTTCGGCGGCCTGCTGGCGACCGACCACGTGAACCTCACGGTCGACGCCGGCGAGGTGCATGCGCTCATCGGCCCCAACGGCGCCGGCAAGACCACGCTGGTCAACCTGATCTCCGGCCTGCTCAAGGCCGACGCCGGCCGCATCTGGCTCGGCGAGCACGACATCACGCCGCTGAAGGACCACCAGCGCGTGGGCGCCGGCCTGTCGCGCTGCTTCCAGGTGACGCGCGTCTTCGCGAAGGAGACGGTGCACGACAACCTGATGCTCGCGGTGCAGGCGCATGCGGGCAGCAGCCTGCGCTTCATGGCGCCGCGCGCGAACGAAAGCGAACTGGTTTCCAAGGCAGAAGCCCTGGCCGAGCGCGTGGGCCTGGCGAGCGAGCGCCACCGCATCGCGGGCACGCTGCCGCACGGCGCGCAGCGCGCGCTCGACGTGGCGCTGGCCCTGGCCGCGAATCCGAAGCTGCTGCTGCTCGACGAGCCGATGGCCGGCATGGGGCCGGACGAGTCGGCGCGCATGGTGGCGCTGATCGAATCGCTGCGCAACGAGATGGCGATCCTGCTGATCGAACACGACATGGACGCGGTGTTCCGCCTGGCCGACCGCCTGACCGTGCTGGTGCAGGGCAAGGTCCTGATGACCGGTACCGCCGACGAGGTGCGCGGCCACCCCGACGTGCAGGCCGTGTACCTGGGCACCGAAGCAGAGGGACATTCATGAGCAAGCTGCTCGAAGCGACCGGCATCGAGGCCGGCTACGGCGCGAGCCAGGTGCTGTTCGGCGTCGACATCGACGTGAAGCCCGGCGAAGTGATGGCGCTGCTCGGGCGCAACGGCATGGGCAAGAGCACGCTGCTGAAGGTGCTGACCGGCACGCTCAAGCCGATGCGCGGCAGCGTGCGTTTCGAGGGCGCCGAGATCGGCGGCACGCGGCCCGACGCCATCGGCCGCCGCGGGGTGGCCATCGTGCCCGAGGGCCGGCACGTGTTCCCGAACCTGAGCGTCGACGAGCACCTGCGCGCCTTCGCGCGGCCCCGGGCCGGGCAGGCGCCGCGCTGGACGGTCGATGCGCTCTACGGCCTGTTCCCGCGCCTGGGCGAACGCAAGGCCAACGCGGGCAACCAGCTCTCGGGCGGCGAGCAGCAGATGCTGGCCATCGCGCGTGCGCTGTCGACGCACCCGAAGCTGCTGATCCTCGACGAGGCGACCGAGGGCCTGGCGCCCCTGATCCGCGAAGAGATCTGGCGCTGCCTGGCCACGCTGAAGGCCGAGGGCGAGGCGATCCTGGTGGTCGACAAGTACGTGCAGCGCCTGCTGCCGCTGGCCGACCGGCACCTCATCCTCGAACGCGGCCGCGCGGTGTGGCAGGGCGACTCCGCCGCGCTCGACGCCGACCGCGGTCTCTGGACGCGCTACCTGGGCGTCTGAGGCTCCGCCCCGTTGCGGTTCCTGCGGCGCCGCCGGGCGAAGCGATTTCAATCGATTGACTAATATTATATTTTTCAACATAATATCGAAATCGAATTTGAAAGCACCCATGTCAACGACCCCCACCGTCATCGATCCCGAATTGCTCCGCGGCGCCGCCGGCCAGGCCGTCGGCGTGCTCAAGCTGCTGGCCAACCCCGAGCGTCTGCTGCTGCTGTGCCAGCTCTCGCAAGGCGAGATGTGCGTGAGCGACCTGGAGCAGACGCTGGGCATCCACCAGCCCACCCTGTCGCAGCAACTGGGCGTGCTGCGCGGCGACGGCGTGGTGCAGACGCGCCGCGAAGGCAAGAACATCTTCTACAGCGTGGCCGACCCGGCCATCCTCGAGATCATCACGCTGCTCTACCGCCTCTACTGTCCAAAGGAATGACCATGACGATCGACTGGCAGAACTTCACGCCCCTGTCCGCGCTGGCCGGCGGTGCACTCATCGGCCTCGCGGCGGCGATGTTCGTGCTGCTCAACGGCCGCATCGCCGGCATCAGCGGGGTGCTGGGCGGGCTGCTGAACCCGACTCGCGGCGACACGGCCTGGCGCGTCGTCTTCGTGGCGGGCCTGGTCGCCGCGCCGCTGGCCTACCGGCTGTTCGGCGCCCTGCCGGTGCCGCGCATCGACGCGGGCACCGGCGCGCTGGTGTTGGCCGGCCTGCTGGTCGGCGTGGGCACGCGCTACGGCGCGGGCTGCACCAGCGGCCACGGCGTCTGCGGGCTGTCGCGCCTGTCGCCGCGCTCGCTGGCGGCAACGCTGGCCTTCATGGGCGCGGGCTTCGCGACGGTGTTCGTGACACGGCACGTGTTCAACTTCTGAAAGGCGCATCCCCATGCAGATCCTGACCTCTTTGCTGGCTGGCCTGGTCTTCGGCTTCGGCCTGATCCTCTCGGGCATGGCCGATCCCGCCAAGGTGCTCGGCTTCCTCGACCTCGCTGGCGCCTGGGACCCCTCGCTGGCCCTGGTCATGGGCGGCGCGATCGCCGTCGGCCTGCCGGCCTTCGCGCTGGCCCGCCGGCGCAAGCTGTCGCTGATCGGCGCGCCGATGCGCCTGCCGACGCTGCGCCAGATCGACCGGCGTCTGGTCGGCGGCAGCGTTCTCTTCGGCATCGGCTGGGGCATCGCCGGGTTCTGCCCCGGCCCCGCGCTGGTCGCGCTCGGCATGGGCAAGACGCAGGCGCTGGTCTTCGTGGCCGCCATGCTGGCCGGCATGCTCGTCTTCGAGCTGCTCGAGCGGCGCCGCCGCGCGGCGCTGGCGCTCGCCGGCTGAGATCGACCCATGTCGAGCACCGTCAGCTGGGTCGCCGCATGGGCCACGATGGGCCTGCTGGGCGTCTACGAATCGGCCCTGGCGTGGGGCCACCGCCGGCACGGCGAGCCATCGGCCGCGCTGGCGCGCAACGGGCATGCCGTGCTGCGGGAGGACTGGTTCACGGCCGTGTCCGCCCACCCGGGGTCGGAGATCCTCGCCGTGCAGACGCTGCGCAATTCGCTGATGTCGGCCACGATGACCGCATCGACGGCGGCACTGGCCCTGATGGGCACGGCGACGCTGGCCGCGCCGTCGCTGCACTCGGCCCTCGACCCGGCGTCCAGCGCCGCACAGATCACCCCGCGCTTCATGCTCGAGCTGCTGCTGATGGCGCAACTGTTCGCGTCCCTCGTGCTGTCGGTGATGGCGGTGCGCTACTACAACCACGCCGGCTTCGTGAGCGCCATGCCGGTCGGCTCCGACGCGCGTCGGCGCTGGAACGATGCCGGCCGGGTCTACGTCCGGCGCGCCGGCATTCTCTACAGCTGGGGCCTGCGCCACCTGGTCCTGATCACGCCGGTGCTGGCCGGCATCGTCCATCCGCTGGCCGGGCCGGCGACGGCCGTCGTGGTGGTGCTGGTCCTGGCGGGCTTCGACCGCTTCGGCAGCGCGGAGCGATTGACGGCCACGCGGGCCGCCCCGCCCGGCGTCAGCGAACCACCAGCCCCTTGAGCGCCGGGTCGGCCGGCGGCACGCTGAGCTTCATGTCCTTGAGCGTCTTGACCAGCAGCTGCGCGATCATGAGGTTGCGGTGCGTCTTGTTGTTCGCGGGGACCACGTACCAGGGCGCCGCGTCGGTCGACGTGGCCTCGAGCGCCAGCGCATAGGCGCGCTGGTAGAGGCCCCACTTCTTGCGGGCGTCGAGGTCGCCCATGCTGAACTTCCAGTTCTTCGCGGGTTCGTCGATGCGCGCCTGCAGGCGCTCGCGCTGCTCGTCGGCGCCGATGTGCAGCATGCACTTGAGCACCACCGTGCCGGTCTCGGTCAGCAGGCGCTCGAAGTCGTTGATGTGCGCATAGCGACGCTGCGTCGCGGCCTTGTCGATCCAGCCTTCGACCACCGGCACCAGCACGTCTTCGTAGTGGCTGCGGTTCCACACCGAGATCTCGCCGCTGCGCGGCACCACCGCATGGCAGCGCCACAGAAAGTCGTGGGCCAGTTCGTCGAGCGAGGGCGCCTTGAAGGCCGCCACGCGCACGCCCAGCGGCGAGGTGCGCGAGAACACCCAGCGGATGGTGCCGTCCTTGCCGCTGGTGTCCATGCCCTGCAGCACCAGCAGGAGCTTGCGCCGGCCTTCGGCGTGCAGCAGGTTCTGCAGCTCGTCGAGCGTCTCCGCGAGCGCATCGAGCCGCACCCGCTGCTCGCCCTCGTTCCCGCAGTCCTTCAGGAAACGCACGTCGCCCGGGTCGATGTCGGCCAGGCGCACCTTGGCGCCGACACGGTACTTCTTGAAGCTGGTCATGGTCGTCTCCCCGGGTGCTTGAAGTGAATCAGCGTGCGCCGATGCGCGTGTCGCCGAACAGGGCCTTGAGCTCGCGCGGCTGCGAGCGCCAGTACTGCGGCGGCGCCTCGACCTGCGCGCCCAGCTCGGCGGCGGCGCGCCACGGCCAGTGCGGCTCGAACAGCGCGGCGCGCGCGATGGCCACCGCATCGGCCTGGCCCGCGGCGATCACGGCCTCGGCCTGCTTCGGTTCGGTGATGAGGCCGACCGCGAAGACCGGCACGTCGACCTCGGCCTTGATGCGCTCGGCCAGCGGCACCTGGTAGCCCGGCGACAGCGGGATCTTCTGCTGCGGCGAGACGCCGCCCGACGACACATGCACGAAGTCGCAGCCGCGCGCCGCGAGTGCCTTCGAGAAGGCGACGCTGCCCTCGATGTCCCAGCCGCCCTCGACCCAGTCGGTGGCCGAGAGGCGCATGCCCACCGGCATCGACGCCGGCACCGCGGCACGCACCGCCTCGGCCACCTCGAGCGGGAAGCGCATGCGGTTTTCGAGCGAACCGCCGTAGCCGTCGGTGCGCTGGTTGGACAGCGGCGAGAGGAACTGATGCAGCAGGTAGCCATGCGCGCCGTGCAGCTCGATGGCGTCCAGGCCCAGCGCCTGCGCGCGCTTCGCGGCCTGCACGAAGGCCGCCTTCACGCGCGCCAGGCCGGCGGCGTCGAGCGCCAGCGGAGCCGGCTCGCCGGCAGCATGCGGCAGGGCCGACGCCGACACCGTCTGCCATGCGCCCTCGTCCGGCCCGAGCGCCTGGCCGCCTTCCCACGGGATGTGGCTCGACGCCTTGCGCCCGGCGTGGCCGAGCTGGATCGCGATGGGCATGCGCGAGTGGCGGCGCACCGCCTTCAGCACGCGCGCCATCGCGGCCTCGGTCGCGTCGTCGTACAGGCCCACGTCCTTCGGCGTGATGCGGCCGATGGCCTCGACCGCCGTGGCCTCGATGATCAGCAGGCCCGCGCCCGACAGCGCGAGCTGGCCGAGATGGATCAGATGCCAGTCGGTCATGCAGCCGTCCTCGGCCGAGTACTGGCACATCGGGGCGATCACGATGCGGTTGGGCAGCGTCAGGGCGCCGACCTGCAGCGGGGAGAAGAGCAATGGGGAGAGGGGCGAGCTCATGACGTCCTTGGGTCTGGGTTGCGGGCGCGCACCATGCCTTCCTGCGCGGTCGATGCGACGAGTTGTCCGTCGCGCGTGTAGACGCTGCCGCGCGCGAGCCCGCGCGCGCCGCTGGCGCTGGGCGAGTCGAGCTGGTAGAGCAGCCAGTCGTCCAGGCGGAAATCGCGGTGGAACCACATCGCGTGGTCGAGGCTCGCCATGCGCACGCCGGGCTGCATGTAGCTCAGGCCATGCGGCAGCAGGGCCGCGCCGAGCAGGCCGTGGTCGGACGCGTAGGCCAGCAGCGCGCGGTGGATGAGCGGGTCGTCCGGCAGCGGCGCGACCGTACGCATCCAGATCGAGCGCGTGGCCGCGCGCCGCGCCGGCGCCAGCAGGTCGTCGGCCTCGACGGCGCGGAACTCGATGCCGTGCGGCTGCACGCCCTTGATGCGTGCGCGCTCGGGCAGGCGGTCGCCGAGGTCGATGCGCCGCTGCAGGTCGCTCTTGAGCCCCTCGGGGCCGGGCACGGCGGGCATCGGCAGCTGGTGCTCGACGCCCGGGTCCACCGTCTGGAACGAGGCCGACATCTCGAAGATGATGCGGTCGCCCTGGCGCGCCACCACGTGGCGTGTGGTGAAGCTGCGGCCGTCGCGCACCCGGTCGACGGTGTATTCGATCGGCGCGTGCTCGCCCGGCAGCAGGAAGTAGGCATGCATCGAATGCACCGGCCGGTCGGGCGCCACCGTGCGGCTGGCGGCCATCAGCGACTGGCCGAGCACCTGCCCGCCGAACACGGCAGGCGTGCCCAGGTCTTCGCTCTGCGCGCGGAAGCGGTCGTCGCCCAGCGGCTCGAGTTGCATGAGGTCGACGAGGTCGTCGACGAGACGGGCGGCGGTGGCGGGTTCGGTCATCGTGCGGGCAGGAGAAGGCGAAGAGCCTTGCACGATAGCAAAGGCGGCGGCGCCGCGCTGACGCCAGGACGTCGGCAGCAGCGGCGCCTGGCCCGCGCCGGGCTCAGCGATCGAGGTCGGCGCCGTCCGCCGCCAACGTCTTCTGCAATGCCACGGTGTCGATGTCCGCGAAGCGGCCAGCCCCCAGCGCCGCCGCGGCCGTGCCCGCGGCCTGCCCCATCACGAAGCAGCCGCCGCTCGCGCGCGCGGCCGACTGGCCCTCGTGCGTCATGGCGGCGCAGCGGCCGGCCACCAGCAGGTTGTCGACCGTCCTGGGCACCAGCATGCGCCAGGGCAGGTGGTTGTAGGTGTTGGCATCGTCGCGCGGAAAGGCCCACTGGATGCGGCCGTCGGCGTGCATCTCCATCGGCCAGCCGTTGAGGCCGATCACGTCGTCGAATTTCGCCGACGAGAGGATGTCCTCGCCGGTCAGCGCATAGACGCCCTCGATGCGGCGCGTCTCGCGCAGGCCCACCTGCGGCGCGATCTCGACGATGGCCGACTGCTCGAAGCCGGGCACCTCGGCCCGCAGGAAGCGGAAGTACTCGGCGATCTGGCGGCGGCCCTCGAGTTCGCCGTCGCTCAGCTCGCGTGCGTCGACGCCGTTCATCGCGGTGCCCTGCGCATTGCGGATCTGCGTGACGTTGGCGCGCCATTCGCGCGGGTCGATGTTGGGCCGCAGGATGGCGCCGTCGCGCGGGAAGCGGTAGGCGTCGGGGCTGCGCTCGCGCACCGCGTTCATCACGTCGTTGATGGCCTTGAACTCGCCCACCGCGGCCAGCGCGCGCGGCGCGTCGACCTGGCCGATGCGGAACATCGTGGTCGGGAACAGGCCGCTTCCGTGGCCGTCGCCCACCTCGAAGGGCACGCCGGCGAAGGCGGCCACGTCGGCGTCGCCGCTGCCGTCGACGAAGGCGTTGGCGCGGATCGCCTGGCGGCCGGACTTGGTCTCGACCACCAGCGCGGCGATGCGCGCGCCGTCCATCAGCACGGCAGCAGCGTAGGCATGGAACAGCAGCTCGACGCCCGCATCGAGCAGCAGCTGGTCGGCCGCGCACTTGTAGACCGAGGTGTCGTAGGAGCGCACGCGGATGCGGCCCTGCATGCCGTCCTGCGGTTTGTTCAGGCCGCCCATGGCGTCCATGCGCGCGAGCAGGTCGTCGGCCACGCCGTGCACCAACTGTGTCATCTCGCCGAGGCGCTTGCCGTACAGGCCGGCAAAGTTGGTCACGCCGCCGGCGGTGCCCATGCCGCCGAGGAAGCCGTAGCGCTCGACCAGCAGCGTGCGCGCGCCGTGGCGTGCGGCGCTCACCGCCGCGGCCAGGCCGGCCGGCCCGCCGCCGACCACCACGACGTCGTAGTCGCCGTACACCGGCAGTTCGCGCGCCGGCTCCTGCATCGGTGCGGCGCTCATTGCAGCTTGATGCCTTGCGACTGGATGATGCGGCTCATGATGGCCGCCTCTTCCTTCACGCGCAGCTGCATGCCCTCGGGCGAGGTGCCGACCGCCTGCCAGCCCTGCTCGAAGAGCTTCTGGCGCACCTCCGGCGCCTTCATGATCACCGCCAGTTCCTTCGTGATGCGCGCCTGCGCGACCGTCGAGAGCTTCGCCGGGCCGAGCAGCGCGACCCACACCTCGAGGGCGAGGTCCTTCACGCCGGCATCGGCCAGCGGCGGAATCTCGGGGGCCAGCAGGCTGCGGCCGCTGGTCAGGCCGATGGCCTTGAGCTTGCCCGCACGGATCTGCGGCAGCGCGATGCCCGGCGGGATGAGGGCGAACTGGATCTGGTTGCCGATCAGGTCGGTCACGACCTGCGGGTTGCCCTGGTAGGGCACGTGCACGGCCTTCATGCCGGGCACCTTGCTCTTGAGCAGCTCGGTGCCGAGGTGGCCGACCGAGCCCACGCCGACCGAGCCGTAGCTCCAGGTGTCGCCCGCCTTGCGCGCGGCATCGAAGAAGGCGGTGCCGCTGGGCAGGCTGTTCTGCGCGACCAGCACGAGCGGCGCCGTGGCGATGAGCGAGAGGTAGGCGAAGTCCTTGGCCGGGTCGTAGGGCAGCTTCGGGTACAGCATCTTCGACGAGGTGAGGTTGCCGTTGATGACGATCCCGATCGTGTGGTCGTCGCTCGCCTTGGCCACGAGGTCGGCCGCGATGTTGCCCGATGCGCCGGCCCGGTTGTCCACCACCACCGGCTGGCCCAATGCGCGCGACAGCGGCTCGGCGATGGCGCGCGCCGCGATGTCGGGCGTCGACCCGCCGGGGAAGCCGACCAGCAGGCGGATCGGCTTGGTGGGCCATGCGGCACCCTGTGCCGACGCGGCCAGGGGCAGTGCCGTGGCGGCGCCCAGGGCGAGAACGAGAAGGGAGCGACGCATGGAATTCACTTTCTTCAAATGGACGACTATTCGAGGCTGATGTTGCCGATGCGCACCAGTTCGCCGTAGACCTTCGACTTCGCTTCGGCTTGGCGTTCGATCTCTTCCGGCGACCAGGCCAGGGGCTCGAAGGCAAAGGTGTCGAAGCGCGCACGGATCTCCGGATCGGCGATGACCTTCGCGACATCGGCGTTGATTTTCGCCTTGATGGCGGCCGGCACGCCCTTCGGCGCGAGCAGTGAGACGAAGGAATTCACTTCGAGCGAGGGCGGCCCACCGGCCTCGGCCATGGTGGGCACGTCGGGCATCTGCGGAACGCGCTTGGCCGCCGCGACCGCGATGTAGCGCAGCTTGCCGGCCTTGTAGATGCCCTGGCTCGACGGAATGCTCGCGAAGCTCCACGGCACCTCGCCCGTGCCCACGTTGGCGAACAGCTGCGACACCTCGCGGTAGGGCACGTGCTGCATGCGCGTGCCGGTCAGCGCGTCGAGCTGCTGCCCGCCGAGGTGGCCCGGGCTGCCCACGCCCCAGGAGCCGTAGCTGATCTGGCCCGGATGCGCCTTGGCATCGGCGATCAGGTCGCTCATGGTCTTGTACTTGGAGTCGGCGCCCACGGCCACGAAGAAGGGCGTTCGGAACAGCGAGGCCACCGGGTCGAAGTGCTGCAGCGTCACGAAGTGGCGCGACTTGTACAGGTGCGGCAGCGCGGCGATGTGCTCGCTGTCGAGCTGCAGCAGGGTGTAGCCGTCGGGCGCCGCGCGGCGCGCCTGCTCGATGGCGATGAAGCCGCCGCCGCCGGGCTTGTTGTCGATCACCACGCGCTGGTTCCACAGGCGCGACAGCTTGTCCGAGACCAGGCGCAGCACCGCGTCGGGGCCGCTGCCCGCGGCGAAGGGCGTGACCAGCGTCACCGGCTTGCTGGGGAAGTCGGCGGCGGCGGGCTGCGCGTGCGCGCCGGCACCCGCCAGCAGGGCGGTGGCCGTGGCGGCTGCGGCGAACAGTCGGGGGATCGATGGCATGGTTTGTCTCCGGGTGGTTGGTATTGGTTTTGTCGTGATGGCCGCAGGGCGCGATCATGCCGTGCCCGTGTGTCCGGACATCGGCGCGAGGCGCCCGAATGGTCAGTGCGCCGCGTGCAAGTCGCGTGCCGACGGCCGCAGGGCCGGGTCCGCATCGTCGAGGCAGCGCTCCGGCCGCCAGGCGTAGAGCCACTCGACCGCGTCGTAGAAACGCTCGGGCGTGCGGCCGACCCACAGGCTGTTGCGCACCAGGCGCTCGACACCCTTCGCGTGGTAGAGCCGGCCCATCTCGCGCACCGACAGCACGACGCGCGCGGTGCGCGGCACGCGGGCCGAGGCATAGAGCCGAAAGGCGGCGGGCAGGTCGAAACGGCCGTCTTCCCTGCGGCAGGCCCGCACCGCGGCGCCGAGCGTCACCGCGTCTTCCAGCGCCATGCAGGCGCCCTGCGCGAGGTACTGCATCATGGGATGCGCGGCGTCGCCCAGCAGCGTCGCGTTCCCCTCGCTCCAGTTCGCGACCGGGTCGCGGTCGGCGGTGCTCCAGCGGCGCCAGCTGCTCGGCCGGTCGAGCAGCTGGCGCGGGCGCGCATGCACGCCGTCGAAGTACGACAGCACCTCGGCCTGGCTGCCCTCGCTCACGCCCCACACTTCCTGGTCGCGGCTGTGGAAGGTCACGACCAGGTTGTACAGCTCGCCATGGCGCAGCGGGTAGTGCACCAGGTGGCAGTTGGGGCCGGCCCACACCACCGGCGCGTTCCAGCGCAGGTCGGCCGGCATGTCCTCGGCCGGCACCACCGCGCGGTACACCACGTGGCCGGACACGCGCGGCGCATCGCCGATGAGCTGCGCGCGCACGATCGACTTCACGCCGTCGCAGCCGACCACCGCGTCAGCGCCGAAGTGCCGCCCGTCGCGCGTGTGCGCCTGCACGCGCGCACCGCCGAGTTCGAGCACGTCGACCTGCGCGCCGGTGTGCACGCGGATCAGTGGCTGCCGCTGCACCGCGTCGAACAGCGCGCCGTGCAGGTCGGCGCGGTGGCTCACCGCGTACGGGTTGCGAAAGCGCGCGCGGAAGGCTTCGCCCACCGGCACCGAGGCGATCTCGCCGCAGTCGACGGCGTCCATCATCACCAGCCGGTCGGTGAAGACCGAGCCGCTGCGCACGGCCTCGCCCACGCCCAGCGCATCGAGCGCGGCGAAGGCGTTGGGGCCGAGCTGCAGGCCGGCACCGATCTCGCCGATGTGGCTGCTCTGCTCCAGCAGCTCGACCGAGAGGCCGAGCCGTGCCAGCGACAGGGCCGCGGCCATGCCGCCGATGCCGCCGCCGATCAGCAGGACGCGGGGCGTGTCGTTGTTCATGGGGGATGCATTCATCGTGGCGCTCCTGGAACCGGGCCGGTCATTCGATGCGGACCGACAGCGACGGCAGCCCGTCGATGCGCACCACCATGGCCTGGCCGCGCTGCACCGCGCCCACGCCCTCGGGCGTGCCGGTGAAGATCAGGTCGCCCGGCTGCAGCGTGAAGAGCGTCGAGAGGTTCGCGATGACCTCGTCGACCGACCAGATCAGGTGGGCGATGGTGGCCTGCTGGCGCACCGTGCCGTCGACCTCGAGCACGATGCCCGCGCTGTCGACGCCGGCCGCATCGGCGCGGCGCACGATCGGCGCGATGGGCGCGGAGAAGTCGAAGGCCTTGCCCACTTCCCACGGCCGGCCCTTCTCGCGAGCGGCGATCTGCAGGTCGCGCCGCGTCATGTCCAGGCCCACCGCATAGCCGAAGATGTGCGCGGCGGCATCGGCCTGCGCGATGTCGCGGCCGCCCTGGCCGATGGCGACGACCAGCTCGGCCTCGTAGTGGTAGTTCTTCGTCAGCGGCGGGTAGGGCAGCGTGGCCGTCGCGCCTTCGGCCACCGGCACCACCGACGCATCGTCGTTGGGCTTGCAGAAGAAGAAGGGCGGCTCGCGCTCCGGGTCGAAGCCCATCTCGCGGGCATGCGCTGCGTAGTTGCGGCCGACACAGTAGACGCGGCGCACGGGAAAAAGATCGTCGCTGCCGACGATGGGCAGGCCGACGACGGCGGGCGGGGTGACGACGAAGGACATGGGTGCTCCTGCCGCTCGCGGCGGCGAAATGGTCGGAATGAAAAGCAGAGGCCGAGCCGTGCGGGCTCAGTCTTCGAGGAAGGCTTCGCGCAGCACGCCCATGGCCTGCTGCACGGGGCGGTCGGAAAAGCTGAACAGCACCACGTCGTCGGACGCCACCAGCTTCAACGGCGCCCACGAGGGCACGACGAAGGTGTCGCGCGGGCCGAAGTCGAAGCGCTGGCCGCCGATGTCGGCATGGCCGCGGCCTTCGACCACGCTGTAGACCGCGCCATCGGTCATGCGGTGCGTCTTGCCCGCGAAGCCGCGCGGCAGGAGCTGCAGGTTCGTCCCGATGGTCGGCATCGGCGAGCCGCCGGTCAGCGGGTTGATGTAGCGCAGCTTGTGGCCCAGCCAGGCGTCGGGCGCTTCCTGCATCTGCAGCTGCGCCAGGGACTCGCGGCTGCGCACGTAGGGGTAATTGAAGATCGGCGAGGTGGCCGACGTATGGTCGTGCCGCACCGGCACCATGTTGTGGCCGAAGCGCGCCAGGCTGTGGCCTTCGGGCCGCGCGACGTGCTGCACCTTGGCCTCGGCGTTCTCGGCGAAGCCGGCGTCGAAGAAGCGCACCATCGGGATGTCGAGGCCGTCAAGCCACACCACCGGCTCGCTGACACCTTCGATGCCCTCGTTGCCGTGGTCGTGCCAGGCCCACGAGGGCGTGATGATGAAGTCGCCGGGGTGCATCGTCGTGCGCTCGCCGCCGACCGTGGTGTAGGCGCCCTTGCCGTCGACGATGAAGCGCAGCGCCGACTGCACATGGCGGTGCGACGGCGCCACCTCGCCCGGCATGATGAGCTGCAACCCCGCGTAGAGCGACTGCGTGATGGACGAGCGGCCGGGGATGGCCGGGTTCTCCAGCACCAGCACGCGGCGCACGGCCTCGTCGGCGGTGATGAGTTCGGCCGATTCCATCAGCAGCGGCCGGATGTCGTCGTAGCGCCAGAGCGCCGGCACGCACGGCGTCTGCGGCTCGCGCGGCACCAGCGCGTGGAGCGATTCCCACAAGGGGGTGAGGTGCAGCGGCCGGATGCGTTCGTAGTAGGCGCGGCGTTCGTCGGCCTGTGGCGGCGCGGCGCGCAGGGTGGCGGTGTTCATGGGCTTGTCTCCTGCAGGGATGGGGCAGCACGGCCATCTGTCGGGCCTCGGTGCGCCATTGTTCGCCGCGCCCCACTATGGAATCAAGCCCGCCCGCCAATACCCGATATCGCTTTTTTCGATAATGGTGGCCCCGCCACCTCCGGAGTTGCACCATGGCCAAGCTCGATCTCGACTGGATCGCCGTGTTCGATGCGGTCTACCAGACCGGCAGCGTGTCGAAGGCGGCCGACCGGCTGGGGCTGGCGCAGGCGGCGGCCAGCACCATGCTCAACAAGCTGCGCGCGCACTTCGACGATCGCCTGTTCACGCGCACCGCGCGCGGCATGCAGCCGACGCCGCATGCGGAGCGCATCCGCCCGCACCTGCGCGAGGCGCTGTCGCAACTGGAAGCCGCGCGCGGCAGCCATGCGGCCTTCGACCCCGCGCGCGCACAGCGCAGCTTCCGCATCTGCATGACGGACATCAGCGAGGTCGTGCTGCTGCCGGGCCTGCTCGACCACCTGCGCCGCGTGGCGCCGGGCGTGCAGCTGGAGACGGAGATCGTCTCGACCGAGAGCGGCCGGCGGCTGGAGAACGGCGAGGTCGACCTGGCGGTGGGCTTCATGCCGCAGCTCGACGCCGGCTTCTACCAGCAGACGCTGTTCATGCAGAACTTCGTCTGCCTGGTCGCGCAGAGCCACCCGCGCATCGGCGCGCGCCTGACGAAGAAGCGCTTCGAGGCCGAGGCGCACGCGGTGATCTCGTCGTCGGGCACCGGCCACGCGATCGTCGACAAGACGCTCGCACGGCTGGACGTGCAGCGCCATGTGGTGGCGCGGCTGTCGAGCTTTCTGAGCGTCGCGCGCATCGTGGCGCACACCGAGCTGATCGTCACCGTGCCGCGCGTGCTCGGCGAGGTGCTGTCGACGCAGGAACCGGTGCGCCTGATGGAACTGCCCTTCGCCCTGCCCGCCTACGCCGTCAAGCAGCACTGGCACGAGCGCTTCCACGCCGAGGCGGGCAATGCATGGCTGCGGCGCACGGTGGCGCAGCTCTTCGGGGGCGGCTGACCCGGACCGGACAGCCGCGAGCGCGGGATGCTGCGCCCGCACATAATCCGCTCCCACCGCCCCCACGAAAATCCGCCATGTCTTCCATCACCCTGCGCTTCCTGGCCGAACCCAGCACCGTCAACTTCGGCGGCAAGGTCCATGGCGGCACCGTCATGAAGTGGATCGACGAAGCGGGCTATGCCTGCGCCACGAGCTGGTCCAAGCGCTACTGCGTGACGGTGTTCATCGGCAGCATCCGCTTCCACCGGCCGATCATGATCGGCGACCTGGTGGAAGTGGAAGCGCGCCTGGTCTACACCGGCCGCACCAGCATGAATATCTCGGTCGAAGTGCGCAGCGGCGACATGAAGGGCGGCGGCATGCACAAGACGACCGAATGCCTGATCGTCTTCGTCTCGGTCGATTCGCACGGCCAGCCGCTGCCGGTCGACAGCTTCACACCGGCCACGCCGGGCGAGATGGCGCTGGCCGAGCGCGCGCGCGCCCACCTTGACGCGAGCCGGGCGGCGGGCGCTTCGGCGCCGGCGCCCGCCCCCACCGACAACTGAGGATCAAGCCGCCGGCAGCACCGTGCCGCTCACCTCGCCCAGCCCGATGCGCACCGCGCCGTCGCGCTCGCAGTAGCCGCGCAGCGTCAGCGTGTCGCCGTCTTCCAGGAAGGTGCGCGTCTCGCCGTTGGGCAGCGTCATCGGCTGCTTGCCGCCCAGGGTGATCTCCAGCAGCGAGCCGGCTTCTTCCAGGGTCGGCCCCGACAGCGTGCCCGAGCCCAGCAGGTCGCCGGGCTGCAGGTTGCAGCCATTCACCGTGTGGTGGGTGACGAGCTGCGCCGCCGTCCAGTAGGCCGCCTGCGTGGTGTTGCCGCGCGTCAGGCGCGTGGCGGGCTCGCCGGCTTCACGCATCTTGGCGGTCTGCAGCCAGACCTCGAGCGTGATGGCCAGCGCGCCGCTGGCGCGGTTGGCGGGCGAGTCGAGGTACGGCATGGGCTGCGGGTCGCCCGCGGGGCGCTCGAACTTCGCGCGAAAGGGCGCGAGCGCTTCCATCGTGACGATCCAGGGCGACAGCGTCGACGCGAAGTTCTTCGCCAGGAAGGGGCCGAGCGGCTGGTATTCCCAGGCCTGCAGGTCGCGCGCCGACCAGTCGTTGAGCAGCGTCACGCCGAACAGGTGCTGCTCGGCATCGGCGATGGCGATGGGCGCGCCCAGCGCGTTGCCGCGGCCGATGAGGAAGCCGAGTTCGAGCTCGTAGTCGAGCCGCTTCGACGGGCCGAAGCTCGGCTCGGCCGCATCGGGCGCCTTGGTCTGGCCCTGCGGGCGCTTGAAGCGCTGCCCGCTCACGCCGATGGAGGACGCACGGCCGTGGTAGCCGATGGGCACCCACTTGTAGTTGGGCATCAGCGGCTGGTCGGGGCGGAACAGCTTGCCGACGGTGGTCGCGTGGTGGATGCCGGTGTAGAAGTCGGTGTAGTCGCCGATGCGGCAGGGCAGCGCCATCTCGATGGCCGCCTGCGCGTAGAGCGCGATCTCCCACTCGCCCTGCTTCGGGCTGCCTTCCTGCAGGCCTTCGGACAGCGCCGTGCGCAGCGCCGCGCGCTCCGCGGGCGTCGCTGCCATCAAGAGGTTCATGTCGGCATGGTCGACCACCTTCGCCGCCTTGAGGTCGAGCACCTGGTCGCCGATGGCCACGCCGATGCGGAAGGGCTCGTCGGTGCCGGCCGGCCGAAAGCGGCCGAAGGGCAGGTTCTGGATGGGGAAGTCGGAGCCCGCGGCATTGGCGGATTCGACCCAGCTGCGCAGCTTCGGGTCGTGGGTGGCGTCGAGTGTCATCAAAGATCCTTCAAGGTGTTCGTGCGCGTTGCTCTCTTTTCCAGGAACACCGCGGAACCGGCTTTGCCGGGCCGCTGGTGTTGCCCCCGGTAGGGGGTGGGCGGCCACACGAAGTGGGCAAGCCTGGGGGCGAGCAACATCTAATCCGCGGACATGCCGGCCTTCTTGGCGACATCACCGAGGCGTTGGTATTCGGATTGCGTGAGCTTCGCCAGCGCCTCGGCCGACGAGCCGCGCGGCGTGAAGCCGGCCTGCGTGAGCTTGTCCTTCACGTCGGGCAGGGCGAGCGCCTCGGTGAAGGCGTCGTTCAACGCCTTGACGATCGGGGCCGGCAGATGGGCCGGGCCGTACACGCCGAACCACGGGTCGAGCGCGTAGCCCTTCAGGCCCGTCTCGGCGATGGTCGGCACGTCGGGCAGCGACGGCGATCGCGCCGGGCCGGCCACCGCCAGCGCGCGCAGCTTGCCCGCCTGGATGTGCGGCAGCGACGCGGGCAGGTTGTCGAACATCACGCCGACGGTGTTGCCCAGCATGTCGTTGATGGCCGGGCCGCTGCCCTTGTAGGCGACGTGCGTGAGTTCGGTGCCGGTCATTTGCGCGAACATCACGCCGGCCAGGTTCATCGAGGTGCCGGCGCCCGCGGTGGCGTAGGGCAGGCCGGGCGCCTTCTTCGCTGCGGCGATCAGGTCGGCCACGCTCTTGATGGGCGAGGTCGTCGGCACTTCGAGCACGATGGTCGAGGTGCCCAGCAGGCTGATGGCGGTGAAGTCCTTGCGCGGGTCGAAGGCCATCGACTTGTAGATGTGCGGGTTGAGCGCATTGGTCGAGATGGCGCCGAAGCCGATGGTGTAGCCGTCGGGCGCGGCCTTGGCCACCACGTCCATGCCGATGTTGCCGCCGGCACCGCCGCGGTTCTCGATGATGACCGGCTGGCCGAGCTTCTCGGACACCTTCTGGCCCACCGTGCGCGCCACCAGGTCGGTGGTGCCGCCGGCGGTGTACGGCACGATGAAGCGGATCGGCTTGGCGGGGTAGTCGGCGGCCTGCGCGGCGGCGAAGGGCACGCCGATCCAGGCGGTGGCGACGAGCGCGGCGAAGCTCGCGCGGCGGGAAGAGGCGAAGGTCATGTCTCTGCGTCGTTGTTGTTGGAAAGGCATCCATTGTTGCGGCGCGCGGCAAACCTTGCACGCGCCGCGCTTCGCGGCCGTCGGCCTCTCAACGCTTGAACTGGTCTTCGAGGCCGGCCCAGCAGTCCGCGTAGTCCTCGTCCAGCGCCGGGCTCTGCATCGCGAACGGCGTCGGCACGAAGCGCAGGCGGCTCTCGAACATGAAGGCCAGCGTGTGGTCGAGCTTCTGCGGCGCGAGCGAAGCGTGGCTGGCCTTGTCGAAGGCTTCCTCGTCCGGGCCGTGCGGCACCATCGGGTTGTGCAGGCTGGCGCCACCGGGCTTGAAGCCGCCGGGCTTGGCGTCGTATTCGCCGTACACCAGGCCCATGAACTCGCTCATGAGGTTGCGGTGGTACCAGGGCGGGCGGAAGGTGTCTTCCATCACCAGCCAGCGCGGCGGGAAGATCACGAAGTCGCAGTTGGCCGTGCCGGGCGTGTCGCTCGGCGAGGTGAGCACGGTGAAGATCGACGGGTCCGGGTGGTCGAAGCTGATCGAGCCGATGGTCATGAAGTTGACCGTGTCGTACTTCACCGGCGCCAGGTTGCCGTGCCACGCCACCACGTTGAAGGGCGACTGCTTCATCGGCGCGCGCCAGAAGCGGCCGCCGAATTTCTTGACCACCTCGTAGGCGCCTTCGGCTTCTTCATACGCCGCCACCGGCGCCTGGAAGTCGCGTGGGTTCGCCAGGCCGTTGGAGCCGATGGGGCCGAGTTCGGGCAGGCGGAACTGCGCGCCGTAGTTCTCGCAGACGTAGCCGCGCGACACGCCATCGGGCAAGGCGACCTTGAAGGCCACGCCGCGCGGCAGCAGCGCGATCTCGCCCGGCTTCACGTCGAGCACGCCCATCTCGGTGGTGATGACCAGCCGGCCCTGCTGCGGCACCAGCAGCATCTCGCCGTCGGCGTTGACGAAGGCGCGGCGCTCCATCGAGCGGCCGGCCAGGTACATGTGCGCGGCCACGCCGGCCTGTGCCTCGGCATCGCCGTTGGCGGCCAGCGTGTGCATGCCGTCGACGAAGTCGGCGGTCGCGGTGGCCGCGTCGAAGGGAATGGGATGCCAGCGCAGCGGCTCGGGCGCCACCGCCATCTCGCGGTCGGCACCGGTCGCCCACAGCGGCTGCGCGTAGGGCTGGTAGCGACCCGCCACCACCGAAGGCTGGCGCCGGTACAGCCAGGTGCGGCGGTTGGTGTGGCGCGGCGCGGTGAAGGCGGTGCCCGAGATCAGCTCGGGGTACAGGTCGAAGGGCGCGCGCTGCGGGCTGTTGCGGCCCTGCGGCAGCGCGCCGGGCACGGCCTCGCTCGCGTACTCGTTGCCGAAGCCGTGCTGGTAGCGCAGGGCGGTGTCGGGGGGCGTGGTGCTCATCGTCTTGTCTCCATCAGGAAGTTCGTCTAATCCAAATGCGTTCGCTTTTAGCGAATTCGCGGAGTGTAATGCCGGCGTGGGTTCATGTCTAATCGGTTCCTCCTTCACGAACGACCCACGGCAAGAAACGGGACCGGATGGCCAGCAGCAGCAAAAGCAGCGTCAGCACGCGCGAAAGCCCCGCCCAGCGCGGCATCCAGAGCATCGAGGTCGGCGGCCAGCTGCTACGGGCGCTGGTGCACCACGGCCGTCCGATGGCGCTGAAGGATCTGGCGCGCGAGGCCGACATGACAGCCGCCAAGGCGCACCCGTACATGGTCAGCTTCGGCCGGCTCGGCCTGATCGAGCAGGACGGCGCCAGCGGCCACTATCGGCTCGGGCCGCTCGCCCTGCAATTGGGGTTGATCGGCCTGCAGCAGGCCGACCCGGTGCACATCGCCACGCCGCTCATGGCGCCGCTGGCCGAGCAGATCGGCCAGACCGTCGGCCTGGCCGTGTGGGGCGCGCGCGGCGCGACCATGGTGCATATCGCCGAAGCGCCCTCGCCCGTGCATGTGAGCCTGCGGCACGGCACCGTCTTCTCGCTGACCCGCACCGCATCGGGCCGGCTCTTTGCGGCCTACCTGCCGCCGGCCGAGGTGCGCCAGATGCTCGAGGACGAACGCCGCCGCGAGAAGCAGCGCAAGGCCGATGCGCCCGCACCCGCCGGCCTGCCCCCGGTGCAGCCGCTGCCGTCCTGGAGCGCGTTCGAGGCCCAGCTCGACGAGGTGCGCGCGCACGGCGCGAGCCGGTCGGAGAACGAGGTGATCCCCGGCGTGAGCGCCATGGCCGCACCGGTGTTCGACCACACCGGCGCCATCGTGCTGGCCGTGACGGCGATCGGCCCGTCGGGCATCTTCGACACCCGCTGGGCCGGGTCGGTGGCGACGGCGCTCGTGCGCTGCGCGCGGCAAGTGTCCGATCGGCTGGGCACGCCTGTGCGGGCCGAGCCCGCGGGCCACAAGAACGCGGCGCACGCATCGCAAGGGCCTTCGAACATGCCGGACGACGCCGAAGATTAGGCAGCTCACGCGGCGGCATGCGACAGGGACCGATCAGCGCAGCGTGAAGCGCGCGGTCGACGCCGGCTTGCCGTCGATCCGCACCACCACCACCGCCTTGGTGCCGGCTGCAGTCTTGAAGCTGCCGGTGGCCTCGAGCCTGTCGCCGGACGGCTGGAGTTCGACGTCCTGCTTGTCGGTGCCGGCCAGCAGCGTGAGCCTGGCGCTGGCCTTGGCCACGTCGGTCGGTTTGCCGTGGTCGCGCAGGTACAGCTGCACCACACCCGGCTTGGCGACCAGTTCGTAGTCCATGTCCTTGACCTCGGTCACCACGCCGCCGTGCAGCGGCGTGTGGGCGTGTTCGTCGCCATGCGCGAGGGCCGTGCCGGTGGTGACGACAAGGGATGCGGCGAGAAAAAGGGAACGCAACGTCATGAAAGACTCCTTGGAAAGATGAGGGAAGAACAGGTCACAGCGCTTCGGCGCTGTCGTCGTCGGCCAGCCGCTGGGCCGCCTTCCGGCCGAACAACCAGAACATCGCGGGCGTGAGGAAGGTGTCGAGCAGCGTCGAGCTGATGAGGCCGCAGAAGATCACCACGGCCACCGGGTGCAGCACCTCGGTGCCGGGCTGCTCGGCCTCGAACAACAACGGTGCCAGCGCGAAGGCGGTGACCAGCGCGGTCATCAGCACCGGCGCCAGCCGCTCGAGCGAGCCGCGCACGATCATCGGCACGCCGAAGGCCTCGCCCTCGTAACGCATCAGGTTGACGTAGTGGCTCACCTTGAGGATGCCGTTGCGCACCGAGACGCCCGCCAGCGTGATGAAGCCGACCAGCGCCGCCACCGACAGCGGCTGCCCGGACAGCCACAGGCCGAGCACCGCGCCGACCAGCGCCAGCGGGATGTTGGCCATGATGAGCGCCGACAGCACCATCGAGCGATAGCGGCTGTAGAGCACCACGGCCATCAGCGCCAGCGAGACCAGCGACAACACGCCGATCAGGCGCGACGCCTCTTCCTGCGCCTGGAACTGGCCGCCCAGCGTGACGAAGGTGCCCTCGGGCAGCTTCGTCGCCGCCACGGCCGCGCGGATGTCGGCCACCACGTCCGACAGCGGCCTGCCCTGCGCGTTGGCCGAGAGCACGATGCGGCGCTTGCCGTCGTCGCGGCTGATCTGGTTGGGGCCGTCGCCGTCCTCGATGGCGGCGATCTTCGACAGCGGCACGCGGCCGGTCGGCGTGTCGATCAGGATCTGGCCGAGGCCTTCGATCGAGCGCGCCGTCTCGGGCAGGCGCACCACCAGCGCGAAGCGGCGGTTGCCCTCGACGATCTGCGCGACCTTCTCGCCTTCGACCAGGCTCTGGAGCGTGGCGAGCACCTGCGGCGCCGGCACGCCGTAGCGCGCGGCGGCGGCGTAGTCGATGCGCACCTTGATCTGCGGCGCCAGCACCTGCTTCTCGATCTCCAGGTCGGCCAGGCCGGGGATGGCCGCGAGCTTCGCGCGCAAGACATCGGCCTGGCCGCGCAGCACGTCCAGGTCTTCACCGAAGATCTTGATCGCGATCTGCGAGCGCACGCCCGAGAGCATGTGGTCGATGCGGTGCGAGATCGGCTGGCCGATGCCGATGGCCGCCGGCAGGTTGGCCAGGCGCGCGCGGATGTCGGCGCCGATCGCGTCCATCGAGCGCGTGAGTTCGGCCGTCGGCTTGAGGCCGACGTCGAGCTCGCTCACATGCACGCCCTCGGCATGCTCGTCGAGTTCGGCCCGGCCGCTGCGCCGGCCGACGTGCGTCACCTCGGGCACCTGCTGGACCAGCACCTCGGCCTGGCGCGCGAGCGCGGCGCTCTCGGCCAGCGTCACGCCGGGGTTCAGGCGCAGGCCGATCAGCAGCGTGCCTTCGTTGAAGGGCGGCAGGAAGGTGGTCGGAAAGAACGGCACCGCCGCGCCCGCGACCAGCACCGCCGCACCGGCCGCAACGAGCGCCGCCTTGGGCCGCGCCAGCACCGATTGCAGGCCGCTGCGGTAGCCGGACTTCAACCATGCCAGCACCTTCGTGTCGCCATGCTCGAGCCGCTTCATCTTCGGCAGCAGGTAGTAGCTCAGCACCGGCGTGACCGTGACCGACACCACCAGCGAGGCCAGCGTCGACACGATGAACGCGATGCCCAGCGGCACGAAGAGCTTGCCCTCCAGCCCCGGCAGCGCGAACAGCGGGATGAACACCAGCACGATGATCACCGTCGCATAGAGGATGCCCGAGCGCACCTCCATCGATGCCTTGCCCACCAGGGCGAGCAGGTTCATGCGCTGCGCAGGCGGCTTGGCACGGTCTTCCTTCAGGCGGCGCAGGATGTTCTCCACGTCGACCACCGCGTCGTCCACCAGCCCGCCGATGGCGATGGCCAGGCCGCCGAGCGTCATGGTGTTGATCGACAGGCCGAACCAGCGGAACACCAGCGCGGTGATGAAGATCGACACGGGGATGGCCACCAGCGCGATCACCGTCGGCCGGATCGTGCCGAGGAAGAAGAACAGGATCACCGCGACGAAGACCGACGCGCCGATCAGCTTGCCCTGCAGCGTGCTGATCGACGCCTCGATGAAGCTGGCCTGCCGGAAGGTGACCTGCGGAGCCTCCATGCCGGCCGGCAGCGAGGCCTGGAGGCCGGCGAGCGCTTCTTCGATCGACCGCGTCAACGCGATGGTGTCGGCCGTCGGCTGCTTCTGGATGCCGAGGATGACGGCCGGCTTGCCCTCGAAGCCCGCGTCGCCGCGCTTGATGGCGGCGGCGAAGGTGACTTCGGCGATCTGCCGCAGCAGGATCGGCTGGCCGCCCTTCGCCGTCAGCGCCAAGTTCTTCAGGTCGTCGAGGCGCGAGGTGCGGCCCAGGTGCCGGATCAGGTATTCGCGCCCGTTGAGCTCGAGGAAGCCGCCCGAGGTGTTGCCCGAGAAGCCCTTGAGCGCGGCCTCGAGCTGCTCGTGCGTGATGCCGAGGTCGCCCATGCGCACCGTGTCGGGCTGCACCTGGAACTGCCGCACCTCGCCGCCGATCGGGATCACCTGTGCGACGCCCTGCACCGACAGGAGACGCGGTCGCAGCACCCAGTCGGCGTATTCGCGCACCGCCATCGGGCTGACCTTGGCCGTGTCGATCGGGATGGCGATCTGCATGATCTCGCCCATGATCGAACTCACCGGCCCCATGCGCGGCGTGATGCCCTCGGCCAGGCCCTCTTCCATCGAACCGAGCCGCTCGGCCACCAGTTGGCGCGCGCGGTAGATGTCGGTCGACCAGTCGAAGGTCACGTAGAGGAAGGAGAGCCCGGCCGACGAGACCGAGCGCACCGACGCCACGCCGGGCAGCCCGTTCATCGTGGTTTCGAGCGGCAGCGTGATGAGCTGCTCCACCTCTTCCGGCGCCATGCCGCCGGCTTCGGTGACGATGGTCACGGTGGGTTTGTTGAGGTCGGGGAACACGTCCACCGGCATGCGCGACAGCGTGAAGGCGCCGTAGCCCATCAGCACCACGCCGGCGATGAGCACCAGCAGCCGATTGCCCAGACTGAATTCGAGGAGCCACTTGAACATCGTGCGGCCTTCAGCGGAGCTGGTTGATGAGCGTGGCGCCCTGCGTCGCCACGCGGTCGCCGGCCTTGAGGCCGGACGTGACGGCCACGCGCACGCCGTCGAGCGGCACGGTGGTCACGGTGCGCGGCACGAAGCGCTCGGCATCGGTCTTGACCCACACGATGGTCTGGTTGGCCGGGTTGCGCATCAGCGACGCACTCGGCACGGCGATGCCCGTGACCGTTTGCCTGCTGCGCACGAAGACCTGCACCGACTGCCCGACGGCGAGCCGCGCGAGCGCCGCGCCTTCCGCGCGGAACTGCAGCGGCAGCGCCTGCTCGCGCAGGCTGCGCGCCGCGCCGACGAAGACCAGCGGCACGCGTGCGGCGTTGACCGGGCCGACCGCGATGGCCGCGTCGGCGATGTCGGCGCCCATCGCCGCATCGAAGGCCAGCGCCTCCACGCGCAGGCGGGTCGGGTCGATGACCTCGAACAGCAGCTCGCGCGCATCGACCACCTGGCCAGCGACCACGCTGGCCGAGGCGATCACGCCCGACACCGGCGCGACCAGCGCGTCGCGATGCGAGAGACCCGCGCCGATGGCCGCCGCACGCTGCTGCAGGCTCGCGGCCTCGCTCTCGGCCGCTTCGATGTCCTTGCGCGGCACCGTGTCGGCCAGCTCGCGCAGCCGTCCCACGCGACGGTCGGCCAGCGCCTTGGCGGCGCGCAGCTCGGCGAGTTGCGCGGCCTGGTTCGAGCGCTCGACGGGCGCGGCCGAGGCGACCACGTACGCCAGCACCTCGCCCTTGCGCACCGTCTGCCCCGGTTCGGGCAGGCCGCGCGGGCCGGGCTCGACGCGGCCTGCCACCAGCGCCTGCACCTTGCCGCCGGCGTTCGGGTCCATCAGCACCTTGCCGGCGAGTTCGGTGGTGCGGGGCAGGTCGGCGGATGCGGCGACGACGGTGCGCACCGCGAGTTGACGCTGCGCCGACTTGGGCAGGAACACGCTGCCGTCGGGCAGGCGCTGCGGGCCGTTGGCGTTGACGGCGGCGGGCGCCTCGCCGTGGCTGTGGCCTTCGTCGGCGTGTGCCGTGGTGGCGAGCGCGGCGCCCAGTGCCAGCGTGATGAGCAGTCGTGCGGCGCTCATGCGGCACCTCCCACTTGCGGCGTGCGCGATGCGCGCGCGCGTCGGGCCAGGGCGATCAGCAGGGCCAGGACAACGGCACCGCCGAGCGCGCCACCGACGATGCGGCGCCAGTTGCGCGGCGCCGCGGCGTCCTCGTGCGCATCGGCGTGGATGTCGAGTTCGCCGGCCAGCAGGTCGGTCTCGCTGCCGGCGATCACCGTGGCGGTGATGGGCAGCACGCCCGGCGCGGGCACGTCGGCGAGCTGCACTTCGAAGAGGCCCTCGCCATGCGGCTCGGCCTTGACGGTCGTGCCACCGATGTCGAGCTCCAGCGTGGCCTGCGGCACCGGGGCGTTGTCGGCGAAGCGGTCGAGGTACAGCGTGAGCAATGTCCCGTCGAGCACGCCGACGAGTTCGAAGGTGTCGGAGACCGCTGTGAAGCGTGGCAGCGCCGGGCCGGTGGGTGCGGCGGGCGCGTCGCCGTGGTCGTGGCCGGCGTCGGCGCGTGCCGGGGCGCCGGCCAGCAGCAGGAGGGCCGCGCAGAGCATGGCGAAAAGGAGTCGGGAAGTCATGTCGATGCTTTCAAGAAAGAAGGAGGCCGTCATTCGGGCAGCAGGCCCAGCGCCTGGCGCCAGTGCGAGATGGCGGCCGCCAGGTCGATGCGGCTGCGGGCCGCCTGGCGTTGCGCCTCGGCGGCTTCGGCTTCGATGCGCAGGCGCGTCGGCAGATCGGTCTCGCCGAGGCGGAAAGACCGGTCGAAGAAGCCACGCGATTCGGCCGCGAGCTGCGCGCGGCGCTCGGCCGCGGCGAGTTGCACCTTGGCCGCATCGACCTGGGCGCGTGCCGCGTCGGCCTCGCCGGCGACGCGCTCGGCGGCCAGCGCGCGCTCGACATCCAGTTCGGTCGCCTCGGCACGCGCGGTGGCGGCCACGGCGGCCTGCCGGTCGCCCGCGCCGAAGGGGATGCGGATGCCGAGCGTGAGGGTGCGCAGCGTCGGCTCGCCCCGGCCGTCGCGTTCGCGCGTGGTGGCCAGCAGCAGCTCGGGGTTGGCACGCGTGCGCAGGGCGGCGAGCGCTGCCGCGCGGTCGGCCACGGCGGCGCGGTCCTGCAGGTCGCGCAGGGCGGGATGGGCGTCGGTCGATGGCGCCAGCGGCTCGGGCTCCATCGCGGGGGTGGCGTCATCCGTCCCCGGGGCCGTGAACGCCGGCCCCACGACCGCGCGCCAGCGCTGCTCGGCCAGCGTGCGCGCAGCCATGGCCTGCGCCAGGGCGGCGTCGGCGGCCGCGAGCGCGCCGTCGGCCTGGTGCTGGTCGGCGCGCGCCAGGTCGCCGGCCTTCAGCCGACGCGCGACATCGTCGGCCAGGCGACGCGCGGCGGTCTGCTGGTCGCGCGCCAACGCGACGTCGACCGCGCTGCGCTGCCAGCCCCAGTGCGTCTCGCGCAGCGCCTCGGCGACGCGCAGCCGCGCGGCGTCGGCGCGGCTTTCGACCGCGCGCGCCCCGGCGTCGGCCAGCGCGCCGCTGCGGCTGCGCTCGCCGGGCAGCCACAGCGGCACCGAGACGCCGGCCTCCAGCTCCCGCACGCCCTGGTTGTCATGCCAGCGGTCGGAGCGCTGCGACAGCGCCAGCGCGGGCGGCTCGGGCGTCCAGGCCTGCGCGGCGCGGCCCTGCGCCGCGGCCGCATCGCGCCGGATCTGCAGCGTCGCGGCTTCCGGCTGGCGCGCCCAGGCCGCGTCGAAGGCCTGCCGCAGCGAGCCCGTGCCCGCGGAACCCTGCGCGCCGGCCAGGCCGGTGCCCCCCATGAAAAACAGCGCCGCGCCCAGGGCGCGCACGCGGATCGAACGTCGTGATATCTGTCGGTGCATCCGGATCTCCGTTGATGGAACAAGCCACGGGGAGATCGGCGAGGGGCGCGATCGGGACGATCGCGCTGCGGCGCGTCAGCCGCTCTCAGGCATCGAGAGCGCGCCGCCGCGCGGACGGGAACGGGGTGTGAAGGGCCGGTCCGCCTCGCCGATCAGGCGAGGGGCGGCCACTGCGGGCGGTCGGGCGGTGCAGTCGGCCGCAGCAATCGGCCGGAGGCGGTGGACGGGGCGCGGTCCCGGGTTCGGGCCAGGCCCGCCATGGTATCCCACGGCATCAGCATCCCGACGCCCAGGCCGTGGCAGTGGCCGCAGTCGGGGTCGATGCTGGCGCTGACGCGGCCATCGTCGTCCGCGGGTTGGCTGTCCGCCGCATCGGCCGTGGTGTCGCCGTGCGCATGCTGGTGGTGGCCCAGGTGCCGCACCTGCGTGCCGGATTCGTGCGCGCAATAGCCGGTCACCGCCGCCCAGCTGAACTGGAAGGGCAGCAAGGTCAGCAGGAAAACGCAGAGCCAACGACGCATGGGCGGCGAGTGTAGGCGCCCGGCGCGATGCCGCCATGGGACAAATCGTCCTGTCCAATAGGGGCATGGAACACACCCAAGCGCTCGAACGACGCATCGAAGAACTGGAGATCAAGGCCAGCTTCACCGATGACCTGCTGGACCAACTGAACCTGACGATCTTCCGGCAGCAGGAGCAGATCGACCGTCTGGTTCAGCACCTGGCCCAACTGCGCCAGCAGATGCCGGAAGGCGGCGGCACACGCAGCCCGCGCGATGAACTGCCCCCGCACTACTGATGCATTCAGATACATGTTTGGATACGTTAAGTCACACATGAGGCTTTGAGGCGACAGCATTCAAAGAAAGTGCGTGGTAGGGAAATGTCACCTGTCACCTTCGTACAGAATTCGTGCATAAGCAGCGATGATCGGACCTACAGCGGCTGCGGGTCCCTCGCGATTCCGCGCCGACACGGAATCGACCGACCGCGACACAGCTCATCACACTGTCACAACACCCGCTGCACCATGCGTCCTCCTTCCGCTGCCCCCGACTGGCGCCACACCGCCGGGCACCACGCCTGCGCTCCGGCTCGCCCATGATCCGCAAGCCGGTGGCACGTACCGTGATTTCGATGGGGTGCGGCGCGCTGGTCGCTTCCGTGCTCGCGATCATGCTCGGGGACTGGACCGTGCGCCGCCAGCAACAAGCCGACGTCGCCGAGATGGCACACGTCTACATCGCTCGGGCCGACCAGATCAGCGGTGAAGCGAACGATGCGCTGGCCGAGATCGAGCAAACCGGCGACACGAGTTGCTCCGACGCCGAGGTGTCGCGGCTGCGCCGCATCGTGCTGACGTCACGCTACCTCAAGAGCACCAGTCGGCTGCGCAACGGCGCGGTCTTCTGCAGCTCGACCGTGGGCGCCATCGACCCGCCGGTCCCGGTGTCGCTGCCCGAGGTGGTGGGCGAGAACGGCCTGAACATCAGCTTCAACGCGCCGCAGGTGGGCGTGCCCGGCGCGAATGCCCTGCTGATGCAGCGCGGCAACGCCGCCGTCAGCCTCAACGGCCTGGCCTACATCGAGGCGGTCGACCCCCGGCTCGACTACACGATCGTGAGCGGCCGGCAGGCACCGCTTCGGGTGCTCCGGGCCGTCGGCCCCGTGCCGAACCTCGACGAGGCCCATCTGGGGACGGAGCAGCCGATCTACCTGAACAACCGCCGCTACGAGGTGAGCTGTTCGCAACGCTACGCCGGCTGCATCGTCGCCGCGTTGCGCCAGCCCCCGTCGATCCTCCATTCGCCGGTGGTCCTCGAGTTCGGCATGTTCGGCCTGCTGATGGGCCTGAGCGGCGGCTTCGCGGCGAGCGTGGCCATCGGGCGATCCCGCTCGCTCGGCAAGCAGTTGCGCGTCGCGATGCGCTCGGGCCAGCTCAAGGTGGTCTACCAGCCGATCGTGCGGCTGTCCGACCGGCGCCAGGTCGGCGCGGAGGCGCTGCTGCGCTGGACCGATCCCACCGGCAAACCGGTCAGCCCCGACGCCTTCATCGCCACGGCGGAGAACGAAGGCTTCATCGGGCAGGTCACCCGCTTCGTGGTGACCCGCGTGCTGGAGGAACTGCACGACGAGCTGCGCCGCCGGCCGGATTTCCAGGTGACAGTCAACGTCGCGGCCAGCGACATCCTGGACAACGCCTTCGCCCCCTTCCTCAGTGCACGGCTGCAGGCAGCCGGCCTGCCGCCGACCTGCATCGGCCTGGAGTTGACCGAGCGCACCACCGCCAACAGCCGCGAGCTGGGCAAGGCCATCGCCCGGCTGCGCGAGGCCGGGCACAAGGTCTACATCGACGACTTCGGCACCGACTATTCCAGCCTGTCCTACCTGTCGCGGCTGCGGGTCGATGCCATCAAGATCAACCGGGCCTTCATGCAGGCCCTGCACGACCAGAGCGACCAGGACACCATCGCGCCGCAGATCGTCGCGATGGCCGAGGTGCTGGGCCTGAGCATGGTCATCGAAGGCATCGAGGAAGAGCAGCAGGCCGCGTACTTCCTGGCGCTCGCGCCCACGGCACTGGCCCAGGGCTGGCTCTTCAGCAAGCCGGTCGAGGCCAGCCGACTGTTCGCGGCCTGAGGCCGGGCGCGAAAAGTTTCGCGGCGGGCCCGCCTGAAGGCACACTCGGGCCATGCAACCCGAACTGGCCAGGCTGGCCGACCACCTTGGACAGCGCCGCGAAGAAATCCTCCGGGCCTGGCGCACCGCGGTCCGCCGCGACCCGGCATTGACCACCAGCCATGCGCTGCCGCGCTCGCAGCTCAACGACCATGTGCCGGGCGTGCTGATCGCCTTCGAAGACGCGCTGCGCGCGCCGGCCGCCCCGGTGACGCAGATCGCGCCCAGTGCCGAGGCCAGCGCCCACGGGGTGCACCGCTGGCAGCAGGGCTACGACCTGCACGAGGTCACGCGCGAACTGGGCACGCTCAACCGCTGCCTGGTGACCGAGCTCGACGCCTACGCCGAGATGCGCCCCGAGGTGCCGCATGCCGTGATGGCCCACGCACGGCAGATCTGGGCGGCCTCCACCTCGACCGATCTGGAAGAGAGCACCTCGCAGTACTTCCGGTTGCAGCGGGTGGAAGCGGCGGGGCATGTGAAAGACCTGGAAGTCGCGCTGGAACGCCTCAACGACCTCGAATCGCAACGGGCCGAGCTGTGGCGCCAGATCGCGCACGACCTGCGCGGCAACGTCGGCGTGGTCGCGACCGCGGCGCGCGGCCTGTCGCTGGGCGCGGCGGCGGATGCCTCGCGCGACAAGTTCATCCGCGCTCTCGGCCACAACGTGAGCTCGCTCAAGCACCTGCTGGACGACGTCACGAGCCTCGCGCGGCTGCAGGCCGGCACCGAAACCCGCCAGCTGGTCGAGATGGACGCGGCGGCCGAGGTGAGCAGTCTGTGCGAAGGCCTGCAGGTGCTCGCGCAGGAGCGCGGCCTGTACCTGCGCACCCACGGCCCCGCGCCCTTCCCCGTGACGGGTGACCCGGTCAAGACGCGGCG
This sequence comes from Variovorax sp. N23, assembly GCF_025486315.1. Lineage (GTDB taxonomy): Bacteria > Pseudomonadota > Gammaproteobacteria > Burkholderiales > Burkholderiaceae_C > Variovorax. The sequence continues at coordinate 96,437 of NZ_JAOOPY010000010.1, read as the reverse complement.
GCTGGTCCAGAACCTGGTGCTCAACGCGTTGAAATACACGATCACCGGCGGCGTCGACGTCCAATGGGAAGACGCGCTGGCCTACGACGACCCGCGCTGGGTGCTCAGCGTGCGGGACACCGGGCCCGGCATCCAGGCGGGCCCTGATTCGCAGATGGCCGTGGCGCTGCAGGGCGCGACCCAGCTCACGCTGGGCGTCGAGAAAGGCGTGTCCGTGGACGATGCGATCGCGCACAGCATCACCGCGCCGGCCGGGAGTGCCGCTCCTGCGCACCTCGGGCCGGGCGAAGGCATCGGCCTGTCGATCGTCAAGCGCCTGGCCGACCTGCTGGACGCCAGCGTCGAACTCGAGTCCGACGTGGGAACGGGCACCACTTTCCGCGTGCTGTTCCCCAAGACCTACGCGGGCTGAGGTTCCAGCGGTTCGGGACGTGCCGGCCGCCGAACCTCAGCCTTTCTTGCCGCCCACCACCAGCAGCAGGCCGCCCACCACGATGGCGGCCACACCGGCCCAGGTGGGGATGTTGACGTTCTCGCGCTCCTTCACCGACAACTCCAGCGGGCCGAGCTTGGCCTGGTGGGTTTCCTTGGTGAAGCTGAAGCCGCCGATCGACAGGCCGGCGATGCCGGCGACGATCAACAGGATGCCGACGATACGGGTTGCGTTCATGGTGAGGGAGCTCCTTCGGCCGGCATGCGCGCCGGCCCGCGCATTGTGCCCCTCGTTCCGAATGCAGCCCCAACGTGCAGCTGCAGCGGCTACGCCATGAAGCCCATGTCCGTCGGGTAGTCCGCGCCGCCGAAGTTCTTGAGGTTGGGCAGGATGCCGCCCAGGTCGGCTGCCGGCACGCCGAACCACTTGGCGAGGGTGCCCGCGTACTGGTCGACCGAGGTCCCCGGAATCAGTCGACCCTGCCCCACGTGGCCTTCGTAGCCGGTCAGTTTTGCATCGTTGTTGATGCTCACCACCGGCGCCTTGCCATAGAGCCTGTCCTTGCCCTTGACGGCGCCGCCGACCACGAAGTGGTGGCCGCCCCAGCCATGGTCGGAGCCGTCGCCGTTGCTCGCCAGCGTGCGGCCGAAGTCGGACGCGGTGAAGCTCGTCACGTTGTCGCCCAGGCCGAGCGCGACCATCTCCTTGTGGAAGGCCGCCATCGCGTCGCTCAGGCGCGCCATCAGACCGGGCTGGTTGGCGATCAGGTTGTCGTGCAGGTCGAAGCCGCCCATCGACACGAAGAACACCTGGCGCTTGGCGCCCAGCGTGTCGCGACCCCGGATCAGGCGGGCGACCATGGCCAGCTGCGACGCGAGTCCGTTACCGTTGTAGGTCACGCCGCCGGCGGTCACGTTGTACGGGAAGCTGCCCGCCGTGCCGGGGTTGCCGTTCGGGTAGGCCGCGCCGCGTGCGCCGTTGATCTGCCCCTCGGCCTGCACCGCCCGCACGGTGATGCGGTTGTATTCGTTCTCCAGCGTGTGGCCGCGGGTCTGCTGCACCAGCTGCGTCATGGCGGCCTTCACCGTCGACGAGCCGTACACGTTGTTCTTGAGGCTGTTGATGGCGATGGCGCCGTCGGTGCTCACCTGGTACTGCAGTGCGTTGTCGCCCGACAGGAAGACCGCGTTGCCCGACACCGACATGCAGGTGAAGAGCGAGTTGGCGTTCTGCGTCATCGCCAGGTCGCCGAGGTTGCCGCCCCAGCCGACGGTCGAGCCTTCGGGCGACGACGACTGCCAGGTCGACTGCTGGTCGTTGTGCGAGAACAGCTTTGGCGGCACGGGGTAGGTGCGGCGGTCGCTGCCCTGGTACTGCGCACGCGTGAGCGGCACCACCAGCGGGCCGACGTTCAGCTGCACCGCCACCTTGCCATCGCTGTTGTACAGGTTGGCCAGCTGCGTCATGGCGGGGTGCAGCGCGTACTGCCGGCCGTCGGGCAGCGCGGTGGTCGGGCTGAGCAGCGTCGGTGTCAGCGACGCCTTCGGGATCGCGATGCCGCCGCCGGACAGGCCGTTGCCACCGCGGATCTGGCTGTAGGCCAGGTAGCTCGGGTCGTCGTAGGTGACGACGGTGTTGGCGTAGTCGTTGCCGCCGAACAGGAAGACGCAGACCAGCGCCTTGTAGTCGGTGGCGCTCTGCGCCGCGGCCTCGCCCATGGCCGCGAGGTTGAGCGCGAAGGGCAGCGCCGTGCCGGCCATCGCGAGCCGGCCCGAACGGCGCAGGAAGGCGCGGCGCGTGTGGCCCTGGGGATCGATGAAGTGCATGGCCTTGGCTTCCGGGTTCTTACTTCTGGATGAGGTACTCGGCCGAGGCCATGACCATGAGCACCGCCGCGTACACGCGGTTGGCCTTGACGGCGTCGGTGCTGGTCGCGGTGACGGCCGGCTGCGCGAGCGCATCGGTGATGAGCTTGAGCGTGTCGGCCGGCAGCTGGTTGGCCGCCATCAGCAGGTTCAGGCGCTGCACCAGCTTCGCGGGCTCGAGCACCAGCGCCTTCTCGGCCGCGTAGGTCGCGACCACGTCCTTGCTGGCGAAGCCGTTCTGGATGGCGCCCTGCATGAAGTTCAGGTAGCCGCCCACCGTGGTCTCGTTGACCAGCTGGAACTCCGGCGCCACCTGGCCGCCTTCGACCAGCGCGGTGCCCGGCGGCACATAGCCGGGCCGGAAGAAGTTGAAGACCGAGGGTGAACGCAACGGGCTCTGGCCGAGCTGGTTGGCGGTGCCCGAGAGGTTGCCGATCTTCCAGGTGTCGAGCGCCGAGCCGATGCCGAAGGTGCGGCCCCACTGCACGAAGCGCAGCATCGGCTCGCGCAGGCGTCCGAAGCCCGCGTCGCTCAGGCCGGCCGGGCTGCGTGCCTCGTTGTCGAGCAGCACGGCCGCCATGACGCTCTTCATGTCGCCGCGCACGCCCGCGCCGTTGTTCGCGAACACGGCCGCCACGCGCGCCACGTAGGCCGCGCTCGGGTTGCTGGTGACCAGCCGCTGGATCAGCTGCTTGCCGATGAAGGGCCCGACGTTCGGGTGGCTGAAGAGCGTGTCGAGTGCGGTCTTGAGCGCCGCCTTGCCTTCGGTCCCGGCCGGCACCGAGACGCCGAGGAAGTTCGCGGCCAACGTCGAGTGGCGCGACGCAGTGAGCGCCATCGGCCGTGTGGTCCAGGCGTTGCTCTCGATCGTGTAGCTGGCGCCAGGCGGCGTGAAGGCGCCCTTGTCGGCCGTCGCGATGTCGAGGTCGTAGCCGGTGAAGACGCGCGCCAGGTTGGTCACGTCGTCCTGCGAGTAGCTGTCGAGCGGCGTGCCGTCGGCCGCGCGCTTGATGCTGCCGTCGGCATTGAGCTGGTAGAGCCCGATGGTCATGAGCTGCATGACCTCGCGCGCGTAGTTCTCGTCGGGCTGCCGGCCGCTCGAATTCTCCTTCTGGTTGCCGCGCGTGTTGAGGTAGTACCCCATCGCCGGGTTCAGCGTGACGTTCTCCAGCAGCGTGCGGAAGTTGCCGGTGACGCCGACGACCAGCATGTCCCAGTACTGGGCCATCATGTACTGCGGCCAGTTGGAGCCGATGTCGTTGGCCGACACCACGAAGATCTCGGTCAGCGCGAGCGCCATGCGCTTGCGCAGGCCGTCGCGCGAGGTCATGAGCTGCTGCCAGATCATGCCGTCGGTGTCGACCGCGTTGTAGGCCTTGCTGGCGATCCAAGCCCAGCCGGTCAGGGTGGGCGCCGCATCGAACTGCTCGCCCAGCCACGGCAGGTAGCCCTTGGCGCGCACGTCGGCGATCTCCGCCTCCGATGCGGAGAACTGCGCCTGCAACAGGAAGCGCACCGCTTCGGCATCGTTCTGCGGCTTGGTGTAGACGTAGGTCTGCGCGGTCGCGGTGGTCGCCAGGGCCGAGAGCGAACCGGCACCGTCGCCCGTGGCGGCCGAGCCGGCACTGGCGCTGCTGCCGCCACCGCCTCCGCAGGCCGCGAGCGCCGCCGCGGCCACCAGGGTCGCTGCCAACGGCAACGCGGATGCGCCCGACGTCGCGTCCGACGCACCGGGCCTTTCGACCTCGCGCACGCGTTCCCCGGGCACGCCGACGCGGCCCGTCACCATTGCTTCCACCATGAGTCCCCGCTCCTCGGCGCGATGCGCCCTATGCCTTCCAAGGCAAACGCCATGCCCGGCGCTCACCGGGCTGCAAGGACTCTAAGCGCCGTCTGTCAGACAAACGCTGTTAAGAAACGTGACTTTTTCCGTCGCCCGGACACAACCCGGGGCTTGAAGTGACACGAAATGTCGGTCAGGGCTTGGCCGCTTCCAGGCCGTCGCGCGTGCGCTGCGCTTCGCGGCGCGCGGCGTCCGCGAAGTCGTCGCCGTCGGACGCGTAGCAGATCGCGCGCGAGGAGTTCACGACGATCGGTGCGTCCTCCCGCCACCCGGCGCGCACCGTGGCGACGGCGTCACCGCCCTGCGCGCCGACGCCCGGAATCAGCAGCGGCACGGTCGGCGCGAGCGCGCGCACCCGCTCGATCTCGGCCGGGTAGGTCGCGCCCACGACCAGCCCGAGTTGCCCGTTGAGGTTCCACGGGCCCTGGGCGAGGCTGGCTACATGTTCATACAACAAAGGCTGGCCGTCGACGCTGGCCAGGCGCTGGCCCTGCAGATCGGCGCCGCCCGGGTTGCTGGTGCGGCACAGCAGGAAGGCGCCCTTCTCGGGGTACTTGAGGTAGGGCGCGACCGAGTCGAAGCCCATGAAGGGCGACAGCGTGACCGCGTCCGCGCCGTAGCGCTCGAAGGCTTCGATGGCGTACTGCTCGGCGGTGGATCCGATGTCGCCGCGCTTGGCGTCCAGGATGATCGGCACCTGCGGCGCGACGCGGCGGATGTGCTCCATCAGGCGCTCCAGCTGGCCTTCGGCGCGGTGCGCGGCGAAATAGGCGATCTGCGGCTTGAAGGCGATCACCAGGTCGGCGGTGGCGTCGACGATGCGCGCGCAGAAGTCGTAGATCTTGTTCGCATCGCCCTTGAGACGTGCCGGGAACTTGGCGGGTTCCGGGTCGAGCCCGACGCACAGGAGGGAGCGGTTCTGCCGCTCGGCGGCGCGCAGCTGGTCGATGAAAGTCATGCCGGATTTTAGGTGGCGCCCCGCCGCGCCGGCCGCGGGGCGCTAGCGGACGGCCGCGAGGGCGTCGGCCGCCAGGCAGAGGTCGACCCAGGCGCGGGCCTTGTCGGTCGGGTTGCGCAGCAGGTAGGCCGGGTGGTAGCTCACGACCACCGGCGCGCCACCCAGGGCGTCGAGGCGGGCGGCACGGCCGCGCAGCTTGCCCAGCGGGTCGGTGCTCTGCAGCAGGCTCTGCGCGGCGAGCGGCCCCATGGCGAAGACCAGGCGCGGCGCCAGCGCCTGGGCCTGCGGGAGAAAGGCCTCGGCGAAAGGCTGCGGGCTGCCGTCGCGGCCGGAAGCCACACCGCGGTGCGTGCGCATCAGGTGCACCGGCATGTCGCCCGCATGCAATTGCAGGGCGCGCAGCATGTTGTCGAGCAGCCGGCCCGCGTCGCCGGCCAGGGGCTCGCCGTGGCGGCCATCGGCCTCGGGCGGCATGTCGGCGACCACCAGCCAGCCCCCCTCGGCCGCACCCTCGGTCGCATACAGCCGGTGCGGCGGCGCCAGCAGCACGGCGGCGCCGTGGGCGCGCGCGACGGTCGACGCGGGCGCGGTGGGTGCGGGCGCAGCGGCGATCGGCGCGCGCGCGAGTGTCGGCGCAGCGCGCGGTGCCTCGTGCGGCGCTTCGTCGCTCGCCGCGGCACGGTGCGGCACCGGCTCGGCCACCGGGGCGACGGCGACTTCCACGACGGCGGCAGGCGCTGCCACCGGCCACCAGACCTTCACGCCCATCTCGTCGAGCATGGCGCGCTGCCGGGCGTCGAGGTTCAAGGACGATGCGCTCATTGATAACCTCCGCCCTGCGGGCTGCGGTGCTGAGCGCCTTCGGGCGGCCGGGCGGCGCTCATGGCAGCAGCCCGCCCCAGGCGCTGGTCGGCTCGTGCAGCCGCAGGCTCATCACGACCGCGTCTTCGCGGCCGCCGTGCGCCGGGTAGTAGCCCTTGCGCACGCCGACGCGGCGGAAACCGTTGCGCTCGTAGACCTGCAATGCACGCGCGTTGCCCACGCGCACCTCGAGCCACAGCCATTGCGCGCCCTGCCCGCGCGACCAGCCGGCCAGCGCCTCGAGCATGAGCGGCGCCCAACCCTGGCGCTGGAACTCGGGCGCGACGGTGATGTTGAGCAGGTGCACCTCGTCCACGCCCTTCATGGCGACGAAGTAGCCGATGACGGTGTCGCCCCCCAGCAGCAACTGGCAGTGGTAGCCCGCCGCCATCGAATCGATGAAGTTGGCATGCGTCCAGGGATGGGTGTAGGCCTGGTTCTCGACCGCGCAGACCGCGTCCAGCCGCTCGACGGTCATCGCGTCGAGGCGGGCTTCCAGCGGTTGCAGGACGGCGCTCATGTCAGGGGTTCAGAGGGTGGTGGCCGACGCAGCAGCGGCCTTGAGGGCCGCGCGTTCTTCGGTGGTCTGCGCGACTTTATCGCGAACGTACAGCGGCCACGCGTCGGCGGGCGCCACCGCGCCGCCGGCGGCCAGCAGCGCCGGCGCCAGCCGCAGCAGCGCGTCGGCGGTGGGCAGCACGGGGTGCCGCGCGGTGCCGCCGCGCAGGCGCTCGCCATAGGGCACGAACGCGTTGCCGGCCAGCGCCCAGCCCTCGGGCACCTCGACCTGCTCGGGCGCCAGCAGCTCGGGCACGGCCGCAGCGGCGGCATCGGCATCGGCGTCGGCATCGAAGGCGTAGTGCGCGGCGTAGACCTGGTCCATGCGCGCGTCGAGCAGCGCCACCACGCGCAGGGCACCGAAGCGGTGGCGCGCCTCGTCGGCGACGGCCTGCAGCGTGTCGATCGGCAGCAACGGCACGCCGGCCCCGAAGCCCAGGCCCTGCGCCACCGCGCAGGCGGTGCGCAGGCCGGTGAAGGAGCCCGGACCGCGACCGAAGGCGATGGCGTCGAGCTCGGCCAGCGTCAGGCCGGCCTCGGCCAGCAGGCGGCGGATCAGCGGGATCAGCGTGCTCGACGCCTGCGCGCCACCCGCGCCGCTGTGGGCGACGACGCGCTCGCCGTGGCGCACGGCGACCGACAGCACGTCGGTGCTGGTGTCGAAGGCGAGCAGTTTCGGTTCAGGCATCGCAGCCTCGCGGCAGGGGCGTGGCGGCCGACGGCGGCGGCACCCCCCCCGTGGCCCGGCGGACGCCGAACAGGATGCCGCCGGTGACCAGCACCAGCCCGGCCAGCAGCGTCCAGTGCATCGGCTCGTCGAGCAGCAGAACCGCACCGAACGCCGACAGCCCCGGCACCAGCGCCGTGATCATGGTGGAGCGCACCGGCCCGAAATACTGAATCATCCGCGTGAAGGTGATGCCCGAGATCACGACCGAACCGAGGCCCTGGAAGACCATCTGGAAGACGATCTCGCCGCCGGGGGCGCTGCCGAGCCGGCTGACCACCCAGCCGCCGGCCACCAGCAGCGTGTAGACCGGCACGTAGGTGACGAGGGCGAAGACGGTGACGGCGATCGTGGCGCGCACCGCGTCGAGCGCGTGGCGGCGCGCCGTCACGCTGTAGCAGGCCCAGCAGAACGCGGCGCTCATGAAGAGCAGGTCGCCCTTCCAGACGTCGCCGCCCTCGAAGGCGTGCAGCAGGCTGCGGCCGCCGACCAGCAGGTCGCCGGCGACGATCAGCGCCAGCCCCGTCGCGCGCGCCGGCGTGATGCGGTCGCGCAGCACGACGGCTGCAAGCAAGGTGGTCCACAGCGGCAGGCTGCCGGGCATCAGCACCGACGCATGCGAAGCGGGCGCGTAGAAGAAGCCGCAGTACGCCAGCAGGGCGTAGAGCAGCCCGCCGAAGACGCCTGCGAGCGCCGTGACGCGCAGCGTCAGCGGCGAGAGGCCGAACAGCGAGCCGGCCGGACGGCCCGGGTGGCGCCGGCGCTCCCGCGCGACCAGCCAGGCGCCCCAGGGCACCAGCACCACGCTGGCGCCGCAGATGCGCGCGAGGGCCAGGTCGAAGGGCGTGAGCGACCGCGCCGCCGAAGCGCGTGCGACGAGGATGAAGGCGGTCCACACCAGCACCGTGACCACCGCCGAGCCGATGCCCAGCTGGCGCGCGGAAAGACGCGGGAGAAGGCGGGCAACGGCGGGCATCCGCGGATTATCCGGGCGCCGCCGCCGGGCCGCCGGCGTGGGGCCATGCCGCCCGGATAATGGGTCGATGCCTTTCGCCTTCTTCCCGGCCTGGTCGACCCTGGGCCGTCGCGCCGCACGCGCGCGCCGCGTGGCCGCCTTCGCCCTGCTGGCCTTCGGCAGCGCCGCCGCGCATTCGCAGTTCCAGCAGTTGCCGCCCGAGGTCGACGCCGCCCTGGCCCGCGCCAAGGTGCCGCGCGACGCGGTCACGCTGCTGGTGGCCGACGCCGACGCGGTGCAGCCGCCGCGCCTGGCCTGGCGCAGCCAGGTGCCGGTGAACCCGGCCTCGATCATGAAGCTGGTCACGACCTACGCCGGCCTCGACCTGCTGGGCCCGGCCTTCACCTGGAGCACGCCGGTCTACGTCGACGGCCCGATCCGCAACGGCGTGCTCCAGGGCAACCTCTACATCCAGGGCCAGGGCGACCCGAAGCTGGTGATCGAGCGGCTGTGGCTGCTGCTGCGCCGCGTGCAGGGCCTGGGCATCCAGGCCATCGACGGCGACATCGTGCTCGACCGCAGCGCCTTCGAGGCGATCGAAGCCGACCCCCATGCCTTCGACGGCGAAGGCCTGCGGCCGTACAACGCGTCGCCCGACGCGCTGCTGGTGAACTTCAAGTCGGTCGTCATGACCTTCGTGCCCAACCGCGGCGCGGCGACCGCGCAGGTGAGCTTCGACCCGCCGCTCGCCGGCGTGGCGATGCAGCCGACGGTGCCGCTGTCGGCCGGCGAGTGCGGCGACTGGCGCGCCACGCTGGCGGCGGACGTGGCCGACCCGGCACGCCTGCACTTCGCCGGCAGCTACCCGACGGCCTGCGGCGAGAAGGTGTGGGCGCTGGCCTATGCCGACCCGCGCAGCTACGCCGCACGCGCGATCGGCGGCATGTGGGCCGAAATGGGCGGCCGGCTCAAGGGCACGGTGCGAGACGGCCGGGTGCCGGTCGCGCTGAAGCCGGCCTTCGAGCTCGTCTCGCCACCACTGGCCGAGGTGATCCGCGACATCAACAAATACAGCAACAACGTGATGGCGCAGCAGCTGTTCCTCACGCTGGGCCTGCAGCAGAAGAAGCGCGGCGCGCTGGACGCGGCGCGCACGACGATGCGCCAGTGGTGGAACAACCGCATCGGCACCGGCGAAGGCCAGCCCGTCTTCGACAACGGCTCGGGGCTGTCGCGCGACGAGCGCATCACCGCCGGCGAACTCGCCAAGATGCTGCAGGTGGCCTGGCGCTCGCCGGTGATGTCGGAGCTGATGTCGTCGCTGCCGGCCGCCGGCGTCGACGGCACGCTGCGGCGGCGCGCGCTGCGCTCGGGCGGCGCCGCGCACCTGAAGACCGGCACCCTGCGCGACGCGGCGGGCGTGGCCGGCTATGTCGACGGCGCCAGCGGCCGGCGCTACGTGGTGGTGGCGATCGCCAACCACGCCAACGCTGCGGCGGCACGGCCGGCCTTCGATGCGCTGGTGGACTGGGCGGCGCAGGATTGAGGGGCGGGCGGACGGCGCCTCAGGCCGTGTGCACGTCGGCCAGTATCAGCGCCGCTTCGTACGCGGCACGCCCGGCAGTCTTCGTCTGCTCGACGAGCGCGTCCCAGTGGCGAACCGTCTCCAGCGGCGTGGGCGCGATGGGTTTGAGCACCAGGGTGCGGCTCACCCCGAGCAGTGCGGCCGCCGACGTCAGGCAGCGCTGGATGGCGCGGATCTCGTCGGGTCGTTCGATGGGTGGATGACAGGCGTCGTCGTCGAGGCGCGACAACAGGTCGCGAATGGCGACCACGGCACTGTCGATCAGCGCAGCATCGCTGGGCGTCGGATTCATTGGCTACTCCCCGTTACTTTTTTGTACCGCGGATGTTGCCAGGGGCGTCGGCTGGCAGAGTGCAACAATTTCACGAAGGTAAACAAAAGCACTCCGGCGCAGATGCACCCGTGCACAACGGCCGATCGACCGGTACTGCCCCGTTCCTCAGGCCGCCGCGGCGCGCTGCAACCGGTCGCGCACGCCCTCCCAGTCGGGCGTATCCGGTGGCGTCTCGATCCAGATCAGCTTCGCGCCCTCGGCGTCGAAGCTGCGCAGCACGGCGAACAGTTGCTGCGCCGCCGCCGCCGCATCGTCGGGCATGCGCCGCTGCAGCACGCGCGGCGAGCGGCTCTTGAGCGGCGAGCGCGCCCAGACCGCGATGTGCGCGGCCTGTGCCCCGAGCACGTCGAGCGCCGACTGCAACGCCTTCGCATCCATCAGCCGGACCTTGGCGTCGGGCGCATAGTGCGCCGCCAGCGTGCCCGAGGCGCGCGGGTCGGGCGCGGCGAGCTCGGCCTTGTCGCGCAGCGGCTCGCCACAGGCCGCCTCGATCTGCTCGCGGGTGACGGCGCCCGGCCGCAGCAGCACCGGCGCGCCACGGCTGCAGTCGACGATGGTGGATTCGATGCCCACGGCGCACGGCCCGCCGTCGACGACGAGCAGCTCGTCGCCGAACTCGTCCTGCACATGCTGCGCGGTGGTCGGGCTGACGCGACCGAAGCGGTTGGCGCTGGGGCCGGCCACGCCGAGCACGCCGCGCTCGGCGCAGGCCTCGAGCAGCGCCTGCGCCACGGCGTGCGCGGGGCAGCGCAGGCCGATCGTGCCCTGCCCACCGGCGGCGGCCGCCCCGATGCCCGGTTGGCGCGTGACGATCAGCGTCAGCGGGCCGGGCCAGAAGGCGCGCACCAGTTTCTCGGCGAAGGGCGGTAGAGGCTGGGCGAAATGCGACAGCGCCTCGGTGCCCCTGGCGCCGGCCGCGACGTGGACGATCAGCGGATGGTCCGACGGCCGGCCCTTGGCGCGGAAGATGCCGGCGACCGCCGCATCGCTGCCCGCGTCGGCGCCCAGGCCGTAGACGGTTTCTGTCGGGAAGACCACCAGGCCACCCGCGCGGAGCCGGTCGGCGGCGGCGGCGATGGCCTCGGGCGATTGGCCGTCGACGATCATTCGGAGAGCGGGATGGGCAGGCCCAGCACCGCCGCCGCGAAGTCGGCCGTGCTGCGCACCGTGTCGATGTCCGGCCCCGTGATGTTCAGGTGGCCCATCTTGCGGCCGCGCCGCGCGTCGGTCTTGCCGTAGAGATGCAGGTGCACGCCCGGCAGCGCCAGCACGTCGGCCCAGGGCGGCTCGACCGCCGTGTCGCCGGCGTCGACGAACCACAGGTCGCCCAGCAGGTTGAGCATGACGGCCGGGCTGTGCTGGCGCGGCGTCGACAGCGGCAGGCCGGCGACGGTGCGCACCTGCAGATCGAACTGCGACAGGTCGCAGGCGTCCATCGACCAGTGGCCGCTGTTGTGCGGGCGCGGCGCCATTTCGTTGACCACCATGCTGCCGTCGGCCAGCACGAAATATTCGACGCACAGCACACCCACGTAGCCCAGGCCGTCGGCGATGGCCCGGGTGGCTTCGATGGCGCGCGCCGCCTGGCCGGCCGGGATGTTGCCGGCGAAGACCTCGGTCACCGCCAGGATGCCGTCGCGGTGCAGGTTGCGCTGCGGCGGGAAGTGGACCATCTGGCCGTCCTGCCCGCGCGCCACGATGACCGAGCATTCGTAGTCGAGCGCCAGGCGCTTCTCCAGCACGCAGGGCACGCCGCCGGCGGCTTCCCACGCGGCCGCGAGTTCTGCGCGGGTGGCCACGCGCTGCTGACCCTTGCCGTCGTAGCCGAGCCGCGCGGTCTTCAGGATGCCGGGCAGCAGGTCGTCGCCCACGGCCGCGAACTGCTCGGCCGTCTCGATCACGGCATAGGGCGCGCAGGCCACGCCGCAGCGCACGAAGTGCGCCTTCTCGCGGATGCGGTCCTGCGCGATCGCCACCGACGCGGCCGCGGGCGCGACCGGGCGTGCGGCCGCGAGGTGCTCCAGCGAGGGCGACGGCACGTTCTCGAATTCGGTCGTGATCGCGTCGGCCAGGCCGGCCAGACGCGCCAGGCCGTCGACGTCGGTGTAGTCGGTGTGGATGTGGTGGTGGCTCACGCGGCCGGCGGGGCTCTCGGCGTCGGGGTCGAGCACGGCCGTGAAGTAGCCCATGCGCTGGGCCGCGTGCACGAACATCCGGCCGAGCTGGCCGCCGCCGATCACGCCCAGCGTGGCGCCGGGCAGCACGTAGGGCGTCGGTGCGCTCACAGCGCGCCCCCGCCCTGCGGCGAGAAGGGCGACACCCCTGGCGCAACCGGCACGGCGGGTGCGCCGGCCTCGGGCGGCGGCACCGTCATGGCCTGGGCGGCGGCGGTCTGCGCGGCGCGGAAGGTGTCGAGCTGGGTGCGCAGCCGCGGGTCGCCCACCGCCAGCATCGCGACGGCGAACAGCGCCGCGTTGGCCGCACCCGCGTTGCCGATGGCGAAGGTCGCGACCGGCACGCCCTTGGGCATCTGCACGATGCTGTAGAGCGAATCGACGCCCTGCAGGTGGCGGCTGGCCACCGGCACGCCCAGCACCGGCACGGTGGTCTTGGCCGCCAGCATGCCCGGCAGATGGGCGGCGCCGCCGGCACCGGCGATGATGGCGGCCAGCCCACGCGGGGCGGCGCTCTCGGCGTAGGCGAAGAGTTCGTCCGGCATGCGGTGGGCCGAGACCACACGCGCTTCGTGCGCGATGCCGAATTGCTGGAGAATCTCGACCGCGTGACGCATCGTCTCCCAGTCGGAGTTCGAGCCCATCACCACGCCGACCTGGATTGTTTGGTTCATGGTCGCAATTTTACGTTTCGCCACCATCTGCACCCGATGATCGATATCACCCTCGAAAACTTCCAGACCGCGCTGATCGACGGCTCCATGACCACGCCGGTGCTGCTCGACATCTGGGCCGAATGGTGCGGGCCCTGCAAGCAGCTGGGGCCGGTGCTCGAAAAGCTCGAGGTCGACTACGGCGGCCGCTTCACGCTGGCCAAGCTCGATGCCGACAAGGTGCCGCAGATCTCGGGCCAGCTCAGCGAGATGTTCGGCGTGCGCAGCATCCCCTTCTGCGTGATGTTCAAGGACGGCCAGCCGGTCGACGGCTTCGTCGGCGCCATCCCGGCCGCGCAGATCCGCGAGTTCCTCGACAAGCACGTGCCGGCCGCGGAGGAACTGGAAGCCGCCGCCGAGGAAGAAGCCGCGCAGGAAGCGCTGGCCGAAGGCGACACCGAAGGTGCGCTCGAGAAGCTGCAGCACGCCGTGGCCACCGACCCGGCCAACGACGACGCCCGCTTCGACTACGTCAAGCTGCTGCTGCAACTGGGCCGCAGCGACGACGCCAAGGTCGCCTTCGCGCCGGTCATCGCCAAGGCGCCGGCGGTGCGCCGCTTCGACGCGCTGCAGCGCTGGATGAACGCCATCGACGTCGCCGCGCCGCCCACCGGCGCCGCACCGACGCTGGCCGATGCCGACGCCCGCATCGCCGCCGGCAAGCGCGACTTCGACGCCCGCTTCGCCCGCACGCAACTGCTGATGGCCGAACAGCGCTGGACCGACGCGATGGACGAGCTGCTCGAGATCCTCATGCGCGACAAGGCCTGGAACGACGAGCTGGCGCGCAAGACCTACATCGCCATCCTGGAGATCATCGAGCCGCCCAAGCCCAAGGTGGCCGACGGCCAGATCCCGCCGGACGACCCGACCGTGGCGACCTATCGCCGTCGGCTGAGCAGCGTCGTCCTGAGCTGAGCGATCACCCTCGGATGTACGCATCGCGTATATTCGAGGCATGAACGTCGACCAGCAAAGTTTTCTTCGCGACGCCATGCGGCGTCTCAACCTCACCCGCGAGGCCTTCTCGCAGCGCATCGGCGTCACGCGCCGCGCCCTCGACACATGGCTGCTGCCCGATGGCTCGTCGGAAGCGCGGGGCATGCCCGAGATCGTCCAGCGCTTCGTCTCGGAGATCCTGCAGGCGGCGAGCGCTACCGAGGCAACGCAGAGCGTACAGCCTGGCGCCTTGCGCGACCGCATCCTGTTCGAGGGCCGGCCGCAATTGCTGTCGGTCGACCAGTTCTCGCGCGATTCGGTCGAGGCACTGTTCCGGGTGGCGGACATCATGCAGCCCATTGCGCGGCGCCAGAAGGTGTCGCGGGTGCTCGAGGGCGCAGTGCTGGGCAACCTCTTCTTCGAGGCCAGCACCCGCACGCGCGTGAGCTTCGGCGCCGCCTTCTGCCGGCTGGGCGGCTCGGTCTGCGACACGACCGGCTTCACCTTCTCGTCGATGGCCAAGGGCGAGTCGATCTACGACACCAGCCGCGTCATGAGCGGCTATGTCGACGCGCTGGTGGTGCGGCACCCCGAGCAGGGCTCGGTGGCGGAATTCGCACGGGCCACGAACATCCCGGTGATCAACGGCGGCGACGGCGCCGGCGAGCACCCGAGCCAGGCGCTGCTCGACCTGTACACGATCCAGCGCGAGTTCTCGCGGCTCGGGCGCATCGTGGACGGCGCGCACATCGCCTTCGTCGGCGACCTGAAGTACGGGCGCACGGTGCACTCGCTGGTGAAGCTGCTGTCGCTCTACCGCGGCCTCAAGTTCACGCTGATCGCGCCTGCCGGCCTCGAACTGCCGGCGCACCTGGCCGACCGCATCTCGCGCAACGGCCACGTGGTGGTGCAGACCGCCTCGCTGGCCGAGGGCCTGGCCGGTGCCGACGTGGTGTACGCCACGCGCATCCAGAAGGAGCGTTTCGAGCCGAAGGAGCAGGAGCAGTTCGAGGGCTACACGCCGGATTTCCAGATCCACCAGGCGCTGATCGACGCCCACTGCAGCCCGCGCACGCTGGTGATGCACCCGCTGCCGCGCGACAGCCGGCCCGGCGCCAACGACCTGAGCACCGACCTGAACCACGACCCGCGCCTGGCCATCTTCCGCCAGACCGACAACGGCATCCCGGTGCGCATGGCGCTGTTCGCGGTGCTGCTGGGCGTGGAAGACCAGGTGCCACGCTCGATGCGCGACGCCGGCTGGCGGCCGCCCGCGGCGATCGGCCCCGACGACGCCGCCTTCGACGCGCTCGAAGCCTGAGGGGCTGATCCGGCGCCGCGTGCCGCATTACCATCGCGGCGCGGCGGGCGTCGCCGCATGCATCGACACAGGACTTCCATGCCGTTCATCCGCCGCCTTTCTTCACGCTTCGCCCTGCCGATCCTCGGCATCGCCCTGCTGGCCGGTTGCGGCACCAGCGTGAGCCTCGACGAGCCGATCGAATCGCAGACTTGGCGGCTGGTCAGCGTCGGCCTCCAGCCGGCCCAGCGCGATGGCGACCCGCGGCGCGATGCGCAGCTGCAGTTCGACGGTTCGCGCGTGAGCGGCTCCGGCGGCTGCAACCGCGTCTCCGGGCCCTATCTGCGTGCCGGCCACCGCCTGACGATCGGCCCGCTGGTCGCGACGCGCACGGCCTGCGTCGAGCCCGAGCGCAACGCGATGGAAAGCAACTTCTTCGCCGCGCTGCAGGCCACCACGGGCTACAGCCGGCTCGGCAGCCAGCTCACGCTGCTGGACGACAGCGGGCGGACGCTGGCGGTGCTGGACAGCCGCTGAACGGGGCGGCGCCCAGGAGCGGCCCTCAGCCCGTCAGCCGCTCCAGCGCCTCGCGGTACTTGGCCGCGGTCTTCTCGATGATCTCGGCCGGCAGGCGCGGGGCGGGCGGCGTCTTGTCCCAGGGCTTGCCGTTGACCTTGGTGGCCTCGAGCCAGTCGCGCACGAACTGCTTGTCGTAGCTCGGTGGGTTGGTGCCGTTGCGCAGCGCCTCTTCGTAGCCTTCGACCGGCCAGTAGCGCGAGCTGTCGGGCGTGAGCACCTCGTCCATCAGCACCAGCGTGCCGGCTTCGTCCAGGCCGAACTCGAACTTTGTGTCGGCAATGATCATGCCCTTGGCCAGCGCGATCTCGGCGGCGGCTTCGTAGATGGCGATGCTGGTCTCGCGGATCTTCTGCGCCAACGCCGGGCCGACGATCTCGACCACGCGGTCGTAGCTGATGTTCTCGTCGTGCTCGCCGGCCGCGGCCTTGGCGGCCGGCGTGAAGATCGGCCGCGGCAACTGGCTGGCGTTGGTCAGGCCCTCGGGCAGCGGCACGCCGCAGACGGCACGGTTCTCCTGGTACTCCTTCCAGCCGCTGCCGGCGAGGTAGCCGCGCACCACGGCCTCGACCGGGATCGGCTTCAGGCGCTTGACCAGCATCGAACGGTCCTTGACCTGCGGCACCTCGGCCTCGGTCACCACGCTCTCCGGCGCATCGCCGGTCAGGTGGTTGGGGCACAGGTGGCCGAGCCGGTCGAACCACCAGAGCGCCATCTGCGTGAGGATCACGCCCTTGCCGGGAATCGGCTCGCCCATGATCACGTCGAAGGCCGAGAGCCGATCACTCGCGACCATCAGGATGCGGTCGTCGCCCACGGCGTAGTTGTCGCGCACCTTGCCACGCGCGAGCAGGGGCAGGCTTTGGATGGAGGAGGTGTGGACGGTGGTCATGGCGAAGACGTGAAGAAAACGGAAGGGAAAGGCGGATTGTGCGCGCAGAAAAAAGCCACCGCGAGCGGTGGCTTCGGCCGACGGGAGATGCTCAGCGCACTTCTTGCGCGAGCTCGCCCTTGGCGTACTTGGCGGCGACGACCTGCAGCGTGTCGCCCTTGATCTTCGCGCCCTGGCCTTCGCAGCCGAACTCGATGTAGCGCTGCTTGCAGACCAGCTTGGCGGCTTCGCGCGCCGGCTTGAGCCATTCGCGGGCATCGAACTTTTCCGGGTTCTCGAACAGGAACTTGCGCACGGCACCGGTCATGGCCAGGCGGATGTCGGTGTCGATGTTGATCTTGCGCACGCCGTGCTTGATGGCTTCCTGGATTTCCTCGACGGGCACGCCGTAGGTTTCCTTGATCTGGCCGCCGTACTGGCGAATGATCGCCAGCAGGTCCTGCGGCACCGACGACGAGCCGTGCATCACCAGGTGGGTGCTCGGGATGCGCTGGTGGATTTCCTTGATGCGGTCGATCGCCAGGATGTCGCCGGTGGGCTTGCGGGTGAACTTGAACGGGCCGTGGCTGGTGCCGATGGCGATGGCCAGTGCGTCGATCTGGGTCTGGCGCACGAAGTCGGCGGCCTGCTCCGGGTCGGTCAGCAGCTGCTCGCGCGTCATGGTCGCGTCGGTGCCGTGGCCGTCTTCCTTGTCACCCTTCATGGTCTCGAGCGAGCCCAGGCAGCCCAACTCGCCTTCGACGGTGACGCCCACGCGGTGCGCCAGCTGCGCCACCTTCTTCGTGACTTCGACGTTGTACTCGTAGCTGGCGATGGTCTTGCCGTCGGCTTCCAGCGAGCCGTCCATCATCACGGACGAGAAGCCCAGGTCGATGGCGCCCTGGCACACGTCCGGGTTCTGGCCGTGGTCCTGGTGCATCACCAGCGGGATGTTCGGGTAGCTCTCGATCGCCGCCTGGATCAGGTGCTTGATGAAGCCCTCGCCCGCGTACTTGCGCGCGCCGGCGCTGGCCTGCAGGATGACCGGCGCGCCGGTTTCCTTGGCGGCTTCCATCACGGCCTGCACCTGTTCGAGGTTGTTGACGTTGAAAGCCGGAATGCCGTAGCCGTTGGCGGCTGCGTGGTCCAGCAGTTCGCGCATCGAGACGAGAGCCATGGGAAATACCTCGCGGGAATTGAAGATTGGAAATGAAGAAAAACTAGTTCAATTCTACCGAGGGGGCTTGTGGGACGGGTCCGACGGCAGGCCCACGAAGGCGGGGAAGAGGGCCTGGCCGCCCGCGCCGGCAATGACGCCCAGCCTCTCAGGTCGCGCGGCAGATCTTCAGCATGTTGGTGCCGCCGGGGGCGCCCATCGGCTCGCCGCAGGTGATGGCGTAGACGTCGCCGCTCTGGACGATGCCGCGCTTCTTCAGGTGCGCCTCGGCCTGGTCGAGGGCCGTGTCGCGGTCGGTGTGCGAATCCATCAGCAGCGGGCGCACGTTGCGGTACAGCGCCATCTTGCGCTGCGTCGACAGGCGCGAGGTGAGCGCGTAGACCGGGATGTGCGCCGAATGGCGGCTCATCCACAGCGGCGTCGAGCCCGATTCGGTCAGCGCGACGATGGCCTTGGCGCCCAGGTGGTGGGCCGTGAAGAGCGCGCCCATGGCGATGGCCTGGTCGATGCGGGCGTAGGTGTGGCCGCTGAAGTCGGTGTCGCGGGCGGTGTCCTCGGCCTGTTCGGCGGCTTCGCAGATGCGGCTCATCTCCTGCACGGTCTCCAGCGGGTAGCGGCCGGATGCGGTCTCGGCGCTGAGCATGACGGCGTCGGTGCCGTCGAGCACGGCATTGGCCACGTCGCTCACCTCGGCGCGCGTGGGCACCGGGTTGGTGATCATCGACTCCATCATCTGCGTGGCGGTGATGACCACGCGGTCCATCTCGCGCGCCATGCGGATCATTTTCTTCTGCAGCGCCGGCACGGCCGCGTTGCCGACTTCGACCGCGAGGTCGCCGCGCGCGACCATGATGCCGTCGCTGGCACGCAAGATCGCTTCCAGGTTCGGGATCGCTTCGACCCGCTCGATCTTGGCGATCATTCCTGGCCGATGGCCGAACTCGGCCGCGGCCACGTTGCAGAGCTGGCGCGCCATCTCCATGTCGGTCGCGTTCTTCGGGAAGCTCACCGCCACGTAGTCGGCCTGGAAGCTCATGGCGGTCTTGATGTCCTCCATGTCCTTGGCCGTCAGCGCCGGTGCCGTGAGGCCGCCGCCCTGCTTGTTGATGCCCTTGTTGTTCGACAGTTCGCCGCCGAGCAGCACGGTGGTGTGCACCGCCTCGCCCTTGACCAGGTTCACGATCAGCACGATGAGGCCGTCGTTGAGCAGCAGGCGGTCGCCGGCCTTCACGTCGCGCGGCAGGTCCTTGTAGTCGAGGCCGACGGCATCGACGTCGCCGAGTTCGGTGCGTGACGCGTCCAGCACGAACTTGGCGCCCGGCTCCAGCCAGATCTTGCCCTGCGCGAACTTGCCGACGCGGATCTTCGGGCCCTGCAGGTCGGCCATGATGGCCACCTCGCGGCCGGCGCGGCGCGCTGCCTCGCGCACCATGGCGGCGCGGTCGATGTGGTCCTGCGCGGTGCCGTGGCTGAAGTTCAACCGCACCACGCTCACCTTGTGCACGATCATCTGCTCGATCAATTCGAGCGTGTTCGACGCAGGGCCGAGCGTCGCGACGATCTTGGTGGCATGGCGGGGAAGGCGGGTCGTGTCCACAGTGTCTCCTGGGGCTGTCGGGGAATCCGTTCCGGGGCGGATCGGGGTTTTGGCACAATTCTCACATGTGGAGACGGCATTGCGCGATACGACACGGTTGCCCCAGACAACCCAGCGCTGCTTGATCTTCGTCATGACCCCTTCCGATGAATGCGTTACGGTGCATACCCCGCGCCGTCGTTTCTCCTTTCTTTCGCCTCGTCTTATGCAGACCCCAACCGATCCTGTTCTCACGCCCCTGTCGCCGGAAATGCCGCTGCCGCACCGCAAGGTCATCCGCTCCTGGCTGATCCCGATCTCGCAGCGCACCACCGTCCGCGCCTTCGTGCTGCTGGCCATCGATTACCTGCTGTTCGGTGCGCTCTTGACGGGCACGGTGCTGCTCAAGCCGGTCTGGCTCAAGCTCCTGGCCGGACTGCTGGCGGGCTTCGTCATCGGCCGGCTCTTCATCATCGGGCACGACGGCTGCCACCAGAGCCTGACACCGCACCGGCGCCTGAACAAGTGGCTGGGCCGCATCGCCTTCCTACCCTCGCTCACCGCCTACAGCCTCTGGGACATGGGACACAACGTGGTGCACCACGGCTTCACCAACCTCAAGGGCGTCGACTTCGTCTGGGCGCCGCTCACGCAGGCCGAGTACCGCGCGCTGTCGCCGGTGCGCCGCGTGCTCGAACGCATCTACCGCAGCGGCTGGGGCCCGGGCCTGTACTACATGGTCGAGATCTGGTGGAAGAAGATGATGTTCCCGCGCAAGGCGACGATGGGCAACAGCTACCGTCCGATCTTCGCCAAGGACTGCGCACTCGTGACCGGCTTCGCCGCCCTCTGGATCGCCGCGCTGACGGCCGCCGCCATGGCTACCGGCCAGTCGGTGCTGCTGACGCTGCTGCTCGGCTTCGTGGCGCCGATGGCCTTCTGGTTCAACATGATGGGCTTCGTGATCTACGGCCACCACACGCACGTCAAGGTGCAGTGGCACGACGAGAAGGCCGCTTGGCAGCGTGCGCAGCCCTTCGTGTCGACCACGGTCCACCTCACCTTCCCGCTAAAGATCGGCGCGCTCATTCACCACATCATGGAGCACACAGCGCACCACGTGGACATGAGCATTCCGCTCTACAAGCTCAAGGAAGCACAGAAGATGCTCGAGCACCTGCTGCCCGAACGCATCATCGTCCAGCCCTTCTCGTGGAAGTGGTACTTCTCCACCGCCCGCGCCTGCAAGCTCTACGACTTCTCGCGCCAGTGCTGGACCGACTTCCAGGGCCGCGCGACCAGTGCCATGCGCGCACCCGCGCCGGCCATGGCCTGAGCCTCGGCCCGCGACGACAGCAAAAAGCCCGCACATGCGGGCTTTTTCATGGGCGCGAAGTGAACATTCAGCCCGCGGCGCGCTTGCTCAGGATCTCGAAGGCCGGCAGCGTCTTGCCCTCGAGGATCTCGAGGAAGGCGCCGCCGCCGGTCGAGATGTAGCCCACGTCCTTCTCGATGCCGTACTTGGCGATGGCCGCCAGCGTGTCGCCGCCGCCGGCGATGGAGAAGGCCTTGCTCTGGGCGATGGCGCGGGCGATGGCTTCGGTGCCGTGCGAGAAGGCCTCGAACTCGAACACGCCGACCGGGCCGTTCCACACGATGGTGCCAGCTTCGCGCAGTTGCGCGGCCAGCATCTCGGCGGTCTTGGGGCCGATGTCCAGGATGAGGTCGTCCTCCGCCACCGCATCGGCCGCCTTGACGGTGGCTGTCGCATCGGCCGCGAAGGTCTTGGCCGTGACCACGTCGACCGGGATCGGCACGTCGGCGCCGCGCGCGCGCATCGCCTCGATCACCGCCTTGGCCTGGTCGAGCAGGTCGGGCTCGGCCAGCGACTTGCCGATCGACAGGCCCGAGGCCAGCATGAAGGTGTTGGCGATGCCGCCGCCCACGATGAGCTGGTCGACCTTGCCGGCCAGCGCCTGGAGGATGGTGAGCTTGGTGCTGACCTTGGAACCGGCGACGATCGCCACCAGCGGCCGGGCGGGATGCGCCAGCGCCTTGGTGATGGCGTCAATCTCGGCCGCCAACAGCGGGCCGGCCGAGGCGATCTTCGCGAACTGGGCGATGCCGTAGGTGGTGGCCTCGGCGCGGTGCGCGGTGCCGAAGGCGTCGTTCACGTAGATGTCGCACAGCGCGGCCATCTTCCTGGCGAGCGTCTCGTCGTTCTTCTTCTCGCCCTTGTTGACGCGGCAGTTCTCCAGCAGCACGACCTGGCCCGGCGCCACGTCGACGCCGTCGACCCAGTTCGCCACCAGCGGCACCGGGCGGCCGAGCAACTCGGCCAGGCGCTCGGCCACCGGTGCCAGCGAGTCCTCGGGCTTGAAGGCGCCCTCGGTCGGACGGCCGAGGTGCGACGTGACCATCACCGCCGCGCCGGCGTCGAGCGCGGCCTGGATGCAGGGCACCGAGGCGCGCACACGCGTGTCTTCGGTGATGCGGCCCGCGTCGTCCTGCGGCACGTTGAGGTCGGCACGGATGAAGACGCGCTGGCCGGCAACCTTGCCTTGCGCACAGAGATCGGTGAAGCGGATGACGTTCATGGAAGGTGGGATGAAGAGGAGAGGAAGACGAAAGCGTTAACCATTGTAGGTTTCGCTCACCGCCGCTACCAGCCGAGGCCCAGGTGCAGCGGCAGGTACACGGCCATGCCCACGAGCATGGTGCCCAGGACGCCGCGCCGCCAGAAATAGTAGGCCGCGCCCGCCAGGGCGCCGAAGATGCGCGCGTCCTGCCAGGTGGGCACGAGGTGGCCCTGCGTCATCACGATCTCCGGCACGATAACCGCCGCCAGCGCCGCGACCGGGGCGTAGTGCAGCGCGCGGTGCGCCCACTCGGGCAGGCCCCAGGGCCGGTCGAGGATGAAGAAGAAGCAGCGCGCCAGTACGGTCACGCCGGCCAGCCCGACGATCACGGCCAGGCTCCAGAGGTCGGTCGTTCCGGTCATCGGTCGGCCTCCGCCGGATCACGCACGAACTGCTTCTCCAGCCAGAAGCACAGCAGCACGGCCACGCCGATGCCGGTCACGATGTTCAGCTTGAGCGGCAGCGCATAGGCGGCCACCGCCGTCGCGCCGGCGATCAGCGCCGAGAGGATGCGCAGGCGTGTGGTCGCCATCGAGCACAGAATGCCCACCAGGCTCAGCACGCCGGCGAAGCCCAGGCCCCAGGCCTGCGGGATGAGGTTGGCCAGCGCGATGCCGACGGTGCTCATGCCCATCCACGAACACCAGGTGATGAAGTAGCCGCCGGTCAGGAAGGCCTCCTGCGCGCGCTCTTCGTCGCGCGTGGTCGGCGGCGACGCGTAGCGCGTGGTGAAGGTCGCGTAGCTCAGGTCGGCCGTCAGGTAGCCGTGCACCATTCGGCGCCAACGCGGCATGTGCATGAGGTAGGGCCGCAGGTGCAGACTGAACACCACGAAGCGCAGGTTGACGCAGAAGCCCGTGGCCAGGATGACCCAGGCCGGCGCGCCGGCCACCAGCAGCGGGATGGCCGCCAACTGCGAACTGCCGGCATAGACCAGGAAGGTCATGGCCAGCGCCTCGATCACGCTCATGCCCGACTTGACCATGGCCACGCCGGTCATCAGGCCCCAGGCGCCGATGCCCACCGCCATGGGCGCCATCTGCGCGACGCCTTCGCGGAAGGTCGGGCGGCGACGGATGTCTGAGCTCAGGAACATCAGCCGAACACCTGGCCGGCCTTCACATCGAAGCCGTGCAGGAAGTCGGCCACGGGCAGGCGCTTGCCGCCGGGGCGTTGCAGTTCGGTGAAGCTGACGATGGAATCGTGCGCGGCGACTTCGATGCCGGCCGGCGACACGGCCAGCACGGTGCCCGGCACTTCGGCCACGGTGGCGCTGCGAGCGTGGGCCGCCCAGAACTTGATCGGGGCGCCGTCGAGCATGCTGCTGGCGCCGGGGAAGGGATCGAAGGCGCGGACGCGGCGGGCGATGGTTTCGGCGTCCTGCGTCCAGTCGACCGCCGCCTCGTGCTTCTCGATCTTGTGCGCGTAGGTCACGCCGTCGGCCGGCTGCGGCACCGGCTGCAGCGTGCCGGCCGCGGCCCGGTGCAGCGCATCGACGATCAGGCGGCCGCCCATGGACGCCAGCCGGTCGTGCAGCTGCGCCGTGCTGTCGTCGCCGATGGCGAGCGACTCGCGCAGCAGCATGGCGCCGGTGTCCAGGCCGGCGTCCATCTGCATGATGGTCACGCCGGTCTCGGCGTCGCCGGCCTCGATGGCGCGGTGGATCGGCGCGGCGCCACGCCAGCGCGGCAGCAGGCTCGCATGGATGTTGAGGCAGCCCAGGCGCGGCATGTCGAGCACCCACTGCGGCAGGATGAGGCCGTAGGCCGCGACGACCAGCACGTCGAGCGCGGCCGCCTGCAGCGTGTCGTGCGCCGCCTGCGCCTCGTCCGGGTACTTGCCGTCCAGGCGCAGGCTGCGCGGCTGCGCGACGGGCCAGCCGTGCTGCAGCGCGAACTGCTTGACCGGCGAGGCCTGCAGCTTCATGCCGCGGCCGGCCGGGCGGTCGGGCTGGCTCAGCACCAGGGCGATGTCGAAGCCGCCGGCCTGCAGTGCCTCGAGGGCGACGCGGGCGAACTCGGGCGTGCCCGCGAATCCGATCTTCAGGGTCAAAGCGGCCTCACGAGCGGAAGTCGTCGCGCATCATCAGGTCGTCGGCCGTGTGATAGCGCGCCACCAACCCGGTCGGGTCGATGTAGATGTGCAGAAGGCGGTGCTCGTTCCGGTCCTTGAAGCGCCAGGTCCAGATCACCCCGTCGAAGGATGACACGCGGGTGATCTCGAAAGGCCGGCCGTAGGTGCGCAGCACGTCGGCTTCGCGCCACACGCCGGGGCGGATGGTGCGGTCGAAGAGCGACGGGTCGAGTTCCTGGCGGATCGAGACGACCCGTCCGCCGGCGTCGAGGTCGACGTTGTTCACCTCGGTGCCCATCGGCGCGCGCGAATACTGCAGGCGTTCGCCCCCGGCGAGCGGATACACGGCGGTCGGCGTGCCCAGGCGCTGGAGGGCGTCGGCACGCGTCGTTCCCAGCGGGAGGCGGGTCGGCTCGCTGGCGCAACCCGCCAGCAGCAGCCCCGCCAATGCGAGCGACAGCGTGCGCAGGCCGGTCACCGCCCCGCGTCCCGTTGTTCCTCGCGCTGCTGCTTGAGCAGCTTGCTCTTGATGCGGTTGCGCTTGAGCGGCGACAGGTATTCGACAAAGACCTTGCCCAGCAGGTGGTCGAGTTCGTGCTGGATGCAGACCGCCAGCAGGCCGTCGGCCTCGAGGGTCTGGAGCTCGCCGTCGGCATCGAGCGCCGTCACGCGGACAGCGGTGGAACGCTCCACGCCGTCGTAGATGCCGGGGACCGACAGGCAGCCCTCTTCGTTGAGCACCTTCTCGTCGCTGGCCCAGACGATGTCGGGGTTGATCAGGACGATCGGCTCGTCGCGCTCTTCCGAAACGTCGATGACGACGAGGCGCTCGTGCACGTCGATCTGCGTCGCCGCCAGGCCGATGCCCTTGGCGTCGTACATGGTTTCGAGCATGTCGGCGACCAGCGCCTTGATGCGCGCGTCCACGCCTTGCACGGGCTTGGCTACCGTGTGCAGGCGCGGGTCGGGGAAGCTCAGGATGGTTCTTTTGGCCATGAAACGGGAAGGAGATTGTGGCTATTTTCGCCAATTCCAAGCCGTGCCGGCGCCGCCAGACGCGATAAGCGTTGCCCATTCAAGGGCTTCAGCGCAAAATTCGTTGCAAATTGTGAGGATTCGTACGCCCGGCGCGGCGACTGCGTGACCATCGAACCAACCATGAACACACTCCGCATCCATCGCCGCCGGCCGGCCGTCCTCACAACGCTGGCGACCCTCGCGGCGATCGGTTTCGGCAGCACGGCGCTGGCGCAGAACTACCCCGTCACCCCGCAGCAGCGCGCCACCGCGCAGCAGACGGCCCAGACGGGCGTTCCCCTCGCCGAACTCGCACCGAACGCGCCGGACGAATACACCATCAAGTCCGGCGACACGCTGTGGGCCATCTCGCGCCTCTACCTGCGCAGCCCGTGGCGCTGGCCCGAGCTGTGGGGCATGAACATGGGCGAGATCAGCAACCCGCACCGCATCTACCCGGGCCAGGTGCTCTACCTCGACAAGACCGGCGGCCGGGCGCGCCTGAGCACCCGGCGCGGCGGCATGGGCGGCGGCGACCAGACGATCCGGCTGTCGCCGCGCACCCGCTACGAATCCCTCTCCGGCATGGCGCTGCCGACGCTGAACCCGGCCCTGATCGAACCCTTCCTGAGCGAGCCCATCGTGGTGGACGAGGGAACGCTGCTGACCGCGCCCCGCATCGTGGCGGGCAACGACGGCCGCGTGCTGCTGGCCCGCGGCGACCGCGCCTATGCCCGTGGCGAGGTGAATTCGCCCCTGGTCGAGACGGCCGGCCCCATCAAGACCTTCCGCATCTTCCGCAACGCCACCCCGCTGCAGGACCCGGGCACCGGCGAGATCCTGGGCTACGAGGCCCAGTACCTCGGCAAGGCGCAGCTGCAGCGCGGCGAATCGACCGAGCGCTCGATGGAGGGCGGCAAGGAGCTGACCACCGTCGTGCCCGCGACCATCGACATCGTGGCCGCTCGCGAGGAAATGCGCGCCGGCGACCGCCTGCTGCCCGAGCCGGCCCGCCAGTTGCTCAGCTACGCGCCCCATGCGCCGACGACCGCGTTCGATGGGCGCATCGTCTCGGTCTACGGCAACGCGGTGCAGTTCGCGGCGCAGAACCAGGTGGTGGCCATCAACAAGGGGCTGCGCGACGGCATCGAGAACGGCCACGTGCTGGCCATTCTGAAGAACGGCGAGACCATCGTCGACAAGACCGGTGGCGCCAAGGAAACGCTCAAGCTGCCGAACGAACGCATCGGCCTGCTGATGGTGTTCCGCCCCTTCGACCGGGTCTCGTATGCGCTGGTGCTCGAGATCAGCGACACGCCGAAGGTCGGCGACCTGCTCGTCAACCCCTGAGAACCGTTCTGAGCTGACGCGTCCACGTGGACCGCGACGAACTTGCCGACTGGCTTCGGCTCACGCTGACGCCGGGCATCGGCGACGCCGCGGCGCGCCGACTGCTGGCGGCCTTCGGCCTGCCGGAGAACATCTTCCGGCAACCGGCTGCGGCCCTGCGCGAGATCGTGACGCCGGCCCAGGCCGCCGCCTTGCGGCAGGCGCCCGAGGGCCTGGCCGCACAGATCGACCTGACGCTGCGCTGGCTCCAGGAGGTCGAGCCCGACGGCGCGGTGCGGCGTCTGGTGACGCTGGGCGACGCCGCCTATCCCACGTCGCTGCTCGAGACCGCCGATCCGCCGGTGCTGCTCTACCTGCTCGGCGCGGCGGACTTCGACCTCACCCAGCTGGGCCGGAGCCTGGCCATCGTCGGCAGCCGCAACCCGACGCCGCAGGGCGAGGCCAATGCGAAGGCCTTCGCACGCGCCTTCGTCGAGGCCGGTCTTCCGATCGTGTCGGGCCTCGCGCTGGGCATCGACGGCGCGGCGCACCAGGGCGCGCTCGACGGTGCCGCCGCCGCGCCCGGCCGGCTGGCCACCGTGGCGGTGGTGGGGACCGGCCTGGACCGCGTGTACCCCGCGCGCCATCGCGCGCTGGCGCACCGCATCACGGCGCAGGGGCTGATCGTCAGCGAGTTCGCGCTCGGCACACCGCCGCTGAACCAGAACTTTCCGCGGCGCAACCGCATCATTTCGGGTCTGACCCGCGGCACGCTGGTGGTCGAGGCCGCGCTGGCTTCCGGCTCGCTCATCACGGCCCGCATGGCGGCCGAGCAGGGGCGCGAAGTGTTCGCCATCCCCGGCTCGATCCACTCGCCGCAGTCGCGCGGCTGCCACGCGCTGATCCGCCAGGGCGCCAAGCTGGTCGAGTCGGTGCACGACGTGCTGGAGGAGCTGCCGACGGACGAAGCCGCCGTGACATCGACCGCGAGCACGCCGCACCACCCCCTCACCGTGCCGCCCGAGGCGGTCGCCTTGCTGGCCTCGCTGGGCTTCGATCCGGTCGGCCTCGACGAACTCGTGGCGCGCACCGGCGAGAGCACCGCGCGGCTGCAGGCGCTGCTGCTCGAACTCGAACTGGCCGATCATGTGGCCCGCCTGCCCGGCGGCCTCTTCCAGCGCCAGGCACGCGGCTGAAGCACGGTCGACGCCGCAGAATGCGCAGCATCCGCGCAACAGCACGGGCGCAGCGCCATCGCTGGGCTATATTGAACCCATGTTTGAAGTGCTCGTGTTCGTCTACGAAAACTACTGGCGCGGCGATGCGTGTCCCGAACCCGAGCAACTGAGCCGCAAGCTCAGCGCGCATGGCTTCGAGGCCGACGAGATCCGTGCCGCCTTGCAATGGCTCGACGAACTCAGCGCGGTGACGCAGGGCCTGCCGCTGGAGCGCGGTGTCGATGCGTCGGAGGTGACGATCGGGCTTCGCGCCCCCGCCGACAGCGTGCGCCCCCCCTCGCCCGGCGCGATGCGCATCTATTCCGCCGCCGAGCAGGACCACCTTGGCGCCGAGTGCCTGGGCTTCATCCATTTCCTCGAGGCAGCGGGCGTGCTGTCGGGTGCGCTGCGCGAGATCGTGATCGAACGCGCCATGGCCACGTCCGAGCAGCCGATGGCGCTGGACGAACTCAAGATCATCCTGCTGATGGTGCACTGGAGCAGCGGCATCGAGCCCGATGCACTGGTGCTCGACGAACTCTGCGACGGGCGCGAAGGCCGCATCGCGCACTGAGTGAGCGCTGCCGGCCTGGCCGGCGCCCCTCAATCCAGCAGACGCTCGGGGTTGGCGTCGAGCTTGGCCAGCGCCTCGCGCGTGGCGCGCACCGTGAGCGTCTCTTCCTCGGCCGGCACCAAGAGGCCCGCCTGCAGGTAGGACGCCAGGCGACCGGCCTGGATCAGGAAGCTGCGGCCATCGGCCGAGGCGAACAGATGCAGCTGCTTGCGCGCGCTGCGCCAGACGAACTGCACCTGGCTGGCCCGGTTGTTGTGGTCGAGCATGAACCAGTTGCCGACCTGCAGTTCGTGGGCCCACGCCAGCATGTCTTCCTCGACCTTGACGCCCGTGTCCGGCACCACCTCGATCGATGCGGCATCCACCCCCAGCAGCAGTTCGATGCTGGCGGCGTCGAGCGGCAGGTCGCCGGTGCCCTCGTCGCTGACGAAGTCCTCGAGGTTGGCCAGACGCACCGCCATGGCCTCGATCTTGGCCTGCGGGATCGCCTCGGTCTTGGACATGAAGGCATCGGACAGGGTGGCGCCGATGGTCTTGATGTGCGCCTCCTGCGGGTCGCCGACGATGCCCAGCAGCGCCATGCCGGCACGCAGGCGCTGCAGCAGCTTGGGCAGGTCCTGGATGACGCGGGTGCGGTCGTTGCGGTTGGGCTTGGCGCTGGCGGCCCACACCAGCTCGGACGCCGCGCGCTTGAGCGTGACGGTCTGGTCGTCCTGTGCGCCGTACTTGAGCGCGGCGATGGCCAGCACCTCGGCCCACACCTTGAACAGGAACTCGCGGATCTCGTCGCGCACCGGCATGTCGTTGAGCATCTTGCGCAACTCGATGGTGTACTGGATCGCCATCGTCTCCTTCTGCTCGACCTGCTGCGCCACGCTCATCACGCGCTGCGTGGTGTCGCTCTGCGTCAGGTACTTGTTGAGGAAGGCGACGAATTCGTCGAACACCAGCTTGAAGACACGTTGGCCGGTTTCGGGGTACTGCTCGATGACCTGCACCACCCGGCGGATCTCGCCTTCGAGCGCGCTGCCCGAGATGGCGGCGGCGTCGAAGCCCATCACGACCGAGCCCATGCGGTCGATCAGCATGCGCGCCGGGTGCTGCAGCGTGCCGAAGAACTCGGGCTCGGCGATCGCCACCCGCAAGACCGGCATCTGCAGGCGCGCGAACCAGACGCGCGCCGAGAAAGGAATGCGCTCCTCGGCCAGGATGGCCTGGAACATCAGCGCGACGATCTCGACCGTGGCCTTGTCGGCCGTGGTCGGCGCGCGGCGCTTGAGCTCGCTGCTGCGGCGGCGCAGGTCGGCCGCGCTGTGCTGCAGGGCGGTCGCATCGTTGCCCACCACGTACTGGGACGACGCGGCCTGGTAGGCGGCGCCGGCGTCGGCGATGGCGGCGGCGAAGGCCTGTGGCACCAGCATGCCACCGCCGCCGCCGGCCGCGCCGCCCGAGCCGGCAGACCCGCGCTGCTGCGAGAAGTCGCCGCCGATGCGGGCGGTGACGAAGCGCTTGAGGTTCATCAGCACGCCCTGGGCGCGCTGGCGGGCCATGAGCAGCGGCGTGCCGCCGGTGGCGCCCAGCGTGTTGCCGCCAGCCGCGCTCCCGCCCGACGCGCGTCCCTGCAGAGTGCCCGTCATGCCGCCACCGCCCATGCCCGGCGTGAAATGCTGCGTACCGGTGGCCCCCTGCGCACCGTGGAAGCCGCCGCCACTGCCGCCCCCCAGCGGCATGGCCCCGGAACCGGACCCGCCGGTGCGCTTCACGAAGTTCTTGAGATCGATCTCGGGCATGACGCCCCTGTCGATCAGGTAGGTGTTGGCCGCCTTGTAGGCCTCGGCCGTGGCCTCGGCGATCTTGCGCTCGATCACATCCTGCAAGCGGACCCAGAGCACGCGCGTCAGCCCGACCGCCAGCCATTGCTCGACCAGTACCTTGGCGAACGCCTCGGGCCGCAGCACGTCCTTGCTGTCGAGTTCGACGCCGTCTTCCAGATGCTGGACGCGCAGGCGCAGGTCGTTGATCTCGAAATTCGCCTTGCCCTGAATGGCCTGCGCCAGCCGGGAGGAAAGGATGGTGGTTTCGACGACATCGTCGCCCATCAGCTCCAGCCGGAGCGAATTGGCGTTGCCGGTGGCGATCGCCACGCCCAGCGTCTTGCGCCAGGCCACCTGCGAGGCCGTCACCCAGCGCGCGCCCTGGCCCTGGAAGGCCAGGAAATCGTCGCGCCAGTTCTGCATGTCCCTGGCGCTGCCCATCTGGTTGGCCGCCGCCGTGAGCCGCTCGCGGATCGCCTGCTCGGTCGGTTCGATCGCCGCGACGGTGGCGGAGACGAAGCGCTCACGCGTTTCGCGCGCGATTTGCAGGGAGATGGCGTGAGGCCGCGCAGTACTCATGAAAAGTCAGGATTGCAAGTAAACGTCATCGGACCCTGCGAGCTTGCCCGGGTCTGAGGCGCTGCACAAGTGCGCACCATGCTCGGCTACCCGAACGGCGTATGGGGAAGGGTCGATTTGACCACGTCGCGGTCGATCAGACGGTGGCGCCGGCGTTCGGATCGTCCGGGTCGCCGTCGCGCTTGGGCGGCGCCTTGATCAGGTCCTCGCGCTTGACGCCCAGCCACATGGCGATCGCCGCCGCCACGAAGGCCGACGAATAGATGCCGAAGCAGATGCCGATGGTCAGCGCCAGCGCGAAATAGTGCAGCGTCGGGCCGCCGAAGAAGAACATCGACAGCACCACGAGCTGCGTGGAGCCGTGGGTGATGATGGTCCGGCTGATGGTCGAGGTGATCGCGTTGTCGATCGTCTCGACCGTGCTCATCTTGCGGTAGCGCCGGAAGTTCTCGCGGATGCGGTCGAAGATCACGACCGACTCGTTCACCGAGTAGCCCAGCACCGCCAGCACCGCCGCCAGCACCGCCAGCGAGAACTCCCACTGGAAGAAGGCGAAGAAGCCCAGGATGATGACCACGTCGTGCAGGTTGGCCAGCACGGTGGCGAGGGCGAACTTCCATTCGAAGCGGAAGGCCAGGTAGATCATGATGCCGACCACCACCATGGCGAGCGCCTTGATGCCGTTGGTGGTGAGTTCCTCGCCGACCTGCGGGCCGACGAACTCGTTGCCGCGCAGCACGGCGGTCGGGTCGACCGCCTTGAGCGCTTCCATCACCTGCGCGCCCTGCTGCGCCGAGGACTGGCCCTTCTGCACCGGCAGGCGGATCTGCACGTCGCGCGAGGTGCCGTAGTTCTGGACCTGTACGTCGGCATAGCCGAGCTTGCCGACCGTCTCGCGGACCTTGCCGACATCGACCGACTGCTGGTAGGCGACCTCCATCACCGTGCCGCCGGTGAACTCCACCGACAGGTGCAGCCCGCGGTGGGCCAGGAAGAACACCGCCAGCGCGAAGGTCACGAAGGAGATGATGTTCAGCACCTTGGCGTGGCGCATGAACGGGATGGTCTTGTGGATGCGGAAGAATTCCATGGCCTGCGCCCCTTATTTCGATTCGACCACGGCCGTGCCGTCGGTCTTGGGCCGCCACACCGTGCCGATGGACACGGTCTTGAGCTTCTTCTTGCCGCCGTACCAGAAGTTCACCAGGCCGCGCGAGAAGAACACGGCCGAGAACATCGAGGTCACGATGCCGATGCAGTGCACCACCGCGAAGCCGCGCACCGGGCCGGAGCCGAAGGCCAGCAGGGCAACGCCTGCAATCAGGGTCGTCACGTTCGAGTCGAGGATGGTGCCCCAGGCGCGGTCGTAGCCGGCGTGGATGGCCGCCTGCGGCGAGGCGCCGTTGCGCAGTTCCTCGCGCACGCGCTCGTTGATGAGCACGTTGGAGTCGATGGCGACGCCGATGGCCAGCGCCATGGCGGCGATGCCCGGCAGGGTGAGCGTGGCCTGCAGCATCGACAGGATGGCCACCAGCAGCAGCAGGTTGACCGCCAGCGCGATCGACGAGAACACGCCGAACAGCGCGTAGTAGGCGCACATGAAGACCATGATGGCGATGAAGCCGTACATCACGCTCTTGAAGCCCTTGTCGATGTTGTCGGCACCCAGGCTCGGGCCGATGGTGCGTTCCTGGATGATCTCCATCGGCGCGGCCAGCGAGCCGGCGCGCAGCAGCAGCGCGAGGTCGTTGGCTTCCACCACGCTCATCGAGCCGGAGATCTGGAAGCGATTGCCCAGTTCGCCGTTGATCGAGGGGGCCGTGAGCACTTCGCCCTTGCCCTTCTCGAAGATCAGCATGGCCATGCGCTTCCTGAAGTTGTCGCGGCTCACGTCACGCATGATGCGGCCGCCCTTGGCGTCCATCGTCAGGTCGACCTTGGGCTGCTGGGTCTGCGAGTCGAAGCCGGGCTGCGCGTCGGTCAGGTTCTCGCCGGTGACCAGCACCTGCTTCTTGACGATGACGGCGCGGCCTTCGCGGTCCAGGAACTTCTCCGAGCCGAAGGGCACCGGGCCGTTGCCCAGCTCCGCCGCGCGGCCCTCGGTCGATTCGTCGACCAGGCGCATCTCGAGCGTGGCGGTGCGGCCCAGGATGTCCTTGGCCTTGGCCGTGTCCTGCACACCGGGCAACTGCACGACGATGCGGTCGATGCCCTGCTGCTGGATCACCGGCTCGGCCACGCCGAGTTCGTTGATCCGGTTGTGCAGCGTGGTGATGTTCTGCTTGAGCGCCGCGTCCTGCAGGCGCAGGGCCGCCTCGGGCTTGATGGAGGCCGTCAGCTTCCAGTCACTGCCCTCCTGGCTGTCGACGGTGGCGAGGTCCGGGAACTGGTCCTGCACCAGCCGCTTGGCGGCGTCGAGGCTGGCCGCATCGCGGAAGCGGACTTCGATCGTCTGGCCGTTGCGGCTCACGGCGCTGCCGCGGATGTTCTTGTCGCGCAGGCCGGTGCGAAGGTCACCGGCGAAGGACTCGGCCCGCTTGTCGATGGCGCCCTTCATGTCGACCTGCAGCAGGAAATCGACGCCGCCGCGCAGGTCGAGGCCCAGGTACATCGGGAAGGCATGCAGCGCCGTCAGCCAGGTCGGCGAACGCGACACCAGGTTGAGCGCTACCACGTAGGGTGGGTCGCTGGCGTCCGGCACCAGCGCACGCTGCAGGACGTCACGCGCCTTGAGCTGGTCGTCGGTGCTGGCGAAGCGGGCGCGCACCGAGGTGGCGTCCATCGTCAGCATGTCCGGCGTCAGGCCGCCCGCCTTGAGCGCCTCCTGCACGCGGGCCTGCGTGCCGGCATCGACCTTCACGGTCGCCTTGGCAGGCGACACCTGCACCGCAGGGGCCTCGCCGAAGAAATTGGGCAGGGCATAGACGAGCCCCACCAGCAGCACGATCACGATGATCGCGTACTTCCACACCGGGTAACGGTTCATGATCGCGCTTTGTGCGGCAGTGCCGCATGGACTGACAAAACTTACTTGATGGCGCCCTTGGGCAGCACCTGGACCACGGCGGTACGCTGGATCTTCACTTCCACGCCATTCGCGATCTCGAGGCCGAGGTACTGGTCACCCAGCGACGTGATCCTGCCCAGCAGGCCGCCGGCCGTGGCGACCTCGTCGCCCTTGGCCAGGGCTTCGATCATGGCCCGCGCTTCCTTCTGGCGCTTCATCTGGGGGCGGATCATGACGAAGTACAGCACCACGAACATGAGCACCAGCGGCAGCATGCTGCCCAGCGAGGACAACATGTCGCCGCCCGCGGCAGCGGCCGGTGCGGTCTGGGCGAAAGCAGAGGAAATGAACAAGAGAGTCTCCAGCAGAAGAGAGAGGTGGGAAGAGCGCGGACCGGGTTCGCGCCGGCGTGGCCGCGATGGGGCGGCCACGGCGCGCGGCAGGGGGCCTACGCGCAGCACCGGGCATTGTATTCGGCGAGGCGCGGCGCTTCAGGACCTTCCCCGCGGAAGCCCCCGGGGCATTCCGAACGCCGCCGCGACACGGCCCTCATCCATGGCGCGATGAGAACGGGAGCGGCGTGAGGAGGAAGACGACGAGCCCTGAACGGGCCCGTCGGGAGAGACAAAAATGTTGCGAGGCGCCCCGACGCGAAGGAGGGGAGGGAGGGAGGAGGAGGAGAATCGCCTCGGGATTTCAACGCGGCACCGCAGAGGCGCCGCGAAGACCTCGCAACATGAAAACAGTGGGCTCCGAAGAGCACGAGCCGGTATGAGCACCGGTGAAGGAACCGGGTTCCCGCCGCATCGCCAGGGTTTTGTGACCAATTGCTTCGCGACGCGGCGCGCCGTCCGACCCTGCGAGACCCAGGGTGGATGACGCGGCGCTCGCGCGGGACGCTTAGTCTCTCGGTTTGAAGCCGGCCGCGCCGTCACCTCGCGACACTAGAATGCGCCGGCTCACGAAGGACGCCCATGCTTTATCCAGAACTCTTCAGACAGCTCGAGTCCGTCCGCTGGGACATGGACAAGGACATCCCGTGGCAGTCGTTCGACGGCACCAAGCTCTCGGATGAACAGGCGCAGACCATCAAGATGAACGCCATCACGGAATGGGCCGCGCTGCCGGCCACCGAGATGTTCCTGCGCGACAACCGGCACGACAGCGATTTCTCCGCCTTCATGTCGATCTGGTTCTTCGAGGAGCAGAAACACTCGCTGGTGCTGATGGAATACCTCAAGCGCTTCAGCCCGAAGCACGCGCCGACCGAGCAGGAACTGCACGACATCCGCTTCGACTTCGACCCGGCACCGCCGCTCGAGACGCTGATGCTGCACTTCTGCGGCGAGATCCGGCTGAACCACTGGTACCGCCGCGCCGCCGAATGGCACACCGAGCCGGTGATCAAGCACATCTACACGACGCTCAGCCAGGACGAAGCCCGCCACGGCGGCGCCTACCTGCGCTACATGAAGCGCGCCATGGAGAAGTTCGGCGACGAGGCCCGCGCCGCCTTCACCAAGGTCGGCGTGCTGATGGCCAGCGCGCGCCGCACGGCCCAGGCGCTGCACCCGACCAACCTGCACGTCAGCAAGGCGCTGTTCCCCAACGACACGATCCAGAGCCGCATGCCCGACCCCGACTGGCTCGAGCACTGGCTGGACCACCAGATCAAGTTCGACGCAGCGTGGGAAACCAAGGTGGGCGAGCGCATCCTGCACAACCTGAGCCTGCTGATGAACCGCAGCTTCAAGACCGTGCAGGAACTCAACAAGTACCGCAAGGAACTGGCCGCCTCGCTCGGCCCGAAGCCGGAATACCAGGGCGCCTGAGCCCGGACTGCCCCGGCGGACCATGGCGGCATGCGGGCGATGCCATCATCGCGCCATGGACGCCGCCACCCTCGCCTTCGACCGCCACCGCCCGCGCCTGAAGGGCATCGCCTACCGGATGCTCGGCTCCGTGGCGGAGGCCGAGGACGTGGTGCAGGACACCTGGCTGCGCTGGCAGGAGGCCGCGCACGACGCGCTCGAGAGCGCCGAGGCCTGGCTGGTCACCGTGACCACGCGCATCGCCATCGACCGCCTGCGCGCCGCCCAGGCGCAGCGCACGCAGTACGTCGGCACCTGGCTGCCGGAACCGATCGTGAGCGACGGGCCGGCCACGCCCGAGCAGCTGCTGGGCCGCGCCGAGGACCTCTCGATGGCCTTCCTCACCGTGCTGGAGCGGCTCACGCCCGAGGCGCGCGCCGCCTTCCTGCTGCGCGAGGTCTTCGATGTGGACTACGACGAGATCGCGCAGACGCTGGGCAAGTCCGAGGCCGCCTGCCGCCAGCTCGTGCACCGCGCGAAGACACAAGTGCGCGCGGACGATCGCCCCCGGAGCACCGTGCCGCGCGAGACCCACCTGCGCCTGTTGCGCGGCTTCGCCGAGGCGGCGGAGAAAGGCGACCTGCAACGCCTGAAGGCGATGCTGACCGAAGACGTCGCGATCATCGGCGACGGCGGCGGCAAGGTGCCGTCCTTCGGCAGGCCCGTCATCGGCGGCCAGCGCGTGGCGCAGATCTACTTCGCGGTCGCGCGCCGCTTCCCGGGCGCGGTGCGCATCGAGGTGGCCGACGTGAACGGCGTGCCCGGGCTGCTGCGCTGGGTCGACGGCGTGCTGGAGTCGGTGCAGAGCATCGAGTGGGACGGCGAGCGCATCGCGCGCATCCACGCCCAGCGCAATCCGGACAAGCTGGCGCGCGTCACGACAGAATTTTCACGCTGAGCGTCACAAACGCAGCGGCTGGCGCGTCTTGAGGGTGTCATCACTTTTCAAGACAAGGAAACCGCCATGAACGCCCCCCGCCTCCCCTGGTTCAAGATCGCGCCCAAGGCCTACCAGGCCATGCTCGGCGTCAACGCGGCACTGGCCAGCCATACCCTCGGCCAGCGGCTCTACGAGATGGTCCAGGCCCGTGTCTCGCAGCTCAACGGCTGCGCCTTCTGCGTCGACATGCATGTGCGCGACCTGCGCAAGGCCGGCGTGCCCTGGCAGCACATCAACAGCATCACCACCTGGCGCGAAGTCGGCTTCTATGACGCCCGCGAACGTGCCGCGCTGAACTGGGCCGAGAGCCTCACGCGCCTGGTCGAGCACCACGGCGACCGCGACGCCGACTTCGCGCAGCTGCAGGCCGTCTTCAGCGACCCCGAGATCGTCGACCTGACGGTGCTGATCGCGCAGATCAATGCGTGGAACCGGCTGGGC
Organism: Variovorax sp. N23; assembly: GCF_025486315.1. Classification (GTDB taxonomy): domain Bacteria; phylum Pseudomonadota; class Gammaproteobacteria; order Burkholderiales; family Burkholderiaceae_C; genus Variovorax. The sequence goes on along the minus strand of NZ_JAOOPY010000010.1, from coordinate 59,491 downwards.
GTCGGCATGCACCTGCCGGTGGCCGACAAGGCGATCGACTGAGCCGCATCAACGGCGCTCGACGACGATCGGCGCCATGCGCAGTTCGTCGCGCACCTGCGCGACCGTGGCCGATGCCGCCTCGCGCGTGGCGAAGGGGCCGGCCTGCAGCCGATGCGTGTCGGCGTCGTCGAAGACGCGCAGCAGCGGCGCCAGCGTCGGCAGGCCGCGCGACGCACGGGCGCGCAGGCTCTCGGCGCCGTCGCGTTCGCGGAACGCGCCGAGCTGGACCCAGAAGCCGGCGGGCACGATGCGAGCCGGGCCATCGACCGCCGGAGGTGCGGACGATGCCATGGGCGCTGCCGCCGGCATCGGCGCGATAGGCGTCATCGGCGGAAGCTCCGTCACGACCAGCGGCGCGGGCGGCGGCGGTGCGGCGGGGACGACCGCCTGCGCCGGTGCTTCGGTGGATGTCGCGGCCACGTTCGCAGCCCAGCCCGAGGGCACCGGCACCGCCGTGCCGACGGCCGGCGCTGGCGGGGCCGCCGCCAGCATCATGTCGCCGCCGCGGCGCCAGGCGCCGGCGCGGATGTCCTCGTTCGTGAGGCGCTCGATCTCCACTGGCGCGACGCCGCGCAGCAGGTCGAGCTTGAGCGCCGCCGTGTAGCTCAGGTCGATCACGCGCCCGTCGTGGAATGGACCGCGGTCGTTCACCCGCACGATCACCTCGCGGCCGTTGGCCGGGTTGCGCACGCGCACGTAGCTCGGCAGCGGCAGCGTCTTGTGCGCGGCCGTCATCGCGTACATGTCGTAGGGCTCGCCGCTGGCGGTCGACTGGCTGTGGAACTTCGTGCCGTACCAGGAGGCCAGGCCCGATTCGCGGAACGGCCGGTCGTCGGTGATCGGCACGTACGAGCGGCCGAGCACGGTGTAGGGCTTGCTGGTGCCGCCGCCGCTGCGGATGGGCTCGACGCGCGGCTCGGCGTCGGGCACGGCGGCGAGGTTCGAGGGCGGGGACGCAGGCGCACTGTCGCGGCCGAACGATCCGCCCCTGGGGCCGCTCGCGCAGCCCGCCAGCACCAGCGCCGCCAACGTCGCAGTCAGCGCCAGGCCGCCGACGCCACTACGCGATGGCGCCCGATCAGCCGAAGACCGCATGCCACAGCGCCAGCATGGCTTCGCGCTCCGCCGCCAGCGCCGGCAGCAGCACCTGCGTGGGTTCTTCGTTGAGCCGGGCGCGGTGCTGCACGCGGCGCAGCTCGCGATAGGCCGCCGCCGCGCTGCGGCCGATGTCGTCGGGCAACAGGCCCGAGGCCTCCGCGCGCTGCAGCAGCGCGATGTTGCCGACGTTCGGCACCAGTTCGGGATGGGCGCAGGCCTGCGACAGCACCAGGTACTGCACGGCGAATTCCGCATCGACCATGCCGCCCGGGCTGTGCTTGACGTCGAAGCGCCCGGCCTTGACGGGGTGCGCCGCGCGCACCTTGTCGCGCATCGCCACGATCTCGGCCTTGAGTGCATCGCGATCGCGCGGCGCGCAGATGACAGCGTCGCGCACGCGGTCGAAGCGCGCGCCCAGCGCCGGGTCGCCCAGCACGAAGCGGGCACGCGTCATGGCCTGGTGCTCCCAGGTCCACGCCGTGTTGCCACCGCGGCCGAGCTGGTACTTCTCGTAGGCGGCGAAGCTGGTGGTGAGCAGCCCGGAGTTGCCGTTGGGCCGCAGCGCGGTGTCGATCTCGAACAGGTCGCCCTCGCGCGTCTTGACGGTGAGCCAGTTGATCAGCTTGCGCACGTAGGCCGCATAGACCTCGCCGGCGCGCTCGTCGTCGTCTTCGTAGACGAAGACGATGTCCAGGTCGCTGCCGTAGCCCAGCTCCTTCCCGCCCAGCTTGCCGTACCCGATGATGGCGAACTGCGGCGTCTCGCGGTGGCGGTTGCGCACATGCGGCCAGCACCAGCGCGCGGTGATGCGCAGCACGGTGTCGGCCATGGCGCTGAGGTCGTCGGCCACCTGCTCGACCGTGATGCGGCCGTCGACGTCGCGTGCCAGCGTGCGGAACACCTCGGCATGGTGCGCATGGCGCAGCAGGTTCAGCAGGCGCTCCTCGTCGTCTTCGCCGGTGCGGCGCAGCGAGGCCAGCCGCGCTTCCAGCTCACGCTCGAACTCGTCCGCCACGAAGCGGCCGGCCAGCATCTCGTCGCTGGCCAGTTCGTCGATGACGCCCGGGTGCTGCATGAGGTAGCGCGCCGGCCATCGGGCGGCACCGAAGAGGCGCAGCAGCCGCTCCTGCACGGTGGGCCGCTCGACCAGCAGCGCCAGATAGCTCTCGCGGCGCAGCAGCGGCTCGATCCAGTCGGCCCAGCGCAGCGCGGCTTCGGTGCGCTGCGCGGTGGCTTCTTCGCCATCGGCGGCCTGGATCCAGTGGCCGGTGCGGCGCACCAGTTGCCGCAGCCGGGCGCGCGTCTCGTCGCGCAGCGCCAGGATGCGCGGGCTCTCGCGCCAGCGTTCCATGCGCGCGCCGAAGGCCGCGGGCAGTTGCGCGATCAGGTCGTTCAGGTCGATCGCCGGCTCGAGCTTGGTCTTGCCGTTGCAGCCGACGCAGGGCTTGTCGCCGCCCAGCAGCTTGTCGAATTCCTGCGCAACGAACTCGCGGTGGCCGTCGAGCTCGGCCAGGAAGACGCAGCTGTCGGCCAGGCCCATGGAACGGGCGATCCAGCGCACGTCCTCGTCGTCGACCGGCAGCACATGGGTCTGCTGGTCGTCCAGGTACTGGATGCGGTGCTCGACGCGGCGCAGGAAGGTGTAGGCCGCCGCCAGCGTATCGGCCGTCTCCTGCGGCATCAGGCCGGCGCGGGCCAGCCGCTGCAGCGCGTCGAGGGTCGGCCGCGTGCGCAGTTCGGGGAACTGGCCGCCGCGCACCACCTGCAGCAGCTGCACGGTGAACTCGATCTCGCGGATGCCGCCGCGCGACAGCTTCACGTCGTTGGCCCGCTCGGGCCGACCGGCGCAGCGGCGCAGCGCCTGTTCGCGAATCTGGCGGTGCAGCGTGCGCAGCGCATCGAACACGCTGTAGTCGAGATAGCGGCGAAAGACGAAGGGCAGCACCACGCCGCGCAGCGCCTGGGCCGAGCCGTCGACGATGACCGATGTGGGCGCGACCACGCGGCTCTTCATCCAGGCGAAGCGCTCCCATTCGCGGCCCTGCACCTGCAGGTATTCCTCGAGCGCGTCGACCGACACCACGCTCGGCCCCGAGTTGCCGTTGGGCCGCAGCGCCAGGTCGACGCGGAAGACGAAGCCGTGCTCGGTCGTGTCGCCGACCAGCGCATAGAGGCGCTTGACCGCGTGGGCGAAGTACTCGTGGTTCGAGATGCGGCCGCGGCCGGCCGCGTCGCCGGCGGTCTCGCCGTCCTGGTCGTACAGATAGATGAGGTCGATGTCGCTCGACACGTTGAGTTCGCGCGCGCCGAGCTTGCCCATGCCGACGACCCAGAACTGCGCGCGGCGGCCGTCCGGCCCCATCGGCGCACCGTGGCGCGCGTCGAGTTCGGCCGCGCTCTCGGTGCAGGCGATGTCGAGCGCGAACTCGGCCAGCTGCGTGACGGCCGTGGTGACGACGGCCAGCGGTGCCTCTGCGTCGCAGTCGAGCGTGACGAGCCGCTCCATGACCAGTTGACGGACGATGCGCAGCGCATCGGCGGCACTGTCGCCGCGCGCCCGCAATTGCGCGTAGGCCTGGGCCATGGCCGGACGCAGCGGCGCGCCGGCCGGCAGCAGGTGCAGCTCGCCGGCATAGCGTCGGCGCAGCCGCTGCACGAAGCGGGAATGGGCCGACAACGCCAGCGTGGGCTGCGGCGTCTCGGCGGCAGGCGAGGGATGCACAAGGGCATCGGCCGGATCGGAACCTGTCGAGAGGCTGGGGGTCATAATTCCTGCACAGCGCGATCCTCCATGAACGACACGGCGACTCACCCTTCCATGCTGCTCAAGATCACCGCTGTCTCGGCGAAGTGGCTGCTCGGTGTGCTGATCGCCGCGTGGCTCCTGTTCGCGGTGTCGGTGGTGGTCCTACACGGCTGGATTGTGCCGCGAATCGGCGACTACCGCGGTTTCGTCGAAGCGCAAGCCAGCCGGATCATCGGGGTACCGGTGCGCATCGGCGCCATCACCGCGAAATCTGGCACCCTGTTCCCCACCTTCGAGCTGCGCGACGTGGTCGTGCGCGACGCCAGCGAACGCGAGGCGCTGCGCCTGGCGCGCGTGGTCGCCAGCGTGTCGCCGCGCTCGCTGTGGCGCCTGAGCTTCGTGCAGCTCTACATCGAGAACCCGCAGCTCGACGTGCGGCTCGACGCCCTGGGCAAGCTGCATGTGGCCGGGCTGGACATGTCGGGCGAGACCAGCAGCGACGACACCCATGCCGCCGACTGGTTCTTCAGCCAGCGCGAATTCGTCATCGAAGGCGGCACGGTGCGCTGGACCGACGAGCGCCGCCGCGCCGAGCCGCTGCTGCTGACCGACGTGCGCTTCGTCGCCCGCAACGGCAGCCGCCGCCACACCCTGCGCCTGGACGCCACGCCGCCCGAAGGCTGGGGCGAGCGCTTCACCTTGCGCGGCGACTTTCGCCAGCCGCTCTTGTCGGTGCGCCGCGGCAACTGGCGGCGCTGGGCCGGCCAGCTGTACGCCGAGCTGCCGCACATCGACGTGCGCCGTCTCGGCACCTACGTGTCGCTCGACGCACGCATCCGCGACGGCCGCGGCGGCGTGCGCGCCTGGGCCGACGTGCGCGACGGCCAGGTCGTGGGCGGCGCGGTCGACCTCGCGCTCGAGCACATCGACGCCTCGCTCGACGCCGCCCTCGAGCCCCTGGTGCTGCGCTCGGTCACGGGCCGCGTCGCCGGGCGGCTGAGCGACCAGACCCTCGAGTTCTCGACGACCGCCTTGCAGTTCGACACCGCCGACGGCCTGCGCTGGCCCGGCGGCAACCTGTGGTTCCAGCACACGCCCGTTCAGGGCCGAACGCCCGAGCGCGGCGCCCTGCGCGCCGACCGGCTCGACCTGGCCGCGCTGAGCCTGATCGCCGCGCGCCTGCCACTGGGCGACGCGACGCACCGCGTGCTGGCCGCCTATGCGCCGCGCGGCGTGGTCGAGCACATCGACGCCAGCTGGCAGGGCTCGCTCGGCGACCCGCACCGGTACCAGGCCCGCGGCAGCCTGAGCGACTTCAGCCTGGCGGCCCAGCCGGCGACCCCGCCGCCTGCCCCCGCCGACGGCAAGGCGAGCGTCGAGACCACCGCCCACGCCGGCACGCCCGGCCTGAGCGGCGCGGCCATCACCTTCGACACCACCCAGGACGGCGGGCAGGCCACGCTGGCCATCACGCAGGGCGCGCTCGACTTCCCGGGCGTGTTCGAGGAGCCGCGCATTCCGATCGACCGGCTCTCGACCCAGCTGCGGTGGCAGCGCGACGGCGACACCGCCCAGCTGCAGGTGAACGACCTGCGTTTCGAGAACGTCGACGCCGCCGGCGAGGCCCGCGCCACCTGGCGCACCAGCGACCCGGCCGTCTCGCACGGCAAGTCGCGCTACCCCGGCGTGCTGGACCTGCAGGGCCAGCTCACCCGCGCCAACGGCACCCGGGTGTTCCGCTACCTGCCGCTGGACATCCCCAGACACACGCGGACCTACGTGCAGGACAGCGTGACCCGCGGCACGGCGAGCACGGTCGATTTCCGGGTGCGCGGCGACCTGTACGACATGCCCTTCGCGGACCCGCGCGACGGCGACTTCCGCATCGCCGCGAAGGTGAGCGACGTGACCTACGCCTACGTGCCGCCGTCGGCGATCGCGGCCGGCAAGTCGCTGGCCTGGCCGGCGCTCAGCGGCGTCTCGGGCGACCTGATCTTCGAGCGTGCCGGCATGCAGGTGCGCAACGCGCGCGGCCGCATCGTGGGTGCGCCGGGCATCGAGGTGACCAAGGCCGACGTGCAGATCGACGACCTGTCGCACGCTGCGCCGCTGCTGGTGGTCGACGCCCAGGCCCGCGGGCCGGTGGGCGAGCTGCTGCGGGTGGGCGCGCCGCTGGCCGGCGAGTCGGCCTCGACGGTGGCCGCGGTGCGTGCCACCGGCAATGCCGACTACCGCCTCAAGCTCGACCTGCCGCTGGAAGGCATGGACAAGGCCAAGCTCCAGGCCAGCGTCGTGCTCGGCGGCAACGACCTGCAACTGGCGCCCGAAGCGCCCGTCTTCAGCCAGGCGCACGGCACCCTGAGCTTCACCGAAAGCGGCTTCCAGCTGGCCGGCGTGCAGGGCCGCGTCGCGGGCGGCGACACCCGCCTCGAAGGGCGTGGCCGCTACGGCACCGGCACCGCGTCGGAGATGAGCTTTCGCGCCCAGGGCGACATCACGGCCGACGGCCTGCGCACCCTGCGCGAAGTCGACTGGCTGCCGCGGCTGGCCGCCCAGGCCCACGGCGGCACGGCCTACGCCGCGACGCTGTCGGTGCGCGACGGCACGCCCGAGTTCTCCGTCTCCAGCACCCTGCAGGGCCTCGCCCTCGACCTGCCCGCGCCACTGGCCAAGCGGGCCGACGAAACGATGGCGCTGCAGGTCGAGAAGAAGGTGGTGCTGCGCGAGGCCCGCACCGGCGCGGCGCCCCTGCTGCACGACCGCATCTCGCTCGAGCTGGGCAACGTCGCCTCGGCCCACTACGTGCGCGAGCTCGGCGGTGCGGAGGCCCGGGTGCTGCAGGGCGCCATCGGCGTGGGCCTGCCCCCCGGCGAATCGCCCGCCGCGCCGCCGCGCGGCGTGCAGGCCACCCTGCACCTGGCCGAGTTCGACCTGCCGGCCTGGCAGGCCCTGTTCGGCGAGGCCACCGGGCCAGCGACGCCCACCGGCGGTGGCCCGGCCGACCCCTCGCCCTACCTGCCGACCGCCCTGGCGGTGCGCGCGCGGGCGCTGGACATCGGCGGCGGCCGCACGCTGCACGACGTGGTGCTGGGCGGCTCGCGCGAAGGCGCCCTGTGGCGCGCGAACGTCGACGCCTCCGAGCTGAGCGGCTACGTGGAATACCGCCAGTCGCAGGACGGCCGCATCTATGCGCGGCTGTCGCGGCTGAAGATCGCGGCCAGCGAGGCAAAGAACGTCGAGTCGCTGCTCGACGAACAGCCGGGCGCGCTGCCCGCGCTCGACATCGTGGTGGACGACTTCGAGCTGCTGGGCCGGCACCTGGGCCGCGCCGAGATCGACGCCGTCAACCGCGGCGGCGAGCGGCGCGAATGGCGGCTCAACAAGCTCGCCTTCACCATGCCCGAGGCCAGCTTCACCGCCCAGGGCACCTGGGCCGGCAACGACGCGGCGCAGCGCCGCACCGCGATGAACTTCAAGCTCGACATCGCCGATGCGGGCACGCTGCTGGCGCGCTTCAACATGAAGGACGTCATCCGGCGAGGCCGCGGCCGCCTGGAGGGCAACGTCGACTGGCGCGGCTCGCCGCTGTCGCTCGACTACCCGAGCCTCAACGGCCAGGTGCACCTCGACGTGGCGACCGGGCAGTTCCTCAAGGCCGACCCGGGCCTGGCCAAGCTGCTGGGCGTGCTGAGCCTGCAGGCGCTGCCGCGGCGGCTCACGCTGGACTTCCGCGACATCTTCAGCGAGGGCTTCGCCTTCGACTTCATCCGCGGCGACGCGAAGATCGCCAACGGCGTGGCCAACACCAACAACCTGCAGATGAAGGGCGTGAACGCCGCCGTGCTGATGGACGGGGCGGCCGACATCGCCCACGAGACGCAGAACCTGCGCGTGGTGGTCGTGCCCGAGATCAGCGCCGGCACCGCCGCGCTGGTGGCCACCGCCATCAACCCGCTGATCGGCCTGAGCACCTTCCTCGCGCAGGCGCTGCTGAGCAAGCCGCTGGCGGCCGCGGCCACGCAGGAGTTCCAGATCGAAGGCACCTGGACCGACCCGAAGATCACCAAGGTGGCGCGCCGGGCGCTGCCGGCCGCGGGCGACGCGCTGACCAAGGAGATCACGCCATGAAGGTCGCCGCCCTGCAGATGGTCTCGGCCGTCACCCGCGAAGCCAACCTTGCGCGCGCGCATGCGCTGCTGGCCGAGGCCGCAGCGGCGGGTGCCGAGCTGGCCGTGCTGCCCGAGTACTTCTGCGTCATGGGCGCCAAGGACACCGACAAGCTCGCGCTGCGCGAGAGGCCGGGCGACGGCGTCGTGCAGCGCTTCCTGGCCGATGCGGCGCGCGAATTCCGGATGTGGATCGTCGGCGGCACGCTGCCGATCGAGGCCGGCGACGACCGGCACGTCTTCAACAGTTCGCTGGCCTATGCGCCGACGGGCGAGTGCGTCGCGCGCTACGACAAGATCCACCTCTTCTTCTTCGACAACGGACGCGAGCGCTTCGACGAGCGCCGCGTCATCACGCCCGGCAGCGCGCCGGTGCACTTCGACCTGCCCTCGCGCGACGGCCATACCTGGCGCATCGGGCTGTCGGTCTGCTACGACCTGCGCTTCCCCGAGCTGTACCGCACGCTGTCGAAGCAGGGCGCCGACCTGCTGCTGGTGCCCAGCGCCTTCACCCACACCACCGGCGCCGCGCACTGGGAGCTGCTGCTGCGCGCCCGCGCGGTCGAGAACCTCGCCTGGGTGGTGGCGCCGGCGCAGGGCGGCCTGCACGAGAACGGCCGCCAGACCTGGGGCCAGTCGATGATCGTCGACCCCTGGGGCGCGGTGGTCGCGCAGCAGGCGACGGGCGAAGGCGTGGTGCTGTTCGACATCGACGCGCGGCGCACCGCCACCTCGCGCAGCCAGCTGCCGGCGCTGTCGCACGCCGTGCTCTAGCGGGACAGCCCAGAGCCGTGTCCGCGCCGCCCATCGACACACCCGGCCCCGCCTTGCCGCGCGAGAACCTCGCCACGCGGCTGGCGATCCGCATCGGCGGCCAGGCCTTCCTGCGCCTGCGCTCCGTGTGGCAGCGCTGGTTCCTGTGGGTGCTGCTGGCGGTGCTGGTGTCGGCCCTGCTGGTCACCGTCGTGTGGCTGGCCGGCCGGCACGAGGCCGAGCAGGTGCAGGCCGCGCTCGACCGCGACACGGCCGACGCCGCGGCCGACCTACGCGCCGGCCTGCAGCGCAACGTGCAGAGCCTGCATGCCCTCCAGTCCACCGGGCTCGACAGCAAACGCTGGGCCACCGAATCGACCGCCCTCATGCGCGGCCACCGGGAGTGGCTGCGCCTCGAATGGCGCGACCGCGCGCTGCGCACGGTGGCGGCCGCCGACACCCCGTATCGCGTGCGCAGCGTCGACGACGACAACCGCCGCGGCGCGCAGTCCGACGTGGCGCTCGCCTGCGCCTCGGCCCGCAAGACCGACGGCGCCGCCTACTCGCCGAGCCACTACGTCGCGCTGCCCGACAGCGGCGGCATCGAGGTGATGGAACTGTGCGTGCCGATGGACAACGGCGACCACCTGATCGCCACCTACACGTTGCGCGACGTGCTGATCGAACTGGTGGCGCCGACGCTGCGGCGCGGCCAGGAGGTGTCGCTGACCGAGCCCGACGGCACGCGCCTGGCGTCCGTCGGCACCGCGCGGCGCAGCGGCAGCCGCGTGTTCAGCACGCAGCAGCTGATCGACCTGCCCGGTGCGGCGCTGGTGCTGCGCGTCGACGGCTGGCGCGCGGCGCCGGACGTGTTCCCCAACCTGCTGACCGGCCTGGTCACGGCCATCTCCATCGCCCTGGTGTCGGTGCTGGTGCTGCTGGCGCGCGACACGCGGCGCCGGCTGCGCGCCGAGAACGAGCTGGCCGACGCGCTGGCATTCCGCAAGGCGATGGAGGACTCGGTCATCACCGGCCTGCGCGCACGCGACCTGCAGGGCCGCATCACCTACGTCAACCCCGCCTTCTGCGAAATGGTCGGCTTCAGCGCCGAGGAGCTGATCCAGGCCGGCGTCGGCGAAGCGCCCTACTGGCCGACCGAACTGGCGCACGAATACCAGAAGCGCCAGACGCACCGCCTGGCCGGCGGCATGCCGCCGCGCGAAGGCTTCGAGTCCGTCTTCATGCGCAAGGACGGCTCGCGCTTCCCGGTGCTGATCTTCGAGGCCCCGCTGATCAACGCGCATGGCGTGCAGACCGGCTGGATGAGCGCCTTCATCGACGTGAGCGAACAGCGCCGCGTGGAAGAGCTCTCGCGCGCCACGCAGGAGCGGCTGCAGGCCAGCGCCCGGCTCGCCACCGTCGGCGAGATGGCCTCGCTGCTGAGCCACGAGCTGACGCAGCCGCTGGCCGCCATCGCCAGCTACGCGAGCGGCTCGCTCAACCTGCTGCAGGGCGCGCGAGGCGACGGCGCCGAGGTCGCGATGGCGGTGCGGCGCATCGCCGAACAGGCCGACCGCGCCGGCCAGGTGATCCGCAGCGTGCACGACTTCGTGCGGCGGCGCGACCGCACCCGCGAGCCCGCGGCGCCGCAAGCGCTGATCGATGCCGTGCTGCCCCTGGTGCGGCTGCAGGCGCGCAAGCTCGGCGTGCGCATCGACGTGGTGCTGGCCGACGTGCTGCCAGCCGTGCTGTGCGACCGCACCCTGGTCGAACAGGTGCTGCTCAACCTGGCCCGCAACGCGATGCAGGCGATGGACATGCCCGAGCTGCGCGACCGTGTGCTGACCTTGCGCGTGGCCCGGGCCGGCCGCATCGGGACACCCGACGCACCGGCCGACACGCGCCAGTGGCTCGAATTCTCGGTGGCCGACATCGGCAGCGGCATCGACGCCGAGGTGGCCGTGCGGCTGTTCACGGCCTTCTTCACGACACGCGCCGACGGCATGGGGCTCGGCCTGAGCCTGTGCCGCACGGTGGTCGAACAGCACGGCGGCGTGCTGATGCACGAGCCCCATCAGCCCCGCGGCACCGTCTTCCGCTTCACCTTACCGATCGCGTGAATCACCCATGCAACCTCTTATCGACGGCCTGATCTTCATCGTGGACGACGACGCCAGCGTGCGCGAGGCGCTCGCCTGGCTGCTGCGTTCACGCCGCCTGGCCAGCGAACATTTCGCCAGCGCCGAGGCCTTCGAGGCCTTCCTCGACAGCACGGCGCTGCCCCCGCAACCGCACGTTCTGCTGCTGGACGTGCGCATGCCCGGCACGAGCGGGCTGGTGCTGTTCGACCGGCTGGCCGAACGGGGCCTGCTGGACACCCTGCCGGTGATCTTCCTCACCGGCCATGCCGACGTGCCGACTGCCGTCGATGCCGTCAAGCGCGGCGCCTTCGACTTCTGCGAGAAGCCGTTCTCGGACAACGCCCTGGTCGACCGCATCGAGAAGGCCCTGGGCGTGTCGCTGCGTGCCGTCGAGGCGGCCGCCGCGCGCGCCGCCCTGCGCGCGCACATCGACGAGCTCACGGAGCGCGAGCGCGACGTGATGCGGCTGGTGGTCGGGGGGTTGCCGAACAAGCTGATCGCCGATCAGCTGGCGATCAGCGTGCGCACGGTGGAGGTCCACCGCGCGCGCGTGTTCGAGAAGATGGAAGTGAAGTCGGCCGTCGAACTGGCCAACCTGCTCCGAGGGCTCTGAGCGCGATCAGCCTTGCGGGCGTTCGCCGACGTAGATCTCGACGCGGCGATTCTGGGCGCGGCCGGCATCGCTGTTGTTGTCGGCGATCGGTTCGCGCGAACCGCGGCCTTCGATGCGGAAAGCCGTCGACGGCACGCCGCGGGCGATCAGGTAGTCGCGGGTCGCGGCGGCGCGGTCGACCGACAGCGGGTTGTTGATGGCGTCGGTGCCGGTGCTGTCGGTGTGGCCGATGATGCGCACTTCGGCGTTCGGGTTGTTGCGCAGGCCGTTGGCGAACTGGTTCAGCACGGGCGCGAAGTTCGGCTTGATGGCCGAGCGGCCGGTGTCGAAGGACACATCGCTCGGGATCGCCAGCTTCAGTTCGTTGTTGGCGGTCTGCGTCACGCCGATGCCGGTGCCGCGCGTGGCGGCTTCCATTTCGCGCTTCTGGTTCTCCATGCGCTGCGACCACAGGTAGCCACCCAGTGCGCCCACGCCGGCGCCGATCACGGCACCCGTGCCGGCCCGTCCGCCGGTCATGGCGCCGATGGCCGCGCCGCCCAGCGCACCCGCGCCGGCGCCGATACCGGTGTTGCGCTGCGTGTCGGTCATGCCGCCGGCGCAGCCGGTGAGGAGGACGGCCAGGGCGGCGGTGGAGAGGACGATTTTTTTCATGGAGATTCCCTTCGATCGATCAGGAGAGAAACCGCAGCGGCGCGATGGCGTCATGGCTGCGGAGCGTCGAAGGATTATGTCGACCGGGCGCCGGCCTGGGCAGAGCAATTCCCCCCTCGCCCCGCCACCCGGGGGTGGATCGATCATCCCGCAGGGCCCGCCGCGCCGGGCTGCCGCGCTCCCGAAAGCGGAGCACGCCCGCTGTTACCCCACGATACCTTGAGCCTTCGCCCGACAGGAATACCTGATATTCAGCCGCGCGGCCCGACGTCGTCCGACCCCTCTTTCTCGGCCGGCTCGTCGATCTCGCCGCCCTTGCGGCCCGAGAACATGGTCCACCACACGATGAACACCAGCAGCACGAGCGCGCCGAGCGCTTCAAGGAGAATCAGACCCATGACACAAGGACTCCGGAGACTGGCAGGGCTGGCGATCGTAGCAATGCTGGCCGCCTGCTCGACCGGCACACGTCTGCCCCCCTCGCCCGCGCCCCCGCCCGCCGCCCAGGCGCCGGTGCAGGGCCCGCTGACCGGATCGCTCACCCACCCCAAGAGCCGCTGGGTGCCGGTCGCATGGTCCGAACTGCCCGGCTTCGCCGACGACGCGCTGCACGAGGGCTGGGACGCGATGGTGAGCAACTGCGCCCGCCCCAACGCAGCCTTCGCGCCGCTCTGCCCGGAGGTCCGGCGCCTGGCCATCGCCGAGCCGGATGCACAACGCCAGTGGATGACCGAGCGGCTGCAGCCCTATCGGGTGGAATCGCTCAGCGGCCAGAGCGAAGGCCAGCTCACGAGCTACTACGAACCGGTGTACGACGCGTCGCGGGTTCCGACGACGCAGTTCAACGTGCCGCTGTACGCACCGCCCGCCGGGCTGGTGCCGCGCCGCCCCTGGTACACGCGCCAGCAGATCGAGACGATGCCCGAGGCGCAGGCCGCGCTGCGCGGCCGCGAGATCGCGTGGATGGCCGACCCGGTCGACGCGATGATGCTGCACATCCAGGGATCGGGGCGCCTGCGCATCACCGAAGCCGACGGCAGCCAGCGCACCGTGCGCGTGGCCTTCGCCGCGACCAACGAACAGCCCTACCGCAGCATCCAGCAGTGGCTCGTCAGCCAGGGCACGACGCGCGTGAGCCGCTGGCCCGACGACACCAAGGCCTGGGTCGCCCAGAACCCACAGCGGGTGCCGCAGCTCATGTGGAGCAACCCGCGCTACGTGTTCTTCCGTGAAGAGACGCTCAACGAGGTCGATGCCGCCTTCGGGCCGCGCGGCGCACAGGGCGTGCCGCTGACGGCAGGGCGCTCGATCGCGGTCGACCGCGAAAGCATCCCCTACGGCACGCCGGTCTGGCTGGCCTCGCCGGGGCCGACGGTGACGCTGCAGAAGCTGGTCGTGGCGCAAGACACCGGCAGCGCCATCCTCGGCGCAGTGCGGGCCGACTACTTCGCGGGCACCGGCCAGGACGCCGGGAAACTGGCAGCCACCGTGAACCAGCCGCTGAAGCTCTGGGTCTTCTGGCCGAGGTGATCCGGCACGGCAACGGGCTGCCTGCAGCGCAGGCCGTCACCGTTTCGTCACACGCACTGCACAGCCGCGTCACGAGCGATTCTTAAGCTCGCCTGACCGACGCGGCTCGGGGCGCACGCCCGCATTCGCTGTTCGGTCATAAATCCAACCCACGACCTGGAAGCGAAGTACCGTCATGTCCGAAACCGCCGCACCCCGCGCATCCCGCCGCCAAGCCCTCAAGTTCCTCAGCGCCGCACCCATGCTGCCCCTGGGCGGCGTCGCATTTCTCACCGCCTGTGGCGGCGGCAACGATGACCCGGCCCCCGCGCCGACCCCCACCCCCACGCCGAAGCCGAACTACGTGTCGGCGACCTTCACCGGCATGGCCGCACCGGCCCTGTCCGATTCGGCGGCGATGGCCACGACCAGCGTCCATTCGTCGCTCAAGGTCGCCTACGACGACGGCAGCAGCACGGACTACGCCCTGGCGTACAAGCCCTTCTTCATCACCGGCGACATGGTGCCGGACGGCAAGGGCGGCACGATCCTCGCCGGCGGCTACGTCGACATCTACAACCAGCCGATCATCGACACGACCGTGCCCGCCAGCCCGCGCCAGTTCTTCTCCGATGCGCCGGACGGCACCTCGCTGCTGAGCGTGGCCGGCGCCAAGGTCGACGGCGTCAAGGGCAACACCGTGTTCGCCGTGGTGCAGTTCGAATACACCACCTGGGCCCAGGACAAGACCACCGACATGTACGGCAAGCTGCCCTCGCCGATCGCCGTGCTCACGCTCGACCAGGACCCGGCCACCGGCAAGCTCAGCCTGGTGAAGTACCACAACGTCGACACGTCGAACGTGGCGGGCCTCTGGATCACCTGCGGCGCCAGCCTGTCGCCGTGGGGCACGCATCTCTCGAGCGAAGAGTACGAGCCGAACGCCTTCACCGCCGCCACCGACGCCGGGTTCAAGGCCTTCAGCAAGAACCTCTACGGCAGCGAGACGGCCGCCAACCCCTACAACTACGGCCACATGCCGGAAGTGACGGTGAACGCCGACGGCACCGGCTCGATCAAGAAGCACTACTGCATGGGCCGCATCTCGCACGAGCTGGTGCAGGTGATGCCGGACAACCGCACCGTCTTCATGGGTGACGACGCGACCAACAGCGCCTACTTCGTCTTCGTGGCCGACAAGGAAAAGGACCTGTCTTCCGGCAGCCTGTATGTCGCCAAGGTGGGTGCCGGCTTCTCGCTCGACCCGGCTGCCGCCGGTGCGCCGCTGACCTGGATCAAGCTGGGCTCCGCCACCAGCGCCGAGATCAAGAAGCTGGCCACCACGCTCAAGGCGACCGACATCATGGACGTGAAGACGGCCGACCCGGTCGATGCGACGTACACCAAGGTGTTTGCGAACGGCAAGACCGAGTGGATCAAGCTGGTGCCGGGCATGGAGAAGGCCGCCGCCTTCCTGGAGACCCACCGCTACGCCAGCCTGGTCGGCGCCTCGACGGCGTTCACCAAGATGGAAGGCACCACCGTCAACATCAAGGACAAGATCGCCTACTCGGCGCTGCAGAACTGCCAGAGCTCGATGGTCGCAGGCAACGCGCTGAACGACCCGGCCAAGGGCGTGGCACTCGCCAAGGCCGTCAACGCCGGCGCCGTGATGGCGCTCAAGCTGCAGGGCGGCGTGAAGGACACGGCCGGCGCGGCGATCGCCAGCGAATGGATGCCGGTCGACACCAAGGCGCTGCTCGTCGGAGAGGACATCGCGGCCGACGCCATCGGCAACACGGCCAATCCCGCGAAGATCGGCAATCCGGACAACCTGAAGTTCTCCGAGAAGATGCGCACGCTCTTCATCGGCGAGGACAGCAGCCAGCACGTCAACAACTTCCTGTGGGCCTACAACATCGACACCAAGACGCTGTCGCGCCTGATGTCGATCCCCGCGGGCGGCGAGTCGACCGGCCTGCATGCGGTGGACGAGCTCAACGGCTGGACCTACATCATGAGCAACTTCCAGCACGCCGGTGACTGGGGCAGCATCCACAACAACGTGAAGGCCACGCTGGAGCCGCTGATCAGCGCGAACTACAAGGGCAAGTTCGGCGCCGCCGTCGGCTACCTGACGGCCGACCCGAAGCAGCCCGCGCTCGCGAAGGCCTGACCGCCACGCACGCCACCCCGCGCTGCCGCTGCCTCACCCCCGAGGCAGCGGCAGCGCCGTTTTGTAGCGCACCTGCTTGAGCGCGAAGCTCGAGCGGATCTTCTCGATGCCCGGGATCGGCGTGAGCTGTTCGAGGATGAATTTCTCGAGCGCCGCCATGTCAGCCACGGCGATGCGGATCAGGTAGTCGCTGTCGCCGGTCATGAGGTAGCACTCCATCACCTCGTCGTGCTCGGCGATGCGCCGCTCGAAGTCGCCCAGCGACGCCTTGCTCTGCGACTTGAGGCTGATCGAGATGAAGACGTTCAGGCCCAGGCCCAGCGCGCTCGCGCTGGCCAGGGCGACGTAGCGGTCGATCACGCCGGCCGTCTCCAGCGCCTTGACCCGCGCCAGACAGGGCGAGGGCGACAGGTGCACGCGGCGCGCGAGTTCGACGTTGGACAGCGCGCCGTCACGCTGCAGTTCGTCGAGGATGCGCAGGTCGATGGCGTCGAGTTTCATGAAATGCCGTTTTTCCTTGATTTCCCGGCATTTTATTTCTCGAATGCGGGATAACGAGCCGGCGGGACGGCAGCCCATTCGGGGCGGAGCAGCCTAAAGTGCCGGGCATGAACGCCCCGATTTCCACCCCCCCGATGCCCGCGTTGCCGCATCCCGCAGCGACCGACCCGGACCCGCAGGAAACCGCCGAATGGCGCGACGCCTTCGCAGCGCTGGTACAGACGCACGGCGCCGAGCGCGCGCGCCGGATGCTCGACGAACTGGCCCGCGTGGCGCGCGACCGCCGCATCGGCTGGCAGCCCGAGCTGGCGACGCCGTACGTCAACACCATCGCGGTCGACCGGCAGCCGGCGTTCCCGGGCGACCTCGCGATCGAGGAACGGCTCGCCTCGCTGATGCGCTGGAACGCGCTCGCGATGGTGGTGCGCGCGAACCAGGCGTACGGCGAACTGGGTGGCCACATCGCCAGCTACGCGAGCGCGGCGGACCTGTTCGAGGTCGGCTTCAACCACTTCTTCCATGCGCGCAACGAACGACACCGGGGCGACCTGGTGTTCTTCCAGCCGCACAGCTCGCCGGGGGTCTACGCCCGCGCCTTCCTCGAAGGGCGGTTGAGCGAAGAGGACTTGGCGCATTACCGCCAGGAGCTGACCGCGCCGGCCTTCACGCAAGGCGCGGGCGCACGCGGCCTGTCGAGCTACCCGCATCCGTACCTGATGCCGGACTTCTGGCAGTTCCCGACCGGCTCGATGGGCATCGGGCCGATCAGCTCGATCTACCACGCGCGCTTCATGCGCTACCTCACCGACCGGCAGCTGCTCGACTGCAGCGCACGAAAAGTGTGGGGCGTGTTCGGCGACGGCGAGATGGACGAGCCCGAGTCGATGAGCGCGCTGACGCTGGCCGCGCGCGAAAAGCTCGACAACCTGGTGTGGGTGGTCAACTGCAACCTGCAGCGGCTCGACGGCCCGGTGCGCGGCAACGGCCGCATCATCGACGAGCTGGAGAAGCTCTTCGCCGGGGCTGGCTGGAACGTCATCAAGCTGGTGTGGGGCAGCGACTGGGACGGCCTGTTCGCCCGCGACACCACCGGTGCGCTGGTGCGCGCGTTCGCCAACACCGTCGACGGCCAGATGCAGACCTTCGCCGCCAAGGACGGCCGCTTCAACCGCGAGACCTTCTTCGGGCAGGACCCGGAACTCGCGCGCCTCGCGCAGGGCATGACCGACGAGCAGATCGACCGCCTCAAGCGCGGCGGCCACGACCTGGTGAAGATCCACGCCGCCTACGCCGCAGCGGCCGCGCACCAGGGGCAGCCCACCGTCATCCTCGCCCACACCAAGAAGGGCTACGGCATGGGCGCGGCGGGCCAGGGCAAGATGACCACGCACTCGCACAAGAAGTTCGAGAGCGCGGACCTGATCGGCTTTCGCAACCGCTTCAACCTGCCGCTGTCGGACCAGCAGGCCACCTCGCTCACCTTCTACAAGCCGGCCGAAGACAGCGCGGAGATGCGCTACCTGAAGGCGCACCGTGAAGCGCTCGGGGGTTCGATGCCGCGGCGCGAGACCGCGTGCGACGTGGTCGCCAAGCCCGAACTCGCGGCCTACGGGCAGTTCGCCGTCGCAGCGGCCGGCAAGGAAATGAGCACGACGATGGCCTTCGTGCGCATGCTCGGCAACCTGATGAAGGACAAGGCGCTCGGCCCGCGCGTGGTGCCGATCGTGGCCGACGAGGCGCGCACCTTCGGCATGGCCAACCTGTTCAAGCAGGTCGGCATCTACTCGAGCGTGGGCCAGCGCTATTCGCCGGAAGACATCGACTCGATCCTCAGCTACCGCGAGGCGACCGACGGGCAGATCCTGGAAGAAGGCATCAGCGAGGCCGGCGCCATCGCGAGCTGGACGGCCGCGGCCACCAGCTACAGCGTGCATGGCCTGGCCATGCTGCCCTTCTACATCTACTACTCGATGTTCGGCTTCCAGCGCGTGGGCGACGCCATCTGGGCCGCGGCCGACCAGCGCGCACGCGGCTTCCTGCTGGGCGCCACCTCGGGCCGCACCACGCTCGGCGGCGAAGGCCTGCAGCACCAGGACGGCACCAGCCACCTCGTGGCCGCGACCATCCCGAACTGCAAGGCCTACGACCCCGGCTTCGCCGGCGAGATGGCGGTGATCGTCGACGCCGGCATCCGCGAGATGATGGTCGAGCAGCAGGACGTCTTCTATTACGTGACGCTGATGAACGAGAACTACGCGCAGCCCGACGTGCCGCCCGAAGCCGCCGCGGACATCCTGCGCGGGGGCTGGCGCTACGAGGGCTGGCGCGATGCATCGTCCAGCGCAGGCGAGACGCAGGTGACGCTGATGGGCTCGGGCGCGATCCTCACCGAGGTCGTGAAGGCGGCGCAGCAGCTCGCCGCCGAAGGCATCGCCGCCGAGGTGATCAGCGTGACCAGCTGGAGCGAACTGGCGCGCGACGGCCAGGCCTGCGAGCGACGCGCGATCGCGGGCGAACAGGACGCCGGCACGCCCTTCATCGCGCAGCAGCTGGCGACATCGCGCGGCCCCGTCGTCGCCGCCACCGACTACGTGCGCGCCGTGCCCGAGAGCATCCGCGCCTTCCTGCCCGAAGGCCGGCGCTACCTCACGCTGGGCACCGACGGCTTCGGCCGCAGCGACACGCGCGCCGCGCTGCGCGGCTTCTTCGGCGTCGATGCGGCGAGCATCGTGCGGGCGGTGAAGCACGCGTTGCGCTGAGCAGCGCCACCGGAGGGCCCGGCTTCATGCGCTAGAGTCATCGCATGCATCCCGGAAAGACCCCATGAGCACTGCGCCGTCGTTCGCCGCGATGGCGCCCTCGGTCCGTTTGTCCGAGCGCGTGGCCGAGGCCCTGGCCGCCGAGATTCGGTCGGGCCGTCTGCAGCCCGGCAACAAGTTGCCCACGGAGCCCGAGCTGGTGGCGCAGTTCGCGGTCAGCCGCACGGTGGTCCGGGAGGCCGTGTCGCGGCTCAAGTCGATCGGCCTGGTCGAATCCCGGCAGGGCAGCGGCGTCTACGTGCTCGAAGCCACGATCCCGCCGCTGAGCTTCGATGCCAATGACGCCGTCTCGCGCGAGGCCGTGATCCAGATGGTGGAAGTGCGGCGCGCCCTCGAGGCCGAAGTCGCCGGACTGGCCGCGCAGCGCCGGTCGCCGGAAGACCTGCAGCGCATCCGGCAGGCCGTCGCCGCCCTCGACCGGGCCGTCGAAGCCGGTGGCGACGGCGTTCCCGAAGACGTGGCCTTGCATCGGACCATCGCCGATGCGGCGCGCAACCCGTTCCTGCTCAGCACGTTGCAGTACCTCAGCCGTTTCCTGCACGGCGCCACGCGGGTCACCCGGGCCAACGAGGCGCGGCGGGGCGACTTCGCCCGCCAGGTGAAGGAGGAGCACGCTGCGATCCTGGAGGCCATCGAGTCCGGCGACGCCATGGCCGCCCGGGCCGCGGCCTTCGACCACATGAACAACGCGATCCGCCGCATCGAAGAGGCGGACCCGGCTTTCTGGCGCCAGGAAGGCGCCGTGCTGGCGCGCGCCCTGACCACGGGCTTGACGCCGCATACCCCGCACTGAGCGGGCGCATCTAGGGACAAACCATCATGGCCGTCGGTCCCTTCAATTCATATGATGACCATATCAACAGACGATGATGCGGTCATGGAAGGGTGTCGTGCGCCTTTCGGGTGAACGGTTCCGTCTGGCGCTCAGACACCTTCACTTCCCTCGTTCTCCCATGTCCACTCCCGCCCTTCTCGGTATCGCAGCCGCCGGCATCGCCCTGCTGCTCGTCCTGATCATCCGGTTCCAGGTCCACGCCTTCATCGCCATGATGCTGGTGAGCTTCCTGGTCGCGCTCGCGGCCGGCCTGCCGATCACCGACATCATCCCCACGCTGATCAGCGGCATGGGCGGCACGCTCGGCTCGGTCGCGATCCTGGTGGCGCTGGGCGCGATGCTGGGCCGGATGATCGAGGTCTCCGGCGGCGCGGGCAGCATGGCCCACCGCTTCACCGAATGGCTCGGCCCCAAGCGGGTGCCGGCCGCGCTCACCGCTGCCGCCCTGGTGCTGTCGATCCCCGTCTTCTTCGACGTGGGCTTCATCATCCTGGTGCCGATCATTTATGGCTTCTGCAAGGCGGCGAAGGTCGATCCGGTGAAGTTCGGCCTGCCGGTGGCGGGCATCATGCTGGCCACCCATGTGGTGGTGCCGCCGCACCCGGGCATCGTCGGCGGCGCGGCCGTGCTGAAGGCCGACATCGGCTGGATCACGCTGATCGGCCTCTCCATCTGCCTGGTGCTGGCGGTGCTCTCGCAGTTCGTCTCGCGCTGGCTCAACCGCAAGCGCTACGCCATGCTGCCGACCACGGCCGAACAGTTCGCGGCCTTCGACGCCGGCGCCGACGCCTCCGCGCGCCAGAAGCTGCAGGCCCCAGGCGTGGGCGTGGTGCTCACGCTGATCGTCGTGCCGCTGTTGCTCATCATGGCCGGCACGACCGGCGCCACGCTGCTGCCCAAGGGCGACCCGCTGCGCGGCGTGTTGGGCTTCATCGGCTCGCCGATCTTCGCGCTGATGGTCGCCATCGGCCTGGCCTTCGTGATGATCGCCAAGCGCCAGGGCTGGTCGAAGACGCACACCAACGAAGTCATGGAATCGGCGCTGCCGCCGGCCGCCACCGTCATCCTGGTCACCGGCGCGGGCGGCGTGTTCGCCAAGGTGCTGACGGCCACCGGCATCGGCGCGGCGCTGTCGCAGAGCATCACCGCGGCGCACCTGCCGCTGATCCTCGCTGCCTTCGTCATCTCGCTGGCGCTGCGCGCCGCGCAGGGCTCGGCGACCGTCGCCATCCTGACCACCGCCGGCCTGCTGGCCGAGGCGGTGGTGGCGGGCGGCTACAGCGCCGTGCAGGTGGCGCTGCTGGCCGTGGCCATCGGCTTCGGCGGCCTGGGCCTGTCGCATGTCAACGACTCCGGCTTCTGGATCGTGACCCGCTACCTCGGCCTCAGCGTGGCCGACGGCCTGCGCAGCTGGACGGTGCTGACCACCGTGCTCGGCGTGGCCGGCTTCCTGATGACGGCGGCACTGTGGACGCTGGTCGCCTGACCGGGGTTTTCCCGCGCAGCGGCCCCTGAATCCTTCCTTCTTCCTCCTTCCAGAGAAACAATCCAGCATGACCTCCAAGAATGTCGGCGTGATCGGGCTCGGCGCCATGGGCCTGGGCATTGCCAAGACCCTGCGCAGCAACGGTTTCAACGTGCACGTGTGCGACGTGCGGCCCGGCGCGGCGGATGACTTCGCCAAAGGAGGCGGCGTGGCCTGCGCATCGCCCGCGGCCCTGGCCGCCGCCTGCCCGGTGCTGGTGTCGGTGGTGGTGAATGCGGCGCAGACCGAGTCGGTGCTGTTCGGCGACAACGGCGCCGCCGCCGCCATGCCGGCCGGCAGCACCTTCGTGATGTGCTCGACGGTCGACCCGAACTGGTCGATCGCGCTCGAGGCCCGCCTCGAAGCGCAGGGCGTGAACTACGTCGACGCCCCGATCTCCGGCGGTGCCGCCAAGGCCGCCTCGGGCCAGATGACGATGATGACCTCGGCCAGGCCCGCGGCCTACGCCGCGGCCGACGCCGTGCTCGACGCGATGGCCGGCAAGGTCTACCGCCTGGGCGACGGTGCCGGCGCGGGCAGCAAGGTGAAGATCATCAACCAGCTCTTGGCCGGCGTGCACATCGCCGCCGCGGCCGAAGCGATGGCGCTGGGCCTGCGCGAAGGCGTCGACGCCGCCGCGCTGTACGAGGTGATCACGCACAGCGCCGGCAACAGCTGGATGTTCGAGAACCGCATGGCCCACGTGCTGGCCGCCGACTACACGCCGCTGTCGGCCGTCGACATCTTCGTGAAGGACCTCGGCCTGGTGCTCGACACGGCACGCGCCAGCAAATTCCCGCTGCCGCTGGCCTCGACCGCACACCAGATGTTCATGCAGGCCTCGACCGCGGGCTTTGCGAAGGAAGACGACAGCGCGGTGATCAAGATCTTCCCGGGCATCGAACTGCCCAAGAAGAAGGACGGCGCGGCATGAGCAAGATGGTGCTTGGCTGCATTGCGGATGATTTCACCGGCGCGACCGACCTCGCCAACAACCTGGTGCGCGCCGGCATGCGCGTGGTGCAGACCATCGGCGTGCCGAGCACACCGCTCGCGGCCGACGTCGATGCCGTGGTGGTGGCGCTCAAGTCGCGCACCATCGCACCGGCCGACGCCATCGCGCAGTCGCTCGACGCGATGACCTGGCTGCAGGCCCAGGGCGCGCAGCAGATCTACTTCAAGTACTGCTCGACCTTCGACAGCACGGCCGCCGGCAACATCGGCCCGGTGAGCGAGGCGCTGATGGACGCGCTGGGCAGCGACTTCACCATCGCGACGCCGGCCTTCCCCGACAACAAGCGCACGGTGTTCAAGGGCTACCTGTTCGTCGGCGATGTGCTGCTCAACGAGAGCGGCATGCAGAACCATCCGCTCACGCCGATGACCGACCCGAACCTGGTGCGCGTGCTGCAGGCGCAGACGACGCGCAAGGTCGGGCTGATCGACCACACCGTGGTGGCACGCGGTGCCGACGCGGTGCGCGAACGCATCGCCGAACTGCGTGCTGCGGGCGTGGCCATGGCGGTGGTCGACGCGGTGTCGAACGACGACCTGCTGCGCCTCGGCCCGGCGCTGGCGGCGATGCCGCTGGTCACGGCCGGCTCGGGCGTGGCGATCGGGCTGCCGGCCAACTTCGGCATCGCGCCCTCGTCGAAGGCGAGCGCGCTGCCGGCGGCTGGCGGGCTGAGCGCCATCGTCTCGGGCAGCTGCTCGATCGCGACCAACCGGCAGGTGATGAACTTCATCCAGACCGGCCGCCCGGCGATGGCCATCGACCCGCTGCGCATCGCGGCGGGCGTCGACGTGACCGCCGAGGCGCTGGCCTGGGCCGAGCCGTTGCTGGCAGACGGCCCGGTGCTGGTCTACTCCACCGCAGAGACCGGTGCCGTGAAGTCGGTGCAGGGCCGACTCGGGGTGGAAGAGGCCGGCGCGATGGTCGAGCGCACCATCGCCGCCATCGCGCGCGGCCTGGTCGCGCTCGGCGTGCGCCAGTTGGTCGTGGCCGGCGGCGAAACCTCGGGCGCCTGCGTGCAGGCGCTGGGCGTCACGCAGATGCAGATCGGGCCGCAGATCGACCCCGGCGTGCCGTGGTGCCATGCACTGGCAGAAGCCGCCGATGGCGCGGGCG
This sequence comes from Variovorax sp. N23, assembly GCF_025486315.1. Classification (GTDB taxonomy): domain Bacteria; phylum Pseudomonadota; class Gammaproteobacteria; order Burkholderiales; family Burkholderiaceae_C; genus Variovorax. The sequence continues at coordinate 35,785 of NZ_JAOOPY010000010.1, read as the reverse complement.
TGCACCTCACGCTGAAGTCCGGCAACTTCGGGGCGGACGACTTTTTCACCAAAGCCTTTGCTGTACTGGAATGACAGCAGGTTTCGCAGTGCAAGGGAGGCGTCGTTCGGGGCGGGCTCGCGCCGACGGCGTACTCTGCTCCGCGAATGTCCCCCGGCCTGCGGCCTCCTCCTTTATTTCGCTGCGCAGAGCACGCCATCGACGCGATCCAGACGCGCAGTGGTTGATCTCCGGCGGCAGCCTGCCTCCAGCGCGTCCACGTGCGCAGGGTATCGGGTGCTCCCCGCAGCGAAATCAAGGAGGAGCCGAAGGCGGGGGACATTCGCGGAGGGGAGTACCCGGTGGCCTGCGCACGCGCCCCGAACCAGAGCGTTGATCCACAGCCAACCCAGCAACTTCAATGAACGAATCCGAAGCCAGAGAAGAAATCTGCCGCGTCGGCCACAGCCTGTTCGAGCGTGGCTACGTGCATGCGACCGCCGGCAACATCAGCGTGCGGCTCGACGACGGCTTTCTCATCACCCCGACGGACGCCTGCCTGGGCTTTCTCGACCCGGCACGGCTGGCCCGCCTCGATGCGCAAGGCGTGCAGACCGGCGGCGACCGCGCCAGCAAGACCATCGCGCTGCACACCCGCATCTATGCCGCGGCGCGGCGCTTCGACGCGGGCACGGCCTGCGTCATCCACACGCACAGCACGCACTGCGTCGGCCTCACGCTGCGGCCCACCGGCGAAGAGCTGCTGGGGGCGTTGACGCCCTACTTCGTGATGAAGGTCGGCCATGTGCCGGTGATTCCGTACCACCGGCCCGGCGCCGCGGAAGCCGCCGAAGCGGTGGCCGCCGCGATCACGCGGTACGGCGACGCGGGCACGCCGATCCGCGCCGTGATGCTCGCGCGCCTCGGCCCCAACGTCTGGCACGACACGCCGGCCGCGGCCATGGCCGTGCTCGAAGAACTCGAGGAGACGGCGCGCCTGCGCCTGCTGTCCGCCATAGAACCCACGCCGCTTGACGAGGACGCGATCGACGACCTGCGCCGCACCTTCGGCGCGCGCTGGTAACCCCCACACCTTTCCCTGAGAACACCATGCTCCGTTTTGCCGCCAACCTCTCGATGCTCTACCCGGAGCTCGACTTCCTCGACCGCTTCGACGCCGCTGCCAAGGACGGCTTCGAGGGCGTCGAATACCTGTTCCCCTACGCCTTCCCCGCGGCCGAGATCGCGGCACGGCTGAAGGCCAACGGCCTGAAGCAGGTGCTCTTCAACGCGCCGCCCGGCCACTGGGACGGCGGCGAGCGCGGCCTGGCCTGCCTGCCGGGGCGCGAGAACGAGTTCCGCGACGGCATCGCCAAGGCACTGGACTACGCGGTAGCGCTCGACTGCCCGCGCGTCCATGTGATGGCCGGCCTGCTGCCCGCCGGCCTGCCCCGCGAGACCGCCAAATCGACGTATGTCGACAACCTGCGCTGGGCCGCGGCCGAAGCCGCGAAGGCCGGGCGCGACCTGCTGATCGAACCCATCAACACGCGCGACATCCCCGGCTTCTTCCTCAACCGCCAGGACGAGGCCCATGCCATCGTCGAAGCCGTCGGCGCACCCAACCTCAAGGTGCAGTTCGACCTGTACCACTGCCAGATCGTCGAGGGCGACGTGGCGATGAAGATCCGAAAATACCTGCCGACCGGCCGCGTCGGCCACATCCAGATCGCCGGCGTGCCCGAGCGGCACGAGCCCGACATCGGCGAGCTGAACCACCCCTACCTGTTCAAGGTGATCGACGAAGTCGCCGCGCAATGCGGCTGGGACGGCTGGGTCGGCGGCGAGTACCGGCCGGCTCGCGGCGCGGTGCCCAACGGCACGTCGGACGGCCTGGGCTGGCTGCGCGCGGCGAAAGCGCTCAGCGCTTGACGACGTAGCGCGTCACCCTCGGCGGCCCGTCGCCGAGGTGAAAGGCCAGCCGGCGCTCGCGCAGCGCCAGGTCGGCCGCCGTCGCGCGGTGGAAGCGGCGCAGGTGGCCGGTCCACGACTCGTCGATGATCTGCTCCACGTAGCGGCCCGGCTCTGCGATGTCGTGCAGCAGCTCCCAGCCGACCGCGCCTTCGCTCAGCCGCGTGCGGCGCGTCTGCTGCATCACGACGAGGAAGGCCGCGGCGCGCGCCGGGTCGATCAGGTATTCGACGTTGATGACCAGCCGCCCATCACCCGGCGGCGCATGCGGCGGGGCGTCGGCCCAGCCCGGCGCGGCGGGGCTCACGTCGTCGTCGACGCCACCGTCGAGCACATAACGGAGTGCCGCGCCCATCATCAGCACGCCGGTCACCGACGCGATCAGCAGGCTGGCCTGCAGCGAGCCGACCGTGGCGATGTGCCCCCACAGCGCCGCGCCGAAGGCACTGGCGCCCATGATCGACATCTGGAACATCGACATGCCGCGGGCGCGCACCCAGTCGGGCAGCGCGAGCTGCGCCGACACCGACAGCGAATTGGCCACCGTGATCCACGCCGCGCCGCCGAAGAACATGGCCGGCACCGCCACCCAGGTGTTGGGCGCCACGGCCATCACCGCCGTGGCCGCCGACTGCAGCAGCGCGCCGCGCAGCACCAGCTGGTCGCGCACATAGGCCTGGCGCAGCCGCGGCATCACGAGCACTGCGCTGATAGCGCCGGAGCCCATGGCCGCCAGCAGCAGCGTGAAGGTGCCGGCGCCGCCGCCTTCGAGACCGCGCGCCAGCAGCGGCAGCAGCGCGAGCAGTGCGGTCGAGTGCAGGAAGAAGATCGAGATGCGCGTGAGCACCGCGCGCATGCGCAGCGACTGGCGCACGAACTGCACGCCCACGCGCATCGCGCTCACCAGCTTCTCGCGGCCCAGCGGGTTGGGCGTGTGCTCGCGCCGCCAGCGCAGCACGATGAAGCCCGAGGCCACCGACATCACCGCGTTGAGCACGAAGACCCACAGGGTGCCGGCGCTGGCGATGAGCGCGCCCGCCACCAGCGGGCCGATGATGCGCGACGCATTCATCGCGATGCCGTTGAGCCCGAGCGCGGCCGGCAGCTGCAGCCGCGGCACCAGTTCCGGCACGATGGCCGCGAACACCGGCCAGCGCAGCGCCAGGCCGATGCCGTTGGCGAAGGTCAGCGCCAGCAGCAGCGGCGCCGTCATCATGTCCAACGCCACCGCCGCGCACAGCACGATCGCCACCCCGGCCAGCCAGAACTGCGTCGCCATCAACCAGCGGCGGCGGTCGAGGATGTCGGCCAGCGCACCGCTGGGCAAGCCCAGCAGGAACACCGGCAGCGTCGACGCCGACTGCACCAGCGCCACCCACAGCGGCGTGGTGGTCAGCGTGGTCATCATCCACGCCGCCGCCACGTCGTTCATCCACATGCAGATGTTCGCGAGCAGCCAGGTGCTCCACAGCATGCGGAAGACGGGCAGCTTCAGGGGGGTGAAAGGGCCGATGCGCGCGGGCGCGGCGCGCATCGGCGGGATGGGGGATTCGTCGGGGGAGATGGGGGGCATCGGACTCGATTGTCAGGCTGTCACGCGGCGCGCAGCCGCTTGGCCGCCAGATGCCCCAGCGGCAACGCATGGCTCGCCTTCACCTCGCCCAGTGAGAAGCTGGTGTGCAGGTCCTTCACGTTGGGCAGGTGCATCAGGCTGTTGAGCGCGAAGCGGGAGAAGGCGTCGAGGTCTTGCGCGACCACCTGCAGCTCGAACATGCCGGTGCCGCTGATGTAGTGGCAGGCGATGACCTCGGGCAGCTTGCGGATGGCTTCCTCGATCTTCTTCGTGACCTCGCTGGTGGCGCGCTCGGTGTCCAGGCGCACGAAGGCGAGCACGCCCAGGCCGATCTTGCGGCGGTCGATCTCGGCGTGGTAGCCCTTGATGAAGCCGGACTCTTCCAGCGCCCGCACGCGGCGCCAGCAGGGCGCGGCCGACAGGCCCACGCGCTGCGCCAGCTCGGCGTTGGTCAGGCGGCCATTCGCCTGGAGTTCTTTCAGGATGGCGAGGTCGAACTTGTCAAGGCTTTCCATGAAGTGCGATTCTAAGAAAGGATCTTCCAGAAACTAGGGTTTCCCGGCCCTTATCTGAAAGCACCTGTCTCGCACCCAGACATACACTTTGAGCGCATCATGAGGGCGCAGCACCCCACCGGGCGCCCCATGTCGCCCAGCCAGGCCCACAAGGCCATGCCAAACCGGAGACACAGACGATGAACGCCCCCCTGCCCGAGCACATCCGCAAGGCCCTCGAGACCGTCACGCTCGACGACAAATATTCCCTCGATTACGGCCGCGCCTTCATGTCGGGCGTTCAGGCCCTGGTGAAGCTGCCGATGCTGCAGCGCCTGCGGGACCAGCAAGCCGGCAAGAACACCGCCGGCTTCATCAGCGGCTACCGCGGCTCGCCGCTCGGTGGCTACGACCAGGCGCTGTGGAAGGCGAGCAAGTACCTCAAGGCGCAGAACATCGTGTTCCAGCCGGGCGTGAACGAAGAGCTGGCGGCCACCGCGTTGTGGGGCACGCAGCAGCTGGGCTTCTCGCCGCCGGGCACCAACAAGTTCGATGGCGTGTTCGGCATCTGGTACGGCAAGGGGCCGGGCGTGGACCGCTGCTCCGACGTGTTCAAGCACGCCAACATGGCGGGCACCACCGAATTCGGCGGCGTGATCGCGGTGGCGGGCGACGACCACATCAGCAAGAGCTCCACCGCCGCGCACCAGAGCGACCACATCTTCAAGGCCTGCGGCACGCCGGTGTTCTTCCCGACGAACGTGCAGGAGATCCTCGACCTGGGCATCCACGCCTTCGCGATGAGCCGCTTCTCCGGCGTGTGGTCGGGCATGAAGACGATCCAGGAGATCGTCGAATCCAGTGCCACCGCGATGATCGACCCCGAGCGCGTCGACATCGTCATCCCCACCGATTTCGAGATGCCGCCCGGCGGCCTGCACATCCGCTGGCCCGACCACGCGCTCGAGCAGGAAGCGCGGTTGATGCACTACAAGTGGTACGCGGCGCTCGCGTACATCCGCGCCAACAGGCTCAACCACAACGTGATCGAAGGCCATGGCGGGGGAAGAGGGGACCGCTTCGGCATCATGGCCAGCGGGAAGGCCTTCAACGACACGCGCCAGGCGCTGATCGACCTGGGCCTGGACGACGCGGCCTGCCGGCAGATCGGCATCCGGCTGCACAAGGTCGGCGTGGTGTGGCCGCTGGAGGCGCAGCTCACGCGCGACTTCGCGACCGGCCTGCAGGAGATCCTGGTGGTCGAGGAGAAGCGCCAGGTCATCGAGTACCAGCTGAAGGAAGAGCTCTACAACTGGCGCTCCGACGTGCGGCCCAACGTGGTCGGCAAGTTCGACGAGGGCGTGGGCGCCAGTGCCGACGGCTACTCCGGCGGCGAATGGTCGATGCCCAACCCGACCTCGCACACGCTGCTGCGCGCCAATGCCGACCTGAACCCCGCGCTGATCGCCAAGGCCATTGCGCAGCGCCTGCGCAAGACCGGGCTGCTCGACCAGGTCGGCGCCGACATGCGTGCGCGCATCGATGCGCAGCTCGCGATCCTCGAGGCTAAGGAGCGCTCGATGGACGTGATCAAACTCGATGGCGTGCAGGGTGCCGACCGCCAGCCCTGGTTCTGCTCGGGCTGCCCGCACAACACCAGCACCGTGGTGCCCGAAGGCTCGCGCGCGATGGGCGGCATCGGTTGCCACTTCATGGCGACCTGGATGGACCGCAGCACCATCGGCTTCACGCAGATGGGCGGCGAGGGCGTGCCGTGGGTGGGGCAGCAGCCCTTCACGACCGACCAGCACATCTTCGCGAACCTGGGCGACGGCACTTACTTCCACAGCGGCCTGCTCGCGATCCGCCAGAGCATCGCGGCGGGCGTGAACATCACCTACAAGATCCTCTACAACGACGCAGTCGCGATGACCGGCGGCCAGCAGGTCGGCGAACGGCCCGAGGGCCATTCGGTGCTGCAGATCGCGCAGAGCCTGTTGGCCGAAGGAACGACGAAGGTCGTGATCGTTACCGACGAGCCGGAGAAGTACGAGGGCGTGAAGGTGGCGGGCGATCCGGAAGTGAAGCACCGCGACCTGCTGGACGACATCCAGCGCGAGTTCCGCGAGATCAAGGGCACCACCGCCATCATCTACGACCAGACCTGCGCCACCGAGAAGCGCCGCCGCCGCAAGCGCGGAACGGCCGTCGACCCGGCCAAGCGCGTGGTCATCAACGAGCTGGTGTGCGAGGGCTGCGGCGACTGCAGCGTGCAGAGCAACTGCCTATCGGTCGAGCCGCTGGAGACCGAATTCGGCCGCAAGCGCACCATCAACCAGAGCACCTGCAACAAGGACATGAGCTGCCTCAAGGGCTTCTGCCCGAGCTTCGTCACGGTCGAAGGCGGCGCGCTGAAGAAGAAGTCGAAGGCCAAGGCCAACTCACCCTTCGAGATGGGCGCGATGCCCGAGCCGGCCGTGCCCCAACTGGCCCGCGGCCAGGTGTGGGGCATCGTGGTCGCCGGTGTCGGCGGCACCGGCGTGATCACCATCGGCCAGCTGCTCGGCATGGCCGCGCACATCGAAGGCAAGGGCATCGTCACGCAGGACGCGGCCGGCCTCGCGCAGAAGGGCGGCGCGACCTGGAGCCACGCACTGATCGGCGACACGCAGGAGGCGATCCGCACCACGCGCGTGGGCACGGCAGCGGCCGACCTGGTGCTGGCGGCCGACCCGCTGGTGGCGGTGAACGCCGAGACGCTGGCGCGCATGCGCGAAGGGCGCACGCATGTCGCGCTCAACAGCCACAGCACGCCGACCGCGGCCTTCGTGCGCAACGCCAACTGGGTGAACCCGCAGGACGACTGCGCGAACCAGATCGCGCGCATCGTCGGCATCGAAGGCCTCGGCAGCTTCGACGCCGACGCGGCCGCCGTCTCGCTGATGGGCGACAGCCTCTACGCCAACCCGATGCTGCTGGGCTATGCCTGGCAGAAGGGCTGGGTGCCGCTGGACTACGCGTCGCTGATGCGTGCGATCGAGCTCAACAACGTGGCCATCGAGAACAACAAGACGGCCTTCGAGTGGGGCCGCCGCGCGGCGCACGACCTGGCGGCGGTGCAGAAGCTGGTGTCGCCCGGCCAGGTGGTCGAATTCAAGAAGCGCGAAACGGTCGAGGCGCTGGTGGCTCGCCGCGTCGAGTTCCTCACCGGCTACCAGAACGCCGCCTATGCCGCGCAGTACCAGGACTTCGTCGCCAAGGTGCGGCAGGCCGAGCAGGCCGCCGTCGGCAAGACGACGATCACCGAATCGGTGGCGCGCTACCTCTTCAAGCTGATGGCGTACAAGGACGAGTACGAGGTGGCGCGCCTGCACACCGACCGCGCCTTCCTCGACCGCGTCGAAGGCATGTTCGAGGGCGACTTCAAGCTCAACTACCACCTCGCGCCACCGCTCATCGCGAAGAAGAACAGCAAGGGCCAGTTGCTAAAGCAGAAGTTCGGCCCGGGCATGCTGACCGGCTTCAGGGTGCTGGCGAAGCTCAAGGGCCTGCGCGGCACGGCGCTCGACATCTTCGGCCGCACCGAGGAGCGCAAGACCGAACGCGCCCTGATCGGCGAGTACCGCGCGAGCCTCGAGGAAGTGATTGCCGGGCTGAATGCGGGCAACCATGACGTGGCGCTGGAGATCGCGAAGCTGCCGGAGCAGATCCGCGGCTATGGCCATGTGAAGGAACGCAACCTGGCGGCGGCACGCACGCGCTGGACCGAGCTGATGGCCAAGTGGCGTAACCCGTCGACGGAACGCGCAGCCGCCTGAACCCGTTCGCCCATGAAAAAAGCGCCTCGCGGCGCTTTTTTCGTTTCAGCCTTGCGGCGGCGGCTTCTTCAAGGCTTGGTGTCGGCGAAGCTGGGGCGCAACATCAGCTTGTCCTGCAGCTTGGCCAGGTTGCCGTACTGGCTGCGCCAGTCGATGTCCGGGAAGCGGAACTCGATCCAGCCGAGCGCGCAGCCGACCGCGATGTCCGACAGGCTCAGGTGGATGCCGCTGCAGAAGGGCTTGTCGCCCAGGCCCTTGGCCATGGCGGCGATGCCGCCCGCCATCTTGGCGCGCTGGCGGTCCATCCAGGCCTGGCTGCGTTCGCCGTCGGCGCGGCCGGCCCAGGTGGCTTCGAGGCGGCACAGCACACCGGCGTCCATCACGCCGTCGGCCAGGGCTTCCCAGGTCTTGACCTCGGCGCGCTCGCGGCCCTGCTGCGGAATGAGCTTGCCCACCGGTGACAGGGTGTCGAGGTATTCGACGATCACGCGCGAGTCGAACATCGCCTCGCCGCCTTCCATCACCAGGCAGGGCACCTTGCCCAGCGGGTTCGAGCTGGCAATGGTGGTGTCGGGCGCCCAGACGTCTTCCTGGACGAACTGATAGTCGAGGCGCTTTTCGGCCATGACGACGCGGACCTTGCGCACGTACGGGCTGGCGTTGGATCCAATCAGTTTCATTCGGCTTCTCTCTTCCCTCTGTGTCATCGTTTTAGCGCTTTGATTCTAGTGTGCGACCCCGGGCGGGCGCCGGACGCCCCGATGCGCAGCCGTCCCTGGCATGCAGAATCGTGGCGCATCACCAACGAGGGAGGACTCAGGACCATGGACATCGACACGCCCGCGGGGCAGCGCCCCGAACGCCATCCGATCGGTTTCACCGCCAGCGGCAGCGAATACTTCCGTATCTGGATCGTGAACCTGCTGCTCATCGTCGTCACCCTGGGGCTTTACCTGCCCTGGGCCAAGGTGCGGAAACTGCGGTACTTCCACGCCAACACCTGGGTCGACGGCGACGCGCTCGGCTTCCATGGCGAGCCGGCGAAGATGCTGCGCGGCACGCTGATCGCCGCGGCCTTCCTGATCGTCTATTCGGTCGGCAGCCATTTCTCCGGCTGGGCCGCGCTGCTCGCGGCCCTGGCCTTCATCGGGCTCTGGCCGGCGCTGTTCCGGGCGTCGATGCGCTTCCGGCTGGCGAACACCAGCTGGCGCGGGCTGCGCTTTCGCTTCACCGGCGACACGGCCGGGGCCTACGGCGCTCTGCTGCCGCCGCTCGCCCTGGTGCTGCTGCCCTTCGCCGTGGCCGGCCTCACGGTTGCCAGCGGCGAGGGCGGCAAGCCCGGCGCGCCGTCGGCCGCCGCCGCCGGGCTGATCGGCCTGTGCATGCTGGTCTTTGTCGTCGGCCTGCCCTTCTTCCTCTGGAAGCTGCGGCGCTACCAGCACGGGCACTATGCCTACGGCGGGCTGCAGACGCGGCTCGAGGCCGACGTGGGCGTGGTCTACGGCGTCTTCATCAAGCTGATCGGCCTGCTCATCGCGGCGGTGGTGCTGGCCGGGCTGGTGTTCGGCCTGTTCGGCGCCATCGGCGTGATCGGGCGCAAGGGCAGCGGTCTGGGTGTCGCCCTCATCATCCTGATGGCGGTGATCGGCCTGGCCAGCGTGCTGCTTCTGAACATCCTGCCCAAGTCGTACCTGCAGGTGCGGCTGCAGAACCTGCTGTGGTCGACCACGGGCAACGAGGTGCTGCGTTTCGACAGTCGCCTGAAGCTCGGCCCCTACCTCGGCCTGCAGTTGAAGAACTACCTGCTGATCTTCCTCACGCTCGGCCTGTACTGGCCCTTTGCCGTGATCGGCACGCGGCGCGCCCAGCTCGAAGCGGTCACGCTGGAGACGCGCACCCCGCTCGACGAACTGAGCCGCACGGCGGTCGAGGAAGACCCGAGCGCCGCGGGCGACATGGCCGCCGACCTGTTCGGCCTGGACATCGGGATGTGAGCCCGGTGACCGACACGCTCGACGTTCGCTATTTCGACGGCCGCAGCAGCCGCCCGCGCATCGCCAGCCTGCGGGTGGCCGACGGCCAGTTGCACATCGCGCCGGCCGCCACCGAACCCGCCGCCTTCGACGCCGTGACCGTGCCGGTCGCGCAGGTCCGCTGGCCGGAGCGCACCCGGCACGGCGGGCGGCTGGCGGCGCTGCCCGGCGGCGCCAGCGTGCAGGCGCTGGACGTGCCCGGGTGGGACGACTGGTGCGCCCGCGCCCTGCCCGGGCGCGAGAGCCACGTCGTGCGCGCCCAGCAGAGCTGGCGGGGCGTCGCCGTCGCGCTGATGCTGCTGTTCGCCGCCACCGCGGCGGTGTACCAGTGGGGGCTGCCCTGGATCGCGCGCGGCGTGACGGCGCTGGTGCCGCAGCAGGTCGACACGCTCATCGGCGCGCAGGCCCTGGCGTCGCTCGACGACACGCTGCTGCGCCCCAGCGCCCTGCCGATGGACACGCAGGAGCGCATCCGCCGCGCCTTCACGCGGATGGTCGCCGGCGCGCACCCCGAAGGCGCGCCACCGTGGAACCTGCAGTTCCGCCAGGGCCGCGACGACAAGCTCGGGCCGAACGCGCTGGCGCTGCCGGGCGGCACCATCGTGCTGACCGACGCGCTGGTGCAGTTGCTGCCGGGTGACGAGGACGCGGTGCTCGGCGTGCTGGCCCACGAGTTCGGCCACGTGCGGCTGCGCCACACGATGCGCCAGCTGGTGCAGGCGTCGGCCGTCGGCTTCGCGGTGTCGGTGGCGTTCGGCGACTTCGGCACGCTGATCGGCACGGCGCCGGTGGTGCTGGCCACCCTGGGCTATTCGCGCGACGCCGAGCGCGAGGCCGACGAGGAATCGGTGCGCCTGATGCGTGCCGCCGGCATCTCGCCGCGCGTGATGGCCGGCTTCTTCGAGGCCATCGAACGCTGGCGTGGCGACCAGGCGCGCGACGGCCGGAACGACAGCGCCATCGGCCTGGCCTTCGCCACGCACCCGGCGACGGCGGAGCGCATCGCCTTCTTCAAGGCGGCCGCCGAATAGGCCCGGCGGGGCGACGCCTAAAATTCGCCCCATGAGCTTCTCCACCGTTTCCGCCCTTTCCCCCCTCGACGGCCGCTACGCCGCCAAGCTGTCCGCGCTGCGCCCCCTGATGAGCGAGCAGGGCTACATGCACCGGCGCGTGCAGGTCGAGGTGGCCTGGTTCATCGCCCTGTCCGACTGCGGCTTCGCCGAGTTCAAGCCGCTCACGCCCGGCGCGCGCAAGTACCTGATGGGCCTGGTCGCCAACTTCGCCGAGGCCGACGCGGTCGCCATCAAGGAGATCGAGAAGACCACCAACCACGACGTGAAGGCGGTCGAGTACTGGATCAAGTCGAAGTTCGACGCCCGGCCCGAGCTGCTGGCCGCGGCCGAGTTCGTGCACTTCGCCTGCACCAGCGAGGACATCAACAACACCAGCCATGCGCTGCAGATCCAGGCCGCGCGCGACAAGGTGGTGCTGCCCGCGCTCGACGGCATCGTCGCCAAGCTGCGCGAGATGGCGCACCAGTTCGCCGACGTGTCGATGCTCTCGCGCACGCACGGCCAGACCGCCAGCCCGACCACCGTCGGCAAGGAAATCGCCAACGTCGCGGTACGCCTGGCCAAGGCCCGCGCGCAGATCGCCGGCGTGCAGCTGCTGGGCAAGATGAACGGCGCCGTGGGCAACTACAACGCCCACATGGCCGCCTGGCCCGACTTCGATTGGGAGAGCTTCAGCCGCAAGGTCGTCGAGACGCCGACCCCGCTGGGCCTGGGCCTGACGTTCCAGCCCTACAGCATCCAGATCGAACCGCACGACTACATGGCCGAGCTCTTCGATGCGGTGGCACGCGCCGACACCATCCTGATCGACTTCTCGCGCGACATCTGGGGCTACGTGAGCCTGGGCTACTTCAAGCAGCGCCTGAAGAAGGGCGAGATCGGCTCGTCGACCATGCCGCACAAGGTCAACCCGATCGACTTCGAGAACGCCGAAGGCAACCTCGGCCTGGCCAATGCGCTGCTGCGCCACCTGAGCGAGAAGCTGCCCATCAGCCGCTGGCAGCGCGACCTGACCGACAGCACCGTGCTGCGCAACATCGGCGTGGCCCTCGGCTACGCGACGCTGGCCTACGCGAGCCTCATGACCGGCCTGGGCAAGCTGGAGATCAACGAGGAGGCCATCGCCGCCGACCTCGACGCCTCGTGGGAAGTGCTGGCCGAACCGATCCAGACCGTGATGCGCCGCTTCGGCGTGCAAGGCGCCTACGAGCAGCTCAAGGAAGTGACACGCGGCAAGACCGTGACGGCCGAGGCGCTGCACGGCCTGATCCGCTCGCTGGAGATTCCCGAGGCCGAGAAGGAACGCCTGCTGGCCATGACGCCGGCGAGCTACATCGGCAAGGCCGCCGAACTGGCGCGGCGAGCCTGATGGCCCTCAAATCCACCATCTTCAAGGCGAACCTCGCGGTCGCCGACATCGACCACAACTACTACGCCGACCACGCGCTCACGCTGGCTCGGCATCCGAGCGAGAACGACGAGCGGATGATGGTGCGGCTCATCGCGCTGGCGCTGAACGCCTACAAGCTGCAGAGCGTGTGCGGCGGCGACGGCGTGCTGGGCTTCGGCGCGGGGTTGTCGAACCCGGACGACCCCGACGTGTCGCTGCGCGACTTCACCGGCCGCACGCGCGTCTGGATCGAGGTCGGCCAGCCGGAAGAGAAGCCGCTTCAGAAGGCCTGCGGCAAGGCCGACGAGGTGCTGCTGTACTGCTTCAGCCACGCCGCGGGCATCTGGTGGAAAGGCATCGAGACCAAGCTCACGCGCCTGCAGAACCTCGCGGTGTGGCGCATCCCGAGCGAGACCTCGCAAGCGGTCGCCGCCCTGGCGCAGCGCAGCATGCAGCTGCAGGCGACGATCCAGGAAAACGCGCTGATGCTGGGCGACGGCAAGCACAGCATCGACATCGAGCTTCAACGGCTCAAGTAAGTCGACGGCTCAGGCAGCGGGCATCATCGCGCCGCACTGCCAGCACTGCTCGAAGCCGCCCTCGACCAGCTCGCCGCAGCGGCAATGCCAGCGGCGCTGCGGACGGTGCTGCAGTTCGCGCAGCGCGGCCTGCGCCTGCGTGAACTGCGCGTCGTCTTCGATCCAGATCTCGGGCAGGCACTGGTCCGGCGGCAGCTGGCCGGCGGCCGCACCGAGAAACTCACGCTGCACCGAGGCCGCGATGCCGTCCTCGCGCAGCGCATGCACCCAGAGCGTGGCGATCGCGAGGTTGGGGGCCTGGGCGAGTCGGCGCATCCGGCCTCAGTCCGGCGTGCTGTCGTCGCCGGTGGCCGGCGGTGTGGGCGGCTGCGCCTCGCGCGCCCGCTCGGCGTAGGTGTTGAAGCGCCAGGCGCGGTCTTCCATCGTGATGCGGCGCCAGGTCTGGCGCTTCTCGGCGGGCGTCATGGCGGGCCAGTGCTGCACCTCGTCGAAGCTGCGGCCACATCCCTTGCACTCGTCGTCGCCCTGGCTGGTCGAGCAGATGGCGATGCAGGGCGTGTCGATGGTGGTCTCGTACCAGGCCATCCACGCGGCCCACGCCTTGGCGGGGAAGCCGACCTCGTCGACCTCGTCTTCGTGGTGGAACACCATGAGCGCGTAGACCTCCGCCAGCGCGCGCAATTCGGGCCCCAGCGTGATGCCGTCGGGCGAGGGCGCCTTCTCGCGCCAGTGGTTGATGGCGGCCTCGATGTCGGTGATGTGTATGGCGGCCATGGGTCGGTAAAAACTGCGGAGCGGCATCATAGTGCGGCAAAGTCCCGGGCTCCTCCAAGGTTATGCGTCGCTATGCATTCAGGAGCATTCTCGCCTTTGGCTGCGCCGCTTTCAGGACGCTTCTTCTCAAGCCCTTGGCAGGCCCGGTTGCCAGCCTCGCGCACCGGATGCTCTAATCCGCGCACGAAGGGGAGTAGCTCCCGCCCGCGGTCCACGCCACGGGTATCGCCAGGTCGTCAATACGAAGCACAACACTTCCGGCCTGTCGGGCATCGCCATGTGCGTTGCCGAGCAAGACCTTCGATTTGAACCTGGCAGGTTCGATCGAAGCGTTTGCGCGGCCCGTTGACTCTGGTCTTTTCATTCAGTCGCTTCGATCCGATCCGCTCGGCCCTTATCGAAATGCACAGAGGACGCCATGGAAGCTTTTTTGACCCCGGAATTCTGGGTCGCGGTCGGTCAGATCATCATGATCGACATTCTCCTGGGCGGCGACAACGCCGTCGTCATCGCGCTGGCCTGCCGCAAGCTGCCGCCCGCCCAACGCACCAAGGGCATCCTGTGGGGAACCGCCGGCGCCATCGTCCTGCGCGTCGTCCTGATCTTCTTCGCGCTCACGCTGCTGGCCATTCCGTTCCTGAAGATCGTCGGCGCACTGCTGCTGCTGTGGATCGGCGTGAAGCTGCTGGCGCCCGAGCATGACGACGCGCACGGCAACATCGCCGGCAGCGACAAGCTGTGGGCCGCCGTCAAGACCGTGATCGTGGCCGACCTGGTGATGAGCGTGGACAACGTGATCGCCATTGCCGGTGCCGCACAGGGTGCCGGCGGCGACCACCAGATGCCGCTGGTGATCTTCGGTCTGCTGGTGAGCATCCCGATCATCGTGTGGGGCAGCCAGCTGGTCATCAAGCTGATGGACCGCTTCCCGCTGATCATTACGCTGGGCGGCATGCTGCTGGGCTGGATCGCCGGCACGATGCTGATCTCCGACCCGGCCGTGTCGAACACCGCCGCCTGGACCTGGGTGCCGAAGATTCCGCAGACCGACACCGTCAAGTACGCCGCCGGCATCGCCGGCGCCCTGCTGGTGCTGGCCATCGGCAAGTGGGTTGCTTCGCGCCGTCCGAGGGCGCACGATACAGCCACCGTCTGATCTCGCGACCGAAGTCTCTGCCACTCTCACTACCTGAAGGAGCGCATCGTGGAAAAGATCATCCTGTACGTCGACGACGCGGCCTACGCCCGCGAATTCCTCGCCAAGGCGCCGGCCGGCACCGTGAGCGCCGGCGCCAAGCACTGGGTGCTGGTGGCCTGCGCCCCGCGCATGACGCACCGCATCAGCAAGTGGGTCAGCCACAGCGCCCGCGAGAACTGGCGCGGCAAGTGGTTCGCGAAGACGCAGGACCAGATGCTGCCGCTGCTGCAGCGCTCGGGCGACACGATCACGCCGGTGCTGGCGCAGGGCTCGCTGACCGATCTCACGCAGCGCCTGAAGCACGAGCACGGTGCCGCGCGCGTCATCGATGCGCGCCGCCCGAAGCTCGGCGTCGACATGGAGCCCGTGTCGCCCGACCAGAAGCCGGCCGGCCACAGCGGCTGGGCACTGCCCGGCGCGACGATGGGCCTGGGCGCGCTGCTGGTGCTGGCGAACGAGCTGGCCGAATAAGCCTCGACCCATCGCTCCTGCCGAAACGGCCGCCTTCGGGCGGCCGTTTCTTTTTGGCGGCCGGTCGGGTTATCCTGCCCGCCATGCAACTCCTCCTACGATGGCTCCTCAGCGCGGCGGCACTGCTCGCCGTCACCTACCTCTACAGCGGCGTGCAGGTGAGCAGCTTCACCTCGGCGCTGATCGCGGCCGCGGTGATCGGCCTGCTCAACATGATCGTGCGGCCGGTGCTGGTGGTGCTGACGCTGCCGGTCACCATCGTCACCTTCGGCCTCTTCCTCTTCGTCATCAACGCGCTGATGTTCTGGGCCGCATCGGGCCTGCTCGGCGGCTTCGTCGTGCGGGGCTTCGTCGCCGCGCTGATCGGCTCGCTGATCTATTCGCTGCTGCGCCTGCTCATCGAAGCCGCGCTGGGCGGCTTCACGAAGCGCTGAGGTTCTCTTCGCGGGCCAGCTGCCCGAGCGTCTCGTAGACGAAGCGCGGCGGCTGGATCTCCCAGCCGAAGCGCTCGCGGATGGCCATCACGGCGCGCATCGCGAGCAGCGAATGGCCGCCCAGGTCGAAGAAGTTGTCGCGCAGGTCGACCGTGTGGATGCCCAGCAGTTCGCACCAGACCTCGGCGATGGCGCGCTCGGCCGACGTGCTGGGTGCCACACGGCTGACGCGGGTGGCCGCGCGCACCTCCACATGCGGCGCCGGCAGGGCGTTGCGGTCGATCTTGCCGTTGGGCAGCAGCGGCAGCGCGTCCAGCACCACGACGTGCTGCGGCAGCATGTACTCGGGCAGACGCGTGCGCAGGTGGTCGCGCAGCAATGACGTGTCGGGCGCTTCGCCGCGCGGAACGACGTAGGCCACCAGCCGCACGTCGTCCTCGCTCTGCGCGTGCGTCGCGACAACGGCTTCGGCCACCGACGGGTGGTCGCGCAGCGCGGCCTCGATCTCGCCCAGCTCGATGCGCAGGCCGCGCAGCTTCACCTGTCGGTCGAGCCGGCCCAGGTGCTCCAGCCAGCCGTCGTGCCGCCAGCGGCCCAGGTCGCCGGTGCGGTAGAAGCGCGCGCCGGGCTCGTCGCTGTCGAGGTCGGGCGGAAAGCGGTCGGCGGTGAGTTCGTCGCGCTGGTGGTAACCCAGCGTGACACCGACCCCGCCGATGCACAGCTCGCCGGGCACGCCGATCGGGCACAGCTGGCCGTCGGCGTCGCGCACCTGGATGTCGGTGTTGTCGATGGGCCGGCCGATGGAGATGCCGTCGCGCGGCGCGCTGACGCGCCACACGCTCGACCACACGGTGGTCTCGGTCGGCCCGTACATGTTCCAGAGCTCGACGCCGCGCTCGAGCAGCCGCTCGGCCAGCGCGGCCGGCAGCGCCTCGCCGCCGATCAGCGCCTTGAAATGCGGCACCCCGTCGGGCCGCTGCCAGCCGGCGTCGAGCAGCATGCGCCAGAGCGTCGGCGTGGCCTGCATGACGGTGGCGCGCTCGCGTGCGATCAGGTCGCGCAGCGCGTGCGGGTCGTGCACCTGCGCGGCATCGGCCAGCACGACGCGTGCGCCGACGGCCAGCGGCAGCAGCAGTTCGAGCACGGCGATGTCGAAGGACAGCGTGGTGACCGCCACCAGCCGATCGTCCGCGGCCAGCCCCGGCGTGTGCGCCATGCTGGCGAGGAAGTTGACCACCGCCCGGTGCGGCACCGCCACGCCCTTGGGAAGGCCGGTGGAGCCGGAGGTGTAGATCATGTAGGCCGCGTCGAGCGGGCCGGCGTCCTGCGACGCATCGGGCGCGAGCGCTTCGCCCTGCCCCGGCGCGACGGGCCCGTCCATGTCGAGCGCCAGCACCGGCACGCCGGCCGCGGCGAGCCAGCCCGCCGGCACGCCGCGCGTGACGAGCGCCGACAGGCCGGCGTCTTCGGCCATGAAGCGCAGGCGCTCTTCCGGAAAGCCCGGGTCGAGCGGCACGTAGGCCGCGCCCGACTTGAGCACGCCCAGCAGCGCCACCAGCAGGCCGGCATCGCGTGCGACGCCCAGGCCCACGCGCTGGCCCCGGCCGATGCCGCGGGCGCGCAGCGTGCGTGCGAGTGCGTTGGCGCGGGCTTCGAGTTCGCCGAACGACAGGGTGGCGCCCTGCGCGTCGACCAGCGCCACGGCATCGTCGCCCACCGGGCGCGCGCCGAGCAGGTAGCGGTGCACCGTCTGCGCCGCGGGCAACGGGCGCCGCGTGGCGTTCCAGCCGTCGCGCAGGAAGGCCTGCTGCGACGGCGCGACGGTCGGCACCTGCGACAGCGGCAGCGAGGGCGTGGCGAGCAGCCGCTCGATCAGCGCGAGGTAGTTCTCGAGCATGCGCTCGACCGTGCCAGGCGCATACAGGTCGGTGGAGTACTCGAAGTGCACGCGGTGGGTGAACTCGGTGTCGATGTGCACCGACAGGTCGAACTGCGCGGTGGCACGGTCGAACGGGAATTCCTCCACCTCCAGGCCGGCATGGTCGAGCCGGCCGAGCGGTGCGTTCAGCACGTTGAAGAGCACGCGCACCAGCCCTTC
The DNA here is from genome assembly GCF_025486315.1 of Variovorax sp. N23. Taxonomy (GTDB): domain Bacteria; phylum Pseudomonadota; class Gammaproteobacteria; order Burkholderiales; family Burkholderiaceae_C; genus Variovorax. Next base: position 17,940 of record NZ_JAOOPY010000010.1, on the reverse strand, counting down.
GGGGTGCGCCGCGCGGTCATGGCCGAGCGACTCGACCAGTTCGTCGAAGGGCGCTTCCTGGTGGGCATAGGCTTCGACCGCGGTGGCGCGCACGCGCTGCACCAGCGTGTCGAAGCTCGGATCGCCGCCGAGGTCGGTGCGCATCACCAGCGTGTTGACCAGCGTGCCGACCAGGTGCTCGGCCGCGAAGCGGTGGCGGTTGGCGACCGGCGTGCCCACGGCGATGTCGGTGCTGCGCGCCTGGCGCGTGAGCATCAGCTTGAAGGCCGCCAGCAGCACGACGAAGGGCGTGACCGATGCGCGCGCACCGTAGGCCCGCAGGGCCGCGCGCAGGCCGACCGGCAGCGTGGCGGAAACACGCGCACCGCGGAAGCTCGGGCGCAGCGGCCGCGGAAAATCGGTCGGCAGGTCGAGCGGCGTCAGGTGGGCCAGCCGCCAGCGCCAGTAGTCCATCTGCGGCCGGCGCTGCGCCACCGACGACGGGCTGCGCTGCCAGGCGGCGTAGTCGGCATACGCGACCGGGATGGGGTCGAGTTCGGGCTCGCGCCCGGCCTGCCAGGCGGCGTAGGCGGCCAGGGCCTCGCGCATCAGCACCGCGAAGGACCAGTTGTCGGCGATGGCATGGTGCATCACCCAGAGCAGCACCTGGTCGTTGGCGCCCAGGCGCAGCACCGTGGCGCGGTGCAGCGGGGCGCGGTCGAGCGCGAAGGGCGTGTCCAGCCGCTCGGCCAGCAGCGTGCGCGCCTGCGCCAGGCGGTCGGGCCGATCGGCGAGGTCGATCTGCTCGATCGGCGCCGGCGCCGAGGGCTCGATGACCTGCATAGGCTCGGCACCGTCGAGCACGAGGCGGGTGCGCAGGCTCTCGTGGCGCTCGGCCATGTGGTCGAACGCGCGCTGCAGCAGCGCCACGTCGAGCGCGCCGCGGATGCGCAGCGAGACCGCGACGTTGTAGGCGGTGGAGGCCGGGTCGAACTGCTGGATGATCCACATGCGCCGCTGCGACAGCGACACCGGCAGCGGCACGCCGCGCGGCACGCGCGCAATGGCCGCAGGCACGGCCGGCGCCACGCCGCCGCGCTCGGCCAGCAGCCGCGTGACATGGTCGGCCAGCGCCGCGACGCTGGTGTGGTCGAACAGCGCGCCGAGCGGCAGGTCGAGCCCGAGCTGCTGGCTCACCCGCGACGCCACCTGCGTCATCAGCAGCGAGGTACCGCCCAGCTCGAAGAAGTTCTCGTGCACACCGAAGGCGGTGGTGTCGAGCACCTCGCGCCAGATGTCCCAGATCGTCTGCTCGGCGGCGTCGCGCGGCATCTCGTGCATGGAGGGCGCGGCGGCGCCGTCGGCGGCCTCGTCGACGCTCGGCGGCAGCGCCTCGCGCGTGACGGCGGCCTGGATGTCGAGCGCACCGTCGAGGTAGCGCTGGCGGATGGCGCGGCGCTGGATCTTGCCGCTGGAGCTGCGCGGCAGCGAGCCGGAGCGCACCAGCACCACGGCCTCGACCGGCAGGCCGTGCGCCTCGCCGACGGCGCGCCGCACCGCGGCCGCTGCGGCGAGGGCGTCGTCGTCACGGGTGCGGCGTTCGGTCTCGAGCGCCAGCACCAGCGCCTCGCCGTCGGGCGTGTCCACCGAGAAGGCCGCACCGTAGCCCGGCCGCAGCGCCGGGTGCGCATGCTCGGCCGTCCACTCGATGTCCTGCGGGTAGTGGTTGCCGCCGTGCACGATCACCAGGTCCTTGAGCCGGCCGGTGACGAAGAGTTCGCCGTCGGCCATGAAGCCGAGGTCGCCGGTGCGCAGGAAGGGGCCATCGACATCGGCCAGGCGCGCGCCGAAGCCGGCCTCGGTCAGCTCGGGCTGGCGCCAGTAGCCATGGCCGACGCTGGGCGACTGCACCCAGATCTCGCCCACCGCGTCGGCCGCCGCCACGGCGCCGGTCGCCGGGTCGACGATGCGCAGGGTGGTGTGCGCGAGTGGCTGGCCGCAGCCGACGATGCGGACCGCCCCCGTGCCGTCGCTCCGCGCGGGCACGACGCGGTCCTGCCGGAGCGCCTGGGCGTCGAGCGCCAGCAGGCGCGGCGGCCGGTCGGTGGCCGACAGCGTGACGCCCAGCACCGTCTCGGCCATGCCGTAGGCGGGCATGAAGGCCTCGGGGCGCAGGCCCGCGGCGCCGAACACCTCGAGCACGCGCTCGACCGCATCGGCACGCAGCGGCTCGGCACCGCAGCTGAGCGACACCAGCGACGAGAGGTCGCTCGCGAGCGGGGCGTCGGCGAGCGCCCGCAGGCACGCCACGTAGGCCGACATCGGCGCGCCGGTGTGCGTGATGCGCAGCGCACCGACCGCCTCGAGCCAGCGCAGCGGACGGCGCAGGAAGGTCAGCGGCGACATCAGCCAGCCGGTGGCCCCGGCATAGAAGGGCACCAGCAGCCCGCAGACCAGCCCGTAGTCGTGGAAGTGCGGCAGCCAGGTGAGCATGCGGGTCTGGGCGTCGACCCGGCCGGCCGCGTTGAGCGCCTGCACGTTGGCCAGCGCCTGCGCGTGGCTGATGCGCACACCGCGCGGGGCCAGCGTCGAGCCCGAGGTGTACTGGAGGTAGGCCAGCGCATCGGCGCCGACGAAGGGCAGCTGGGCGGGCACGGCAGGCTCGGCCGCCTCGAGTTCGGCCGTCGAGATCCAGCGCGCCGCGGTGAACAGCGACGGCTCGAGCGTCTGGCGCGCGCTGTCGAGCAGGTCGGCGGCGGTCCACACCAGCGAGGCGCCGGTGTCCTCGAGGATGCCGCGCAGGCGCGGCGCCGAGCGCAGCAGCCGCACCGGGTCGGGCGCCGGCACCGGCACCGCCACGCAGCCGCTGAGCATGCAGGCCCAGAAGGCGCGCACGAAGTCGAGCCCCGGCGGCAGCGCCAGCAGGACGCGGTCACCGGGCCGCGCGAACGCCGCCAGACGCGCGGCCAGCCGATGGCTGTCGATGGACAGGTCCCCGTAGCTCAGTTGCTCGCCAGGGGAGAGGTCGTCCTTCAGGAAGATGTAGGCGAGACGGTCGGGGTGCTCGGCGCAGCGCGACTCGAAGACGGCGGTCAGGGAATTCAGGGACACAAGGCCTGCATCATGGTTCATGGTCGGCGCGGCTCCGGCGCAGTGCTGCCAGGCAGCGGAGATGGCGCATCGACCTGCGGGGAAAGGTGGTCGCGGCCGGGGCAAGCCCGGCGATGGGGGGAATCATCGTCCACAGCTCTCAGCGCAAGGGTGGTTCGGCCTGCTGCTCGCGCAGCAGGGCTTCGACGGCGCGCGCCCGGGTATCGATGATCGAGGCCTCGTAGTGATCGACCGTACCGCCCGTGCCCCGGGCCGCCAGATCCTGGGCGGCCTTGAACCGGTCGCGCGCCGCGGCGTAGTCGAGCACAGCCACGTTCGCTTCGGCGTAGGCGCGTACCGCGCGCAAGGTGTCGTTCTGCGCGCTATAGACGGAGGCGAGCATCTGCCACGCCCCGGCATCGCGCGGATGCGTGGCCACCCAGTCGCGCAAGGGCGCAGCGGCCGGCCCCGCCTGGCGCATGGCGACGGCCGCCTGTGCCGCGAGCAGCATTTCGGCGCGCGTGCCGGCGCGCACATCGAGCAGCGCGGCCGCCTGCGGGGCGGCGCCCGCGGCGAGGTACAGCTCGGCGCTGAGCAGCCGCGCCAGGCGCGCCGACGCGGGGTCGGCCGCGGCGAGCGGGGTGAGCCGATCGGACAGCGCGCGGGCGGCGCGGCCGTCGCGCAGCTCGTTGGCCGCCAGCGCCGCGGCGGCGAGCATGCCGGCCTGCTGGGCCGGCGAACGCCGCGCGAACTCGGTGCCCGAGGCGGCGTCGATCCACAGGCGCAGCACGTCGACACCCGGGCGCGACAGCACGCGGGCGCGGGCGGCGACGATGGCGTGGTCCATGCGCAGCGCGGGTGCCGCCGCGGTGCGCGGGCCGGCCGGCCGCGCGGCGCCGGCGAGCCCCAGCCCGGCGCTCGCATCTTCGGGCGCGGCGCCGTCGCCGCGGAACTGGAAGCGCGCCTGCATGTCGGAGATGCGCTCGCTGTTGAGCGGATGGCTGCGCAGGTAGGGGTAGGAGCCGTTGTCGTTCAGGCGCGAGGCGTACTGCAGCTTCTCGAACATCGAGGCCGCGCCCTGGGGCGCGAAGCCGGCCTGCGTCATCACGCCGAAGCCGACACGGTCGGCCTCGCGCTCCATGTCGCGCGAGAAGTTGAGCTGGTTCTGCATGGCCATGGCCTGGCTGCCCATGATCATGGCCTGACCCGCGTCACCGTTGCGGCTCTTGCTGGCGGCGATCACGCCCAGCACCAGGGCCGCCAGCATCAGCGGCATGTCGCGGCTCTGCTTGGCCATGATGCGGGCGATGTGCCGCTGCGTGACGTGCGACAGCTCGTGGCCCAGCACGGTGGCGAGTTCGTCGCGGCTGTCGGTCACGGCGATCAGCCCCAGGTGCACGCCGAGGTAGCCGCCGGGCAGCGCGAAGGCGTTGATGCTGCGGTCGCGCCCCAGCAGCACGGCCCAGGCGAAGCGCTCGTCGAGTTCGGGCGTGAGTTCGCCGCGCACCCGCGCCGCGGCCAGCAGCGGCTGCCAGATGGCCTGCACGTAGTCGACCAGCACCGGGTCGTCGATGTAGTCGGGGTCGCGGTAGAGCTCGCGGGCGATCTGGTCGCCCAGCCGGCGCTCGGCCGCCGCCGTCATCTCGCCGCCGTCGCCCAGGCCCGGCAGCAGCTGCGCCTGGGCGGCCAACGGCACCAGCACCTGCGACGCGACCAGCACGGCCACGGCGGCCGCACGCAGCGTGCGGCGCAGGGGGCGGCGCAGAGGACGGCTCTGGGCGCAGGGGCGGACGGTCGGGCGCGGCATGGCGTGCAGCTTCTCCAGGTAACGAGGGCCCCGTATGATGCACACACGACGCGAACGTTCATCATGAGCAAGCTCACCCACTTCGACGCACAAGGCCAGGCCCACATGGTGGACGTGGCCGCCAAGCCCGCCACGCACCGCGTCGCGGTGGCCACCGGCCGCATCCAGATGCAGGCCAACACGCTGGCGCTGATCGAATCGGGCACCGCCAAGAAGGGCGACGTGCTCGGCATCGCGCGCATCGCCGGCATCCAGGCGGCCAAGAAGACCAGCGACCTGATTCCCCTGTGCCACCCGCTCGCGCTCACCCGCGTGGCCGTGGCCTTCGCGCTCTCCGAGGGCGGCGTGCCCGAGGTGGTGTGCACCGCGACCGTCGAGACGGTCGGCCCCACCGGCGTCGAGATGGAAGCCCTGACCGCCGTGCAGGTGGCGCTGCTCACCATCTACGACATGTGCAAGGCGGTCGACCGCGGCATGACGATCACGGACGTGCGGGTGTTGGAGAAGCACGGCGGTAAGTCCGGGAGCTACGTGGCCGACTGACGCGCCGCGGCCGGCTGCGCGGCGGCGTTCGCGGCCAGCGTCTGGCGGTAGATGGCCTCGATGCGGTCGAGCGCACTTTCGGAATCGAAACGGCGCACCTGCGACAGCCCCTGGTCGATGGCGAGCTGCCGTTCGAGCGGCGACAGCGCCAGCACCTTCGCGATCACGCCGGCGGCGGCCGCCGCCCATGCCGCATCGGCGGGCGCCTTGGCATCGGCCGGCGGCACATAGAACGCGGCACTGCCGCCGACCTCGTTCATCGGCGCGGCATCGGTGGTGATGACGGGGCAGCCCGAGGCCATGGCTTCCGCGATGGGCCAGCCGAAGCCCTCGGCGATCGACGGAAACAGGAACGCGGTGGCGGTGCCGTAGAGCCCGATCAGCACGTCGTCGTCGACCTTCGACAGAAAGTGCACCTCGTTCGGCGCATGCATGGCCAGCCGCTGGCTGGCCAGCGCGTCCGGCGGCGGCGGGCCGACCATCAGCAGCGGCAGGCCTTCGGGCGTGCTGCGGCGCCAGCGGTCGACCATGGCGAGCACCCCGGCGCGGTTCTTGTACCAGACGTTCACGCCGACGTGCAGCAGGAAGCCGCGCGACAGGTCGATGCCCAGCCGACGCCCGAGCGCCGCACGCTGGGCCGTGACGTCCTTGGCCGGAACGAACTGCGGATTGACGCCGTTGTAGACCACCTCGATGGTCGGTGCCGGCCCGACGAAGCCGCGCAGGTCCTGCTCGGTCTTCTTCGAGATGGCGATGAAGCGCCGCCCCTGCGCGAAGCCCCGGCGGATGTAGCGCTGGTACAGCCGGCCGCTCCACCCCGGGCGGTTCAGCGGCACCCGGCCCAGGGCGGAATGCTGCGCCAGCAGGTCGTGGCAGTGGATGACGTGCGGCCGCGCCGCCACCAGCGGCACCCACGGCCCGAGCGAATGGTCGCTGAAGACATACAGCGTGTCGGCCGGCAGGGCCGCCATCTGCCGGCGCACCCAGCGCGGGAACACCGCGAACTGGTCGAGGTAGCCCATCCACTTCTTCAGGCGCTCGGGCACCGGCAGCGCATGGAAGCCCGGCTGCGGCGCCCAGATGCGCACCCGGTGGCCGCGCGCGGCCATGCCGTCGGCCAGCCACTGCGTGTAGCGCGGCATGCTGGCCGAGCCGAGGAAGGTCGGGTGCGCAAAAAGGACGATGTTCATAGGACGATGTTCATGCGACGGCACCCATGGGTTCGTTCTGCACCGCGCGCAGGGCGCGGAGCAATCGCTGGGCCGCCTCGCTGGCGGCGAAGTGGCGCCGGTAGGCGGCGAAGGCGGCCACGCCACGCGCCGTGCGCTCGGCGGGCGTCAGCGCGAACCAGCGCGTCAGCAGGCGCTTCACGCCGACCTCGGTGTCCTCGTCGACCAGGCCGCCCGGCGCGCATTCGCGCCAGATGTTGACCTGCGGGCTGATCAGCACCGGCTTGCCGCAGGCCATCGCCTCGACCACCGCGATGCCGAAGTTCTCCTGGTGGCTCGGCAGCACGAAGGCCTCGCAGCCGTAGAGCGCGCCCCACTTTTCGTCGCCGCGCAGCATGCCGGGGAAATGCACGTCGGGGTGGCCGTCGGCCAGCGCGAGCAGGCTGCGGCCATGGTCGCTGTCGAGGCCGGGGCCGGCGATCACCAGCGCCGGCATGTCGGGCCGCTCGCGGCACAGCTCGAGGTAGGCGCGCAGCAGCAGGTCGGTGCCCTTCTTCTCGTGGACGCGGCCGAGAAAGAGCAGGTAGGGCTTGCCCGCCAGGCCGGGGCAGCGGGCCGCGAAGGCCGGCGCCATGGCGGGCGTCAGCGGCGGCGGCGCCTGGATGCCGAAGCCGACGTCGAGCTCGCGCTGCGGCCGGTAGGGCGAAAAGGGCTCGCGGGCCAGGAGCAGTTCCTGCGCGCAGGTGAAGAGCACGCCGTCGGCACCGTTGACCGCGGCGCCTTCGAACAGCTTCCACGCCAGCACGTTGCGAAGCGCCTTCCACCGACGCTCGGGGGCTTTCTGGAAATAGGGGTCGAGCATGCCGTGCGGCATCACGTAGAAGCGCGGGCCGGCCGCCGACTGCGCACGCCGCAGCTGCCGCAAGACGCGCCAGGTGCCGGCGTTGTTGTGCAGCCAGAGCCCCTGCGCGATGACCGCGTCGAAGCGCGAGACGTTTTCCTCCAGCCATGGCCGCAGCGCGGCGCAGTAGGCGTAGGGCCCCTTGGCCGGGCCGATGGCGTGGACGGGGAAGTCGTCCTGCCCGAGAAAGCCCGCGTCGGGCGCGTCGAAGCTCAATACCTCGCTGTGGACGCCGAGCGTCGCCAGCGCCGGCACCAGGTTGCGGACGCCCTGCGACAGCCCGCCCTTGACCGGGTCCATGCTGGAAATGACGCTCAGGATCTTCATTCGGGGCAAACGATAGGCAGTCGAAAGTTTACATTTTGACCCAAATTGTGACTAGCGATGCTCAATCTCCCGGTGCGTCGGGTGCTTCCCCTAGGATCCACCGGGCATATTCCACGGGATAGGCGATCTTGAAGCGCGCCGCCAGGGCCAGCGCCTCGTCGTCGCGGTCGAGCAGCGTGGCGCTTTCGACAAGTTTGGCGACCACCCGCGGCTCCGGCGAGAAGTGCATGACACCCCGCGCCAGCGTGTTCACCGCCGCCGCATTGGCGCGCACCACCGGCGTGAGCGACAGCTCGGCGAACTGCACCTGGCCGGCGAACAGCCAGGAGGCGCGGAGCTTTTCCAGGGTGTGCTCCTGCCAGGGCGGCAGCCGCTCGGCGCGGGCCACGTAGATCTGGCTGATGCGCAGGTAGTCCCAGCCGGTGTAGGCCACCACGGCCACCAGCAGCGCCGTCACGGCGTGCACCGCGACCGGCCCGGTGCGCCGGGGCGCCGCCACGTCGACCGCCGAGGTCGCCGGCCACAGCAGCCCCAGGCAGAGGCCGAACACCAGCTGGAAGGGGCCGTACCACAGCGGGTACTCGAGCAGGCTGTGCAGCACCATCGCGCCGAGCACGCCCCAGGCCATCAGCCGCGTGGGGTCGCGTTCGCGCCAGGGCCGGGCGCCCAGCACCAGCGCCATGAAGCCGGCACAGACCGCCACCGCCACGGGCACACCCAGCTCCACCGCCAGGTGCAGCGGCAGGTTGTGGGCGTTGTCCAGGATCTCGACGAAGCGCGGCCCGGCGTACAGATGACTGAAATGCGCGAAGCTCAGCTCCCCCCAGCCCCAGCCACCCCAGGGGCGCTCGGCGACCAGGTCGAGCACGTTGCGCCACAGCAGCAGCCGGCTGTGGCCGTCGGGCGCGCCTTCGCGCAGGCGGCGCAGCATGTCTTCGACGGCCGGGCCGGCCAGCCTCGGCAGCAGGCTGGCCGCGACGAAATAGGCCGGAACCAGCGACAGCAGCCCCACCGGGTGCGGCAGCCGCGGCGCCGCGGCCGCCCGGCCCCGACGCTCCCCCCACGCGAGCGCGGCCGCCGCCACGCTGATCGCCAGCCACTGCAGCAGCCCGGTGCGCGAGGTCGACGCGGCGGCCGCCAGCGTCAGCAGCCCCACGCCGCCCCACCATGCCAGCCGGGCGCGCCCGCCGACGCCGAAGCCCGCATGCAGCCACAGCGCCGCGACCAGCGCCATCGAGATCAGCGTGGCGAACTGGTTGCGCTGGCGCAGGTTGCCGTAGGCCTGCCCGACGTCGGGCGCGGTGGTGAAGGGGCCCAGCCAGTCGGCCGCCCCGTAGTACTGGCACAGGCCGAGCACGGCGCTGAGCACGCCGGCGGCGAAGAGCCCGCGCGCCAGCGGCGCCGCCGCCTCGTCACGCCCATCATGCCCGCCACGCCCACGCGCCCACCCCGCCCCGACCGACGCGGCCACGGCCGCCATCGCCAGCGCCACGCAGGCGCCCAGGCTCTGCGACAGATCGTGCCCGCGACGCAGCGCGATCGACGCAGCCAGAAATGCCAGGAGCGCCAGCACGCCCCGCGACGGCAACGCCCGCGGGCTGAGCGCCCACAGCGCCGTCGCGCAGGCCCAGGCGACCAGCAGTTGCCAGACGTTGGCGGAGGGGCCGGCGACGAGGGGGGAGAGGAAGGGGAAGGCGATCAGGGCCGCAGGGACGAAGCCCGGCGCGCCGGCCGAGGGGGTGGCAAGCGGGGTGGCGGGAGAACGCATGGGGCGATTGTGCCGACCGAATCAGTTGCTTTTTTCCATCGCGTCATGGACGGAAGGCGGCAGCGGGCGGACAAGCGGTTAACGTCTGAGTCCCTGTTTTGGTGACAATTTGTCACTATTGCCAATTGCAATCCACAAAGGTCATCCAGTGTCCAAAGCCGTACATCGCCGACTGCGAGCTTCCCGAGGTTTCACGTTGATCGAGGTGATGATCGTTGTCGGGATCATCGGCATCCTGGCTGCGATCGCACTGCCGAGTTATCGCGACTACGTGCTGCGCGGGCAGATCGTGGAAGCCCAGAACGCTCTTTCGACATTGCGCGCCAACCTGGAGCGGCATTTTCAGGACAACCGGCAGTACACAACGCAAGGGAGCTTCACCACCCCGTGCCCGCCCGACGGAACACCCATCCGCGCCGGCACCTTCACCATCACGTGCTCGACGCTCACGGCGACCACGTTCACAGCGCTGGCGGTCGGAAGCGGTCCGACCAACGATTTCAAGTTCACCATCAATCAGCAGGACACGCGGGCCACGCCCTCGGCCGGCGCCGGTTGGACGCTGTGTGACACCGCGTGGCTGACCAGGAAGGGCATGGCCTGCCCGGCATCATGAGCCGCCGACGTGCCCGCGCAGCGGGTTTCACCCTCATCGAATTGATGGTCACCATCACGCTGCTGGCCATTCTGGCCATGCTGGCTGCGCCCTCGTTCAGTACCTGGATCAAGAACAGCCAGTTGCGCGCGACCGCCGAGGCATTGCAGAACGGCTTGCGCCTGGCACAGGCCGAAGCGCTGCGCCGCAATCGGCAAACGGTGTTCTCGCTGACCAACAGCGCCTCTCCGGAAACGGGCCTGACAGCGGTCACGAACGGACGCTACTGGTCCATCAACACGGTGGTGCTGACCGGCGAAACGACGGACGTCGCCGCGTTCGTGCAGTCGGGCGTGCTGACCAACACAGGCGTGTCGATCACAGGGCCGGCGTCGATCTGCTTCAGCTCGCTCGGGCGACTGATCGCCAATGCGACGCCCGGCATCGATGGCGCCGATTGCGCGGCCAATGCGGCGGTCGACTACAACCTCTCGGTGCCCGACTCCACCGATACGCGGCGGCTGCGCGTCACCGTTGCGCTCGGTGGTCAAGTTCGCATGTGCGACCTCGATAAGACGCTTTCCGCCAGTCATCCCGATGGATGTGCGCCATGAAGAAACAACGTTGCCCCCAACTCTTGCTTGCTGAGCGGCGGCCCCAACGCGGCATGGCCCTCCTCGAAGTGCTGGTGTCGGTGCTGCTGTTCTCGCTGGGCATCCTCGGGCTGATCGGCCTCCAGGCCCGTGCCATCAACTACTCCGTCGAGGTGGAGGACCGCAACCGCGCTGCCATGCTCGCCAACGAGATCGCCAGCGCGATGTGGCTGTCCAACAGCGTCACGATCGATACCGAAGCCGGTACGCCCTCCTGGGCGGACCGTGTCAGTGCAGCCCTGCCCGGTGGCACGGTGGTGGTGGCGCCAGAAGCGACCATCCCCAACAGCGCCAACGTCACCATTGATTGGGCGCCGCCCCAACGCAAGACCAACGAAGCCGCGAGAAGCCGTCTCACCACGCGCGTCACTCTTGCGCCACCTCTATGAAAACTCCTCGCAATGCACCAGACGCACAACGCGGCGTCACCTTGGTCGAGTTGCTGGTGGCCGTCGTCATCGGGCTGGTGGTCGTGCTGGCGGCCACCAGCGTGGTGCTGGTCGGCGAAACACACAAGCGCAGCACCAGCAGCAACAACGACACCAGCCAGAGCGGCGCCTACGTGGCCTATTCGCTCGACCGCGCGCTGCGCAGCGCGGGCTCCGGCTTCGCGCTGGCCTGGGATCAAGGCATGTTCGGTTGCCGCCTGAGCGCGGCACGGATCGTGAGTAGCGGTAGCGCCGCCACGACCATCCTGCCGCGCGCAACAGCGCTGCCCGTCCCGTTTGCAGGCTTCCTGGGCGGCGCTGCGGGCGTGGCCAATTTGCGACTGGCCCCGGTCCTCATCGGCGACGGTCAATCGGCCGGCGGGTCCGACGTTCTGATGGTGATGACCGGCAACAGCCCAGCGGGGGATGTGGCCCGCCCCATCCGCTCCGACGTGACAGGCAGCAACAACCTTCGACTGGACAACACGGTCGGGATGCGCGCAGGCGACATCGGGCTCATCACCCAGCCCGGCGCGACGGACTGCCTACTCGAACAGGTCGGAACGACCGACGCGAGCTTTGCTGCCGCAGGCAACGATGTGCTGCCACTGGGCGGCGACTACCTGAACGCCAGCAGCAACCTGGCCACCATGGCCGCGAGCGGCGCCTCGTTCTTCTCGGTGCTGGGCAATCGCAATGCGGCGGGAAGCCTGCAGTTCCAGGTGTTCGGCGTCGATACGAACCGCACCCTGTTTTCCTACGACCTGCTGCGTACCGTCGGCGACGGAACCGATGCGGCGGCCCTGCAGGCGCTGGCCGACGGCGTCACCGAGCTGCATGCCATGTACGGCATCGACCCCACAGCGCCCCATACAGGCGCGCACCTGCAATGGGTCGCCCCCACAGGGACGTGGGCCATCGCCAATGTCCTGGCCGACCCGAACCTCATGCGTCAGATCGTGGCCGTGCGCGTGGCCATCGTGATGCGCGGCGACCACTACGAGAAGGCGGAGGTCACGCGCGAGCGGCAGGTCCTGTTCGAGGGCACGCCCGGTGAGATCGCGGCGGACACCTACACCGAGGACAGCGACAACCGGCACTTCCGCCTGCGGGTGATCGACACCACGATCCCGCTGCGCAACATGCTGCTGCTGGCGACATCATGATGAAGAACCGAAAGCCGAATGGCGCAGCGTCTCGCAGGGCAGGACGTCAGCACGGGGTGGTCCTGCTTTTCTGCCTGGTCATCCTCGCCATCCTGCTGGCCGGGGGCGTGGCCATCCTGCGATCGATGAACGCGTCGATGTTCAGCGCCGGCAACCTGGCGTTCAAGCGCGATCTGGTCAACCAGGGCGAGCAGGCCGTGTCCACGGTGCTGCGTTCGTTTTCCAGCACGGGCGGCCTGGGTTCGGCATTGCAGACGGCCGCCAGTCAGCCCCAACTCAACTACAGCGCCATCGAACTGCAGACGAACGACCGCGGCATTCCAAGGCTGCTGCTGCAACGGTCCGCCGCTCCGACGGGCTTCGATGTGGCAGGCAACAGCTTCACGCCGGGCATCGTCGAGATCAGCGGCCGGGACGGCGTGAAGATTCGCTACGTGATCGATCGACTGTGCAACACCACAGGCACGTTCGCGACGCTCGGCAAGACCCGCTGCACCTTTTCTCCGACGGCCGCGTCACAGGTGACGGGTGGCACCGCTGGAGAGGAGCGCCCGCCTGTTCCGCCGCCGGCCATGTACCGCCTGAGCGTGCGCGTGGACGGGCCTCGCGACACGCAGGTCTTCTTGCAGACATCTTTCAGCAAGCCGGAATAACGGCGAAGAGGCTCCCATGAACAGACGTATTCGACGGCTAGCTGGCAAGCTGCTGCGAGCCAGCATCGCCACCGCTCTGGGGCTGGGCTTGGCCAGCGCCATGATCGTCTCGGCCACGACGCTGGCGGACCAGCCGGTGTTCTCGACATCCAGTGTCCCGGGCAATCTGGCGCTGACGCTGTCGGTGGAATATCCCACCGTGTCGCGCGTGGCCCACGTCGCCGACTACAGCAGCGCCAGCAGCTTCCTGGGGTACTTCGATCCCGAAAAGTGCTACGAGTATGTGCCGGACGCAACGCCGAACGGCGTGCTCACCGACACCACGCTGGGCGACTCCAGTTACTTCAAACCGGTAGGCCGAGCCACCAACCGGACCTGCAGCGGCCGATGGAGCGGCAACTTTCTCAACTGGGCCACGCTCACCGCCATCGACCCCTTTCGCTGGGCCATGACGGGGGGGCGCCGCGTCGTCGACACCGCGACCGAGACCATCATCGAAAAAGGCCGGAATGCCGGACAAGGCTACTTCCCCACCCGCGACCAGACGGCCCGTACCGAAGGCCGCATTCCGCTGAATCAGGTCGCTGGCGCCACGCCGTTCTCGACCGCGACCGCGCTGTCTGTGGAGATCAATGGACGCGGCTTCGCGATGCGGCTCGGCGTCAGTGGTGCTGTCACACGGACCATGACGGCGTACTACTACAACAACACCACGTTCAGTGGCTCGCCGGTTGTCAAGAACAACGATTCCGCCTATCACGATTGGGGCACCGGCAGTCCGGCAACGGGCATCAATGCCGACAACTTCTCGGCCCGCTTCGAAGGCACCTTTACGGCCCCCGAGACGGGCAACTATGTGTTTCGCACCAACTCGGACGACGGTGTGCGCGTGTGGGTGTCGACCAACGGGGGCACCTTCACCGCTTGCGGCACCACCGGGGGCAATTGCGTCATCAACAACTGGACGGACCACGGGCCGCTCCTCGATGACTCCGTGGCCATTCCCATGACGGGTGGCCAGACCTTCAGCGTGCGGGTCGAGTACTACGAATCCGCCGGTGGTGCCGTCATGCAATTGATGTGGCGCAAGCCTTCTTCCGGCAGCTTCACCACCTTCAGCGACGACTCGGGCACCAACGACTACACCGTGCGCGTGAAGGTGTGCGACCCTTCGGCCGCCGCGGGCGGACTGGAAGGAAACTGCAAAGCCTATGGCAGCAACTACAAGCCCGAAGGGCTGATCCAGCAATACGCCGACAAGATGCGCTACAGCGCATTCGGCTACCTGAACGACGACAACGAGTACCGGGACGGTGCGGTGCTGCGAGCGCGGCAGAAGTTCGTCGGCCCCACCTACCCGGTGCCGGGCCAGGTGCCGGCGATCAACACCGGACGCGAGTGGGACGCCAGCACCGGCGTCTTCCTGCGCAACCCCGACCCGACCGACGCCACCAACACGACCGCCGCCACCGTTCAGGACAGCGGCGTGATGAACTACCTCAACAAGTTCGGGCAGCTCATGCCTGGAACCTACAAGGCCATCGACCCGGTCAACGAGTTGTTCTATGCAGCGCTGCGCTACTACCGCAACCTGGGCAACGTGCCCGCCTGGAGCGACATGAGCGGGGCAAGCAACGCTGCCACGCGCACCAAATGGGTCGATGGCTTCCCGGTCATCACCAACTGGGGCGACCCGATCCAGTACTCGTGCCAGCGCAACTTCGTGCTGGGCATCGGCGATATCTATACGCACCGGGACAAGAACGTGCCCGGCAATACGCTCACCGATCACGAGCCGACCATGCCGACGGAGGTGCGCGCCGACTTCACGAACAATGCAGCTGTCGCGGATGCCGTCGCGTCGACCAACAAGGTCAAGAGCTTGCAGGGCCTGGGGGAAAACAAGGCAACAGCGGCGACCGGCTCGGCCTACTCCACCGACTACATGGCGGGCATGGCCTATTACGCCAACACCAAGGACATCCGCAGCGACCTCACGGGCAAACAGACCGTGCAGACGTACTGGGTCGACGTGCTGGAGGCCCCCTTCGTCGCCAACAACAAGTTCTACATGGCGGCCAAGTTCGGCGGCCTCAACCAGAAGAAGCTGCCTGAGAACTTCAACCCGGACACCGTGACGGCTGCAGGCATCCCGGACGACTGGTGGACCACCAACGGCGACCTCCTGCCGGGCAACGTCAAGCGCCCCGACAACTACTTCACGGCAGGCCGCCCCGACACCATGGTGGCCGGCCTGAAGCAGGCCTTCGAGCGCATCTCCAGCGACATCGATGCCTACACCACCTCGTTCTCGCTTTCGAGCGTGGACGCGCAGTCCAGCGGCGTAGCGTCCTATGGCGCCCAGTACGACTCGAAGGACTGGACCGGTATCGTGAGCGCGACCCAGATCACCTTCGACGCGCAGGGCAACCCGGCGCCGGGCGGGGCCACGCTATGGAGCACCTCCACGACGCTGCCGGCGCAGTTGAACGGCACCGGCTGGAATACCAACCGCCGCGTCATGACCTGGAATGGCTCGCTCGGTGTGCCGTTTCGCCTGGCCAGCCTGAATACGGCGCAGGCCAATGCCCTGAACACTTCTTACGGCGGCGGCAGCGACAAGTCCAGCTATCTCGACTACCTGCGTGGCGACCGCAGCATGGAGAAGACCGACAGCGACGGCAGCAAGCCCTACCGCAAACGCGCATTGCTGCTGGGGGACGTCGTCAACTCGAAGGTGACACCCGTCGCACCGCCAGCCAAGTCCTTCTCGGAGTCGATCAACCCAGGCTACACGGCCTTCAAGACGGCCAAGGCGTCGCGGCCGACCATGGTCTACGTCGGAGCCAACGACGGGATGCTGCACGCCTTCAACGGCAGCACCGGTGCGGAACAGTTCGCCTACGTGCCCAGCGCCATCATCAGCGGTCCGAATGGAACACCGCAGGTCGATGGGCTGGCCCAGTTGGGCAGCCCGAACTACCAGCACCACTACTACGTCGATGCGACGCCGAAGGTGTTCGACGTCGACTTCAATCATGCAGGCGGCACCTTCACGACGACCAATGCCGCGACCTCCGACTGGCGCTCCGTCCTGATCGGCGGACTCGGCAAGGGCGGGCGCAGCTTCTACGCCATCGACGTGAGCGACCCCAGCACCATGACCACCGAAGGGATTGCAGCAGGGAAGGTGCTGTGGGAGTTCACCGACCCGACCATGGGCTTCAGTTACGGCGCGCCCAACGTGGTCAAGACCAAGAAGTACGGCTGGGTGGTGGTGTTGACCTCGGGCTACAACAACGACGGCGGCGGCGGCAACGGCTACCTCTACTTCGTCAATCCGAAAACCGGGGCGCTTCTGGAGAAGGTCAGCACCGGCAGCGCCTCGAACGGCTTGGCGCAAGCCGCCGCCTATGTGCAGGACTTCAGCGACAACACGGCCGATGCCTTCTACGCCGGCGACCTGGACGGCCAGATGTGGCGCTTCGACGTGACGGCAGCTCGCGGGACGACAACCCCCTACCCTGCCGCGACAAAGCTGGCGCAAACAAGCGATGGTTCGACAACACCTGCGGCACAGCCCATCACCACGCCGCCGTTGATCGAGATCCAGCCGCAGACCCGCAAGCGTTTCGTGCTGTTCGGAACCGGTCAGCTGCTCGACGCCGTCGACATCGGATCGACCCGGGCACAGAGCTTCTACAGCGTGCTGGATGGAACGATCAGCGGTTTCCGCCCTGCGGACGCGACGATGCCGGTCACCCGTTCGCAACTCACCCAGGTCACGGACCTGACCACGGGCGTCACGCTATCGTCGACGTCCCGCGGCTGGTACATCGACCTCGGCAACGATGCCGCCACAGGGGTCGGTTGGCGGCTGGTGACCAACCTGGCCACCTACAGCGGCATCGTGTCCTTCGCCCCGATGCTGACCACGGCGGACGCCTGCAGCCCGTCGGGCCGCAGCCGGCTGTACTCGGTGGACTTCGCGACCGGCCGATCGGTCCTGACCGACGTGGGGTATTCCGAATACACGAGCACGATCACGGACATCAAGTTCGTGAATATCGATGGCTCGGTGCGGGAGATCACCGGCACCAATAACGCAGAGCGCAAGAGGGAGCCATTTGAGATGCCTGCGGGCTTGGGCGTGCGGCTGTTGAACTGGCGGGAGGTGCCGACGGTGGATTGAACTTCCGGCTTGGTTGAGAGCACCGCAGTCAATCAACAGATGAGGCGGATTCAGATCTGAAGTATCTACGCCCAGCCTGTGGGTGAGTTGCTCCGCGAGCTGATCGCGTGCCTGCGCCATGCCCACCACAGCATTTGCCGCAGCGAGGGCGAGGACCACCGCTGGCAGCTCCCAACACGCTGAGCATCCATTCGACAGGCCCGTCGGCTCGACGTAACGCGTGCCCTGCGCGCCCACGCGAGATCGATGACCGCCAGTTCTCCGGCCACTGGAAGGGCGACCCGATCAAGGGGAAGGCGACGCCAGCGCGGTGCGCCCTTTGGTGGAGCGCAGCAGCTGTTTGCTGATGCTGGTGGAGCTGCCCCACCCGAAGACGACAACGGCCGCCCATGTGCTTGCGGGCCTTCAACGGCAAGCTCAACAGCATTGTCCAGCCAATGCGCCAGAACATGACCTACGACCATGGGCCGGATGGAATGCACGCCAAGCTGATCGAGCAGACCGGTGTGGCGGTGTACTTCTGCCATCCACAAAGCCCGCGGCATCGCGGCAGTAACGAGAACACCATGAGCTGGTACGGCAACCAGCCTAACAGGCTGCTGAAATACTCCCCCTGCGGACGAGCCCGTTCCTTCGCCGAGGGCTGCTTTTCACATGGCGAGCTGCGGG
>NZ_JAOOPY010000001.1 GCF_025486315.1 Variovorax sp. N23 | reverse complement strand
ACTTCGGAGGCGGACGCGGCCAGCTGGTTCGCCTGGCGCGCGTTGTCGGCGTTCTGCTTGACGGTCGAGGTCAGCTCCTCCATCGAGGCGGCCGTCTCTTCCAGCGAGCTGGCCTGCTGCTCGGTGCGCGAGGACAGGTCCTGGTTGCCCGAGGCGATCTGGCTGGAGGCGGTGGCCATGGTGTCGGTGCCGTGGCGAACCTCGCCGACGATCTTCGCCAGGTTGCGGTTCATCTCGTTGAGGGCCTGCAGCAGCTGGCCGACCTCGTCGGTCGAGTCGACGTCCGCTTCCTGGGTGAGGTCACCGGCGGCCACCGCCTGCGCAACGCCCAGGGCACGCCCCAGGGGCCGGGTGATGCCGCGCGTCAGCCACCAGGCCAACGCGCCCCCGAGGGCCAGCGCGGCGAGCGTGAGACTGATGAGGCCGATGCGGCCCGAGCGGTAGAGCGCGTCGATGCCGGCCGCGGTGCGGTCGATCTCGCTTTGCTGGTGCGCCAGCATGGCCTGGATGCTGCCGTCTTAGCCCGACAGCATGGGCACCAGGCGGCTGTCGGTGATCTGGCCGGCCTCGTCCTGCTTGCCTTCGGCCTTGAGCTTGAGGATCGCGTTGCGCAGATCGATGTACGCGGTGCGCCGGCGCTTGATGTCGGCGCTCAGCGCCTCTTCTTCCGGCGTTTCGAGCATGGCCTCGAGCTTCTTCTGCGTCTCGGAGATCAGCTTGCTGGTCCGGCCGATGTTCTCCTGCAGGTAGGCCTGCACCGCGGCGTCGTTGCTCTTGACCAGGGCGAAGGTCCGCACGCTGTTGTTGCTGGTCGCCTGCAGCCAGGTGGCGGCCAGGCGTTCCTTGGCCAGCGAACGCTGCGCCATCCGTTCCGTGCCGTCGCCCACACGTTGCAGGCCCATCACGCCGATGGCCGCGATCACCGCCGCCAGCGCCAGCACCAGCGCGAAGCCAGTGCCCAGGCGCGTTCCGATCTTCCAGTTTTTCATATGTCTCTCGTTCTATGGTTCGGTCGGGCACGGCTCAGGCGGCCAGCTTCTCGATGAGGCCCAGCTCCTCGCCGGACATGAGGCGGTCGATGTCCACCAGGATCAGCATCCGCTCGTCCAGCGTGCCCAGGCCGATCAGGTAGTCGGTGTCCATCGCCGAGCCCATCTCCGGCGCCGGCTTGATCTGATCGGCGCTCAGCGTGATCACGTCCGACACGCTGTCGACCACCATGCCCACCACGCGGCCGCCGATGTTCAGCACGATCACCACGGTGAACTCGTCGTAGCGCGGCTCGCCCAGGTTGAACCTGATGCGCATGTCGATGATCGGCACGATGATCCCGCGCAGGTTCACGACGCCCTTGATGTGGGCCGGCGCGTTGGCGATGCAGGTCACGGTGTCGTAGCCGCGCAGTTCCTGCACGCGCTGGATGTCGATGCCGTATTCCTCTAGGCCGAGCGTGAAGGTCACGACTTCGAGCCGCCCATCGGCGGGGATGGCGATCGCCTGGTTCGGCCGGTGGAGTACTTCTGCCATGGGTGTCTTTCGGTGGTCTGTGCGCGGGGGATTCAGGGAGAGGTACCAGGTCGGCAGCGCCGGGCGTTCAGCCGAACTTCTGCATGATGCGAACCAGCTTGTGGCCGTAGTCGGGGTCGGTGGCGTAGCCGGCGCGCTGCAGTCCATGGGCCGCCGCGGCCGGGTCGTCGGTGCTCAGCACGTCGGCGTAGCGCGGGTTGCGCGTCATGAACTTGGCGTAGTCGGCAAAGGCCTCGTCGTAGGAGCCGTAGGCACGGAACTTGGCACGCACCTTCTGCGGCTCGCCGTCCACGTACTCGGTGGTCATGGTCTCGACGACCGGCCCTTTCCAGCTGCGGTCGGCCTTGATGCCGAACAGGTTGAAGCTCTGGGTGCCGTCGTCGCCGCGGATCTCTCGCTTGCCCCAGCCCGACTCGAGCGCGGCCTGCGCCAGGATCAACGGTGCGGGAACGCCGCTCGCCGCGCTGGCAGATTGGGCTGAGCTGCCCATGCGCGCGACGAAGTCATCGACCTTCCCTTGCAGCGACGGGTTGTCGCCACCGGAACCGCCACGGTCGCCGTTGACGCGGTAGAGGTTCAGGTCGGCACCACCGGCACGTGGCCCGGGTGACGAGCCGAGCGGGATGCCCGCGTTTTCCTTCAGCGGGAACGACACCAGGCGGTCGAGGGCGAAGCCCTTCGATGCACTACCGGTGGCATCGCCTTCGGCGTTGCCGCCCGCGCGCTGGAGCTGCGTCAGCATGGCTTCAGCCAGCCCGAGTCCGCGGCCGGACAGGTTCTGCGACAGCTGCTGATCCAGCATCGAGCGGTAGACCTTCTCGTTCTGCCCGTCGATCAGGCCGCTCGAGGGCGAGGCCTCGCGCATGCTCTTGAGCACCATGTTCATGAACATCGCCTCGAACTGCCGCGAGACCTGCTTGAGGCCCTCTTCCGGCGAGCTGCGTACGGTACGGCGTAGGTCGCTGACGCCCTGAACGTCGAGCGCGAAGCGCTGGTCCAGCGCGCCGTTGCGGGCGACATCGCCGCCGCTCCAGGTATTGGATGCCGTGACGGTCATGCCGCGTCCTCAGATGATCTCGAGCTCGGCGCGCAGGGCGCCGGCGGACTTCATGGCCTGGAGGATCGACACCAGGTCCTGCGGGTTCGCGCCCAGGCTGTTCAGGCCCTTGACCACGTCGGCCAGCGACGCACCGCCCTTGACCATCTGCAGCGCGCCGCCGCCCTGGTTGACCGAAATCTGTGATGTCTGCGCCGCCACCGTCTGGCCGCCCGAGAAGGCGCCCGGCTGGCTCACCACCGGCTCGGTGTTGATCACGACCGACAGGTTGCCGTGCGCCACGGCGCAGTCTTGCACCCGAACGTTCTGGTTCATCACCACGGAGCCGGTGCGGGCGTTCACCACCACGCGGGCCGTGGCCTGCGATGGCGTGACATCGATGGCTTCGAGCCGCGCGAGGAAACCGACGCGCGCCTCGGGCATCGGCGCACGCACCACGATCACGCGCGCGTCCTGCGCATCGGCCGTCCCGGCGCCGAACTCGCGGTTGATGGCATCGGCCGCGGCCTTGGCCGTGCCGAAGTCGGAACGGTTGAGTTCGACCGACAGCGTGCTGTCGCCGCCGAGCGGCGCCTCGACGCCACGCTCGACCAGGCCCCCGGCCGGAATGCGGCCGGAGCCGAGCTGGTTGATCTGCACCTTGCTGCCATTGGCCGACGCACCGGCGCCACCAACGACCATGTTGCCCTGCGCCAGCGCATAGGTCTGGCCATCGACGCCCTTGAGCGGCGTCAGCAGCAGCGTGCCGCCACGCAGACTCTTGGCATTGCCCATCGACGACACGGTCACGTCGATGTTCTGGCCGGGCCGCGCGAAGGCCGGCAGCGTGGCCGTGACCATCACCGCCGCCACGTTCTTCAGCTGCATGTTCTTGCCTTCCGGGATCGTGATGCCCAGTTGCTGCAGCATGTTGTTCAGACTCTGCACCGTGAACGGCGTCTGCGTCGTCTGGTCGCCCGTGCCGTCCAGGCCGACCATCAGGCCGTAACCGATCAGCTGGTTGTCGCGCACGCCCTGGATGCTCGCGAGCTCCTTCAGCCGTTCGGCATGGGCAGGGGCAGCCGACACCGCCGCACACAGCGCCGCGAGACCGAGAATTGAACGCAGGGTGCGCGGGAGAGGCATGGCAGGTTTCTTTCGGTTCTGAAGCAGTGCCATCAGAAAGGCATCACATTGAGGAAGAAGCGCTGCATCCAGCCCATGGTCTGCGCTTCGTCGATGAAGCCCTTGGCCGTGTATTCGATGCGCGCGTCGGCCACCAGCGTCGACGAGACGGTGTTGCTGCCGGAGACGGTGCGCGGGTTGACCACGCCGGAGAACCGGATGAACTCGGTGCCCTGGTTGATGCCCATCTGCTTTTCGCCGCTGACCAGCAGGTTGCCGTTGGACATCACGTCGGTCACGGTCACCGTGATCACGCCGTTGAAGGTGTTGTTGGCGTTGGCACCACCGGTCGCCTTCAGCACGTTGTCGCCGGACAGCTTGGTGTCCTGGCCATCGAGCAGCGAGCCGAGCAGCTTGGGGATGCCGCCGGCGAAGGTGCCGGTGGTGCTGCCGTTGCGGCTGGCGTTGGCGCCGGAGGTCTTGCTGGCGTTGACCTTCTCGCTGATCACGACGGTCAGGATGTCGCCGACGTTGCGCGGCCGACGGTCCTCGAACAGGGCGTTGGCGCCGGGGCCTTCGCGGAAGATCGCGCCGGTGGGCCGCCGCGTCGGCGAGGCGGCGTAGGTTTCCGCGCGTGCCGTCATCGGCTGGTGCACCAGCGGCTCGCGCGGGATCTGGGCACAGCCCGCCGCCACCACGGCCGCGAGCAGCACCAGCGTGCGCGCCGCGGGCGCAGCACTGCGGCATGCGGAAAAAGCGGAACTGCGCATGGTCATCACAGCTGGGCGAGCTTGGCCAGCATCTGGTCCGAGGTCTGCACGGCCTTGCTGTTGATCTCGTAGGCGCGCTGCGTGGTGATCATGTTCACCAGCTCCTCAACCACGTTGACGTTCGAGGCCTCGACGTAGCCCTGCGTCAGGGTGCCGGCACCTTCGACGCCGGGCGTGACCGCATTGGGTGCGCCCGATGCATCGGTCTCGGTGTAGAGGTTCTCGCCCATGCTCTGCAGGCCGGTCGGGTTGAGGAACGTCGCGAGCTGCAGCTGACCGACCTGCACCGAGGCCGTGCTGCCGGCCTGCGACACCGTCACCGTGCCGTCGCGGGCAATGGTCATGCTGGTGGCGTTCGCCGGGATCGTGATCTGCGGCTGCACCTGGAAGCCGCTCGCGGTCACGAGCTGGCCTTCGGCATTGCTCTGGAACGAGCCGTCGCGGGTGTAGGAGGTGGTGCCGTCGGGCATCAGCACCTGGAAGAAGCCGCCGCCGTTGATGGCCACGTCCTTCGGGTTGTCGGTCTTGGTGAGGTTGCCCTGCGAGTGCAGGCGCTCGGTGGCGACCACGCGCACGCCGGTGCCCAGTTGCAGGCCCGAGGGCAGGCGCGTCTGGTCGGAGGTCTGGCCGCCGACCTGGCGCATGTTCTGGTACATCAGGTCCTCGAACACGGCGCGGCTGCGCTTGAAGCCGGTGGTGCCGACGTTGGCCAGGTTGTTGGAGACGACGTCCAGCTGCGTCTGCTGCGCATCGAGGCCGGTCTTGGCGATATAGAGGGAACGGATCATGGGAAATACTCCTGTGGAACGGCGTCGGGCGCGGGGCTCGGCCGCTTAGCCGTAGGCCAGCAACTTGTTGGCGGATTGCGCGTTGGTGTCGGCGGTGGTGATGGACTTCATCTGCATCTCGAAGCTGCGGGAGTTGGCGATCATGGCCACCATGGCCTCGACCGGATTCACGTTGCTGCCCTCGAACACGCCGCTCATCACGGTGACGGCCGGGTCGGCCGCCGCGGGTTGCAGGCCCTCGCGCATGCGGAACAGGCCGTCGTCGCCGCGCACGAGGTCGGTGGACGGCGGGTTCACCAGCTTGAGACGGCCGACCTCGGCCACGCCCACGGCCGGGTCACCGGCACCGCGCGCCGCGATCAGGCCGGTGCTGCCCACGGTGGCGGTTGCGCCGGGCGGGATGACCAGCGCGCCGTTCTCGCCGACGACCGGGCGGCCGCCCATGGTCGTGAGCTGGCCGTCGGCCGCCACCTGCAGGTTGCCCACGCGGGTGTAGGCCTCGCCGGTGGCGGTCTGCACCACCAGCCAGCCGTCGCCCTTGACCGCCACGTCGAGTTCGCGGCCGGTCTCGGTGATCGGGCCGGTGCTGAAGTCGGCGCCGGGCGTGGTGGCGACGACGAAGGAACGCGTCTGCGCTTCCTCGCCGACCACCGGCACCGCGCGAAAGGCGTTGACCTGCGCCCGGAAACCCGGGGTCGAGACATTCGCCATGTTGTTGGCGACCGAGGCCTGTTGTTCCATGGCCTGCTTGGCGCCGCTCATCGCGACATACAGCATTCGATCCACTGGGTGCTCCTGAAAGAAGATGAAGGAAGGCGGCGCCTGCGCGTCAGCGGATCTGCATCAGCGTCTGCATGACCTGGTCCTGCGTCTTCACGGTCTGCGCATTGGCCTGGTAGCTGCGCTGCGCGACGATCAGGTTGACCAGTTCGGAGGTCAGGTCGACGTTGGACGCTTCGAGCGCGCCCGCGGCGAGCGACCCCAGCTTGGTGCCCGCGCCCGGGGTGCCGGTGAGGGCCTGCCCGGAAGCCGCCGTCTCCTTCCAGACGTTCTCGCCCATCGGCTCGAGGCCGTTCGGGTTGGCGAAGGAGCTGAGCACGACCTGGCCGAGCAACTGCGTCTGCTCGTTCGAGTAGGTGCCGGTGATCGTGCCGTCGGGGTTGATCGAGAAGGCGGTCAGCTGGCCCGAGGTGTAGCCGTCCTGCTTGAGCGCGTTGATCGAATTGGCGTTGCCGAACTGCGTGGTGCCCGTGAGGTCGACCGTCGCGGTCAACGGTGCCGAGCCGTTGGTGAAGGTCAACGGGCCGACCGTGAAGGCGCCGCTCGCGGGCGTGGCCATGTTGCCGTTCTGATCGAAGGTGTAGGTGCCCAAGACGGTCGGGGTGGCCGGCGGGCCGCCCGACGTCATCGTCGTGCCGTCGACCGAGCCGTACACGTTCCAGGTGTTGGTGGCGGGGGCGGGGGCCTTGACGAAGTACGCGCCCAGCTCGTGCGGGCCGCCCAGCGAATCGTAGATGGGGCCGAGGGCGTTGGAATAGTTGAAGGTGTCCGAATCGTTTGCGTTGAAAGGCGTCTTGGCCGGCGTCTTCAGGCGCATGTCGAGGTTGAACTCGGCGGAGATTTTGGTGGTCGGCTTCGGCGTCATCGCGGCGGTCGGGATCTGGATGGGTGCCGGCGTGCCGCCGTTGATGGTGCCGGTCGCCGACACGCCATAGCCCGTCAGCTGCAGGCCGGCCGCGTTGATGATGTAGCCGCTGTTGTCGCGGGTGAACTGGCCGTTGCGCGAGTACATGACTTCGCCGCTGGGGCTGGACAGGCGATAGAAGCCGTCACCGTTCAGGATGGCCACGTCGAGGCCGCGGCTACTGGTCTGCGTCACGCCCTGGGTGAAGTTCTGCACCACGCCCGCCACCGAGGCGCCCAGGCCGACGCGCGAGCCGGCATACACGTCCTGGAAGGTCGCGGCCGCCGACTTGAAGCCGACCGTGCCGGAGTTGGCGATGTTGTTGCCGATGACGTCGAGGTTCGAAGCGGCTGCGGCCAGACCGCTGATGCCTTGGGAAAAAGCCATGATGAAGGTCCTTGTTTCAGTGCAATGAAGAGATGAATGAAATCGCCGGGTTCAGAGGAACATGCGCACGTCGGACAGGGCGATGCTCTTGCCCGTCGAGAGTTCGAGCGTCACGCCGCTGCTGCCCTGCTTCACGGCAGCCACTTGCGTGAAGGTGAGCGCGGTGGCCGACACGTTGGCGCCGGCGCCGGTGGCCTTCACGCTGAACTGGTAGTTGCCTTCGGCGACCACTTCGCCGGCATCGTTCTTGCCGTCCCACTTGACGCCGTTGGCGCCTTCGCCCAGCGCGCCGAGTTCCATCGTGCGGACCTTGGTGCCGTTCGCATCGGTGATCGTCACGGTCACGTCGGTGGCGCCGTTGGCCGGCAACTCGACCGCGAAAGGCACATCCTGCGGCGTCTTCGTGCCCGCGCTGTCCGTCGACATCTGCAGCGACAGTGCGTTACCGGGGGACAGCACGGCATTGCCGATCAGCGACGCGGCCTGCAGCACCTGGCTGGAGCTGCTCTGGCTCACCAGTCCGCTGAGCGTGGTGTTGAGCTGCTCGATGCCGCTGACCGTGCTCATCTGAGCAAGCTGCGAGGTGAGCTCGGCGTTGTCCATCGGGTTGAGCGGGTCCTGGTTGTTGAGCTGGGTGACGAGCAGCTTCAGGAAGCGCTTCTCGCTGTCGGCATTGGACGTGCCGGTGGTCGCGGTGGCGGTGGCGGCGGTGGCGGCGGTGTCGGTGCCGACGGTGGAGGTCGAAGTGATGGCCATGGTGTGGAGGTGGGAGTGGAGAGTTACTGACCGACGGTGAGCGTCTTGACCATCAGCGTCTTGGCGGTGTTGAGCACCTCGACGTTGGCCTGATAGCTGCGGGAGGCGGAAATCATGTTGGTCATCTCTTCGACCACATTGACGTTGGACATGGCCACGTAGCCGTCCGGCCCGGCGTGCGGGTTCTTCGGGTCGTAGACCATCTTGGATGGCGACGGGTCTTCGACGATGTTCGCGACCTTGACGCCGCCGACGTCGTTGCGGCCCGAGCCCGCGACCTCGAACACCACCTGCTTGGCACGGTAGGGCTGGCCGTCGGGGCCGGCCACGCTCTCTGCGTTGGCGAGGTTGCTCGCCGTCACGTTCATGCGCTGCGACTGCGCCGTCATGGCGGAGCCGGCGACGTTGAAGATGTTCATCGAGTTGCTGGGAAAGGGCATGCGTTCTCTCCGACGGTGGTCACCGTGTTATTGCTGGACCGCCGACAGCAGCGTCTTGATCTTCGAACCGATGACCGTGAGGTTCGATTCGTAGCGCAGCGCGTTGTCGGCGAAGTTGATGCGCTCCACGTCCATCTCGACGGTGTTGCCGTCGATGCTGGACTGGTTGGGCACGCGGTAGAGCAGGTTCTGGTCGGGCATGGCCTGCGCTTCGGCGCGGATGTGGCGCGATGAGGTGACCGACATGCTCATCGACTGCGAGGCCCGGCCGCGCTCGACGGCCTCGGTCAGGCGGCTGCTGAAATCGATGTCACGCGCCTTGTAGTTGGGCGTGTCGGCGTGGGCGATGTTCGACGCCAGCACCTCCTGGCGCTGGGCGCGCAGGTTGAGTGCTTCGCGGTTGAAGTTCAAAGCTGCATCGAGCTTGTCCATCATGTGCTTCCATGGGTGGGAGGGGCATCGCTTCGGCCGAGGCGTGGCGACTGATGGAAAGCGAGTCTATGCACGGCCCGCTTTTGCAATGGGTCGAACAAAGGGTGTTTTCGGCGTCACTTCCTCACTTCGCAGGCGGGGTCCGCTCCCTAGAATTGCTCGCATCAAGGACACCCCGCGCCCCTGTATGCGCACCGTGCTCCGCCCCATGCCATGACGCCACGCCACCTTCTTCGCCGCTTGCTGCCCGCCACCCTCGGGGCCCTGGCCACCGTGCTCGGCACGGGCGCCGCCTGCGCCGCGCAGCCGCTCCCCGGTCCGGCCATGGCCGCGATCGAACGGCTGATCGAGCGCCAGACGGCCGGCCTGCCCGGCAAGGCCACGGTGACCGCCGCCCTGCCCGGCACCGCCGAGTTGCCGGACTGCGATGCCTTCGACGCCTTCCTGCCCACCGGCGCCGCCGCGCGCGGGCGGCTGTCGATCGGCCTGCGCTGCCGCACCGGCGCCGCGTGGACACGCTTCGTGCCGGCCTATGTGAAGGTCGAAGGCACTTACTACGTGGCGACCCGCACCATCGAGCCCGGCGACGCGCTCGGGCTGGCCGACCTCACCGCACAGACCGGTGACCTGGCCGCCCTGCCCCGCTCGGTCGTCACCAACGACAGCGAACTGGCGGGGGTCCGCGCCACCGGCCGCATCGTCGCCGGCGCGCCGTTGCGCCGGGAACTGTTGCGCGCGCCCACGGTCATCCACCAGGGCCAGTCGGTCCAGGTGGTGGCGCAGGGCGCCGGCTTCACCGTCAGCACCGAAGCCCGGGCCCTGACGCAGGCCGCCGCGGGCGGAGTGGCGCGGGCCAAGACCCTGGACGGACGGATGGTCACGGGCGTGGCCGACGAGGACGGGCAAATCGTCCTGTCGCAATGAGTCGCGCGGAAAATTTCACGCCCGGCCTAAAGTTCTCGTCCAAGCTGCCGATATCTGGGTCAACCTGCTAAGGAACCATCGTGAAGATCAATCCACCCGCCCCACCGACCACGCCCCTCGCGGCGGCGCCCAAGGCGAGCGCCGCCGCGGCGGCGGGCGCCGATGCAGCCGAACGAGCCAAGGAGGCTGCCTTGAAATCCGCTGCACGGGTGCGCGCCATGCCCAACCCCGCCGTCAACGGCGAATTCGACGCGGAACGCGTCGCGGCGATCCGCGAGGACATCCGCGCCGGCCGCTACCAGATCAACCCCGAAGGCATCGCCGACGGCCTGCTGGCCAGCGTGCGCGACCTGATCGACTCGAAGCCCACGCCGTGAATACCCTGCTCGCCGACCTCTGCGCCGAAATTTCGTGCCTGAAAGACTTTATCGCGGCCCTGAACCGCGAGGAGAAGGCGATGCTCGAGGGCCGCTTCCATGACCTGGCCGCCATCACCGAGGAAAAGACCCGGCTGATGGACCGGATGGCCGAACTCGACGTGGTGCGCGAAGCCACCCAGTGCGCCCTGGGCCACCTGCCCGGCAGCGAAGGCGCCAGCGCCGCGGCCCATGCGGCCGGCGAAGCGACCGAGCAGGCCTGGAAGAGCCTGATGCAGTTGGCCGAGGAAGCCCGCAACGCCAACCAGCGCAACGGCTCGATGGTCTACAGCCACCTCGACTTCACGCAACGCGCCCTGCATTTCCTGCAGGCCAGCACCGAACTCTTCTACGGCCCCGACGGCGTGCGCAAGCCCACGTCGGCGTCGCGCGGGCACATCGCCCTCGGCTGAGCCCGGCCACCCGACCCGAATGTCGAACACGCCCGGCAACACCTCTTCCCCTCGGCCTTCCCGGCGCAGCCGGGCATTGGCCGCTTTCCCGTGGGTGCTGCTGGCCTGCGCGCTGGCACTGTTCGGCTTTGCCGCCTACATCTCGCTGCGCTATGCGCAGGCCGCGTCCGGCGCCACGGACAGCGCGACTGCCGCCGGCCTCTGGGGGCAGTTCGGTTTCCTGATGGGCGGGATCATCGGACCGTCGCTGGGCTTCCTGACGGTGGTGGCGCTCGCGATGACGCTGCTGATGCAACTGAACGCCGCGGCAGAAGCCCGCCGCGAGGCCGACACGCTTCGGCAAGAGGCCGAGCGGCGCGCCCGGCCGGCCTTTCTGGAAACCAAGCTGGCCGCGCTGAGCACCCTGATCAATGCCGCCAACCACGAGATCTACCGTGCGGGCGGCACCACGGTGGAACAGCGCCAGGTCTGGGACGACCGCAAGAACGCCTTCCTCGTCGAGATGGACGCGACCTTCGCCGCGCTGCGGGCGCTCGAACCGCAAGCGGATCCCGCGGCGCCCGCGGACGCCGCCGCACCGGCGGTCTGAGCAAAACTGCACGCGTCGCGCGCGTGCGATGCGGCAACCGCCTGCAGAAGCGCCGCGTTCGGCCGATATGCAGCCAAGGGCTGTCGACGGGCGACGGCCCGATCCGCCATCCGACCTCGATGAAAACACTGAACAACCTCAAGATCGGTACCCGCATGGGTGCCGCGTTCGCCACACTGCTGGCCCTACTGATGCTGGTACTGGCCATGGGCCTGACGTCGATGCGCAGCATCGATCGCCACCTGGACACCATCGTGCACAACAACAATGCCAGGGTGTCGGCCGTGGGCACGATGCAGAACGCGATCCGCGACATCCTGGCGTCCACCGTCGTGGTCGTGCTCCTGAACGAGGAGAAGGACATGGCCGAAGAGATGAAGCGCATCACTGCGGCCAAGGCGCGCTACAGCACCGCCAAGGACGCCCTGGCCAAACTGATGGTCAGCGACATCGGCAAAGAAAAGCTCGCCAAGGTTGACGAAGCCGCCGTGCGCAGCGCATCGGCCACGGGGCTGGTGATTGACATGGGGTTGAAGAACCTGAACGACGAAGCAACCCGCACGCTCATGCAACAGGCACGACCGGCCCTGCAAGCCACCCTGGCGCTGCTGGAAGAGCTGGCCGTCTACGAGAGTAATCTGAGCGAAGCCGCCTCGATCCAGGCCAGCCACGACTACGCCCGCGCCACCCAGCTCATGATCGCCGTCGGCGGCATCGCGCTGGCGCTGGGCGCCTGGGTGGCATGGTTCATCACGCGCTCGATCACCCGCCCGATCGGCGAGGCCATGCTGGTTGCCGAAGCCGTGGCCGCCGGTGATCTGAGCTCGCGCGTCGAGGCGCGTTCGCGCGACGAAACCGGCCGGCTCATGACCGCGCTGAAGACGATGAACGAGAACCTCGCCAAGGTGGTGGGCGAAGTGCGCCAGGGCACCGACACGATCGCGACGGCCTCGAGCCAGATCGCCTCGGGCAACCAGGACCTGTCCTCGCGCACCGAGCAGCAAGCCAGCTCGCTGGAACAGACTGCGGCCTCGATGGAAGAACTGACCTCGACGGTCAAGCAGAACGCCGACAACGCACGTCAGGCCAACCAGCTGGCTGCGTCCGCTTCCGAGGTGGCCGTGCGCGGCGGCAGCGTGGTCGGCCAGGTGGTCGACACCATGAGCGCGATCAACACCTCGAGCAAGAAGATCGTCGACATCATCGCGGTCATCGACGGCATCGCCTTCCAGACCAACATCCTGGCGTTGAACGCTGCCGTGGAAGCGGCACGCGCTGGCGAGCAGGGCCGCGGGTTTGCGGTGGTCGCCTCTGAAGTGCGCAGCCTGGCGCAGCGCTCGGCCGCTGCGGCCAAGGAGATCAAGGGCCTCATCGACGACTCGGTGAGCAAGGTCGAAGCGGGCAGCCACCAGGTGGCCGAAGCGGGCCAGACGATGGACGAGATCGTGGCCAGCGTGCGTCGCGTGACGGACATCATGGGTGAGATCAGTGCGGCGAGCCACGAGCAGACGCAGGGCATCGAGCAGATCAACCAGGCGATCACGCAGATGGACCAGGTGACGCAGCAGAACGCGGCGCTGGTGGAAGAAGCGGCCGCGGCCGCCGGCTCGCTGCAGGAGCAGGCCGCCACGCTGGTCAGCGCGGTCAGCGTCTTCAAGCTGGACGCGACGGCGCACTGACGGCCCCCCAACGACGAAGCGCGCGCCCGGCCTGTCAGCCGGAGCGCGCGCTTTGTCGTTTGTCTTCAGGCCAGCCCCTGGGGCCGGCCGGACTCGCCGGTACTCAGCGGTAGTAGCCGCCGTGGCGATGACCGTGACCGCGGTAGTAGCCGGGCGCCGGACGGTAATACACCGGCGGCGGCGCGTAGTACACGGGCGCCGGGCGGTAATACACCGGCGGTGCCGGACGGTAGTAGACCGGCGGCGGTGCGTAGTACACGGGCGGCGGCGCGTAATAGGTGGGTGCGGCCACGCCGAGCGCGATGCCGGGTGCGTTGATGCCGACAGACCAGCTCACGTCACCGCGGGCACTGGCGGCCGATGCGCCGAGCAGCGCGGCAGCCGCGACGGCGCCACTGGCCATCCATTTGAAGAAGGTCGAACGTGTGAGGCTCATGACGGGACTCCTGTTAAAACTTTTGGCGGATTCTGGATTGAATCCGCCGGGTTGGGCGCCTGACGCCCATGTGTGTATTGAACGCGTCAGGTGTTAATCAGGTTCACGCTGCGCCGTGAAGTTCGTTGCCAAAGGTAACCCATGCACCCCCGCCTCTAGAATGAACAGATGACCTCCCCTGCCGACAAAGACGCCGCCAAAGCCGGCGCTGCGCCCAGTAATTTCCTGCGCCACGTCATCGAAAACGACCTCGAACAGAACACCTATGCCGGCCGACAGTGGGGCGGTTCGCCCGGCGACGCCCGGCACCATGCCGATGGCATGCCCGACCCGGCCAAGGTCCGCATGCGCTTCCCGCCCGAGCCCAACGGCTACCTGCACATCGGCCACGCCAAGAGCATCTGGCTGAATTTCGAGCTGGCCAAGGAATACGGCGGCGTGTGCCACCTGCGCTTCGACGACACCAACCCCGAGAAGGAAGAGCAGGAATACGTCGACTCCATCCGCGACGCGGTGAAGTGGCTCGGCTACGAAACCTACCTGGCCGACCGCCCCAGCGCGCCCGGCACGATGCAGCCGCACGAGTACTTCGCGAGCGACTACTTCGACTTCATGTACCGCGCGGCCGAGTACCTGATCGAGAGCGGCCTCGCCTACGTCGACGAACAGACGCCCGAAGAGATGCGCGCCAACCGCGGCGACTTCGGCAAGCCCGGCGTCGACAGCCCCTTCCGTTCGCGCACGGTCGAGCAGAACCTCGAACGCTTCCGCGCCATGCGCGACGGCCAGCTCGAAGACGGCGCGGCCATCCTGCGCGCCAAGATCGACATGGCGAGCCCCAACATCAACCTGCGCGACCCGGCCCTCTACCGCATCCGCCGGGCCACGCACCACAACACCGGCGACAAGTGGTGCATCTACCCGATGTACACCTTCGCGCACCCGATCGAGGACGCGCTGGAGCAGATCACCCATTCGATCTGCACGCTGGAGTTCGAGGACCAGCGCCCCTTCTACGACTGGCTGCTCGACAACCTCGCGGCCGGCGGCCTCATCGCCAGCCCGCATCCGCGCCAGTACGAATTCGCGCGCCTGAACGTGACCCATGTGCTCACCAGCAAGCGCAAGCTGCGCCAGCTGGTCGAAGAAGGCCACGTCGACGGCTGGGACGACCCGCGCATGCCCACCCTCGCCGGCCTGCGCCGCCGCGGCTACACGCCCGAGGCGCTCAAGCTCTTCTGCGAACGCAGCGGCACCACCAAGTCCGCCGGCGGCTGGACCGACTACGCCGCCCTCGAAGCCGCGCTGCGCGAAACCCTCGACCCCATCGCCCCACGCGCCATGGTCGTGCTCGACCCGGTGAAGCTGGTCATCACCAACTGGGGCGAACTCATGGGCAGCGACGACATCCTCGACGACTGCAGCGCTCCCGTGCACCCGCACCACCCGGAACGCGGCGAACGCCATTTCAAGATCGGCCGCGAGGTCTGGATCGAACGCACCGACTACGAAGACGTGCAGCCCAAGGGCTTCTTCCGCCTCTTCCCCGGCAACAAGGTGCGCCTGAAGTACGGCCACACCATCGAATGCACCGGCGCCACGCGCGATGCCGACGGCAAGCTGCTCGAAGTGCAGGCCACGCTGGTGCCCGACACGAAGAG
Source organism: Variovorax sp. N23 (assembly GCF_025486315.1). Taxonomy (GTDB): domain Bacteria; phylum Pseudomonadota; class Gammaproteobacteria; order Burkholderiales; family Burkholderiaceae_C; genus Variovorax. The sequence continues at coordinate 572,147 of NZ_JAOOPY010000001.1, read as the reverse complement.
CGGCACGCCCGGTGCGGACGCGATCAAGGTGAAGGGGAACATCACCTGGGTGGCCGTGGCGGATGCGGTGGCGGCGGAGGTGCGGTTGTATGAGCGGCTGTTTGTCGAGGCGCAGCCGGGCAGTGGGGAACTGCTGGATGAGTTGAACAAGGCCAGCTTGGTGAAGTGTTCGGCGTTCGTGGAGCCCTCGCTCGCGAGCGCGGAAGGCGGCGCCGGGTTCCAGTTCGAGCGGCACGGCTACTTCGTCGTGGACGCGAAGGCGGCGGACGCTGGGCGGCATGTGTTCAATCGTGCGGCTGGGATGCGGGACAGCTGGGGAAAATAAGGCGAAGGTGACGCGCCAAGAACGGCCATGTCCAGTCCAAGCAGAAACGACCGTCATCGCTTGAAGGCGCGCACTGACCTCGCCGGCAAGGGCCTGGCCGCGCTGGTCATCGGCGTCCTGCTCCTCACCGTCATCCCCAACCTGATGCGCGCCCACTTGGGCCCGACCATCGGCCAGGTGCTGCGGCCGGCGGGCTGGGTGGCGCTGATGCTGGGCGCGGTCCTGCTGGTGCTGAACTACTTCGTCCAACGATCGAACCAGGAGCCGGTCGCCGAGCCGACGCGGTCCGTCACGCCGGACACGGCGCCGCTGTCGAAGAAGCTGGCGGCGCGCAAGCCAGCCGCGGCGCCCGTGGCACCGCCCACGCCGCTGGGTGTGCGGCAGCAGGCAAGTTGGAGCCCGGTGGTGCTCGCCGACATCGAGTGGCGCCGCTTCGAGGCCGTGTGCGAGGCCTTCTATGCGCAGGCGGGGCTCGCGACGCGCAGCCAGTCGCACGGGGCGGATGGCGGCGTGGACATCTGGCTGGAATCGCAGCACATGGACCAGCCGCGCATCGTCCAGTGCAAGCACTGGCAGGGCAAGCCGGTGGGCGTGAAGGAGATGCGCGAATTCCTCGGCGTGATGACGGCGAACAAGCTGCGCCACGGCACGTTCGTGACGAGCTCGAGCTTCACCGCCGACGCGCTGGCCTTCGCCGCCGACAACGGCATCCACCTGCAGGACGGCGCGGCGCTGCTCAAGCTGATCGGCCAGCGCACGCCGGAGCAACAGGCCGCCCTGCTCGCCGTGGCCTACGAGGGCGAGTATTGGCGGCCCACCTGCGCCAGCTGCGGCACCAAGATGGTCGAGCGCACGTCCGGCAAGTTCGCGCGGCCGTTCTGGGGGTGCGCGAACTACCCATCGTGCCGCGGGCGGCCGATTCCGAGGGCGCGTGCCGCACAGCACGCCTGACGCAGGCCGCCGCCACATCGGTGCCGCATGGGCTCCTTTACGATGAAGATCATTCTTCTGGAGACACACATGCCGCACACAGAGACCGATTTCACCCTCACCGCCGACGATGGCCACGCCATCGAGGCGCACCGCTGGCAAGGCGGCGAGCCGCATGCCATCGTGCAGATCGCGCATGGCATGGGCGAGCATTCGTTGCGCTACCGGCCGTTGGCGGAGGCGCTCACGCGCGCGGGCTACGTGGTCTATGCGAACGAGCACCGCGGCCACGGCCCGCATGCGGCGGCACATGGCGAGCTGGGCGACTTCGGCCCGCGCGGCTTCGCCGGGCTGGTCGATGACATGGCGCTGCTGAGCCGGCATGCGCGTGCCGCGCATCCGGGGCTGCCGCTGGTCCTGCTGGGCCACAGCATGGGCTCCTTCGCGGCGCAGCACTATCTGGTCCAGCACAGCGCGCTGCTGGCCGGTGCCGCGATGTCGGGCACCACCGCCATCGACATGCTGGGCGCGGCCGTGCAGACCGGCTTCCGGCTGGAAGACATGAACGCCGCGCTGCCCGACGTGCGCACCCCCTTCGACTGGCTCAGCCGCGACCCGGCCCAGGTCGACGCCTACATCGCCGACCCGCTGTGCGGCTTCACGGTCACGCCGGAGAGCTGGGCATCGATGTTCGCGAACGCGGCAGCGCTCACGCCCGCCGCGATGCGGTCGCGCATCCGGCCCGACCTGCCGCTGTACCTGTTCATCGGCGACGAAGACCCGGTGAGCAACAAGGGCGAGTGGTTCTACCCGCTGGTGCAGCGCTACCGCGACGCCGGCCTGCGGGACGTGTCGTGCCACGCCTTCGGCGGCGCGCGCCACGAGGCGCTGAACGAGACCAACCGCGACGAGGTGGTGGCGGTGCTGCTGGCGTGGCTGGCGCGCGTGGCGCCGCCGCGCCAGGGCTGAGGGCGGCTCGGGCCTGCAGCTGAGAGCGGGGCGCTATCCTCAGCGCCCCATGGTGTCTTCCGCCCCTCCGCGCCTCCTCCGCTTCAACAAGCCCTACGGCGTGCTGAGCCAGTTCACGCCCGAGGGCCGCTGGCAGGGCCTCAAGGACTTCATCGACCTGCCGGGCGTGTACGTGGCCGGCCGGCTCGACGCCGACAGCGAAGGCCTGCTGCTGCTGACCGACGACGGCAAGCTGCAGGCACGCATCGCCGATCCGCGCTTCAAGATGGAGAAGGTGTACTGGGTGCAGGTCGAGGGCGTGCCCGACGACGCGGCGCTGGCCGCGCTGCGCGATGGCGTGACCCTCAACGACGGCCCGACGCGCCCGGCCCGCGCGCACCGGCTCGACCCGCCGCCGGACGTGTGGGCGCGGACCCCGCCGATCCGTGTGCGGCAGGCCATCCCCACCACCTGGATCGAGCTCGCCATCAAGGAGGGTCGCAACCGCCAGGTGCGCCGCATGACGGCGGCCGTCGGGCACCCGACGCTGCGGCTGATCCGCGCGGCCATCGGGCCTTACACCCTGGACGGGCTGGCGCCGGGCGCATGGGCCGGTTGACGCGGCGCTACGGATTCTTCTTGCCGACCGCGGCGCGTGCAGTCGCAGCTCGAGGAATCCACTGGGCCAGCACGCCCGCCGCGACGAGTGCGAGCAGCCCGGTCAACGCAATGCCCGCCGCCAGCGACACGGTCCCTGCCAGGAACGACAACAACACCGGGCCGGACGAGGCCCCGATGTCCGACATCAGCCGCCACACGCCCAGGAAGTGCGCCCGGCCATGGCGCGGCGAATGGTCGGCACCGAGCGTCATGATCATCCCCGAACCGATGCCGTTGCCGAAGCCGATGGCCAGCGCGACGAGCAACAGCGTAACAACACCCGTGGTGAACGGCATCAGCAACATCGCCGCGCCCATCATGAGCATCGACGGCACCGCGACCCAGCGCCGCCCTTTGATGTCCATCACCTTGCCCGCCGGGTAGAACACGAGCATGTCGATGCCACCCGACAGGCCGTAAATCAGCGACGCGACCGCGGGCGCCAGTGCCAGGTGTTCCGCCCACAGCGGGATGACGGCCTGACGCGAGGCCCGCACGGCACTGACCAGCAGCACGCCCACGCCCACCGTGAGAAAGACGCGTCGGTGGTCCCGCAGGGTCGATCCCATCGTGACGGCGGCCGGCGCGGCATGGCCGGCGGGCAGCGGCGAGATTTCCAGATCGGGAATGCGCGCGCCGATGGCGGCCGCGCAGGTCACGCCCACGATGCCTACCACGAAGGCCGCCGACAGCCCGAAGTAGTGGACGGCCGCCGCAGCGAGAAAGGGGCCGATGAACATGCCGATCCGCATCACCCCGCCCAGTGTCGACAGCGCTCTCGCTCGGTACACCACGGGCACGGCATCGGTCAGGTAGCTCTGCCGTGCCAGGTTGTAGACCGCTTGCGACATGCCCACCATGAAGCAGCCCGCAGCGAACAGGCCCAGGTGCGTCGTCAGCACGCAGAGGGCCATGCCGAGCGCGCTCCAGAGGCCGGCCGCCACGATGGACCAGCGCTCGCCCCAACGCATCGTGATCAACGATGCCGGAATGTTGTTGAGCAGCGAGCCGATGCTGATCAGCGCTACCGTCAGCGCCGCCATCGGCACCGAAGCGCCGAGGTCTCGCGCCATCAGCGGAACGATGGGGAGGATGGCGCCTTCGCCCACCCCGAAGAGCAGAGAAGGCCCGAAGGCGGGAAGCGCGATGCGTCGGAGGGAGAACTCGACGGCGGACGATGGTTCGGACGTGGCGGGCGCGGAGGGCATGAAGCGAGAACGGATTCGGACAGACGCGGCCCGACCGCCGATCGGCCGGGCCGTGGATTGTCTCGCCGATGCCGGATGTCTGCAGGCGCGGCCGCTCGCTAGACTTGCCCGATGCCTTCATTCGACCCTTGCCTTTCGCACGCCACCACGCGACGCACCGCCCTCCTCGGCACGCTCGGCACCCTGCTGCTGCCGACCCTGCCCGCGCTCGCGGCGCCATCGACAGCCGCAGCCGGACCCTGGCCGCAGGCCTCTGCCGTGCCGGGCGGGGTGGCGCGGCTGTCGCTCGGCCCCGCGGCCGTGCGCCCGACGGCGCACACCGACGCCGACGTGCCGCTGCTGGTCACCGGCGACCCGATCGAATGGACCGCGCTGGTCGGCATTCCGCTGGCGGCAGCGGTGGGCAGCGCGCGCATCGTGGTGCGCACCGACGGCGGCGCCGAAAGGTCCGTCGCCTACGGCATCGCCCCCAAGCGCTACAGCGAGCAGCGCCTGAAGGTGGCGCCCGGCACGGTCGACCTGTCGGCCGCCGACCAGGCGCGCTACGAGCGCGAACGCGACCACCAGGCCCGCGTGATGGCCGCCTTCACCGAGGCGCTGCCGGCCGACCTGCAGATGGCGGTGCCGGTGCCCGGCCGACGCTCCAGCTCCTTCGGCCTGCGCCGCGTGTTCAACGGCCAGTCGCGCAATCCGCACAGCGGCATGGACATCGCCGCGGGCACCGGCACGCCGGTGCGGGCGCCGCTGCCGGCCCGCGTGATCGACACCGGCGACTACTTCTTCAACGGCGGCACAGTGTGGCTCGACCACGGCCGCGGCCTGCTCAGCATGTACTGCCACCTGAGCGCGATCGACGTGAAGGTGGGCGACGCGCTGCAGACCGGCGACCGCTTCTGCGCCGTGGGCGCCACCGGCCGCGTGACCGGGCCGCACCTGCACTGGGGCGTGATGCTCAACCGCACGATGGTGGACCCGGCGCTGTTCATCGTCTGAGGTGCGCCCGGCTCAGTGCGCCTTCGCTGCCCCCGGCCAGAGGCGCACGGCGAGCGCACCGGCCGCCGATGCCGCAGCCAGGCCGACCACCGCCATCCAGCCCCACTGCGCCAGCATCAGCGCGCCGAGCGCCGAGCCGAGCGCCATGCCCAGGAACATGCCGACGAACAACACCGCGTTGAGGCGGCTGCGCGCGGCCGGCTCGATGCTGTACACGATGGTCTGGTGCGCGATGAGCGTGGCCTGGATGCCGAGGTCGAAGCCGATGGCGCCGACCACCAGCAGGCCGAGCTGCGCATGCGGCTGCATCCACGGCGCGAGCGCCATCACCGCGAAGGACGCCAGCACCAGCGAGGCTCCGAGGCGCGTCACCAGTTCGGGGCCGCGCTTGTCGGCGATGCGTCCGGCGATCGGTGCCGCCAGCGCACCGGCCGCACCGGCCAGGCCGAAGGCGCCGGCGGCCGCGCTGCCCAGGTGGAAGGGCTCGCCGTGCAGCATGACGGCCAGCGTCGACCAGAAGGCGCTGAAGCCGATCGACAGCAGCGCCTGCGCGAAGGTGGCGCGGCGCAGGGCGCCGTGGCGCTTCCACAGCTTGACCAGCGAGCCCATCAGCGCGCCGTAGCTCAGCTGCGTGGTCGGCCGGAAGCGCGGCAGGCCGCGCCAGGCGGCGCCGCCGATCAACGCAATGCTCAGCGCCGCGGCGATGAACATCGTGCGCCAGCCGAAGTGTTCGGCGACGAAGCCGCTGACCACCCGCGACAGCAGGATGCCCAGCAGCAGCCCGGTCATGACCGTGCCGACGATCTTGCCGCGGCTCGCCTCCGGCGCCAGCGTGGCGGCGGCCGGCACGATGTCCTGGGCCAGCGTGGCCGACAGGCCGATCACCAGGCTGGCGACCAGCAGCACCGCAATCGACGGTGCGGCACCCGCCAGCAGCAGCGCGACGCAGAGCACCGCGGCCTTCATCAGGATGATGCGGCGGCGGTCGTAGCGGTCGCCCAGCGGCGCGAGCAGCAGGATGCCCAGCGCATAGCCCAGTTGCGTGAGCGTCGGCACGAAGCCGACGGCGCGGGCCGAGGCGCCGATGTCGGCGCCCAGCACGCCGAGCATCGGCTGCGAGTAGTAGAGCGCCGCCACCGCCAGGCCGGCGCCGGTGGCGAGCAGCAGGACGAGCGAGGCGGGCAGCGCGGGGGCCGCCGCCGGAGGGGCGGCGGACGTATGCGTAGCGTGAATGGGAGACATGCTGGTAAACCCTTGATTGCGAAAGACTGGATCGGAGTGTGCTCAAGAAGCAGTTCGCGCGGTAGGGGTTGCCGGCGCAAAATGCTTATACGTTCAGCGCATACGAAAGATCCGATGCCCACCACCGCCCCCATCGCCACGCCGCCGTCTCCGGCCTTCCCGCCCAGCGCGGCCGGGGACCGCATCCAGCTGATGCAGACCTTCGTGCGCATCGTCGAGGCCGGCAGCCTGTCGGCCGCGGCGGCGCAGCTGGGCGCCACACAGCCCACGGTGAGCCGCCGCCTGCAGGCGCTCGAGCGCTCGCTGGGCACGCGCCTCCTGAGCCGCTCGACGCACGCCATGAAGCTCACGGAAGACGGCGAGCGCTGCTTCGCGCGGGCCAAGGAACTGATCGCCGCCTGGGACAGCTTCGAGTCCGACCTGCGCGGCGCGGGTGCGGAGCCCGAAGGCACGCTGCGCGTGGTGGCGCCGCACGCCTTCGGCCAGAACGTGCTGGTCGGCCCGCTGGCCGATTACCTGCGCCGCTACCCCCGCGTGTCGGTCGACTGGCTGCTGCACGACCGCGCGCCCGACTTCATCGCCGACGCGGTGGACTGCGCGATCCATGTCGGCGAAGTGACCGACCCGCAACTGGTCGCCATCGCGCTGGCCGAGGTGCCACGCATCGTGGTGGCGGCGCCGTCGGTGCTCGGCGACGGGCCGGCGCCGTCGCATGCGAAGGAACTCGCGGCGCTGCCCTGGCTGGCACTGCGCAGCTTCTACCGCACCGACATCACGTTGACGCATGTGCAGAGCGGCGAACAGCACAACGTGCCGATCACCCCACGCCTGAGCACCGACAGCCTGTACGCGACCTGCAACGCCACGTTGTTGGGCCTGGGCGTGAGCGTGGTGTCGGCCTGGGCGGTGGCCGACGACCTGGCGGCCGGACGGCTGGTGCACCTGACGCCGCAATGGCGCGCCAACCCGCTGCCGATGCACCTGGTGTACCCGTATGCGCGCCACTACCCGGCGAAGCTGCGGCGCTTCGTCGAAGCGATGCGCGAATCGGTGCCCGGCGCCGTGACCATCGGGCTGCTGCAGGCCGGCTGAAGACGGCCGCACGCCCGCGGCCGGTGGCTGGCGTGCAGGCTGGCTTCAACCCTCCAGCTTGCTCGCGCGCAATCGAAGGGCGTTGGCAATGACGCTCACCGAAGACAGCGCCATGGCCGCTGCGGCCACGACCGGCGACAGCAGGATGCCGAAGAACGGGTACAGCACGCCGGCTGCGATCGGTATGCCAAGGACGTTGTAGCCGAAGGCGAACCAGAGGTTCAGGCGAATGTTGCGCATCGTCGCCTGCGACAACTGGCGCGCCTTCACGATGCCCATGAGGTCGCCGTGCAGCAGCGTCACGCCGGCACTCTCCATCGCGACGTCGGTTCCGGTGCCCATGGCGATGCCGACATCCGCCGCAGCGAGTGCCGGCGCGTCGTTGACGCCGTCGCCGGCCATCGCGACGACGCGCCCTTCGCTCTTCAACCGCTGCACCACGGCGGCCTTGTCCTCGGGAAGGACTTCGGCGACGACCTCGTCGATGCCCAACGTCCGTCCGACCGCCTGCGCCGTTGTCTTTCCGTCGCCGGTGAGCATGACCACGCGGATGTCCGCCTCGCGCAGTGCGGCGATGGCCTGGGCGGTGCTGGCCTTGATGGGGTCGGCGATGCCGACGAATCCGGCCAGGCGGCCGTCGATGCCGACGAAGATGACGGTGGCGGCTCGGGCGCTGACAGCTTCCGCGGCCGCCGTGAGCGTGGCGACCTCGATGCCGTTCTCCGCCAGGAACTTCGCGCTGCCGCAGACGATGCGGGCGCCGTCGACGACGCCGACGACGCCTTTGCCGACCGGGGAGTCGAACCCGGTCACGGGCAGGAGCGGAAGCTGGCGTTCCAGGGCGTCGGCCACGATGGCGGCAGCCAGCGGATGCTCGCTGGCCCGCTCCACACTGGCCAGCCTCTGAAGTACATGGCCCGCGTCGAAGCCTTCGACCGGCTGCACCGTCACGACCCGGGGACGGCCTTCGGTCAGGGTGCCCGTCTTGTCGACCACCAGCGTATCCACCTTTTCCATCCGTTCCAGCGCTTCGGCGTCCCGGATGAGAACGCCGCTCTGCGCGCCGCGCCCCACGCCCACCATGATGGACATGGGGGTCGCCAGGCCCAGTGCGCAGGGACACGCGATGATGAGCACGGCAACAGCCGCGATGAGCGCATAGGAGAAGGACGGACTCGGACCCCACACGAGCCAGGCGACGAAAGCAAGCGCCGCCACGCCGATGACGACCGGAACGAACCACCCGGCCACCTGGTCCGCCATGCGCTGGATCGGCGCCCGGCTGCGCTGGGCGGCGGCCACCATATGGACGATCTGCGACAGCAGGGTATCGGCGCCGACCTTCTCGGCCCGCATCACGAAGCCGCCGGTCTGGTTGAGCGTCCCCGCCGTCACCTTCGAGCCCGGCGCCTTGGCCACCGGCATCGGCTCCCCGGTGACCATCGATTCGTCGACGGTGCCCTTGCCGTCGGTCAACTCGCCATCGACCGGCACCTTCTCGCCGGGACGCACGCGCAGCCAGTCGCCCACTTGCACGCTGTCCAGGGGCACGCGCTCGTCGCTTGCGTCGGCCTTCACGCGCACCGCCTCCTTCGGCGCCAGGTCGAGCAGTGCGCGTATCGCGCCCGAGGTCTTCTCCCTGGCCCGCAGTTCCAGCACCTGACCGAGGAGCACCAGCACGGTGATGACCGCGGCGGCTTCGAAGTAGATGGCTACCGCGCCGTCAGGCCCCCTGAACGCGGCCGGAAAGACCTGCGGCATCACCGTCCCGACGATGCTGTAGACCCAGGCGACGCCGGTGCCCAAGGCAATCAGGCTGAACATGTTCAAGCTGCGGTTCTTCACCGACGCCCCCGCGCGGGCAAAGAACGGCCAGCCGGCCCACAGCACGACCGGCGTTCCGAAGAGCAGCTGAATCCAGTTCGAGGTCTGCTGACCGATGAGGTGATGGATGTCCACCAGGTGCGCGCCCATCTCCAGGGCAAAGACCGGGACGGTCAGCACCAGTGCGACCCAGAAGCGCCGCGTCATGTCGCGCAGTTCGGGACTGTCGCCGGACTGGGTGGTCGCCACCACGGGTTCCAACGCCATGCCGCAGAGGGGGCAGTGCCCCGGTCCCCTCTGCCGCACCTGCGGATGCATGGGACAGGTGTACTCGGCATCCTGCGAGCCCGCCTGGCCCCCGCTCGGGGGCCGAGATGGCGCGTGGCCGGCATGCGCCCCTGCAGCCGCTGCCCTCTTGCGGTGGGAAGGCATGTGCATTTCGGCGCGCCCCGGCAGATGCCGCTACCTGGCCGCAGGCGGCGTCGCCGCCTCGCGGTCCAGCATCATCTGCATCATCATTTCCATCATGTCCATGCGCTGCGCCATGTCCTTCTGCGTGGGCGGGCCACCGCAGGCCGAGGGCGTGCCGCTGCATTGCATCGGCATGCCTGCGCCACCGCGGCCCATCATCGGCCGGCCGCCGCCCATCCGCCCCATCATCGCCATGCCGCCCTGCATGGCCTGCATGTGGTCCTTCCTCAGGGCCGCCCGCTCTGCGGGGGTGGCGGCGGCCATCATCTTTCGATGCATCTCCCGCATCGTCTCCATCTGCTGCTCGAAGGCGGCCGGATCGACCTTCGGCGCGGTTTCATCCGGATGATGCGCCTCGTACGCCTGGCTCCGCCCCGCGTTGGGGAAGGAGGAACAGCCGGCGAGCACGACCACGGCGGACGCGGCCAGGATACCGATGAGCTTCATGGTTTTTCCTTTCGAGCACCCGGGACGGCACTCGCACACACCACGATGCGCGCCGCAGCCGCCTTCGCCCTTGATACATATCAAGGCAGCGGCGCTGAAGGGAAGCGGGGGCCATCCGGCAGCCGAGCGCGCGCAGGCACCGCCTGCAGGGGCCGCGGCCCGCCGGCCCCGCACTCACTCGCGCGCGAAGAACGCCTCGACCAGCCGCACCCAGTAGGTCGAGCCCACCGGCAGCAGCGCGTCGTTGAAGTCGTAGTTCGGGTTGTGCAGCTCGCACGGGCCCATGCCGTGGTAGGTCTCTTCACGGTGGCCACCGCCGCCGTTGCCCACGAACAGGTAGCACCCCGGCACCTTCTGCAGGTAGAACGAGAAGTCCTCGGCGCCGCCGTGCTGCGGCGTGTTGCCGTCGACCTTGTCGGCGCCGAAGGTGTCCTTGGCGACCTGCATGGCGAAGTCGGTCTGCGCGTCCCAGTTGACCAGCGGCGGGTAGGCGCGGTGGAACTTCAGCTCGCCGGTGCCGCCGTGCGCCTGCGGCAGCATCTCGGCGATGCGGCGCATGTTGGCCTCGATGTCGTCCAGCACCTCGGTGCTGAAGGTGCGCACCGTGCCCTTGATCACGGCTTCGCCGGGCAGCACGTTGTAGGCGTCGCCGGCGTGGATCTGCGTGACGCTGACGACCGCGACGTCGATCGGGTTCTTGTGGCGCGAGATCAGCGTCTGCAGCGCGCCGACCATCTGCGCGGCGATGACGATGGTGTCGACCGCCTTGTGCGGCTGCGCCGCGTGGCCGCCGGTGCCGCGCACGATGATGTCGAAGCGGTTGCTCGAGGCCATCGTCGGTCCCTTGCGGAAGGCGAAGTGGCCGGCCTCGAAGCCCGGCATGTTGTGGATGCCGTAGATCTCTTCACACGGGAATCTGTCGAACAGGCCGTCGTCCATCATGGCCTTGGCGCCGGCGTTGCCGCCCTCTTCCGCGGGCTGGAAGATGAAGTTGACGGTGCCTTCGAAGTCGCGGTGCGTGGACAGGTAGTGCGCGGCGCCCAGCAGCATCGCGGTGTGGCCGTCGTGGCCGCAGCCGTGCATGCGGCCGGGGTTCTTTGAGGCGTGCAGGAAGCGGTTGTGCTCGGGCATGGGCAGTGCGTCCATGTCGGCGCGCAAGCCGACGGCGCGCTCGCCGGGGCCGCGGGTGCCGTGCAGCACGCCGACCACGCCGGTGGTGCCCAGGCCCCGATGCACCTCGATGCCCCACGCCGCGAGGCGCTCGGCCACGAGGTCGGAGGTGCGTGTTTCCTTGAACGCGAGTTCGGGGTGCGCATGGATGTCGCGGCGCAGCGCGGTGAACTCCGCGTGCTTGTCTTCGATGTCGGCGATGACGGTCATTTCACTTGGTCCTTCACGTAGGTTGCGATGTCTTGGGAGACGCCCTTGAGCGCATCTTGCAGCGCATTGAAATCTTTGCTGCGCTCGCGGGTGATTTCGTTCATGTAGAGGCCGCGGTGCACCTCGATCTGCAGGCTGTGGCGGCGCTCGGCCGGCCGGCCCAGGCGGGCGATCAGCGCGACGCCCTTGAAGGGGTCGTTGATCGCGACGTTGAAGCCGCGCCTCCTGAGCGCCTCGGCGACCATCGCGGTGAACTCGGGCGCGGCGGTGGTGCCGTCGCGGTCGCCCAGCACGAAGTCGGCGAGCGGATGGTCGCTCTGGATCTGCAGGCCCTCGTAGGAGTCGGCGGGCATCGAGTGCAGGTTCAGGTGCCACACGGCGCCGAAGCGCGCATAGGCGGCCTCGATGTGCTCACGCATGGCCGCGTGGTACGGCGCGTGGTAGGTCGCGATGCGGTTCTGGATCTCGGCCACCGGCAACTTGCGGTCGTAGATGGCGCCGTTACCGTTCTTCTTCGCGTCGCGCCAGATCAGGCCGATGCCCAGGCGCGTCTTCTCGCTGGGGCTGAGCGGCGTGGGCCACGGTTCGGCGAGCATGCCCGCGTCGATGTCCTCGATGTCGCGGTTCGGGTCGATGTAGGCGCGCGGGAATTCGGCCGCCAACAGTGTGGCGCCGACGGACGGCAGCGCCTGCCACAGCACATGCACGTCGGTGTCTTCGCCGGCACGCAGCAGGTCGAAGGGCACGGCGTAGCCGAAGTCGTCGGGGTACTTCACGCCGCTGTGCGGCGAGTCGCAGATGAGCGGCAGCGGATCGCCCTCGGGCAAGCGCAGCGTGAAGGGCGGGAACGGCGTGGGGACGCTGGGGAGAACGGGTTTCAAAGCGGTCATGCAGGAAGGTCGTTGAGGTGGCACGCGCTGGTGTGGCCGGGCTGCAGCGTGCGCAGCAGCGGCGCCTCGACCTGGCAGCGCGGCATCGCGTGCGGGCAGCGCGGATGGAAGGCGCAGCCGGATGGCGGCGCCAGGGGAGACGGCAGTTCGCCCTTGATGGGCTGGTAGGCGCGGCGCGTGGTCTCGAGCGTCGGCAGCTCGGACAGCAGCGCCTGCGTGTACGGGTGGTTCGGCGCGCTGAAGATGGTCTCGGTCGGCGCCACCTCGACGATGCGGCCGAGGTACATGATGACCACGCGGTCCGACACATGCCCCACCACGCCGAGGTTGTGGCTGATGAAGAGATAGGTCAGGTCGAACTCGCGGCGCAGTGCGAGGAAGAGGTTGAGCACCTGCGCCTGGATCGACACGTCGAGCGCCGCCACCGCCTCGTCGCAAACGATCAACCGCGGCTTGAGCGCCAGCGCGCGCGCGATGCCGATGCGCTGGCGCTGCCCGCCCGAGAACTGGTGCGGGTAGCGCTGCGCGTAGTCGGGGTCGAGCCCGACCTGGCGCATCAGCGCGCCGACGTAATCGGCCTTGTCCCTGGCCTTCACCAGCCCGTGCACCACCGGCGCTTCGCCCACGATGTCCATCACCCGCATGCGCGGGTTGAGCGAGGCCATCGGGTTCTGGAAGATCATCTGCACGCCCAGGCCCCACGCGCGGCGCTCGGTCGCGTTCATGTCGCTGATCGGCTTGCCGAGATAGCTGACGGTGCCTTCGGTCGGCGGGTTGATGCCGGCGATGACGCGGCCCAGCGTCGACTTGCCGCAGCCCGATTCGCCGACCACGCCGATCACTTCGCCGGGTCGGATCTCCAGGTCGACGTCGGCCACCGCATGCACGACAGAGGCGCGGTTGTTCGCGCCCATCAGGTTGGCGATGCGCCCGGCCAGGTCGATGTCCTGCACGAAGCGCTTGGAGATGCCCTGGAGCTGCAGCAGCGGCGTGCCGGTGCTGACCGGGCCCAGGGGCGTAGGTTCGAGAAGGGTTTCCATGCGCGTTCAGGCCATCTCGGGGGTCAGCATGTGCCAGCAGCGCACCGTCTTGCCCGCCGGTGCGGGTTCGGGCTGCGGCACCGCCAGGCAGGTGTCGGTCGCATGGCTGCAGCGCGGACGGAAGGCGCAGCCCTGCGGCAGGTGCAGCAGGGAAGGCGTCATGCCCGGGATCTGCCGCAGCAGCGTGCCGTGCGTGGCGCGCGTGGGAATCGAATCGATCAGCCCGCGCGTGTACGGGTGCGAGGGCGCGCCGATCACGTCGGCCGTCGCGCCGCTCTCGACGATGCGCCCGGCATACATCACGGCGATGCGGTCGGCCAGGCCCGACACCACCGCCAGGTCGTGCGTGATCCAGATCATCGCGGTGCCGGTTTCGCGGCACAGCTTCTGCACCTCGTACAGGATCTGCGCCTGGATGGTCACGTCGAGCGCCGTGGTCGGCTCGTCCGCGATGATCAGCTTCGGGCCATTGAGCAACGCGATGGCGATCGCCACGCGCTGGCGCATGCCACCCGACAGCTGGTGCGGGTAGGTCTGCAGCCGCTCTTCGGGCGACGGAATGCCGACCATCGCGAGCGCGTCGCGCGCCCGCGCCAGCGCGGCCTTGGCGCTGACCTTCTCGTGCGCGTGGATCGCCTCGACCATCTGCGTGTCGACACGCAGCACCGGGTTGAGCGTCATCATCGGGTCCTGGAAGATCATCGCGATCTCCTTGCCGCGCAGCTTCTGCAGCCGCTGCTCCGTCGCGCCGACCAGCTCTTCGCCGAGGTAGCGGATGGAACCGCCTGCGACGCGGCCCGGCGCATCGATCAGGCCGATGACCGAGAAGCCGGTGATGCTCTTGCCCGAGCCCGACTCGCCGACCAGCCCGAGGATTTCGCCAGCGTGCACGCGCAGGTCGACCCCGTCGACCGCCTTGACCACGCCACCGTGGGTGAAGAAGTGCGTCTGCAGGCCCTGCACGTCGAGCACGGGCACGGATCGGTCGTTCGTCATTTGGCGTTGTGCGGGTTGAGGATGTCGCGCAGGTGGTCGCCCACCAGGTTGATACCCACGATCGACAGCGCCAGCGCGATGCCCGGGAAGAACGAGATCCAATAATTGCCCGAGAGCAGAAATTCGAAGCCATTGGCGATGAGCATGCCGAGCGAGGGCTCGGTCACCGGCACGCCGACACCGAGAAAGGACAGCGTCGATTCGAGCGCGATGGCATGCGCCAGGTCGATGGTCGCGATCACGATCAACGGCGGCATGCAGTTGGGCAGCATGTGGCGCAGCAGCACGCGCGGCCAGCCGAGCGACATGCACTGCGCGGCCTCGACGTATTCCTTGGCGCGCTCGACCAGCGCGGCACCGCGCGCGGCCCGCGCGAAGTAGGCCCACTGCACGATGATGAGCGCGATGATCACCTTGTCGACGCCCTTGCCGAGAATGGCCAGCAGGATCAGCGCGACGAGGATGGCCGGGAACGACAGCTGGATGTCGACGATGCGCATCAGCAGCGCATCGATCCAGCCACCGAAGTAGGCCGCCGCCAAGCCGACCACGCTGCCGATGGCGAGCGCTGCCGCCACCGAGATGCCGCCCACCATCAGGCTGGTGCGCAGGCCGTAGAAGATGGCCGAGAGCAGGTCCCGCGCCTGGCCGTCGGTGCCCAGCCAGTAGGTCATGGTGCCGGCCGCATCCTGGCTGCCCGGCGGCAGCTTGGAATCGAAGATGTCGAGCTTGCCGATGTCGTAGGGGTTCTGCGGCGAGATCCACGGCGCGAACACCGCGACGAACACCGCCAGCGCGAGCAGCACCAGGCCGAACATCGCCAGCTTGTTGGCCATGAACTCGCGGCGGAAGCGCTGCCACGGCGTCTCGGGCGGCGGCAGCTTCGCCACCGGCCCCTCGGCCACGATAGCCGGTGCGACCTGGGTCGTGTCGTTCATGCCTTGGCTCCCTGCAGCCGCACGCGCGGGTCGAGCACCGAATAGAGGATGTCCACCGCGAGATTGAGCATCACGAGGAAGAACACGATGAGGAGGAGGTACGCCACGACCACCGGGCGGTCGAGCGTGATGATGGAGTCGAGCAGCAGCTTGCCCATGCCGGGCCACGCGAAGATGGTCTCGGTGACCACCGCGAAGGCGACCACCTGGCCGAACTCCAGCCCGCCGACCGTGATGATCGGGATCATGATGTTCTTGAGCAGGTGCACCCGCAGGATACGGCTCCAGCCCAGGCCCTTGGCGCGCGCGAACTTGATGTAGTCCATCGGCAGCGCCTCGCGCGTGGCGGCACGGGTCACGCGGATGATGAGCGCGGCCTTGGCCAGCGCGATGGTCACGGCCGGCAGCAGCAGGCGCGACCAGCCGTCGAGCGTGAGCACGCTCAGGTCGAGCGGCCCGATGTTGACGGTCGCGCCGCGCCCGCTGGCCGGCAGCCAACCCAGGTACACGGCGAACACCATGATCAGCATCAGCCCGACCCAGAAGTTGGGCAGCGAGAAGCCGAGCACCGAGCCGGTCATGATGCCGCGCGTGCTGATCGCGTTCGGCCGCAGCCCGGCCCAGATGCCCAGCGGCACGCCGATGAGCATCGACAGGCCCATCGACACGATGGCGAGTTCGAGCGTGGCCGGCATGCGCTCCAGGATCAGCCCCATGGCCGACTGGCCGGTGAGAAAGCTCTTGCCGAAGTCCAGCTGCAGCGCGTGCGACATGAAGATGCCGTACTGCTGCCACAGCGGCTTGTCGAGCCCGAAGTTGGCGCGGATCTCGTCGCGTTCGAGGTCGGTGGCCTCGGCGCTCGCCATCATCGACACGGGGTCGCCGACGACGTAGAGGCCGACGAAGACCAGGCCCGACATCACGGCCATGACGAGCACCGCCTGCAGCAGGCGGCGAATGATGAAGGCCAGCACCGGCTACTTCTTGGCGGGCACCGCGTACTGGACCATGGTCTGCTGGTCGGCGCGGCCCTTGAAGCTCACGTCCTTCTTCATCGCCCACACCGAGTGCTCGAAGTGGATCGGCAGCATCGCGAAGTCGGCCATCGCCACCTCGCTGGCCTTGGCCAGCGTGGCGGCGCGCGCGGCGTCGTCCATCTGCGTGGCCGACTCGGCCACCAGCTTGTCCATCGCCGGGTTCGAGTAGCGGCTGCGGTTGGTGGTGCCCACGCCCTTCTCCTTGTTGGGCGTGACCAGCAGCGAGTTCAGCGTGTTCGACATCTCGCCGGTCGAGGTGCCCCAGCCCGCCAGGTAGGCGCTGTAGGCATAGCTGTCGCGGTTCTTGAAGAACACGGCCGGCGCATTGGCGTCGATCGAGGTCTTCACGCCGATGCGCGTCCACATGGCGGCCAGCGTCTGCGCGACCTTGCTGTCGTTGATGTAGCGGCCATTGGGCGTGCCCAGCACCAGCGTGAAGCCGTTGGGGTAGCCGGCTTCCTTCAGCAGCGCCTTGGCCTTTTCGGGGTTCGGCTTGGCGGCGGTCACCAGGTTCTTGCTGGCGCCGAACATCGGGTACGGCAGCAGTTGTGCCGCAGGCGTCGCGACACCACCCATGGTGCGCGACACCAGCGCCGAACGGTCGATCGCCAGCGACAGCGCTTCGCGCACGCGCTTGTCGAGCAGCGGGTTCTTGCCGTTGGTGTCGGTGATGCCCGGCGTGGTCTCGCCGTTCTGGTCGAGCGCGACGTAGATGATGCGGTTCGAGGCCTTGGTCTCGACCGTGAGCTTCGGGTCTTTCTTGAGGCGCTCGAGGTCGTCGGTCGGCGGGTCTTCGACCAGGTCGACGTCACCGGCGAGCAGCGCGGCCACGCGGGCGGCCGGGTTGCTGATCGGGCGGTAGATGACCTTGTCCCACGCGGGCGCCTTGCCCCAGTAGTTCGGGTTGCGCTCGAAGATGATTTCCGAGCCGCGCTTCCACGAGACGAAGCGGTACGGGCCGGTGCCCACCAGGCCGTTGCCGGCGTTGAGTTCGGTGGTGGTCTTGCCTTCGGGCGCCGGGCCGGCCGCGGCCTTGGCCGACATGATCGGCAGGCCCACCATGTTGATCGCCAGCAGCGGGTACGGCTCCGACGTGGTGATGCGCACCGTCAGGGCGTCGGGCGCCTCGATTTTCTCGACCTTCTGCAGGTACACCTTGAAGGACGAAGGGCTGTTGGGCACCTTGGCCACGCGGTCCATGGTGAACAGCACGTCGGCCGAGGTCATGGGCGAGCCATCGGAGAACTTGACGTTCGGCCGCAGCTTGAAGGTCCAGACATTGCCGTCCGCTTTCCACGATTCGGCCAGGCACGGCTCGACCTTGAGTTCGGCGTCGCCGCACACCAGCGGGTCGAACAGCGTCTGCGACAGCTGGATGTTCGGCGTGAGCGCGTGGTACTGCGGGTCCATCGACGTGGGCTCGGTCTTCAGGGCGACGACCAGGTCGCGCGCGAAGGCGGCACCCGAGAACGCGGCACCGGCAACGACGGCGGCGACCAGCAGGCGTCGCGCACGAGGCCGAAGGGAAGCGGTTGAAGCAATGCCTCGCATGTGTGGTTCTCTCCAGGGCAGGGTCATAAAAAAAGCGCCTCGGCGCGTTGCGGAGGAGCATGCAAGAAGCGCACCACTTTGCAGGTGCCGGCTGGGTCAGGATAGGCGCGCGCACCAGGGTGATGCACCCGTGATAACCCGCTCGACACCCGCGCGGGCGCCGTCGTTCAGAGCGGCCGGGTGAGGTAGACCGCCTCGCGTCCGACGACCGCGCGCTGCGCCGGCATGAAGATGGTGCAGTCGTCGCAGGGCGAGCGGATCTCCTCGTCGCCATTGGTGGCGATGAGTTCGCCCTTGGCGAAGGTCTCGAAGCCGATCAGCGGGCGCACGAAGTGGAAGCCGGCGTCCTTGATCATGTGCGTCTGCAGCAGCTCGAATCGGCGCTGCGGCGCGGGCGCCGGCGCCGCCGGGTCCCGGTCGATCAGGCCGAAGTGCGCGAGGAAACGCAGCGTCACCGCGGTCGCCAGGTCGGCGGCCGATTGCTTGAAGTGCTGGCCGCATTCGACCACCATGGCCGCGCCCTTGCCGTCCGTCTCGCCATGGCGGCCGTACTGGATCAGCGGCGTGCCCGAGCCCAGGCCGTTGGGCATGACCAGGTGCACCGCGGGCAGGCCCACGGCCAGCGCCACCTCGGCGTTGCGCTCGTAGGCCGGGTAGACCCAAAAAGGCACCACGTCCTGGCTGGTGGAGTGGATATCGAGGATGTAGTCGGCCGCGTCGATCACCGGCCGCAGCGCGCGGGCACGGCGCAGCTCGGGGCTGTCCTCGGTGCCGTCGAGCATCTCGGCCGACCAGATGCGGTTGAGGTTGTGCACGATCTGCCGGTTGTCGAAGGGCTTGTCGGCGTCGAAGGCGTTGTAGGCCTCGATGTGCGAGAAGCTCACGGTCAGCGTCCCGATCTTCGGCCGCACGCCGGTGTCGAGCAGGTGCGTGGCGGCGACCATGCCGCAGATCTCGTTGCCGTGCGTCAGGGCGTTGATCAGCACGTGCGGGCCGGGCTTGCCGGACTCGAAGCGATGCACATAGTCGATGCCGGTGTTGCCTTCGCGGTAGGCCGCGATGTCGCGCGGCAGGACTTCGAGAACGGGAGGGGCTTGCGTCATGGGATGGGAGGAAGGTGGAGGTTTTTCGCGATGCGCGCCGGAGCGTGCGTCGCAAGTTTGCTACAAGTGCGGACGTTGCATGGTCAAGGCGGCCATTTCTCCGACAGGCGCGGCACGCCGGATCGCGTCCAATCGACGTTTATCCATGAAGGAGGATCCGAGAATGAGCCAGTTCGCCACCATCCAGGGCCACGTCAGCTATTCGCCGGGGGACGGCGTGCCGCTGATCATCCCGGTCGGCACCCTCGTCGAAGTGGTGCTTGCACCGGACAGCGCCACCCTCAGCTGGGAGGCCGAGAAGGGCGTGGTCGGCCTCACGGCCATTCCGCGGATGCAGTACGACGAGTACGTCGAGGCCGGGAAGATCGTCCTGAAGGACTGACGGGCCCTACGCGCCCGCGTCCGCCGCGGGTGCACGCCTGCCCTTGCCACCCCGCGCCTCCTTCTTGGCGCGGCGCTCCGCGTCGAGCTGCTCGCCCTCCGCCAGCCAGGCCGCGAATTCCTCCGGCGTCTCGAGCGTGATGCGACCGAGGCTGCCGTCGCGGAAGGCGTGCATCACGATCTCCGCCGCCTTCTGCAGATTGACGCGGCCCTTGCCCAGCAGCGCACCGCGCTTGCGGCCGATGGCCTCGAGCAGTTCTTCGTCCTGCATGTCCGCCACCGTGGCCGCATCGAGGTCGAGCTTGAAGCGCGCCGAGAGCACCGGTGCGTAGTGCCGCTTGACGTAGTCGAGCAGTTCCAGCGCGACCTCCTCGTCGTCGAAGGCATTGCGGCCGACCGCGCCGCTCGCCGCCAGGTTGTAGCCGCTCTTGGCCACGATGATGCGCGGCCACAGCATGCCCGGCGTGTCCCACAGGTAGAAGTCGTCGGCCAGCGTGATGCGCTGCTCGAGCTTGGTGATGCCGGCCTCGTCGCCGGTCTTGGCCTTGCGCCCGCCCGCCAGCGTGTTGATCAGCGTCGACTTGCCCACGTTCGGGATGCCGCAGATCAGCACCCGCATCGGCTTGGCCATGCCGCCGCGGTTGGGCGCCAGCGCATGGCAGGCCTCGACCAGTTGCCGGGCCGGCGTCGTCTGGCTGGCGTCCAGGCCGATGGCGCGCGTGTCGGGCAGCGCGTTGTAGTGCGCCAGCCATTGCACGGTACGCCCGGGGTCGGCCAGGTCCTGCTTGTTGAGCACCTTCAGGCCCGGCTTGTGACCGGTGAGCTCGGCCAGCATCGGGTTGGCACTGGAGGCCGGCAAGCGGGCGTCGAGCAGTTCGATCACCACGTCGATGTCCTTGATGCGTTCCCCGATGGCCTTGCGGGTCAGGTGCATGTGGCCGGGGAACCACTGAATGGCCATGGGGCGCTTTCCTTTTCGTCTGCTGATGCGTGGTGGGGCACGCATTGTGCGGGAAGGCGCGAACTCAGGACATGTCGGTGCGGTGCACGCGCGGGTCGATCAGCGCCTGCGGCACCTGATAGGCCCGGTCGTCGAACAGGTCGATGCCGCACATCAGCGACTCCACCCAGTCGAAGAAGTCCGAGATGGCCGCCCGCCCTTCGATGGGCGCGCCGTGCTGCGGCACCAGCATCGCGATGTCGAGCGTGCGCGCCATGCGCGCCCACAGCCGCAGGATCTTGTTCGACACCATGTAGCGGCGGTGGAAGGCTTCCATGCGCGGGATGTGCGGCGCCAGGTCACGCACGGGTGTCTGGGCCTCGCGGCCGCTGGTCATCGACACGCCGAGGTCGCCGGTGAAGAGGATGCGGCTGACCGGGTCGTAGAAATGGAAGTTGCCCTCGGCGTGCAGGAAATGCGCCGGCAGCAGCCACAGCTCGCTGGCGCCCAGCGGCAGGCGCCCGCCGAGGTCGGGCACGCCGATGATCCGTTCCTCGGTCTTGCCGACCTTGGTGAAGTGCGGCACGAAGCGTTCCCACACGCGCGAGATCACGAGCTGCGCGCGGGTCGACGTCAGCCAGCGGTCGAGCGACGCAATGATGTCCGGGTCGGCATGCGAGGCGATGATGTACGACAGCTTGTGCGGGCTGAAGTGGCGCGTCATGCCCAGGTACAGCTCGTTGAAGGCGAGGTTGCCGCCCGGATCGATGACCGCGCCGGTGCCGTGATCGACGATGAGGAACTGGTTCGCCTGCACTGCCTGTCCATCCGCGCCGACCAGGTCGGTGAACATCAGGCAGGCATGCTGCGGGTCGCGGTAGAGCTCGATCGGCACGGGGCAGGTCCGGAGGGTCGGATGAAGGAGGCCCGACTGTAGGGAGACACGGCGCTGCGGCGCTTGACGCGGATCAAGCGCGGCGGACACGGCTATGCCGTCGCCGGCGCGACGCATCCATTCGTCGCACTAGCCACGGACCACGCTGCGCCCCTATGATGAATGCAGCGCGTACCCGACGCATCGTCCGCAACCTGCCCGAGGGAGTGACCATGAAACCCGTATCCGCCCTGCTTGGCCAGCGCCGCAATGCCGGCCTCTGGCACACCGGCCCCGACACCACCGTCTTCGAGGCGCTGCACCTGCTGGCGCGCCACGAAGTCGGCGCGCTCGTGGTCCTCGAAGGCGAGCGCCTCGTCGGCGTGTTTTCCGAGCGCGACTACACGCGCAAGGTGGCCCTGCTGGGCAAGAACTCCAAGGCGATGCAGGTGGCGGAGATCATGACGGCCCATGTCATCACCGTGACGCCGAACACCCCCACGCACGCCTGCATGGCGCTCATGAGCCAGAAGCGCATCCGCCACTTGCCGGTGGTCGACAACGGCAAGGTGGTTGGCATGCTCTCGATCCGCGACCTGATGGACGACATCATCGCGGACCACGAAAAGACGATCGAACAACTGACGAGCTACATCCAGAGCTGATCAGATCGACTGCGCTTCCTTCGCGCGCTGGTACGCGGCGTGCAGGCGCGCGAAGACCGGGCCGGGCGTGCCGCTGCCGATGGGCCGGCCGTCGAGCTGGGTGACGGGCATGATTTCCTTGCTGGCCGAACTCAGCAGCAGCTCGTCGGCGCCACGCACCTCGGCCTCGGCGATGGGGCGCAGGTCGTAGGGGATGCCTTCGGCCTCGCACAGCTCCCGGATCAGGTCGTAGCGGATGCCTTCGAGCACATGCTCGCTCTTGGGCGCGCCGAACAGGGCGCCGCCCTGCACCACCCACACGTTCGACGACGACGCCTCGGTCAGCAGCCCGTCGCGCAACAGGATGGTCTCGACCGCGCCGACGTCCGCCGAGATCTGACGTGCCAGCACGTTGCCCAGCAGCGAGGTGCTCTTGATGTCGGCGCGCTCCCAGCGGAAGTCGCGCGCCGTGACGCACGCCACGCCCTGGGCCAGCAGCGCGGCCGACGGCGGCTTCATGGCGTTGGTCATGATGAAGACCGTGGGCACGATCGCCTTGGGCATCACATGGTCGCGCGGTGCCACGCCGCGGCTCACCTGGATGTAGAGCATCTGGTCGTCGGCGGAATGCGCGGCGACGAGGCGGCGCGCCCGCTCGAGCCAGCCGGCCTCGTCCAGCGGGTTGGGGATGCGCACGCTGGCCAGGCTGCGGTTCAGGCGCGCCATGTGCTGCGCGAAACGGAAGAACTTGCGCCCGTACACGGGCACCACCTCGTAGATGCCGTCGCCGAAGATGAAGCCGCGGTCGAGCACGGAGATCTTGGCGTCGGCCAGCGCCGTGAACTCGCCGTTGAGGTAGCAGAGGGAATCGGGAAGAGCGGACATGCGGAAACCGAAAGGGGATGAAGCCCCCGATTCTCCCCGCAGTGCATGCGCGCCGTGCGCGGCAACGCCACGGCGGGCGTCCCGCCATTCCTGAGAACTAGCGTCCGCCAGCGGCCTGCGTCGCCTTGGCGATCTCGACGGTGCCCTGCGCCGCGCCACTCTGTGGCACCTGCTCACCCTGGCGATCGACGACCTCGGCCAGACGCGCAGCCAGCCGTTCCGGCGCGTCGGCCCCGAGGCCCACGAACACGCCCTGCGTCAGCGTGACATGCGCGGCCTCGAAGCCGCCGGCACCGGCGCACAGGATGGTGCGGTTCGGCGCGTCCTGCGAGGCCAGCACCAGCATGGCCGGCACCACGGCCTCGGGCTTGAGCGCATCGAGCACCGCCTGCGGCATCAGGTCCTCGGTCATGCGGGTGGCGGCGGTGGGCGCCAGGCAGTTGACACGGATGTCGTGCTTGGCGCCTTCGAGGCTCAGCGTCTGCATGAGGCCGACCAGCGCCATCTTGGCCGCGCCGTAGTTGCTCTGGCCGAAGTTGCCGTACAGGCCCGACGACGAGGTGGTCATCACGATGCGGCCGTACTTCTGGTCGGTCATGAACGGCCACACCGCCTTGGTGCAATGCACGGCGCCCATCAGGTGCACGTCCATCACCAGCCGGAAATCCGCCAGTTCCATCTTCGCGAAGCTCTTGTCGCGCAGGATGCCGGCGTTGTTGACCAGCACGTCGACCCGGCCCCAGGCGTCGACCGCCTGCTGCACCATGGCCTGCACGGCCGAGAAGTCGGTGACCGACGCGCCGTTGGCGATCGCCTCGCCGCCGGCCGCACGGATCTCGGCGACGACGGCCTCGGCCGCGCTGACCGAGCCGCCGGAGCCATCGCGCGCACCGCCCAGGTCATTCACCACCACCCGCGCGCCCCGTGCCGCGAGGGCCAGGGCGTGCTGGCGGCCCAGCCCGCCACCGGCGCCCGTGACGATGGCGACGCGGCCTTTGAAGTCGATCGATGCGTTCATCTCGTTGAAATTCGTGGTTGCAAGGGCTGCGGTTGTACCGCAGCGGCCCGGCAACGCCGGCCACGCATGCGACAACGCGGGCCAGACCCTAGCGGTGGGCGTGCTCGAAGTACTCGAGCAGCTGGTCGATCTCGGCGGACTTGTCGAAGAAGGCATCGGCGCCCAGCACCCTGGAGCGCTCGCGCATGTCGGCCGTGGCGTAGTTGCTCAGCACGACGACCTTCTGGTGGGATGCGCGGTTGCGGCAGGCATCGACCACACCGAAGCCGTTGCCCTCCTGCAGGAACAGGTCGACGATGGCCATGTCCCACTCGTCGCGGTGGCCGTCCAGCCACTGCACCGCTTCCTGCTCGCTGCTCGCATGAGCCACGACCGTGGTGTCGGCCACATCCTCGAGGAAACCGACGAGGTTCTCTCGGATCACGGGGTTGTCTTCGACCAGGTAGGTCTTGTAGGGCTTGGAAGAACGAATCACGGCGAGCGATGTACGGAGGTGCCTTGGTTGAAGACCATCATCCGCGCCGCGCGCAGCCCGGCAGTGGGTCATGCCGGCCAATCCGGGTAGGTGCGCGCCTACCGGCGCATGCGCCGGGGTGCGCCCCCGGCCCCCTCACACCGCGACCGCGTTGCGTGCCCGCGCGCCCAAGCCCAGGCGGGCCGGCGACACGTACTGCTGTCGGTAGATCTCGAAGGGCATGGTGTCGGCCGCTTCGATGGCCTTCT
This sequence comes from Variovorax sp. N23, assembly GCF_025486315.1. GTDB lineage: Bacteria > Pseudomonadota > Gammaproteobacteria > Burkholderiales > Burkholderiaceae_C > Variovorax. The sequence continues at coordinate 547,607 of NZ_JAOOPY010000001.1, read as the reverse complement.
GCGCCTCGATCGATTCGGCGCTGGCCTGGACGAAGCGGGCCTGGTCCTCGGGCGCGAAGGGCTGTGTCAGCAGCGCCTGCCGCGCCGCCTCGGAGCGCGCGCGCGCGAAGTCGGTGAAGGAATGGCCATGGTCGGCCGCCATCGCGGCGAGCACGCGCGCCGACGGCAGGCTGTGCGCGTCGCGCAGGCCGGTCACCGCCGCGTCGAGCGACTGCATGTAGGTGCTGCCGCCATGGGCAGCATCCAGCGCCTGGGCGATCGGCCGGCATTGCGCCACCAGGTCGGCACCCCACTCGGTCAGCGCGATCTCCTGGCCGCCGCGCAGCAGCTGCAGGCCGGGCTCGCGTCCGCGGGCCGCCGTCAGGTGCTGGTTGTGCGCCAGCTCGGCGATCTCCTGCGGCGTGTCGTCGGGGCTGTCGCTGAGCAGGCAGTGCAGCAGGAACACGTCGAGGAAGCGGATGGTCTGCGCCGTGATGCCGACCGGCACGAAGGGGTCGAGGTCCATCAGGCGCACTTCGACGTATTCGACGCCGCGCTCGCGCAGCGCATGCAGCGGGCGCTCGCCGGGATAGATCACGCGCTTGGGGCGGATGGTGCCGTAGAACTCGTTCTCGATCTGCAGCAGCGTGGTGCCCAGCTGGTTGTAGTCGCCGCCGGGGTTCTGGATGCCGATGCTCTCGTAGGCCGGCCAGGGCCGCGTCAGCGCGTCCTGCAGCGACGCACCGTAGCCTTCGAGGCTGTTGTAGCTCACCTGCAGCGACGACTGCGCCTCGCTCTGGTAGCCCAGGCGCCCCATGCGCAGCGAGGTGCCGAAGGGCATGTGCATGCTGCCCTCGCCGATCGGACGCAGCTCGTGCGGCCGACCGGCCACGAAGCTCGAGCACAGCGCCGGCGACGCGCCGAACAGGTACAGCAGCAGGAAGGCGTGCCGGCGGAAGTTGCGGATCAGCGCGAAGTACTGCTCGCTCGACACCTCGGGGAGCGACCAGTTGTAGTGGATGCCGGAAATGGTCTGCATGCGCCGGCCGTAGCGGTGGCTCAGCCCCATGCGGTAGACGCTCTTGGCGCGGCCCACGTTCGAGCTGCCGTAGCGGGCGATGGGAATGGTCTCGTCGGTCGGCAGGCCGCAGGGCATGCTCGACACCCACATGCGCTCATCGCCCAGCTCGTTGAGCACCCGGTAGGTGAACTGGTGCACCTGCGTGAGTTCGGCGAGCGCCGCCTCGACGTCGCCGTGCACGCCGGTGATCAGCTCCAGCTGCGATTCGCTGAAGTCGGTGGTGATGTGGGGGTGCGTGAGCGCCGAGCCCAGCGCCGCCGGGTGCGGCGTCAGCGCGAGCTGCCCGTCGGGCCGCGCGCGCAGGCTTTCCTTCTCGATGCCCCGCCGCACGCCCCTCAAGCGTGCGGGCGAGAGCGCGGCGAGCCGCTCCTGCAATGTGCTCATGTTCTTATCGCTTGTCCGTCTTTGGTGGGGCTGGAAGGTAGCACTTTCGGCAGACGGCTGCTGGCACGGGGAAACTGCCCGGAGTCCGGCCCGGGCTCAGCCCAGCACACGCCGCAGGAAGGCGCCGAGGTCGGCGATTTCCTCCAGGCAGACCGAATGCGCCATCGGGTAGTCGTGCCATTCCACGGTGTAGCCGAGCCGCTCCAGCGCCGCGCGGGTGTCGAGGGCGCGCGGCAGCACCACCACGCCATCTTGCGTGCCGTGCGCCAGGAACACCGGCGTCGACTGGTTCGCCGGATGGCGCTCGGCCTCGGTCGTGGCGGCCAGCGGCAGGTAGCCCGACAGGCCGACGATGCCGGCCAGTCGCTCGGGATGGCGCAGCCCGGTCATGAGGGCCATGGCGCAGCCCTGCGAGAAGCCGGCCAGCACGATGCGCCCGGCCGAGATGCCGCGCGACTTCTCGTGGGCGATCAGCGCCTCAATGGCGTCGCGCGAGCGGCGCAGGCCGGCATCGTCTTCGCGCCGCACCAGGTCGGGCGCGAAGATGTCGTACCAGGCGGGCATCGGATAGCCGCCGTTGATGCTCACCGGCATCGACGGCGCGCTGGGGAACACGAAGCGCACCGGGCCGACGTCGCCGAGTTCGAGTTCCTTGGCGATCGGCACGAAATCGTTGCCGTCGGCGCCCAGGCCGTGCATCACGATGACGGTGGCGGTAGGGTTGGGCGCGGTTTCGATCTCGAAGGTGGGCAGCAGGGACATGGCGGAGAGGATGAGTGGGGTGACGGGTGGCAGACCGACACGATAGCGCACGGCGGGCGGCTACCCTGTTCGATCACCCCGAGGAACCGCATGAACCGCACGCCCATCCTGCCGACGGACACGCCGCCCGCCCCTTCCGCGTCGATCCCGGCCGGGCCGACCTCGCCTTTCGTGGCGCCCAGGTTCGACGCCCTGCTGCTGGTCTGCGGCCGCTGTGCCGAGCGCGGCAGCGGCCCGCCCAGGCGCAAGGCGAAGAAGCTGCCGGGCGAATTCAGGAAGGCGCTGGGGGCCGAACGGCCGCGCTTTCGCATCGTCGAATCGTCCTGCCTGGGCCTGTGCCCGAAGAAGGCCACCGCCGTGGCCGCCGCGACGGGCGACGGCCCGCTGCGACTGGCCGCCGTGCGCGGCAGATCCGACGTGCAGGCCGTGGCCGACCATCTGCGCCGCCGCGGCTGAAGGCGCGATGAAGCGCAAACGCCGCCGGCGCGCAATACTCGCGGCATGTACAGCACCCACGCCGCCCGCCACTTCTCCGGCAGCTATGCCGAAGCCCGCCGCAAGTTCCTCGACGCCGCCCGCGAGCGCCAGGCCACGATCGACACCTTCCCGCTCGACGGCCACACCGGCGCCCTGGGCGAGGCGCTGGCCACCGACACCGCCCTCCTCGGCGCGCCCGGCGCCGACAAGCTGCTGATCGTCAGCTCGGGCACGCACGGGCCCGAAGGCTTCTGCGGCTCGGGCTGCCAGGTCGCCCTGCTGAACGACGCCGACCTGATGGCTCGCCTCGAACGGGCCGGCGTCGCGCTGCTGCTGGTGCACGCGGTCAACCCACACGGCTTCTCGCACCTGCACCGCACCAACGAAGACAACATCGACCTGAACCGCAACCACATCGATTTCGACGCACCGCTGCCGGTGAACGCGGCCTACGCCGAGGTCGAGCCCTTCGTGCTGCCCGCGCAGTGGCCGCCCACCGAGGCGGACCGGGCCGCCATGGCTGCCTACATCGGGAAGCACGGCGTGCGCGGCTACCGCGCGGCCGTGACCACCGGCCAGTACACCGCACCCGACGGCGTGTTCTACGGCGGCCAGGCGCCTTCGTGGAGCAACCGCACCATGCGCGCCATCCTGCGCAGGCACGGCGCGGCGGCCAGGCACATCGCCTGGATCGACGTGCACACCGGCCTCGGCCCCTACGGGCACGGCGAGAAGATCTACCCCGGCCGGCCCGACGGCCTGCCACGCGCGCTGGCCTGGTGGGGCGCCGACGTGTTCGCGCCCTTCGAGGGCACGTCCGCCTCGGCCGACGTGACGGGGCCGGTCGTGACCATCGTCTACGACGAGTGCCCGCAGGCCCACGCCACGCTGATGGGCCTGGAATTCGGCACCCTGCCCGACCAGGAGGTGCTCGACCGGCTGCGCGCCGACACCTGGCTGCGCCGCCACCCGGACGCGCCCGACGTGCAGCAGCACGCCATCCGCCGCGACCTGCGCGACGCCTTCTACTGCGACAACGACGAATGGAAGGGCATGGTGCTCGGCCAGGCCCGGGTGGTGATGCTGCAGACCCTGCAGGGCCTGCAGAAGGCCGGGAACGCCGAGAAGGCCGGCGCCTGAGCCCCAGCGCTCAGCGCCCGGCGGCTTGCCGGCACTGGCGCAGGTTGGTGTCGAAGCGGGTGGCGAGCATCGCGTCGCACTCGCTGCCGTTGGGCATCAGGCGGCACAGGCCGACGATGACAAAATCGGACACGGCCTCGGTGCAGCCGCGGTACGGCGCCAGTGCCGGGTTGGCGTGGCTCTTGAAGCCCCAGTCGTCCGAAAACGCCACCGTGCGGCCCATCGCCTCCTCGAAGTAGTCGCGGTCGCGCTCCTTCACGGCGTTTTCCATCCGGGGCAGTTCGCCGTCGAGGAACCGCACGGCGGCCGCGGGAAACTGGGCCGCATCCTGCGCTGCGGCACCGCCGGCCGCGAAGGCGGCCAGCGCAAGAAGGCGCCGGAGAGCGCGCGGGGACGGCAAGGCTGTGGTCATGGGTTCCGATTCTCCTATGAGCCGCCCCTACACTCGCCCGATGGCATCCAAACCTTCACGCGCACCGCGCATGGCCGAACGCGGCGTCCTCTGTCTGCTGATCGGCATCGCCGTGCTGGTCGCGCCGTACTTCCTTCAGTCGCCCCACTGGCACGACATGATCGCGGGCGCCGCCACCGTCGGCTGGTTCGCGCTGGTGCTGGGCATGGCGCTGATCGTGGTCGACCTGGTGCAGCGGGCCAAGGGCAAGCGCCCCTAGCGTTTTTTCAGCGCTTGCCGAGCAACTTCTTCGCCAGCTCCACGGCACCGAGCACGAGGGCGCCGGCCACGATGCCGATGCCCGCGTTGACGAGCATCGACCCCACGGTGCCCAACGCCCCCGCGCCCGCGGTCCAGGCCTCCACCGCGTGGCCGAAGGCCGGCACGCCGTGCACCAGGATGCCGCCGCCGACCAGGAACATGGCGGCGGTGCCGGCCACCGACAGCGCCTTCATCAGCCAGGGCGCCGCCGCCAGGATGCCGCGGCCGAAGGCCTGCTGCGCGGCGCTGGCGCGGCGGGTCAGCCAGAGGCCGGCGTCGTCCAGCTTCACGATGCCTGCCACCAGCCCGTAGACACCGATGGTCATGATGACCGCGATGCCCGAGAGCACCGCGACCTGGGTGCCGAAGGGCTGGCCGCCCACCGTGCCGAGCGTGATGACGATGATCTCGGCCGACAGGATGAAGTCGGTGCGCACCGCGCCCTTGATCTTGGCCTTCTCGGCGGCGACCACGTCGACGGCCGGATCGGCCACGGCCCGCACGTGCTGCGCCACCTCGGCGTCGTGCTCGGCCTTGTGCAGGAACTTGTGGGCCAGCTTCTCGACGCCCTCGAAGCACAGGAAGGCGCCGCCGATCATCAGCAAGGGCGTGATCGCCCACGGCAGGACGCTGCCGATGAGCAAGGCGGCCGGCACCAGGATCAGCTTGTTGAGGAAGGAGCCCTTGCACACCGCCCAGACCACCGGCAGCTCGCGGTCGGCCTTGACGCCGGCGACCTGCTGCGCGTTGAGCGCCAGGTCGTCGCCCAGCACCCCCGCGGTCTTCTTGGCCGCGACCTTGGTGAGGAGCGACACATCGTCGAGGACGGTCGCGATGTCGTCGAGCAGGAGAAAGAGACTGGCGGCCATGGTGCAGGACGTCGGAGTGATGAAGCCGCGCAGCTTAGCCGCTGGTCAGCCCCGGGTCAGGGAAATCCCGCAACCGTCCTACGGCGCCACGAGCGGCACAGGCGGCGCCGGCAAAAAAAATCAGCTCACGCTGCGCTTGAGGCGGATTTCTTCGATCTTCACCGTGCCGATGGCGGTGGTCTTGGCGGTCTTCATCTCGCGCTTGAAGCCGGCCAGTTCGTGAAAGCGCATGGCGCGCTCGTTGCGCAGCGGCACCCAGATGGTGACGGTGGTGCAGCCCTCTTCCTCGAGGCCGTCGCGCGCGGCATCCCAGAGGGCCACGCCGGCGCCCTTGCCCCAGTGCTCGGGCTTGAGGTAGATGGCCCAGATCTCGCCGGTGGTCGAGGGCGTCTTGGGGTCGCGCGAGCGGTCGTAGCCGACGAAGCCGACGACTTCGCCGTCGATCACCGCCACCTGCACCTGTGGCTCGCTGAATTCGATGGCCTCGCGCCACTTGGCTTCACGGGTGGCCGGCGCCAGGGCCAGGAGCTGGTCCTCGGGCAGGATGTCCGCATAGGCCGCGCGGGCGGCGGCGGCGTGGATTTCGGCGATGGCTTTGGCGTCGCGCATCGTGGCGGGACGGACTTCGTAGTGGGACATGAATGCTGAGTTCTTCGATGGAACCGTGTATTGTCGCCGCCCGCTAAACTCCCCGGCACATTCACCATTCATCGTCGGAGAGACCATCATGGCCAAAGGTCAGCAACGCGCCAACAAAGAGGCGAAGAAGCCCAAGAAGGACACCTCGCCACCGAAGGCACCGTCTTCGTCCCCTGACGAGCCGATCCGCACCATGACCACCGCCGTGATCCCGCGCGGCAAGCTCAAGAACAAGTGACCGAAGACGCCGCCCCGCCGGCCCCTGCACCCCAGCCGCGCAACCCGCTGCACGGCCTGACGCTCGAAGCCATCGTGCGGGCGCTGGAGGCGGAGTACGGCTGGGCCGGGCTGAACGAACGCATCCCGCTGCGCTGCTTCGGGCAGGACCCGAGCGTGGGCTCCAGCCTCAAGTTCCTGCGCAAGACGCCCTGGGCGCGCGAGAAGGTCGAAAGCCTCTACCTCTTCATGCTGCGCGACCAGCGCCGCCAGTCGCAGGGCGCGGCACCGCGCTGAGCAGGATGCGGGTGCGCATCGACCCCCGCGGTTTCGAGTTCGACGCCGCCCCCGGCCAGACCCTGCTGCGCGCCGCCGACGCCGCCGGCATCGAGTTGCCCAGTTCCTGCCGCAACGGCACCTGCCGCACCTGCATCTGCCGGCTGCGCGCTGGCCAGGTGCGCCACACCGTCGACTGGCCCGGCCTCAGCGCCGAGGAAAAGGTCGAAGGCTGGATCCTGCCCTGCGTGGCCGAGCCGCTGTCGGACGTCGTGCTCGAGGTGCCGGCGGCGTTCTCGGCGTTCGGGGGCTAACCCACCATCCGGTCGCGCCGCGCCAGCGACGGGAACAGCTTGAACCACGCGAGCGCCACGGCGACCGTGCCCGCGCCGCCCAGCACGACCGAGCCCACGGGCCCCAGCAGCGCCGCGGTGGCGCCCGACTCGAACTCGCCGAGCTGGTTGCTCGCGCCGATGAAGATCGAGCTGACCGCGCTCACGCGGCCGCGCATGTCGTCGGGCGTCTCGAGCTGCACCAGCGTCTGGCGGATCACCACGTTCACCATGTCCGCGCCGCCCGAGATCGCCAGCGCGATGAGCGACACCGTGAAGCTGCGCGAGATGCCGAACACCACCATGCACACGCCGAAGGCCGCCACGGCGATCAGCAGCGTGCGGCCCACGTGCCGCTCGATCGGCTGGCGCGTGAGCCAGACGGACGTGAGCAACGCCCCCACGGCCGGCGCGCTACGCAGCAGGCCCATGCCCCAGGCGCCGGTGTGCAGGATGTCCTTGGCGTAGATCGGCAGCAGCGCCACGGCGCCGCCCAGCAGCACCGCGAACAGGTCGAGCGAGATGGCGCCGAGCACCGGCTTGCGGCGCCAGATGAAGTTCACGCCCGCGAACACCGTGGCCAGCGTGACCGGCTCGCGCACCCGCGCCGGCTGCCGGTAGCGCAGGCGCGCCACCAGCACGCCGCCGACCACGAACAGCGCCACGCTCGCACCGTAGACCACGCCGGTGCCGGCCGCGAACAGCAGGCCGCCCAGCGCCGGCCCACCGATGATGGCGCCCTGCATGCCGGCCGAGCTGAAGGCCATCGCGCGCGGCAGCATCAGCGGCGGCACCAGCATCGGCGTGAGCGACTGCTGCGCCGGCATCTGGAAGGCGCGCACCGCGCCCAGCACCACCGACAGGCCCAGCAGCAACGCGCGCGAATCGTGGTGCAGCTGATGCGCCGTCAGCAGTGCCAGCCCGACCACGCCCTGCACCGCGAAGCAGGCGGCCACGATGCGCCCGCGGTGGTGGCGGTCGACCACATGGCCCGCGTACAGCGCCAGCACCAGCGCCGGCACGAACTGGTAGAGCCCGACCAGGCCGAGGTCCCAGGCGCTGCCGGTCAGGTCGTACATGTGCCAGCCGATGGCCACCAGCAGCATCTGGCTGGCGGCGGTGCCGAAGAGCCGCGCCACCCACAGCTGCATGAAGGGACGCTCGCGCGTCAGGTCGGAAAAATTCGGGGTGGTGCGGGAGGCGTCTGACACGGAGGACATCCGTTCGAGAATAGCCGAGCCATGAACATGCTGCCCGCGCCCGCCCTGACCCTCGTCCACGAAGACGCCCACCTGCTGGTGCTCGACAAACCCGCCGGCCTGCTGTGCGTGCCGGGCCGCGGCGATGACAAGCAGGACTGCCTGAGCGCGCGCGCCGCGGCGCGCTGGCCCGACGCACGGGTGGTGCACCGGCTCGACATGGCCACCAGCGGCCTGGTGCTGATGGCGCGCAGCCCCGAGATGCAGCGGGTGCTGGGCGACGCCTTCGCCGCGCAGCAGGTGTGGAAGCGCTACGAGGCGGTGGTCGACGGCGTGCTGGACGAGAGCCCGCACTGGTCGGTGATCGACGCCCCGCTGATGGCCGACTGGCCGCGCCGGCCGCTGCAGAAGATCGACCCGGCCGGCAAGCCGAGCCTCACGCGCTGGCGCGTGCTGGAGGCCTGGCCGGCGCTGCGTGCCAGCCGACTGCTGCTGGAGCCGCGCACCGGGCGCACGCACCAGTTGCGGGTACACCTGGCGTCGATCGGGCACACGATCCTGGGCGATGCGTTGTACGGCGATGAAGACATCCAGCGCCGGGCGCCGCGGCTGATGCTGCACGCCAGCGTGCTGCAGCTACGCCACCCGGCGACCGGCGAGGCGGTGCGCTTCGAGAGCCCGCCGGGCTTCGATGCACTGGGCTTCGGGGGCGACGCCCAAGCCGCGTGATCAGAGTCCCTTGACCACCATCACCGGCATGGTGGCGTCCTGCAGCACGCGCTGCGTCACGCTGCCCAGCAGGAGCTTCTCGATGCCGGCGCGGCCGTGCGAGCCCATCACGATCAGGTCCACGCCGAGCGCGTTGGCGGTATCGACGATGCCTTCGTGCACCACATGGCCGTCGATCACGCGCTGGTCGCTGTGCAGGCCTTCGGCCGCGAGCGCCGCCACGCCGCGGGCGAGCGCGGCATTGGCGCTCGACGTGGCTGCGGCCAGGTATTCGTTCTGGCCCAGCGCGTAGTCCGCGCCGACGCCGATGAAGGGGTAGTTGTCGATCACGTGGATCAGCGTGATGCGGCTGCCGAAGGCGAGCGCCAGCCCGCTGGCCTTGCTGACCGCATACATCGACGTTTCGGAACCATCGATCGGAACCAGGATGTGATTGAACATGGATGCCCTCGCTGCGTGCTCGGGGCTCGCGGTGGAGCCGGGGCTGGAATTTAACCCGGCCGCCTGTTACCGGTTGTAGGACGCGCGCGGGCGCGCCCCATCCCCCGTTCAGTCGCCCTGGAAACCGCCGGCCCGGCAGGTGACGACCAGCGTGTCGCGGTGGCCGCTCTGGCCCTCCACCAGCGGCTGGATCGGTGTCGACTCGTGGATCACGCGGGCGTCGTCGACCAGCATCAGCGACCAGGGTTCGGTCAGCGTGAAGCGCTCGCCGCGGCGGCCGTCGGCCTCGAACACGCGCGTCTCGCCGCCCTTGATGCCCTGCCGCCCGACCAGCAGCACGGCCACCAGGTCCACCCCGTCGCGGTGCGCACCCTCGGGGGTCGGCCGGCCGATGCCGTCGGTGGTGTCGATGCGGAACTGGTGCGCCTCGACGAACCAGCGCTGCCGCCCGCGCAGGCCCGTGGCCGCATCGGCGATGCGCACCAGCAGGCGCTGCCAGGCCGCATTGGCGACGGTGGCGTCGGACATCGGCGCGAACCAGCGCTGCATACCGCCATGCAGGGCGTTGTATTCGATCGGCTGCCAGTGCGCGCGATGCGGCACCTGGGCCAGCGCGTCGCCATCGACCGTGAAGCACGAATGCCGGCGCTGGCGGTAGCGGCCGCCGTCCTTGAGGTACTCGTCGGGTGGCAGCGCGTCCCAGTCGGCACGCAGGGCCTCCAGCGCGTCGAGCGGCAGGCCGAGCCATTCGGCCACGCCCTCGGGGCTCAACACGGCGTAGCCCTGCAGGCGCAGGGCGTCGACGAGTCTGGACGGAGGGTCAAACGACGGCGCGAAAACCGCCGCGCTCACGCTTCGACCTTCACGCCCTTCCAGAAGGCGACGCGGTTCTTCACCTCCTCGGCCTCGGGCTTGGGGTCGGCGTAGTACCAGGCGGCGTCGGCGTTGAGCTCGCCGTTGACCAGCAGCGAGTAGTAGCTGGCCGAGCCCTTCCAGGGGCAGGTGGTCTTGTGGTTGCTGAAGGTGACGTGCTCGCGCTTGAGCGAGTCCATCGGGAAGTAGTGGTTACCTTCGACGACCACGGTGTCGTCGCTCTCGGCGATCGTGACGCCGTTCCAGGTTGCTTTCATGGGAGATCTCCGGGGTCCGTGCCGGCACGTCGCGCGCCAGCAGCCCCCTATTGTGCCGCCGGCGCCTGCAGCCAGTGCACGCTGAACAGGCGCTCGGGGTCGGTCCACACGGCCGTCGGCGTGAAGCCGGCCTTCTCGGCCAGCGCACGCAGGCCATCGACGGTGAACTTGTGCGAGTACTCGGTGTGAATGGTCTCGCCTTCGGCGACGTGGAAGCGCCGGCCATCGAGCGTCACCGCCTGCGCGCGGCGGCTCACCAGGTGCATCTCGATGCGCTGCATCGGCGCGTTGTAGAAGGCGGCGTGCGAGAAGCCGTCGAGGTCGAAATCGGTCTGCAACTCGGCATTGGCGCGGCGCAGCAGGTTGAGGTTGAAGGCGGCCGTCACGCCCTGCGCGTCGTTGTAGGCGGCATGCAGCACCGCCGGGTTCTTCACCAGATCGACACCCAGCAGCAGCCCGCCGCCACGCAGCAACCGGGCGGACAGCTGCAGGAAGGCCAGCGCCTCGTCGGGCGTGAAGTTGCCCAGCGTGGAGCCGGGGAAGAAGCCGACGCGGCGGCCGGCGCCCTCGCCCGGCGCCGGCAGCACCAGCGGCATCGTGTAGTCGGCCGCGACCGGCTGCACCGTGAGCTGCGGGTAGTCGGCGCGCAGCCGCTCGGCCGCGGCGCCCAGGTGCTCGCCGGAGATGTCGATGGGCACGTAGCGCCGCGGCGTCTCGAGCGCGTCGAGCAGCAGCCGCACCTTGGTGAGCGAGCCGGCGCCGAACTCGATGATCTCGGCGTTCGGCCCGATCTGTTCGGCGATCTCGCCGGCGCGCTCGGTGAGGATGCGCAGTTCGGTGCGCGTCGGGTAGTACTCGGGCAGGTCGCAGATGCGGTCGAACAGCGCCGAGCCCTCCACGTCGTAGAAGAACTTGGGCGAGATGCTTTTCGCGCGGCGCGACAGGCCGGCATGCAGTTCGCGGCCGAACTCGCTGAGCGCGGGCGTGGTGCGCGTGTCGTCGCGCTGAAGATCGAGCGGGAGTGAGGCGGGATTGCGCATTCAGAGATCCTTCGCGAGCCGCAGCCCCGAAAACTGCCAGCGCGCGGCCGGCGGAAAGAAATTGCGGTAGCTCGGCCGCGTGTGGCCGTCCGGCGTGGCGACGCTGCCGCCGCGCAGCACCAGCTGGCCGACCATGAACTTGCCGTTGTATTCCGCGGCCACGCCGGGCAGCGGGCGGAAGCCGGGGTACGGGTCGTAGGACGAGCGCGTCCATTGCCAGACGTGGCCGGTCATGTCGGTCATGCCGTCGTCGGCGCACGCGGCCTCCCACTCGAACTCCGTCGGCAGCCGGGCGCCGGCCCATTCGGCGTAGGCCGCCGCTTCATAGAAGCTCAGCTGCGACACCGGCGCCTCGGGCGCCATCGGCCGCACGCCATGCAGGCCGAAGACCTGCCAGCCCGCCGCGGTTCCCCCTTGATGGGCGAGCCGCGGATCGTCCGACGCCAGCCAGTAGGCCGGCGCCCGCCAGCCCTGCGCCTGCACGGCCGCCCAGCCATCGGACAGCCACAGCTCGGGCCGCTGGTAGCCGCCGTCGGCGATGAACTGCGCATAGTCGCCACAGCGCACCAGCCGATCGGCGATGGCGAAGGGCCGCAGCAGCGCGCGATGGCGCGGCATTTCGTTGTCGAAGGCGAAGCCGGCGCCGCCATGCCCGACCTCCACGTGCCCGCCCGGCTGCGCGCGCCATTGCATGGGGGGCGGCACCGTGGCCAGGCGCAGCGCGGGCGCCGCAACGGGCCGGTAGGCCGGCAGCAGCGGGTTGCACGAGAAGGCATGCAGGATGTCGGTGAGCAGCAGTTCCTGGTGCTGCTGCTCGTGGTGCAGGCCCAGCGTGAGGATGGGTTCGATCGTGGCCCAGGCCGCGTCGTCGACCGTGTCGAGCAGGCGCTCCACCCCCGCGTCGACATGTGCGCGGTAGGCATGCACCTCGTCGATCGACGGCCGCGTGAGCAGGCCGCGCTGCGGGCGCGGATGGCGCGGACCCAGCGCCTCGTAGTAGGAATTGAACAGGTACTGGAAGCGCGGGTCGAAGGCGCGGTAGCCGTCGGCATGCGGCTGCAGCAGCACCGTCTCGAAGAACCAGGTGGTGTGGGCCAGGTGCCATTTGGTCGGGCTGGCGTCGGGCATCGACTGGATGCACTGGTCTTCGGCAGACAGCGGGGCGGCCAGTTCGCGGCTGGCGCTGCGTACCGTCCGGAAGGCGTCGCGCAAGGCGTGGGGAGCCTGCGGGCTCGGCCGGGAAAGCGTCATGGGGTCTCCAGATTTGGCAGCGGTCGTTGTAGTCGATGGGCCGGGTGCGCGTCCGTAGGACAAGCCCGCACACGAGGCCTCCCGCCCCATCCGCGCGAACCGCTGACCATAATGCGCGAATGAGCCCTCCCCCTTCCGCCCACCGCCCCCATGTCCTCATCGTCGGCTGTGGTTTTGGCGGGCTCGAAGCCGCGCGGCGGCTCCAGCGTGCAGACGTCGATGTGACGGTGGTCGAGAAGACCAACCACCACCTGTTCCAGCCCCTGCTCTACCAGGTGGCCACCGCCGGCCTGGCGGCGCCGTCGATCGCCGCGCCGACACGCCTGCTCTTCCGCGGGGAGCGCAACATCACCACCCTGATGGGCGAGGTGACCGACATCCTCCCGGCCGAGCGCGCGGTGCTGCTGCGCGACGGCCTGCGCATCAGCTACGACCACCTGATCGTCGCCGCCGGCGCCACCCACAGCTACTTCGGCAACGACGCCTGGGCCGCGCATGCGCCGGGCCTGAAGACGCTGGCCGACGCCTTCGCGATCCGCCGCCACGTGCTGATGTCCTACGAAGCGGCGGAGAAGGAACCCGACCCGGCGCGCCGCCGCGCCCTGCTGACCTTCGCCGTCATCGGCGGCGGGCCGACCGGCGTCGAGATGGCGGGCACGCTGGCCGAGATCGCCCGCCACACGCTCGAGGGCGAGTTCCGCCACATCGACCCGGCCAGCGCCGAGGTGCTGCTGATCGAGGGCGGCCCGCGCGTGCTGCAGGCCATGCCCGAGGGCTTGAGCCAGAAGGCGAAGGAACAGCTTGAGCGGCTCGGCGTCAAGGTGCGGCTCGATGCCAAGGTCACGTCCATCGACGCGACCGGGCTCGACATCGCGACCGCGGCCGGCAGCGAGCGCATCGCCAGCCACTGCGTGGTGTGGGCGGCCGGCGTGGCCGCCTCGCCGCTCGGCAAGCTGCTCGCCGCGGCCACCGGCGCCGAGACCGACCGCGCCGGGCGCGTGCGCGTCGAGCCCGACCTGAGCCTGGCCGGCCATCCCGAGATCAGCGTGGTGGGCGACCTCGCCGCCGCCATGAGCCACGCCCCGGGCCAGGAACCGAAGCCGGTGCCCGGCGTGTCGCCCGGCGCCAAGCAGATGGGCCGCACCGCCGCGGGCAACGTACTGCACCGCATCGCAGGCACGCCGACCGAGGTGTTCCGCTACCGCGACTACGGCAACCTCGCGACCATCGGCCGCAACTCGGCGGTGGTCGACCTGGGCACGCCCTTCGGCCCGCTGCGCTTCAGCGGCAAACTGGCCTGGCTGTTCTGGCTGTTCGCGCACGTCTACTTCCTGATCGGCTTTCGCAACCGCCTGGTCGTGCTGATGGACTGGGCCAGCGCGTACTGGAGCTTCCGGCGCTATGCGCGCGTGGTGGCGGATGTGGATGGTCCGGGCGAGGGCGAGTCGTAGGCCGACGCATGCCGGCACCGCAGCGAACGGGCCGAACAGACGTCAGGCGTTGCCCGGCAGCGGCGCGGACGGATGCACCAGCGCCGCCTGCCGGAGTTCGCGCCAGAAGTCGAGCGGCACCACCTCGTCGAGGGCCGACCGGTCTTCCGCGATGCGGCTTGGCTGACTGGCACCGGGAATGACCGCCGCCACCGCCGGATTGGCGAGCGCGAACTGCAGGCCGGCCGCCTTCATGCTGACGCCATGGCGATCGGCGATCGCCTTGATGCGCGCCACCTTGCCCAGGATCGCCGGCGTGGCCGGCGCGTATTCGAAGTTCGGGCCGCCGACCAGCGCGCCGGAACTGTAGGGGCCGCCCACGACGATGCCCAGCCCGCGCGCAGCCACCTGCGGCATCACGCGCTGCAGTGCGCGCTCGTGGTCGAGCAAGGTGTAGCGGCCGGCCAGCAGGAAGCCGTCGGGGCGCGGCTCGTCCAGGGCGAGCAGCAGCTCGATCGGCTCCACCCGGTTCACGCCCAGGCCCCAGGCCTGGATCACGCCTTCGTCACGCAGCCGGTCGAGCGTCTTGAACGCACCCTTGCGTGCGCTCTCGAACGCGCTCAGCCATTCGTCGCCGTAGAAGTCCTGGGCGACGTCGTGGACCCAGACGATCTCGATGTGGTCCGTCTTCAGGCGCTTCAGGCTGTCCTCGATCGACCGCAGCGTCGCATCCGCCGAATAGTCGTTGACGATCCGGTTGGGGCGCCCATGCTTGAAGACCTCGCCCTTCTCGCCCAGGTCGCGGGCGCTCACGTCCTCCACCTCGTCGAGGATGAGGCGGCCGACCTTGGTGCTGATCACGTAGTCGTCGCGGGGCCGATCGGCCAACGCCTCGCCCATGCGGATTTCCGCCAGGCCCGCGCCATAGAAGGGCGCGTTGTCGAAGTAGCGGATGCCGTCGTTCCACGCGGCATCCACGGTCGCCCGCGCTTCGGCCTCCGGGATATCGCGGAACATGTTGCCGAGCGGCGCGGTGCCGAAACCCAGCTTGCCGGGAAGAAGATCCTTGAGTGCCATGGTGTGCTCCTGAGACTGGCTAGCGCTCGGCCTCTGCCCGAGCCGCATCAGCGTGCGGATCTTCCACACGGACCCGACGCACGACCAGCTCGTCGATCTCGAGCCGCCGGATGCGCGCCCGGCCCACCGAGAGCCGGCCGATGGCCAACGCGCCGATCGCCACGGTACCGACGGCCAGGGCGGCCGTCGCGAGCGATCCCAACGCCACGGTACCGATGGCGTGCGCGCCCGTCGCTGCGGCGGGCGCCTTTTTCACATGTGCCATCTTGCGTTTCATGCCCGCGATTCTTGCGGACCTGGGCGCGAAGCACAACGCCCCCGTTCAGGGTGAGCCCGTGCGATCAGGCCGGGTCCGCTTCCTTCTCCTGCAGCAGGCGCCACATCACCTTGCCCGCCCCGCTCTTCGGCAGTGCGTCGACGAACTGCACCTGGCGCGGAATCTTGTAGACCGCCATGTGCTCGCGGCACCAGTCGATGATCTGCTGCTCGGTCGTGTCCTTGTGCGTGGGCCGCAGCACGACCACCGCCTTGACCGACTCGCCGCGGTAGGCGTCCTTGGTGCCGATGATGCAGGCCTCCTGGATCGCCGGGTTCTTGAACATCAGCAGCTCGACCTCGGCCGGCCAGACCTTGAAGCCGCTGGCGTTGATCATCCGCTTGAGGCGGTCGGTCATGAAGAAGTAGCCGTCCTCGTCGACGCGGCCCATGTCGCCGGTGCGGAAGTAGCGCTTGCCGTCGAAGTCGACGAAGGCCGCGGCCGTGGCGTCGGGGCGCTTCCAGTAGCCCTGGAACACTTCCGGGCCGCAGGTGATGATCTCGCCGGATTCGCCCATCGGCATTTCCTGCAGCGTCTCGGGGTCGACCACGCGCGAGTCGCTGCTCATGTAGGGGATGCCCAGGCACTGCTGCTTCGGGTGCTCGAAGGGTTGCGCGTGCGAGGGCGCAGCGGTCTCGGTCAGGCCGTAGCCTTCCTGGTAGCGCAGGCCGTATTGCTCGAACAGCCGCTGCGCCACGGCCTGCGGCATCGCCGCGCCGCCGCCGCCGATGTAGCTCAGGCTGCTCAGGTCGAAGCTGGCGAAGTTGGGGCTGGCCATCAGGTCGATCACCATCGTCGGGATGTTGGTCCAGCTCGTCACCTTGCGCAGCGAGATCAGGCGCCCGGCCACCTCGCGGTCCCAGCGCGGCATGATGACCAGCGTGGCGCCCGAGTAGATGGCGGTGTGCATCATGCTCACCACGCCGGTGATGTGGAACATCGGCACCACCGCCAGCACCACCGCTTCGTGCGACACCGAGCCCCACAGCTGGCTGGCCACCGCGTTGTGCATCAGGCTCGAATGGTGATGGATGCAGCCCTTGGGCAGGCCGGTGGTGCCGCTGGTGTAGGGCAGCAGCGCCATGTCGCCGGCGCCCACCACGTGCGCGGGCGGCGTGTGGCCGGCGTCGAGCGCGTCCTGCCAGTGCAGCACGGTGCCGCCCGCCAGCGCGGGCAGCGGGTGGCGCGCCAGCAGCCAGTCGCGCCAGGCCGGGGCGGGCGCCTCGTCGCCGGTCACCGCGGGGTCGAAGGCATCGGTGAACTGCGTGACGATCAGGTGCGACAGCCGCTGCGCGGGCTCGAGCGCGTCGCTGGCCCTGGCCAGCTCGGGCGCGAGGTCGCCGGTGGTGAGGGCGACCTTGGCATCGGGGTCGACGATGTAGTGCTTGAGCTCCTCGGCCCGGTTCATCGGGTTGACCGGCACCACCACGGCGTTGGCACGAAGGATGGCGAAATGGGCGACGACCAGCTGCGGGCAGTTCTGCATGTCCAGCACGACACGGTCGCCGCGCCGCACCCCCAGCGCGTGCAGCGTGCCGGCCAGCCGCTCCGCGCGCGCCACCAGCTCGCGGTACGTCACGACCGTGCCGAAGAAGACCAGCGCGGCCTTGTCCGGGTAGCGCGCGGCGGCGGTGGCGAGGTTGTGCCACAGCGAGGTCGCCGGCACGGTGATGGCATGGGGCAGGCGCTTGGGCCAGAACTTGTGATGCGGGCGGTCCATGAAGTCTCCAGACGAGAGCCCCCGAGGGTACGACGCACGGAGGGGGAACCCCATGGGGGAAGCCCCGAAGCCGTCGCACAGGCGACGCCACAGCGCGCTCCCGCCCCCAACGAGGGAGCCAGTTCGCGCCTCAGGCCGACAGACGGGCGGCCGGCGCCACCCTACAAGAGAGGCCCACTCACCGCATCACCCCCTCAAGGAGTTCCTCATGGCAGCAGACAAGAAGGCAAGCGTTCACTGGGAAGGCGCCGGCAAGACCGGCCAAGGCCACATCAGCACCGAGACCGGCGCGCTCAAGGACTACCCCTACGGTTTCGCGAGCCGCTTCGGCGACGACCGCACCGGCACCAACCCGGAAGAGATCGTGGGCGCGGCCCACGCCGCCTGCCTCACCATGGCCTTCGCCTTCGCGCTGGAGGCCGAAGGCCTCGCGGCCACGGCGATCGACACGCGCGCCGCCGTGCGCCTGTCCAAGGACGGCGCCGGCTTCAAGATCGACCGCATCGCGCTGGAACTCGACGCCAGCATTCCCGGCATCGACGAGGCGAAGTTTCAGGCCATCGCCGCCGCCGCCAAGGCCGGCTGCCCCCTGTCGAAGGCGCTGGCCAGCGTGCCGGAGATCACCCTCAAGGCGACGCTGAAAGCCTGAGTCCCGGCACGCCGCGCGCGTAGAGCTGCACGCTGGCCGCGCCGTGCACCTTGGCGGCGTACATCGCGCTGTCCGCGTGCCGCATGAGCAGGTCGGCGTCGTCGCCTGCGTCGGGATACAGCGCGATACCGATCGATGCGCCCACGGTCAGGCGATGGCCTTCGACCTGCATCGGCGGCGCCAGCGCCGCCAGCAGGCGGTCGGCCAGCGACCGCGCCGCCTGTTCGTTGCCCGCGCCGTACTGCAGCACGGCGAACTCGTCGCCCCCCAGACGCGCCAGGACCTCGCCGTCCACGGCGGTCTGCCGCATGCGATCGGCCACCATCACCAGCACCTTGTCGCCGACGGCGTGGCCGAAGCGGTCGTTGATCGGCTTGAAGCGGTCGATGTCGATGTAGTGCACCGCGAAGGGCACGGCGCCCAGGCGGGCCGCGCGGACCGCCTCCACCAGGCTTTCGAGAAAGGCATCGCGGTTCACCAGGGCCGTCAATCCGTCGTGGCGCGCCAGGTGGCGGATGCGCGCCTCGCTGCGACGCCGGTCAGTGATGTCGGTGTAGGTCCGCACCACGCCGCCGCCCTCGATCGGTACGCTGAAGATCTCGATCACACGCCCGTCGGGCCGCGGCCGTTCGTAGCGCTGGGACGTCTGGAGGATGCCGCCTTCGCGAATGAAGTCCAGCACGTCCGCCGGGGTGCTGGCGAACTCGCCCTTCGCGGTCTGGTAGTCGAGCACCGACTGGAAACTGGGCCGCGACGCCATCAGGTCTTCCGGCAGGTCGAGCAGCTGCATCGCCCGGCGGTTGCACACCTCGACCACCCGCTGCGCATTGACCATCATGATGCCCTGCTCCATCCGCTCGAGCGTGGCCTCGAGCAGCGCCGACTTCTGGCGCAGCAAGGTTTCGCTCTCGCGCGCGCGGCGCTCGGCCGCCACCAGCTGCTGCTGCTGGCGCTTGAGCACCGTGATGTCGACGTGCGCGAAGTAGCCTCGGCCATCGGGGCCGTGCTGCACCACCACACGGCTCCAGCGCGCCTGTGGCAGCGGCACCTCGAAAGGCGCGCCGGCGAAGCGCAGGTTCTCCTCGAGCACGACCAGGCCCTGCTCGAACAGAGGGTGCTCCTCCCGCGCGGCATCCGACCAGGCCAGGCGGTAGACCGCCTCGAAGCGCAGGCCCCGGGCCGCATCGCGGTCCGCCAGTCCATAGAGGTGAACGAAAGGCTCGTTGACCCACGCGATGCAGTGGTCGGGGTCGGTCACCATGAAGCCATCCGCCAGATGGTCGAACAGCGAAGCGCCGTCGAGGCTCGAGAACTCCGGGCAACCGTTGCCCGACGCCGTCAGGCCCCCGCCGGCCTCCAGGGCCTCCTCGCGCCACAGGCGGATGCGCCCGACGCCCTGCAGCGGCAGGGACGCGACCCGCAGCTGACGCCCTCCGTGGCTGAAGACGATCGGCTGCTGCTGCGTGCGATGGCGCGCGATCCCCTCGGCGATGTAGCGCTCGATCGCCGGCTTCTCGCGGGCATCGAGCCGCTTGCCGTAGAAGCGGCGCAGGTTCTCGGCATAGGGCTCGCCGACATGGATGGCGTCCGCGTGCTCGGGGAAGAAACGCAGGAAGGTGCGGTTCCACAGCAGCGTGGCGTCGCTCGGGTCGAACAGGCAGCAGGCGATCCCCAGGCTGTCGAGCGCCTCGCCGATGGGTCTGAGCACATCGGCCACGACGGTGTCCGACCGCCCGGACACTGGCAGGAGGTCGATGCTCGTCGGGCGGCCATCACGCGGGAACATGCGGGTCTGAGAGATTGTTGTTGTGCTGGCTCGGATTCTGCCTGCGGAAAACACCGCGCTCCGACGCCGCCTGCGCACGGCACGAACCGGTGCGGTGCAGCGCGACGCACGCCAACGGCGCCGATGCACCACCCGGCGCATTCACCGGCTTGGTGCACACATCTTGCATACCAGCAGGCACGGAACCTGCTGACGCCTCAGGCATGTCCATCTCCGCCTCCGAAATCAGTGCACGCATCGTCGAAGCGGTGATGGCCCGCAAGCTGGCACCCGGCTCGCGCCTGGGCGAGCAGCAGCTCGCCATGCTGTTCGACTGCAGCCGCACCATCGTGCGCGAGGCCCTCACCCGCCTGGCGGCGCGCGGCATCGTCACCGTGTCGGCGCGCCGGGGCTGGTTCGTGATCGAGCCGTCCGAGGAGGAAGCCCGGGAGGCCTTCGAGGCCCGCCGCGTGATCGAGGTCGGCCTGATCCGCAGCGCGGGCAGCGTCGACAAGGCGGCGCTGCGCCGCCTGAAGCAGCACCTGCAGCGCGAGAAGGCCGCCATCAAGGAGAGCGACGTGGGCGCGCGCAGCTTCCTGCTGGGCGACTTCCACGTCTGCCTGGCCGAGTGCCTGGGCAACAACCTGCTGGCCGACACCCTGCGCGACTTCACCGCGCGCACCACGCTGATCGCCATGCTCTACCAGTCGACGCACGACGCCGCGCAATCGTGCGACGACCATGTGCGCATCGTCGACGCACTGGCCCGGGGCGACGCCGCCGCGGCCGAAGCCTTGATGGCCGAGCACATCGGAACGGTGCATTCCGCCCTGCGCCAGCAGACCCAGAACGACCCGCTCGCGCACCTGCGCGATGCACTGGCCCCGCTTCGGGGCACCCCTTCGGCCGACAAGACTAAGGCACAACTCTTGCATACAAGCACTGCCGAAAAAGGCAAGGCCGGGCGCAAGACGCCCGCCAAGCCCGCCACCCCTTCCGACGATTCATCGACTTACCTAGGAGCCTTGCTATGAAGTCCGTTCTCACTCTCTCCAAACGCCGGTTCGCCCTTCTCGCGCTGGCATCGTCCGCCCTGTTCGCCGCCGGCGGCGCGCAGGCCCAAAACGCGCTGGACAACATCATGAAGTCCAAGACCCTGAAGGTCGCCGTGCCCACCGACTACCCGCCCTACGGCTCGGTCGACAAGACCATGACGCCCGTCGGCCTGGACATCGAGATGGCCCAGCTCATCGCCGCCAAGATGGGAGTGAAGATCGAACTGGTGCCCGTCACCAGCGCCAACCGCATCCCGTACCTGCAAACCAGGAAGGCCGACCTCGTGATCTCCACGCTGGGCAAGAACGCCGAGCGCGAGAAGGTCATCGACTTCTCCTCCGCCTACGCGCCCTTCTTCCAGGCCGTGTACGCCGCCAAGAGCATGAAGCTCACCAGCTTCGCCGACATGGCCGGCAAGACCGTGGCCGTGACGCGCGGCGCGATGGAAGACCAGGAACTGAACAAGGTGGCGCCGCCGAACGTCGACTACCGCCGCTTCGAGGACAACAACGCGACCATCGCCGCCTTCGTGGCCGGCCAGACGCAAACCGTCGCGACCAGCGCCGCGGTGGCGAGCGACATGCTGGCCAAGAACCCGAAGGTCAGCGCCGAATTCAAGCTGCTGCTCAAGGACAGCCCGTGCTTCGTGGGCATCGCCAAGAACGAAACCGCCCTGAAGGCCAAGGTCAACGAGATCATCGCGGCCGCCAAGAAGGACGGCACGCTCGACAAGATGTCGATGAAGTGGCTGGGTAAAGCAGCCGGCGACCTGCCTGTATGAGTCCCACCCCCGAAGCGGCTCACTTCGTGTAGCCGCCTCCCCCTCGAGGGGGAGACACCAGCGGTCCGGCGAAGCCGGTTCCGCGGTGTCCCTGGAAGGGACTTGAAACGCTGCGGCGTCACAACACCTGCTGAAAGGCTGACATGGAATTCGACTTCGGCGCCGTTCTGGTCGACTGGCGGCTGCTCGCCAAGGGCGTGGCGTGGACCATCGGCCTCACGGCCATCGCCACGGTCATCGGCATGGTGGTGGGCGTGGCCTGCGCCTGGGCCCGCTCCAGCGGGCCAGCATGGCTGCGCTGGGTGGTGGGCACCTATGTGGAGCTGATCCGCAACACGCCCTTCATCGTCCAGCTCTTCTTCATCTTCTTCGGGCTGCCGGCCGCGGGCGTCAAGCTCACGCCGGAGACGGCCTCGATCATCGCGATGGTGGCCAACCTCGGCGCCTACGCGACCGAGATCATCCGCGCCGGCATCGAGGCCACGCCCAAGGGACAGATCGAAGCCGCCGTGAGCCTCGCGCTCAACCGCATGCAGGTCTTCCTGCGCGTGGTGCTGCCGCCCGCGCTCAAGAAGGTCTGGCCCGCCATGGTGAGCCAGATCATCATCGTGATGCTCGGCTCGGCGGTGTGCAGCCAGATCTCGGTCGAAGACCTGAGCTACGCGGCCAACCTGATCCAGAGCCGCAACTTCCGCGCGTTCGAGGCCTTCATCATCGCCACGCTGATCTACCTGGCGCTGTCGATCGGCCTGCGCCGCCTGCTCAACTGGGCCGGCCCCAAACTCTTCTTCGGCCGCTGAAAATGAACACCCACCCCCGATGCGCCTGCGGCGCTTCCCCCTCAAGGGGGCGCACCCAGCGGCCTGGCGAAGCCAGTTCCGCGGGTGCCCTGGCCTCCGGCCGTGCCGGTCTCATCGGCTGCGCCCAGGCTTAGCGCAAGAAACTCGAGGAATACCGTCATGAACGACTTCTCTCTCTGGGACATCCTGCGCAACCTGCTGCTGGCCCTGCGCTGGACCGTGGTGCTCTCGCTGATCGCCTTCGTCGGCGGCGGGCTGGTGGGCGGGCTGCTGCTCTTCCTGCGGCTGCGCGCGGGCAAGTGGCTCGACCGCGCGATCGGCGCCTACGTCCAGCTGTTCCAGGGCACGCCGCTGCTCATGCAACTCTTCCTCGCCTACTTCGGCATCGCGTTGATGGGCATCGAGGTGTCGGCATGGACCGCGGCCACCGTGGCGCTCACGCTCTACACCAGCGCCTTCCTCACCGAGATCTGGCGCGGCTGCGTGGCCTCCATCCCCAAGGGGCAGTGGGAGGCATCGGGAAGCCTCGCGCTCACCTTCGGCGAGCAGATGCGCCACGTGATCCTGCCGCAGGCCGTGAAGATCGCCACCGCGCCCACCGTCGGCTTCCTGGTGCAGGTGGTCAAGGGCACCGCGCTGGCCTCGGTGATCGGCTTCGTGGAACTCACCAAGGCCGGCAGCATGATCTCCAATGCCACCTTCAAGCCCTTCGTGGTCTTCAGCTGCGTCGCGCTGATGTACTTCGCGCTGTGTTTCCCCATCAGTCTGTTCGCCAAACATCTCGAGAGGAAGACCCATGTCCGCCGTGCTTAACCCGTCCGCCTCGCCGTCCACGTCCACCACCGTCGCTGCGGCCGATGCAGGCGGCGCCCATGTCGCCGCCGGCGCACCCATCGTGCAGATCACGGCGCTGCGCAAGTCCTACGGGACCAACGAGGTGCTCAAGGGCATCGACCTGACCGTCAAGCGCGGCGAGGTGATCGCCATCATCGGCAAGAGCGGCTCGGGCAAAAGCACGCTGCTGCGCTGCATCAACGGGCTCGAAGTGTTCCAGGAGGGCTCGCTCTCGGTGGACAACAAGCCGCTGCTGCACGAGAGCGCGATGGCCATGCGCGAGCTGCGCCAGCGCGTGGGCATGATCTTCCAGGGCTTCAACCTCTTCCCGCACCTCACGGTCGGCAAGAACGTGATGCTCGCGCCCACGCTGGTGAAGAAGCGCGGCCAGGCCGAGGCCACCGCGCAGGCGCGCCAGCTGCTCGCGCGCGTCGGGCTGGCCGAGAAATTCGACGCCATGCCGGACCAGCTCTCGGGCGGCCAGCAGCAGCGCGTGGCCATCGCCCGCGCGCTGGCGATGGAGCCGGCGGTGCTGCTGTGCGACGAGATCACCTCGGCGCTCGACCCCGAACTGGTGGGCGAGGTACTGCGCGTGGTCGAGTCGCTGGCCGACGAGGGCATGACGCTCTTGATGGTCACCCACGAGATGAGCTTCGCCCGCAAGGTGGGCGACCGCGTGATCTTCATGCACCAGGGCCGCGTCCACGAGATGGGGCCGCCGGCCGAACTGTTCAGCAATCCGCAGACGCCGGAGTTGAAGCAGTTCCTGTCGTCGCTGCACGACTGACGCACTGCTGCGCCCATTCCGGTCGCTGGCCGGAGAATCCACGCCATGCAACTCAAGTGGATGGAAGACTTCATCGTGCTGGCGCAGACCCGCAGCTTCACGCGCGCGGCCGAACTTCGCCATGTCACGCACCCGGCCTTCGGCCGCCGCATCCGCGCGCTGGAGTCGTGGGCCGGAACGGCACTGATCGAGCGGGGCAGTTCGCCCGTGGCGCTGACGCCTGCGGGCGACAGCTTCCTGGAAAACGCCACGCAGGTGGTGCGGGGTGTCGAAGGCTCGCGCGAGGAAATGCGCAGCGTCGCCGGCCGCCAGGCGCGCACGGTGACGGTGGCCACCGGCCGCACGCTGGCACGCACGGTGCTGGCCGACGCGCTGGTACGGCTGCAACCCGTGCTGCGGCAAGGCGAGGTCCGGGTGCTGACCAACGCGCTGGCCGAGATCGTTCGCATGCTCGAGCACAACGAGGTCGACTTCTCGTTGATCTTTCATCACGCCGCGCTCACCTTCCGGCTCGACGGGCGGCAGTTCGCGCATGCGACGGTCGCCTCCGACAAGCTGGTGCCGGTGTCCCGCACCGATGCCAGCGGCATCGCGCTTCATGGGTTCGATGTGCCTGGCGACGTGCCCTTCCTGTCGTATGCGCGCACCCTGGCCATGGGCCGCATGGTGGAAGACCTGCTCGTGAACAACACGCAGGCGCCGCGCCTGAAGCGCCATATCGAATGCGATTCGGCCGACGCGCTGTATGAGTACGTGCTCCGCGGCCTGGGCGTGGCATGGCTGCCCTGGTCGATGGTGCAGGCGGACTGCAAGGCCGGCCGCCTGATCGCGGTGGGAGGTCGACGCCTGGAAATCCGCTTCGAGGTGCGGCTCTACCGGCCGAAGCGCCGGCTGGGTGAACTCGCCGAGGCCGTCTGGCACGCCATGACGCCGCGCTGACCAGGTCCCAATCGGCATGAGATCGTGCTGCGACGGCACCACGGCCGGCGGCCGGGATTCGCAGAATTCGCGCAGTCCCACCCAACCCGAGGCCACCGCGATGCGTCTTTCCCGTACCCTCTCTTCCTGCGTCACCCTGGCCCTGTGCGGCCTGGCCTGGTCGGCCGGCGCTGCCATGGCCGACGTGTACCCGAGCAAGCCCATCACGCTGGTGGTCGGCTACCCGCCCGGCGGCTCCACCGACCTGACCGGTCGCGCGCTGGGCCTCGAGCTGTCGCAGCGCCTGGGTGTGCCGGTCGTCATCGAGAACGTGGGCGGTGCCGGCGGCGCCATCGGCGCCCAGAAGGTGGCCAATGCCGCGCCCGACGGCTACACGCTGCTGGTCGGCGCCAACAACGAGGTGGCGATCAGCAGGCTGGTCAATCCCAGCGTGCGCTACGACCTGAAGGACTTCACGCCCATCGGTCTGGTCGCTTCCCAACCCCTGGTCCTGGTCGCCTCGCCAGCGGCCGGCGTGAAGAATGCCAACGACCTGCTGGCGCTGCTGAAGAAGAACCCCGGCAAGTTCAGCTACGGCAGCTCCGGCGTGGGCACCTCGCTGCACCTGGCGGGCGAAATGGTCAAGCAACAGGGCGGCGTGTTCATGACGCATGTGCCCTACCGCGGCGTGGCCCCGCTCACCAACGACCTGCTGGGCGGCAACATCGAGTTCGGCATGTTCGTTCTCTCCAGCGCCCTGCCCTACATCCGCAGCGGCAAGATGGTGGCGCTGGGCACCACCGAGGCCAAGCGCTCGGCCATCACGCCGGACGTGCCAGCGCTCGGCGAGAGCCCCACCCTGAAGGGCCTGGACATCAGCGTCTGGTTCGCCCTGCTGGGGCCGGCCAGGCTGCCCGAGCCGGTGCAGGCGAGCCTCAAGAAGGCGCTGGCCGACATCCTGCAATCGCCCGACTTCCGCAAGAAGATGGAGGCCAGCAGTTCGGTCGTCCCGACGGTGCCGGTGGACCTCGACCGTTTCCTGGTCACGGAGACCGCCAAGTACAAGAAGATCGTCCAGTTCGCGAACATCAAGGAGTGAGCGTGCCCCTGTCGACCTTCGATCTCCCTGCCCCCGACCTGTCGGCCTGGCGATCCGGCAACACCGGCACCGAAGGCGTCTGGCGCTTCGACGCGGACGCGCCCGGTCGCCACGTGATGATCTCTGCACTGGTCCACGGCAACGAGGTCTGTGGCGCCTGGGCCTTGAAGGGCCTGCTCGAAGCCGGCGTGCGGCCACAACGCGGCAGCCTGACGCTGGCCTTCTGCAACCTCGAAGCCTTCGATCGCTTCGACCCCGCCGATCACGACGCGTCGCGCTTCGTCGATGAAGACCTGAATCGCCAATGGTCGGCCGATCGCATCGCCGAAGGCGGCACGCGCGAGCGCCGCCGTGCCGCCGCGCTGCAGCCCTATGTCGAACAGGCGGACTGGCTGCTCGATCTGCATTCGATGCACGAGCCCTCTCCGCCGCTGACGCTCACCGGCCCGATGCCGCGCAACCTCGCGCTGGCGCGGCAGTTGCGCAGCCCCGAGCACGTCGTCATCGACGCCGGCCACCAGGACGGCGTTCGCATGCGTGACTTCGGTCGCTTCGGTGCGCCCGATGCCGACTCGACGAACGATGCGCTGGCCCTGCTGGTCGAATGCGGCTTCCACGGCGCCCTGGCCAGCCGCACCGTGGCGCAGGACCAGTGCGCACGGTTCCTGTGCGCCGCCGGCACGCTCGACGAAGCGACGGTTGCGCAGTTGCTGGCCGGTTGGGTGCAAGCAGACGCCCCGCGCCAGTGGGCGCTGGACGTGACCGGGCCGGTGGTCGCGCGCAGCGCGGATTTCCGCTTCGCGAAGCCCTTCACCGGCCTCGAGGTCATCGCACAGGCCGGCACCGTGATCGGCTGGAACGATGGCGAACCGGTTACCACGCCCTACGACGACTGCGTGCTGGTGATGCCCTCCACGCGCCAGGCACGCGCAGGTGTGACGGTGGTGCGCTACGCCCGCCGACGGGCACTCTGACGACAACGGGTCACGCCAAACGGCACACCGGGGATCTTTTCGGCTGTGGCAAGCTCCCAGCGTTATGCAGAAACGCTCTCGACACTCCGCTTCGCCTGAACGCCGTCGACTTCTTCGCGCACTGGGCGCGGTCGCGGCCGGCACGCCGCTCGCCGCCCTGGCCGGCTTCAACTTCTTCACCAGCGAATACACCATCGGCCGCGATGAGCTGCAGGCGCAGATCGCCAAGCGCTTCCCGGTGCGCCAGCGCTACGCCGAACTGTTCTCGGTGAGCCTGCGCGACCCGAAGCTGGTGCTCGATGCGGCCGGCAACCGCGCGGCGATCACGGCGCTGATGACCATCGGCAGCCCGCTGATGCAGCCGTCGAGCGTCGAGGGCATCGTGTCGGTGAGCAGTGCGCTGAAGTACGACGTGCCCGCGCTGACGCTGCGGCTGCACGACCCGCGCGCCGAGCGCATCGAACTGCAGGGCCTGAACGGCCGCGATGCCGAACGGTTGCAGCAGATCGGCGGCCTGGTGGCGCAGGAGCTGCTGCGCGACTACCCGCTGCGCACCTTCAAGCCCGAAGAGCTGACTGTCGGCCGCAAGACCTACGAGATCGGTGACATCACCGTACAGCAAGACGACATCAAGGTAGGGTTGAAATGACCCCCCGAAGCGCCTACGGCGCCTCCCCCCTAGGGGCGCACCCAGCGGCCTGGCAGAGCCAGTTCCGCGGGTGCCCTGGCATTTGGCCGCGCCGGTTTCATGCGCTGCGGAGCGCTATGGAAATTTGAAGTGCCGCGCGCACGCCCCCTGATCGGTACGGCGCTGATGGCGCTGACGTCGCTGGCAGCCACCGCCGCACACGCCTTCGACCTCCAGGCACACCGCGGCGGCCGGGGCCTGTGGCCCGAGAACACGCTGCACGCCTTCGACCAGGCGATCACGCGGCGCGCCGCGCCCACGCGGTGCGCTTCAACATCGAGACCAAGCTGGACCCGACGCGCCCGGACGACAGCGCGTCGCCCGAGGCGATGGTGCGCGCGCTGCTGGCCGAGATCGACCAGGCCGGCATGGCGGAGCGCGTGACGATCCAGAGCTTCGACTGGCGTTCGCTCGCGCTCGTCGGCGAGCTCGCGCCGCAGATGCCGCGGGCCTACCTCACGATGGCGCGCACGCTCAAGGACAGCCGGTGGACGGCCGGGCTGAACGCGGCGGACTTCGGCTCGACGCCGCTGCTGGTGAAGGCCGCGACCGGCGCCACGCCAGGCCCGGTCGTGTGGTCGCCCGCCGGCAGCACGGTGACCGCCGCGGCGGTGAAGCAAGCGCAGGCCCTGGGCTTCCAGGTGATCCCCTGGACGATCAACACGCGCGCCGACATGGCGAAGCTGATCGACCTGGGTGTCAACGGGCTGATCAGCGACTTCCCCGACCTGCTGCGCACGGAAGTGCGCATGCGCGGCCTGCCAATGCCGCTGCCGTCCGGGCCGCCGGTTAACTAACGTCGATCAGACATGCCGCGTGGCCGAGGTGCCGCGCTCGCCGCGCAACGGCTGCGCATCGGCCCGCGCGTGCAGCGACTCGATGATGTGGCACTGCGCATCGCTGCCGTCGCAGCTATTGCGCAACGCGAGCAGGTCCTTCTCCAGCGCACGCAGTTCGCGCAGCCGTTCGCGCACATGGCCCAGGTGCGCGTCGAGCGCGACGCAAGCCGCGTCGCAATCGGTCTTGCTGCGCAGGTCGAGCCCGAGCAGGGTGCGCACCTCGTCGAGCGACATGTCCATCGCCCGGCACAGGCGAATGAAGCGCAGCGTGTGCACGTCGGCGTCGCTGTAGAGGCGGTAGCTGTTGTCGCCGCGGCCCTGCGGCGCCATCAGGCCCTGCTTCTCGTAGTAGCGGATGTTGGCGGCGCTCACGCCGCTGGCGTGCGCGGCCTCGCCGATGCGGAAACCCTGCGCGGCGCGCGGCATTGCAACAGACATGGCTTGACCTTCAAGTGACTTCAACGTTTCCAATCGTGGCACATCTTCAGAAATGAGAAAGCGCACGCCCCGAATGTCCCAGGACCACACCGCCGCCACGACCCCGCCACAGCGCCCGGTCAAAGACACTGCCGGTTGCGACAGCTGCTGCGGCGCCCCGGTGCGGCTGCGCCCGGCCAGCGCGCCAGTGCCGCCCGCCCATGGCGAGGCGGGGCACGACCATGACCACGACCACACGCATGCCGACGCAGGCGACGACGGGCACGACCATGGCCCGCTGCCCGCGCTGCCGCGCATCGTCGCCGCGCTGGTCGTCGCGGTGCTGGCCGAGCTGAGCCACCTGCTGCTGCCCGACACCACCATGGGGCGCCTCGGCGGCATGGTGCTCGCAGCGCTGGCCATCGCGCTGGCTGGCACCGGCATCTACCGCAACGGCCTGAGCTCGCTGCTGCGCGGCAGGCTGGGCATCGACGCGCTCATGGCGGTGGCCGTCACGGGCGCCTTCCTGATCGGCCAGTGGCCCGAGGCGGCGATGGTGATGGCGCTCTACGCGCTGGCCGAATTCATCGAGCACAAGGCGGCCGACCGCGCGCGCAACGCGATCGGCGGCCTGATGGCGCTGGCGCCGGACGAAGCCGAGGTGCGCGGCGCCGACGGCGCGTGGCAGCGCGTGGCGGCACGCAGCGTCGCGGTCGACGCGGTGGTGCGCATCCGCCCCGGCGAGCGCGTGCCGCTCGACGGCGTGGTGACGGCCGGCAGCAGCGCGGTCGACCAGGCCAGCGTCACCGGCGAGAGCATCCCGGTGGACAAGGGTATCGGCGATGCGGTCTTCGCCGCCACGGTCAACCAGACCGGCGAGCTCGAGATGCGCGTCACGGCGGCGGCCGGGCACACCACGCTCGACCGCATCATCGAATCGGTCGAGCAGGCGCAGGCTTCGCGTGCGCCGACGCAGCGCTTCGTCGAGCGCTTCGCCGCGGTCTACACGCCGACCGTGTTCGCGCTGGCCGTGCTCGTCGCGGTGCTGCCGCCGCTGCTGCTCGACTGGGCATGGCTCGACGCGATCTACAAGGCGCTGGTGCTGCTGGTCATCGCCTGCCCGTGCGCGCTGGTGATCTCGACGCCCGTCACGGTCGTGAGTGGCCTGACCGCTGCGGCACGGCGCGGGATTCTCATCAAGGGCGGCACCCACCTGGAAGGCGCGCGCAATCTGCGCGCGGTGGCGCTCGACAAGACCGGCACGCTGACCGAAGGCAAGCCCACGCTGGTGGCCTTCCAAGCCTGGGGCGATGCGGATGAAGCTCGGACACGCAGCGCGGCGGGCAGCCTTGCGGCGCGCTCCGATCACCCGGTGTCGAAGGCGATCGCCGCGGGCATCGACCTGCCGCGCGAAGACGTGACGGATGTGCGTGCCCTGGCCGGGCGCGGCACCGAAGGCCGCATCGGAGGACGCCCACTGGCGCTCGGCAACCTGCGGCTGATCGACGAACGCGGCCTGCGCACCGACGCGCTGGCGCAGGCCCTGGCCGCGCACGAACGGCAAGGCCGCACCGTGACGCTGCTGGCCGACGAGCACGCGGTGCTCGGCCTCTTCGCGGTCGCCGACACCGTCAAGCCCGGCTCGCGCCAGGCGGTGGCCGACCTGAAGGCGATGGGCGTGGCGCCCGTCATGCTGACCGGCGACAACGCGCTCACGGCCCGCGCCGTGGCCGAGGCCGCCGGCATCGACGATGCGCGCGGCGACCTGCTGCCCGACGATAAGCTCAAGGCCGTGCAGGCCATGCGCCAGCGCTACGGCATGACCGGCATGACCGGCGACGGCATCAACGACGCACCCGCACTGGCCCAGGCCGACATCGGCTTCGCGATGGGTGCCGCGGGCACCGACATCGCCATGGAGGCGGCCGACGTGGTCATCATGAACGACGACCTCGGCCGCATCGCCGAAACCATCCGCCTGTCGCGCCGCACGCACACGGTGCTGTGGCAGAACATCTCGCTCGCGCTGGGCATCAAGGTCGTTTTCTTCGCACTCGCCGTGGCCGGCAGCGCGACCATGTGGATGGCGGTGTTCGCGGACATGGGGGCCAGCCTGCTGGTGGTGGCGAACGGCTTGAGGCTGCTGCGCACCCGGCTCTAGAATCGACCCCATGCGTCTGCTGGTGCTCGTCCTCGCCATCGTCCTGCTGCCCCTGCGCGGCTGGCTGGGCGACGCCATGATGCTCGCACCGGTGCAGCCGTCCACGGCCGGGCACGCGATGCATGCCATGGCCGACGGCGCCATGAAGGCGCATGGGATGCATGCCATGCCTTCGGCCGACGACAACGAAGCGCATGCGATGCATGCCGCGATGGACCCCGGCGCCACGCATGACGGCTCCGAGGGCACCCACGCCGCGCACGCCACCTGCGACACCTGCCAGTTCTGCCATTCCGTCGCGGTGACGGCCTGGCCCGAGGTGCCGATGCCAGTCACGGCGCCGGCCCACGCGCCGGTCGCCGAG
The DNA here is from genome assembly GCF_025486315.1 of Variovorax sp. N23. GTDB lineage: Bacteria > Pseudomonadota > Gammaproteobacteria > Burkholderiales > Burkholderiaceae_C > Variovorax. Next base: position 516,275 of record NZ_JAOOPY010000001.1, on the reverse strand, counting down.
GCCATGCGCTTCGCCAGCGCCGAAGCCGTTCAGGGCTTCAAGCCGCCCATTTCCTGATCTCCCTGCCCGCAGTCCGTCCGCTGTTCGCCCGTTCCGGGTGGCAAGCGGCCGCTTCCTCGCTCGTGGAGATCCATCGTGTCCCTTTTTCATCGCCCCTTCCGGGGCTGGCCGCGCCGTTCTGACGGCAGCCTCCGTCTTCCTCTCACGCATCGTGCGGCTGCCGCCGCGCTCGCGTTCACGCTGGCCGGTTGCGCCAGCGTCTCGCCCGACGGGGGCGAGCGCGACGTGCAGGTGCTCGTCGCGCGCAACCCCATCGTCGGCGACGCCACGCCACGCCGTGCACCCGACGACGCCAGCCGCCAGGCGGTCGACGCGTTGCTCGCGCGGCCGCTCGACGCGCAGGCGGCCGTGCGCATCGCGCTGGCGAACGGCCCGCGCATGCAGGAGGCCTTCGCGACGCTGCAACTGAGCGATGCCGACCGCGCGCAGGCCGCGTCGCTGCCCAACCCCGTGTTCGCCTTCGGCCGCCTGCGCCAAGGACGCGAACTGGAGCTGGACCGCGCGCTGAGCTTCAACGTGCTGGGCCTGCTCACCCTGCCCTGGCAGGCCCGCTGGGCCGGTCAGCGCCACGAAGTCGCCAAGCTGCAGGCGGCGCAGAGCGTGCTGCAACTGGCCGCCGACACCCGCCGCGCCTGGGTGCGCGCGGTGGCGGCGCAGCAGGCGGCGGTCTACCTGCGCGATGCCCAGGCCGCCGCCGAGGCCGGTGCCGACCTGGCGCAGCGCATGGCGCAGGTCGGCAACTGGAGCGCGCTGCAGCGCACGCGCGAACAACTGCTGCTGGCCGACGCATCGGCCCAGCTCGCGCGCGCCGAGCAAAGCGCGCTCGCCAACCGCGAACAGCTGACCCGCCTGATGGGCCTGACGAGCGCGCAGTCGACGTACCGTTTGCCCGACCGCTTGCCACCGCTGCCGGTGTCGATGCCCACGCTGACGGACGTGCAGGCCAGCGCGCTGCGCGACCGGCTCGACGTGCGCGCAGCGCAGGCGCAAGCCTCGGCCACCGCCGATTCGCTCGGCCTCACGAAGGCCACGCGCTTCGTCGATGCGCTGGAGATCGGGGCGGTGCGCAACACCACCTTCTCGAACGACGCCGACGGTGGCCGCAGCACGCAGCGCGGTGTCGAGCTGGCGCTGCCGATCCCGCTGTTCGACGGGGGACTGGCCCGCAACGCGCGCGCCGAGGCGCTCTACGGCCAATCGGCCGCCCGTGTGCGCGCCACCGGCCTGCAGGCCGCGAGCGAGGCACGCGAAGCCTACGGCGGCTGGCGCAGCGCGTGGGACGTGGCGCATCGCTACCAGACCGAGGTGCTGCCGCTGCGCCGGACGGTCAACGACGAGATGCTGCTGCGCTACAACGGCATGCTCGCGAGCGTGTGGGAACTGCTCGCCGAAACGCGCACCAGCATGGGGGCCGTGAACGCGGCCATGGACGCGCAGCGCGACTTCTGGCTGGCCGACACCGACCTGCAGCTCACGCTCACCGGCAGTTCGCCCGCGGGGCTGAGTGCCTTGCAAACCGCCGGCGACAACGCCGCCGCCCCCAACCCAACCCCTGCAGGAGCCCATTGATGGACCGCCGCCACTTCTTCACCGGCGCGGCCACGGCCGTGGCCGCCGCCAGCGTCAGCCGCGTCGCGCTCGCCGCGCTGCCCGACGCGCACACGCAGTCATCGACCGCCACGGCCGCGCCGCTGCTGCCGCCCGACGGCCGCCCCTACAACCCGGTCGTCACGCTCAACGGCTGGACGCTGCCCTGGCGCATGAACGGCAACGTCAAGGAATTCCACCTGGTCGCCGAGACGGTCGTGCGCGAGATGGCGCCCGGCTTCAAGGTCAACATGTGGGGCTACAACGGCCAGTCGCCGGGCCCGACGATCGAGGTGGTCGAAGGCGACCGCGTGCGCATTTTCGTGACCAACCGGCTGCCCGAGCACACCACCGTGCACTGGCACGGCCAGCGCCTGCCCAACGGCATGGACGGCGTCGGCGGCATCACGCAGCCGCACATCCCGCCGGGCAAGACCTTCGTCTACGAGTTCGTCGCGCGCCGGCCGGGCACCTTCATGTACCACCCGCATGCGGACGAGATGACGCAGATGGCGATGGGCATGATGGGTTTCTGGGTGACGCATCCGAAGGCGCGGCATCCGCTGATCGCCGAGGTGCAGCGCGACTTCTGCTTCCTGCTCGGCAGCTTCGACGTCGAGCCCGGCAGCGCGACACCCAAGGTCAACACCATGACCGACTTCAACACCTGGGCCTTCAACAGCCGCGTGTTCCCGGGCATCGATTCGCTCAACGTGCGCCGTGGCGACCGGGTGCGCATCCGCGTGGGCAACCTCACGATGACGAACCACCCGGTCCACCTGCACGGCCACGAGTTCGAGGTGACCGGCACCGACGGCGGCCCGGTGCCGAAGACGGCGCGCTGGCCCGAGGTGACGACCGATGTCGCGGTCGGCCAGATGCGCCAGGTCGAGTTCATCGCCGGCGAGGAAGGCGACTGGGCGCTGCACTGCCACAAGAGCCACCACACGATGGGGCCGATGGGGCACGCGGTGCCGACCATGATCGGCGTCGACCACCGCGGCATTGCCGAGAAGATCCAGAAGCTGGTGCCCGACTACATGGTGATGGGCGACAAGGGCATGGCCGACATGGGCGCGATGGAGATGCCGCTGCCCGACAACACGCTGCCGATGATGGCCGGCCAGGGTCCGTTCGGCCCCGCCGAGATGGGCGGCATGTTCACGCTGCTCAAGGTGCGGCGCGACCAGCGGCCGGGCGACTACCGCGACCCCGGCTGGTTCAGGCACCCGGCCGGCACGGTGGCGCACGAGGTGCCCGGCGACAGCGCGCCGCCCGCGACGTCGCCTGCCACGCCGCCCGCCACGGGTGCCCCCGACGCCAGCGTGCGCAAGCCGTCCGGCCACGCGCATTGACCCCCTCCTCAGTTCCTCTCGAAAGATTCCATATGAAGCTCTTCCGAACCCTCATCGCGAGCGCCCTGCTCGCGGCGCCGCTCTTCGTTCTCGCGCATGAAGCGCACACGCCCCGTGCCGCGCAGGCCGCGCTGCCGCCCGAACAGCAGGCCTGGGGCATCGCCGGCGAAGCCCGGGCCGTGCGCCGCACCATCGACATCGCCATGACCGACGAAATGCGCTTCACACCGTCGGTGATCGAAGTGCGCGAAGGCGAAACCGTTCGCCTGCGCCTGCGCAACCGCGGCAAGGAACTGCACGAGCTGGTGCTCGGCACCCGCGCGACCATCGACGAGCACGCCGAACAGATGAAGAAGCACCCGACCATGGAGCACGACGACCCGTGGATGGCGCATGTGAAGGCCGGCCGCACCGGCGAGCTGGTGTGGCACTTCAACCGCCCCGGCGACTTCGACTTCGCCTGCCTGGTCGGCGACCACTACGAACTCGGCATGGCCGGGCGCGTGCGTGTGCTGCCGGCCCGATGAACCCGCCGATCGACATGGAGTCCCTCATGAAAAGACGCGCGCTGCTGCGCCACACACCCTTCGTTCTCCTCGCCTTCGGCCTGATGGCCGTGTCCCTCTCGGCCTTCGCCCAGGCGCCGCTGCCCGTGGTCGACGGTGAGGTCCGCAAAGTAGACGTCGAGCAGCAGAAGATCACGCTGCGCCATGGCGAGATCGCCAACCTCGACATGCCGCCGATGACCATGGTGTTCCGGGTCCAGGAGCCGGCGCTGCTGCAGAAGGTCAAGCCCGGCGACAAGGTGAGGTTCACCGCCGACAAGGTCGACGGCGCGCTCACGGTGATGACGCTCGAACCGGCGAACTGAGCCTCAGGCCGCGGCGCGCCGGCGGCCGAAGCGCTGCGGGTCGAAGGGCGCAAGCGGCGTCTCCGGCGTCCGGCCGGCGAGCAGCTGCGCCGCCAGCCGGCCGGTGCGGGCCGAACCGCCCAGCCCGACATGGCCATGGCCGAAGGCCAGCACCACGTCGGGCGTCGCAGCCGCCGGCCCGATGCAGGGCAGCCCGTCGGGCATGCTCGGCCGGTGGCCCAGCCAGTGGCGCACGCCGGCCCCCTGGGCATCGCGCGGCAAGGCGGGGAACATCGAGCGCAGGTGGCTGTACAGGATGTCGGCACGGCGCCAGTCGGGCGCCGCATCGAGCCCGCCGATCTCCACCTGGCCTGCGGCGCGCAGGCCGCCGTCCATCCAGTGCGCGATCAGCTTGCCGTCGGCCGCCATCATCGGCGTGCGCGGACCGACCCCAGGGGCGCCGACCATCACGTGGTAGCCGCGCTCCGACTCGAGCGGCACCGGCGAGCCCGCCGCACGCGCCAGCCCGGCCGAGTACGCGCCGGCGCAGATGGCCGCCGCGTCGCAAGCGACCTCGCCGTGGTCGGTCAGCACGCCCCGCAGCCGGCCGCCCTCGATGCGAAAACCCGTGGCGCGCGCCACCACGCGCTGTGCACCCTGCCGCCCGGCATGACGCGCGAGTGCCGCCACGTAAGCGCCCGGATCCCGGCAGTGCCCGGCCTCCGCCACGAAGATGCCGAGCGTGTAGCGCTCGTCGAGGTCGGGCTCGTGCGCGCGCAGTTGCGCCGCATCCCACTGCACCCAGCGCACCCCGGTGCGCTCGCGCACGCGCCACCCCAGCGCATCGCCCATGAACTCGGCCTGCGAGCGATAGACATGCAGCAGCCCGCGGTGTTCGATCAGCTGCGGCACGCCGGCCTCGCGCGCCAGTTGCTGGTGCAGCTGCGGCGCATCGACGAGCAAGGTGCGCAACGCATCGGCGGTGCGCTGCACCCGTGCCTCGGTCCCCCCCGACAGCAGATAGCGCAGCAGCCAGGGCGCAGCGCGCGGCAGGTGGCGCCAACGCACCGCCAGCGGACCGAGCGGGTCGGCCAGCCAGCCCGGCACCTTGCGCCAGGCGCCCGGCAAGGCCGGCGGCACGACCGAATGGGACGACAGCCAGCCGGCATTGCCGTAGCTGGTGGCGTGCTCGTCACCGGGTTCGCCGGGCTCGATCACGGTGACGCGCAGCCCCGCGCGCAAGGCTTCGATGGCTGTTGCACTGCCGACCGCGCCGGCGCCGATGACGACGACATGGCGCCAAGCTTCCGTGGATCGAAGGCTCTCTGGGTGTTCACGTACCTGCATCACGCCGATCGTACGTGGCGCGACCGTCACACCGGCGGCGCCGTGATCCTCACGCGACGGTCGACGGCGCACTCACGGTGATGACGATCGAACCGGTGCGCTGAACCTCAGTCGCGCGGCGCGCGCACCAGCAGCACAGGCACCGACGCCAGGCGCGCGACCTGTTCGGCATCGCTGCCGATGAGCAGGCGGTCGACCCCGCGCCGACCGTGCGTGCCGAGCACGATCAGGTCGGCGCCGGACTTCACGGCGTGCTCCACGATGCGTTCGGACACCCGGTCGCCGCAGCACTCCACCAGCACGGTCTCGACCGCGACGGGCGTGGCGGCCAGCCCGGCCTTCGCGGTGTCGAGCAGCGCCTGGCCGGCCGCGAGGAAGCGCGGGCGGATCTCCTGAACGTAGACCCCCGGGCGCTCGAAGCCGTTGACGTGCGCAGCGTCGTCGACGATGTGCAGCAGCACGAGCGACGCACCGCAAAGCTGCGCCAGCTGCGCGGCCTCGGTCAGCGCGCGTTGCGAGGTCGTGCTGCCATCGATGGGGACCAGGATCTTTCGGTACATGACGGAGGACTCGATAGGCCGGGGTGCGGCGATGGATGAAAGGGCGGGTGTTCGCCTGCACTCTAGGCGCGGCATCTCGGCGCGCGCTTGATGGCGATCAAGTCCACCCGCTCGGCGTCCAGGGCGAGGGAAACGGCCACGAGGCTGCGGCATGATCGGCGCCATGCATGCTTCCGCGCTCCTCGAGCATTACGGCTACCTCGCGGTCTTCATCGGGGGGCTTTTCGAGGGCGAGACGATCCTGATGCTCGGTGCCTATGCGGTGCACCAGGGCTACCTCTCGCTGTGGCCGCTCGTCGCCTGCGGCGCCGCTGCGGCCTTCCTGGCCGACCAGTTCTACTTCCACCTCGGGCGGCGCCAGGGCGCCGCCCTGCTGGCGAAACGCCCGACGATGGCCCGGCACATCGCGCGCGTCAACGGCTTCGTCTCGCGCCATCCGGCCGCCACCGTCTTCCTGATGCGTTTCGCCTGGGGCCTGCGGATCGTGCTGCCGGCCACCCTGGGCCTGGGGCCGATGCGGGCATCGGTCTACACGGCGCTGAGTATTCCCGCGTCGCTCGTGTGGGCCGCTGTCGTCGTCCTGTTCGGCCTCAAGCTGACGCAGCTGCTGCATGGGCTCGTCGGCCAGCTGCGGCCGTACGAGCATGTCCTGATCCTGGCGGCGCTGGCGATCGCGCTCCTGGTCGCGCTGGCCCGGCAGTGGCGATCACGGCGATGAACGCCCGGGCAGCGCCGCGGCGACCGACGCCGCCAGCGGTGTCGTCGGGCGTCCGATGAGCGACGACAGGGCACGACCGTCGTCGAACAGCGCGCCCTTCGACACCTCGACGTCAATCGCCGCCAGCGCCTCCGGCCACGGTGCCGGGAGGCCGGCGCCGCGCAGCGCTGCGGCGAAGTCCGCCGGCGGCAGGTTCCTGTAGGGAATGTCCTTGCCCGTCTGGCGCGTGATTTCCGCGGCGAGTTCGGCCAGGGTGTAGGCCGAGTCGCCGGCGAGTTCGTACGTCTTTCCCTCGTGTCCCGGCGTGGTCAGCACCGCCACCGCGGCGGCGGCGTAGTCGGCACGCGCGGCCGAAGCGATGCGGCCGTCGCCCGCGCTGCCGATGAACGCGCCGTGGGCGACGGCGGAGCCGACGGAGCCCGTGTAGTTCTCGGTGTACCAGCCGTTGCGCAGGAGCGTGACGCGCAGGCCCGAGGCGCGCATCAGCGCCTCCGTCTCGACGTGCTCGGTCGCCAGGCTCAAGGTCGAACGGTCGGCATGGAGCAGGCTGGTGTAGACCACGCGCGTGACGCCCGCCGCCTTGGCCGCATCGATGACATGGCGGTGCTGCGCCACGCGCTGGCCGACTTCGCTGGAGGAGATGAGCAGCAGCGTCTCCACCCCGGCCAGCGCCCGGCTCAGCGTTTCCGGGCGGCTGTAGTCGGCCTCACGCGCTTCCACGCCCAGGTCGGCGGCCTTCGAGGGTGTGCGGACCAGCGCGACGATGTCGGCCGCCGGCAGCTTGGCGCGAAGTCCCTCGATGACGAGGCGACCGAGTTGGCCGGTGGCGCCGGTGACTGCGACTTTCATGAGATGTCCTGTGAAGTGGTGAAAGCAGGCACTGTAGGATCGACACGAACTTTTTGTAAGTACGCACATGAAGGTAAGTACCCTGCCCGTTCCGCGGCACCCCACCCAGGACACGTCGGCGCTGCTGGGCGCCATGCGTCGCGGCGAGTTGCTGGTGGCGAGCTGCCCCTCGCGGCAGGTGCTCCAGCACCTCACGAGCCGGTGGGGCGTGCTGGTCCTGCTGGTCCTGGAAACGCGCGTGCACCGCTTCAGCGCGCTGCGCCGGGCGATCGGCGGCGTCAGCGAACGCATGCTGGCCCAGACGCTGCAATCGCTCGAGGGCGACGGCCTGGTCGACCGCATCGCCTTCGACGTCGTGCCGCCCCATGTGGAGTACCGCCTCACGCCGCTCGGCCTGGAGGCCGCGGAAAGGGTCCGGGGCCTGGCCGACTGGATCGAGACCAGCCTGCCCCGGATTCTTCAGGCCCAGGCCAGCCGCCGCCCCTAGCGCGGCGAAGCGGCGCCGCACGCCGGCGGCGTCAGCCGGAGGCGCCGTCCGCGCGGCCGAGGGACAGCAGCGCCGCGGCATCGCGCGCGGCGATCCACTCCTCGTTGGTCGGCTCCACCGCCACGCCCACACGGCTTTGCGCGGCAGCGATCCAGGGTGCATGGCGCGCGTTGGCCGGATCGTCGAGCACCAGGCCCAGGTAGCCGAGCGCGGCACAGACGCGCTCGCGGATCGGCGCGCTGTGCTCGCCCACGCCCGCCGTGAAGACCAGCAGGTCCAGCCCGCCGAGCACCGCCACCAGCGCACCGATCTCGCGCACGATGCGGCGAACGTACAGCGCCAGGGCGGCACGCACGCGCTCGCCGACCTCGTCGTCGCGGTCTTCGGCGGCCAGCAGCACGCGCGGCTCCGACGAGACGCCCGACACGCCCAACAGGCCCGACTCGTGGTACAGCAGATGCCCGACCTGTGCCAGCGTGAGCTGCTCGACCTCCATCAGGTAGAGCACGACGCCCGGGTCCAGCGCCCCGGTGCGCGTGCCCATCATCACCCCGTCGAGCGCGGAGAAGCCCATCGTCGTGGCGACGCTGCGCAGGCCCTGCATGGCGCACAGGCTCGCGCCGCTGCCCAGGTGCGCGGCGATCGTGCGGCCGCGCGCGCGCTCGCCATGCCGCTCGGGCAAGGCCACCGACAGGTACTCGTAGGACAGGCCATGGAAGCCGTAGCGGCGCAGCCCCCGCTCCCACGCCGCGTAGGGCAGCGGCAGCATCTGCTCGACCCGGGGCAGCGTGTGGTGGAAGGCCGTGTCGAAGCAGGCGACCTGCGGCAGGGCCGGCTCCGACGCCAGCAGCGCGGCCATCGCCTCCAGCGCGAAAGGCTGGTGCAGTGGCGCGAGGGGAACGAAGGCCCGCAGGTCGGCCAGCACCGCGGCATCGATGCGTACCGGCGCCGCGTACTTGCGGCCGCCGTGCACCACGCGGTGCGCCACCGCCGCAAGCGGGCGGCCGGCCAGCCGGGCCGCCACGCGCTCGCGGATGTGGGCCAGTGCCGCGTGATAGGGCTGCTGCGCGTCCAGGGCGACCGGCACCGGCGCGATGCCGGTCTCGCCATAGGTCGGCGCCGGGCCGCCGATGTCCTGCACCTTGCCGTTCCAGGCCGGCACGCGCGGCAGCGGCGACGCGCCGGCATCGAACAGCGCGAACTTGATGCTCGACGAGCCGCAGTTGAGCACCAGGATCAGCGGGGTCGCCCGGGCCTGGCCGTCCTGCGCGTGCGACGGACCGGACAGGGGGTGGAGGCGTGGAAGGGGTTGATTCATGATCTGCCTGCGTTGCCGTTGCGCCGTCAGGGGCGCACGCTGCGGTAGCGATGCGCCAGCAGCAGCGCGATGGCGCACGAGGCGATGCGCGTTTCGCGCGAATCGGCGCGGCTGGTCAGCACGATGGGCACCTTTGCGCCCATCACGATGCCGGCCGTCGCCGCATCGCCCATGTACTCGAGCTGCTTGGCCAGCATGTTGCCGCTTTCCAGGTCGGGCACCACCAGCACGTCGGCCTGGCCCGCCACGTCGGAGCGGATGCCCTTGACGCGCGCGGCGGCGATCGACACCGCGTTGTCGAACGCCAGCGGCCCGTCGAGCACGCCGCCGGCGATCTGCCCGCGGTCGGCCATCTTGCACAGCGCGGCGGCATCGAGCGTGGCGGGCATGGCCGGGTTGACCGTTTCCACCGCCGCCAGGATGGCCACGCGCGGCGCGGCCACGCCGATGGCATGCGCCAGGTCGATGGCATTGCGCACGATGTCGGCCTTCTCGGCGAGCGTCGGCGCGATGTTGATCGCCGCGTCGGTGAGGATGAAGGGCCGCGGGTAGGCCGGCGTCTGCATCAGGTAGCAGTGCGACAGCCGCCGCGCGGTGCGCAGCCCCGCGCCGGCGGCCAGCACGGCGCTCATCAGTTCGTCGGTGTGCAGGCTGCCTTTCATCAGCGCCTCGACCTCGCCCTTGCCGGCCATCTCGGCGGCGCGCGCGGCGGCCGCGTGGCTGTGCGGCACGTCGTCGATGTCGATGCCCGAGAGGTCCAGGCCGGCCTCGTCCGCCACGGCCAGCAGCCGGGCGCGCGGTCCCACCAGCACCGGCACGATCAGGCCGGCGGCCCGGGCGTCGAGCGCGCCGCCCAGGCTCAGCGCATCGCAGGGGTGGACCACGGCGACACGGATCGCGGCCAGCGGCCGCACATGCGCCAGCAGCCGCGGCAATCCGTCGGCCGTGCGCAAACGCACCTCGGGCAGGGTGGTGGCGGCGCGCTCGATGCGCTCGGTCGGCGCGAGCACCGTGGCCTCCCCGTCGATCACGGCCTCGCCCTGCTGGTTGGTGCAGCTGCAGGCCAGCGTGAGCCGCTTCTTCGCCTCGTCGCGCGTGCTCACGCACACACGGACGGTCAACGTGTCGCCGACCCGCACAGGACGCAGAAACTTCAGCGTCTGCGCCAGGTAGACCGTACCGGGCCCCGGCAGACGCGTGCCGAGGACCGCCGAGATCAGCGCCCCGCCCCACATGCCATGCGCGATCACGCCGTGGAACCGGGTCGATGCCGCGTACTCGGCATCGAGGTGCGCCGGGTTGACGTCACCGGACATCACCGCGAACAGCTGGATGTCCTCGGCCGTCAGCGTGCGCTCGATGCTGGCGCTGTCGCCCACGGCGATCTCGTCGAAGGTGCGGTTGCGGACGATGGCAAGGTCTTGAGGGCTCATGCGGACTCCTGGGCGCCACGGCGCCGACGATGGGGATTCATTCAGGCCATCAGGGCGATGGTCCTGCGGAAGCGCCGCAGGGACAGCGCGAACAGCGAGACGCCGATGACCAGCAGCCAGACGAACGGCTTCCAGACGACCTCGATGCCCGCGCCCCGGTACAGGATGGCCTGGCCCAGCTCGACGAAGTGGGTGGTCGGCGCCAGCAGCATCACGGTCTGCACGGCCTCGGGCATGCTCTCGCGCGGCGTCATGCCGCCCGAGAGCATCTCCAGCGGAATCATCGTGAGGATCATCAGCAGACCGAACTGCGGCATGCTGCGTGCCAGCGTCGCAAGGTAGATGCCCATCGAGGTCGTGGCGAACAGGCACAGCGCGGCACCGGCCAGAAAGAGCGGCACCGAGCCATCGACCGGCACCTGCAGCAGCCCGCGCACCACGAACTGCAGCGACAGCGCGGCCGCGACCAGCACCACGGCGCCCATCGACCAGATCTTCGCCAGCATGATCTCGGCCGGCGTCACCGGCATGACCAGCAGGTGCTCGATGGTGCCGTGCTCGCGTTCGCGGATGATCGCGGCGCCGGCCAGGATGATCGACACCATTGTCACGTTGTTGATGATTTCCATCAGCGCGCCGAACCAGGCCCGCTCCAGCCCCGGGTTGAAGCGCGCCCGCAGCGCCAGGTCCACCGGCAGCGTGGTGCCGCCGCGGTAGCGCTGCACGAATTCGCTGAGCTCGCCCTGCACCATCTGCTGCACATAGCCGCTGCCGCTGAAGGCCTGGCTCATGCGCGTCGCGTCGACGTTGAGCTGCAGTTCGGCCGTGCGCCCGCCCAGCACGTCGCGCTGCAGCCCGGCGGGGATGACCAGCACGAAGGTGTAGCGGCCGGCGTCCATGCCGGCGTCCATCTCGCGCTGCGTGATCAGCCGCGGCGTCGTGAACAGCGGTGGATAGAAGGCCGACACGATGCGCGCCGACAGCGGCGAAGCGTCCTCGTCCACCACGGCGATCGCCGCCTTGTTCAGCGTCTCCGGCATCGCCGCGGCCGAGGTGTAGACCGCGATCGTGAAGGTGTAGCCGATCAGGATCAGCATGACCGGGTCGCGCAGCAGGCTCCACAGCTCCTTGACGCCCAGGCGGTAGATGTTGGCGAGGTGACGCTTCATGATTCCTGCTTCTTCAGGAGGAGGACGGCAACGCCGAGGATCACCGGCACCGAGGCCAGCAACGGCCAGAAGCTCGCGCGCAGATCCGACAGGCCGAGCGCCTTGCTGAACACCCCGCGGCTGATGGTGAACATGTAGCTGGCCGGATAGAGCTCGCCGATGATGCGCCCGGCGCCTTCGAGCGATGACACCGGATGGATCAGTCCGGCGAACTGCGTCGCCGGAATCAGCGTGCCGATCATCGCGAAGAACATCGCGGCGATCTGGCTGCGCGTGACGGCCGAGGCCAGCAACCCCATGCCGGTGGAGACAATGCTGAAGATGAAGGCCGCCAATGCCAGCGTGGGGAAACTTCCGCTCATCGGCACGCCGAAGGCGGTGACGGCCAGCAGGGTCATCAGCAGGAAGTTCAGCATGGCCAGCGCCACGTACGGCAGCTGCTTGCCGAGCAGGAATTCGGTGCGCGTGACCGGCGTGACGTACAGGTTGACGATGGAGCCCAGCTCCTTCTCGCGCACCACCGCCAGCGCGGTGAGCATGGCCGGCAGCATCATCAGCAGCATCGGAATCACCGCCGGCACGATGGCCGGCAGGCTCTTCACGTCGGGGTTGTAGCGAAAGCGTGTCTGCACACCGACCGAGGCGGCGCTCGCCATGCCGCGCGCGCGCGCCTGCTCCGCGAGCCAGTGCTGGTGCAGCCCCTGCACGTAGCCAAGCACGGTTTCCGCGCGCGTCGGCATGGCGCCGTCGATCCACGCACCGACCTCCACATGGCGCCCGCGCAGCGCGTCGCGCCCGAAGCCCGGCGGGATCTCGATGGCCAGCGAGAGCTCGCCGCTTCGCATGCGGCGGTCCATGTCGGCGTCGTCGGCGATCGGCGGCTGCTCGACGAAATAGCGCGACCCCGACAGGTTCAGCGTGTAATCCTGGCTAAGGGTGCTCTGGTCGCGGTCGAGCACCGCGTAGCGCAGGTTCTCCACGTCCAGGCTGATGCCGAAGCCGATCACGAACATCAGGAGGAGCGAGCCGCCGAGCGCGAGCGTGGCGCGCACCGGGTCGCGCTGCAGCTCCAGCGTCTCGCGCCACACGTAGCTCATCAGGCGCTGCAGCGAGAAGGCCGGCGGCCGCGCGTGCGAGGCCGCTGCGGCTGGCGATGCGCCGGGGCTGGCGGCTTCGGCCCTGCCGCCGGCCGCGGCTTCATCCGCAGCGGCCGGGTCGGCGCCGCCGCCCGCTTCGACCAGATAGCCGATGAAAGCCTCTTCCAGGGTGCGCGCACCGCGCTTGGCCACGAGCCGGGCCGGCGTGTCGCTGTCGAGCACCTTGCCCGCATGCATCATCGACATGCGGTCGCAGCGCTCGGCTTCGTTCATGAAGTGCGTGGAGATGAAGATGGTGACCCTGTCACGCCGCGACAGCGCGATCAGCAGCCGCCAGAAGTTGTCGCGCGCGACCGGGTCCACGCCCGAGGTCGGCTCGTCGAGGATCAGCAGTTCGGGCCGGTGCACCATGGCCACCGCCAGGGACAGCCGCTGGCGCATGCCCAGCGGCAGGCTCTCGGGCAGGCTGTCCAGCACCTCGGCCAGGTCGAAGCGCCGGACCATGTCGTCCACGCGCTCGGACAGTTCGGCCTCGGGCACATGGAAGAGGCGCGCATGCAGCACCAGGTTCTGCCGCACCGTGAGTTCGCCGTACAGCGAGAAGGCCTGCGACATGTAGCCGACGCGGCGGCGCGTGTCGATATCCTTCGGGTCGACCTCCTGACCGAACAGCCAGGCCCGGCCCTCGCTGGCGGGCAGCAGGCCGGTCAGCATCTTCATGGTGGTCGACTTGCCGCAGCCGTTGGAGCCCAGGAAGCCGAAGATCTCACCGCGCCGGATGCGGAAGTTCACATGGTCCACGGCGGTGAAGTCGCCAAAGCGCATCGTGAGGTCCTGGGCCTCGATCGCGATGTCGTCCTGCCCGTCCTGCGGCAGCGGCGGGATCTCGACCGGCGCGTAGCCCCGCTTCTTGTCCTCGGGCAGCAGCTGAATGAATGCGCTCTCGAGCGAGCCGCTGCCGGTGCGTTCGAGCAGCGCGGCCGGCGTGCCGGTGGCGAGCACCCGGCCTTCGTCCATCACGATCAGCCAGTCGAAACCCTGCGCCTCGTCCATGTACGCCGTGGCGACGACGACGCTCATGTGCGGCCGCTCTGCGCGGATGCGCGCGATCAGCCCCCAGAACTGCGCACGCGCCAGCGGGTCGACACCGGTGGTGGGCTCGTCGAGGATCAGCAGGTCGGGGTCGTGGATCAGCGCACAGCACAGGCCGAGCTTCTGCTTCATGCCGCCCGAGAGCTTGCCGGCCGGCCGCGCCAGGAAGGGCTGCAGGCCGGTGCTGCGCGTCAGGTCGTCGATGCGGCGGCGTCGCTCGGCGGCCGCATGGCCGAACAGGCGCGCGAAGAACTGCAGGTTCTCCTCGACCGACAGCGTGGGGTAGAGGTTCTTGCCCAGGCCCTGCGGCATGTAGGCAATGCGCGGGCATACGCGGTCGCGGTGCGCCTTGCGCGCCATGTCGCCGCCCAGCACCTCCACCCGGCCCTGCTGCACGGCGCGTGCGCCGGACAGCAGCGCCAGCAGGCTGGACTTGCCCACGCCGTCGGGGCCGATCAGCCCGACCATGCAGCCGGCGGGGATGTCCAGCGTGACGGCGTCCAGCGCGCAGGTCTTCCCGTAGTGCTGGCTCAGCCCCTCGACGCGGGCGACGACATCGCTCACCGCGGCACTTTCACCACCAGCTCGGCCGGCCACTCGGCCTTGTCGTCGAGCTTGAGCCAGGCTACGCCGGGCAGGCCAGTCTTGACCTGTGCCAGGTTGTTCTTCAGCAGCTGGGGATCGATCCGTGCCTTCACGCGGAACATCAGCTTCTGCCGCTCGCTCGCGGTTTCCACCGTCTTGGGCGTGAACTGCGCGGTGCTGGCGACGAAGCTCACCTTGGCCGGAATCACGAAGCCGGGTGCGGCATCGAGCACGATGCGCACGTCGCTGCCCAGCGCCACGCGGCCGGCCACGGTCTCGGGCAAGAAGAAGGTCATGTAGACGTCCGACAGGTCGACCAGGTTCAGCACCTTGCCGCCCGCGGCCAGCACCTCGCCGGGCTGGGCCACGCGGTACTGCACCCGGCCATCGCGCGGTGCCGTCAATGCGCTGTCGGTGATGTCGGCCTGGATGCGGGCGATGGTGGCCTCGGCCGCGCCGACGGTCGACTGCATCCCGGCGACCTGGGCGCGCGCCGCGTCGATGGCGGCCTGGCCGGCGGCGGCCTGGGCGCGTGCGGCCGTGACCGCGGCCTCGGCGCTGCGCACGCGGGCGCGGTCGTCGTCGAGCTCCTGCAGGGATGACGCGCCTTCGGCCGACAGCGTCTGCGAGCGCACCAGCCGGCGCCGGGCGGCGTCGAGCTCGCTCTCGCGTTGCGCCACCACGGCCAGCGCGGCGGCACGGTCGCTCTCGCGCGCGCTGACCTGGGCGCGGGCGCTGGCCACGGCAGCCAGTGTCTGCGCGTGCTGGGCGCGGGCTTCGTCGCGCTGCGCGTTCAGCACGTCGACCTGCATCTCGGCCAGCTTCTGGCCGGCCTTGACGAAGGCGCCTTCGTCCACCAGCAGGGCCTGCAGCCGGCCGCCGAGCTTGGCCGCGACGTCGATCTCGGTGGCCTCGATGCGGCCGTTGCCGTTGACGAAGCCCTCGCCGGGGCCGCTGTTCTTCGTCTTCTGCCAGACATACCAGCCGCCGGCGGCCAGGGCCAGCACGACGGCCGCAATGATCAGTTTTTTCTTGAGAGCGGGATTCATGGACATGTCCGATGGGGATTCAGGGGGCGGCGGCGGCGTCGACGTGCTGGGCGCCGCCGCCCAGCGCGGCATACAGGCCGATGCGGGCCGACAGCAGCGCACGGCGCGTCGTCACCAGCGACTGTTCGGCCGCGAGCAGGTCGCGCTGCGCGTCCAGCACTTCGAGAAACGCGGCCGCACCATGGTCGTAGCGCAGCGTGGCCAGGCGCGCGCGCTCGGCCTGGGCCGCCAGGCCTTCCGTGCCGATGCGCACCTGCTCGGCCAGCCACTGGCGCGCCGACAGCGCATCGGCCACGTCGCGGAACGCGGCCTGCACGGTCTTCTCGTAGTCGGCCACGGCCAGGTCGCGCCGCACTTCGGCCAGGTCCAGCGAGTTCCTGCGAGCGCCGCCGTCGAAGATCGGCAGCGAGATGCTGGGCGCGAAGGTCCATGCCCGGCTGGCGCCCTCGAACAGGGCGTCGAGCTGGGCGTTGGCCACGCCTGCGTTCGTCGTCAGTGCGATGCGCGGGAAGAAGGCGGCGCGCGCGGCGCCGATGTTGGCGTTGGCCGCGCGCAGGCGGTGCTCGGCCGCCAGGATGTCGGGCCGGTCGGCCAGCAATGCGGAAGGCAGGCCGGCGTCCAGCGGCTGGAGCACGGCACCGTCGTCCAGCGGCGTGGCCGCCGGTGTCAGGTCGACCGGGCCGCCGACCAGCTGCGCCAGCGCATGGGCCTGCGCGGCGCGCTGCTGTTCCAGCTGGGCGCCCAGCGCGCGGGCCTGGGTGGACAGGGTCTGCACCTGGGCTAGATCGAGCCGCGAGGTCGAACCGACCTCGAAGCGGCGCGTGAAGATGCGCAGCGATTCCGCGCGCGTGGCGATGCTGCGGCGGGCCAGCACCAGGCGCTCGTCCAGTTCGCGCAGCAGGAGGTAGCCGTCGGCCACCTGGGCCACCAGCGAGAGCGTGAGCGCGCGCCGCGCCGCATCGCTGGCCAGGTAGCTTTGCAGGGCGGCGTCCTGCAGGCTCTGCACGCGGCCCCAGAAGTCGATCTCCCAGGCATTGACGCCCAGCGCCACCTGGTACTGGCTGCCGACCATGGCCCGGCCCGTGGTGCTGAGCGACGCGGGGACGCGGGCGCGGCTGGCGTCGGCACCGACACCGACGACGGGAAAGCGCTCGGCGCGCTGGATGCCGTAGGCCGCGCGCGCCTCCTGCACGCGCAGCGCGGCCAGGCGCAGGTCGCGGTTGTTCTGCAACGCCTGCGCGATCAGCTGCTGCAGGCGCGGATCGGCGAAGTGCTCGCGCCAGTCCACGGCGGCGGCGCGCCGCCCCGCCGTGGCCGCGGGATCGGCCATGGCATCGGCGGGATACGCCGCGGGCACGGGCAAGGCCGGCGCCTGGTAGCCGGGCGCCATGGAAGCGCAACCGGCGAGCAGCAGCGCGGCGGCGAGAACGGTGGGTTTCAGCATGCGGTCGGGTTCACAGGACGTGGAAGCCGGCGTCCACATACAGTGTGCCACCGGTCATGGCTTTGGCCGCGTCGCTCGCCAGGAAGGCGCACAGCGCGCCGACCTCGGCGATGTCGACCCGCCGGCGCAGCGGCGCGCGCCGAACGGCTTCGTCGAGCAGCGCATCGAAGTTCGGGATGCCCGACGCCGCGCGCGTGGCCAGCGGGCCGGGCGAAACGGCGTTGACGCGGATGCCCTTGGGGCCGAGTTCGGCCGCCATGTAGCGCGTGCTGGCCTCCAGCGCGGCCTTCACCGGGCCCATCAGGCCGTAGTCGGGGATCACCTCTTCGGCGCCGACGTAGCTCATGGTCATCAGGCTGCCGCCGTCTTTCATCAGCGGCTCGGCCAGCCGGGCCATGCGCGCGAAGGAATGGCAGGAGATGTCCATGGCGCGGCCGAAGCCTTCGCGCGAACTGTCGGTCACGCGGCCGTGCAGGTCGCTCTTGGGGGCGAACGCGATGGAGTGCAGCACGAAGTCGAGCCGCCCCCACTGCTGTTCGATGGCGGCGAACACGGCCTCCATCTGGCCGGGCTGCTCCACGTCCAGCGGCAGCGCGATGGGGGCCTGCAGTTGCTGCGCCAGCGGCTCCACATACGGGCGCGCCTTGTCGTTGAACCAGGTCACCGCCAGCTCGGCGCCGGCATCGCGGAACGCGCGTGCGCAGCCCCAGGCGATGCTCTGCGCGTTGGCGATGCCGACGACCAGCCCCTTCTTGCCCTGCAAGGTGGTGTTCATCTCATTTCTCCAGGACGTAGCTGCCCGGCGCATCGGCCAGCGGCGGGTAGCCCGTGGCACCCATGCGCGGCGGCTTCACCCGCCGGCCCGATCGCCCCGCGAGCCATTGCTGCCACGCCGGCCACCAGGAGCCTTCGACGTCCGGCGCGGCGGCGAGCCACTCGTCCGGTGCGACGTAGCTGCCGCCAGCCTCGCGCCGAAGCATCCGGTAGTGGCGGTGCGGATGGCCCGGCGGACTGACGATGCCGGCGTTGTGCCCGCCGCTGGTCAGCACGAAGGTGATGTCCGTCGCCGTGAGGAAGTGCAGCTTGTGCACCGATCGCCAGGGCGCGACGTGGTCCGTCTCGGTGCCGACCATGAAGATCGGCAGCGCGATGTCGCCGAGCGCCACCGGCCGACCGCCGACCGGGTAGCGCCCCTCGCTCAGATCGTCGTCCAGGAACAGGCGGCGCAGGTACTGCGAATGCATCTTCGCGGGCATGCGCGTCGCGTCGGCGTTCCAGGCCATCAGGTCGTTCATGGGGGCGCGGTCGCCGAGCATGTATTCGTTGACCAGGCGCGACCACAGCAGGTCGTAGGAGCGCAGCATCTGGAAGGCGCCGGCCATCTGGCCCGCCGTGAGATAGCCGGTCTCGGCCATCTGTGCCTCGAGCAGGCTGACCTGGCTCTCGTCGATGAAGAGCCCCAGCTCGCCGGGTTCGCTGAAGTCGGTCTGCGCCGCCAGCAGCGTGGCCGACGCCAGGCGATCGTCGCCGTCGCGCGCCATCGCGGCCGCCGCGATGGCCAGCAGCGTGCCGCCCAGGCAGTAGCCCACGGCATGCACGCGCTGCCGCGGCACGATGGCATTGACCGCATCGAGCGCGGCCTGGAAGCCGGACTGCAGGTAGTCGTCCATGCCCAGGTCGCGTTCCTCCACGCCCGGGTTCTTCCACGAGATGCAGAAGACCGTGTGCCCCTGCGCCACCAGATAGCGGATCAGCGAATTCGACGGCGAGAGGTCGAGCACGTAGTACTTCATGATCCATGCCGGCACGATGAGCACCGGCTCGGCATGCACGGTGGCCGTCGTCGGCGCGTACTGGATCAGCTCCATCACCCGGTTCTTCAGCACGACCTTCCCCGGCGTGGCCGCCACGTCGCGCCCGACGAGGAAGTCCTCGGTGCCGGCGGGCGCGGTGCCGGCGGCGAGCCGCGACAGATCCTCGACCAGGTTCTGCATGCCGCGCACCAGGTTCATTCCGCCCTGCGCCATCGTGCGGCGCAGCACCGTCGGGTTGGTGAGGAAGCGGTTGCCTGGCGAGAGCATGTCGAGCCACTGGCGGGCGCAGAAGGCCACCACGTTCTCGTGGTGCTTCTCGACACCGGCGATGCCGTGCGTGGCGGCGTCCCACCATTGCTGCGTCAGGAGGAAGGACTGATGCCAGAGATTGAAGGGCCACTGGCGCCATTCGGGCTCGGCGAACCGGCGGTCACGGGCCGGGGGCTCGACCAGCGCGCGCGCCTCGCCCGGGCCCGCCAGCAGGCATTCGTGCAGATAGCGGACGAGCTGCTGCGCCTGTTCGCCGGCCAGTTGTGCCAGCGCCAATTGCCGACCGGGCGACACCGCGAGGTGCGCGCCCCAGTCCAGCCCGGCCAGCAGGGCCGATGCCGGAGAGAGCGCGCCGGTCAGGCGTGCCAGGGCGCCGTGCGCCACCGTGTCCAGATGCGTGACAGGCGAAGGTGGAGTTGGCTCAGACATGCGCAGGTCCTCAAGATTCCGCGGTCGACGCGAAACGGGGGTGAACGGAAGGTCGGTCGCGCCGTCGGTCTCGAAGAGCGGACATCGCAACCGTCCCTAGCGTAGGAGCAACGCGCTCACGTTCGCTTGATCCGCGTCAAGCGCCGGCCGATGCCCTCAGCGCCGTCGGCGGAAGCTCCACAGCAGCACGACCAGGCTGCCCACCGCGAGCACCAGCCCCAGCAGGCCGAACACCGGCACGCCGCGCCAGGTCGGCCCGAGCGCCAGCAGCTGCGGGGCCAGGCCGAGGATGAAGGCCGCCGCCACGATGGCGATGGCCAGCCGCGTCGCCGCACGCTCCATCGCACCGCTCACCCGGTCGAGATGCTTCACCTCCAGCTCCGCCTGCACCTTGCCCTGCTTGAGGTGGTGCAGCACCAGCCGCAATACCTGCGGCACCTCGCCGGCCACGTCGTAGAGCTGCGCGGCAGCCGCCTTGCCGCGGCGGCCGATCTCCTCGGCGGAATAGCGCGCGAGCATTTCGCGCCGGACCAGGGGCGCGACCGTCGCGACCAGGTCGATGGCCGGGTCGAGCCGCCGCAGCATGCCGTCGGCCGTCGCGAGCGCCTTGAAGAGCAGCGCCAGGTCGGCGGGCAGGAATAGCCGCGCATCGCGCACCATGGCCATGAAGTCGTCGAGCGCCTGCACCAGGTCGTGCACCCCGCCGGCGTGCCGCGCGACGAAGCGCTCGGCGGCCGCGGCGAGCGCCGGCAGGTCGGGCGTGCCGCCTTCGGACACGTCGAGCATCACGGCCGACAGCGCGTCCGCGTCGCCTCGCACGATGGCGGCCAGCAGCGACAGCAGCTGCTGGCGGCGGCGCGGCGAGAGCCGGCCGACCATGCCGAAGTCGATGAAGGCCACCCGGCCATCGGGCAGCGCGAACAGGTTGCCCGGATGCGGGTCGGCATGGAAGACGCCGCCCTCCAGCACCATCTGCAGGAAGGCCTCGGCACCGTTGCGGGCCAGCCGCGGGCCGTCGGCACCGATCGCCGCGAGCGCCGCCGCATCGCCGGGCGCCGCGCCCTCCACGAAGTCCATGACCAGCAGGCGCTCGCTGGTCCAGGCCCAGTGGATCGCCGGGATGCACACATCGTCGCGCCTGGCCATCTCGGCCGCGATCGCCTCGGCGTTGCGCCCTTCCTGCGTGAAGTCGAGTTCCTCGCGCAGCGCGGCGGCCAGGTTCGCCATGACGTCGCTCGGGCGATAGCGCCCGAGCTCGGGCCAGCGCTCGCTCGCCATCGCGACCAGCTGGTCGAGCAGGCGCAGGTCGGCATCGATGCGGCGGCGCAGGCCGGGCCGGCGCACCTTCAGCACCACCATGCGGCCGTCGGGCAAGGCGGCCCGATACACCTGCGCCATCGATGCAGCCGCGATCGGCTCGGCGACGAAGCCGGGGAAGACGGTGGCGACCGGCGCGCCCAGGTCCTCCTCGACCTGCGGGGCGATCTCGTCCCACGGCACCGGCGTGACGCCGGCGTGCAGGCGCTCGAGTTCGCGTGTCCATTCCGGCGGCAGCAGGTCGGCACGGGTGGCCAGCATCTGGCCCAGCTTCACGAAGGTCGGGCCGAGCTGTTCGAGCGCCATGCGCAGGCGCTGCGGCGGCGTGGCGGCCTCGGCCGCCGGATGCACGCCGCCCGCGTGGCTGCCGGGCAGCCACTGGCGCAGCGCGAGCCGGTCGGCGATGTCGCCCAGGCCGTGCCGCAGCAGCACCGTGACGATCTCTTGCAGGCGCTGGCGGTCGCGCACGGCGACCATGGCGGTTTGCAGCATGGGCATGACTTTCGGAAATCGATGGACACAAACGAGGCGCGAGCATAGGCGGTGCCGGCAGGCCAGCGCCGTATCATGCCGGCCGATGTCACACACCCCTTTCAGCACCCCGCCGCATGCCGGCGCCATCACCGATGTCGCCGGCATCGAGGTCGGCCACTTCAGCGACACCCGCCGGCCCACCGGCTGCACCGTGATCCTCACGCGCGAGGGCGCCGTCGGCGGTGTCGACGTGCGCGGTGCCGCGCCCGGCACGCGCGAGACCGACCTGCTCGCGCCCGGCAACCTGGTGCAGCAGGTGCACGGGATCATGCTGGCCGGCGGCAGCGCCTGGGGCCTGGCGGCCACCGAGGGCGCGATGCGCTGGCTGGAGGAACGCGGCGTCGGCATGGACGTGCGCTTCGGCACGCTGCCGATCATGCCGGCCGCGGTGCTGTTCGACCTGCCGATGGGCGACGCACGCATCCGCCCCGACGCGGCGGCGGGCTACGCGGCCTGCGAGGCCGCATCGACGCAGTGGCCGGCCGAAGGCAACGTGGGCGCCGGCAGCGGCGCGCTGGTGGGCAAGCTCTTCGGCGTCGACCGCGCGATGAAGGGCGGCATCGGCAACGCGTCGATCACGGTCGGCGGCGTGACCGTCGGCGCGCTGATCGCCTGCAACGCGCTGGGCGACGTGATCGACCCCGACACCGCGCAGGTGGTGGCCGGCGCGCGCACCGCCGACGGTCGATCGCTGCTCGACACGCGCCGCGCGCTGATGCGCGGCGAGCTGCCCCAGCCGCTGCTGGCCGGCACCAACACCACCATCGGCGTGGTCGCCACCGACGCGGTGCTGACCAAGGTGCAGGCCAACCGGCTGGCGATGGTGGCGCACGACGGCCTGGCGCGCAGCATCAACCCGGTCCACACCATGAGCGATGGCGACACGCTGTTCGCGCTGGCCACTGGCCGCGTGCCGCTCGAAGGCGCGGCGCCGGGGATGACGGTGCTCAGCGCCATGGCGGCCGAGGTGGTGGCGCGCGCCACGCTGCGCGCGGTGCTGGCGGCGCAGTCGGTGAGCGTCGGCGGGCTGCACATCCCGTCCGCCGCGGCGCTCGCTGCGGCGGGTGCGCAGCCATCGCCACAGTGAGCACCGCGCCATGTCCATGCCCAAGACCCTCAAGCTGATCCTGCTGTCGATCCGCGACCTCATCGCATCGGCGGGGCCCGTGGTCTTCCTGGTGATCGGCCTGGTCATCGCGGCGTACTGGTGGCTGCAGCCGCAACCGCCCAGCCGCGTGACGCTCGCCACCGGCCCGGCCGGCAGCGCCTATGCCGAATTCGGCCAGCGCTATGCACGCGCCCTGGCCACGAACGGCATCGAGGTCGTGCTCAAGCCCAGCGAAGGCTCGTCGGACAACCTGCAGATGCTGCGCAACGGCACGGCCGACGTGGCCTTCGTGCGCGGCGGCAGCGCCGACGTGGTGGCCGACGAGGAGGCGGGGCTCACCTCGCTCGGCAGCCTCTTCTACGAACCGCTGTGGGTGTTCTACCGCATCGATGCGGCGCGCACGGTAAACCGCAAGACGGGCACGCTCGAATCGATCGCGCAGCTCAAGGGCCTGCGCGTGAACGTCGACCGCCCCGGCAGCGGCGTGCCGGAGATCATGGAGCGCATGCTGCGCGCCAACCACCTCGATGCGGGTGCGCTGCAGTTGTCGAACCTCGAGCAGACACCGGCGACCGAGGCCCTGCAGGCCGGCCTGCTCGACGTGATCGTGCTGGCGTCGGCGCCGCAGTCGCCGCTGGTGCAGCAACTGCTGCGCGCGCCGGGCGTCGCACTGATGGATCTGGCGCAGAGCGACGCCTATTCGCGCCGCTTCGCCTTCCTGTCGGCCGTGTCGCTGCCGCGCGGCGTGGTCGACCTGGCGCGCGACGTGCCGGCGCACGACGTGTCGATGCTGGCCGCCACCACCTCGCTGCTGGCACGCGAGCAGACGCACCCCGCGCTGCGCCAGCTCTTCGCGGAAAGCGCCCAGACGCTGCACAGCGAGGCCGGCTGGTTCAACCGCGCTCGCGACTTCCCCAACACCCGCACCAGCGAACTGCCCGTCAGCCCCGAGGGCGACCGCGCCATCAACGGCACGCCGCCCTTCTGGCAGCGCTACCTGCCCTTCTGGGCCAGCAACCTGATCGAGCGGATGTGGCTGGTGCTGGGTGGCCTGGTGGTGTTGATGCTGCCGCTCAGCCGCGTGGTGCCGCCGCTCTACCAGTTCCGGGTGCGCTCGCGCGTGTTCCGCTGGTATGGGCAACTGCGCGATATCGAAACGCAACTGGAGTCGGCCGAGGGCGATTCCGATGCGCTGATGACGAAGCTCGACGACCTCGACCGCCGTGTCCACAAGGTGGCCGTCCCGCTGTCCTATGCGGACGAGCTCTACGCGCTGCGCAACAACATCGCTGCGGTGCGCCAGCGCGTACAGGCGACCCTCGGCGCGCGCGCCAAGGCAGCCGCCTGAGCCTGCTGCGGGCGCTGTCTCAGAACTTGATCTTGACGCCGGCCTTCACGCCGGCGCTTTCCTTGCGGCCATCGGACGACACACCGGCCGAGAAGGAGGTGTCGCCGCCGGTACTGGCGCCGATGGAGTACGTCGGCCGATCGCCGGCCGTGTTCATGCCGCCGTAGGTCGTGCTGCCGTCCGGGCGCTGCATACCCACGGTGGCGCCGTTGGTGACGACCGTGCTGCCGGTCGGTGCGACGTCGGGGGCGACATAGATGATGCGCTTGTCGTCGCTGTCGATGGGCACCTTGACCTCTTCGGCCCGCGCCAGGCAGACACCGGCGAGGAGGCTCAACAGGAGAACGCTTGCGGCTTTCATTCGGGCCAGTCTCGCACGGATGGGCGCTGGCAGGTGGTAGGCATCTGTCGCGGCGCCCGTAGGACAAGGCCTCGACCCCATGAAAAAACCGCCCGGAGAGGCGGCTTTTTCGAGGGCGACGACGCTTACTTCAGCGCCTTGTAGCGCATGCGCTTCGGCTTGGCGCCTTCTTCGCCCAGGCGCTTCTTCTTGTCAGCTTCGTACTCTTGGTAGTTGCCGTTGAAGAAGGTCCACTGGCTGTCGCCTTCGGCTGCGAGGATGTGCGTGGCGATGCGGTCGAGGAACCAGCGGTCATGGCTGATGACCATCACGGTGCCGGCGAATTCGAGCAAAGCGTCTTCCAGCGCGCGCAGGGTTTCCACGTCCAGGTCGTTCGACGGTTCGTCGAGCATCAGCACGTTGCCGCCGGCAATCAGCGTCTTGGCCAGGTGCAGGCGACCGCGCTCGCCGCCCGACAGCGTGCCGACCTTCTTCTGCTGGTCGGCGCCGTTGAAGTTGAAGCGGCCGGCATAGGCACGGCTGGCCATCTGGAACTTGCCGACGTTGATGATGTCCAGCCCGTTGGAGATGTCTTCCCAGACGGTCTTCTGGTTGGCCAGTTCGTCGCGGTGCTGGTCGACGAAGGCCGCCCGCACGGTGGAGCCGATGACGACCTCGCCGCTGTCGGGCTGCTCCTTGCCCGCGATCAGCTTGAAGAGCGTCGACTTGCCGGCGCCGTTCGGGCCGATGATGCCGACGATCGCGCCCGGTGGGATGGTGAAGCTCAGGTTGTCGATCAGCATGCGGTCGCCGAAAGACTTGCTGACGTTGTGGAATTCGAAGACCTGCTGGCCCAGGCGCTCGGCCACGGGAATGAAGATCTCCTGGGTCTCGTTGCGCTTCTGGTATTCCATGTCGCTGAGCTCTTCGAAGCGCGCGAGACGGGACTTGCTCTTGGCCTGGCGCGCCTTGGGGTTCTGGCGCGACCATTCCAGTTCCTTCTTCAGCGCCTTGGCGTGGGCTTCTTCGCCCTTCTGCTCCTGCGCCAGGCGCTCGCCCTTCTGCTCCAACCACGTGCTGTAGTTGCCCTTCCACGGAATGCCGCGACCGCGGTCCATTTCCAGGATCCATTCGGCCGCGTTGTCCAGGAAGTAGCGGTCGTGGGTGATGGCCACCACGGTGCCGGTGAATCGCTTGAGGAAGACTTCCAGCCACTCGACCGATTCGGCGTCCAGGTGGTTGGTCGGCTCGTCGAGCAGCAGCATGTCGGGCTTGGACAGCAGCAGGCGGCACAGCGCCACGCGGCGCTTCTCGCCCCCCGACAGCAGCCCGATCTTCGCGTCCCAGGGCGGCAGGCGCAGCGCGTCGGCGGCGATCTCCAGCTGGTGCTCGGAGTCGGTGCCGGCGGTGGCGATGATGGCTTCGAGCTCGGCCTGCTCGGCCGCCAGCGCGTCGAAGTCGGCGTCTTCGGCCCCATAGGCAACGTAGACCTCTTCAAGGCGGGCCTTGGCCGCGAACACGGCGCCCATGGATTCCTCCACCGACTCGCGCACCGTGTGCTCGGGGTTGAGCTTGGGTTCCTGTTCGAGGTAGCCGATCGACAACCCCGGCATCGGCAGCGCCTCGCCCTCGAATTCCTTGTCGACGCCGGCCATGATCTTGAGCAGGGTCGACTTGCCCGAGCCGTTGAGGCCGAGCACGCCGATCTTGGCGCCAGGGAAAAACGAGAGCGAAATGTCCTTCAAGAGCTGCCGCTTGGGCGGCACGGTCTTGCTGACGCGGTTCATCGAATAGACGTATTGGGCCATCTGTGTACTTGCGTTGGGTCAGGGTGGTTGCGCGGGCGGCCGAGAAAATCGGGCGCGGCAAACCGTCGATTATCGACTCATGCGACAATCTCGCCTGTTGCCGGGTCCAGTTGCCCGCAACAGCGGCTCTTCTGCCGGGGACAAGAAGGCATGCGCATCCCGATGCGACAGGCCCTCGGCTCCCACCCTTGATTCATCTGCCTGAACTGACCATGCCGCCCCGGCAAAAGGGTGCGTGGAAGGCCGATGCCACTGCGCCGTGCAAGGCGCTATTGCTTCCAAATGACCTTTGACGATCTGAAGTTGGCCCCGGCCATCCTGAAGGCTGTGCTCGAGCACGGCTACGACACCCCCACCCCCATCCAGGCCCAGGCGATCCCCGTGGTGCTCGAGGGCCACGACCTGCTCGGCGGCGCCCAGACCGGCACCGGCAAGACGGCCGCCTTCACGCTGCCCATGCTGCACAAGCTCACCATGAGCCGCAGCGCCACCAACAAGTTCGGCGGCACCGGCATCCGCGCCCTGGTGCTCACCCCCACGCGCGAACTCGCCGCACAGGTCGAGGAATCGGTGCGCACCTACGGCAAGTACCTGCAGCTCGAATCCACCGTGATCTTCGGCGGCGTCGGCATGAACCCGCAGATCAGCAAGCTCAAGAAGGGCGTCGACATCCTGGTGGCGACGCCCGGCCGTCTGCTCGACCTGCAGCAGCAGGGCATGCTCGACCTGTCGCAGGTGCAGATCCTGATCCTCGACGAAGCCGACCGCATGCTCGACATGGGCTTCATCCACGACGTGAAGAAGATCCTCGCCCTGGTGCCCAAGGACAAGCAGAGCCTGCTGTTCTCGGCCACCTTCAGCGACGAGATCCGCGACCTGGCCGCGAACCTGCTCAAGAACCCGCAGAGCATCCAGGTGACGCCGCGCAACACCACGGTGCAGCGCATCACGCAGGTGGTCCACCCCGTGGGCCGCGGCAAGAAGAAGGCGCTGCTCGCGCACATCATCAACGAGCACAACTGGAGCCAGGTGCTGGTGTTCACGCGCACCAAGTTCGGCGCCAACAACGTCGCCGAATTCCTGACCAAGAACGGCATCGAGGCGATGGCGCTGCACGGCAACAAGAGCCAGAGCGCCCGTACGCAGGCGCTGGCCGGCTTCAAGAGCGGCGACATCCGCGCGCTGGTGGCGACGGACATCGCGGCCCGCGGCATCGACATCGACGAGCTGCCGCACGTGGTGAACTACGAGATCCCGAACGTCAGCGAAGACTACGTGCACCGCATCGGCCGCACCGGCCGCGCGGGCAACAGCGGCGAAGCCGTGAGCCTGGTCTGCATGGACGAAGAAGGCTTCATGCAGGAGATCGAGCGCTTCACCAAGCAGCAGATCCCGGTCGTGACGGTCGAAGGCTTCGGCCCCGACGAAGGCGAACGCGCCGAGCCGATCGCCATGGGTCGCCAGACGATCTGGGGCGGCGCCGGCCGTCCGCCGAGCCGTGAGGTGATGCAGGCCGCCGCGAAGGCCGCCCGCACCGAGATGCTGCAACGCGTGCGCGACAACAAGGCCGGCCAGGGCGAGCGCTCTGGTGGCGGTGGTGGCGGCAATGGCGGTGGTGGCAGCGGTCAGCGCCGTGGCGGTGGCGGTGCCCCGCAAGGCGCTCGCAACGGCGGCGGTGGTGGCCAGGGCCAGGGTGCCCGCGGCCAGGGCCCGCGCCCGCAAGGTCCGGGCCGCGGCCCGCAAGGCCCGGCACGCGCGCCGCAAGGCCTGCCGCACGACGAGCGCCAGCCGCGTCATCACGGCAACAGCCACAGCCCGACGCAGGCCAACCAGGTGGCGCACCTGCGCGCCGAAGCCGTGACTGGCGGCGTTGCCGGCCAGCCCGATCCGTTGCGCACCAGCGTGGACGCGACCTTCGGCGCAGGCCGGGGTCGCCGCACCGGCGGTGGTGGTGGTGGCTACGGCGGCAACCGCTCCGGCGGCGGCGGTGGTGGCGGCCGCTCGGGCGGCGGCTACGGCGGCGGTGGCGGTGGCGGCGGTGGCCGTTCCTACGGCCGCTGATCGACCTCCATCGATCGACCGATAGAAACCAACAGAAAGGGCGCCTCGGCGCCCTTTCTGCTTCCTGGGCGCGCCGTGCGCGCCCGTGTCACTTGCCGCCTTCGCCGATCGGCTTGATCTCGCCCGCCTTGACGGCGCGCGAGACCTCCGCGTTGCGCGCTGCACGGGCGGCAGCGCGCTCGCCCTTGGGCACCTTGGGGCGTGCCTCGGGCACCGTGCTGTAGAGCTCGCCGGGCTTGGCATCCTTCGCGGCGGCGGCCGCGTTCTTGCGGCGTTCGGCGCGCGCCTCGGCCTTGGCCTGCGGACTCACCTTGGCGCGCGGCTCGGGCTGCGGGTAGCCTTCGCCCAGCAGGGGGGTGCGCGCGGCCTTCTGCGCTTCCTGTTTGCGCTCGACGCGCAACGGATCGGTGGGCGGCGTCTGGGCCGCAGCGCTCAGGGCCAGCAGCTGGGCGCAGACGACGCCCAAGGCAACAACGACGATCTTCATGGGAACTCCTTCGCGGGTGGATCGGGCCGTGCAGAGACGCCAGCGGCCCGGTCAGCATGACAGCTTCCGTGCGCCGGCGCCAGCCCCGCCCGGCCGGGTCCGGGCTCCTTCCAACGGGAGACATGCGGGCGCCATCGATACCCGCACGGCCCACCGGCGCCAGGTCGCCGCACTTATCATCCGACCCTCCCGACCCCACGATGGAGAGACACGGCATGAACCTGGTGGCGATCGACTGGGGCACCAGTTCACTGCGCGGCGCGCTGCTCGATGCAGCCGGTCGCGTGCTCGATGAGCGCAGCGCGCCGCGCGGCATCCTGAGCGTGCCGGCGGGCGAATTCGGCGCGGTGTTCGAGTCGCTCGTGGGCGACTGGATGCGCGGTCCCGGCCGCCCACGCTGCCTGATCTCGGGCATGGCCGGCAGCAAGCAGGGCTGGGTCGAGGCGCCCTACTGCGCCTGCCCGGCGGGCCTGACCGAGATCGCCACCAAGGTCATCCTGGTCGACGGCGACCGCATCGCGCTGGTGCCCGGCCTGAGCGTCGAGCACGACGGCGTGCCCGACGTGATGCGCGGCGAGGAGGTCCAGATCTTCGGCGCCATCGCCCTCACGGGCCAGCGCGACGGTCTTTTCGTGCTGCCCGGCACCCACAACAAGTGGGCCCGCGTGGCCGATGGCCGCGTCACCGGTTTCCGCACCTTCATGACGGGCGAGTTCTATGCGCTGCTCGGCACGCACTCGATCCTGTCGCGCACCATCGACACCCAGGCGCCGCTGGACGAAGCAGCCTTCATGCTCGGCGTGGCGCAGGCCGGCAACAACGAGGGCCTGCTGCACAACGCCTTCGGCGCGCGCACGCTGTCGCTGTTCGGCCGCATGGGCGCTGCCGACCTGGCGAGCTATCTGTCGGGCTTGCTGATCGGCGAGGAGCTGCGCACGCAGTCGCTGCATGCCAAGGGCGAGGTGGTGCTCATCGGTGCGCCCGCGCTCACGCGGCGCTACGAACTCGCCCTGCACGCCAGCGGCGTGGCCAGCCGGACGCTGGGCGCCGAGGCCACCTGGGCCGGCCTGCAGGCCCTGTCCCGGACCCTGTACCCCTGAACATCCACATGACCATGACGCCCCTCGACACCTTCCACGCCGCGGTGCGGCAACTCCCGCTGGTCGCCATCCTGCGCGGCCTCACGCCTGCCGAGGCCCCGGCCGTGAGCGACGCCCTGGTCGATGCCGGCTTCCGCCTGCTCGAGGTGCCGCTGAATTCGCCGCAACCGCTGGAGAGCATCGCGCTGATGCGTCAGCGCGTCCCCGAGGCGCTGGTCGGCGCCGGCACGGTGCTCACGGCGCAGCAGGTGCGCGATGTGCATGCCGCGGGCGGCCAACTCATCGTGTCGCCCAACTTCAACGCCGAGGTGGTGGCCGAGGCCGGCCGTCTGGGCATGGTCAGCCTGCCGGGCGTGGCGACACCGACCGAGGCCTTCGGCGCGCTGGCCGCAGGCGCCACGGGGCTCAAGCTGTTCCCGGCCGAGGGGGCCTCGCCCGCCGTGCTCAAGGCCTGGCTGGCGGTGCTGCCGAAGGGTACGCCGCTGATGCCGGTCGGCGGCATCTCCCCGGCCAACATGGACGCCTGGCGCGCCGCCGGCGCGACGGGCTTCGGCATCGGCTCGGCCCTCTACCAACCCGGCAAAACCGCCGCCGACGTGCGCGACGCTGCGCTGCTGTTCGTCGCGGCCTGGCAAGGCGCCGTGCGCACCTGAAAGCTCACACCATGCAAGACACCGTTCGCACCACCCTCCCCGAAAGCGCCGACGCGCAGTACGCCGCCCCGCGCGTGCGCCAGCTGCGCGAAGACCTCGCGCTCGCCCTGCGTGCCGCCGCGCACCACGGTCTGTCCGAAGGCGTCTGCAACCACTTCAGCGTGATGCTGCCGGGCGCACAGGACCGCTACCTCATCAACCCCCGCGGCCTGCACTGGAGCGAGGTCGGCCCCGACGACATCGTGCTTATCGATGTGAATGGCGCCGTGCTGGCCGGCCGGCACCGCGTGGAGCCGACCGCCCTCTTCATCCACGGCGCGATCCACCGCATCACCGGCCACGCGGTGGTGCTGCATGTGCATTCGCCCTATGCGACCGCACTGACGCTCACGGCCGACCGCGCGCTCGACACGACGCTGAGCCAGAACGCCATGCGCTTCATGGACCGCCTCGCCATCGACGCCGACTACAACGGCCTGGCCCTCGACGATGCCGAAGGCGAGCGCATCGCCCGCGCGATGGCCGGCAAGGACGTGGCCTTTCTCGCGAACCACGGCGTCGTGGTGGCGGGCGCGACCATCGCGCATGCCTACGACGACCTCTACTACCTCGAGCGCGCCTGCCTGCACCAGGTCATCGCGCAATCGACCGGGCGGCCGCTCGCGCCGGTGAACGCCGCGCTGGCAGCCCGCGTCGCCGCGCAGGTGCAGAGCGAGCGGGAGCAGTCCGACCTGTTCTTCGAGTCGCTCCGGCGCATGCTGCCGGCGCCCGCGGCCCTCCGCTGAACCGTGCTCAGCCCGCGTACGCCGGCGTCGCCGTCGAGAGGCTCTGCTTGATCTGCTTGCTGATGTCGTCTGCCAGCACCTCGAAGGCACCGGCCTCCACGCCTTCGAGCGCGACGCGCGCCACGTCGGCCGGCGACGACTTGGGCGCATCGAGCCCGCGCGTCATGTCGGTGTCCATGTAGCCGACGTGCAGCGCGACCACCTGCGTGCCCTGCGCGCGCAGTTCGTTGCGCAGGCCGTTGGTGAGCGACCAGGCGGCCGACTTCGACGCGCTGTAGGTGGCCACGCTCGGGAACGACACCCAGCTCAGCGCCGAGAGCACGTTCACGATCGCGCCGCCGCCGTTGGCCTTGAGCACGGGCGCGAAGGCGCTGGCCAGCGCCCACGGGCCGAAGAAGTTGACCTCGAACTCGGCGCGTGCCGCGGCGATCGCATCGGGCGACGCGAGGAAGCTCGACCCCATCGAGATGCCTGCGTTGTTGATCAGCAGCGTGACGTCGCCGCAGTCGCGCACCGCGGCCGCGACCTGTTCCGCATTGCCGACGTCGAGCTGGATCGGCACCACGCCCGGCAGCGTGACGCTGGCCGGATCGCGTGCGGCCGCATAGACCTTGCGCGCACCGGCCGCGAGGGCCGCTTGCGCGAAGGCGAGTCCGAGGCCGCGGTTGGCGCCGGTGACGAAGACAACGGAGTCCTTGAGTTGCATGGTGTGCTTTCAGTGTGGGGAAAGGAAAGAAGAAGGTCGGCGCGTCACGGCTACGTCAGGCGGTGCATCAGCCCGGACGGCGTGCGCGGCCAGCCGACGCGGCCGAACCAGCCGCCGCCCGCGATGGCCGATGCGATGACCACGCCGTACACGACGAGCGCCACGCCCTGCGCGACGAAGACATGGCCGAGCTCCCCGCTCAACCGCAACGCGAGCCAGCCGCCGGCCCCGGCAACTGCGAGCCGCAACAGGTTGCCGACCACCGGCCACAGCAATCGCCCCGCGCCCTGCGAGGCGAAGTACAGCACCAGCCCGACGCCGAAGAAGCCGTAGAGCGGACCGACCGCGCGCAGGTACTGCGTGCCGGCCTCGAGCATCGCGGGGTCGTTGCCGAAGAGCAGCAGCCAGGGCCGCGGGAACAGAGCCGCCGCGAGCCCGATGCTCTCGGCCAGCAGGAAGGCAATGCCCGCGCCAGCCCAGGTCGCGCGCAAGGCGCGCTCGCGCTGGCCGGCGCCGATGCAGGTGCCCACCATCGCGAGCAGCGGCGCGCCGAGGCCGAAGATCAGCGGCACCAGCAGGTACTCGAGCCGCGAGGCCGTGCCATAACCGGCGATGGCGCCGGGGCCGAAGTGCCCGGCCAGTGCCGTCGCGATGCCGATCGACAGGTTGGTGCACACCGTGGCGATCGACGAGATCAGGCCCACACGCAGGATGCCGCGGAAGATCGGCCAGCGCAGCCGCACGCTGGCGAACGACAGCTTGAGCAGGCTGTGGCTCGATGCCATGTAGACCCCCAGCGCCACGATGCCCAGCAGGTAATACAGCAGCAGCGCCACCGCGCCGCCCGCGATGCCCAGGCCGGGGATCGGGCCCCAGCCGAAGATCAGCAGCGGCGACAGCGGGATCAGCACGACCACGCCGGCCACCGTGACGTTGGCCGGCACCGACATGTTGCCGGTGCCGCGGATCACGGCCGCGAGCGAGTTGAAGATCCACACCAGCACCGCGCCGGCGAACACGACGTGGGAGTACGTCAAGGCCGCCTCGAGCGACGCGCCGGTGCCGCCCATCAGCGCATACAGCCAGCGCCCGCCGAACAGCAGCGCGAGCATGAAGACGATGCCGAAGCCCGCCGCGATCACCATCGCATGCACGGCCACCGCGTCGGCCTCGTCGCGCCGCTGCGCGCCCAGCGCGCGTGCGACAGCGGACGCGATGCCGCCGCCCATCGCGCCGGCCGAGGTCATCTGCATCAGCATGACGATCGGGAACACCAGCGCCATGCCGGCCAGCGCATCGGTGCCCAGCTTGCCGACGAAGTAGGTTTCGATCAACCCGACGGCAGCCTGCGCCACCATCACCAGCACGTTGGGCGCCGCCAGGCGCAGCAGGGTGGGGACGATCGGGCCTTCGAGCAGCAGGCGCGTGCGCGGGGCAATCTGCGGTACAGGCCGCGTGCCGGTGGAGGCGGTCGTGCTGTTCATGACGACCTCATGCCCGCGAAGCGACAGCGGATGTCGACCGCACGCCGCCGGACACGGCCGGCCGGCGGATGATGAGCACCAGCACCGCCGCCAGCAGGCAGGCGGCACCCGCCACATACAAGGCCGGCGTGTAGGTCAGCAGCAGCGTGCGCGCGAAGCCGGCGCCATAGGCGGCGGTGGCCGCACCCAGCTGGTGGGCCGCGAACACCCAGCCGAAGACGAGGCCGGCCTTCTGCGGGCCGAAGGCGGCGCCCGCGAGCTTGACGGTCGGCGGCACGGTGGCGATCCAGTCGAGTCCGTAGAACATCGCGAACAGACTCAGGCCGTAGATCGTGAAGTCCGAATGCGGCAGCCAGAACAGCGACAGCCCGCGCAGGCCGTAGTACCAGAAGAGCAGCTTGCGGTTGTCGTAGCGGTCGGACAGCCAGCCCGACAGGATGGTGCCGACGAAGTCGAAGGCGCCCATCATCGCCAGCACCGATGCGGCCGGCACGGCGCTCATGCCGTAGTCGCCGCACAGCGAGATGAAGTGCGTCTGCACCAGCCCGTTGGTGCTGAGCCCGCAGATGAAGAAGGTGCCGGCCAGGATCCAGAAGGTGCGGTTCGACGCAGCCTCGCGCAGCACGACGAAGGGCGTGCGCCAGTTCATGGCCGTGGCCGGCACGGCCGGCAGCGCGGCCGCTTCCTTCGCGGTCTGGCCGAAGGGCAGCAGGCCAAGGTCCGACGGCCGGTTGCGCACGAAGGCCAGTGCGAGCAGCCCGATCACGATGGCGCCCACGAACACCGGGACCACGGCGGAACGCCAGCCCCAGTGCTCGATCATCCACGCCGCAACCGGCAGGAAGGCCAGCTGCCCGGTGGCAGAGCTGGCCGCCAATGCGCCGACCACGAGGCCGCGTCGTGCGACGAACCAGCGGTTGGCGACCACCGCGCCGAGCACCAGCGCGGTCATGCCAGTGCCGATGCCCAACATGAGGCTCCAGACGATGAAGAGCTGCCAGAGCTGCGAGGCCATCGTGACCAACGCCATGCCGGAGCCGACCAGCGCGAGGCCCACGCACATCACGGCGCGCAGGCCGTAGCGCTCCATCAACACCGCCGCGAACGGCCCCATCAGCCCGAACAGCGCGAAGCGCAAGGCCAGCGCCGACGACACCTGTTCGGTGCTCCAGCCGAACTCCCTGCCCAGCGGCTGCATCATCGCGCCGGGCAGCCCGAGTGCGGCCGACATCATCAGCATGGTGAGGAAGGTGACGGCAGCGACGATCCAGCCGTAGTGGATGCCGCGGCGTTGCAGCCAGGCGGAGAGCTGTGGGGCGAACATGGTCGTGGGATGTGCGAGGGGACGAAGAGGAAGGAAGCGAAAGAGGTCGTGCGAACGCGTCAGTCCGGTTCGTCGGCACCGGGCGCCAGCAAGGCCAGCGAATCGTCGATGAGCGCATGCAGCGCGGCCACGCGCTCGATGCCCAGCTGCGCATTGAGCTTCTGCTGCGCCGCCTTCCAGTGGCGCTGCGCTTCCTGGCGCTTCGCGATGCCGGCCTCGGTGGCGTGCACCAGGCGGCTGCGCGCATCGGCGCCAGGCGCCAGCACCAGCCAGCCGGCCGCGACCAGCGGTTGCAGATTGCGGCTCAGCGTCGACGGCGTCATCTTCATCCGGTCGGCCAGGTCGACGGGGCGGATCGGCCCCAGGCCCACCACGTGGCTCAGCAGCGAGTACTGCGTCGTCTTCAGCCCGCACTGCATCACCTCGGCGTCGTAGTGCTGCGCGAGGCGACGGGCGAGCTGTCGGACCTTGGAACTGGTGCAGCCCTGCGGTTTGACATTGGTGCTCATGCGAATAATTGTATCTGCAACTATTGCATATGCATCTGTATGGCTATTCGATGACCGACATTCCGGCCTTCACCACCCCACTCGCTCCACACGTACCATCCCCTCGATCGCACGAACCCCGACGCCATGCACATCGACTTCGCCACCCTCACCGAATATCAGCGCTACAAGCTCATGGCCAGCCTGATCGTGCCGCGCCCGATCGCGCTGGTGACCACGCTGGGCCCCGACGGCACCGTCAACGCGGCGCCGATCAGCATGTTCAACATGGTCGGCGAGGAGCCGCCGATCGTGATGATCAGCATGAACCGGCGCAGCGACCACTCGCTCAAGGACACGGCCCGCAATATCGAGCGCACCGGCGAATTCGTGGTGCACCTGGCCGACGAGGCGACGGCTTGGCAGATGCACCAGTGCGGCGTCGAACACCCGCCGCACGTGAGCGAGACGGCGGTGGTCGGCTTCACCACGCTGCCGAGCACGGCCGTGGCGCCGCCGCGCATCGCCGAGACGCCGGTGGCCTTCGAGTGCACGCTGTTCGAGAAGATGGAGACCGAGAGCCGCAAGGTCTTCATCGGCCAGGTGCGCTGGCTACACGTGCGCGACGGACTGGTCGACGCCACCACCTGGCGGGTCGACCTCGACAACTACTTCCCGGTCGGCCGCTTCGGCGGCGAGCTGTACGTGCGCACGCGCGATCGCTTCAAGGCCGCGCCGCCGGATCAGCCGGCAGCCCAATAGACGGCAAGCCCGTAGGCTCAATGGCCCCCGGGTCGGCGGGTTACTTGATAATGATTCGTATCGGCAACACGCATCAGCCCGTCAGGGCCCGCGGCGCCGACCTTCGCCCCTTCAGGAGAACCTCATGACCGACCGCCGCCGCGCGACGGGCCGCAACACCCTGCGTGCCCTGCGCCTTTTCGCATCCGCCGCCGCCGCTGCCTGCCTGGCCGCCGCAGCGCTGCCCGCCCGCGCCGCGGATGAACTGACGCTCTACACCACGCGCGAGCCGGGCCTGATCCAGCCCTTGCTCACGGCCTTCACGGCGACCACGAAGATCCAGGTGAACACCGTGTTCGTGAAGGATGGCCTGCTTGAGCGCGTGAAGGCCGAAGGCGCGCGCTCGCCGGCCGACGTGCTGATGACGGTCGACGTGGGCAACCTCGTCGACCTGGTCGACGGCGGCGTGACGCAGCCGGTGAAGTCGGCCGCGCTCGAATCGGCCATCCCGGCCAACCTGCGTGGCGCCGACGGCCAGTGGTTCGCGCTGTCGTTGCGCGCCCGCGTGCTGTACGCCGACAAGGGCCTGAAGCTCGGCAGCTTCCGCTACGAAGACCTGGCCGACCCGAAGTGGAAGGGCAAGGTCTGCATCCGCGCCGGCCAGCACCCCTACAACACGGCGCTGGTCGCCGCACTGATCGCGCACGACGGCGAAGCCAAGGCCGAGCAGTGGCTGCGCGGCGTGAAGGCCAACCTGGCGCGCAAGGCGACCGGCGGCGACCGCGACGTGGCGCGCGACATCCTCGGCGGCATCTGCGACATCGGCCTGGCCAACTCCTACTACGTCGGCCAGATGAAGGCATCGAAGGAAGGCAGCGACGCGCGCAAGTGGGGCGACGCCATCCAGGTGGTGCGCCCGACCTTCGCCGACGGCAAGAGCGGCGGCACGCACGTCAACATCAGCGGCGCGGCCGTGGCGAAGAACGCGCCGCAGCGCGCCAACGCGGTGAAGCTGCTGGAGTTCCTGGTGTCGGAATCGGCGCAGTCGCTCTACGCGCAGGCCAACTACGAATACCCGGTGCGCAAGGGCGTGGCGCTCGACCCGATCATCGGCCAGACCATCGGTGAACTGAAGGTCGACCCGCTGCCGTTGACCGAGATTGCGAAGTACCGCAAGCAGGCCAGCGCGCTGGTGGACAAGGTCGGCTTCGACCGGTGACCACCACGCCGCGCGGCCTGCGCGCGGCCGGACCGCTCTGGCGCATCGCCACGCTGCTCGTGGCCCTCGGCGTGCTCGCGCCGGTGGCGTCGCTCGCCTGGCTGGCGCTGGGCGCGGACTTCTCGCACTGGTCGCACCTGCTGCAGTTCGTGCTGCCGCAGGCGGCGCTCAACACCGCGCTGCTGCTGGCCGGCGTCGGCGCGGTGGTGCTGGTGATCGGCACCGGCTGCGCCTGGCTGGTGAGCAGCTGCGACTTCCCCGGCCGGCGCGTGCTGCACTGGGCGCTGCTGCTGCCGCTGGCGATGCCGACCTACATCGTCGCCTTCGCCTACCTCGACCTGCTGCACCCGATCGGCCCCGTGCAGGGCGCGATCCGCTGGATGCTCGGCTACGACAGCCCGCGCCAGTTCCGCCTGCCCGACCTGCGCTCGATGGGCGGTGCGATCTTCGTGCTCGGTTTCGTGCTCTACCCCTATGTCTACATGACGGCGCGCGCCATGTTCATGACGCAGCCGGCGCACCTGATGGAGGCCGCGCGCACGCTAGGTGAGGGCCGCTTCGGCGCCTTCCGGCGCGTGGCGCTGCCGCTCGCGCGGCCCGCCATCGCGGTGGGCCTGAGCCTGGCACTGCTCGAGACGCTCAACGACATCGGCGCCTCCGAATTCCTCGGCATCCAGACGCTCACCGTGGCGGTCTACACCACCTGGATCGCACGTTCCGACCTGGCCGGTGCCGCGCAGATCGCCTGCGCGATGCTGCTGGTCGTGATCGCGCTGGTGATGCTCGAACGCCACGGGCGGCGGCACCGGCGCTTCGGCTCTGCGCAGCGCATGCGCGCGATGCAGCCGCGGCCGCTGCACGGCACGGCCGCCTGGATGGCGACCGTCGCGGCCTCGGTGCCGGTGCTGGTCGGCTTCGTCGCGCCGGCCGCCTACCTGGTGTGGGAAAGCATCAAGCGCCTGCAGCTCGGCCACGGCATCTCGCGGGGGCTGATCACCAGCCTCGGCAACACGATCGCGCTGGCGCTGGGCGTCACGGTGCTGGCGGTGGCGGCCGGGCTGGTGGTCGCGTGGACCGCACGCAGCCACGCGTCGGCGCCCAACCCCGCGCGCTGGCAGGCACGCGCCGCGACGCTCGGCTACGCCCTGCCCGGCACGGTGCTCGCCATCGGCCTGCTCACCCCGGCGCTGGCTGTCGATGCGCGCGTGGCCGGCTGGCTCGGCCTGCCCGGCCTGCCGCTGATGGGCCTGGGCATGGTGCTGGTGGTGGCCTGCGTGATCCGTTTTCTCGCCATGCCGGTGGGTGGTATCGAATCCGGCCTGGCGCGCATCCCGCCAGCGCTCGAGCAGGCGGCGCGCCTGCTCGGCGAGAACGCGACCGGCACGCTGCGCCGCGTCCACCTGCCGCTGCTGCAGCCGGCCATCGGCGCGAGTGCGCTGCTGGTCTTCGTCGACGCGATGAAGGAACTGCCCGCCACGCTGCTGCTGCGGCCCGCCAACTTCGACACCCTCGCCACCTGGCTCTACGCCGAAGCGGCGCGCGGCACCTACGAGGAAGGCGCGCTCGCGGCGCTCGCCATCGTGGCGACCGGCCTGCTGCCGGTCGTGCTGCTGGCGCGCACACAGTTCCGCCCGGCGCCCGCCACCGGCCAGCGGCCGCCAGCCATCGACCACGACAATCCAAGCCCATGACCGCCGCCCTGCACATCCAAGACCTCCAGCTGGGCTACGACGGCGAACACGGCCTGCACACCGTGGTGGACGGCTTCTCGCTCGACCTCGACGCCGGGCGCATCGGCTGCCTGCTCGGCCCCTCGGGCTGCGGCAAGACGACGGTGCTGCGTGCCATCGCCGGCTTCGAGCCGGTGCGCGCCGGGCGCATCGAACTGGGCGGGGTGCTGCTCTCCGCGCCTGGCACGCACGTGCCCCCCGAGAAGCGCCGCGTCGGCATGATGTTCCAGGAGTACGCGCTGTTCCCGCATCTCACGGCCGCGCAGAACGTGGGCTTCGGGCTGCGCCGTGCGGCGGCTGCCGAGCGCGATGCGCGGGTGGGCGCGATGCTGGCCCTGGTCGGCCTGGCCGAGGCCGGCGGGCGTTTTCCGCACGAGCTGTCGGGCGGCCAGCAGCAGCGCATCGCGCTGGCCCGCGCCCTGGCGCCCACGCCCGCGTTGCTGCTGCTCGACGAGCCCTTCTCCAACCTCGACGGCATCACGCGCGAGCGCCTGACGGTCGAGGTGCGCGGCATCCTGAAGCAGGCCGGCCAGACCGCGGTGCTGGTGACGCACAACGAGCACGAAGCGCAGGTGATGGCCGACCGCATCGGCACCATGCACAACGGGCGGCTGACGGGCTGGCTGGCCGGGCCCCTGCCCACCGGGCCGGGCTGATCAGCGCAGCTGCGCGTCCACCCAGCGCACGATGTCGGCCGGGCCCATGGCGCCGGCCTGCCGCGCGATCTCACGGCCGCCCTTGAACAGGGCCAGCGTCGGGATGCTGCGGATGTTGAAGCGCGCGCCCAGCGCCGGCACGGCCTCGGTGTCGACCTTGGCCAGGCGCACGCGCGGCTCCAGCTTCGCCGCCGCCACCTCGAAGCCGGGCGCCATCTGCCGGCAGGGCCCGCACCAGGGCGCCCAGAAATCGACCAGCACGGGAATGTCGTTGCGCGCCACGTGGCGCTCGAAGCTGGCGGCGTCGAGCGCGGTGGAATGGCCGGTGAAGAGCGCCTGATGGCAACTGCCGCAGTCCGGGGCGCTGCCCGTCTGGTCCGCGCGCACGCGGTTGGTGGTGTGGCAGTGCGGGCAGACGATGTGCAGCGTGTCGGTCATGGGTGCGCTCCGGAAATCGATGTTCGGTGCTGCAGTTGAGGCCCGGCCGCCGGCTTTGCAAGCCCCCCGGCGCGGCACGGCCGCCGTCGGCGCCGCACAATCGGCGGTTCCAGAAAACAGCGGACCCACGAGATGCGACTCCTCCACACCATGCTGCGCGTCGGCAACCTGCAACGCGCCATCGACTTCTACACCCAGGTGCTGGGCATGCAGCTGCTGCGCACCTCCGAGAACCCGGAATACAAGTACAGCCTGGCCTTCGTCGGCTACGAAGGCAACCCGGCGCAGGCCGAGATCGAGCTGACCTACAACTGGGGCACCGAGCGCTACGAGATGGGCACCGCCTACGGCCACATCGCGCTGGGCGTGCCCGACGCCTACGCGGCCTGCGAGAAGATCAAGGCCGCCGGCGGCAACGTCACGCGCGAAGCCGGCCCGGTCAAGGGCGGCAGCACCGTGATCGCCTTCGTGACGGACCCCGATGGGTACAAGATCGAGCTGATCCAGCGCCAGGAAGGCGCCGCGGGCGGCGGCCTGCGCTGAGCGCAGCCGACGACTCGGCGCATCACTTCATCTTCGCCGCCTGCCGCAGGCAGCCGATCATCTTCTCCGTGCTCGGCGTGCGGCGCTTGCCGCGCATCGTGATCAGGCCGACCGGCGGCAGATCGATCGGCACCTTGAGCCGCAGCACCTTGAGGCTCCCTTCCTCCTCGAAGTGCCGCGCCACCGACCGCGCCATGAAGGCAGCCGCGTCGCGTTGCCACAGAAAGCTCATCTGCGCGAGAAATGAGGCGGATTCGATGATGTCCGCCGGCGGGTGGACGCCGTCGCGGAAGAACATCTGGTCGAGCTTGACGCGCAGGGACGCCCAGGGCGGCGGCATCACGCAGGGCACCTTGGCGAGATCCGCCCACCCCGGACGGCGCTTCTCCAGCAGGGGGTGGCCGGGGCGCACCACCACCGTCATGGGCTCGTCGTAGAGCGCCTCGGTCCCCAGGTCGGGCGCCGCGTAGCCGGGTTCCAGCCGGCCGACGAACACGTCGAGTTCGCCCAGGCGCAGCTTGGGCAGCAGCCGCGTCAGATCGCCCTCCTCCACCAGCACCGTGGTGAGGGCCGAGCTCGCCTTGAGCATCTCGACCGCGCGTGCGACCAGCACCGGCATCGCCACCACCATCGCGCCGACGCTGGTCCGGCCCGCGGCACCGCTCGCCACCGCATCGATCTCGTCGCGCGTGCGCCCATAGTCGGCCAGCACCGTGCGCGCGAAGCGCACCACGCTGTCGCCATAGGGCGTGGGCTCCGTGCCGCGCGTGGAGCGGTCGAAGAGCGCCAGCCCGAACATCCGCTCGATCTCGGCGAGGGATTTGGAGACGGCCGGCTGCGTCACCGACAGGAACTCGGCCGCGCGGCCGAGGTGCCTGAACTGGTCGAGCGCCACCAGCATCTGCAAGTGCCGCAGCTTGAGGTTGGAACGCAGGACGCGATCGATCTCGCTCATGGAGGTCTCCTCGGTCGAATCGCTTCATAACCTGTACGACATGAAGCGAGTCTTCTATTTCATTGGAATGCAATGATTCTCTCCGGAAGAATCGACCTCGCCAATCCAACAAGAATTCTGGAGACAACG
The DNA here is from genome assembly GCF_025486315.1 of Variovorax sp. N23. Lineage (GTDB taxonomy): Bacteria > Pseudomonadota > Gammaproteobacteria > Burkholderiales > Burkholderiaceae_C > Variovorax. Next base: position 474,808 of record NZ_JAOOPY010000001.1, on the reverse strand, counting down.
ATGAAGACCACCACTTCCGTGGCGCGACGCCACTTCGTGCTCGGCGGGCTGGGCGCGGCCGCGATGACGATCGCACCGGCGCGCGCATTCGCTGCCGGCTACCCCGAACGCCCCATCACCTTCATCTGCCCCTGGCCGGCCGGCGGCACCGCCGACCGATCGATGCGCACGATCTGCCAGATCGCCGCGGGCGAGCTCGGGCAGCCGATCGCGTTCGAGAACCGCGCGGGCGCATCGGGCATGCTGGGCACCAAGGCGATGGCCTCGGCGAAACCCGATGGCTACACCATCGGGCAGATCCCGATCTCCGTGACGCGCTTCTCGCAACTGGGCACCTTGCAGCTCGATCCCCTCAAGGACCTCAGCTACCTCGCCCGTACCTCGGGGCAGACCTTCGGCATCGCCGTGCCGGCGAATTCGCCCTTCAAGTCCCTGAAGGACGTGGTGGCGCAGGCCAAGGCGAAGCCGGGCATCGTCACCTATGCCCACGCCGGCATCGGCGGCGCCACGCATGTCGGCATGGAGCAGTTCGCACAGGCCGCCGGCGTGAAGTTCAATGCGATCGCCTACAAGGGCGGCTCGGCAGCCTTGCAGGATGTGCTGGGCGAACAGGTCGACATGCTCGCCGACAGCAGCTCGTGGGCCCCCCATGTCGAAAGCGGCAAGCTGCGGCTGCTCGCCACCTGGGGCGAGGCCCGCACCCCGCGCTTCAAGGACACGCCCACACTCAAGGAGCTCGGCTTCGACGTCGTGGTCGAAGCACCCAACGGCATCGGCGCGCCGGCCGGCCTGCCGCCCGACGTGGAGAAGCGCCTGCGAGATGCCTTTCGCGTGGCCGTGCAGAGCGAAGAGTTCCGCAAGGTTGCCGAGGGCATCGACGCACCGGTCATGTACCAGGACGGCCCGGACTACCGCAAGTACGTCCAGTCGGTGTACCGGCAGGAGACGGCGCTGATCCGCAAACTGAATCTCAAGGAAATGATGGCGAAGGGCTGACGCAGCTTCGCCACGCCGCATGAACCACAGCCCCCTGCTCCGCCTGCATCCGAACGACAACGTGCTGGTCGCCAAGGTCACCATCGCCCTGGGTGAGGCGATCGAGACCTTCGGCGTGCGTGCCCGCGCCCAGATCCCGGCCGGCCACAAGATCGCCGCCTGCGCCATCGCGGCCGGCGAGCCGGTCAGGAAGTACGACACGGTCATCGGCGTGGCCTCGCGCGACTTGCAGGCGGGCGACTACGTACACAGCCACAACCTCACGCTGGTCGACTATTACCGCGACCCGGCCTTCTGCACCGACGTGCGCCCGGTGGCGTTCGTGCCGGCGGCCGAGCGCGCGAGCTTCATGGGCTTCGTGCGGCCGGACGGTGGCGTGGGCACGCGCAACTTCATCGGCATCCTGTCGTCGGTCAATTGCTCGGCGACGGTGATCCACCACATCGCGGCGCACTTCACGCCGGAGCGACTCGCGGCCTACCCGCACGTGGATGGCGTGGTCGCCTTCGCACAGACCAGCGGCTGCGGCATGTCGTCGCCGAGCGAGCACTTCGACGTGCTGCGTCGCACGCTGGCAGGCTATGCGCGCCACCCCAACCTGGCTGGCGTGCTGATCGTCGGGCTGGGTTGCGAACGCAACCAGGTCGACGCGCTGGTCGACTCGCAGCAGCTCGAACCGGGTCGCCGGATGCGCACGCTGGTCATGCAGGACGTCGGCGGCACGCGCAGGACGATCGAGGCGGGCATCCGTGCCATCGAAGACATGCTGCCCGACGCCGATGCGGCGCGGCGCACGCGGGTCGGCGCGCACCACCTCAAGATCGGGCTCGAATGCGGCGGCTCGGACGGCTTCTCCGCTATCTCCGCCAACCCGGCGCTCGGCGCCGCGATGGACGTGCTGGTGCAGCACGGCGGCACGGCCATCCTGTCGGAGACGCCGGAGATCCACGGCGTGGAATTCATGCTGACGCGGCGCGCCATCACGCCGGCCGTCGGCCAGAAGCTGCTCGACCGGCTGGCCTGGTGGGAACGCTACGCGGCCGGCCAGAACGCGCAGTTCAACGGCGTCGTCGGCCACGGCAACCAGGCTGGCGGCCTGGCGAACATCTTCGAGAAATCGCTGGGCTCCGCGATGAAAGGCGGCACCACGCCGCTGCGTGCCGTGTACGAGTACGCGGAGCGGATCGATGAGCACGGCTTCGTCTTCATGGACTCCCCCGGCTACGACCCGGTCGCGGCCACCGGCCAGATCGCCAGCGGCGCGCAGCTGATCTGCTTCACGACCGGACGCGGCTCGATGTTCGGCAGCAAGCCTGCCCCCACCATCAAGCTCGCCAGCAACACGCCGATGTACCGCCGGCTCGAGGAAGACATGGACATCAACTGCGGCGTGGTGATCGACGGCGACATGAACGTGCCGGAACTCGGGCAACACATCTTCGAGCAGATCCTCCGCCATGCGTCCGGCGAGCCGACGAAGAGCGAAGTGCTCGGCCTCGGCGACCACGAGTTCGTGCCGTGGCATCTGGGCATCGTCAGCTGACGCCCTTCCATCCCCATCCGCGCGCCAGGAAAAACATGCCCGCCCACAACCCCTTCAAGACCGCGCTCGCCGCACACCGGCCGCAAGTCGGCCTCTGGCTGTCGATGGCCGACCCCTACATGGCCGAGGTCAGCGCGACCACCGGCTTCGACTGGCTGCTGATCGATGGCGAACACGCGCCCAACGACCTGCGTTCCACCCTGGCCGCGCTGCAGGCCGTGGCGCCGCATCCTGCGCAGCCGGTGGTGCGCGCGGTGAATGGCGACACAGCGCTCATCAAGCAACTGCTCGACATTGGCGCCCGGAGCCTGCTGGTCCCGATGGTCGACACGGCCGACCAGGCCCGCGCGCTGGTGTCGGCCACGCGCTATCCGCCCCGCGGCATCCGGGGTGTCGGCAGCGCGGTGGGACGCGCGTCGCAATGGAGTTCGCGCGCCGACTACCTCGACGCGGCCGACGACGAGGTCTGTTTGCTGGTGCAGGTCGAGACGGTGACGGCGCTGTCGAACCTGGCGGCGATCTGCGCGGTGGAGGGTGTCGACGGCGTCTTCATCGGCCCGGCCGATCTCGCCGCCTCGATGGGACACCGCGGACGGCCGGGGCATCCCGAGGTGCAGGCGGCGATCGAGGCCGCCATGCGGACCATCGTGGCCTCGGGCAAGGCCGCGGGAACGCTGACCTCGGACCCGGCGCTGGCGCGGCGCCACCTCGACCTGGGCTGCACCTTCGTGGCGGTCGGCGTCGACGTGCTGCTCTATGCGGGCGCGGCGCGCAAGCTGGCTGCCGACTTCCTTCGGCGGCCGGCGCCTCCGGCTGCGACCGCGCAGGAACGCGGCGCCTACTGAGCCACGGCGGCGCCGGTCCAGCGGTTCAGCGGTTCAGCAGCCCAGCCGGTCGGCCAGCGCGCCGATGTCGCGTGCGTGCAGGTCGTTGCCCGGCTGCGGCGACACATCCTTCGGCTGCTTCATTCCAAACTCGTTCGGGCGCTCGATGTAGGCCGTGCGCAGGCCGCAGGCACGCGCCGCCGCCAGGTCGTCGTGGTGCGCCGCCGCCAGCATCACCTGACGGGGTGCGATGTCGAACACCCCGGCCACGCCCAGGTAGGTGCGCGGGTCCGGCTTGTAGGCCTTGAAGACCTCCGCGGAGAGCACGCAATCCCAGGGCAGGCCGGCGCTCTTCGCCATCTCGGTGAGCAGGCCGATGTTGCCGTTGGACAGCGTGCAGACGATGTATTTCGATCTGAGCCGCGCGAGGCCGGCCACCGCGTCGGGCCAGGCCGGAAGGCGGTGCCAGGCGCGGTTGAGTTCGCGCATCTGCGCCGCATCGAGCCGCGTCACGCCGACATCGCGCAGCACGCCCTCGAGGATGCTCAGGTGCAGTTCGTCGAGCAGCGTGAAGCCGCCCTCGCCCGCCGTGATCCGCTCCATCACGGCCCGCATGGCGGGCTGGTAGCCGGCGCGCCAAGCCAGCGCGAAGGCGCTGCCATCGACGCCGGGCAGCAGGCGCTCGACCTCGGCCGCGATGCCGCCGTGCCAGTCGACCACGGTGCCGAACACGTCGAAGGCGATGACCTTCAGGTCGTCGAAGTCGGGCTGCGCCTGCATCGCGTTCAGCGCGCCAGCTGCGTGGCTTCGCGCGCCAGTTGCTCGATGCGCGCCCAGTCGCCCTGCTGGATGGCGTCGGTCGGCACGATCCACGAGCCGCCGACGCAGGCCACGTTCGACAGCGCCAGGAACTCGGCCGCGTTGCCGGCATGGATGCCGCCCGTCGGGCAGAAGGTCACGTCGCCGAACGGCCCCTGCCAGGCCTTGAGCATCGGCAGGCCGCCGGCCTGCATCGCAGGGAAGAACTTGAGCTGCTGGTAGCCGTCTTCCTGCGCCGTCATGATCTCGCTGCCCGTTGCCACGCCGGGCAGCAAGGGCAGGCCGAGGTCGCGGCAGGCCTTGCCGACCGTGGACGTGTAGCCGGGGCTCACCCCGAACTTCGCGCCGGCCAGCACCGAGGCCTGCGCATCGGACGCGCTGCGGATGGTGCCGGCACCGGCCACGGCCTCGGGCACGTCGCGGGCGATGGCTTCGATGCACTGCAACGCCTGCGGCGTGCGCAGCGTGACTTCGAGCATGCGGATCCCGCCGGCCACCAGCGCGCGCGCCAGCGGCACGGCATGCGCCACGTCGTGCAGCACGATCACCGGGATCACCGGCGCATCGCGCATCACGTCGAGCGCGGTCAGTTTGTCGGGGTTCATAGCCATGAGCAGGCTCCTTCTTCTGCGGTGAGCGCGTTGCGGCGCATGCCGGCGAACAGTTCGCGGCCGAGGCCGCGGCCGTCGGCCAAGCGTTGTTCGTCGGGCATGGTCGCCGTCTCGCGTTGCGCCCATTCGTCGTCGGGCAGCAGCACCTGCAAGGTGCCGGCCACGCCGTCCAGGCGGATCAGGTCGCCGTCGCGCACCTTGGCGAGCGGGCCGCCGGCCGCCGCTTCGGGCGAGACGTGGATGGCGGCGGGCACCTTGCCCGACGCGCCGCTCATGCGGCCGTCGGTGACCAGCGCCACGCGAAAGCCCTTGCCCTGCAGCACCGACAGCGGCGGCGTGAGCTTGTGCAGCTCGGGCATGCCGTTGGCCTGCGGGCCTTGCCAGCGCACGACGCAGACCACGTCGCGGTCGAGTTCGCCGGCGGTGAAGGCCTTCTGCAGTGCGGCCTGCGAGTCGAACACGCGCGCGGGCGCTTCGATCACATGCCGGTCGTCGGGCACCGACGAGACCTTGATGACGCTGCGGCCCAGGTTGCCAGTGAGCAGCTTGAGCCCGCCAGTGGCGCTGAACGGCGCCGACACCGGGCGCGCCACCGCATCGTTCTTCGACGGTGCCGCCGCGTGCCAGTGCAGCACGCCTTCCGCCGAGGGCTCGCCGGCCATCGTCGGGATGTTGGCGAACTCGGCGATGCCGCCGGCCCGCACGGTCAGCACGTCGGCGTGCATGAGGCCGGCGCCGACCAGTTCGCCGACCACGTAGCCGGGGCCGCCGGCGTCCTGGAAGGCGTTCACGTCGGCGCTGCCGTTGGGATAGACCCGCGTGAGCAGCGGCACCACGTCGGACAGTTCGGAGAAATCGTTCCAGTCGATCACGATGCCGGCGGCACGCGCCACCGCGACCCAGTGGATCAGGTGGTTGGTCGACCCGCCGGTGGCGAGCAGTGCCGCCATCGCATTGACGATGGCACGTTCGTCGACCAGGCGGCCGATCGGCGGGCACTGGAAGGCCGTCGCCGACGCCTTGCCCAGCACCGTGCGCACGGCTTCGCGCGTGAGCGCCTCGCGCATCGCGTTGCCCGGCTGGATGAAGGCCGTGCCGGGCACATGCAGGCCCATCGCCTCGAGCAGCATCTGGTTGCTGTTGGCGGTCCCGTAGAAGGTGCAGGTGCCCGGTGCGTGGTAGGCGGCCATCTCGGCCTCCATCAGGCCCGCGCGGCCGACCAGGCCCTGCGCCGCCTGTTCGCGCACCTTGGCCTTGTCGCTGTTCGACAGGCCCGAGGGCATCGGCCCGGCCGGCACGAAGACGGTGGGCAGGTGGCCGAAGTGCAATGCGCCGATCAAGAGGCCAGGCACGATCTTGTCGCACACGCCGAGCATCAGCGCGGCGTCGAACATGTCGTGCGTGAGCGCGATGGCCGTGCCCATCGCGATCACGTCGCGGCTGAACAGGCTCAGTTCCATGCCGGGGGTGCCCTGCGTGACGCCGTCGCACATGGCCGGCACACCGCCCGCGACCTGCGCCGTGGCGCCGAGCCGGCGCGCCTCGTGCTTGATGATGTCCGGGTAGCCCTGGTATGGCGCGTGGGCCGAGAGCATGTCGTTGTAGGCGGTGACGATGCCGATGTTCGGCGCGCGCTCGGCGACGATCTTGAGCTTGTCGTTGACCGGCACGCCGGCCACCGCATGGGCCACGTTGGCGCAGCCCATGCGGTCGGAACCGCGGTCGCGGCGCCCGTAGGCGTCGATCTGTTCCAGGTAGGCGGCGCGGGTCGGCGCGCTGCGTTCGCGGATGCGTCGGGTGACGGCTTGGACGGTGTCGTGGAGTGGCATGCTGGGCTGTGGAATGCGCCGGCTGGCTGGAGGCTTCATGGTAAACCCTGGACCTGCCGCGCCGTGCAGGCGAAGGGCGCGCGCGGCGCCCCCTTCGCACCGCGTGGAGGGAATTACTTGCCGCGGGCCTGCGCCACAGCGGCGTTGACCGCGTCCCAGGTCTCCTGACCCACCGACTTGGCGATCCCGACGTTCACGCCGGCGAGCTTCTCGCGCATGCGGTTGACCTCGGACGCCGGCAGCTCGTTCACCTGCATGCCCTTGCCCTTGAGCTCGGCCAGCGCCTTGGTGGCTTCCTCGCGCGTGTCCTTGCGCTCGAAGTCGCGGCTCTTCACGGCGGCGTCCTGGAGCACCTTCTTCTCGGCCGGGGTCAGCGTGTCCCACCACTTCTTGCTCACCGTGACGATCCACGGGCTGTAGACGTGGTTGGTCACCGTCAGGTACTTCTGCACCTCGTAGAACTTGCTCGACACCACGGTGTTGAACGGGTTCTCCTGGCCGTCCACGGCGCGCGTCTCGAGGGCCGTGAACAGCTCCGAGAACGGCAGCGGCACGGCGTTGGCGCCGAGGGCCTTGAAGCTGTCGAGGAACACGTTGTTCTGCATCACGCGCAGCTTGATGTCGCCCATGTCCTCGAGCTTGTTGACCGGGCGCTTGCTGTTGGTGAGGTTGCGAAAGCCGTTCTCCCAGTACACCAGGCCGACCATGCCCTTGGGCTCCAGCTTGGCCTTGACCTTCTCGCCCACCGGGCCGTCGAGCACGGCGTCGGCTTCCTTCACGTTGTTGAACAGGAAGGGCGTGTCCCACACGGCCATCTCGGGGACGATGCCCACCAGCGTGGCGGTCGAGCCGACCATCATTTCCTGGGCGCCGCCGATGAGCGCCTGCTGCATCTGGGTGTCGGAGCCGAGCGATGCGTTGCCGATGCCACGGATCTTCATCTTGCCGCCGGTGGCCTTCTCGACCTCCTGCGCGAACAGGCGCACGGCGCGGCCCTGGTTGGAGTTGTCCACCAGGCCGTAGCCGAAGCGCACGATGCGCGGCTTGAAGTCCTGGGCCTGGGCGGCGCCGGCGGCGGCGAGTGCGGCGACGAGGCCGGCGAGAGCGAAACGAATGCGCATGGGAAGTCTCCTGTTGTCGAAAGAGGTGGCGGAAGGAAAATGAAAAGGGATGGCGCGTCGGCGCTCAATGCATCCAGGCCAGCGGCGCGGTGATGAGCGACGGGAACAGCACGAACAGCACGGCCAGCAGCACGTACATGAGCAGGAAGGGCGTGGTGCCCTTGATCACCGTCTCCATGCGCAGCTTGCCGACACCGGCCACCACGTTCTGCACGGTGCCCACCGGCGGCGTGATCAGCCCGATGCAGCCCACGTAGATGAACATGAAGCCGAAATACACCGGGTCGATGCCGGCCTTGACGGCCAGCGGCGCGCACACCGGGCCGAAGATCAGGATGGTGGGCGTCAGGTCCATCGCGGTGCCGACCACCAGCAGGAACAGCATCATCAGCGCCATGAAAATGATGGGGTTGCCCATCACGCCGGAGAAGCTGTCGGCCAGCATGTTGGGCAGGTCGGCCAGCGTGATCATGTAGGCCGTGACGGTGGCGGCACCGCACAGGAACATCACCACCGCCGTGGTCTTGCCCGCGGCCAGGAACACCTCGTAGAGCCGGGCCCAGGTCATCTCGCGGTAGACGAACATCGAGACGATGAGCGCGTAGACCGCGGCCACCACCGCCGCCTCGGTCGGCGTGAAGATGCCGCCCTTGAGGCCGCCCAGGATGATGACCGGCATCATCATGGCCCAGAAGCTGTGCAGCAGCGCCTTCATGCGCGCGCCCCATGCCACGCGCGGCATGGCGGGCAGCTTGTGCTTGCGGGCGATCCACCACCAGGCGGCGATCAGGAACGAACCCATCATCAGGCCGGGGAACACACCGGCCAGGAACAGCTTGCTGATCGACGTGTTGGTCGTCACGCCGTAGATCACGAAGGGCATCGACGGCGGGATGATCGGCGCAATGATGCCGCCCGACGCGAGCAGGCCCGCGCTGTAGCCCGGCGGGTACTTCTGCTCGCGCATCATGGGCAGCAGGATGGTGGCGAGCGCCGCGGTGTCGGCGATGGCCGAACCGCTCATCGACGCCAGCAGCACCGCAGCGCCGATGGCCACGAAGCCCAGGCCGCCGGGGATGTGCCCCACGAACGCGCGGGCCAGGTCGATGATGCGGCGCGACAGGCCGCCCGCGTTCATCAGCTCGCCGGCCAGGATGAAGAAAGGCACGGCCAGCAGCGGGAAGTTGTCGAAGCCGGCCTGCAGGTTCTGCGCGAGCAGCTGCGCGTCGAAGAAGTCCAGGTGCCACATGAGCGCGACACCGGTCAGCACCAGCGCATGGGCGATCGGCATGCCGATCACCATGCCGCCGATGAGCACGATCAGGAAGATGGTGGTGACAATCATGGCGCCGCCCTCACTCGATCTCGCCGACGTCGCCGGTATGGGCCGGCGGCGCGCCGCGCAGCAGGTCGAACACCAGCGCGACCAGCAGGCCGACCGCCAGCACCAGCGTGGCCGCGGCGCCGAGCGCCAGCGGGTAGCCCAGCACGGTGCTGAAGCTCTCCATGCCCGCGATCACCTGGCCCCAGGCGCCCTGGAGCAGCAGCACCATGCACAGCGCGACCAGCGCCTGGCTCACCCAGAACAGGCCGGTGCGCGCCCCGCCCTTCAGGCGCGAGGTCAGCATGTCGAAGCCCAGGTGCTTGCCCTCGAAGGCCGCGACGATGGTGCCGACGGCCACCAGCCAGACGAAGAGCAGGCGCGAGATTTCCTCGTACGAAACGATGCTGGTGGCGAACACGTAGCGCAGCACGACGTTCACGAAGACGGCGACGACCATGCCGGCCAGCGCTACGACCATGAAGAGTTCGGCCAGGCGGTGAAGCGCCGGCTTCCGGGGCGCCGGCGGCGTGGCAGGGGAATGGCTCATGCGATGTCTCCGGGCGACGTGTCGCGCCCTGTGATGGGGTTGGGAGAAGAGGTGGCAGCCTGCGTCGGTGCCGCCCAGGCGACCACCGCGGCGACCAGCGCCGCCATGGGTCGCGTGGCGTCCAGCACCAGCACGCCCGGCTCGCCCACGGGCGATTCGAGCGTGGCGAACTGGTTCGACACCAGCGCCGGCGAGAAGAAGTGCCCGGCCCGCGACTGCACGCGCGCCAGCGCCGCGTCGTAGTCGAGCGCAAGGAAGACAAAGCCCAGGCTTGGCGTCGCCTGCCGCAGCCGGTCCCGATAGCGGCGGCGCAGCGCGGAACAGGTCAGCACCCGGCCGGCGCCCTCGGACGGGGCCGCCAGCAGGTCGGCCAGGCGGTCCAGCCAGCCGGCGCGGTCGGCATCGGTCAGCGGTGTGCCCGCGCGCATCTTGGCGACGCTTTCGGGGGCGTGGTACGTGTCGCCCTCGTGCAGCGTCCAGCCCAGGGCGTCGGCACAGGCCGCGCCGACGCTGGACTTGCCGCAGCCGGAGACGCCCATGACCACGATGGCCTGCGGTTCGAATGATGAGATAGCGCTGTCCATTGAGAGTCAAAAAAAGGCCCGCTCGAAGGGCCGGGCCATGGCCGCCATGGTCTTCAAAAACAGGGGGCTCAGAGGGAAGCGATCGCCGGGTTCCGTGCGCACTCGGTGGCGCCCTACTTGTTAACCCTGTGAAAGATAGCGCTATCCTAGAGAACAATAGGTGCTCTTTTCATCCGGATTTACCCTTGACCGACGCGACCCGACGCCCTCGCCGCTCCAGTGGCCGCATCACGCTCGACGACGTGGCGCGGGCAGCGTCGGTCAGCCCGATCACGGTGTCCCGGGCGCTGCGCGGCGAACGCAGCGTCGACCCGGTGCTGGCCGCGCGGGTCCGGGAGGCGGCCGGGCGCCTCGGCTACGTGCCCGACCCCGCCGCGCGCGCCCTGGCATCGCAGCGCAGCAGCCAGGTCCTGGTGCTGGTGCCGATGCTGTCCAACACCCTGTTCGTGGATCTGCTGGAGGCGGTGCACCGCACGCTGTTCCCCGAGGGCTACCAGCCCTTCATCGGCGTGACGCACTACGACAGCGCCGAAGAAGAACTGCTGCTGCACACCTACCTGCCCCACCGTCCCGCCGGCCTGCTGGTGACCGGCTTCGACCGCAGCGAAACGGCGCGCCAGCTGATCGTGCGCAGCGGCGTGCCCTGCGTGCACCTGATGGAAACCAGCACCGCGCCGGGCGTGGCCTGCGTGGGCTTTTCACAGGTGGATGCAGGCGCCGCCATCACGCGCCACCTGCTGGCGCGCGGGCGCCGTCGCATCGCCTTCTGCGGCGCCCAGCTCGACCCGCGCGTGATGCAACGTGCCGAAGGCTACCGCCGCGCCCTGCGCGAGGCGGGCCTCTACGACCCGCGGCTGGAAATGCTCAGCCCCGAGCGTTCGTCGATCGCGTTGGGCGCGCGCCTGTTCGAGGAGATGCTGCAGCGCATGCCGGACATCGACGCCATCTTCTTCTGCAACGACGACATCGCCCAGGGCGGGCTGCTGGCCGCCAACCGCCTGCAAGTGCCGGTGCCGGGCCGCATCGCCATCGCCGGCTTCAACGACCTGGCCGGCAGCGACCAGATGGTGCCGCCGCTCACCACCGTGCGCACGCCCCGCAGCGAAGTGGGGCGCGCTGGCGCCACCATGCTGCTGGGCATGATGCGCGGCACGCTGCCGCAACCGGGCTGCGTCGAACTGGACTACGAGCTGGTCGTGCGCGGCAGCACCTGAGGCCGCACGAAAAAAAGCCCGGTCGAGACCGGGCGGGCGCAGCAGAGGACGCGAGGGCCGGTCAGTCCAGCAGCTTCACCTCGACCCGGCGCGCCTCGGCGTTGTTGCCCGAGCCGGTGCTGATCGCCGGCTTCAGCAGGTCGACCTTGTCGGCCGACACGCCCAGGCCCACCAGCACGTCGCGCACCGTCTGCGCACGCAGCTTGGCCAGTTCCTCGTTGATCTTCGGATCGCCCGTGGTGTCGTGGAAGCCCGAGATCACCGCCTTGCGGCCGCCCTCGATGCCCTTGATCACCGTGGCCAGCGCCTCGGCCGCGCCCGGGGCGAGGTCGGCGCTGCCGGTGGCGAAGTAGAAGTTCACCACGCCGCCCACCACCTGGATGCTCGCGCCTTCGGGCACGACGACCGTCACGATTTCGGTGGTCACCGTGCTGCCGGGTGCGGGTGCCGGGGCTTCGGCCGGCTCGACCTGCGTGACGGGCAGGCCGCTGTCCTGCGCGGTGGCGCCGCCCATGCCGTAGGTGAAGGTCGCGAAGCCCACCACGGTGAAGACCACCAGTGCGATCAGTGCGAAGAGGAATCCGAGGGCAAAGCGCTGCTGGCTGTCTTCGTCGTTGCTGGATGGCATGCGGTGTTCTCCGAAGGAAAGGGGACGGTAAATAATGGGCGGGTGATCCATGACCGCGAAATTGTAGGTGCCCCGGCCGATGCGGCCTGCGGCGACCCCGGCCCCATCGGCCTTGACCCGCTGCCGCGCCCGCTGCGCGATCCGCAGCCGATGCTCGAACGCACCATCACCGACTGGGGCGGCCACGACGATCTCTGGCTCTTCGGCTACGGCTCGCTCATCTGGCGGCCCGACTTCGACTTCGCCGAACGACGCGCGGCCAAGGTGCACGGCTGGCACCGGGCACTCAAGATGTGGAGCCGCGTGAACCGCGGCACGGTGCAGAACCCGGGCCTGGTCTTCGGGCTGCTCTCGGGCGGCAGCTGCCAGGGCATGGTGTTCCGCGTCCCGGCGGCCGACGGCCTCGAGACGCTGGGCCGGCTGTGGCTGCGCGAGATGCCCACCGGCGTCTACGACCCGCGCTGGCTCGACTGCGTCACGCCCGGCGGGCGGGTGCGGGCCCTGGCCTTCACGCTGTCCCGGCGCAGCCCGAACTTCACCGGCGAGCTCAGCGACGCACGCTACCGCCAGATCTTCCAGACCGCCACCGGCCGCTACGGCACCTCGCTCGACTACGCGCGCCAGACATGGCTCGAGCTGCAGCGCCACGCGATCCACGACCGTGCGCTGGCCCGACTTGTGCAACTCGCAGAATCCGAGCTGTCGGCATCGGCCGATTGCGGCGCGCCGCCGCGGCCGCTATACCCGGACACCGCCGCATCCGCAGCGCCCGACCACTCCCAGGAGAAACCATGACCTCTCGTTTCCGTTCGATCGCCCTGGCCGCCGCGGCCGCGGGCCTGCTCGCAGGCTGCGCCTCCATGACCGGCGGGTCCGGCGCGGTCGCCAACCTCGTGCCGACCGCAGCGATCACGCCGAACCCGACCGTGGGCAAGGTGACCTTCACGCCGCTCGAGCACGGCCTGCGCGTGGCGGGCGAAGTGCGCGGCCTGCCGCCGAACACCGAACACGGCTTCCACATCCACGAGAAGGGTGACTGCGGCGACAACGGCAATGCGTCCGGCGGCCACTTCAACCCGGCCGGCGGCGTGCACGGCAAGTTCGCCGCGCCCGGCAGCCACGCCGGCGAGCTGCCCAGCCTGGTGGCCGATGCGAGCGGCGTGGCGCGCTTTCGCGTCGACGTGCATTCGATCTCGCTGACCGATGGCGCTGCCAACAATGTGCTCGGCCGGGCGCTGGTGGTGCACCGCGACCGCGACGATTTCACGACGCAGCCGGCCGGCAATTCCGGCCCGCGCATTGCCTGCGCGGTCATCACGAAGGGCTGAGCAGGCGCGCGGCCAGCAGCGCTTCGGCCGCGGCGAGGTCGGCCAGGGTGTCGATGTCGGTCACGGTGCCGATGTCGTCCACCGCGAGGTCGCGCACCTCGCCGCGCGCGCGCAAGGCCTGCAGCACGGGCGCGGCGCCGCGCTCGCCGGACAGGGCCAGGAGCGCATCGCGCGCGCCCGCGGCGAAGGCCACCGGGTGACCCCGCTGTCCGTGGTGCTGCGGTTGCACCGCGGCGGCACCCGCGGCCAGGGCTTCAGCCACGCGGCGCAGCGTCTCGGGCCGCACCAGCGGCAGGTCGGCCGGCAGCACCAGCCAGCCGGCTGCATCGGCCGTCGCACGCACCGCCGCCGCGATCGAGTCGCCCATGCCCGGATGGCCGGCATCCTCGAGATGCCAGGGCAGCCCGCTGGCGCGCACCGCGTCGAGCGTGTGTTCGAGCACCGGCCGGCCGCCGAGCGGCGCCGCCAGCTTGTGCGAAACGCCGCCGGACGCGCGAAAGCGCTCGCCGCGGCCGGAGGCCAGCACGAGCACGGTGGGCAGGTCGGAAGGCAGGGGCGCGGTCATGCCCGAAGTATCACGCGCCTGCCACAGATGCCGCAGATGTCGTGGTGGGCCGACAATCGCCCGATGACCTCTCCCAACGACCACCTCGCCGCGCTGCGCAAGAGCTACGAACGCGCCGAGCTCGACGAAACCCACAGCGCGCACGAGCCGCTGCAGCAGTTTGAACGCTGGCTCGGCGAAGCCATCGACGCGCAAGTCCCCGAACCCAACGCCATGACGCTGGCCACCGTCGGCAGCGACCTGCGGCCGTCGAGCCGCATCGTGCTCATCAAGGGCTACGACGCGCGCGGCATCGTCTGGTACACCAACTACCAGAGCCGCAAGGGCCAGGAGCTGGCGGGCAATCCGTTCGCGGCCCTGCAGTTCCACTGGGTCGAACTCGAGCGGGTGGTGCGCATCGAGGGCCGGGTCGAGAAGGTCGATGCCGCAGAAAGCGACGCCTACTTCGCGAGCCGCCCGCTCGACTCCCGCATCGGCGCCTGGGCCAGCCCGCAGAGCGAGGTGATCTCGGGGCGCGAGGTGCTGGTGAAGAACGCCGCCGTGGCCGCCGCCCGACACCTGCTGGCGCCGCCGCGCCCGCCGCACTGGGGTGGCTACCGGCTGGTGCCCGATCGCTGGGAGTTCTGGCAGGGCCGCAAGAGCCGGCTGCACGACCGATTGCGCTACCGGCTGGACGGTGGCTGGCTGCGCGAGCGGCTGGCGCCCTGACCCGGCGACCGCCCGTTGCGGCGCGCGCCTACATCGAATCGGGCCGAGCCGGGCGGGCAAAGCGCTGCCCGCAAGTTCCTAGAATGCGCGGTCCTGCCGCTTTTGCCCCGCCCCACGTGTCCGATCGCCTCCCCGTTCTTCTTCAGTACCTCCTGCCCAAGCAGGCGCTGACCTCGTTCGCCGGCTGGGTCGCCGGCAAGGAGCGCGGCGCGGTCACCACCTGGATCGTGCGGCGCTTCGTCGCCAAGTACGGCGTGAACATGGCGGAGGCGCTCGACAGCGACATCGCCAGCTACGCCAGCTTCAACGACTTCTTCACCCGCGCCCTCAAGCCCGGCGCCCGGCCGATCGCGCGCGCCGACCTGGTCTCGCCGGTGGATGGCGCGATGAGCCAGTTCGGCGCCATCGACGACGATCAGATCTTCCAGGCCAAGGGCCACCACTGCACCGCCACCGCGCTGGTCGGCGGCGACGCGGCGCTGGCCGCGCAGTTCGCGCACGGCAGCTTCGCCACGCTCTACCTGAGCCCGCGCGACTACCACCGCATCCACATGCCCTGCGACGGGCGGCTGCGCCGCATGATCTACGTGCCGGGCGAGCTGTTCTCGGTGAATCCGACGACCGCCCGTGGCGTGCCGGGCCTGTTCGCGCGCAACGAGCGCACCGTGTGCCTGTTCGACGGGCCGCGCGGGCCCTTCGTGCTGGTGCTGGTCGGCGCCACCATCGTGGGCAGCATGGCCACGGTGTGGCACGGCGTGATCAACCCACCGCGCGGTGGCGAGGTGCGCGAATGGCGCTATGACGGCCAGGACATCTCGCTCAGGCAGGGCGAGGAGATGGGGCGCTTCCTGCTCGGCTCGACGGTCGTGATGCTGTTCCCGCCGCCGGCCCTGGCCTTCAACCCGGATTGGGCGCCAGGCCGGCCGGTGCGTCTGGGCGAAGTGATGGCCAACCACACCAGCGATTGACTCCCTCGCGCCACAGCCCACGGCTGGCGCGATGCGGCAGCTACAACATTCGTAGCAATCGATCCGCTGCGCTATAGTCGCCAGCCCCGCTTTGCGCCGCCATCCCATGCCGAGGAGACGATCCCGATGAGTTCCAAGGAAAACGCAGCCGTGAACCAGCTGCTGGCGTTGCTGGAGGCACGTTATGCCTTGCGGGTGCTCTGGGCGCTGCGGGACGGCCATGCGCAGACCTTCCGGCTGCTGCAGGACAGCGTGGGCGGCATCACGCCGAACACGCTGAACACCCGCATCAAGGAACTGCGCGAAGCCGGGGTCCTCAGCCACAGCGGCGAGGGCTACTGCCTGACGCTGAGCGGGCAGGACCTGCTCAAGCGCCTGTCCGACCTGCAGGCCTTCGCCGCCAAATGGCAGGCCGGCCAGGTCAGGAAAGCGGCGGCCGCTGCGGCGGCGACCCCTGCGGCGGCGCTGGCGCCCGTACCGCCCGCGCCGACCACCCCCTCGCACTGACCGGCCGGTCGACGCCGCGCTGCGCGCGGCGTGGCGTCCTGCAGAGCGCCGCTCGTTAAACTCCCCCGCTTTCTTTCTCTTCAAACCACACAAGGAGCGCCCATGCCCACCACCCCTTCCGGCCTGCAGTACGAAGACACCGTCGTCGGTGACGGCACCGAAGCCAAGCCCGGCCAGCACGTGCATGTGCACTACACCGGCTGGCTCTACAACGACGGCGCCCAGGGCGCCAAGTTCGACTCCAGCCGCGATCGCAACGATCCCTTTGCCTTCTCGCTGGGCGCCGGCCAGGTCATCAAGGGCTGGGACGAAGGCGTCGCCGGCATGAAGATCGGCGGCCAGCGCACGCTGATCATCCCGGCCGCGCTGGGCTACGGTGCCCGTGGCGCCGGCGGCGTGATCCCGCCGAACGCCACGCTGAAGTTCGACGTCGAACTGCTCGACGCACACTGATCCACCCAGGGAGGCAGCGCCTCCCCGGACCTCGACCGCGGGAAACGCAGCATTTCCCGCCAGCGGCTTGATCAGCCGCATTTTTTTGCCTTGAAAAGCCCTACCGCCGGCCCCAGATGGCCTGCAATCGTTTCTTTCACGGCCGATCCACCGGTTTTTGAGCATGTCAGACCCAAAAAATCCAGAAATGAATCCGCAGAACCTTCAAGGCGCCCCCAGCCCCGAAGAGCTGGAAGCCGCCCAGTTCGCCAACGAGGCCGATGCCCAGGGCGAACTGGCCCAGGTCCAGGCCGAACTGGCCGCACTGCAGGCCAAGAACGCTGAACTCGCCGACCAGTACCTCCGCGCCCAGGCCGACGTGCAGAACGCCCGCCGCCGCGCCGACGACGACGTCAGCAAGGCCCGCAAGTTCGCGGTCGAGTCCTTCGCCGAGAGCCTGCTGCCCGTGACGGACAGCCTCGAAGCCGGCCTCGCCATCCAGGACGCCACGCCCGAGCAGATCCGCGAAGGCGCCGAAGCCACGCTGCGCCAGCTCAAGAGCGCGCTCGAGCGCCACAAGGTGATCGAGATCGCCCCGGCCGCCGGCACCAAGTTCGACCCGCACCAGCACCAGGCCATCTCGGTGGTGCCGACGCCGGGCCAGGAGCCCAACACCATCGTGGGCGTGCTGCAGAAGGGCTACACCATCGCCGAGCGCGTGCTGCGCCCCGCGCTGGTCACGGTCAGCTCGGCAGGTTGATCGCGCACAAGAAACCCACAGGAAATCCCCGCGCCATCCCTTGAATCACAGCGGGTTATCCACACGTTCACAACAACTTCATTTCAGCATTCAGGAGAACCTTCATCATGGGCAGAATCATCGGCATCGACCTCGGCACCACCAACTCGTGCGTCTCGATCATGGAGGGCAACACGACCCGCGTGATCGAGAACTCGGAAGGTGCCCGCACCACGCCGTCGATCGTGGCGTACCAGGAAGACGGTGAAGTGCTGGCCGGCGCATCGGCCAAGCGCCAGGCCGTGACCAACCCCAAGAACACGATCTACGCGGTCAAGCGCCTGATCGGCCGCAAGTTCGAAGAGAAGGAAGTGCAGAAGGACATCGACCTGATGCCCTACACCATCACGAAGGCCGACAACGGCGACGCGTGGGTGGAAGTGCGCGGCAAGAAGCTCGCGCCGCAACAGGTCAGCGCCGAGATCCTGCGCAAGATGAAGAAGACCGCCGAAGACTACCTCGGCGAACCCGTGACCGAAGCCGTGATCACCGTGCCGGCCTACTTCAACGACAGCCAGCGCCAGGCCACCAAGGACGCCGGCCGCATCGCGGGCCTGGACGTCAAGCGCATCATCAACGAGCCCACCGCGGCAGCCCTGGCCTTCGGCCTGGACAAGCAGGACAAGGCCGACCGCAAGATCGCCGTGTATGACCTGGGCGGCGGCACCTTCGACGTGTCGATCATCGAGATCGCCGACGTCGACGGCGAGAAGCAGTTCGAGGTGCTGTCGACCAACGGCGATACCTTCCTGGGCGGCGAAGACTTCGACCAGCGCATCATCGACTACATCATTTCCGAGTTCAAGAAAGAGCAAGGCGTCGACCTCGGCAAGGACGTGCTCGCACTCCAGCGCCTGAAGGAAGCCGCGGAAAAGGCCAAGATCGAGCTGTCGAACAGCGCCGCGACCGACATCAACCTGCCGTACGTGACGGCCGATGCCTCGGGCCCGAAGCACCTGAACATCAAGCTGACCCGCGCCAAGCTGGAAAGCCTGGTCGACGAGCTGATCGAGCGCACCATCGCGCCCTGCCGCACCGCCATCAAGGACGCCGGCGTGAGCGTGTCGGACATCAACGACGTGATCCTGGTCGGCGGCATGACCCGCATGCCCAAGGTGCAGGAGAAGGTCAAGGAGTTCTTCGGCAAGGAACCGCGCAAGGACGTGAACCCTGACGAAGCCGTGGCCGTGGGCGCAGCCATCCAGGGCCAGGTGCTCTCGGGCGACCGCAAGGACGTGCTGTTGCTGGACGTGACCCCGCTGTCGCTCGGCATCGAGACGATGGGCGGCGTGATGACCAAGATGATCGCGAAAAACACGACCATCCCGACGAAGTTCGCGCAGACCTTCTCGACGGCCGAGGACAACCAGCCGGCCGTGACGATCAAGGTGTTCCAGGGCGAACGCGAGATCGCCTCGGGCAACAAGGCGCTGGGCGAATTCAACCTGGAAGGCATTCCGCCGGCCGCGCGCGGCACGCCGCAGATCGAAGTGAGCTTCGACATCGACGCCAACGGCATCCTGCACGTGGGCGCCAAGGACAAGGGCACCGGCAAGGAAAACAAGATCACCATCAAGGCGAACTCGGGCCTCTCCGAGGACGAGATCCAGAAGATGGTGAAGGACGCCGAACTGAACGCGGCCGAGGACAAGAAGAAGGTCGAACTGGCGCAGGCCCGCAACCAGGGTGAAGCCATGGTCCACAGCGTGAAGAAGTCGCTGGGCGAACACGGTGCGACCCTGGAAGCCGGCGAGAAGGAAAAGATCGAAGCCGCGATCAAGGACGTCGAAGAGGCGCTCAAGACCGATGACAAGGCCGCGATCGACGAAAAGACCAACACGCTGATGAGCGCCAGCCAGAAGCTGGGCGAGAAGATGTACGCCGATGCGCAGGCGGCGGCCGGCGCCGCAGGTGGCCCGGGTGCCGCGGCTGGCGCGGAAGCTGCCAGCGCCCCGGCGGACGACAACGTCGTCGACGCCGAGGTGAAGGAAGTGAAGAAGGGCTGATCGCCAGCTGTTCTCCAAGGCTGGATCACCCTGTCGGGTGATCCAGCCTTTTCCGTTTCCTGACACCGCTCCCGACGACCACGCACCCATGGCCACCAAACGCGACTATTACGAAACCCTCGGCGTTCCCAAGAACGCGAGCGAGGAAGAGATCAAGAAGGCTTATCGCAAGCTCGCGATGAAGCACCACCCCGACCGCAACCAGGGTGACGCCTCGAAGGACGCCGAGGCGAAGTTCAAGGACGCCAAGGAAGCGTACGAGATGCTGTCCGACCCGCAGAAGCGGGCCGCGTACGACCAGTACGGGCATGCCGGCGTCGACCCCAACATGCGCGGCGGCCCGGGCGCGGAAGGCTTCGGCGGCTTCGCGGAGGCCTTCGGCGACATCTTCGGCGACGTGTTCGGCGGCGCCCGCGGCGGCCGCCAGGGCAGCGGGCGCCAGGTGTTCCGTGGCAGCGACCTGAGCTACGCGATGGAGATCACGCTGGAGGAAGCCGCCGAGGGCAAGGACGCGCAGATCCGCATCCCGAGCTGGGACGACTGCGACACCTGCCACGGCAGCGGCGCCAAGCCGGGCACCAAGCCCATCACCTGCACCACCTGCCACGGGCAGGGCTCGGTGCAGATGCGCCAGGGCTTCTTCAGCGTGCAGCAGACCTGTCCGCAGTGCCACGGCAGCGGCAAGATCATCCCCGAACCGTGCACCACCTGCCACGGCCAGGGCAAGATCAAGAACAACAAGACGCTGGAGGTGAAGATCCCGGCCGGCATCGACGACGGCATGCGCATCCGCAGCACCGGCAACGGCGAGCCCGGCACCAACGGCGGGCCGCCGGGCGATCTCTACATCGAGATCCGCCTGAAGAAGCACGAGATCTTCGAGCGCGACGGCGACGACCTGCATTGCGTGGTGCCTGTCAGCATGACCACCGCCGCGCTGGGCGGCGAGATCAACGTGCCCACCCTCAGCGGCGCGGCCGCCATCGACATTCCGGACGGCACACAGAGCGGCAAGCAATTTCGCCTGCGCGGCAAGGGCATCAAGGGCGTGCGCGGCAGCTATCCGGGCGACCTGTACTGCCATGTGCGCGTCGAGACGCCCGTGAAGCTCACCGAGCACCAGCGCAAGCTGCTCAAGGAACTCGACGATTCCTTCAAGAAGGGCGGCCACAAGCACAGCCCGACCGACAAGGGCTGGTTCGACAAGGCCAAGGAATTCTTCAGCTGAACGCCTTTGGCTGACAAGCGCTCCGACAAGGGCGGCCTGCGGGCCGCCCTTTTGTTTGGGGCTATCGATAGTCGGGGAAAACACGGTCGGCGATCACTGTTGCCGAATCGTTCATGGTTCAGGGTGGAACTTGATCTCGCGCTGTTGTTCAGAGAGAACACCCCACACGCAGGTGCGATCTTTGCTTTATGCTGAATCAGCAGTTTGGTTAGGGAGTTTTTGCAGGGCACCACGCCGTGCGCTAGCGCCTACAAAGCGGTTGCGGTCGGCGCGTGTTCTGCGGCAGATCCGGGGCTTCGGCCTCTTTGACTCGATGGAGGTTTGTCCATGGATGTGATCAGCAACTTTGCCGCCCGCTACGACCGCACGCGAGAGGAAGTCATCTCGCTGCAGGAGTACCTCGACATCTGCAAGCGCGAGCCGGTCGCCTACGCCACCGCTGCCGAACGCATGCTCAAGGCCATCGGCGAACCCGAACTCGTCGACACCCGCAACGACCCACGCCTCTCGCGCATCTTCGCGAACAAGGTAATCAAGCTCTACCCCGCGTTCAAGGAGTTCTATGGCATGGAAGACGCCATCGAACAGGTGGTGTCCTACTTCCGCCATGCCGCGCAGGGCCTGGAGGAAAAGAAACAGATCCTCTACCTGCTGGGCCCGGTCGGCGGCGGCAAGAGCTCCATCGCCGAACGGCTCAAGCAATTGATGGAGCAGGTGCCCTTCTATGCCATCAAGGGCTCGCCGGTGAACGAGTCGCCGCTCGGCCTGTTCGACCCGGCCGAAGATGGCGAGATCCTCGAAAAGGAATACGGCATTCCGCGGCGCTACCTGCAGCGCATCTTGTCGCCGTGGGCGGTGAAGCGGCTGGAGGAATACGGCGGCGACATCCGCAAGTTCCAGGTGGTCAAGCGCTACCCGTCGGTGCTGCGCCAGATCGGCGTGGCCAAGACCGAGCCCGGCGACGAGAACAACCAGGACATCTCCTCGCTGGTCGGCAAGATCGACATCCGCAAGCTCGAGACCTATGCGCAGGACGACCCCGATGCGTATTCGTATTCTGGCGGCCTGTGCCTCGCGAACCAGGGTCTGCTCGAGTTCGTCGAGATGTTCAAGGCACCGATCAAGGTGCTGCACCCGCTCCTGACCGCCACGCAGGAAGGCAACTTCAAAGGCACCGAAGGCTTCGGCGCCATCCCCTTCGACGGTGTCGTGCTGGCCCACAGCAACGAGAGCGAGTGGAAGGCCTTCCGCAACAACAAGAACAACGAGGCCTTCCTCGACAGGATCTACATCGTCAAGGTGCCGTACTGTCTGCGCGTCTCCGAAGAGATCAAGATCTACGAGAAGCTGGTGCGCACCTCGTCGCTGTCGGAAGCACCCTGTGCCCCCGGCACGCTGCGCATGATGGCGCAGTTCTCGGTACTCACGCGGCTGAAGGAGCCCGAGAATTCGAGCATCTTCAGCAAGATGCAGGTCTACGACGGCGACAGCCTGAAGGACACCGACCCCAAGGCCAAATCGCTTCAGGAATACCGCGACTACGCCGGCGTCGACGAGGGCATGAGCGGCGTGTCGACGCGCTTCGCCTTCAAGATCATCTCGAAGGTCTTCAACTTCGACAGCAGCGAGATCGCGGCCAACCCGGTGCATCTGATGTACGTGCTCGAACAGCAGATCGAGCGCGAGCAGTTCCCGGCCGAGACCGAACAGAAGTACCTGGCGTACATCAAGGAGCACCTGGCGGTGCGCTACGCCGAATTCATCGGCAAGGAAATCCAGACCGCCTACCTCGAGAGCTACAGCGAGTACGGCCAGAACATCTTCGACCGCTACGTCACCTACGCCGACTACTGGATCCAGGACCAGGAATACCGCGACGTCGATACCGGCGAGGTGTTCGACCGCGTCGCGCTCAATGCCGAGCTCGAGAAGATCGAGAAGCCCGCCGGCATCTCGAATCCGAAGGACTTCCGCAACGAGATCGTCAACTTCGTGCTGCGCGCACGGGCCGGCAACGCGGGGCGCAACCCGGCCTGGACCAGCTACGAGAAGCTGCGCACGGTGATCGAGAAGAAGATGTTCTCGAACACCGAAGAGCTGCTGCCCGTCATCAGCTTCAACACCAAGAGCAGTGCCGACGAACAGAAGAAGCACCAGGACTTCGTCGCACGCATGGTCGAGAAGGGCTACACCGCCAAACAGGTGCGGCTGCTGTGCGAGTGGTACCTGCGCGTTCGCAAGAGTTCTTGAGTTTGATGTCGCGCTCCGGCGCGGAGGTGTGACACCTTGGCCATGCTGCAACAGATCATCGATCGACGGTTATCGGGCAAGAACAAGTCGATCGGCAATCGCGAGCGCTTCCTGCGGCGCTACCGGGGCCAGATCCGCGACGCGGTGCGGCGCGCGATCAGCGGGCGCAACATCCGCGACCTTGAACGCGGCGAGGACATCACGCTGCCCAAGCGCGACGTGTCCGAACCGGTGTTCGGGCACGGCCCGGGCGGCAACCGCGAATACGTGCATCCGGGGAACCAGGAATACCTCAAGGGCGATCGCATCAAGCGTCCGCCCGGTGGTGGAGGCGGCGGCCAGGGCAGTGGCGAAGCTGGCGACAGCGGCGAAGGCGAGGACGACTTCGTCTTCAAGCTCACCCGCGAGGAGTTCATGCAGGTCTTCTTCGACGACCTCGCCCTGCCCCACCTCATCCGCACGCAGCTGGCCGAAGTACCGGAGTGGAAAAGCCACCGCGCCGGCTTCAAGAGCGACGGCAACCCGAGCAGCCTCCATGTGGTGCGTTCGATGCGCGGCGCACTGGCACGGCGCATCGCGCTGGGTGGCGAAGACCGCGTCACGCTGCTGCGCATGCAGACCGAACTGCTGCAGTTGCGCGCCGAACCCGGCGCGCAGGAGCCGCCGCTGTCCGACCGCATCGCCGAGCTGGAAGCGCAGATGATCGAGCTGCGCCGCACGGCCAAGCACATCCCCTACATCGACCCGATCGACCTGCGCTACCGCAACCGCGTGCGCGTGCCGGTACCGAGCGCCAAGGCGGTGATGTTCTGCCTGATGGACGTGTCGGGCTCGATGGACGAGGCACGCAAGGACATGTCCAAGCGCTTCTTCATGCTGCTGTACCTGTTCCTCACGCGGCACTACGAGAAGATCGAACTGGTCTTCCTGCGGCACCACACGCAGGCGCAGGAAGTGAGCGAGGAAGAGTTCTTCCACGCCACCGAAACCGGCGGCACCGTGGTGTCGAGCGCGCTGGTGCTGATGGACGAGATCATCCGCGCACGCTACCCCAGCGGCGAATGGAACATCTACGGCGCGCAGGCCAGCGACGGCGACAACTGGCACCAGGACAGCGGCCGCTGCCGCCAGATGCTGGAAGAATCGATCCTGCCGATGGTGCGCTACTACGCCTACGTGCAGGTGGCCGACGCCGAGCAGAACCTCTGGCAGGAATACGCGCAGCTCGAAGGCGTGCGGCCCAATTTCGCGATGCGCAAGGTCGCGAGCGCGCAGGACATCTACCCGGTGTTTCGTGAACTGTTCAAGAAAGAAGGAGCGCCCGCATGAGCGAAACGAGCGAACTGCCGGTGACATCTTCCCCGGGCCGCGCCGAGCCGCTGCCGAGCCCATCGGACTGGACCTTCGACCTGATCGAAACCTACCACCAGGAAATCCGCAAGACGGCGGAGTCCTTCAAGCTCGACACGTACCCGATCCAGCTCGAGATCATCACGGCCGAGCAGATGATGGACGCGTACGCCAGCGTCGGCATGCCGGTGATCTACCGCCACTGGTCGTATGGCAAGCAGTTCATCTCCACCGAGAAGAACTACCGGCGCGGAGCCATGGGCCTGGCCTACGAGATCGTCATCAACTCGGACCCCTGCATCGCCTACCTCATGGAGGAGAACACCATGGCGATGCAGGCCCTGGTGATCGCCCATGCGGCCTACGGGCACAACAGCTTCTTCAAGGGCAACTACTTGTTCCGCATGTGGACCGACGCGTCGTCGATCATCGACTACCTGGTCTATGCGCGTAACTACATCACAGAGTGCGAGGAACGCCACGGCGTCGATGCCGTCGAGGAACTGCTCGACTCCTGCCATGCGCTGATGAATTACGGCGTCGACCGCTACCGCCGGCCGCAGAAGCGCTCGCTCGCGCAAGAGATCAGCCAACGCGCGGAACGGGAGCACCATCTGCAGCAACAGGTCAACGACCTCTGGCGCACCCTGCCCAGGCGCATCGAGGCCGCGGCCGACGCCGATGCCGCGCGCCGCTTCCCTGTGGAGCCGCAGGAGAACCTGCTGTATTTCATCGAGAAGAACGCGGCGCTGCTGGAACCTTGGCAGCGAGAAGTCGTGCGGATCGTTCGCAAGGTGGCGCAGTATTTCTACCCGCAGCGCCAGACGCAGGTGATGAACGAGGGCTGGGCCACCTTCTGGCACTACACCCTGCTCAACACGATGTACGACAAGGGCCAGTTGGCCGACGGCTTCATGATCGAATGGCTGCGCTCCCACACCAGCGTGGTCTACCAGCCGCCGGTCGGCCACCGTGCCTACAGCGGCATCAACCCCTATGCGCTCGGCTTCGCGATGTTCACCGAACTGCGCCGCATCTGCGAGAAGCCCACCGAGGAAGACCGCCGCTGGTTCCCGGACTACGCCGGCACCGACTGGCTCACGACGCTCGACCATGCCATGCGCAACTACAAGGACGAGAGCTTCGTCGGCCAGTTCCTGAGCCCGAAGACGATGCGCGACTTCCGTCTCTTCGCGGTGCGCGACCACACGGAAGACCCCGAACTCGAGATCGCGGCCATCCACGACGACAACGGCTACCAGGCGCTGCGCGAATCGCTCTCGCGCCAGTACGACATCGGCAGCCGCGAGCCCGACATCCAGGTCTGGAACGTCGACATGCGCGGCGACCGCTCGCTCACCCTGCGCCATGTGCAGCGCAACGGCCAGCCGCTGCGCGACGACACGCACGAGGTGCTCAAGCATGTGACCCGGCTGTGGGGCTTCGACGTGCGGCTCGAGAGCGTCGACCCGCAGGGCCGTGTGACCTTGCGCGAGACGGCCTCCGCGCCGCGCCACTGAACCCGCGCCTCAGTGCGGCGGCGTGAGCGCCTTGCGCGCGGCCAGCGCGGCTTCCCGTGCGCTGCAGCCTTCGATGTGGTCGTTGACCAGGCCCATCGCCTGCATGAACGCATAGACCGTGGTCGGCCCGACGAAGCTCCAGCCGCGCTTCTTCAGGTCCTTCGACATCGCGATCGATTCGGCGGAGGTGGTGAAGGTGCGCAGTTCGGCGAGCGTCACCCGCTTCGGACGCGAGGCCGGCGTGGGCTCGAAGCGCCAGGCATAGGCCGCCAGCGATCCGAATTCCTCGCGCAGTTCGAGCACGCGCTTCGCGTTGTTGATGGTCGACTCGATCTTGCCGCGGTGGCGCACGATGCCGGCGTCGGCCAGCAGGCGCGCGATGTCGGCGTCGGCGAAACGCACGATGGCTTCGGCCTCGAAGTTGGCGAAGCCGCGCCGGAAGTTCTCGCGCTTGTTCAGGATGGTGAGCCAGCTCAGGCCAGCCTGGAAGCCCTCGAGGCACAGCTTCTCGAACAGCCGGCGCTCGTCCGTCACCGGGAAGCCCCATTCATGGTCGTGGTAGTGCTGGTAGGCCGGCGTGGCCTCGCACCAGCGGCAGCGCGGCGTGCCGTCGGCGCCGTGGAACAGCCCGTCGGGCAGGGACTTTCCCTCGCTGGAGTGCATGCGGCGTCCTCAGCCTGCCGCGCTCAATTGGACCAAGGCGTCCATGGCGAGCGGGTAGCCCTTCACCCCGAGGCCGACGATGATGCCGCGCGCCACCGGAGAGATGAAGGAGTGGTGCCGGAAGCTCTCGCGCGCATGGACGTTCGAGATATGCAGTTCGATGACCGGCACGCTGGCGCCCTTGATGGCGTCGTGCAGCGCGACCGAGGTGTGCGTGTAGGCGCCCGCATTCAGCACCACGCCCAGCATGCGGCCGGCCGCCACCTCGCGGCCGGCTTCGTGCAGCCAGTCGACCAGGGCGCCTTCGTGGTTGGTCTGGCGGCACTCCACCGCGACGCCGAGCCGGGTGCCGGCGTCGGCACACAGGCGCTCCACATCGGCCAAGGTATCGCTGCCGTATTGCGCCGGCTCGCGCGTGCCGAGCAGGTTGAGGTTGGGGCCGTTGAGGACGAGGATCTTTTTCATGGGCGGGGCACCGATGGCTGCGAGGAATTCGGCGGCCATTATGTGCGCCCACGGGCGCGCCCAGGGCGCCTCAGGCCGCCTCGGGCTGCGTCGGGATCCGGGCGACGATGGTCTGCGGCGCGCGGCGCAGCGTGTCGGTGGCGCAGGCGCCCAGGAGGCCGCCTTCGAAGCGGATCTCCACGAGCGGGAAGTAGTGGCCGAGCGACGCCGCCGCGTCGAACAGGCAGCGCTCGATGGTGTCGAACGCCGCGCCGCCGTCCACGCCGCCGACCCCACGGGCGCTGATGCAGTAGGTGAAGCCGTTCGGCGCGTGGCGGCGAATGTCGATCAGGGGGTTCATGCGGGGGGAATAGGTACAAGGGGTACAAAGTCGCGGCATCCGCGAGCCCGATAGTCGCAAGGAAGGACGCCGGCGTAAATAGTCCTTTCGGACCCCCCGAGTTCGCGCAAAATCCCCGACACGGCCTCCAACGCGGGCGCGCTGGCAGCACCGCAGCCCGATCACCCCGCCCGCTGATTCTTTAGTTCTCCATGGGACCGTCGCCAGCGCCATGCTGCCCGCCAGAATTCTGCTGATCGATGACCACGCGCTGTTTCGCTGTGGACTGCACATGGTGCTGGCCGCAGGCATTCCCGGACTCGAAGTGGCCGAGGCGGCATCCCTGGAAGAAGCGATGCACTGCGCGATGGCGTCACCGGCCCTGGTGCTGCTCGACGTCCACCTGCAGGGCCTGAACGGCATCGAAGGCATCGCCCTGGTCAAGCGGAAATGGCCCGGCGCCGCGGTGATCATGCTGTCGTCGCAGGCCGAGCCGCAGACCATCGCACTGGCCCTCGAACGCGGCGCGGCCACCTTCGTCTCCAAGGCCGCCACCGCCGATGCCATCCTCGGCGTCATCGACCAGATCCGCCGCGGGTTGCCGTTGCCCTCGGCGGCCAGCCCGACCGCGCACACGCCCGGCACCGACGCCCCGGACACGCAGCGCCTCACGCCGCGCCAATGCGAGGTGCTCGACCTGATGTGCCAGGGCCTGTCGAACAAGGTCATCGGGCGGCGACTCGACCTGTCGGAGAACACGGTACGCGGGCATGTGCAGGCCATCCTCGCGGCCCTGCAGGTGTCGAGCCGGTCCGAGGCCGGCTTCGCGGCGCGCCAGCGCGGCCTGGTCGCCTGATGCGCCGGATGAACTGGCGGCGCTGGCTGCCCGACGAGCGCACGCTGACCGAACAGCTGCGGCTCCAGTTGGGCCACGTGGGCAGTTCGGTGGTTCCCACGCTGCTGGTCGCGCCGCTGCTGGTATGGACGCTGGTCAATGCGCGCAATGCCCCCTGGCTCACGGCCTGGTGCGCGGCGATCGTGCTCATCAAGCTGATCTACGCCTGGGACGCCGAGCGCACGCTGCGCACCGGCCTCGCCACCACGCACCCGCATCGCGTGGTGCTGCGCCAGATGGCGCTGAACGCCATCGACGCGGTGGCCTGGGGTGCGCTCGCCTGGGTCACGCTCGACGACAGCACCGTCGCAGGCAGCATCCTGGTGGTCGCCGTGCTCGCCGGCGTGGCCGGCAGTTCGATGTCTTCGCTGGCGCCGGTGCTGCCGGTCTTCATCGCGTTCGCACTGTTCGAGTTCGCGACCGTCGGCAGCAAGCTCTGGCTGCTGGGCAACCCGGCCTACCACGCACTCGGCATCGCCGGCGCGCTCTATATCACCACGCTGATGGGTCAGGCGCGCAACAGCAGCCGGGCCGCCCGGGCGGCCATCGACCTGCGCTTCGAGAACCTCGCGCTGATCGAGCAGCTGCATGCCAGCGGCGCAGAGGCGCAGGGGGCCCGTCTCGAGGCCGAACAGGCCAGCCTGGCCAAGTCGCGCTTCCTGGCCGCCGCCAGCCACGACCTGCGCCAGCCGATCCATGCCCAGGGCCTGTTTCTGGAGGTGCTGGCGCGCACCCGGCTCACCACCACCCAGTACGACGCCCTGGCCAATGCGCGCGCCACCTGGCAGGCATCGGCCGAGATGCTCGACACCTTGCTGGACTTTTCGCGCATCGAGGCGGGTGTGGTGGAGCCACGACTCCAGCCCTTCCCGCTGCAGCCGCTGCTCAACAAGATCGAGAACGAACTGGCGCCGCAGGCCGACGCCAAGGGCATCGTCTACCGCTCGATCGACACGGAGGTCGTCGTCCAGTCCGACCCGGCCCTGGTCGCGCTGGTGCTTCGCAACCTCGTGTCCAACGCGATCCGCTACACGCGGCGCGGCGGCGTGCTGGTGGCCTGCCGACGACGCGCCGGGCAGGCGGTGCTGGAGGTCTGGGACACCGGCATCGGCATCGATCCCTCACAGCAGCAGGCCGTGTTCCGCGAGTTCCACCAGCTCGGCAATGCCGAGCGCGACCGGCGCAAGGGGCTGGGCCTGGGGCTCGCCATCGCGCAGGGGCTGGCATGCGCGCTCCAGCAGGAACTGACCCTGTCCTCGCGACCCGGCCGTGGCAGCGTGTTCCGCCTGAGCCTGCCGCTCGCGCCCCTGGGGACGCTGGCGCGCCGCCCAGCCCTGACGCCGATCGAAGCCCAGGCCTTCGACGTGCGCGTGCTGGTGATCGACGACGACGAATCGGTCCGCACCGGCATGCAGCAGTTGCTGACCGCCTGGGGTTGCGAATGCGACGTGGCGGATTCGATCGAGGAGGCGCTGGTGCTGGCACGCCTGCGCGCACCCGGCGTTGTCATCAGCGACTACCGCCTGCGTGACCAGCGCACCGGGGCCGAGGCCATCGCGGCGCTGCGCGCCGAGTGCGGCCAGACCCTGCCGGCCTTGCTGATCACCGGTGACACGGCACCGCAACGCCTGCGCGAAGCACGCGCGACCGGCGTGCCGCTGCTGCACAAGCCGGTGCTGCCGGCCCAGCTCCACCACGGGCTGCAGTGCGTGCTCCATCGCGTCGCGCTCGACTCGAACTTCGCGCTGCTGGAGAACCTGCCCCCAGGGCCCGTCGGGCAAACGCGCGTCGCCACGGCGCTCTGACCGAACCGTTTTAAGCTTGGGGGTCCGCGGTCGAGCCGCCACCCCATTCCTCTAGGACCTTCGCATGAAAACCAAAGCCGCCGTCGCCTGGCAATCGGGCCAGCCCCTGACCATCGAAACCGTCGACCTCGACGGGCCGAAGTTCGGCGAAGTGCTGGTCGAGATCAAGGCCACCGGCATCTGCCACACCGACTACTACACGCTCTCGGGCGCCGATCCGGAAGGCATCTTCCCGGCGATCCTCGGCCATGAAGGTGCGGGCATCGTGGTCGACGTCGGCCCCGGCGTGACCACGCTCAAGAAGGGCGATCACGTCATTCCGCTCTACACGCCGGAATGCCGCCAGTGCAAGTTCTGCCTGAGCCGCAAGACCAACCTGTGCCAGCTGATCCGCGGCACGCAGGGCAAGGGCCTGATGCCCGACGCCACCAGCCGCTTCAGCATGGGCGGCAAGCCCATCTTCCACTACATGGGCACCTCGACCTTCAGCAACTACACGGTCGCCCCGGAGATCTCGCTGGCCAAGATCCGTGAAGACGCGCCGTTCGACAAGGTCTGCTACATCGGCTGCGGCGTGACCACCGGCATTGGCGCGGTGATCTTCACGGCCAAGGTGGAAGCCGGCGCGAACGTGGTGGTGTTCGGCCTCGGCGGCATCGGCCTGAACGTGATCCAGGGTGCGAAGATGGTGGGCGCCGACAAGATCATCGGCGTCGACCTGAACCCAGCGCGCGAGGCGATGGCGCGCAAGTTCGGCATGACGCACTTCCTCAACCCGAAGGACATCGAGGCGGTCGGCGGCAACATCGTCGACGCCATCGTGCAACTGACCGACGGCGGCGCCGACTACAGCTTCGAGTGCATCGGCAACACGAAGGTGATGCGCCAGGCGCTGGAATGCACGCACAAGGGCTGGGGGCGCAGCATCATCATCGGCGTGGCCGAGGCCGGCGCCGAGATCAGCACCCGTCCGTTCCAGCTGGTCACCGGCCGCCATTGGGAGGGCTCGGCCTTCGGCGGCGCCCGCGGCCGCACCGACGTGCCGAAGATCGTCGACTGGTACATGGAAAACAAGATCAACATCGACGACCTGATCACGCACACCATG
Source organism: Variovorax sp. N23 (assembly GCF_025486315.1). Lineage (GTDB taxonomy): Bacteria > Pseudomonadota > Gammaproteobacteria > Burkholderiales > Burkholderiaceae_C > Variovorax. The sequence continues at coordinate 443,852 of NZ_JAOOPY010000001.1, read as the reverse complement.
CCGCTGGAAGACATCAACAAGGGCTTCGACCTCATGAAGCGCGGCGAGTCGATCCGCGGCGTGGTTCTGTATGACTGAAGCGATGCTCGGCCCGCTGCGCCGCGTGCACGCTGGCGTGCTGGACATCGCCTTCCATGAGAGCGGCCCCGAGGGCGGGCCGCCCGCCGTGCTGCTGCACGGCTTTCCCTACGACGTGCACGCCTACGCCGAGGTGGTGCCGGTCCTCGCGGACGCGGGCTGTCGTGTGGTCGTGCCCTACCTGCGCGGCTTCGGTCCGACCCAGTTCGTCGATGCGGCCACACCGCGCTCGGGCGAGCAGGCTGCATTCGCCGCCGACCTGCGCGCCCTGCTCGATGCGCTGGCCATTCCCGCGGCCGTACTGGCCGGCTACGACTGGGGCGGCACGGCCGCCTGCGTGGCGGCAGCACTGTGGCCCGAGCGCTGCACGGGGCTCGTGTCCTTCAACAGCTACAAGGTGCAGAACATCGCGCATGCCGGCGAGCCGGCCCCGCCCGAGAACGAATTCCGCTACTGGTACCAGTGGTACTTCCACACCGAGCGCGGCCGCGCGGGCCTGGCGCAGAATCGGCGCGACCTGTGCCGCCTGCTGTGGCGGCTCTGGTCGCCCACCTGGGCCTTCGACGACGCAACCTGGGAGCGCACGGCGCCCGCCTTCGACAACCCGGATTTCGTCGACATCGTGATCCACTCCTACCGGCACCGCTACGGCAAGGCCGAGGGCGACCCGGCCTATGCCGACCTGCAGGCCGCGCTGGCCAAGATGCCCGAGATCCGCGTGCCGTCGATCACCTTCGACGGTGCCGACGACGGCGTGACGTCGCCCGCCGGCACCGCCGACCAGGGCCACCACTTCACCGGCCCGCGCACGCACCGCATCTTGCCCGGCGTGGGCCACAACATGCCGCAGGAGGCGCCGCGCGTTTTCGCCGACGCGGTGCTCGAGCTTCTTTCCCCGCATCGCCGATGACCGCTTCCCTCAAGACCCTGTCCGAACACCGCTGCTTCGGCGGCACGCAGACCTTCCACGAACACGCCTCGGGCGAGATCGGCCTGCCGATGCGCTTCTCGGTGTTCCTGCCGCCGCAGGCCGCCGACGGCCCGGTGCCGGCCGTGATCTATCTTGCCGGGCTGACGTGCAACGAAGAGACCTTCATGGTCAAGGCCGGCGCGCAGCGCCTGGCGTCCGAGCTCGGCCTCGCGCTCGTCGCGCCCGACACCAGCCCGCGCGGCGCCAACGTGCCCGGTGAATCGGACAGCTGGGACTTCGGCGTCGGCGCCGGTTTCTACCTCGACGCGACCGAGGCGCCATGGGCCACGCACTGGCGCATGGAAAGCTACCTGATCGGCGACCTGCTGCCCTTGCTCGGTACCGCCTTCCCGATCGATCCGCAGCGCATCGGCCTCACCGGCCATTCGATGGGCGGGCATGGCGCGCTCACGCTGGCGCTGCGGCACCCCGGCCTGTTCAAGTCGCTGTCGGCCTTCGCGCCGATCTGCGCGCCCACACGCTGCCCCTGGGGCGAGAAGGCCTTCACCGGCTATCTCGGCGCCGACCGCACGCGCTGGATCGAGCACGACGCCACGGTCCTGATGGAGAACCAGCCGGTCGCGCCCTACCCCGCCGGCATCCTGGTCGATCAGGGCCTGGGCGACAAATTCCTCGCCGAGCAGTTGCACCCGCATCTGTTCGAGGCCGCCTGCCACGCCATCGGCCAGCCGCTGACGCTGCGCCGGCACGAGGGCTACGACCACGGCTACTACTTCATCCAGAGCTTCATGGCCGACCACCTCGTCCATCACGCCCAGCTGCTGAAGGCCTGAGCATGGCCGGGCTCGCCGACAGCCTGCCGGAGGTGTTCGAGCGGCTCGGCCGCGTCCAGGCGCGGCGCATGTTCGGGGGCCACGGGCTGTTCCACGAAGGCCGAATGATCGGGCTGGTCGTGCGCGAGACGCTCTACCTCAAGGTCGATGCCGAGAGCGCCCCCCATTTCGACGCGCTGAAGGCGCCGGCCTTCTGCTACGAACGCCAGGGCAGGACGATGCAGATGTCGTACCGCGAGGCGCCCGCCGACCTCTTCGACGACCGCGAACTCGCGGCCCTGTGGGGCCGCCGTGCCTGGGAGGCGGCGATGCGCTCCGGACAAGCGCCCCGGCCCCCACGCGCCAAGGCGCCGAGGTCGGCGGCGAAGACAAAGAAAGCACCATGAACACCGCCCCGCCGCCCCTGCCGACCCGCGAAGAGATCGCCGCCTTCGACGTGTTTCCCGGCCTCACGCTGCACGACATCGACGTGATCACGACCGCGATCCAGGCCGAGAAGGCGCTGGCTGAACTGGGTGCGTTGAACGTGGTCGGTTTCGACACCGAATCCAAGCCCACCTTCCTCAAGAACGAAATCTCGACCGGGCCGCACACGGTGCAGTTCGCCTCGCTCGAGCGGGCCTGGGTGTTCCAGGTGCACGAGCCGGTCTGCCGCACGGCGGCGGCCCATCTGATCGCGTCGAGCGCACTCGTCAAGGTCGGCTTCGGCCTGGCCGGCGATCGCACGCAGATCCGCCGCACGCTGGGCGTCGAGCCGCAGGCCGTGCTCGACCTCGACACCGTCTTCAAGCGCCGCGGCTACCGCGACGCGGTCGGCGTGAAGTCGGCCATCGCGCTGCTGTTCGGCCAGCAGTTCGTCAAGTCGCGCAAGCAGTCGACCTCCAACTGGGCCTCCCATCGGCTGTCCGAAGGCCAGGTGCGCTACGCCGCGAACGACGCCTACGCGGCGATGCACGTGATGGACCGGCTGGGCCTGGACGCCGCCAGGCTCGTGCCGATGCCGCTGTCGAGCTGAGGCACGGGGCGCCCTCACTACAATCGCGCCCCTTCTCCCGCTTCCCGAATCGCGCATCCATGGACATCGTCGTCAACGAAGAACTCAAGGCCTACATCGACCCGCTGACGCCGGACGAATACGAATCGCTGGAACGCAGCCTGCTGGCCGAGGGCTGCCGCGATGCGCTCGTGCTGTGGGGCGACGTGCTGGTGGACGGCCACAACCGCTACGGCATCTGCCAGAAGCACGGCCTGCCGTTCCAGACGGTGCAGAACCCGCGCTTTCGCAGCATCGACGATGTGCACCTGTGGATGATCGACCAGCACCTGGGCCGGCGCAGCGTGTCGGACTTTCAGCGCGGCGTGCTGGCGCTGCGCAAGCGGGAGATCGTGGCCGAGCGGCGCGCCCGCGCGGCGGCGCCTGCGACCGCCGATGCCAGCGCCGACGACGGCCCGCCCTTCGACGTCGACGAGCCGCCGCCGGCACCGATGAACAGCCGCGAGGCGATCGCCAAGGCCGCGCGCCTGAGCAGCAGCCAGGTCGTGATGATCGAGAAGATCCAGAAGCAGGCCGCGCCGGAGCTGGTCGAGGCCGTGAAGGCCGGCACCATCTCGCTCAACGCTGCTGCCGCCGTCGCCAGCCTGCCGGCCGAGGAACAGAAGGCTGCGGTGGTCGCCGGCAAGGACGAGCTCAAGCAGGCGGCCAAACGCGTGCGCGACGCCAAGCGCAAGCCGCGTGAACCGTCGGCCGATGACGCCGCACCGGCTGATGCCGAGGATGGTGTCGACGAGATCCAGGCGCTGCGCCGCCGCGTGGCGGAGCTCGAGGCCGAGAACGCGTCGCTGCGCCGTCAGGTGGCCGACCTGATGGCCGGCTGAGGCCGCCGCGCAGCCGTCAGAACAGGCTGCCCTGCCCCGCCACACCCGGCGGCCGGAAGGCGCCGAGATCCAGCGCGATGCGCTGCCGGTTGAAGCCGATGCGGTTCGTCGCCTTCTCGAAGCGCTGGCGGATCAGGTCGGCCCACAGGCCGCTGCCCTTCATGCGGGTGGCGAAGTCGGCGTCGTAGTCCTTGCCGCCGCGCATCTCGCGGATGCGCGCCATGATGCGGGCGGCCCGCTGCGGGTAGTGCAGTTCGAGCCACTCCTTGAAGAGCGGCGCGACCTCCCAGGGCAGCCGCACCACCGTGTAGAAGGCGCAGCGCGCGCCCGCCTCCCAGGCCGCTTCGAGCACCTGCTCCATGTCTTCGGTGACGAAGGGGATCTGCGGCGCCACGCTCACGCCCACCGGCACGCCGGCCTCGGCCAGCGTGCGGATGGTGCGCAGCCGGCGGTGCGGCGCGGCGGCGCGCGGCTCGAGCTTGCGGGCCAGATCGCCGTCGAGCGTGGTGACGGTGACGTAGACCGCAGCCAATCGGTCGGCGGCCATCGGCGCGAGCAGGTCGAGGTCCAGCTCGACCGCGCTCGACTTGGTCACGATGCCGAAGGGGTGGCGCGCCTCGCGCAGCACCTCCAGCACCGAGCGGGTCAGCCGCAGCTCGCGCTCGATCGGCTGGTAGCAGTCGGTGGCGGTGCCGATGGCGAGGTGGCTCGGCCGGTAGCTCTTGCGGGCCAGTTCGGCGCGCAGCACCTCGGCGATGTTGCGCTTGGCGATCAGCTTGGTCTCGAAGTCGAGGCCGGGCGACAGGTTGAGGTAGCTGTGCGTCGGCCGGGCGAAACAGTAGATGCAGCCGTGTTCGCAGCCACGGTAGGGGTTGAGCGAACGGTCGAAGGGGATGTCGGGGGAATCGTTCTCGCCGAGGACCGACTTGACGTCCTCGAAGCGGACCTCGGTCTGCAGCGGCGGCAGGCCTTCGGCGGCATCGTCCTGCAACGTGTTCCAGCCGTCGTCGAAGTCGTCGCGCACGTCGCGCTCGAAACGGTGCGGCAGCCGGCTGGCGGCGCCGCGGCCCTTGAGGGCCTGGAGAGGGATGAGATGGTCGGCCATGAGGTACTGTATTTAAATACAGTATCTCGCATTGCCTCCCTCATGAGAAGGGGGACGGCGGCAACAGGTCAGCGGGCGGTGGCGTCTCGTCCGCCGTGGGCGGCGTGCCGGCTGACGCCGAGCAAGGTCCCGAACGCGCTGGTCCAGAAGCCCGGCGCCGGGTCCTTGTCGGCCCGCTGGCGCTGGATCGGCTTGGCCGGGGCCGCCGGCTGCGCTTCGACGCGGGGCGGGGGGGCGTACACCGGGCCCCCGCAGCGCGCTTCGCATTCCTGCATCTCGCGCGCCAGGCGCATCATCTTGGCGGACGCACCCGGCTCCCGGCGGCGCAGTGCCACCAGGCCTTCCAGGTAGTCCTTCGTCAGGCTTTCCCATTGGGAGAAGGCAGACCCCATGGGAATGGTGTCGTGTTGCATGTGATCCTCTCGTCCAGAGTCGTGTCCATCGGCTGGGCACCGCGCTCGATGCCTACAAAAGACTTATCGGCAGCGCGCGCCAAGTCTTGAGGCTCTTCGACAAAATTTGAGGCAGGGATCGGGTGTCGTCGGGCTGCGCGGCTCAGGCGGCATCCCGGACGGAGCGATCCGACAACGCTGTCGGAACGTCCGATTCGGTCAGTTCTTCGGGCGCCAGGCGCTGAGGAATTCAGCGGTCTTGTCCCGCGGCTGCCAGGTCACGATGACGGTTTCGATGTTGGTGCCCTGGGAGGCCGACGCGCTCTTGCCCGTCTCCAGGCCGGCGCGCGCGCCGTCGTCACACGCTGTCAGGCACAGCACCAGCACCGTCAGGCCCGCGGCCGCAGTCCAGCAGTTCTTCACAACACATCTCCGGTTCAGCGGGCAGCCACCCAGGCTGCCGATGCCGGCGATGATAGGTCGAAATGTTAACCTTTAGTACTCTTTTGTGTAATAAAAGTTACCCACAAGTATTCATTTCTTCGGGCGTCAGCGGGTACCGGTCCCCGCGCCGGGCGCGCCCACCCGCTAGAACTCGGCATCCAGTTCGTCGATTTCATCGGGCTCCTGCTTCGCCGCAGCCACCCATTCCTGCATGGCCGGCAACGCCATGACGCGCTTGCAGTAGGCGGCGCACTCGCGGTCCAGCGACACGTCGTAGCTGAGGAAACGGGTCACGACCGGGGCATACATCGCGTCGGCGATGCAGGGCTGCTTGCCGAACAGGAAGGGGCCGCCGTAGCGCTTGAGGCATTCGCGCCAGATGGCAAGCACGCGGTCGATGTCGGTCTGCGCGCGCGACCAGATCTTGAAGTTCGGGAAGTGGCCCTTGATGTTCATCGGCAGCGAGCCGCGCATGGCGCTGAAGCCCGAATGCATCTCGCCACTGATGGCCCGGCAGTGGGCCCGCGCCTCGGCGTCGGCCGGCAGCAGGCCGGCCTTGGGCTTGATCTCGTTGAGGTACTCGCCGATGGCCAGCGTGTCCCACACGTTGACCGTGCCGTGCTGCAGCGAGGGCACCAGCATCGACGACGACAGCAGCAGCATCTCGGCCTTCATGGCCGGATCGTCCGGCGAGATCACCTTCTCGCTGACGTCGAGCCCGGCCAGCTTGCACATGAGCCAGCCGCGCAGCGCCCATGCACCGTAGTTCTTGCTGCTGATGGTGAGGACGGGTTTGGCCATTGCATTGTTCCTGGTTGCCCAATCGTTCCAGCCCGTGTGCAAGCCCTGTGCCACAGCCCGTGCGGGCCGGTCGTGCTGGCCCGCAAATTGCCTTCACGCAGCCTCATGCTGTACCGGGCCTACCAAAACCAGAGCGATCTGATGTCTCCCATGCGGCTCGCGGCGCAGTTCATGGGTCAAACCATGTGGGCTGGCGCCGGCCCCGACAGCGCCAGCCGCAAGATGGCCGCGGCCTTCGAGGTCTTCTCGCGCCTGCGGCTCACCCACAGCCGCCCGGCCTACGGCATCGACCAGGTGCTGGTCGACGGCGAACCCGTGGCGGTCAAAGAGGAAGTCACGTTGGTCGCCCCCTTCGGCACCCTGCTGCATTTCCGCAAGAACACCAAGGCGGTGCACCCGCCGGTGCTGCTGGCGGCACCGTTGTCGGGCCATTTCGCCACGCTGCTGCGCGAAACGGTGCGCACGCTGCTGCGCGACCACGACGTCTACCTGACCGACTGGCACAACGCCCGCGACGTGCCGCTGCGCCATGGCGGCTTCAGCCTCGACGACTACACCACCCAGCTGATCGCCTTCCTCGAAGCCATCGGCCCGGGCACGCACATGGTCGCGGTCTGCCAGCCTTGCGTGGCCGCGCTGGCTGCCACCGCGCTGATGGCGGAAGACGACAACCCCGCCGCGCCGAAGAGCCTGACGCTGATGGCCGGACCGGTCGACTGCCGGGTCAACCCCACCGGCGTGAACACCCTGGCCACCAGCAAGCCCATCGAGTGGTTCCGCAAGAACCTCATCAGCCATGTGCCCTTCCCGCACGCCGGGATGATGCGGCGCGTGTACCCCGGCTTTCTGCAGCTCACCGCCTTCCTGAGCATGAACCCGGAGCGGCACAAGGAACAGTTCAGGAAGCTCTACCAGCACATCGTCGACGGCGAGACCGACAAGGCCGACACCATCCGCAACTTCTACGACGAGTACCTGGCCGTGAACGACCTGCCGGCCGAGTTCTACCTGGAGACCGTCGAGCGGGTCTTCCAGACCTACGACCTGCCGCGCGGCGAACTCACCGTGAACGGCCGCACGGTCAACCCGGCGGCCATCCGCAAGACCGCGCTGATGACGGTCGAGGGCGAGCGCGACGACATCTGCTCCGTGGGCCAGACGGTCGCCGCACAGGACCTCTGCACGAACATCCGCCCATACCTCAAGACGCACCACCTGCAGGCCGGCGTGGGCCACTACGGCGTGTTCAGCGGCAGCAAGTGGAACGCGCAGATCTACCCGCGGGTGCGCGAGGCGATCCACGCCGCGGCCGAGTTGCCCTGAGCCGAGTGCTTCCAGGCCCCGGCTCAAGCCCGACATAGCTCCTGTCCGACAGGACGAAGGGCGCTCGGCGGCCCGCGATGTCAAGCGGGTGGCGTAGGCTAAAGGCTTCAGGCCCGAAGTGGAAGCGCCGGACTTTTCCGGCGCAACAAGGAACGCACCCGTGCACATCGAACCCCCTCGCCTCAGCGAGCATGACGTCTGGCTTTTCCGCGAAGGCACGCACGCGAAACTGCACGACACCATGGGCTGCCACCTCCAGCCCGGAGGAGGCGCCAGCTTCGCGGTGTGGGCGCCCAATGCGCAGGCGGTGTCGGTGATCGCCGACTGGAACGGCTGGGACGACAGCGCGATGCGCCTGGCGCCGCGCGCGGACGGCAGCGGCGTGTGGGAAGGCTTCGACCCGCAAGCCGTGCGCGGCGCCGTCTACAAATACCGCATCTTCTCCGCCGCGAACGGCAACGTGCTGGAGAAGGCCGATCCCTTCGCCTTCTACGCCGAACCGCCGCCGGCCACCGGCTCGCGCGTCTGGTCGCTCGAGCACACCTGGAACGACGATGCGTGGATGGCCGCACGCGGCCCGAAGAACGCGCTCGACGCGCCGATGTCGACCTACGAACTGCACGCCGGCTCCTGGCAGCGGCAGGACGGCCAGATGCTGGGCTGGCGCGAGCTGGGCGAGCGGCTGGCCGACTACATGGTCGACATGGGCTTCACCCACGTCGAGCTGATGCCGGTGACCGAGCACCCCTTCTACGGCTCCTGGGGCTACCAGACCACCGGCTACTTCGCGCCGACCTCGCGCTACGGCACGCCGCAGGACTTCATGGCCTTCGTCGACCACATGCACCAGCGCGGCATCGGCGTGCTGCTGGACTGGGTGCCCTCGCACTTCCCGACCGACGCCCACGGCCTGGCCTTTTTCGACGGCACGCACCTGTTCGAGCATGCGGACCCGCGCCAGGGCTTCCATCCGGAATGGAACTCGAGCATCTTCAACTACGGCCGCAACGAGGTGCGCAGCGTCCTGATCTCGTCGGCGCTGTTCTGGCTCGAGCGCTACCACCTGGATGGCCTGCGGGTCGACGCGGTGGCGTCGATGCTCTACCTCGACTACGCGCGCCAGCCCGGCGAGTGGATTCCCAACATTCACGGGGGCCGCGAGAACCTCGAGGCCATCGGCTTCCTGCGCGACCTCAACCGCGCGGTCTACCGCGAGCACCCCGACACCGTGTCGGTCGCCGAGGAATCGACCGCCTGGCCGATGGTCTCGCGGCCCACCGACATGGGTGGCCTGGGCTTCGGCATGAAGTGGAACATGGGGTGGATGCACGACACGCTGTCGTACTTCGCGAAGGACCCGGTGCACCGCCGGCACCACCATCACCAGCTCACCTTCTCGCTGGTCTATGCCTTCAACGAGAACTTCGTGCTGCCGCTCTCGCACGACGAGGTGGTGCACGGCAAGGGCTCGCTCATCCACAAGATGCCCGGCGATGCCTGGCAGCAATTCGCGAACCTGCGCGCGCTGTTCGGCCTGATGTGGGCACACCCCGGCAAGAAGCTGCTCTTCATGGGCGGCGAGTTCGGTCAGCGGCGCGAATGGACGCACGACGGCGAACTCGAATGGTGGGTCACCGGCCAGCAAGGCCACGGCGGGCTGCAGCATTTCGTGCGCGAACTCAACCGCGTGTACAAGGCCGAACCCGCGCTGTACGAGCTCGACTTCTCGCCCGAAGGCTTCGAGTGGGTCGAGGCCGACGACGCACAGAACAGCGTCTTCGCCTTCCTGCGCAAGGCGCGCAACGGCGACCCGGTGCTGGTGGTGTGCAACCTCACGCCGCTGCCCCGCACCAACTACCGCCTGGGCGTGCCGCTGCCCGGCCTGTGGCGCGAACTGCTCAACAGCGACGCGCGCGACTACGGTGGTGCCGGCTGGGGCAACATGGGCACGGTCGAGTCCTCGCCGCTGCCGGCCCACGGCCACCCGCACGCGCTGACGCTGACGCTGCCGCCTCTTTCCACCCTGATCCTGAAGCTTGAGACCCATGCCTAAGAGCCCATCGAAGAGCACACCGACGCCAGCCGCGAAGCCGGGACGCGCATCCAGGGACAGCACCACGGCTGCCGCGCCGGCCATCCCCGAAACACAGACCGCCGCGTTGATCGCGCATCCGCACAGCCTGCCCAAGGAAGGCCGCATCCGCGCGGTGATCGACGCGGTCCTGCCCAACGTCGATGGCGGCCGCTTCGCGGTCAAGCGCATCGCGGGCGAGCCTTTCGAGATCACGGCCCATTGCTTCACCGATGGCCACGACGTGCTGCGCGCGGTCGTCCAGTGGTGGCGCGAGGGCGACACCACGGTGCACGAGGCGCCGCTCGCCCTCCTCCACAACGACGTGTGGAAGGGAGGCTTCACGCCACCGGTGCCGGGCCGCTACGTCTACTCGGTGCTGGCGTGGGTGGATGGCTTCGCGTCGTGGCGCCACGAGCTGACGCGTCGCGTCGACGATGCCGACATCCGCATCGCCGCCAAGGTCGGTGCGCTCGAGGTCGCAGCCGCCGCAGGGCGTGCCACGGGCGACGACGCCGCCACGCTCACGCGCCTGGCGGTCGAACTCGACCGCGCTGCGGCTGACGAAACGGTCACCAGCACGGCCCTCAAGGCGCTGGCGCTCGACGAGCAGTTGGAAGCCCTGGCGTCGCTCTATCCAGACCGCCGCCTGGAGGCACGCTACGGCGCCGAGCTGTCGCTGGTGGTCGACCGCGCACGCGCACGCTTTAGCAGCTGGTACGAACTCTTCCCGCGCTCGGCCGGCACCGTGCTCGGCGAGCACGGCACCTTCCGCGACGTCGAGGCACGCCTGCCCGCGATCCAGAAGATGGGCTTCGACGTGCTGTACTTCCCGCCGATCCACCCGATCGGCCGCGTCGACCGCAAGGGCAAGAACAACGCACTCGTCACCGAGCCCGACGACGTCGGCAGCCCGTGGGCCATCGGCGCCGAGGAAGGCGGCCACAAATCCATCTTGCCCGCGCTCGGCACACCCGAGGACTTCCGGCACCTGGTGGCCGAAGCCGGCAGGCACGGCCTCGAAATCGCCCTGGACATCGCCTTCCAGTGCGCGCCCGACCATCCCTACGTCAAGGCGCACCCGGACTGGTTCCGCTGGCGGCCCGACGGCACGGTGCAGTACGCCGAGAACCCGCCCAAGAAGTACCAGGACATCTACCCCTTCAACTTCGAGTGCGACGACTGGCAGGGGCTGTGGACCGAATTGAAGAGCGTGTTCGACCACTGGATAGCCGAGGGCGTGACGATCTTCCGCGTCGACAACCCGCATACCAAGGCCTTCCCGTTCTGGGAATGGGTCATCACGGAGATCAAGCGCGAACACCCCGAAGTTCTCTTCCTGGCCGAAGCCTTCACCCGGCCGAAGGTGATGCACCGGCTGGCCAAGCTCGGTTTCTCGCAGTCGTACACCTACTTCACCTGGCGCAACACCAAGCAGGAGCTGACGGAGTACTTCACCGAGCTGTCGCAGGGCCCCGGCCACGACTACTTCCGCCCCAACGTCTGGCCCAACACGCCGGACATCCTGCACGAGCAGTTGCAGAGCGGCGAGGCACCGATGTTCCGCCTGCGGCTGGCGCTGGCCGCCACGCTGGCGGCCAGCTACGGCATCTACGGCCCGGCCTACGAGCTGCTCGAACACAAGCCGCGCCACGCGGGCAGCGAGGAATACCTCGATTCGGAGAAGTACCAGCTGCGCACCTGGCCGACCGACATGCCGCACAGCCTGGCGCCCTTCATCGCGCGCATCAACCGCATCCGCCACGACAACCCGGCCCTGCAGACCAACGCGACGCTGCGCTTCCTGCCGGTCGAGAACGACCAGCTGCTGGCCTACGTGAAGTCCTCGGACGACGGCAGCAACGTGGTGGTCACGGTCGTCAACCTCGACCCGCACAACGCGCAGTCCGGCTGGATCGGCCTTGCGCCCGAATCGATCGGTGTGCCGGCCGGCCAGTCCTTCCAGGTGCACGACCTGCTGAGCGACCAGCGCTTCCTGTGGCAGGGCGAATGGCACTACGTCATGCTCGAGCCGCAGAGCACGCCGGCGCACGTGCTGCGGGTGCGACGCCGCACCCGCGACGAGAACGACTTCGAATACTTCCTGTGAAAAGAAGAGAGGCCCCGTGGTCATGAACGCACCCCTTCAAGCCCCCCATGTGCAGCCGGCCACGGCCGGCAACGTGCCCGCCCTCACGCTCGAAACACCGGAAATCGACACCAGCGACGACCCGCAGTGGTACCGCGATGCGGTCATCTACCAGCTCAACGTCAAGGCCTTCTTCGATTCGAACAACGACGGCATGGGCGACTTCAAGGGCGTGACCGCGAAGCTCGACTACGTCAAGGAGCTGGGCGTCAACACGATCTGGTTGATGCCCTTCTACCCGTCGCCGCTGCGCGACGACGGCTACGACATCTCGGAGTACGAGAGCGTCCACCCGCAGTACGGCACGATCGAGGACTTCCGGGAAATGCTCGAGGCCGCGCATGCCCGTGGCCTGCGCGTGATCACCGAGCTGGTCATCAACCACACCTCGAGCGAACACCCGTGGTTCAAGGCGGCCCGCGCCGCGCCACCCGGCTCGCCCGAGCGCAACTTCTACGTGTGGAGCGACACCGACCAGATCTACCAGGGCACGCGGATCATCTTCACCGACACCGAGACCTCGAACTGGACCTGGGACCCGGTGGCCAAGCAGTACTTCTGGCACCGCTTCTTCAGCCACCAGCCCGACCTCAACTTCGACAACCCGGCGGTGCTCGAAGCGATCATGAAGACCATGCGCTTCTGGCTGGACATGGGCGTCGACGGCTTCCGGCTCGATGCCATTCCCTACCTGGTCGAGCGCGACGGCACCAGCAACGAGAACCTGCCCGAGACGCACGACGTCATCAAGAAGCTGCGCGCCACCATCGACGCCGAGTACAGGAACCGCTTCCTGCTGGCCGAGGCCAACATGTGGCCCGAAGACGTGCGCGAGTATTTCGGCAATGGCGACGAATGCCACATGGCGTACCACTTCCCGCTGATGCCGCGCATGTACATGGCCATCGCGCAGGAAGACCGCGACCCGATCATCGAGATCATGCAGCAGACGCCCGACATCCCGGACGGCTGCCAGTGGGCCATCTTCCTGCGCAACCACGACGAACTCACGCTCGAGATGGTGACCAGCCGCGAGCGCGACTACATGTACCGCATGTACGCCGCCGACCCGCGCGCACGCATCAACCTGGGCATCCGCCGCCGGCTGGCGCCGCTGATGGAAAACGACATCGACCGCATCAAGCTGATGAACAGCATGCTGCTGTCGATGCCCGGCTCGCCCATCATCTATTACGGCGACGAGATCGGCATGGGCGACAACGTCTTCGTGGGCGACCGCAACGGCGTGCGCACGCCCATGCAGTGGAGCCCCGACCGCAATGCCGGCTTCTCGCGCGCCGACCCGCAGAGCCTGTACCTGCAGCCGATCATGGACCCCATGTACGGCTACGAGGCGCTCAACGTCGAGACGCAATCGCGCGAAGCCAGTTCGCTCCTGAACTGGACCAAGCGCATGCTCGCCGTGCGCAAGACCAGCCATGCCTTCGGGCGCGGCAAGCGCCGCTTCCTGAAGCCGGGCAACCGCAAGATCCTCGCCTACCTGAGCGAGTACGGCGACGACGCCATCCTCACCGTCTTCAACCTGTCGCGCTCAGCGCAGCCGGTGGAGCTCGACCTGTCGGCCTTCAAGGGCCGCGTGCCGGTCGAGATGCTCGGCAAGACCGCGTTCCCGCCGGTGGGCGACCTGCCCTACCTGCTGACGCTGCCGTCGCACGGCTTCTACTGGTTCCGCCTGTCGGCCGAGGTCCAGATGCCGGCCTGGCACCAGGAAGGCACGCCGCTGCAGGACCGCGCGGTGCTCGTGCTGTTCGACGGCTGGACCAGCTTCTTCCGCGAGCGCGTGATGCCCTGGCGCATCGGCATGGCCGAGCGCATGCGCCTGCAGCTGGAGACCGAAACCCTGCCGCGCCACGTCGAGACGCAGCGCTGGTATGCGTCCAAGGGCACGACCATCGCGCGCGCCCGCCTGCGCGACCACGCGGTGTGGGACGCCGGCCAGCGCAGCTGGATGCTGCCGCTGCTCGACCTCGACGGGCCGGCCGAAGCCTCCACCTACTTCATGCCGCTCGCCATCGCCTGGGAAGACCACGACGAGGATCGCCTGAAGGCGCTGATGGCCTGCCCCGTGGCCAAGGTGCGCCAGCAGGCCAACGTCGGCGTGATGGCCGACGCCTTCTTCGACGAGGGCTTCTGCCGCGCGCTGATCGAGGCGATGGGCAGCGGCCTCACACTGCCGACCGCCGGGGGCAAGCTGGTGTTCACGCACACCGATGCCTTCGCCAAACTGGCCGGCAAGGACGTCGCGACCCTGCCCGTGACCGCGCCGACCGCGCAGAGCAGCAACACCGTGGTCACGCTGGGCGAGCGCCTGTTCCTCAAGGGCTACCGTCGGCTGCGCCCGGGCATCAACCCCGAGCTGGAGATGGGCCGCTTCCTCACCGAGGTGGCCAAATACCCGAACTGCGTGCCGGTGGCCGGTGCGCTGGAATACGTGGCCGGCGACGGCAGCACCATGACGCTGGCGATGGTGCAGTCCTATGTGCCCAACCAGGGCGATGGCTGGGACTACACGCTCAGTTACCTGGAGCGCCACCTGGAGGCGATGCGCACCGTCGATGCGCCGCAACCCACCGATGTGCATGGCGGCTTCCTGTCGCTGATGCACACCCTGGGCGAACGCACCGCCGAGCTGCATCTGGCGCTGTCGCAGCGCACCGGCCATGCGGCCTTCGACCCGGAGCCGCTGACGACGCAGGACGTGATCGCCTGGCGCGAGCGCGCTGCCAGCGAGGCCGGCCGCACGCTCGACCGGCTGGCCGAACGCCTGCCCGACCTGCCGCACGAGCTGCAGGACGAGGCCAAGCGGCTGCTGGTGCGTGCGGCGGAGGTGCGGGCACGCGTCGCCGACTTCCCGCTGGAGGGCCAGAGCGGCATCAAGACCCGTTTCCACGGCGACTACCACCTGGGCCAGGTGCTGGTGTCGCGCAACGACTTCCTGATCATCGACTTCGAGGGCGAGCCCGCGCGCAGCTTCGAGGAACGGCGCCAGCGCAGTTCGGCCTTGCGCGACGTGGCCGGCATGGTGCGTTCCTTCAACTACGCACGCTGGTCGGCCCTGCGCCGCGTGGCCCAGAGCGCCGACGAGATCGTCAAGCTCGAGCCCGCCGCGCGCGAATGGGAAGCCGAGACGCGCGACGCCTTCCTGGGCGCCTACCTGGCGCGCATGAGCCACGGCGGCGCGGTGCAGAGCGCCGAATCGGCCACCCGCCTGCTCGCGCTCTTCGAGTTCGAGAAGGCGATGTACGAGTTGCGCTACGAGCTCGACAACCGGCTCGACTGGGTGCAGGTGCCGCTCCAAGGCATCCTGGCACTGATCGACCGCCACCACGGCCATTGAACGACTGAAGCACCGCGACACCCGGCACCCGGAGAGACACCATGGACAATTTCAGCATCCACCTCGAGCCCGTACGGGCCATCCTCTACCAGATCGGCGCCTTCCTGCCGCGCCTGCTGATCGCCGTCGTGGTGGTCATCGCCGGCTGGCTGCTCGCCAAAGTGGCGCGCTTCGCCGTCGTGAAGGCCATGCGCGCCATCAACTTCCCCGTGCTCACCGAGCGCTCGGGTCTGGACGGCTTCCTGCGCCAGGGCGGCATGACCGGGGACACCACCACCATCTTCGGCGTGCTGGTGTACTGGCTGGTCATCCTGGCGGCGCTGCTCATCGCCTTCAACGGCCTGGGGCTGACCTACATCACCGACCTGCTCGGCCGCGTGGTGTGGTTCGTGCCCAATGTGTTCGTCGCGCTCTTGGTGCTGGCCTTCGGCGCCTACTTCGCGCGTTTCATCGGCGACACCGTGACGACCTACTGCCGCAACGTGAAGATGCAGGACGCGCTGCTGCTGGGCAAACTGGCGCAGTACGCGGTGATGGCCTTCGTGATCCTGATCGCGCTCGACCAGATCAGGGTCGGCGGCGACATCATCCGCGAGAGCTTTCTGATCCTGCTGGGCGGCGTGGTCTTCGCCATCGCGCTGGCCTTCGGCCTGGGCGGCAAGGACTGGGCGGCCGAACGCATCGAGGAATGGTGGCCGCGCCGCGGGCGCTCGCTGAAAGAGCGCGAGGACAGCGATCGGCTGCCCTGACCCTGCCGACGCCGTGGCACGCGGCTTGCCTCGCCCTCGGGCACGTTCCTCTTCCTTCGCCGACCGCGCACCGTTGCCATGAAATCACCCAACCCGATCCACATCGTCTGGCCCGGTGCCGCCTACCCGCGCGGCGCCACCTGGGACGGCGAGGGCGTCAACTTCGCCCTCTTCTCGCAGCATGCCGAGAAGGTCGAGCTGTGCATCTTCGACGACAGCGGCCGGCATGAACTGCAGCGCATCGTGCTGCGCGAGCGCACCGACGACGTGTGGCACTGCTACCTGCCCGAGGCCCGCCCCGGCATGGCCTACGGCTACCGCGTGCATGGCCCCTACAAGCCGGAGGACGGCCACCGCTTCAACCCGCACAAGCTGCTGATCGACCCGTACGCGAAAGACCTGGTGGGCCAGCTGCGCTGGAGCGACGCGCTGTACGGCTACACCATCGGCAGCAAGCGCGAGGACCTGTCCTTCGACCGGCGCGACAGCGCGTCCTTCATGCCCAAGGGCCGCGTGCTCGAAACCGCCTTCACCTGGGGCGACGACCGCCGGCCGCAGATCGCGCGGCAGGACATGGTCATCTACGAGATGCACGTGCGCGGCTTCACCATGCAGCACCCCGAGGTGCCGCCCGAACTGCGCGGCACCTACGCGGGCCTGGCGACCGCGCCGGTCATCGACTACCTGCAGCGCCTGGGCATCACCACGGTCGAGCTGCTGCCGGTGCACAGCTACCTGAACGACCGCCACCTCGCCGAGAAGGGCCTGCAGAACTACTGGGGTTACAACACCCTCGGCTTCTTCGCCCCCCAGATGCGCTACAGCGCAGCGCGCAAGGTGAAGGAGTTCAAGACGATGGTGAAGACGCTGCACTCCGCAGGCATCGAGGTGATCCTCGACGTGGTCTACAACCACACCTGCGAAGGCAACCAGCTCGGGCCGACGCTGTCGCTGCGCGGCGTGGACAACGCGTCCTACTACATCGTCAACGCCGACAACCGGCGCTACTACGACGACTTCACCGGCTGCGGCAACACCGTCAACCTCGAGCATCCGCGCGCGCTGCAGCTGGTGATGGACTCGCTGCGCTACTGGGTCGAGGAGATGCACGTCGACGGCTTCCGCTTCGACCTGGCCTCGGCCCTGGCACGCGAGAGCGGCAAGGTCGAGAACCTCGGCGGCTTCTTCGATGCCATCCGGCAGGACCCGGTGCTCAACCGCGTCAAGCTCATCGCCGAGCCGTGGGACCTCGGCCACGGCGGCTACCAGGTGGGCAACTTCCCGCTCGGCTGGGCCGAATGGAACGACCGCTACCGCGACGGCATGCGCAGCTACTGGAAGGGCGACGGCGGCCTGCTCGGCGAAGTGGCCAGCCGGCTCACCGGCTCGCAGGACCTGTACGGCTGGTCGGGCAAGCAGCCGCCGGCCAGCATCAACTTCGTGACCGCGCACGACGGCTTCACGCTGCACGACCTGGTGTCGTACAACGAGAAGCATAACGAGGCCAACGGCGAGGACAACCGCGACGGCAGCAGCAACAACCATGCGTGGAACTGCGGCGTCGAGGGGCCGACCGACGACCCCGAGGTGCTGTCGCTGCGCGCACGACAGAAGCGCAACCTGCTTGCGACGCTGCTGCTGTCGCAGGGCGTGCCGATGCTCCTGGCCGGGGACGAATCCGGCCACACGCAGAAGGGCAACAACAACGTCTACTGCCAGGACAACGAACTCGGCTGGCTCGACTGGGCGCTCGACGACGAGCGCCTCGCCCTGCGCGACTTCACGCGCCACCTGGTGCACCTGCGCCGGCGCCACCCGTCCTTCGGGCGCCGCAGCTTCTTCCGCGGTGCGCCGCTGAAGGGCACGGCCGCCAAGGACCTGGTCTGGTACCGCCCCGACGGCCAGGAGATGAGCCCCGGCGACTGGGACGACGGCAACGCGCGCTGCATCGCCATGTTCATGTCCGGCTGCGGCATCGCCGACATGGGGCGGCGCGGCGAGCCGCTGGTCGACGACGACTTCCTGCTGCTCTTCAACGCCCACCACGAGGACATGGAATTCACCCTGCCCGCCGATGGCGCCCCCTGGCACCTGCGCGTCGACACGGCCAGCGACACGCTGCCCGACGACGAGGCGCCCCCCCTGGTGCAAGCCACCCTGCGCGTGCATTGCCGTTCGCTGGTGCTGCTCGCCCGACCCGCGAGACCACACCCATGAAACGTGCCCACCCCATGCCCTTCGGCGCCAGCCTGCTCGACGGCGGCGGCGTGCTCTTTCGCTACTGGGCGCCTGGCCTGGCGCGCGTCGAACTCGAGCGCGAAGGCGCCGAGGGCGCGCTGCCGATGCTGCCCTATGCCGACGGTTGGCACCACCTCGAGGTGCCCGAAGCCGCGGCCGGCGACCGCTACCGCTTCAAGCTGCCCGACGGCCTGCGCGTGCCCGACCCGGCCTCGCGCCGCAACCCGGACGACGTGCACGGCGCCAGCGAGGTGGTCGACCCGCGCTGCTACCACTGGCACGACACCGCATGGCACGGCCGCCCGTGGCACGAAGCCGTGATCTACGAACTGCACATCGGCACCTTCACGCCCGAAGGCAGCTTCGCCGCGGCGCAACAGCGCCTGGCCGAACTCGCCGACCTCGGCTTCACGGTGATCGAGGTGATGCCGGTCGCCGATTTCCCCGGCCGGCGCGGCTGGGGCTACGACGGCGTGCTGCTGTTCGCGCCCGACGCGGCCTACGGCACGCCCGACGAACTCAAGGCCTTCGTCGACGCGGCGCATGCGCTCGGGCTCATGGTGCTGCTCGACGTGGTCTACAACCACTTCGGCCCGGAAGGCAACTACCTGCATGCCGGCAGCCCGGCCTTCTTCAACCCGGCCCACCAGACGCCCTGGGGCGCCGCCATCAACTACGACGGCGAACTGGCGCGCACGGTGCGCGACTTCTTCGTGCACAACGCGCTGTACTGGGTGGAGGAGTTCCGCTTCGACGGCCTGCGCATGGACGCAGTGCATGCGATCCGCGACGACTCGACCACCGACATCGTGCAGGAGATCTGCGCCGCCCTGCGCGACGGGCCGGGCCGCGAACGCCAGGTGCACGTCGTGCTGGAGAACGACGCCAACGGCGCGCACTACCTCGAACGCGATGCCGACAACCGCCCGCTCTGCGCCACCGCGCAGTGGAACGACGACCTGCACCATGCGGCGCACGTGCTCGTCACCGGCGAGCGCGACGGCTACTACGCCGACTATGCGGACGACGCCGTCGACAGCTTCGGCGTGGCACTGGCGCAGGGCTTCGTCTACCAGGGCCAGCCCTCGCCCTTCCGCCATGGCGAGCACCGCGGCGAGCCGAGTGCGCACCTGCCGCTGACCGCCTTCGTCTCCTTCCTGCAGACGCACGACCAGGTCGGCAACCGGGCCTTCGGCGACCGCATCGCGGCGCTGGCCGACCCGGTACTGCTGCGCGCGGCCTACGCCTGCCTGCTGCTGTCGCCGCACGCGCCGATGCTGTTCATGGGCGAGGAATACGCGGCGTCGACGCCCTTCCTCTACTTCTGCGACTTCGGCCCCGAGCTGGCGGCCGCCGTGTCCGAAGGCCGCCGCGCCGAGTTCGGCGGCTTCGCGGCCTTCAAGGACGAGGCCGCGCGCGCACGCATCCCCGACCCGAACGCCGAATCGACCTTCGGCGCCTCGAAGCTCCGTTGGGAAGAGCGCACCGACGGCGCCCATGCCGACCTGCTGGCGCATGTGCGCGACCTGCTCACGCTGCGCCGCGAGCGGCTGATGCCGCGCCTGGCCGCGCACCGCACCGGTGGCAAGCACTGGCGCGACGGCGAAGCGCTGCGCGTGCGCTGGGAAGTCGGCGGCGCCGCGCCCGGCCGCTTCGCGCAACTGAACCTGGTGGCGTACTTCGGCACCGCGCCCATCGACGCAACGCCGCTGGCGGGCGACCTGCTCTACACATCGGCCACCGACCGCGACGCCGGCCCGACCTGGCGGCTCGCGCCCGGCGCCGTCTGCCTGACCCTCGAGGAGAACCCGCTTGCCTGACGCCCCCCACGGCGAACACGAGGCGCTGCAGCGCCTGTGCGCCCACTTCGGCATCGCGACCGACTACCACGACATCTTCGGCAACCGCCATGTGATCGCGCCGACCAACCTGGTCACGCTGCTCGAGAGCTTCGGCGTCGACCCGCATGCGCTGCCGCACGAGAGCCTGGCGCAAGTCGAGGCCGCGCGCTGGCAGGAAGCGCTGCCGCCCGCGGTCGCGGTCGACGCCGGGCGTGAGCACTGGCAGCTCACGCTGCGGCTGCCCGCGGCGCAGGCCGACATCGGCTGGACGCTGCACACCGAAGACGGCACGCCGCTGCACGGCCGCATCGACCTGCATGCGCTGCCCGAAGGCGCGCGCGGCGAACGCGACGGCGTGGCCGTGTGCGAACGGCTGGTGACGCTGAGCCTGCCGCTGCCGGTCGGCTACCACCGCCTGAGCCTCGAGGGCCTCGTCGGCGAAACGCTGGTGCTGGCCGCACCGCCGCACTGCTACCAGCCGCCTGCCTTGCAGGGCAACGGCCGCGTGTGGGGCCCGGCGGTGCAGCTCTATGCGCTGCGGTCGGCGCGCAACTGGGGCATCGGCGACTTCAGCGACCTGACGCAACTGGCGCAGCAGGTGGCGCCGCGCGGCGCCGGCATCATCGGCCTGAACCCGCTGCATGCGCTGTTCCCGCACAACCCGGCGCATGCCAGCCCCTACAGCCCGTCGTCGCGCCTGATGCTCGACGTGCTCTACATCGACGTCGAGGCCGTCGATGAATTCCGCGACTGCGAGCCGGCCCAGCGCCTGGTGCAGTCGCCCGACTTCCAGACCCGCCTGGCCGCGCTGCGCGAAGCACCGCTGGTCGACTACCCCGGCGTGGCCGCCGCGAAGTTCGAGGTGCTC
The DNA here is from genome assembly GCF_025486315.1 of Variovorax sp. N23. Lineage (GTDB taxonomy): Bacteria > Pseudomonadota > Gammaproteobacteria > Burkholderiales > Burkholderiaceae_C > Variovorax. The sequence continues at coordinate 422,796 of NZ_JAOOPY010000001.1, read as the reverse complement.
GAACTGCTCTACGCCCACTTTCGCGCGCAGCAACGCACCGGCCGCAGCGGCAGCGCGGGCGCCTTCGACGACTTCCGCGCGGCACGCGGCGACACGCTGCGCCGCCATGCGACCTTCGAGGCGCTGCAGGCGCATTTCTTCGAGGGCGATGCCTCCGTGTGGGGCTGGCCGGTGTGGCCCGAGGACTACCGCGATCCGGCATCGCCCGCGGTCGCGCGCTTCGTCCAGACGCAGCCCGAACGCATCGGCTACTACGAGTACCTGCAATGGCAGGCGGCCCGGCAGCTGCAGCGCGCCAGCGACCAGTGCGCCGCGCTCGGCATGGCCGTGGGCCTGTACCTGGACCTTGCGGTGTCGGTCGACCGTGCCGGCTCCGACACCTGGTGCCAGGGCGACCAGTTCGCGCACGGCGCGAGCGTGGGCGCCCCGCCCGACGAGTTCAACCCCAACGGCCAGGGCTGGGGCCTGCCGCCGCTGCGGCCGGACAAGCTGCGCGCCGACGGCTACCGCTTCTTCATCGAGACGCTGCGCGCCAACATGCGCGGCGCCGGCGCGCTGCGCATCGACCATGTGATGGGCCTGATGCGCCTGTTCTGGATTCCGCCGGGCAAGACGCCGCAGGACGGCGCCTATGTGCACTACGCGCTGCACGAGATGCTGGCGGTGGTCGCCATCGAGAGCGAACGCGCGCGCTGCATGGTGATCGGCGAAGACCTCGGCACGGTGGCCGACGAGATGCGCGGCGCATTGGCGCGCTACCAGATCCTGTCGTATCGCCTGATGTACTTCGAGCGCGGCCACGACGGCGAGTTCAAGGCGCCCGCCGACTACCCGCGCCACGCGCTGGTGGCGATCAGCACGCACGACCTGGCCACGCTCAGCGGCTGGTGGACCGGCCACGACCTGCGCCTGCGCCTGTCGCTCGGCCTGTTCCCGAACCAGGCGCTGTTCGAGAAGCAGCTGTTCGACCGCGCGCAGGAGCGCGTGCGCCTGCTGCTGGCGGTGCAGCGCGCCGGGCTGCTGTCGGGCGACGCCGTGGCGCAGGCCACCGGTGCGCAGACGCTGGAGCCCGAGACCGTGGCCGCCCTTCACGCCTTCCTCGCGAGCACCGCGTCGCAGGTGATGATGGTGCAGCTCGAAGACGCCATCGGTCAGGTCGAGCAGGCCAACATGCCGGGCACGACCGACGCGCACCCCAACTGGCAGCGCAAGCTCACGCTCGACCTGCAGCAGCTCGCCGTCGACGACAACACGCTGGCCCTGTTCCAGACGCTCGAAGCCGTGCGCCCGCACCCGGCGCGCGCGCCGACCGCACGCCGCGGCATCGAGACGGTCGTGCCGCGCGCCACCTACCGCCTGCAGTTCCACAAGGACTTCACCTTCGACGACGCCATCGCCGTGCTGCCCTACCTGGAGAAGCTGGGCGTGAGCCACGTGTACTGCTCGCCGATCCAGCGCGCGCGGCCGGGCAGCATGCACGGCTACGACGTGGTCGCGCACGACGAGATCAACCCCGAGCTCGGTGGCCGGGCCGGCTTCGAGCGCTTCAGCGCCGCATTGCGCGCGCACGGCATGGGGCAGCTGCTCGACCTGGTGCCCAACCACATGGGCGTGCTGGGCGCCGACAACGCGTGGTGGATGGACGTGCTCGAGAACGGTCCCGCGTCGCTCTACGCGCAGCACTTCGACATCGACTGGCAGCCGCTCAACGTCGAGCTGCACGGCAAGGTGCTGCTGCCCGTGCTGGGCGACCACTACGGCGACGTGCTCGACCGCGGCGAGCTGGTGCTGGCCTTCGACGCCGAGAACGGCAGCCTGGCGGTGCACTACCACGAGCACCGCTTTCCACTCGCGCCCGAGACCTACGCGCGCGTGCTGCAGCGCGCCGAATCGCGCCTGGCCGACCCGGACCTGTCGGCCAGCCTGGCGAGCATCGCCACCTCCTTCGGCCACCTGCCGGCGCGCGAGGCGACCGATGCCGAGCCGGTGGCCGAGCGGGCGCGCGACAAGGAGCTGCTCAAGAGCCGGCTGGCCCGTCTGGTGTCGCGCCAGCTCGACGTGGCGCAGGCCATCGCGGCGGCGCTGGCCGACATCAACGCGCCGGGCGAGCGCGACGCGCTGCACGCGCTGCTCGAAGCGCAGGCCTACCGCCTCGCCTACTGGCGCGTGGCGGCCGACGAGATCAACTACCGGCGCTTCTTCGACATCAACGAACTGGCGGCGCTGCGCATCGAGCGCGAGCCGGTGTTCGAGGCCACGCAGGGCATGGCGCTCGACCTGGCGGCGGCGGGCGTGGTCGACGGCCTGCGCATCGACCACCCCGACGGCCTGTACGACCCGGCCCAGTATTTCAACCGGCTGCAGCAGGGCTACGCCAAGCGCGCCGGCCTGGTGCTGCCCGAGCCCGATGCGGAAGGCCGCCCACCCCGGCCGCTCTACGTCGTGGCCGAGAAGATCGCCGCGTCGCAGGAGGAGGTGCCGGTGCAGTGGGCCATCCACGGCACCACCGGCTACCGCTTCGCGACAGTGGTCAACGGCGTGCTGGTCGACACCGAGGCCGAAGAGCGCTTCCTGCGCATCTGGCGCAGCTTCACCGGCGTGCTGCAGCCCTTCGGCGAACTGGCCTACGAAGGCAAGCGCGCCATCATGCGCAATGCGCTGTCGTCCGAACTCAACGTGTTGTCGAGCGAGCTGCTGCGCATCGCGCGCGGCGACCGGCGCACGCGCGACTACACGCTCAACACGCTGCGCCGTGCGCTGTCGGAAGTCGCGGCCTGCCTGCCGGTGTACCGCAGCTACATCCTCGATGCGCCGTCGGAACAGGACCGCAAGTACATCGACCAGGCGGTGGCCGAGGCACGCCATCGCAGCCGCGACGCCGACGGCTCGGTGTTCGACTTCGTGCGGCTCACGCTGCTGGCCGACACCGTGCCCGGCGCGGACAAGGCCCTGTGCGCACGGGCGCTGCGCCTGGCGGTCCGCTTCCAGCAGTTCAGCGCACCGGTCACGGCCAAGGGCGTGGAAGACACCGCCTTCTACCGCTACTTCCCGCTGAGCTCGCTCAACGAAGTGGGTGGCGAGCCGGCGCATTTCGGCATGACGGTGGCCGACTTCCACACCGCCAGCGCCGACCGCGCGGCGCGCTGGCCGCACACGATGCTGGCCACGTCGACGCACGACAACAAGCGCTCCGAAGACGTGCGCACCCGCATCGACGTGCTCTCCGAGATGCCCGCCGCCTGGCGCCTGGCGCTGCGCCGCTGGCGCGCGATGAACCGCACCGACGCGGACGCCGCAGCCGCCGGCGACGAGCGCGGCGCCATGCCCTCCGCCGCCGACGAGTACCTGCTCTACCAGACGCTGCTGGGCACGCTGCCGGCCGGCGGCTTGACCGACGCCACGCGCGCCGCCTACGTGGAGCGCATCGAGCGCTACATGCTCAAGGCCGCGCGCGAATCGAAGGTACACACGAGCTGGACCTTCCCCGACGAGGACTACGAGAAGGCACTCTCGGGCTTCGTGCAGCGCATCCTCGGCCGCGTCGCCGGCAACCCCTTCCTCGACGACGTGCAGGCGCTGGGCGACACGCTGGCCTGGTTCGGCGCGCTCAACAGCCTGTCGATGACGCTCATCAAGTACGGCTCGCCCGGCGTGCCCGACCTGTACCAGGGCAACGAACTGACCGACCTGAGCCTGGTCGACCCGGACAACCGCCGGCCGGTCGACTACGGCGCGCGCGCGCAGTGGCTGGAGCGCCTCTCGCAGATCGCCCATGGCCCCGGCGAACCGGCGGTCGTGCGTGCGCTGGCCGCGGCGCCGCACGACGGTGGCGCAAAGCTGTGGATCCTCTCGCGCCTGCTTGACCTGCGCCGCGACGAGCCCGCACTGTTCCGCGACGGAGCCTATGCCCCGCTCGAAGCCACCGGCCCTGCCGCGTCGCACGTGCTCGCTTTCGAGCGGACGCACGAGGGCAAGACCCTGCTGATCGTGGCCGGACGCCTCTTCGTCGGCCTGGCGACCAAAGTCGAATTGCAGGCCTCGATCGCTGCATCGGAGGGCTGGCTGCCGCTCGGTGCCCAGGTGTGGCGGGACACGGCCTTGGCCCTGCCCGGCTGGCCCGACGGCACGCGCTTGCGCAACCTGTTCACCGGGGAGGTGCTGACCGTGCGTGATGGGGCGCTGCCGATGAGCGAGGTGTTCTCGCACTTCCCGGGTGCCGCCCTGGTCGCGCTCGACGCGCGCGAATGATCACCGGAACCACCCTGCTCGAGATCCATCACCTCGGCCGTTCCCCATCCGAACGCATCTTGGTGAGGGCGTGAGGGGCACCCCGGTCCGGGCGGTCAACGAGGCAGTTCGATCCTGATCAGCAGACCACCATGGTCGGCGAGCGATGCCTCGATCGCGCCGCCATGGGCGAGCACGGCGCTCCGCGCGATCGCCAGGCCCAGTCCGACGCCACGCCCGAGTTCCTGCTGGTCGATCCGCACGAATGGCTCGAAGATCGCCTCGAGCATGTCCGGCGGCACGCCCGGTCCGTGATCGCCGATCACCACTTCGAGCTGCTGGCCCTCGGCGCGCAAGCGCGCATGCACGTCCACCGCGCTCCCCTCGGCCGTGTGCTTCACGGCATTGCGAATCACATTCTCGAAAGCGCGATAGATCAGCTCGCCATCGACCCGGGCAACAAAGCGCTCCGGCGTCTCGATGCGCACCGACCGGTTCATCGCGCGTCCCTCGAAATCGGCGTCGGCAGCGATGTCGTGCAGAAGCTCGACCAGATCGACCGCACTGCGCGAGACCGGCGCCGCTGCCGCCAGTCGATGCAGGGTGAGCATTTCGCCGATCAGCGCGTCCAGCCGCTGGGTCTCGCGCTCGACGCGCTCGACCATGTCACCCACTTGAGACGAACCCTGCTTGAGCAGCCCGATCGCCGCCTGGATGCGCGAGAGCGGCGAACGCAGCTCGTGCGAGATGTCGTGCAGCAGGCGGTCGCGTGCGGCGATCATCGCCTGCAGCTGCGCGGCCATGCCGTCGATGTCGTGCGCCAGATCGGCGATCTCGTCGCGGCGCCCCTTCATCAGCGGCTCGACCCGCGTGCCCAGCTGGCCTTCGGCCATGCGCTGCAGCCCCCAGCGCAGGTGCTCGAGCGGCCGGGAGAGATACCAGGCCAGGAAGCCACCGAAGATCAGGCTGGCCAGCACGGCGATCATCAGCGGAACGACAGGGAGCCCGATCACCTTGGGCACCGGGTCGCCGGGCGGTGGACTGACGCCGATGAGCGACAGGTAGAGTGCCGTGAAGCCGATGCTCGAAATCATGCAGCTCGACAGCACGAGCAGCAGCTTGCGAAAGAGGCGCGTGGGCCGGACCATCGCCGGTCAGTCCTTGAGCAATTGGTAGCCGAGGCCGCGCACACTCTGGATCCACGAGCGGCCGTCATCGCGCATGCCCATCTTCTGGCGAATGCTGCTGATGTGCACGTCGATGCGGCGATCGAAGCGCGTGAGTGGCCGGCCAAAGGCGGCCTGGGAGATGTCCTGCTTGCTGATCAGCTGCCCCGCATGACGCACGAGAACCTCCAGCAGGTTGAATTCGGTGCCCGTGAGCTCCAGCGGCGCGCCGTGCCAGACAGCCTGGCGCGTGCCCGGATACAGCATGAGAGCGCCGGCCTTGAGCGTCTGCACGGCGCCCGCGCCCTCCGGCTGACTGCGGCTCTCGGTGCGCCGCAGGATCGCCTGGATGCGCGCCACCAGTTCGCCCGGCGTGCAGGGTTTGGGCACGTAGTCGTCCGCACCCATGTTGAGGCCGACGATCTTGTCGACGTTGTCGCCGCGCGCCGTGAGCATGAGCACCGGCACATTGCTCGTGGTGCGGATCCGGCGCAAGGCCTCGATGCCGGACACGCGCGGCATCATGATGTCCAGCACGACGAGTGCGTAGCCGCCGCGCAGTGCCTCGCTCACGCCCGTCTCGCCGTCGTTCGCGACCTGCACCTCGAAGCCCTCGCGGGAGATGTAGAGCGACAGCATCGATGTGAGGTCGACGTCGTCGTCGACAAGCAGAACCCTGTGCATCGCAGCGAGTATGGCGCCGAACCGGCTGCCGACCGCCGGTGGCGTACCGACATTTACCCAGCTTAACGCTGGCTGACCGCAGCCAACAGCAGACGCTCCTACCCTTACCGGAGGAAGAAGATCTGATGAACGCACCCCCCCGCTCCTTGCTTGTCATGCCCCTGGCCGTCTGCGTGGTATGGAGCCTGACCGCGTGCGCCACGGGCCGCCTCGAAGACTCGCCGCAGCCACAGGCACCGTCGTCCTGGCAGGCCGAACTGCCCCACGGCGGACGCGCTGGCGAGCTGCAGCAGTGGTGGCAGCAGTTCGACGACGGCCGGGTCGGTCGCCTGGTCGAGATGGCCGAGCGGGACAGCCCCACGCTCACACAGGCCTGGGCCAGCATCGAGAAGGCGCGTGCCACCCTGCGCAGCACGCGCGCAGGCGCATTGCCCAGCCTGAGCGGCAGTGCGTCGGCGTCGCGCAGCAACCAGCTGCAGTCGGGCTTCTCCACGACGACCGGCACGTCGCGCAGCGCCGGCTTCGATGCCTCCTGGGAAACCGACCTGTTCGGCAAGGTCCGCCGCAACGCGCAGGCCTCCGAGGCGCGTGTCGAGGCGCGCACCGCCGACTGGCACGATGCGCGCGTGTCGCTGGCGGCGGAGGTCGCCGACACCTATGTGCAATACCGCGCCTGCATCCTGCTGGCGGACGCCTACCAGCGCGAGGCGACTTCGACCGCCGCCACCGAGCAGGCCACGACGAACGCCGTGCGGGCCGGCTACACCGCACCATCGGACGGCGCGCTGGCGCGTGCGAGCCTGGCCAGCGCGCAGTCGAGCCTGCAGCAGCAGACCACGCAGTGCGGCCTGCTCGTCAAGTCGCTGGTCTACCTCACCGGCGCCGACGAGCCCGCGCTGCGGCAGCTGATCGACGATGGCGAGAACCGCCTGCCGCGGCCGGCGGCATTGGAGGTGCAGGCGGTGCCAGCGCAGGTGCTGCGCCAGCGCCCCGACCTGGCCTCGCTCGAGCGCGAGGTGGCCGCCACCGGCGCCGAGATCGGCGCGGCCCAGGCGGACCTCTACCCGAGCCTCTCGCTCAGCGGATCGGTCAGCGTGTCGGCGAGCAGCCTGGCCTCGCCGGCCACGCTCTGGTCCTTCGGGCCGTCGCTGTCGATCCCGCTGTTCGACGGCGGGCAGCGGCGCGCGGCGGTCGACGCCGCGCGGGCGAGCTACACGTCGGCGGTGGCCAGCTACCGGCAGGGTGTGCGCACGGTCGTCCGCGACGTGGAAGAAGCCCTGCTGAACCTCGATGGCGCCGGCCGCCGTGCGGAACAGGCGGAAACGGCGGCGCGCGAGTACCGCAACTATTTCCTGTCCAGCGAGAGCAACTGGCGCGCGGGCCGCACCAGCCTGCTCACGCTGGAGGAGGCCCGGCGCTCCGCGCTGTCGGCCGAGATCACCGAAATCACCCTGCAGCAGAACCGTGTCCAGTACTGGATCGCGCTCTACAAGGCCGTCGGCGGCGGATGGCAGCCCGGCACGCCGGTCACCGCACCCCAGACGCTGGCCGATGAAAAGACAAAGAAGCCATGAGCATCCTCTCGAAACCCAAGTTCCGCCGCGGCCCCGTCATCGCCGTGATCCTTCTGCTGGTGGTTGCCGCCGCGGCATTCTTCCTGCGTCCGCCCGCGAAGGATCCGGTAGCCGGCGCGCCGGCCAGCGCGATGACGGTGGAGCTCGTCGCACCCGACCGTCGCGACTGGTCGCAGACGCTGCAGGGGAGCGGGCCGGTCACGGCATGGCAGGAGCTCATCGTCAGCCCCGAAACCGGCGGCCTGCGTGTCGCGGAACTGCTGGTGGACGTCGGCGACGTGGTCCGGCGCGGCCAGGTGCTCGCGCGCCTGGCGGACGACAGCCTGAAGGTCGACCTGCGCAAGCAGGAAGCGGTGGTCGCGCAATCGCGCAGCAGCCTCGAGCAGGCCAACGCCTATGTGCGACGGGCGAATGCGGTCGGCGCGACCGGTTCGCTGTCCGACCAGCAGATCGAGGAATACCGCATCTCCGAAGCGACGGCGCGTGCGACCCTTCAATCGTCGCAGGCCGACCTCGACAGCGTGAAGCTCAAGCTCGTGCAGACCCGCGTCCTGGCCCCCGACGACGGCGTGGTGTCGTCGAAGAGCGGCATCGCCGGCAACGTGGTGAGCGCAGGCACCGAACTCTTTCGCCTCGTGCGGCGGGGCCGGCTCGAATGGCGGCCCGAATTCGATGCACGCGAACTCGCTTCGGTGAAGACCGGCCAGAAGGCGGAACTGACATTGCCGAACGGCGAACGCGTGAACGGCACCGTGCGCATTCCGGCGCCGACCTTGTCGACGAGCACCGGGCGTGCCACGGTGTACGTCAGCCTCACCGGCGACAGCACAGCGCGCGCGGGCATGTTCGCCAGCGGCCTGATCCGCCTGGACACCACGCCCGCGATCACGCTGCCCCAGACGGCCATCGTGATGCGCGACGGACGCGCCTATGTCTACCTCGTGGACGCGCACAACAAGGTCTCCGCGCAGACCGTCACGACGGGCCGTCGCCAGGACGACCGGGTCGAGCTGCTGTCGACACTGGCCAGCGATGCGCGGGTCGTGGCCAGCGGCGGGGCCTTCCTGTCCGAAGGCGTGCTGGTGACGGTCAAGCAAGCGGAGACGAAACGATGAACATTTCATCCTGGTCGATCCGCAACCCGGTTCCCGCCGTCCTGACCTTCATCCTGCTCACGGTCCTGGGGATCATCGGGTTCCGGACGTTGCAGATCCAGGACTTCCCCGACACCGATCTGCCGACCATCCAGGTCTCGGCGACGCTCGAAGGCGCTGCGCCTGCGCAGCTCGAGACCGAGGTCGCGCGCAAGATCGAGGACAAGCTCGCCTCGCTGAGCCGGCTGGACCACATCACCACGACCATCACCGACGGCCTGGTGAGCATCAGCGTCAGCTTCGAGATCGACAAGGACTCGGAAGTCGCGCTCAACGAGGTCCGCAACGCGGTCGACAGTGCCAAGGCCGACCTGCCGGCCAGCATGGCGTCGCCGACGGTCTCCAAGCTGACCACGGCCAGCACCGCGCTGCTCACCTACACCGTCGACTCGACCGCGATGGACGAGAAGGACCTGTCGTGGTTCGTCGACAACCAGGTCACGAAGAACCTGCTGACCGTCAAGGGCGTCGGCTCGGTGTCGCGCGTGGGGGGCATCGACCGCGAGGTCCACATCGATCTCGATGCGGTGCTGATGGCCGGCCTCGGCGTCACGCCTTCGGACGTGTCGACGCAACTCAAGGCCACGCAGAAGGAAGCATCAGGCGGCGAGACCTACGTGGGCGGCCAGAAGCAGTCCAGCCGTACGCTGGCCACCGTCGGCTCGGCCGCCGAGGTCGCGGCGATCACGCTGTCGCTGGGCGACGGCCGCTATGTGCGGCTCGACCAGATCGCGCGCATCACCGACACGAGCGCCGAGCGCACGACCATGGCGTTCCGCGATGGCAAGAAGGTGATCGGGTTCCAGATCAAGCGCTCGCAGGGCTTCTCGGATGTCGGCGTCGCGAACGACATCCGCGCGTCACTGAAGAAGTTCTCTGCGGCGCATCCCGAGGTCCACATCGTCGAGGCCAGCAACACCGTCACGCCGATCCAGGAGAACTACGAAGGCTCCATGGAGCTGCTGCTCGAAGGCGCGGTGCTCGCGGTGCTCGTGGTCGGATGGTTCCTGCGCGACATGCGCGCCACGCTCATCGCCGCGGCCGCGCTGCCGCTGTCCATCGCACCCGCCTTCGCCTTCATGGCGCTGGCGGGCTATTCGCTCAACACCATCACGCTGCTCTCGCTGTCGTTGGTCATCGGCGTGCTGGTGGACGACGCGATCGTGGAGATCGAGAACATCGAGCGCCATCTGCTGATGGGCAAGACGCCCTACCAGGCGGCAATGGAGGCGGCCGACGAGATCGGCCTGGCGGTGATCGCCACGACCTTCACGCTGGTGGCGGTCTTCCTGCCTACGGCTTTCATGGGCGGCATTCCGGGCAGGTTCTTCCGCCAGTTCGGCGTGACCGCGTCGATCGCCGTGCTCGCGTCCTTGCTGGTGGCGCGGCTGCTCACGCCGATGATGGCCGCCTACCTGCTCAAGCCCAAGGCCGCGCATCTGCACAACGCATCGACCGACGGGCCGGTGATGACGCGCTACCTGGGCTGGGCGCGCGGTGTGCTTCAGAACCGCAAAGCCACCGTCCTGGCCGCGCTGGTCTTCCTGGTGCTGTCGGTGGCGCTGGCTCTGACGATCCCGACCGCCTTCATGCCGGCGCAGGACAAGGCCCAGGCCACGGTAACGCTCAAGCTCGGGCCCGACGCCACGCTGGCGCAGACCACCGCCGTCAGCCAGCAGGCCCAGCAGTTGCTGAGCAAGATCCCCGAGGTGCGATCCGTCTTCATTGCCGCCGGCACCGCCAGCACCGGCAGCACCGGCAGCGGCATGAGTTCGAGCTCGACGACGGATGTCACCAGTTCCACGCTCACGGTGGACCTGGTGGACCGCGGCGACCGCAAGCTCAAGCAGTCCCAGGTCGAGGCCGAAATCCGCGACCAGTTGAAGACCATTCCGGGCGTCCGTGTGACCGTTGCCGGCAGCAGCACCGGTTCGACGCTGGAGATCACGCTGGCCGGCGACGATGCCGACACACTGAACCAGGCGGCGAACCAGGCCGAGCAGCAGCTGCGGTCGCTGAACCATGTCGGCACGGTGACGTCGAGCGCGGCACTGCAGCGCCCGGAGGTCCAGGTGCGCCCGGACTATGCGCGCGCCGCCGCCCTGGGCGTCACGTCCGAGGCGCTCGCAGACGCCGTCCGGCTCGCGACCTACGGCGATTACTCGACCGCGCTGCCCAAGCTCAATCTGCCCGAACGCCAGATCGCGATTCGCGTTCGGATGGATGCCTCCGTGCGCCAGGACATGGAGGCGATCGCCCAGTTGCGCGTCAAGGGCGCCAACGGCTCGGTCAGCCTCGGTTCGGTGGCGGATGTGGCCATGGGCAGCGGCCCGTCGCAGATCGACCGCCTGGACCGATCCCGCAACGTGACCCTGAGCGTGGAACTCAATGGCCGTGCGCTCGGCGAAGTGCAGAAGGAAGCCATGGCCCTGTCGTCGCTCAAGTCGCTGCCTGCGGGCGTGCGCATCGTCGAGCAAGGCGAGCTGCAGCGCATGTCGGAGCTCTTCACGAGCTTCGGCACGGCGATGGCGATCGGGGTGTTCTGCATCTATGCCGTGCTCGTGCTGCTGTTCCATGACTTCATGCAGCCGGCCACCATTCTCTGCGCGTTGCCGCTGGCCTTCGGAGGCGCGTTCGGCGCGCTCTGGCTCACGAACCAGTCGTTCTCGATGCCGGTGGTCATCGGCGTGCTGATGCTCATGGGCATCGTGACCAAGAACTCGATCCTGCTGGTCGAGTACGCCATCGTCGCGCGGCGGGATCGCGGATTGGCACGGCTCGAGGCGGTGATCGATGCTTGCCACAAGCGGGCGCGTCCCATCGTCATGACGACCATCGCCATGGCCGCCGGGATGCTGCCCAATGCCCTCGGCCTGGGCGCGGAGCCCAGCTTCCGGCAACCCATGGCGATCGTGGTCATCGGCGGCCTGCTCACCTCGACGGTCCTGAGCCTGCTGGTCGTGCCCGTGGTCTTCACCTACGTGGACGATCTGCTGCAGTCGCTGCGCCGCTTGCTGCCACGGCACTCCACCGACTAACGCGCACCGGTCCGCACACCGTCCGAGGCCCCATGGCTTGCTCCCGCCCGGATCGCGCAAGCAGGCGCCGTCGCAGTTGCCGTGGTGCTGCGGGCGCGTGCCTGGCGGCTCCTCGCAGCGGCCGACCTCGACGCCTACACCGCCCGCCCCGCACCCACCGCACCCGGCATCGCCGACACCGGCGTGCCCAGGTGCCCCATCTCCTTCAGGATGAGCTGTCGCGCATAGCGCGCGAACAGCTCCACCAGCCGCGTGCGGCTGTGGTACTGCGGATAGAGCAGCGCGGCCGTGACCGGCAGCGGATGCAGGAAGGGCCGCACCTCGATGCCGCCGAGGCCGGTCTCCTCGCTGGCCGCCAGCGGGTTGACGATGCTGAGGCCCAGCCCCGCGCCGACCATTGCGCAGATGGATGCGCCGAGGCTGGCTTCGGCGACCAGTGCGCGCTGCACCTCGGCGTCGGCGAACAGCAGGTCGATGCGGTTGCGCAGCGCGGTGCCGCCCGAGAACGAGATGAAGGGCTCGCCGCCGAAATGCGCCGCGCCCAGTGCCTTGAGCCGCGCCAGCCGGTGGCCGCGCGGCAGCACGGCGACGCAGTTCATCGCGAGCACGGGCTCGACCTGCACGCCGGGGCTGTCTTCCGATAGCAGCGCCAGGCCGAGATCGCACAGCCCCGAGCTGACCCAGTCGTGGATGGCACCGGCGTTGCCCGACTGGATGGACACCATCACGTCGGGGTGCCGCGTCTTGAACTGCGCCACGACCCGCGCCAGCAACCCGCCCGCCAGCCGCGGCATGGCCGCCACCGTGAGCCGCCCGGCACTGAAGGCGCGAATGCCCGCCGCCGCCGACTCGAGGCCGGCCAGGCCGACGAAGGTCTTCTCCACTTCCTTGTAGAAGCGGGTGCCATCGAGCGTCGCGGTGAGGCGGCTGCCCTTGCGGCTGAACAGCGCGAACTGCGCGATCTTCTCGAGCTGGCCGATCAACCGGCTCACCTGCGGCTGCGAGGTGTGCATGCGCCGCGCGGCCTCGGTCATCGAGCCCGACACCATCACCGCCCGGAAGGCCTCGATGTGCCGCAGCGACATGCGGGTGGTAGCCATACCAAATCTGAATGGATAGATATCCAAGTGGAATTGGTCAAAAGCATAACGCGCCGGGATACTGACTTCGCACCCGCCCATTGCCATACGAAGGATCGACCCGATGCGAACGTCTGCCGTCTATCTCGCTGCCGCGCTGGTCTTCAGCGCCCTTCTGCCCCACGTCGCTGCCGCCGAAGGCCGGCTGGACAAGATCAAGCAGGCCGGCGCGATCGTGCTGGGTCACCCGGAGTCGTCGGTGCCCTTCGCCTACCTCGACGACAAGCAGGCGCCCATCGGCTACAGCGTCGAGATCTGCCAGGGCATCGCCGCCCACGTGCAGAAGTCGCTCGGCCTGGCCAAGCTGGACGTGCGCTACAACCCGACCAGCTCGGCCACGCGCATCCCGTTGCTGGCCAACGGCACCATCGACCTCGAGTGCGGCAACACCACCAACAACCTCGAGCGCCACAAGCTGGTGGCCTTCGCGCCGACCACCTTCGTGGCCGAGGTCGTGCTGACGGCACGCAAGGACGGTGGCGTCAACGTCGACGACCTGGCCTCGTTCCGCGGCAAGGCGATCGCGGCGCAGGCCGGCGGCCAGACCTTCCGGCTGGTGTCGCAGCTGAGCGCGAAGAACGGCTACAACATCACCGTGATCCCGACCAAGGACACGGCCGAGACCTTCCTGATGGTCGAGAGCGGCCGTGCCGCGGGCTCCGCACAAGACAGCGGCCTGGCCTACGCCTCGGTCGCATCGGCGCGCACCAGCGGCGACTACGTCATCAGCAAGAAGGGCCTGGAGCCCGCGCCCTACGGCATCGTGCAGCCGAAGGACGACCCGGCCTTCAAGAAGGTGGTCGACGAAGCGGTCGTCGGCATGATCAAGAGCGGCAAGGTCGCGGCGCTCTACCAGAAGTACTTCCTCTCGCCGATTCCACCGAAGCAGATCAACCTTGCCTACCCGATGAGCGACATCCTCAAGCGCGTGCTCGCCAGCCCGACCGATTCGGGCGACCCGGCGGTCTACCAGTAAGTCAGGCACGTGCTGCGCGGCGCCCGCACGCCGGCTGAAAAGAAGATCCGATGAACTACGACTGGCGCTGGGGCGTCTTCCTCGACCCTTCGCTCGACGGCACGCGCTCCTACCTGCAAATGCTGTTCGTCGGCGTCGGCTGGACGCTCACGCTCGCGGCCTGCGCCTGGACCATCGCGCTGCTGCTGGGCAGCCTGATCGGCACGCTGCGCTGCGTGAGCCACAAGCCGCTGAAGTTCGTTGCCACCGTGTACGTCGAGGTGTTCCGCAACATTCCGCTGCTGGTGCAGCTCTTCCTCTGGTACTTCGTGCTGCCGGAATTCCTGCCCGGTTCCATGAGCACTGCGCTCAAGCAGTTGCCCCATCCGTGGGGCGCCTTCTGCCTCGCCGTGCTGGCGATGGGCTGCTACGGTGCCGCGCGCCTGGCCGAGACGCTGCGCGCCGGCATCGAGTCGCTGCCGCGCGGTCAGATGCTGGCGGCGCGCGCCATGGGTCTGACCGAGTACCAAGCGTACCGCCACATCATCCTGCCCGAGGCCTTCCGCATCATCCTGCCGCCGATGACTTCGGAGCTGATGGGCACCATCAAGTACTCGTCGGTGGCGCTCACCATCGGCCTGCTCGAACTCACCGGGCAGGCGCGCTCGATGGCGGATTTCAGCTTCCACATCTTCGAGGCCTTCTGCGCCGCCACCGTCGGCTACCTGCTGATCAACGGCGCGGTGAGCCAAGGCATGCGGATGCTGGAGCGCCGCGTCGCCGTGCCCGGCCTGATCGGCGCTGCGCCGAAGGACGCCGTCTGATGGCCGCGCCGCATTTCGAGCTGGGCGCGATCCTCCCGGCGCTGCCCTATCTGCTGAAGACCGGGCTCGTCTTCACGCTCACGCTGACCGCGCTGGCGGCCATCATGGGCCTGGCCCTCGGCACGCTGCTGGCGATGGCGCGGCTCTCGCCGATCAAGCTGATCGCCTGGCCGGCCGCCGTGTACGTGAACGTGATGCGCTCGGTGCCGCTGCTGCTGGTGATCTTCTGGTTCTACTTCCTGATGCCGTACATGGGCGCCTGGGTGCTGGGCACGTCGAGCCCGGTGCAGGTGGGCGCCTTCAAGTCCGCGGTCATCACCTTCACGCTGTTCGAGGCGGCCTACTTCTGCGAGATCGTGCGCGCCGGCATCCAGTCGGTGCCCAAGGGCCAGGTGGCCGCGGGCATGGCGCTGGGCATGCCGCACGGCCAGCTCATGCGCAGCATCGTGCTGCCGCAGGCCTTCCGCAACATGACGCCGGCGCTGCTGACGCGGATCATCATGCTGTTCCAGGACACGTCCCTGGTCTACGTGCTGTCGCTCACCGACTTCCTGGGGGCCGCGTCCAAGATCGGCCAACGCGACGGCCGGTTGCCCGAGATGTACATCTTCGTCGCACTGGTCTACCTCGCCCTCTGTTTCACGGCCTCGCGCGGCACGGCCTACCTGGCCCGACGCCACCGCCATTCGCACTGACCCGAATCCGCCATGCCTGCTGCACACTCCTCCAACGTTCACGCCGTCGCCGACGAGGCGCCCAGCGTCGACATGCGCAGCGACACGGTCACGCACCCGACGGCGCAGATGTACGAGCGCATGCGTCAAGCGCCGATCGGCGACGACGGGCTGGACGGCGACCCGAGCACCCTCGCGCTCGAAGACACCGTGGCAGCGCTGCTCGGCAAGGAAGCCGGCCTGTTCGTGCCGAGCTGCACCATGGCCAACCTGCTGGCCGTGCTGGCCGCGGGCGGGCGCAGCGAGCAGGTGGTGCTCGAAGCATCGGCCCACATGTACATGACCGAGCGCGGGGCGAGCACCTTCACGGGCATGTTCTACCAACCGGTCGAAGGAACGTCCGGCGCGATGGACCTCGCAAAGCTGGAAGCGGTGCTGAAGCCTGCCAGCCATCGGCTTGCGACGGCCCTGATCGCGGTCGAGACCTCGCACAACAACGCCGGCGGCGCGGTGCTGCCGCTCGAGCACCTGCAGGCCGTCCAGGACATCGCACAGCGGCGCGGCATCCCGGTCCACCTCGATGGGGCGCGGCTGTTCAATGCCAGCGCGGCGCTGCAGGTCGAGCCGATCGCCATCGCGCGCTTTGCCGACACGGTGTCGGTCTGCCTGTCGAAGGGCCTGAGCGCGCCGGTGGGCGCCGTGCTGACCGGCGGGCAGGCCACCGTCACCCGCGCCCGCACGCTGCGCCGCATGCTCGGCGGCACGCAGCGCCAGTCCGGCATCATGGCCGCGGCCGGGCTCGACGCGGTGCTCCATATGCGGGAGCGCCTGGTGGAAGACCACGCGCGGGCGCGCCGGTTCAGCGAGGCGCTCAATGCCACCGGGCTGCCGGTGCGCGCCGCCCTGCCGCAGACCAACATCGTGCAGGTGGACGTGTCGGCCAGCGGACTGGGCAGCCATGCGTGGGTGACCGCATTGGACGCGGCAGGCCTGCGTGTGCGCCCCTGGGGAACCACCTTGCTGCGCTGCGTGACGCACCGCCACATCGAGGAGGCGGAGGTCGACCGCGCCGTCGTAGCCTTTCGCCAGGCGGCACTGGCGCTGGTCTGATTCGGGACTCGACCGTCGTCAGACGACGATCGGCAACCGCGCAGAGAACGCCGTGCCCGCCTCGGCCGACGATTCGACCCGCATCGCACCGCCATGCGCCGTGGCGATCTGCGCGCAGATGTACAGCCCCAGGCCCAGCCCACCGCCCGGCTTGCTGGTGAGCGGGCGCCAGTAGGGCTCGAAGACGCGTGCCAGGTCGCCGGGTGCAATCGGCGCGCCCTCGTTCGCCACCACCAGCACCAGCAGGTCGCCCTCGATCGAGGCGCTGACGCGCACCGGTCGATCAACGGCGCCGTAGGTCAGCGCATTGCCCAGCAGGTTCGACAGCACCTGCTGCAGCCGGCCCCGGTCGCAGCGCACGACGCGCGCAATGGCGATGTCGGCGTCGATGCGGCGCTGCGGATGGGCTTCGCGCAGTTCGGAGACGACGTCGTTCAGCGCCGCCGCCAGATCGGTGGTCTCTTCCAGCACGACGCCCATGCCGGCGCCCAGCCGGCTGCGCGCCAGGTCGAGCACGTCGTTGATGAGCTGCGACATGCGTCGCGTGGTGGCGCCCAGGCGCGTCCCGAGGCGAACGAGTTCGGGCTCGGTCCGGCGCGACAGCAATTGGGCGGTGGCACCGACCGCCGCGAGCGGGTTGCGCAAGTCATGCCCCAGCACCGCGATGAACTGCTCGCGCAACTCGGCCGTGGCGCGCGCGTTGACCAGTTCCGTCTCGGCCGCGTTCTGGCGGTCTTCGCTCTCGAGCTGCATCGCGATGAGGTCGGCGAAGGCGGTGAACATCGCGACGATGCGCGGATCGGAGACCACCGCCGGCCGCGGGTCGATCGCGCAGAGGTTGCCGAAATACGTGCCCCCCGGGCGGATGATCGGCACCGAGATGTAGCTCTCGATGTTGTAGATGCGCGGCGTGTGGTGGTCGCGGTAGACCGGGTCGAGGCTGGCGTGGTCGATGACCACCGGCTCGCGGGCGGCACGCGACTCGCTGCACAGGGTCGTCGCGACCTCGAGCTGCCCGCCGGCCTTCAGACCGAAGTCGATGTCGTCCTGCACCGCACAGGCCGTCCAGGTGCCGTTGGTGACGCGCGCCACGGCGGCGAAGCCCATTCCGGTGTTCTGGCAGATCAAACGCAGCAACGACGGCACGGCGCTGATGCGCCCCACCGCGGCAATGTCCCGTGCGATGGCCTCGGCGCTGTCATCCATGGCGTGGTTCAGGTGGTGGTGCCCTCGTCCTCGGCCGGCCAGTCGCGGATGTACGCCTTGAGCATCTTGTTCTCGAAGTTCTGGCTGTCGACCACCGCCTTGGCGACGTCGTAGAAGCTGATCACGCCCATCAGCATGCGCTTGTCCATCACGGGCATGTAGCGGGCGTGGCGCTCGAGCATGATGCGGCGGATCTCGTCGAGGTCGGTCTCGGCGGTGCAGGTCACGGGCGCGTCGTCCATGGCCTTGCGCACCAGCGAGCCGCCGACCTGGCCGCCGTTCCTGACGATGGCGACGATCACCTCGCGGAAGGTGAGCATGCCGACCAGATCGCCGTGTTCCATGACCACCAGCGAACCGATGTCCTTCTCGGCCATGGTCGTCACGGCGTCGGCCAGGGGCTCGTCGGGGGTGATGGTGTAGAGGGTGTTGCCCTTGACGCGCAGGATGTCGCTGACTTTCATCGTGGTGCTCCTCTTCTGACTCGGCCGATCCGATTGAATATAGCCCAACTCGCTCACAATAGCCGGCCACCGCCCGCCCCTGCGCCGCGCAGACGTGAGCGGTCGTTACAAGCCCCAGAGGAGACACATGCCAGGCTATTCCGACCCCGGGTTCGACACGCTCGCGCTGCACGCCGGCGCCGCCCCCGACCCCACGACCGGCGCGCGCGCCGTGCCGATCCACCTCACCACCTCCTTCGTCTTCGAGTCGAGCGACCATGCGGCGGCCCTGTTCAACCTGGAGCGCGCCGGCCACGTCTACAGCCGCATCAGCAACCCGACCAACGCGGTGCTGGAGCAGCGGGTGGCGGCGCTCGAAGGCGGCATCGGCGCCATCGCCACGGCCAGCGGCCAGGCCGCGCTGCACCTGAGCGTCGCGACGCTGATGGGCGCCGGCTCGCACATCGTGGCCAGCACCGCCCTCTACGGCGGCTCGCAGAACCTGCTGCACTACACGATGCGGCGCTTCGGCATCGAGACCACCTTCGTGAAGCCGAACGACCTGGACGGCTGGAAGGCCGCGATCCGGCCGAACACCAAGCTGCTGTTCGGCGAGACCGTGGGCAACCCCGGCCTCGACGTGCTCGACATCCCGGCGGTGAGCGACATCGCGCATGCGGCCGGCGTGCCGCTCCTGGTCGACTCGACGCTGACCTCGCCCTACCTCATCAAGCCCTTCGACCACGGCGCCGATCTGGTCTACCACTCGGCCACCAAGTTCCTCTCCGGCCATGGCACGGTGATCGGTGGCGTGGTGGTCGACGGCGGCAGTTTCGACTGGGAGCAATCCGGCAAGTTCGCCGAGTTGAGCCAGGCCTACGACGGCTTCCACAACATGGTGTTCAGCGAGGAGAGCACGGTCGGCGCCTTCCTGCTGCGCGCGCGCCGCGAAGGCCTGCGCGACTTCGGCGCGTCGATGAGCCCGCACACGGCGTGGCTGATCCTTCAGGGCATCGAGACGCTGCCGCTGCGCATGGAGCGGCACATCGATAACACGCAGAAAGTGGTCGAATTCCTGGCAGCGCACCCCTTCGTGTCGCGCGTGGGACATCCGCTGATCGAATCGCACCCGAGCCATGCGCTGGCGCAGAAGCTGCTGAAGCACGGCGCACGCGGCGCCGGTGCAGTGTTCAGCTTCGACATCAAAGGCAGCCGCGAACAAGGCAAGAAGTTCATCGAGACGCTGAAGCTCTTCAGCCACCTGGCCAATGTGGGCGATTGCCGCAGCCTGGTGATCCACCCGGCCAGCACCACGCATTTCCGCATGACGGACGAGGCGCTGGCGGGTGCGGGGATTTCGCAGGGAACGATCCGGCTGTCGATCGGGCTGGAAGATCCGGCGGATTTGATCGATGACTTGAAGCGGGCGTTGAAGGCGGCTGAGAAGGCGGGGGCTTGAGATGGCTTATTTCTTTGTTGGTGAAGTGCCTGGTTCGGGGCGCGATCACGCCGACGGGGTACCTTGCTCCGCGAATGTCCCCCGCCCTTCGGGCTCCTCCTTTATTTCGCTGCGCAAGGCACCCCATCGACGTGATCGGGACGCGCTGTGTTTGACCAACCGCAGCACACCCCCAACGCGTCCACGTGCGCAGGGTGCCGGGTGCTTCCCGCAGCGAAATAAAGGAGGAGCCGAAGGCGGGGGACATTCGCGGAGGGAAGTACCCGGTGGCCTGCACACGCGCCCCCAACAGGAACGCCAATCAGGTGGAGCACAGAAATGAACTACACCATCAACGGCCACACCACCTACGCCTACACCGGCGGCAAAACGCTCGACCCGGCCAAGCCGACCATCGTCTTCATCCACGGCGTGCTCAACGACCACAGCGTGTGGATCCTGCAGAGCCGATGGTTCGCGAACCACGGCTGGAACGTGCTGGCGGTCGACCTGCCCGGGCACTGCAAGAGCGCCGGCAAGGCGCCGGCCACCGTCGAGGAGGCGGCGCAGTTCATCGTCGCGCTGCTCGACGCGGCCGGCGTGCAGAAGGCCGCACTGGTCGGCCACAGCTTCGGCTCGCTGATCGCGCTGGAAACGGCGGCCCGCGCGCCGGAACGCATCTCGCACCTGGCGATGTTCGGCACGGCCTACCCGATGGCGGTGTCGCCGGCGCTGCTCGACAGCGCGCTGAACGCGCCGATGAAGGCCATCGACATGGTCAACGCCTTCTCGCATTCGATGCTGGCGCCGCCGCCCTCTTCGCTCGGCCCCGGCACCTGGCTCTACGGCGGCTCGCGCGCACTGATGCGCCGCGTGCTGGCGAGCAACCGCGAGGTCAACGTGTTCCACGTCGGCTTCAACGCCTGCAACGACTATGCGAACGGCGAAGCGGCGATCGCGGCGGTGCAGTGCCCCGTGCTGTTCCTGCTCGGCGCGGCCGACCAGATGACGCCGCCCAAAGCCGCCAGGACGCTCAGCGCCAAGGCGCCGTCGTCGAAGACGGTGGTGGTGCAGGCCGGCCACGCGCTGATGACCGAAGCGCCGGACGAGGTCCTGTTCGCGCTGCGGGATTTCCTGAGCGACTGAGGCCGGGCCCTCAGACTTCGAACTGCGCGGGCGTGGCAGCCACCGCGGCCATCAGCGTGGCCACCGTCTCGCTCGACGGCTGCGCGGCCGGCAGCGCACCGAGCATGCGCGTCAGCGTCTCGGGGTGCGGCAGCAGGGGCCCGAGGAAGTGCGTGCCCTGCGCCCCCACGACCAGCAGCGTGGGAAAGGTCTCGACGTCGAAGTCGTCGGCGATGTCCGCGTGATCTTCGATGTCGACCCAGGCGAAGCGCAGTCCGGGGTGCGCCGTGGCGATGCGCTCGAAGGCCGGCCGGTAGTCACGGCAGGTGCCGCACCAGTCCGCGCACAGGCAAACCACCCAGGTGGCGGAGGCAGGATCGGCGATGGGCGGTGCGCTCACGGACAGGATCTGGAAATGTGGAGTGTCGATTATCGAGGTGGCCGCCGAGAGCTGCAGCGCCCGGGTCAAGGCCTCGCGGGATCGGCGTAGCGCCCCATCTGGCTCGGCCGTGTCAGGTCCCGCAGTCCGTCGCGCACCACCAGCGCATCGCGCAGGCACAGGCTCTCGAGCGCGGCCTTGTGCCAGAAATGCGCGAGCGTCTCGGCGCGCGGCAGCAGCAGCGCGATCAGCAATGGCGCGAGCGGCGTGACGTCGGGGTCGGCCAGCAGCACGTAGCGCGGATCCTCGTTGGCCGGCTCTTCCGCGAGCGGCGCAATCCAGTCGATGGCGACCAGCGTTTCCAGCACCGGCGCCAGTTGCAGGGCATCGACCCGCATCCGCACCACCAGCTCGCTCGCGCCCAGGCCCTTGGCCGGCGTCGCGTGGGCGGCGTCCAGCAGTTGCAGCGCCTCGACCGCCAGTTGGAACGGCCAGCCCGGCGTGTCGCCGCGGCGTGCCACGCCGGTCAGCAGGCTGGGCAGGTAGGCCGCGATCACCGCGCCGAAGAGCGCGATCACCCACGCGACGTAGATCCAGACCAGCAGGATGGGCACTGTCGCGAAGGCGCCGTACAGCACGGAATAGGTCGGCACCAGGCTCAGGTAGTAGCCCAGCACCCGCTTGGCGATCTCGATCGCGGCCGCGACGAACAGGCCGCCCGCCCACGCATGGGCCCATCGCACCGAGGTGTTGGGCACGTAGTGGTAGAGCGAGGCCATGCCGCCGGCGAGCAGCACGAATTCGAAGGTGTCGAACAGCAGCTTGAGCAGGCCCCCGCTGCCGACCACACCGCGCGAGGCCGAGAACACATACGACGTGGTGCTCAGGCTCACCGCGAGGATCAGCGGCCCGAGCGTGATCGCCGCCCAGTAGATGAGCACGCGCTGCGCCAGCGGGCGCGGGTTGCGCACCCGCCAGATGCTGTTGAGCGTCTTGTCGATCGTCAGGATCAGCGCGACCGCCGTGACCAGCAGCACGATCAGGCCCGCGATGCCGAGCCCGCTGGCCTTGCTCGCGAACTGGTTCAGGTAGCCCAGCACCTGGCGCGCGATGTTGTCGGGGATCAGGCTCTCGATCAGCCAGCGCTGCAGGCGGCCCTGCATCTTGGCGAACATCGGAAACACCGTGAAGAGCGCCAGCGCCGTGGTGAAGAACGGCACCAGCGCGATGGTGGTGGTGAAGGTCAGGCTGCCGGCCGTCAGGCCGAGCCGGTCTTCCCGGAAACGCTCGCGCAACACGGCCGCCGTGTTGCCCCACGGAAAGTGCGAAAGGTCCCTCCACCATGGCCGGTGTTTCATGGCCGGTATCATGCCATCGGCCCTGCGGCATGCCGCCGCAGACCGCCCTGCGCGCCCGCTGCGCGCGACCCTTCCGTGCCCCATCCGTGACCCTGCCCCAAGCCCCCTCGTCCGCCGTCGCCACCACCCGCTGGCTGGCCGTGGGCAGCCTCGTCGGCCTGATCGTGCTGGGCCTGGCGTGGGAGATGTGGCTGGCGCCACTGCGGCCCGGCGGTTCGTGGCTGGCGCTCAAGGTGCTGCCACTGGTGGTGCCGCTCGCGGGGCTCTACAAGAACCGCATGTACACCTACCGCTGGGTCAGCCTGATGATCTGGCTCTATTTCACCGAAGGCGTGGTGCGCGCGTGGAGCGACGCCTTGCCGCTCGGGCGCTTGCTGGCAGGCATCGAAATCGCGCTGTGCCTGATGCTTTTCGTGGCCTGCGCGATGCACGTGCGGCTGCGCCTGCGCGATGCCCGCGCCGCACGGGCCGCCATTCCGCTGGAGACTTCCATCCCATGACCGATCTGATCGACCAACTGCGCGCCATCGTCGGCGCGCCCCATGTGCTCACCGAGGGCGACCTCACCGCCTACGAGCAGGACTGGCGCAAGCGCGAGCGCGGCAAGGCGCTGGCCGTGGTGCGCCCGGTCAGCGCGCAGCAGGTGGCCGACGTCGTCAAGGCCTGCGCCGCCGCCGGCAGTTCGCTGGTGCCGCAGGGCGGCAACACCGGCCTGGCCGTGGGCGGCATTCCCGACGCCAGCGGCACGCAGGTGCTGCTGAGCCTGCAGCGCATGAACGCGGTGCGCGACATCGACGCGGCCAACCTCACGATGACGGTCGAGGCCGGCTGCATCCTGCAGACGCTGCAGGAGACCGCCGAGAAGGCCGGCTTCCTGTTCCCGCTGAGCCTCGCGGCCGAAGGCAGCTGCACCATCGGCGGCAACCTGGCGACCAATGCGGGCGGCACGCAGGTCGTGCGCTACGGCAACACGCGCGACCTGTGCCTGGGCCTCGAGGTGGTCACGCCGCAGGGCGAGATCTGGGAAGGCACCAGCGGCCTGCGCAAGGACAACACCGGCTACGACCTGCGCGACCTCATGATCGGCAGCGAAGGCACGCTGGGCATCATCACCGCCGCGACGATGAAGCTGTACCCGATGCCCGCGGCGCAGCTCACCGCCTGGGCCGCCGTGCCCTCGCTGGACCACGCCGTCACGCTGCTCGGCCTGGCGCACAAGCACCTGGGCGCCGGGCTCACCGGCTTCGAGGTGATGGGCCAGTTCGCGCTGAGCCTGGTCGGCAAGCACATGCCGCAGCTGCGCGTGCCCTTCCTCGGCGACGCCGCAGCGCCCTACTGCGTGCTGCTCGAGAATTCCGACAACGAATCCGAAGACCATGCACGCGCGCGCTTCGAGTCGCTGCTCGAAACCGCCTTCGAGGACGGCTGCGTGACCGACGCAGTGGTGGCCGAGAACCTGACGCAGGCGCACCAGCTCTGGCACATCCGCGAGAGCATTCCGCTGGCCCAGGCCGAGGAAGGCCTGAACATCAAGCACGACATCTCGATCGCGGTGTCGCGCATCCCCGCCTTCGTGGCCGAGACCGATGCCCTGCTGCAGCGCGAGATCCCCGGCGTGCGGCTGGTGAACTTCGGCCACCTGGGCGACGGCAACCTGCACTACAACGTGCAGGCTCCGGCCGAAGGCGACGCCAAGGCCTTCCTGCGCGACGAGGAAGAGCGCGTCAACACGCTCGTCTACGACGCGGTCGAGAAGTTCGGCGGCTCGTTCTCGGCCGAGCACGGCGTCGGCGAACTGAAGGTGCACAAGCTCGAGAAGCACAAGTCGCCCGTGGCGCTGGGCATGATGCGCGCCATCAAGCGCGGGCTGGACCCGCAGAACATCATGAATCCGGGGCGGGTGCTGCGGGTTTGATGCGCCTACATTCATGCGCGTAAAATATGCGCATCATTCATGCTTTCGGATATCGACATGCTTCGTTTCGACAAGGATGCGCCCAAGAAGGCCACCAATCTTTCCCTGAACAGCAAGGTGCTCGAAATGGCACGCGAGCTGGGCATGAACGTCTCGCAGACCGTCGATGGTCTGCTGGCCGCCGAGGTCAAGCGGCAGTACTGGGAAAAGTGGAACGAGGAGAACAAGGAAGCCGTGGCAGCGTACAACGCCCGCATCGCCAAGGAAGGTCTGCCTCTGGCCAAGTACCGGAGCTTCTGAGTGGCGCGCTTCGACGTCTATCGTCATCCCGACGCAGCGCTGCGCAAGACCACGCCTTACCTTCTCGATGTTCAGAACGACTACATCAACGGCATGGAGACGCGCGTGGTCCTGCCGATTCGCACACTCAAGCAACTCGGCCTTCCCATGCGCGACTTGAACCCGGTGTTGGAGATCGACGGCACACAGGTGGCACTCGATGCCGCAGCGATTGCCGCCTTTCCTGCCGCCGAGTTGCGCAGCCCGGTCGCCAACCTGCGCGCCCAGGCCGATGTGATCGTCAACGCGCTCGACACCCTCTTCGGCTCCTACTGACATGACCGCCATGCAAGCCCACCCCATCCGCGCCCCCTACGAAGACTTCATGCGCCATGTCGACACGCATGGCGTGTTCAAGTCCGACCGCACCGGCACCGGCACGAAAAGCGTCTTCGGCCACCAGATGCGCTTCGACCTGAACGAAGGCTTCCCGCTGGTGACCACGAAGAAGGTGCATGTGCGCTCCATCATCCAGGAGCTGCTGTGGTTCCTTACGGGCTCCAGCGACAACAACTGGCTGCGCGAGCGCGGCGTGACGATCTGGGACGAATGGGCGCGCGAGGACGGCGACCTCGGCCCCGTCTACGGCGTGCAGTGGCGCAGCTGGCCGACGCCCGACGGCGGCCACATCGACCAGATCGCGGAGGTCATCAAGACGCTCAAGACCAACCCCGATTCACGCCGCATCATCGTGAGCGCGTGGAACGTGGCGGAGCTGTCGAAGATGGCGCTGATGCCCTGCCACGCCTTCTTCCAGTTCTATGTCGCGCCGCCGCAGGCAACGGGTGAGCGCGGCAGGCTGAGCTGCCAGCTCTACCAGCGCAGCGCCGACATTTTCCTCGGTGTGCCCTTCAACATCGCGAGCTATGCGCTGCTCACGCACATGGTGGCGCAGCAGTGCGACCTCGACGTCGGCGACTTCATCTGGACCGGCGGCGACTGCCACATCTACAGCAACCACGCCGAGCAGGTGGCGCTGCAGCTCAGCCGAGAGCCACGCCCGTACCCGACGCTGCGCATCCTGCGCAAGCCCGACTCGATCTTCGACTACCAGTACGAGGACTTCGCCTTCGACGGCTACGACCCGCACCCTGCCATCAAGGCGCCAGTCGCGGTCTGAGCAGAGGCCGATCACCATGCGCCTGAACCTGATCTACGCCCGCGCCGCCAACGGCGTGATCGGCAAGGACAACGCCCTGCCCTGGCACCTGCCGGAAGACATGGCGCACTTCAAGCGCATGACGGCGGGTTGCCCGGTCGTCATGGGCCGCAAGACCTGGGATTCGCTGCCGCCGAGATTCCGCCCCTTGCCCGGACGCCGCAACATCGTGGTCACGCGCCAGGCCGGCTGGCAGGCCGACGGTGCCGAACGCGCCGGCAGCCTGCCCGAGGCGATGGCCCTGAGTGCCGATGCCGCCGAGGTCTGGGTCATCGGCGGTGCGCAGATCTATGCCGAAGCGGCGCCGCTGGCCCAGCGCGCCGTCGTCACCGAGATCGGCCGCGACTTCGAGGGCGATGCGCACGCGCCCTCGCTGGGCGCCGGCTGGCAGGAAACGGCGCGCGAAACGCACGTCGCCGCCAACGGCCTGCCCTTCGGCTTCGTCACCTACCTGCGCCAGGAGGCGTCATGACCATCCAGGAATTCCTCGGCATCGAGCTGCCGATCATCCAGGCGCCGATGGCCGGCGTGCAAGGCAGCGCGATGGCGATCGCGGTGTCGAACGCGGGCGGCCTGGGCTCCCTGCCCTGTGCCATGCTCACGCCCGATGCGCTGCGCAGCGAGCTGCAGGCGATCACCGCGCAGACCACCCGCCCGTACAACGTCAACTTCTTCTGCCACACGCCGCCGGCGCCCGACGCGGCGCGAGAGGCCGTCTGGCGCGCCGCGCTGGCGCCTTACTACGCGGAGTTCGGCATCGACCCGGCCAGCGTGCCGGCGGGTGGCGGACGAACGCCCTTCAATGCCGAGGCCGCCGACCTGCTCGAAACCTTCAGGCCGCCCGTGGTGAGCTTCCATTTCGGACTGCCTTCGCCCGCGCTGCTGGCGCGCGTCAAGGGCTGGGGCGCCAAGGTGCTGTCGTCGGCCACCACGGTCGAGGAGGCGCGCTGGCTCGAGGCGCACGGCGTCGATGCCGTCATCGCCCAGGGCCTGGAGGCCGGCGGCCACCGCGGCATCTTCCTCGGCGACGACCTCACGACGCAGGTCGGCACGATGGCCCTGCTGCCGCAGATCGTCCGGGCGGTCCGCGTCCCGGTGATCGCTGCGGGCGGCATTGCGGATGCGCCGGGCGTGGCCGCCGCGCTGGCGCTGGGCGCGACCGGCGTGCAGGTCGGCACCAGCTACCTGCTGTGCCCGGAAGCCACCACCACGCCGCTGCACCGCGCCGCGCTGACCGGCCCGCGTGCCGCGCACACCGTGCTCACCAACCTCATCACCGGCCGCCCCGCACGCGGCATGCGCAACCGCCTGCTCGACGAACTCGGCCCGCTGAGCGACGCGGCACCCGACTTCCCGCTGGCGACCGCCGCCCTGGCACCGCTGAAGGCGGCGGCGGAAAAGCTGGGCCGCGACGACTTCTCCACGCTCTGGTCCGGCCAGAACGCCACCGGCTGCCGCGCGATCCCGGCGGCGCAGCTCACGCGCGAGCTGGCCGCCTGAGAGGCTGAGCCGAAACACGCCCGGGGACGCCGGGACGGCATTTGGCCTACGCACAAGGCGATCTGCCGCCGACACCGCCGTCGCGGCGGACTGCGCACACTGGTCTGCGGACGGCACGGGGCTGTCCTGAAACGACAGAAAGGGTGCAGCCATGCCGATCGACGATGTGATACCCCCCTCCGACACAGCCACCGACGTGCTCGACACGGCCAGGGGCATGGCAGAAGACGCCGGGGACAGCGCGCAAGAGGCCACCGTGACCGGCAAGGCCTACGCCCGTAGCGCGGTCGATGCCGCCGGCAAGAAGCTCGGCCTGTGGCAGGACCGGGTGGCTGCCGCGCAGGACGCCTGCACACGCTACATCGCTCAGGCGCCGGTCAAGTCCACCCTGATGGCCGTGGCCGGCGGGGCGCTGCTCACTGGCCTGCTCATGGCCGGCCTGCGCCGGCGCCGGGGCTGATCCGATGATCCATCCCATCTACATGACGGCGCTGCGCCGCCCCGACCTGGTCGCGGCGCATCTGCGCAACCATGTCGACCTGGTGAAGAAGGAACTGGGCGATGCGGGCCGCTCCGTCGCGTACAAGGCGGCCGGTGCCGTCGTGGCGCTCGTTGCACTGATGCTCGCGCTCGGCCTGACGGGCATCGCGCTGATGATGGGCGCCGTGCATGGCAGCTTCCATTGGGCGCTGGTGGCGGTGCCGGGCGTGGCCTGGCTGCTCACCGGGGTGGGAGCGGTGGTCGCGATGAGATCGTCGGTGCGCGACGACGTGCAGGACGTGAAGGACGAACTCGAAGCCGACCTGGCCGTCCTTCGTACCGTGAAGGAGGCGCGCCGTGGCTGACACCCTGCCGCCCCTGACCCCCAAGCAGAAGCTCGCCCTCTCGCGCGCCGAACTGCTCGAGGCCATGGGCTACTTCGACATCGCACCGAGCGACGCCACGGCCCCGCAACTCGTCTCAACGCGCTTTCCTCGCGCAGACCCGGTGCCGCGCCCGACATCGCGCCGCGGCGTGCTGGCGCGCTGGTGGTCGCGCCATCCGCTCAACAGCGTGGCCGATCTGGGGCGCCCCTTCCTCGAAGACATGGCGCGCAGGCAGCCGGCCAAGCTGATGGCCTGCGGTGCCGGCACCGGTGCGCTGCTGATGGTGATCAAGCCCTGGAAGCTGCTGTCGCTCGCGACCGTGCTGTCGCTGGCCTTCCGGACCTCCGACCTCACGGGCCTGATGGCCGGCGCCTTCGCCCGCCCCGATGACAACGACGACCCACCGGCCGACGAACAGGTCCCGCTGCAACAGCGGGTGTCGTGAGGCGGCCTCAGCGCCGCTGTCCGCCGGCGGCTGCGCGCTCGCTGGCGTAGGCCAGGAAATCCTCGAACTGGCCGGTCTTGTCGAAGACCGCATCCGCCCCTTGCGACAGCGCACGGTCGTTGGCCGCTTCGGCGTAGTTGGTCAGCACCACCACGCGCTGATGCGGCAGCCGGCGGGCGCAGGCCTTGACCACCTCCATGCCCGACCCTTCGGTCAGGAACAGGTCGGCCACCAGAAGATCCCAGCCTTCTGCGTTGCGCGCCAGCCAGCGCAGGGCCTCGTTCTCCGACTCCGCCATGGCGATCACTTCGCAGGGGGTGGCGTCTTCGAGAAGGCCCACGAGCAGGTCGCGGATGGTGGGGTTGTCTTCGATCAGAAAGACACGAAGCGTCATGACACAGCTTGGAGCAAGAGGAGTGCGGGGCAGCGGCCCGCCAGAACCCACGAGGACGGCACCGCAAGGTACCGCTGGTGGACGGGGTGCGGAAAGGATTATCCGCGCTGCATCAGGGCGATCCCTGCCGGAGAAGTTCCCGACGACGGCACAATCGTCACATGACAGCGATACGTGATTTGAGCGACGAGGACTTGACGCTCCATGCGCAGGAATGGCGCCAGCGCGCGCTGCGCGGCGACAAGTCGGCGCGCGGCGTGGCACACGCCCTGGAAACCGAACTTCGGCGCCGCGGCGTCGGCGTCACCATGCAGACCGAACCCGCCAACCTGGACACCCGACCGGTCACGCTGCGCAACCCGCGGCCCTGGTGGAAGTTCTGGTCGGGCTGATCAACCGGCGGCCTGCGTCGAGGGCGGCTCGAAGTCGAGCACGATGCGGCCCTCGATCTCGCCCCGATGCATGCGCGCAAAGACGTCGTTGATGTTGTCCAGCGTGTCGGTCGTCACGGTCGCACGCACCTTGCCGCTGGCTGCGAAATCCAGCGATTCCTGCAAGTCGAGCCGCGTCCCGACGATCGACCCTCGCACCGTGATGCCATTCAACACGGTGTCGAAGATCGACAACGGAAAATCGCCGGGCGGCAGGCCATTGAGCGAGACGGTGCCGCCCCGCCGCACCATGCCCATCGCCTGCTGAAAGGCCTTCGGCGACACGGCCGTGACCAGCACGCCCTGCGCGCCGCCGATCTCCTTCTTGATGAAGGCGGCCGGGTCCTCATGGCGAGCATTCACCGTGAGGGCGGCACCGAGTTCCGTGGCCAGCTTGAGCTTCGCATCGTCGATGTCGACGGCAACGACGTTGAGGCCCATGGCCTTCGCGTACTGCACCGCCATGTGGCCGAGCCCGCCGATCCCCGAGATCGCCACCCAGTCGCCGGGCTTGGTATCGGTGACCTTCAACCCCTTGTAGACCGTCACGCCCGCGCAGAGGATCGGCGAGATCTCGACGAAGCCGATGTTTGCCGGCAGGTGCCCGACATAGTCGGGGTCGGCCAGCACATATTCCGCGAAGCTGCCGTTGACCGAATAGCCGGTGTTCTGCTGCTCCGCGCACAGCGTCTCCCAGCCGCCCAGGCAATGCACGCAATGTCCGCAGGCGGTGTACAGCCACGGCACGCCGACCCGGTCGCCCTCCTTCACGTGCTTCACGCCGCCGCCGACAGCGACGACATGGCCGACGCCTTCATGACCCGGGATGAAGGGCGGGTTCGGCTTGACCGGCCAATCGCCTTCGGCTGCGTGAAGATCGGTGTGACACACGCCGGTGGCGGCGACCTTGACGAGGATCTGGCCCGCACCGGGCCTCGGGACGGTGACCTCCTCGATGACGAGCGGTGCACCGAACTGCCGGACGACGGCTGCCTTCATGGTCTTCTGCATGTGGTTCTCCTGGAACGTGTGAGTCGATGAGGGCCGTGACGGCCGCTCAGAACGGAGCGTCGATGTCCACGACATCGATCAGCTTTTGGTTGACGAACTCCTTGATGCCGAGCCCCAGCAACTCGCGACCGTAGCCCGAGCGCCGAACACCGCCGAAGGGAAGGTCGGCCTTGACCATCGTCGGATGGTTGACGAACACCATGCCCGCGGAGATCTTCTTGGCGACCTCCACGCCGTGCCGCGTGTCCGCCGTGAACACGGAGCCACCGAGGCCGAAGGGCGAATCGTTGGCGATGCGCACGGCGTCGTCCTCATCCCTGGCCCGGAACAGCATCGACACCGGTCCGAAGAATTCCCAGTACCGGGCCGGATTGTCCTCACTCACCCCGGTCAGGATCGTCGGCTGCACAAAGACACCCCTCTCAGGCACACGCGGCCCCACCTCGGTCGCCGTGGCGCCATGGGCGACCGCCTGCGCAATCTTCGCCTTGATCTCGTCGGCCGCCCCTTGCGAGGACAGGGGCGCCAGGGTCGTGGCCGGGTCGAACGGGTCGCCCGCGCGCAGTGCGGCGACGCCGGCGGTGTACCGCTCAAGGAACGCGTCATAGACCTGATCGACGATGATCATCCGCTTGGACGACACGCAAACCTGGCC
Organism: Variovorax sp. N23; assembly: GCF_025486315.1. Taxonomy (GTDB): domain Bacteria; phylum Pseudomonadota; class Gammaproteobacteria; order Burkholderiales; family Burkholderiaceae_C; genus Variovorax. Next base: position 391,587 of record NZ_JAOOPY010000001.1, on the reverse strand, counting down.
GCCATTCCAGTGCCGGCCGAACACGGCCCACTGGCTGGTCTTGTCGAGGTCGGCATCCGCCAGCACGACGAAGGCATCGGCGCCGCCGAGTTCCATCGTGGATTTCTTCAGTGCCTTGCCGGCCTGTGCCGCGACGATCGCGCCAGCCCCTTCGGAGCCGGTGAGCGCCACGCCGTGGACGCGCGGGTCGTTGAGGATCAACTCGATGTGCGACCGCGTTGCAAACACATTCTGGAAGGCGCCCTGGGGCAGGCCTGCGTCACGCAGCAGTCGCTCGAAGGCCAGGGCGCACTGGGGAACGTTCGAGGCGTGCTTGAGCAACATCGTATTGCCGGCCGAAAGCTGCGGCGCGGCAATGCGGGCGATCTGGTAGTAAGGAAAATTCCAGGGTTCGATCGCCAGCAACACGCCGAGTGGCTCGCAAAAAAGCGTCGCCACGCCCTCCGCCGGATCGGCCACCGGCAGCTTCTCCGGGGCCAGCAATGCCGCGGCATGCTCCGCGTAGTAGTCGAGGATCGCCGCCGAGAGTTCCACCTCGGCAGTGGCCTCCGACACCAGTTTGCCCATCTCGAGCGTCAGCAGCCGCGCATAGTTCGCGGCATCCTCACGAAGAAGGCCCGCTGCGCGCCGCATCACCGCGGCCCGCTCGGCGAAGGAGGTCTCTCGCCAGGACAGGAATGCACGGTGAGCATCGGCGATGGCTTGAGCGATCTGGTTGTCGGTCGCGTCGGGAAAGCGTTCGAGGAGTTCGCCGGTATAGGGATTCTTGGTTTCGTAGGCCATTGGGAGGGAGAATCCTTTTCAACAAGCGGCATGCTTGGCAAGAATGATCGTTCCGAAACCCGGAATGGCATTGATCCAGAGCAACCCGGAAGCAGGAATGCAGGGAGGCGCAAGTGTCTTGCGACGGCACCGGGCTCCTTGAAACCACAAGTCACATCGGTATGAAAATCACCACCTGGAACGTCAACTCCCTCACCGCCCGCCTGCACCATGTGCTCGACTGGCTGACCACCAACCCGGTCGACGTGCTGTGTCTTCAGGAACTGAAGATGAGCGACGACAAGTTCCCGCTCGAGGTGCTGAAGGCCGCCGGCTACGAGGCCGCGGTGTTCGGCCAGAAGACCTACAACGGCGTGGCGATCCTGAGCCTCGCGCCGATGCGCGAGGTGACGAAGAACATCGGCGGCTTCAGCGACGAGCATTCGCGGGTCATCAGTGCCACCGTCGATACCGCGAATGGCCCGCTGCGCATCGTCAACGGCTACTTCGTCAACGGGCAGGCACCGGGCAGCGACAAGTTCGCCTACAAGATGCGCTGGCTCGACGCCCTGCGCGACTGGCTGCGTGCCGAGAAGGCGGCGCACCCGAACCTCGTGCTGCTCGGCGACTTCAACATCGCGCCGGAAGACCGCGACAGCTTCGACCCCGAAGGCCTGCGTGAAACCATCCATCACACCACCGAAGAGCGCGAACACTTCAAGGCGCTGCTGGGACTGGGTCTGACCGATGCCTTCCGCCTTTTCGACCAGCCCGAGAAGAGCTTCTCGTGGTGGGACTACCGCATGCTGGGCTACCAGAAGAACCGCGGCCTGCGCATCGACCACATCCTCGTGAGCGAGCCGCTGGTGCCGCGCGCGGTGGCCTGCACGATCGACCGCGTGCCGCGCAAATGGGACAAGCCCAGCGACCACGCCCCCGTCACGCTCGAGTTGGCCACGGCGGCCTAAGGGCCTACCACGCATGATGGCATCGACAAGAACGTGCGCCCTGGTGCTCTCGGCGCTGGTGGCTGTGCTGGCGGGCTGCACATCGACGAAGTCCGGCGCACCGGCCACGTCGTCCGAAGAGAAGACAGCGGCCGAAGAAGCACCGGCCCGCAGCGACGTGGCCACGGTGCGGCTGATCACGGCACAGACGCCGGCTGTTCGGGCCTATCGAAAGATCGGCTCGGGCGCGATCTACAAGGCTTACCCGACCCGCATCCACAAGGGCAAGATTCCGCCGCTCGTCTACGCCGTGGTGGTGGTCGAAACCGACATCGACGCGACCGGCAAGGTGGTGAACGTGGACTTCAGCCGCACGCCGAGCCATGCGCCCGAGGTGCCGCCGATGATCGCCGAGCTGATCCGCAAGGCGTCACCGCTGCCCAGCCCCGGACGGCTGGGCGCGCACACCTACGTCGACACCTGGCTGTGGGACAAGAGCGGCACCTTCCAGCTGGATTCGCGCACGCTCGGCCAGCGCAGCCGGTAGCCGGCTGACCGGGTGCGGCGAGGCCAGCCCCTCACTCCAGGCCGAGTTCCTGGATCTTGCGGGTGATGGTGTTGCGCCCGATGCCGAGCTTCTGCGCGGCCTCGATGCGGCGGCCACGCGTGTTGGCCAACGCCGTGAGGATGAGGCGCGACTCGAAGCGGCGCGACAGCGCATCCCACACGTCGGTGCGACCGGCCGCCAGGAGGTTCTGCGCCTCCAGCTCGAGCCCGCTTTCCCAGGCCGACGCGGCACCGCCTTCGGCGCTCGCCGAAGGCACGGCAGCCACCGGCGCCGACGCGGGCATGGCGGGCGATTCGATGTCGGGGACGGCAGACGCGACCGGCAGCGCCGCCGGGGCATGTGCCGCAGCCGAGGGCGCATCGCCCGCCGGAACGGCCATCACTTCGGGCGGCAGGTCCTTGGCCTCGATCAGCTGCGCCGGCGCCATCACGGTGAGCCAGTGGCAGATGTTCTCCAGCTGGCGGACGTTGCCCGGGAAGGAGAAGGTGGCGAGCTGGGTGAGCGCGGCGTCGGAAATGCGCTTGGGCTCGACGCCCAACTGCTTGGCGCTCTGCTGCAGGAAGTGGCGCGTGAGCGCGGGCACGTCTTCGCCGCGCTCGCGCAAGGCGGGCAGGCGCAGCCGGATCACGTTGAGGCGGTGGAACAGGTCCTCGCGGAAACCGCCGACCTTGACGCGCTGCTCCAGGTCCTGGTGGGTGGCGGCGATGACGCGCACGTTCGCCTTGACCGAGTTGTGGCCCCCCACGCGGTAGAAATGGCCGTCGCTCAGCACACGCAGCAGGCGCGTCTGCAGGTCGAAGGGCATGTCGCCGATTTCGTCGAGGAACAGCGTGCCGCCCTCGGCCTGCTCGAAGCGGCCCCGGCGCATGGTCTGCGCGCCGGTGAAGGCGCCGCGCTCATGGCCGAAGAGTTCGCTCTCCAGCAGATCCTTGGGGATCGCCGCGGTGTTGATCGCCACGAAGGGGCCGTTGGCACGGGGCGAATGCTTGTGCAGCGCGCGCGCCACCAGTTCCTTGCCGGAACCCGATTCGCCGGTGATCAGCACCGTGACGTTGCTTTGCGACAGCCGGCCGATGGCGCGGAACACGTCCTGCATCGCCGGGGCCTGGCCGAGCATCTCGGGCGCGGCCTGCATGCGTTCTTCGGCCACTTCCTCGCGCTGGCTTTCGTCGACGGCGCGGCGGATGAGCTCCACGGCACGCGGCAGGTCGAAGGGTTTGGGCAGGTATTCGAAGGCACCGCCCTGGAAGGCCGACACGGCGCTGTCCAGGTCGGAGAAGGCGGTCATGATGATGACCGGCAGGCCGGGGTGCTTGGCCTTGATCTTGTCGAGCAGGTCCAGGCCCGAGCCGCCGGGCATGCGGATGTCGCTGACCAGCACCTGCGGACCCTGCTGGTCGTCGTCGGCAGCGACTTCCAGCGCCGCCAGCACTTCGCGCGTGTTGGTGAAGCTGCGCGTCGGCAGGTCTTCACGCAGCAGCGCCTTTTCCAGCACGAAGCGGATGGATTGGTCGTCGTCTACTATCCAGATCGGCTTCATGCAGCTCCTTGTCGCCTTGCTGCTAGGGCAGCGGTATCAGTATCTTGAAATCGGTCCGGCCGGGCACGCTGTCGCACTCGATCACGCCGTGGTGTTGTTGTACGAAGGTTTGCGCCAACGTCAACCCGAGCCCGGTACCGCCATCCCTGCCCGACACCAGCGGGTAGAAGATGCGGTCCTTGATGGTGTCGGGCACGCCCGGCCCGTTGTCGATGACATGCAATTCCAGTGCCAGTCGGTACCACTGCTTATTGAAGATCACCTGACGCGCGATGCGCGTCCTGAAGGTGATGCGCGCGTCGCCCGCGGCCCGCCGCTCGGCCAGGGCCTGCGCGGCGTTGTGGGCGATGTTGAGTGTGGCCTGGATCAGCTGCTCGCGGTCGCCGCGGAATTCGGGGATCGACGGGTCGAAGTCGCGGTCGATGTGCAGGTCGCGCGGGAACTCCGCGAGGATGACCGAGCGCACCCGCTCGCAGACCTCGTGGATGTTCACGTCGCCCACCACGTGCGGGCGGCGGTGCGGCGCCAGCAGGCGGTCGACCAGCGTCTGCAGCCGGTCGGCCTCGTGGATGATGACCTGGGTGTATTCGATCAGGTCGCGCGATTCGACCTCCATCTGCAGCAGCTGCGCCGCGCCGCGAATGCCGCCCAGCGGGTTCTTGATCTCGTGCGCCAGGTTGCGGATGAGTTCCTTGTTCGCCTGCGCCTGGTCGAGCAGGCGCTCTTCGCGGTCCTGCCGCACCTGCTGCTCCAGCGGTGACAGTTCGACGATCAGCTCGCCCACCTTGTCGCTCTGCGCGAGCGTCACCTGCACCGGCATCAGTTCGTGGTTGACGCGCCGGAGCATGGCCTCGTAGCGCAGCGTAGCGAAGTCGTTGCTGCGCGCGCCGTCGATGGCCGTGCGCAGGACGTGCGGCTCATGGAAGCAGGCGCCGAACTGCGAGCCTTCGAGCGTGCGCCGCGAGGTGCCGAGCACGTCTTCGAGCGCGGCGTTGGCGAACAGGACCGCCCCGTCGGACTTGACCACCGCGATGAGCGTGGCGAGCAGGTCGAAGGGCTGGAAACGCTTGGGGGAGGACGTGGTCTTGCCGAAGGCCATGTCAGTGCCGCCCGGCCGCCCGAAGGCACTGACGCGCCCCCCCGGGGGGCAGCGATACGCGAAGCGCTGAGCGTGGGGGCTGTTTCATCTCAGGGGCTGGTAGGCGGCAGGCGACCGAGCTCGCGGCGGATGCCGGCGATGTCGCTTTCGTTGCGGGCGATTTCCGCCTTCATCTCGCTCACGCGGTCGAGGTACTTCTGGTAGTTGCGCGCCTCGCCGCCCTGCTTCTCGGGCTCGCCGTTGTTGTAGTTCTTCAGCAGTTCCGCCTGACGGGCCTCCACCTTCCTCAGTTCGGATTGAAGGACCGAACGCGCTTCGCCGTCGCGCGCGCGCTGGTCGGCGCCCTCGACCCGCGGACTCCCGGCCGGCGCGCGCGCCGCGCTGCCGCCAGCGCCGCTGGCGCTGCCGCCCGGACGCGGCGTCTGGACGACCGTGACGTTGCCACCCTCCATCACCTTGCATCCGCGCTTTTGCGCGTCGACCGCATTGTTGGTGTATTCGTTGCCGCAGCGCCAGACGCGCTCCTGCGCCTGTACCGACAGCGCGGCCAACGGAGCGATGAGCGACAAGACGAGTGAGGAGATCTTCATGGTCCTGGGAGGAGATGTACGCAGACAGCGGATTCTCATGCAATTCGAGTGACGTTCCGGCGAGCCGTTCCCACCCAAAGAAAAAGGACGGCCGAAGCCGTCCTTTTCGAGCAATGCGTCGGTGGCCCGGAGGCCAGCGATCACAGCGAGTAGTACATGTCGAACTCGACCGGATGGGTCGCCATGCGGAAGCGCGTGACTTCCTGCATCTTCAGCTCGATGTACGCGTCGATGTACGAGTCGGTGAACACACCACCCTTGGTCAGGAACGCGCGGTCCTTGTCGAGGTATTCCAGGGCCTGGTCGAGGCTGTGGCACACGGTCGGGATCAGCGCGTCTTCTTCCGGCGGCAGGTGGTACAGGTCCTTCGTGGCGGCTTCGCCCGGATCGATCTTGTTCTCGACGCCGTCGAGGCCGGCCATCAGCAGCGCGGCGAAACCGAGGTACGGGTTCATCAGCGGATCGGGGAAGCGCGCTTCGACGCGGCGGCCCTTGGGGTTGGCCACGAACGGGATGCGGATCGAGGCCGAGCGGTTCTTGGCCGAGTAGGCCAGCTTCACCGGGGCTTCGAAGCCGGGGACCAGGCGCTTGTAGCTGTTGGTGCCGGGGTTCGTGATGGCGTTCAGGGCGCGGGCGTGCTTGATGATGCCGCCGATGTAGTGCAGCGCGAATTCCGACAGGCCGGCGTAGCCGTCACCGGCGAACAGGTTCTTGCCGTCCTTCCAGACCGACTGGTGCACGTGCATGCCGGAGCCGTTGTCGCCGACGATGGGCTTGGGCATGAAGGTGGCGGTCTTGCCGTAGGCGTGGGCCACGTTGTGGATCACGTACTTTTGCAGCTGGACCCAGTCGGCGCGCTGGATCAGCGTGCTGAACTTGGTGCCGAGTTCCATCTGGCCAGCGTTGGCCACTTCGTGGTGATGCACTTCGACCGGGATGCCCAGGGCTTCGAGCACCAGGCACATTTCCGAGCGCATGTCCTGGAAGCTGTCGACCGGGGGAACCGGGAAGTAGCCGCCCTTGACGGCTGGGCGGTGGCCCGTGTTGCCGTGCTCGTATTCCTTGTCGGTGTTCCAGGAGGCTTCTTCGGAGTCGATCTTGACGAAGCAGCCCGACATGTCGTTCTTCCAGCGAACGCCGTCGAACACGAAGAATTCGGGTTCCGGTCCGAAGTAGGCGGTATCGCCCAAGCCGGACGCCTTCATGTACGCCTCGGCGCGCTTGGCCAGCGAACGCGGGTCGCGCTCGTAGGCCTTGCCGTCGGCCGGGTCGATCACGTCACAGGTCAGGATCAGCGTCGTCTCTTCGAAGAAGGGGTCGATGTTGGCGGTGTTCGGGTCGGGCATGAGCTGCATGTCCGAAGCTTCGATGCCCTTCCAGCCGGCGATGGAAGAACCGTCGAAGGCGTGACCGTCGGTGAACTTGCCTTCGTCGAAAGCAGACACCGGCACGGTCACGTGCTGTTCTTTACCGCGGGTGTCGGTGAAGCGAAAGTCGACGAACTTGACCTCGTTTTCCTTGACGAGCTTCAGTACATCGGCGACGGTCTTTGCCATCAGTTTCTCCTGGTTGGATGAGTGGTTGGAAATACAACGGTGGGGAATGCAGTTTCTGTGCCATTGGCGGGCACGGGGCCGGGGGCCCCATCATCCTGCCAAATCCCCAAAAAAAGGCGGCGGCAATCTATTTTGGTGCACGTCCGATTAACGCACCAATTCAGGTCCAAGGCGCGCATTGAAGGTGTGCAACCCCGCGATCAACTGCGCGTAGGCGGCGTCCAGCAGGCCCGGCGCGCCCTTGACGCCAAGTTCGATATGGCGCCCGTACTCGGGGTGGTCCACGCTGGGAAGGCTGAACACTTTTACACCGGGGTGCGTCGCTTCGATGGACTCCATCAGCGGTGTGAGGGTCGCTTCCATGGCACCGAAAACGATCACCGATTTCTCGCTGGACTGTCCGTGCGCGAACAGGTCGGCGTAGCGGCTGTCGAGCACCGACTCGATCATCGGCCACGCCATCACCGGGAAACCGGGCACGAAGTGGACGTGGTCCACGCTGAAGCCGGGAATCTTGTTGTAGGGGTTGCGGATGATCTCGGCGCCCTCGGGGAACACGCCCATGTTCAGCCGATGCACGTTGTCGGGCCGATCGGGCTCGTAGGCCACGCCCTGCTCGCGCGCGGTGTCCTGCATGCGCTCGCGGATGAGCGCTTCGGCCTCCGGATGCAGCGCCAGCGGGCGCCGCAGCGCCTTGGCCGCGCATTGCCGCGTGTGGTCGTCGGGCGTAGCGCCGATGCCGCCGGTCGAGAACACGATGTCGCCCGAGGCAAAGGCGCGCGTCAGCGCGGCCGTGATGCGCGTGGGCACGTCGCCCACATACTCGGCCCAGCCCAGCTGCAGGCCGCGCGCCGCGAGTAGTTCGATGACTTTGGGCATGTGCTTGTCGAGGCGTTTGCCGGAGAGGATCTCGTCGCCGACGACGATCAGGCCGAATGCACGGGTCATGGGGACTCCGAGGGGGAAATGACGGGAAGCACCGCCGCCTCCGCGCGCTGCAGGCGCAGTTGCGCGAGCGCATCGAGGCAGTAGTGCGCGAACCAGAGCGCCGAAAAGGCGAACACCAGCGTGTAGATCCAGATGGCCAGCGGCACCAGCACGAAGAAGGCCGCGGCGAACAACAGGCCCGAGGCCCAGACGATGCTCGGCGCCGCGCCCAGGTAGCCGCACAGCACGCCGATGGCCAGCAGCGGCAGGCGGTGCTGGCGCAGCACGGCGGCGCGCTCTTCGGCATCGGCATGCTCGGCCAGCGCGTCGAAGCTCATCACGCGGTAGGTGAGCCAGCCCCAGATCAGCGGCGGCAGCACCAGCACCAGCGGCGGAATGAGCCAGAGTGGCATCGACACCACCAGCGCGACCAGCGCCAGCAGCGTGAGGCCGAGCGAGCGCAGCACGCTGCCGACGAAGGAGGCGCCCTTCTTCTGCGCGAGCGCGGGAAAGCGTCGCTCCGCGACGAGTTGCGTGAGCGCCGGTGCCATCAGCCCGGCGACGACGACCAGGGACACCAGCACGATGACCGGCGTCGCGGCGAAGACCACGACCAGCGGCGCCAGCAGCGCCGGCACGTCGCTGGAGAACAGGCCGCCGATCCAGCTCCAGAAGCTCGACAGCAGCGGCCAGGCGTCGAGCGTCTGGCGCATCCACGCCACGCTCGGGGCCCAGTAGAAATAGCCGAAGCCCGCCGCCAGCACGACGATCACGAGCAGCGGCACCAGCGACAGCACGATCACCCGGGGGCGCATGCAGTAGGCGGCGGCTCGCCAGAAGGAATCGAGAAGAAGGCGCATGGGGTGCCGAGGATAACGCCGCGCCGTGAAACACCCCGCCGATGCGGTGGGCGAAGGCCTCAGCCCCGCCCGACCATCCGGCGCAGCCCGCGCCATTGCTGCGACCAGAAGCCCCGCCCGTAATCGCGCAGGCGCCCCTGCGCGTCGGGCTCGACCTGGTCGCGGATGCCGGTCGGGTCGTAGTGCGGCTCGAAATTCACGGTGCGAAAGAGCATGTCCCACCACGGCAGCAGCACGCCAAAATTGTGCCCCCCTAACTTGACCCCCACGCTTGCCACTTCGTGTGCTGCGCTGCCCCCCGAGGGGGCCGCCGCGCCTTGGGGCGGCCCGGCGGCGCGGGTCTTCGGCACGATGGGAGATTCATGCCCGATGCCGATCGCATGGTGAACCCGATGGAAGCGCGGGCTGATCCACAGCCGCTCCCCGATGGCGCCGAAGCCGATGCGCAGGTTGGCGTGCTGCAGGCTTTGGGTGAGCTGCGTGAACGCGACGATGGCGATGAACTGCCCCGGTGCCACGCCGATGAGCTGCGCGACGAGAACGATGATCGTGTCGTGGAGGATGTCGTCGAGCAGGTGGTTGCGGTTGTCGCTCCACATCGTCATCTGGCGCTGCGAGTGGTGCAGCGAATGCAGGCCCCACCACCAGTCGAAGCGGTGCTGCCCGCGATGGATCAGGTACTCGACGAAGTCGAGCACGATGAGGTACATGACAAGGGCCACCCAGGGCACGTCGGTCACGCCGGGCCACAACTCGTCGAGGTGCAGCGTGCCCCAGCCGGCGCCGCGCAGCAGGCCCAGCCCGTCGTCGAACAGCGGCTGCAGCAGGAAGAACATGCCCAGGCGGAAGAGGCCGAGCCGGTGGATCAGCGTGTAGAGCACGTCGGTGCGAATCGCGCGCCGGTCGACCACCGGCTCGGCCGGCCGCCAGCGCTGCAGCGGGCCGATCACGGCGATCAGCACCGCGATCTGGATCAGCCCGACCAGCAGCCAGCCGGTGGCGGCGAAGGCGTCCTCGACGTAACCGCCCAGGCCGATGCCGTAGACCAGCGGCTGCACGGCCGTCTCAAACAGCCACTGCTGGCAGTTCGAGAAGAGATCGGTGAACCATTCCATCGCCGCGCCGCCTCGATCGTCAGGGGTGCGCCGCGATCCAGTCGCGGTAGGCGGGGTGCGCCCGCAGCGTCTCGAAGCAGAAGCCCTTGGCCTTCAGGCCGACGATCAGCGGCTCGAGCACGGCCGGCGCCCAGGGGTCCTTGCGCGACCAGATGCCCAGGTGGGCCAGCAGGATGTCGCCCGGCCTGATCCGGTCGAGCGCCTGCTGCAGCAGCTTGTCGTTGGGGAAGGTCTCGCTGGGCAGTTCGTCGCCCAGGAAGCCCGCCGGCGCCCAGCCGACGTGCGCGAAGCCGCAGGCCTTGGCGGCCGCGAGCAGCTTGGGCGAGGTCTTGCCACCGGGTGCGCGGAACAGCGGCAGCGGCTTCTTGCCGGTGACGTGGCCGATGCGGTCGCTGGCCTTCTGGATGTTCTCGCAGTACTGGGCTGCGCTCCAGGTGAATTCCCGGCCCGCCAGGCCACCGGCCGAGGGACGCACACGGAACTGTGGTTCGATGCCCTTCACGTCACCGCGCCAGTACACATGGTCGTAGGTGTGCGACGCGAACTCGTTCCCCTCGGCCGCCCTCGCCTTCCACCACGGCGCCCAGTGGTTGTCCAGGCTGTCGCCGTCGGTCAGCGTGCGCTCGGCCGCGCCGAAGAAGGTCACGCGCACGTCCTGGCGCTTGAGCACTTCGGCGATCAGCGGCGCGACACCCATATGGCCGGTGTCGAAGGTCAGGTACAGCGGCTTCTCGCACTTTGCCTGCGCCATCGCACCGCCCGCCACGCAGAAAGCAAGCAGCCCGGCGACGAGGCGGCGGCGCATCGGCCGGTCAGCGCTTGGCATGGTCCAGGGTCCACACGCCGTGCGGCGAGCGCCCGACATTCACCTGGCGCACCACCTTGCGGCTGGCCAGGTCGATCACGCTGAGCTTCTTGGCCCAGCGAGAGGTCACATACAGGGTCTTGCCATCGGCCGACAGGTCCATGCAGTCCGGCCCGCCGGGCACCGGGTAGGTCTCGGTCACCTGGAGCGTCTTGAGGTCGATGCGGCTGATGGTGTTGGCGACGCGGTTGCTCAGGAACACGCTCTGGCCGTCGCCCGCGGAACGGAACGCATGCGCGCCCTTGCCGGTGAAGATCTTGCCGACCGCCCTGGGCTGAGGGCCGGCCACGTCGAACACCTGCACGCCGTCGCCGCCGGTCAGGCCGACCAGCAGGGTGCGGTCGCCATGAACCCCGAAGATGTCGGCCGGCATGGGGCCGGTGGCGGTGCGCCAGCGGATGGTCTGCGTGTGCAGGTCGACGGCGATGAGCTCGTCGCTGTCCTGCATGGTGACGTAGGCCACGGTGCTGGTCGCGTCGATCCAGATGTGGCTGGGCGTCTTGCCGGTGGCGATGCGCCTGGCCAGCGTCAGGTCCTTGCCGTCCCAGCGGTAGATGTCGACGTGGTTCAGGCGGTTGGCCGCGGTCACGAACCACTTCATGTCGCGCGAGAACTGCAGCTGGTACGGATCGATGATGCCGTAGACCACGCGCTGCACGTCGCCCGTGCGCGGGTTCAGGAAGGTCAGCGAATCGCCGGCGGAATTGGCCACGATCACCGAACGCTCGTCCGGCGTCATGTAGATGTGGTGCGGCTCCTTGCCCGTCGGAATGCGCGTCTTTTCAACCCAGGTGGCCGGGTCGATCACGCTGACGGTGGCGTCGAGCGAGTTGAGGACAAAGAGCGGCGGCGGCTCGGCGGCCAGGGCGGGCACCGCGTGCAGGGCGCAGGCGAAGAAAAAGGCCGCGAGGCGGCCGTGGGCGGTGGCAAGAAATCGCAAGGGAAGCTTCCGGGACAGCAGGTCGAACCATAACGTGCAAGCCTTAGCGGTGGCTGACCGTCTTGGTGCGACGCGTGCAAATTCGCCAGCAAAACTACAGGTCAGCGTGCGCTGCGCAGCGCCTCGACCTCCGCCGCGCTGAGCCAGCGCCACTGGCCGGGTGCCAGTTCGGCCGGCAGTGTCAGCGCGCCGATCTGCGACCGGTGCAGCGCCTCGACCCGGTTGCCGACCGCCGCCACCATGCGCTTGACCTGGTGGTACTTGCCTTCGGTCAGCGTGAGCCGCAGGTGCAGCGGCGCGACCGCCTCGCAGGCCGCGGCGCGCACCGGCTTCGGGTCGTCGTCCAGCACCACCCCGGCCATCAGCTTCTGCACCTGGGCGTCGTCGAGCGGATGCTTGACGGCCACCTCGTACACCTTGGGCACGTGGTGCTTGGGCGAGCCCATGCGGTGGATGAACTGGCCGTCGTCGGTCAGCAGCAGCAGCCCGGTCGTGTCCTGGTCGAGCCGGCCGATGGCCTGCACGCCCTGCACCGCGCCCTTGTTCGGCCGCAGCCGCAGCGGCGACGGCAGCAGGGTGTAGATGCTGGGCCAGGTCGAGGGCTTCTGGGAGCATTCGGTGCCGGCCGGCTTGTGCAGCAGCAGATAGGCTTTTTCGTGGTATTCCCAGGCGGTGCCCTGCACGGTGAAGCGCAGGCCGTCGGCGACAGCCACGTCGGCGCTCGGATCGGTGGCGACGGCCCCGTCGATCGTCACGAAGCCCTGTTGCACGAGCCCGGCGCAGACGCGGCGCGTGCCGAAGCCCTGGGTGTAGAGAATGTCCTGGAGTTGCATCGATGGGACGGGCGGCGGACGCGGCCGCCGCCGGAAAAGCGTGGGTTCAGTAGCCGAGCGCGAGCCCGGTGTTGCGCCGCGGATCGTTCGCGCCGTAGAAGCGATTGTTGCCCACCGGCTTGCCGCCCAGCGACGGCGCACCGACGATGATCGCCGCCATGTGGTTCGCCGGCTGCGGCACGCCCAGGTTGTGGCCCATGTCGATGAGCAGCTTGCGGGTGTCGGGCGAGATGGCGTAGGTCTCGACGTTGGTCACGTCTGGCAGCCATTGCTGGTGGAAGCGCGGCGCATCGACGGCTTCCTGCACGTTCATGCCGTAGTCGACCACGTTCAGGATGGTGTGCAGCACCGCCGTGATGATGCGGCTGCCGCCGGGCGTGCCGACCACGAAGACCGGCTTGCCGTCTTTGCTGACGATCGTCGGGCTCATCGAGCTCAACGGCCGCTTGCCGGGGGCGATGGCATTGGCTTCGCCCTGCACCAGGCCGTACAGGTTGGGCACGCCGACCTTTGCGGTGAAGTCGTCCATCTCGTTGTTGAGCAGCACGCCCGTCTTGGCCGCCGTGACCTTGGCGCCGAACCAGTCGTTGAGGGTGTAGGTCACGGACACCGCGTTGCCCCACTGGTCGGTGATCGAGTAGTGCGTGGTGTTGCTGCCTTCATGCGGCGCGACGCCGGGCTTGATGTCCTTCGACACACCCGCCTTGGCCGGGTCGATCACACCGCGGATCTTCTCGGCGTAGCCCTTGTCCAGCAGGCGGTCGAGCGGGTTCTTCACGAAGTCCGGGTCGCCGAGGTAGCTGTTGCGGTCGACGTAGACGTGGCGCATCGCTTCGATCTGGTAGTGCACCGCCTGCGCCGAGCGGAAGCCCAGGTCCTTCAGCGGGTAGCCCTCCAGGATGTTGAGCATCTCGCAGATGATCACGCCACCCGAGCTCGGCGGCGGCGCGGACACGATGCGGTAGCCGCGGTAGTCGCACTCGACCGGCGCCAGTTCGCGCGTGCTGTACTGGTCGAGGTCGGCCTGCGTGATGAGGCCCTGACCGGCCTGGCTGGACGCGACGATCGCCTGGCCGACCCAGCCCTTGTAGAAGCCGTCGGTGCCGTGCTGGCTGATGGCGCGCAGCGTCTTGGCCAAGTCCTTCTGCACCAGCTTCTGGCCGACCGCGAAGGGCTCGCCCTGCTTCAGGAAGATGGCACCCGACACGTCGTCCTTCCTGAAATCGCCGGTCGCCGTCAGCAGCATGTCGACGTCGCCCTGCGCCAGCGCAAAGCCCTGGTCGGCCAGCGCGATGGAAGGGGCGATGAGCGCCGCCCGCTTCATCGTTCCGTACTTTTCGCGGGCGTACTCCATGCCCGAGACCGTGCCCGGCACGCCGACGGCGAGATGGCCGCGGGTGCTCAGCCCCTTGATGACGTTGCCCTCCTTGTCGAGGTACATGTTGGCCGTGGCCGCCAGCGGCGCCTTCTCGCGAAAGTCGAGGAAGGTCTTGCGGCCGTCGGCCAGCTGGACCGTCATGAAGCCGCCGCCGCCGAGGTTGCCCGCGGCCGGGTACACCACGGCGAGCGCATAGCCGACGGCCACTGCCGCATCGATGGCGTTGCCGCCGCGTTTGAGCACGTCGACGCCGACCCGGGTGGCGAGGTGCTGCGCACTCACGACCATCCCGTTCTGCGCCGCCACCGGCGCCTGCGACGCGGCGTGCACGGCGGGGAACGCCGTCATGGCCATCACGGCCGCCGCGACCGACCAGCGCGCCGCCCAGGGAATCATCTTCATGGTGTTGCCTCCTTGTGAAAAACGGGGATATTGCGCCCGCCGTCTGCCGATCGGCACGCCCGCGCACCGGAGATCATGCAACGTCCGTCCGAGGCGCAGGTGCCACCACCGCCGGCATCGGACGCAAAGACGCACGCGCCCCGCCCGGAAACGGGTAAACCCGAATTCCAGCTTCCCTGATTATTTCGACAATCAGTGTACTGATCGACAAGAGATCAGACCCATATCAAGGACAGACACGATGAATCGCGATATCAGGCGGACGCTCGACCAGGGCCCGATGACCCCTTTCCAATGGTTGGCCGTGGCGATCTGCGTGATGCTGGTCATGCTCGACGGCTTCGACGTGCTGGTGATGGCGTTCACCGCCTCGAGCATCTCGGCGGAGTGGCAGCTCAATGGCGCTGCGCTCGGCTTCCTGTTCAGCGCCGGCCTGGTCGGCATGGCGCTGGGTTCGCTCTTCCTGGCGCCGCTGGCCGACCGATGGGGGCGCCAGACCGTGATCCTGCTCTGCCTGGTCATCGTCACGGCGGGCATGGGCTTGTCGGCGCTGTCGCGCAGCAGCACCGAACTCGGCCTGCTGCGCGCGTTCACCGGCGTGGGCATCGGCGGCATGCTGGCCAGCGTGGGCGTCATCACCTCGGAGTTCGCGTCCGACAAGTGGCGCAGCACCGCCATCGGCCTGCAGGCCACGGGGTATCCGATCGGCGCCACGATCGGCGGGACCATCGCCGCCGTCCTGCTGGAGCAGCATGGCTGGCGGTCCGTCTTTGTCTTCGGCAGCCTGGCCACGGCGCTGATGATTCCCATGGTGCTCTGGCGGCTGCCCGAATCGCTCGACTTCCTGATGACGCGGCAACCTGCGGGCGCACTGCCCAAGGTCAACGGGCTGCTGCGGCGCATGCAGCAACCCGCCCTGGACCAGCTGCCGGCACGCGCCGCAGCGGCCAAGGCATCCGGCGGCAGCATCTCGGCCCTGTTCGGCCCCGGCCTGCGATCGTCCACGCTCTGGCTGTGGGCGGGCTTCTTCCTGCTGATGTTCAGCTTCTACTTCGCGCTCAGCTGGACACCCAAGCTGCTCGTCTCGGCCGGCCTCTCGGCCCGGCAGGGCGTGACCGGCGGCGTGCTGCTGAATCTGGGTGGCATCGTGGGCGGCAGCGTCTTCGGCCTGCTGGCCGCCCGCGTCGCGCTACGCCCGCTGACCGCGTCCGCACTGTGCCTGACGGCCCTCGCGGTGGCCGCCTTCGGCCTGTTCACCCACGATCTCGGCCTCGCCTTCGCGGCCGCCGGTGCCATCGGCGCGTTCATCTTCGCCTCGATGGCCGGGCTCTATGCCTTTGCGCCGGTGATCTATCCGGCCGCGGTGCGCACGACGGGCCTGGGATGGGCCATCGGCATCGGCCGCCTGGGCGCCGTGCTCGGCCCGATGGTCGCGGGCTTGCTGCTCGACAGCGGGTGGCCCGCGCCGCATCTTTACTACGTCTACGCACTGCCGCTGCTCGCAGCCGCCGCCTCGGCGATGGCGCTGGGCCGGCAGGTGGGCGCCGGCCCTCGACCCCGGCTCGCCGCTTCGGCCCACTGAAGCACGGCAGCATTCACTTCCATCCACACAAGGAGCCTCACGATGTTCCCCAAGAATGCCTGGTACGTCGCCTGCACGAGCGACGAGGTCACCGACAAGCCGCTGGGCCGCAAGGTCTGCAACGAGTCGATCGTCTTCTACCGCGATGCGGACGGCCGCGTCGCCGCGCTGGAGGACTTCTGCCCTCACCGCGGCGCGCCGCTGTCGCTCGGCCGCGTGGTCGACGGCAAGCTGGTGTGCGGCTATCACGGGCTCGAAATGGGCTGCGACGGCAAGACGGTGGCGATGCCCGGCCAGCGCGTGCGCGGCTTTCCGCCGATTCGCAGCTTCCCGCTGATCGAGCGCTACGGCTTCGTCTGGATCTGGCCCGGCGACGCCGCGCAGGCCGACGCGGCCAAGCTGCACCACCTCGAATGGGCCGAGAGCAGCGAGTGGGCCTATGGCGGCGGGCTGTATCACATCCAGTGCGACTACCGCCTGATGATCGACAACCTGATGGACCTCACGCACGAGACCTACGTGCACGCGAGCAGCATCGGCCAGAAGGAGATCGACGAGACGCCGGTCGCCACCCGGGTCGAGGGCGACGAGGTCATCACCAGCCGCCTGATGGAGAACATCTCCGCCCCGCCGTTCTGGCGCATGGCATTGCGCGGCAACGGCCTGGCCGACGACGTGCCGGTGGACCGCTGGCAGATCTGCCGCTTCACGCCGCCGAGCCATGTGCTGATCGAGGTCGGCGTGGCCCACGCGGGCAAGGGCGGCTACGCGGCCGACGCCGCCCACAAGGCATCGAGCATCGTGGTCGACTTCATCACGCCGGAGACCGACACGTCGATCTGGTACTTCTGGGGCATGGCGCGCAACTTCCGGCCCGAAGACAAGGCACTGACCGAGACCATTCGCGAAGGCCAGGGCCAGATCTTCAGCGAAGACCTGCAGATGCTGGAGCAACAGCAGCGCAACCTGCTGGCGCACCCCACGCGCGCGCTGCTCAAGCTCAACATCGATGCAGGCGGCGTGCAATCGCGCCGCGTGATCGAACGGCTCATCGCGCAGGAGCAGGCGGCGACCACAGGCGCAACGTCCGCGGCGGCTGCGGCATGAACCGGACACGACGACATCCATGACCGACATCTCGGAATTCACCGTGCGCGTCGCGCGCAAGACGCCGGAGGCGATTGACATCTGCACCTTTGAACTCGTTCGCACCGACGGGCAAGGCCTGCCGGCCTTCTCGGCCGGATCGCACATCGACGTGCACCTGCCCTCGGGCCTGACGCGGCAGTATTCGCTGTGCAACGACGCCACGGAAAACCACCGCTACCTGATCGGCGTGCTGCGCGACCCGGCCTCGCGCGGGGGCTCGCGCGCCATGCACGACGAGATCGAGGAAGGCAGGACGCTGCGCATCAGCGCGCCGAAGAACCACTTTCCGATCGCGAGCGATGCGCCGCACAGCCTCCTTCTCGCCGGCGGGATCGGCGTGACGCCCCTCCTCTGCATGGCCGAACGCATGGCCGCCATCGGCCATCCCTTCGAGATGCACTACTGCACCCGATCGCCCGAGCGCACCGCCTTTCGCCAACGCATCGCCGAGGCGGCCTTCGCCTCGCAGGTGACGCTGCATTTCGACGACGGCGCGGCCGAACAGAAGCTGGACATCGAGCAGGTCCTGCGCGCCATGCCCGACCAGACGCACCTGTATGTGTGCGGCCCCAAGGGCTTCATGGACTGGGTCCTGGCCAGCGCCCGCACCGCGGGCTGGCCCGAGACGCGGCTGCACTTCGAGTTCTTCGGCGCGAGCGTCGCACCGTCAGCCACGGACGGCGCCTTCGATGTCCAGATCGCCAGTTCGGGCCGCGTGATCCACATCCCCGCCGATCGCACCGTCGTGCAGGCCCTCGGCGATGCAGGCGTGAAGGTTCAGGTGTCATGCGAACAGGGCGTGTGCGGGACCTGCCTCACGCGCGTGCTCCAGGGCGAGCCCGATCACAAGGACCTGTACCTCACGCCCGAAGAGCAGGCGGCCAACGACCAGTTCACCCCCTGCTGCTCGCGCGCGCGCTCGAAGCTGCTGGTGCTGGACCTGTAGCAGGCCGGCCTGGATCAGGCCCGCCGTGCCGACGCGGGGGTGAGGGAGAATCGCGCGGCTCCTTCTTCGCCGTTGCCGGTTCATCGCGCATGCCCACTCTGCCGCACGACTCCTCCCTCATCGACCTTCACGACCAGCCGGGCCACCTGATCCGGCGTGCGCATCAGATCTCGGTCTCGGTGTTCCTGGACGTCGTGGGCCGCGAGGTCACGCCGATCCAGTACGCCGTGTTGAAGGTGCTCGGCGAAAAGCCGGGCATCGATCAGCTCACCGTCGCGCAGGAAGTCGCCATCGACACCTCGTCATGCGCCGACATCGCGGCCCGACTGGAAGCCAAGGGATGGATTTCGCGCAGCGTGGGCGCACGGGGACGGCGACGCCTCGAACTCACGGCGGCAGGCGAGGCGCTGCTCGACAGCCTGAAGTCGCCCATCCAGATCTTGCAGACCACGCTGCTGAATGGCCTCACGCCCCAGGAGAGCGCAGACCTGCTGGACCTGCTGCGCAAGTTCGTCAGCCATAACAACGAGCGAAGCCGGGCGCCTCTGCGTCGAGGGACGTCGAAAGCGACCGCCGACACGGACGAAGGCCCGGGCTCGAGCTGATGGCCGCCGAGGCCCCAGCGGTCGGCGCCGCTGCGCAGGAAGGGACATCCGCCACGCATCGGCGCGGCGGGGCAGCTGAACAAAGATTCTGTAGCCCCACGAAACCTCTTGCGATGCGCGGCCACCGACTTCGAGGGCAACCTACTCAAAGCCCGATGGTCAAACGTGCGAGCGGCACTTTGTCCGAGATGCCGAAGCGCAGGGCCGATGCGTCGACCTGTCGCGGCGAACAGAAGGTGCCGAACAGCCTGTCCCACACGGACAGCAGGACGCCGAAGTTGCTCTGGTAGTGCTCGGGCCGGTCGCTGTGGTGGATCTCGTGGCTGCGCGGCGTGACGAGGAACCAGTCGAGCCAGCCGAGCTGCCATCGCACGTTCATGTGCATCCACGAATTGGTCACCGCCATCAGGGCGAACAGCCCGCTCGCGATCCACCACGGCGAGACGTCGAGCAAGGGGCTCGCGAAGATGTACGGCAGGTTGAACAGCGTCTGCTGCAGGATCGAACTCCGGGTGCCGGCCAGCCAGTACATGCGGGTGGGCAGGTGATGCCAGCGATGCACTCGCCAGAACGGCCGCAGATGCACCAGGCGGTGTATCCAGTAGGCCCCGAAATCCGCGACGACGAGATAGAGCACGAGGCGGGCCCACAAGGGCCACTCGCCCAGGAGGGCCGGCCAGGGCCCGCGCACGGCAATCCAGCGATTCAGGAACTGTGCGGCTTGCGCGACGATCACCACGTAGAACAAGGTTGCGGCGATGTCGGCAACCAGCACCGAGCGCCATGGAATGGGTCGTGCGCGCCAGCGCCGCTCGGCCAGCCCGAAGACCAGCACCAAGGCAACGAAGAGGAGCCCGTTGAAGATGAGCGGATTGGTGAGGTATCTAGACACGGGCCGCAGTAACTAGGGTGGAGAAGGATCCAGGCTGAATCAGGCGCCGCATCCACGAACCCGTGCCAGCCACGCAGAACCCGCTCTGCCAACGCATTGCAATTCCCGAGGCAACCGGCACGACGATGCGAATCCATGGGGCGCGTTCCGCGCCGACGAACTGGCTCATCGCGGAGCCGGATCGTAGCTCAACCCGATGACAGGAGCTTCCGCCTCTCGCGGGTTGAACTTTGATGCCGAGGATTGCAGGACGACCTCTGATCGGCGGGCGCATCGCGACCGGCGGTGGTGGACGGGCGTCGCTCCGGACCTCCATTGCGGCGAAGGAATTCGCAACCGGAGCCTCGTCGCCACCTCGGGCGACAGCGTATTCCCTCGATATCCGGCCCTCAGTTGCGCCTGATGAGCCGACTGACCCTCAGAAGCAGGACCAACGTCAACATGATCGAAAAATTCAAGAGGGTGCCACTCGTCAGCCAAGTCGACGCTGCCTGATCGACCCAGTCCGAAGCCGTGTTCAAGTGCCTTGCGCGAACGTCGTTTCCGAAGTCGCGTGCCAACACGACGGAGCCGCGATAAGCCCCAGGTCCGACCTGGCCTGCTGCAGCGTCTCGAACCATTGCTCGTTCAGGCACTCGTCCCCGAACTTGCCGTTGAAGCTCTCGATGTAGCCGTTCTGCATCGGCCGTCCCGGCTCGATCAGGATGTGGCGAATGCCATGCGTGCTGGCCCAGGCCATGAACGCACGGCTTGAACTCCGGGCCGTTATCTGCGCACACGGCCAGCGGGTAGTCCCTGAAGACAGCTGCCTGGTCGAGCAGTCGCGTGACGCGCTGGCCCGATATTCCATCGCGTCGCTGAAGCCGCCTTTGCGGCACAGATCCTCGATCGGCAAGCCGGCCTCGGCCTGCTTGATGAAACCGATGATCTGCGCCTCGATAGACCTGCTCTTTCTCGTGTCCGTCGTTCTCCAAGTTGACGGATTTCGCTGCCACTACGCTGGTACGGCTGGGAGGGGGCAGGTCACAGGACCTCTTTGCACAATAAATGGTGGCCTCCCCAATGAAAAAGGGCGTTCACTGGATGTCAGTGAACGCCCTTGAACGTTATGTTGGTGGAGCTGGGGGGATTTGAACCCCCGTCCGCAAGCCTTCTTCGCACAGATCTACATGTTTAGCGGTCTGATTTGGATCTCGCTTCCGGAGTCGCGCAGTCGCACGCTAAACCGGACGCCAGTGCCCTATTTTCTCGTTCCAACCCAAGGCACCCGGATCGAAACCAGCCCATGTAATTATCCTTGCAGCCGGGAGGCGTCGGATTGCTCCTTCACCCCCTTGCCCAGCCCATCGGCCAACTGTTGCAAGGCTCACTGGCAATTAAGCAGCGAGTGCGAAACGTTCGTCGTTTGCAGTTAGTTTGTTTGAATCTGTTTTACGAGCGCATTCAGCTCGACATGCACCGCTGCGATTCCGAACCCACGTCGAAACCAGTGCAGCCCCAAGCTTGTCATTTTAGGCCGCTTTCAGCCATTGCAAGAGCGCCGCCGGAGAATCGATCGCACCATCGGCCTCCCACTGCGTGGCATCGGCCTGCACGCCCATGTAGCCGTAGGTCGCCGCGACCGTGCGCATGCCGGCGGCGCGACCCGCGATGATGTCGCGCTCGTCGTCGCCGACGTAGACGCACCGTGCGGGGTCGAGTTCGAGGCGGCGGGCAGCCTCGAACAGGGGTTCGGGGTGTGGCTTGGAAAACGGCGTGGTGTCGCCGCTGATCACGGCACCGGCGCTCGAGAACACCTCGATCGACCGCACCAGCGGCTCGGTGAAGCGCTTCGACTTGTTGGTCACGATGCCCCACGCCAGCCGCCGGGTCTGCAGCACGCCGATCAACTCGGCCACGCCATCGAAGACATGCGTGTTCAGGAGCATGCGCGCTTCGTAGTTGCGAAAGAACTCTTCGCGCAGTACCCCGAAGTCGGGCGTGTCGGGCGTGATGCCGAAGGCGATGCCGAGCATGCCGCGCGCCCCGGCACCGGCCATGGGCCGATACTGCGCCAGCGGCAAGGAGGGCAAGCCCCGATCGACACGCATCTTGTCGGCCGCCGCACCCAGTTCGGGCGCACTGTCAACCAAGGTGCCGTCCAGATCGAACAGCACCGCCTCGATGGAAGAAGCAGCCATCAGCCGGGCTTCCTGGTCGCGAACATGTAGTTGACGCTGGTGTCGGCGCTGAGCCAGTAACGGCGGGTCAGCGGGTTGTGTTCGAGACCGCGTGTGTGGCGCAGATCCAGGTCGGCCGCGCGGCAATAGGCCGCAAGCTCACTGGGCCGAATCAGCTTCTGGTATTCGTGCGTCCCGCGGGGCAGCATGCCGAGCACGTACTCCGCCCCGACGATGGCCAGCAGGAAGGCCTTGGCATTACGGTTGATGGTCGAGAAGAACACCCAGCCGCCCGGCTTGACCAGATCGGCGCAGGCCTTGACGACGGACGCAGGTTGCGGCACGTGTTCGAGCATCTCCATGCAGGTGACCACGTCGAAGCTGGCCGGCTGTTCTGCCGCCAGCGCCTCGACGCTGACCTTGCGGTACTTCACGTTCGGCGTCGAGGCCTCGAGCGCGTGCAGTTGTGCCACCTTCAGCGCCTTGTCCGCCAGGTCGATACCGAGGACTTCCGCCCCCTTGCGCGCCATGGAATCCGCCAGGATGCCGCCGCCGCAGCCGACATCAAGGGCACGCGACCCCGCCAGCGGGACGAGGCCGTCGATCCACTCCAGCCGGAGCGGATTGATCTCGTGCAGGGGCCTGAATTCGCTGTCGAGGTCCCACCAACGATGGGCGAGCTCGGAAAACTTGGCGAGTTCCGCCGGGTCGGCATTCACGTGTTCTGTCATGGGAGCCATTATGGAAGAGCCAATAAAAAAACCCCGCCGAGGCGGGGTTTCGTCGGTTGATTCTTGCGAATCAACGGTTGGCGCGGGTACCAACCACTTCGATTTCCACGCGGCGGTTCTTGGCGCGGCCTTCGGCGGTCTTGTTGTCCGCCACAGGTTGCTTCTCGCCCTTGCCTTCGGTGTAGACGCGATTGCGTTCGATGCCCTTGGTCACCAGGTAGGCCTTGACGGCTTCTGCACGGCGAACCGACAGGCGCTGGTTGTAGGCGTCCGAGCCGATCGAGTCGGTGTGGCCGACGGCGATGATGACTTCGAGGTTGACATCACGGATCTTCGACACGAGGTCGTCGAGCTTGGCGCGGCCTTCGGGCTTCAGCACCGACTTGTCGAAGTCGAAGAATGCGTCGGCAGCGAAGGTGACCTTCGAAGCAGCGGGCGGTGCCGGCGGGGCGACCGGAGCAACCGGGGTGCCCGGCGTTGCGACCGTCGCGGGGGCGGCGGGCACCAGGGCGCCATCGCAACCCGTGGCAGCCGTTGCAGGCGTCCAGTTGGCATCGCGCCAGCACAGTTCGTTCGTACCGTTCTTCCAGACGAGTTCGCCGGTGCCGTTTTGCCAGTTGTCAATGACGGGACCGCCATTTGCTGCGGTGACACGGGTCTGCGCGCCGGCGGCAGTGGCGAGCGCAGCGACTGCAAACATCATCGCCACTTTATTCAGTTTCTTCATGGTTCTCCTCTTGGGGAAAAAGCCGCAGCCGCGCTGCGAATCAAGGACGCTTTAAGTGACCACCACCCAAAACGTTGAGGCGATTGTGCCATAGGGTCTTTGGCAAACAGTCCGCCACGGGTGCACGAAGCGTAGGACGGTGGCGGAATACGGCGCTTGTGTTGCTGCGGTACGACACCTCCGGCGGCGTAAAATTCCGCTCCTTGCTGTCCGCCTGCTGCCCATGACCTCGTTCGCCAAAGAAACACTTCCCATCAGCCTCGAAGAGGAAATGCGTCGCAGCTATCTCGACTACGCCATGAGCGTGATCGTGGGGCGCGCACTCCCCGATGCCCGAGACGGCCTGAAGCCGGTGCATCGCCGCGTGCTCTTCGCGATGCACGAACTGAACAACGACTGGAACCGCCCGTACAAGAAGTCGGCGCGTATCGTGGGCGACGTCATCGGCAAGTACCACCCGCACGGCGACCAGTCGGTGTACGACACGATCGTGCGGCTGGCGCAGAACTTCTCGATGCGCCACATGCTGGTCGACGGCCAGGGCAATTTCGGCTCGGTCGACGGCGATATGGCGGCGGCGATGCGCTATACCGAAATTCGACTGTCGAAAATCGCGCACGAAATGCTGGGCGATATCGACAAGGAAACCGTCGACTTCCAGGACAATTACGACGGCTCGGAAAAAGAACCGGCCGTGCTGCCCAGCAAATTGCCCAATTTGCTGGTCAATGGCTCCGGCGGCATCGCCGTCGGCATGGCCACCAATATCCCGCCGCACAACCTCAACGAGGTGGTCGACGCCTGTCTGTACCTGCTGCGGGCCCCGGACGCCAGCATCGACGAGCTGATGGAGATCATCCCGGCGCCGGACTTCCCCACCGCCGGCATCATCTACGGCATCAACGGCATCAAGGACGGCTACCGCACCGGCCGCGGCAAGGTGGTGATGCGCGCCAAGTGCCACTTCGAGGACATCGACCGCGGCCAGCGCCAGGCGATCATCGTCGACGAGCTTCCCTACCAGGTCAACAAGAAGACGCTGCAGGAGCGCATGGCCGAACTGGTGCACGAGAAGAAGATCGAAGGCATCAGCCACATCCAGGACGAGTCCGACAAGTCGGGCATGCGCCTGGTGATCGAGCTCAAGCGCGGCGAGGTGCCGGAGGTGGTGCTCAACAACCTGTACAAGCAGACGCAGCTGCAGGACACCTTCGGCATCAACATGGTGGCGCTGATCGACGGCCAGCCGAAGCTGTGCAACCTGAAGGACCTGATCCAGGTCTTCCTGCAGCACCGGCGCGAAGTCGTCACCCGGCGGACGGTGTTCACGCTGCGCAAGGCGCGCGAACGCGGCCACGTGCTCGAAGGTCTGGCCGTGGCGCTGGCCAACATCGACGACTTCATCGCGATCATCCGCAATGCGCCGACCCCGCCGGTGGCCAAGGCCGAGCTGATGAGCAAGCCCTGGGACAGCAAGCTGGTGCGCGAGATGCTGACCCGCAGCCGTGCCGATGGCGGCGTGGTGAATGCCGACGACTACCGCCCCGATGGCCTGGAGAAGGAATTCGGCATGGGCAGCGACGGCCTGTATCGCCTGTCGGAGACGCAGGCCCAGGAAATCCTGCAGATGCGCCTGCAGCGCCTGACCGGCCTGGAGCAGGACAAGATCGTCGCCGAGTACAAGGAAGTGATGGCCGAGATCGACGACCTGCTCGACATCCTGGCCCGACCGGAGCGCGTATCGACCATCATCGGCGACGAACTCACCGTCATCAAACAGGAGTTCGGCCAGACCAAGCTGGGCGCGCGCCGCAGCCAGGTCGAACACAGCGCCTACGACCTGTCGACCGAAGACCTGATCACGCCGACCGACATGGTCGTGACGCTCTCGCACAGCGGCTACATCAAGAGCCAGCCGCTGGGCGAATACCGTGCGCAGAAGCGCGGCGGGCGCGGCAAGCAGGCCACCGCCACCAAGGAAGACGACTGGATCGACCAGCTCTTCATCGCCAACACGCACGACTACATCCTGTGCTTCTCCAACCGCGGCCGACTCTACTGGCTCAAGGTATGGGAAGTGCCGGCGGGGTCGCGCGGTTCGCGCGGGCGCCCGATCGTCAACATGTTCCCGTTGCAGGAAGGCGAGAAGATCAACGTCGTGCTGGCGCTGACCGGCGACAAGCGCACCTTCCCGGCCGACCAGTACATCTTCATGGCGACCTCCATGGGCACGGTCAAGAAGACGGCGCTCGACGAGTTCAACAACCCGCGCAAGGGCGGCATCATCGCGGTGAACCTCGACGACGGCGACTACCTCATCGGCGCGGCGCTGACCGACGGCAAGCATGACGTGATGCTGTTCAGCGACGGCGGCAAGGCGGTGCGCTTCGACGAGGAAGACGTCCGACCGCTGGGCCGCAATGCCCGTGGCGTGCGCGGCATGTCGCTCGACCCCGGTCAGGGCGTGATCGCCATGCTGGTGGCCGAAGACGAGCAGCAAAGCGTCCTGACCGCGACCGAAAACGGTTACGGAAAGCGCACAAGCATTACCGAGTACACCCGCCATGGCCGGGGAACCAAAGGCATGATTGCCATTCAACAGAGTGAGCGCAACGGCAAGGTCGTCGCAGCGACGCTGGTGCATGCCGACGACGAGATCATGCTGATCACCGACAAGGGCGTGCTGGTGCGCACCCGGGTCGCCGAAATTCGCGAACTCGGCCGCGCCACCCAGGGCGTGACGCTCATCGGCCTCGACGAAGGCGCCAAGCTCAGCGGCCTGCAGCGTATCGTCGAAAACGATGCCAACGTCGAAAACGACGTCGGCAACGACGACACTTCCACATCTTCAACGGAGAACCCTCAGTGAAAAATTTCAAGCTTGCGGTCCTGACGGTCGCACTGGCCACCAGTTCGATCGCCATGGCCCAAGACAAGGCCGCGCTCGTGAAGCAATTGCTCGACGTCCAGCGCCCGGCCGTCGAGGGCATGGCGCGCCTGCTGGTCAACGATTCGGTGTCCCCCATCCTCCAGGCCGGCAGCGAATACCTGCAGACGCAGGTGCCCGCCGAGAAGCGCGAAGCACTCGGCAAGGCCGCCGAAGCCGAGGTCCAGAAGTATGTTCAGGAAGCCTTCCCGATCGTGCGCGACAAGGCCATCCAGCTGGCGCCGACCACCGTCGGCCCGCTGCTGGAGCAGAACTTCAATGAAGACGAACTCAAGCAGCTCGTCGCCTGGCTCAGCTCGCCGCTGAACAAGAAGTTCTCCGAGTTGAACCCGCAGCTGGGCAACGCGCTGACCCAGAAGCTGGTGGCTGACGTGCGCCCCACGATCGACCCCAAGCTTCAGGCGCTGAACGTGAGCGTCGCCAAGGCACTGGGCGCGCCCACCAACGGCCAACCGCCCGCGGCGCAGCAACCGGCCAAGCCCGCGGCCAAAGCGCCCGCCAAGAAGTGACGGACGCGGCGGTGGGCACCCGCCCGTACAACTTCTCCGCCGGCCCGGCGGCCATGCCAGAAGCCGTGCTCCGACGCGCGGCCGCCGAGATGCTCGACTGGCATGGCAGCGGCATGGGCGTGATGGAAATGAGCCACCGCGGCAAGGAGTTCGGGGCCATTGCCACGAAGGCCGAAGCCGACCTGCGCACGCTGCTGGCCATCCCCACGAACTTCCACATCCTGTTCATGCAGGGCGGCGGGCTCGGCGAGAACGCCATCGTTCCCATGAACCTGTCCCGTGGCGGGGTGGCCGATTTCGTCATCACGGGCAGCTGGAGCATCAAGTCGCACAAGGAAGCGCAGCGCTATTGCGACGCACGCATCGTCGCGAGCAATGCCGACGGCAAGCACACGCGGCTGCCGGCGCCCTCGACCTGGCAGCTGACGCCCGGCGCCGCCTACGTGCACGCGTGCACCAACGAGACGATCAACGGCATCGAATTCCAGGAACTGCCCGATCTGGCGGCGCTGGGCAGCGATGCACCGCTGGTGATCGACTTCTCCTCCCACGTCGCGTCACGACCCGTCGACTGGCGCCGCGTCGGCCTGGCCTTCGGCGGCGCCCAGAAGAACATCGGCCCGGCCGGGCTGACCATCGTCGTGGTGCGCGACGACCTCCTGGGCCACGCCCTCGAGATCTGCCCGAGCGCCTTCAATTACAAGACGGTGGCCGACAACCAGTCGATGTACAACACGCCGCCGACCTGGGGCATCTACATGGCCGGCCTGACCTTCGACTGGCTGCTGCAGCAGCGCGAGGGCGAGCTGACCGGCGTGGCGGCGATGGAGCAACGCAACATCGCCAAGGCGGCGCTGCTCTACGGCTTCATCGACGGCTCGGCCTTCTACGAGAACCGGATCGACCCGGCCTGCCGTTCGCGGATGAACATCCCCTTCTTCCTGCGCGACGAAAGCCGCAACGACGCCTTCCTGGCAGGGGCCCGCGATGCGGGTCTGCTGCAGCTCAAGGGCCACAAGTCCGTGGGCGGCATGCGCGCCAGCATCTACAACGCCATGCCGCTCGAGGGCGTGCAGGCGCTGGTGGCCTACATGCGAGAATTCGAGCGGTCGCAGGCCTGAAGCCTGCCCCTCTTCTTTCTCGCACGATGTCCCAGACCCCACCCTCGCCCACGGCGCCCGAAAGCTCCGCCAGCCTCGCCGATCTGCGCGTGCAGATCGACGCGCTCGACCAGCGCCTGCTCGACCTGCTGAACCAGCGCGCCCACGTCGCCGAACAGGTGGGTGAGGTCAAAAAGCGCGAAGGCACGCCCTTCTTCCGCCCCGACCGCGTGGCGCAGGTGATCGAGAAGATGCAACGCAGCAACCCGGGCCCGCTCAAGAGCCTGCACGTTGCTGCGATCTGGCGCGAGATCATGTCGGCCTGCCTGGCGCTCGAATCGCCCCAGCGGGTCGCGGTGCTCGGCCCCGAAGGCACCTTCTGCGAGGCGGCAGCCGTCGAATATTTCGGCGGCGCGGCCGACCTCATCTATTGCGCCAGCTTCGACGAAGTCTTCCATGCCACCGCGGCCGGCAGCGCCCAGTACGGCGTGGTCGGCGTCGAGAATTCGACCGAAGGCGTCGTCACGCGGTCGCTCGACCTGTTCCTGCATTCTCCGGCCCACGTCGTGGGCGAGGTCAGCCTGCTGGTGCGCCACCATCTGCTGCGCAAGGAAAATGCGCTGGGCGGCATCGAAGCCGTGCTGGCGCATCCGCAGGCGCTGGCGCAGTGCCAGACCTGGCTGTCCAAGCACCTGCCCCACGCCGAGCGCCGCGCCGTCTCGAGCAACGCCGAAGGCGCCCGTCTCGCCGCCGAGAACCCGGCCTGGGCCGCGCTGGCCGGCGAACGCGCCGCGACCCGCTTCGGGCTGCACATCGTGGCCCACGCCGTCCAGGACGATTCGTACAACCGCACCCGCTTCGCCATCATCTGCCTGCCGCAGACGCTCGCGATGCCCCCGGCCTCGGGCCGCGACTGCACCAGCCTGGTCGTCTCGGTGCCCAACCGGCCGGGTGCCGTGCACGACCTGCTGATGCCGCTGAAGGCCAACAAGGTGTCGATGACGCGCTTCGAATCCCGCCCGGCCCGCACGGGCCAATGGGAGTACTACTTCTACATCGACCTCGACGGCCACCCGTCGCAGCCCAACGTGGCAGCGGCGCTGGAGGAATTGCGCGGCCTCTGCGCCTTCTACAAGGTGCTGGGCGCCTACCCGGTCACGTCCTGAGGCTCGCGGATGTTCGAGCAACTCGGTCTGATCGGCTGCGGCCTCATGGGCGGTTCTTTTGCGCTGGCGCTCAAGCGCGCCAAGCTGGTCAAGCGCGTGGTGGGCTACAGCAAGTCCCCCTCCACCACGGAACGCGCACGCCAGCTGGGCGTGATCGACGTGGCGGCACCTTCGGCGCTGCTGGCGGTGTCCGGCGCCGACCTGGTGCTGGTCGCCGTGCCCGTGGCAGCGTCGGAAGCGACCTTCAAGGCGATCCGCCACGGTGTGTCGTCCGACACGCTGGTGATGGACGTCGGCTCCACCAAGGGTGACGTGATCGAGGCCGCACGCCGCGGCCTGCAGACGCAGTTCGCCAGCTTCGTGCCGGCCCATCCGATCGCCGGCAAGGAAGTGGCCGGCGTCGAACACGCCGAGGCCTCGCTGTTCGACGGCCGGCAGGTGATCCTGACGCCGACCAAGACCACGCTGCGCTCCAACGTGCAGCGTGCCACGCAGCTCTGGACGGCCATCGGCGCCCAGGTTCTGACCATGACACCGCAGGAGCACGACAGCGCCTTCGCCGCCGTGAGCCACCTGCCGCATCTGCTGGCCTTCGCCTTCATCAACGGCATTGCCGAACAGCCCGATGGCGCCCGCATGCTCGAACGCGCCGGACCGGGCTTTCGCGACTTCAGCCGCATCGCCGCCAGCGACCCCGCCGTGTGGCGCGACATCCTGCTGGCCAACCGCGAGCAGGTGCTGCTGCAATCGCAAGCCTTCCGCAAGACGCTCATGCAACTCGAAGCGCTGCTCGCCGCAGGCGATGCCCAGGCCCTCGAGGAAGCGATCGAGGCGGCCCGCCGCACCCGCTCGCAGTGGCGCGGCTGAATCCCATGTTCTCGACCGCCTTTCTCGATCTTCCCCCTTTCGTCGCCGCTGCCGGCACCGTGCGCCTGCCGGGCTCCAAGAGCATTTCCAACCGCGTGCTGCTGCTGGCCGCACTCGCCGAAGGCACGACCACGGTCCACGACCTGCTCGACTCCGACGACACCCGGGTCATGCTCGATGCGCTGCGCGCGCTGGGCTGTGGCGTCGAGTTGTCGGGCAGCACTGTGCGCATCCACGGGCTGAACGGCAAGCTGCACACGCCACAGGCCACGCTCTTCCTGGGCAATGCCGGCACCGCGATGCGCCCCCTGACCGCGGCGCTGTCGCTGCTGGGTGGTGACTTCGAACTCAGCGGCGTGCCCCGCATGCACGAGCGCCCGATCGGCGACCTGGTCGACGCGCTCACGCAGCTCGGCTGCCAGATCGACTACCTCGGCAACCCGGGCTACCCGCCGCTGCGCATCCACCCCGTCGCGCCGGCGCACCTGACGCTCGACGCGCCGATCCGCGTCCGCGGCGACGTCTCGAGCCAGTTCCTCACCGCCCTGCTGCTCGCGCTGCCGCTGGTGGCGGTGCGCGACATCACCATCGACGTCGTCGGCGAGCTGATCTCCAAGCCCTACATCGAGATCACGCTGAACCTGCTGGCGCGCTTCGGCATCGCCGTACAGCGCGACGGCTGGCAGCGGTTCACGATTCCGGCGGGCAGCCGCTACCGCTCGCCGGGCGAGATCCATGTCGAAGCCGATGCCTCGTCGGCCAGCTATTTCATCGCACTCGGCGCCCTGGCGGCCACCGGCGGCCCGCTGCGCATCGAGGGCGTGGGGGCAGAGTCGATCCAGGGCGACATCCGCTTCATCGAGGCCGCGCGCCAGATGGGCGCCAACGTGGAGAGCGGCCCGAACTGGCTGCAGGTCGCGCGCGGCGCCTGGCCGCTGAAGGCCATCGACCTCGACGCCAACCACATCCCCGATGCGGCCATGACGCTGGCCGTGATGGCGCTCCATGCCGACGGTCCCAGCACGCTGCGCAACATCGCCAGCTGGCGCGTCAAGGAAACCGACCGCATCGATGCGATGGCCGCCGAGCTGCGCAAGCTCGGCGCCACGGTCGAGGACGGCCCCGATTTCATTCGGGTGCATCCGCTCGCCGCCACCGACTGGCGTGCCGCCCGCATCAAGACCTACGACGACCACCGCGTGGCGATGTGTTTTTCGCTCGCCGCCTTCAACCCGGCCGGCCTGCCGGTGCGCATCCTCGACCCGCACTGCGTCGCCAAGACCTTTCCGGACTACTTCGAGACGCTGTTCACCGTCATCGACGTGCCCGAGATTCCGGTCATCTGCATCGACGGGCCGACTGCCTCCGGCAAGGGCACGCTCGCTGTCGAGGTCGCGCACGAGCTGGGCTACCACTACCTGGATTCCGGATCGCTCTACCGCGTGACGGGACTTGCCATGCGCCGCCGGGGCCTCGAGCCGGAGCCGGCCCACGAGGCCGAGATCGCCGCACTGGCCGAAACGCTGCCGCTGCAGTTCGACAAGGGCAAGGTGATGCTGGCAGGCGAGGACGTGAGCGACGCCATCCGCACCGAGGCCGCGGGCATGGACGCCTCTCGCGTCTCGGCGCTGCCCGCCGTGCGCGCGGCCCTGCTGTCGCTGCAGAAGCGCTTCCGCCGCCTGCCGGGCCTGGTCGCCGACGGACGCGACATGGGCACGGTGATCTTCCCCGACGCGGTGCTCAAGGTCTTCCTGACGGCCAGCGCCGTACAGCGCGCCGAACGGCGGCATAAGCAGTTGATTTCAAAGGGGATTTCGACTACACTCGACAGTCTTCGCGCCGACCTGGAAGCTCGCGACGCCCGGGACTCGTCCCGCAGCGTCGCTCCTCTGAAGCCGGCACAGGATGCCCGCCGCCTGGACAACTCCCAACTCTCGATCGCGCAATCGGTCGAACAGGTGTTGAACTGGTGGCAGGAAGCACAGCCTTTCGAGTCTTCTTGAGGGGTATTTCAGTCCGGCAGGTCCCCGCCGCGCGACAGCGCATCGACTTGCCGGTTTTCGCAACCCAACCGGGCCCCCAGCCCACAACCGCCGTCTCCAGACCCAAAGCCAGTTGCAATGGTGCAGCTGCGAACCCTGCGTGACGGAAGGAAAAGACACTATGTCCGAATCTTTTGCCGATCTATTCGAAGAGTCCCTGAAGCGTTCCGAAATGCGCACCGGTGAAGTCATCACCGCTGAAGTCGTGCGCGTCGAACACAACCACGTCGTCGTGAACGCCGGACTGAAGTCCGAAGCGTACGTGCCGATCGAGGAGTTCAAGAACGACAAGGGCGAACTCGAAGTCCAGGCCGGCGATTTCGTTTCCGTGGCCATCGGTTCCGTCGAGAACGGCTACGGCGACACCATCCTCTCGCGCGACACCGCCAAGCGTCTGGCTTCGTGGCTCGCCCTGGAGAAGGCACTGGAATCCGGCGACTTCGTCACCGGCACCACCAGCGGCAAGGTCAAGGGCGGCCTGACCGTCCTCGTCAACGGCATCCGCGCGTTCCTGCCGGGCTCGCTGATCGACACGCGTCCGATCAAGGACCTGACCCCGTACGAGAACAAGACCCTGGAATTCAAGGTCATCAAGCTCGACCGCAAGCGCAACAACGTCGTGCTGTCGCGTCGTGCCGTGGTCGAAGCCAGCATGGGCGAAGAACGCGCCAAGCTGATGGAAACGCTGAAGGAAGGCGCAGTCGTCCGTGGCGTGGTCAAGAACATCACCGAATACGGTGCGTTCGTCGACCTCGGCGGCATCGACGGTCTGCTGCACATCACCGACATGGCCTGGCGCCGTGTTCGCCACCCGAGCGAAGTCGTTCAGGCCGGCCAGGAAATCACCGCCAAGATCCTCAAGTTCGACACCGAGAAGAACCGTGTCTCGCTGGGTCTCAAGCAAATGGGTGACGACCCGTGGATGGGCGTTTCGCGCCGCTACCCGCAATCGACCCGCCTGTTCGGCAAGGTCACGAACATCGCCGACTACGGCGCGTTCGTCGAACTCGAACCCGGCATCGAAGGCCTGGTGCACGTCTCCGAAATGGACTGGACCAACAAGAACATCGCGCCGAACAAGATCGTCTCGCTGGGCGACGAAGTCGAAGTCATGGTCCTCGAGATCGACGAAGACAAGCGCCGCATCAGCCTGGGCATGAAGCAGTGCAAGGCCAACCCGTGGCAAGAGTTCGCTCAGAACACGAAGCGTGGCGACCGCGTCAAGGGCCCGATCAAGTCGATCACCGACTTCGGCGTGTTCGTGGGTCTGGCTGCCGGCATCGACGGTCTGGTTCACCTGTCGGACCTCTCGTGGAACGAAACCGGCGAAGCCGCGGTGCGCAACTACAAGAAGGGCCAGGAAGTCGAAGCGCTCGTGCTGGCGGTGGACGTCGACCGCGAACGCATCAGCCTGGGCATCAAGCAACTCGACAGCGATCCCTTCACCACGTTCACGACCGTGAACGACAAGGGCCAGATCGTGACCGGCAAGGTCAAGACCGTGGACGCGCGTGGCGCTGAGATCGACCTGGGCGAAGACATCATCGGCTACCTGCGTGCGTCGGAAATCTCGCGCGACCGCGTCGAAGATGCCCGCAACGTGCTCAAGGAAGGTGACGAAGTCACGGCCGTGGTGGTCAATGTGGATCGCAAGACCCGCAACATCCAGCTGTCGATCAAGCAGAAGGACATGGTCGACGAGCAAGGCGCCATGGCCAGCCTGAGCCAGCAGTCGGCCCGCGAGAACGCCGGTACGACGAGCCTGGGCGCCCTGCTGCGCGCCAAGCTGGACAACAGCGACAAGTAAGCTGACCCAGCAGACAGAGCCGGCCTTCGGGCCGCTCTGTCTTTTTTTTCGTCTTCTTTTTTCGCCGGCCCATGACACGCTCCGACCTCGTTGAAGAACTCGCTGCCCGCTTCTCGCAGCTGACGCACCGCGATGCCGAGTACGCCGTCAAGACGATCCTCGACGCGATGAGCGACGCGCTGGTGCGCGGCCACCGGATCGAGATCCGCGGCTTCGGCAGCTTCTCGGTCAACCGCCGGCCGCCCCGCATCGGACGCAACCCGCGTTCGGGCGAGAGCGTGCAGATCCCGGAAAAGCGCGTGCCGCACTTCAAGCCCGGCAAGGCCCTGCGCGAAGCGGTGGATGCACGCACCGCCGAAATGGACGCCGCGCAACGCAAGCCGTCCGCGCCGTGAGGTCAAACGTAGAATCGGCGAGCCCAAGGGGACGCTGATGAAATACCTCCTGTGGCTGCTCAAGGCAGCCATTTTTTTTACCCTCTTCGCCTTCGCGCTGAACAACCAGCACGACGCCACCGTCTACTTCTTCTTCGGCACCTCGTGGCGCGCGCCCCTGGTGCTGGTGGTGCT
This sequence comes from Variovorax sp. N23, assembly GCF_025486315.1. GTDB lineage: Bacteria > Pseudomonadota > Gammaproteobacteria > Burkholderiales > Burkholderiaceae_C > Variovorax. The sequence goes on along the minus strand of NZ_JAOOPY010000001.1, from coordinate 357,407 downwards.
GGCCGCCTTCGCGGGCGGCCTGGTGGTCGGCGCGCTGGGCATGCTGCCGGGCTGGTGGAGGCACCGGGCCGCGGCGCAGCGTCCGGCCGAGCCGCCTCCCACCACGCCCGCCGTGACCGCGCCGCTGGTGTCGAACACCCTGCCGACCGATCTTCCCGCCGTGCGTCAACATGGACTTTGATTTCAGCTGGCTGCTTTTCAGCCTGCCGCTGGCCTTCGTGCTGGGCTGGCTCGCCTCGCGCTTCGACCTGCGTCAGCTGAAGCTCGAAAACCGGCAGGCCCCGAAGGCCTACTTCCGTGGCCTCAACTTCCTGCTCAACGAGCAGCAGGACCAGGCCATCGATGCGTTCATCGAGGCGGTGCAGAACGACCCCGACACGCAGGAGCTGCACTTCGCGCTCGGCAACCTGTTCCGCCGCCGCGGCGAATACCAACGCGCCGTGCGGGTGCACGAGCACCTGCTGGGCCGCGGCGACCTCTCGCGCGCCGACCGCGAACGCGCCCAGCACGCGCTGGCCCAGGACTTCCTTCGCGCCGGCCTGCTCGACCGCGCCGAAGCCGCCCTGCAGAAGCTCGAAGGCACGCGCTACCAGAACGAGGCTCGCCTGGCCCTGCTGGCCATCTACGAGCGCTCGCGCGAATGGGCGCAGGCCGCCGACGTGGCCGCGAAGCTCGACGACGCGGAGCAGGCGAGCTATGCCACCCGCCGCGCGCATCACCTGTGCGAACAGGCCGCCGAACAGCTCGGCAAGGGCGACGCCGCCGCCGCCGAGGCCCTGCTGCACCAGGCCAGCGCGACCGCCCCCGACGCACCGCGCCCGGCCATCGACATCGCCAACCTGCAACTGCGCCAGGGCGATGCACGCGCCGCCTTCGAGACGCTGCTGGCGCTGAGCGAGCGTGCGCCGCTGGCGCTGCCGCTCTATGCCGCGACATTGCAGCAAGCCGCCGTCGCCGCCCAGCGCAGCGGCGAGGCGCTGTCGCTGCTGCAGCGTCGCTATGCGGCGTCGCCTTCGGTCGATGTGCTCGAGGCCATCATCGCGCTGGGCGGCAACGTGCCGCTGCCTGACGGGCTCGCCGCCGACGACACGCCGCCGACGCCGCGTGACGGCTACATCGCGCATCTGGCGCACCAGCCCTCGCTGATCGCCGCCTCGCGCTGGCTGGCCGGCGAAACCTTCGTCGACGAACAGTACCACCCGCAGGTGCAACGCGCCCTCGACCAGGCCACGCGCCCGCTGATGCGCTACCGCTGCGCCGCCTGCGGCTTCGAGGCGCACCAGCATTTCTGGCACTGCCCGGGCTGTCAGGCCTGGGACAGCTACCCGCCGCGGCGCGTCGAGGAGCTTTGAGTCAACGGACTGTGAACCGGCCGACCGAAGCCCACGATTGCACGAAACAACGCGAATTCCTGCCTTGATCTCCGTGGAGACGCCCCTCTAAGCTCCCTGTCGCACGCGGTGAGAACGCACCGCGCGCCGTGTGTTTTCCATCACCAAACTCAGGGAGAGTGTCATGTTCAAGAAGATTCTGGCCGTCTCGGCCATGCTGTTCACCGCCGCCGCTTTCGCGGCCGTGGACGTCAACAAGGGCAGCGCGGCCGACCTCGACGGCCTCAAGGGCGTCGGCCCGACGATGTCCAAGCGCATCCTGGACGCGCGCCAGAAAGGCGAGTTCAAGGACTGGGGCGACTTCATGGAGCGCGTCAAGGGCGTGAAGGAGAAGACGGCCGCCAAGCTCTCGGCCGAAGGCCTGACGGTCAACGGGAAGACCTTCACGGCACCCGCGGCGGCGCCCAAGGGACCGGTGGCCAAGACGGCCGCAGGCACTGCCAAGTAAGAGCGGCCTGCACCCGCCGGCCAGGCCGCCCACGGGCGGCCTTTTCTTTGGGCCTCGCGCTTGGGGAAAGGCCCCTCCAGGTGGCCCGATATTTGCACGTATGCTCGCTTCGCCTTTTCATCCTCATCCTGGAGAGCTCATGAATCACAAGTTCGCCCGTGCCGCCATCGCAGCGGTCGCCGCCCTCACCTTCGGTGGCATCGCCTTCGCCCAGACCAAGTGGGATCTGCCGACCGCCTACCCCGCGACCAACTTCCACACCGAGAACGTCACGCAGTTCGCCTCCGACGTCGACAAGGCGAGCGGCGGCAAGCTCAAGATCACGGTGCACAACAACGCGTCGCTGTTCAAGGCCCCGGAGATCAAGCGCGCTGTGCAAGGTGGCCAGGCACAGATGGGTGAGATCCTGCTGGTGAACTACCAGAACGAATGGCAGATGTTCGGCGCCGACGGCATTCCCTTCCTGGCCGACAGCTACGACGCCGCCTGGAAGCTCTACCAGGCCCAGAAGCCGGTGCTCGAGAAGAAGCTGGCCGAACAAGGGATCGTCCTGCTGTACGCGGTGGCCTGGCCGCCCCAAGGCATCTTCGTGAAGAAGACCATCGCGTCGGCTGCCGACCTCAAGGGCGTGAAGTGGCGCGCCTACAGCCCGGCCACCGCACGCATCGCCGAACTGGTGGGCGCCCAGCCGGTCACGGTGCAACAGGCCGAACTGTCGCAGGCCATGGCCACCGGCGTGATCGAGTCGTACATGTCGTCCGGCTCCACCGGCTACGACACCAAGACCTACGAGTACATCAAGAACTTCTACGACACCCAGGCCTGGCTGCCCAAGAACGCGGTGCTGATCAACAAGAAGGCCTTCGACGCGCTCGACAAGCCCACGCAGGACGCGGTGCTCAAGGCCGGGGCCGATGCCGAGAAGCGCGGCTGGGACGTGTCGAAGAAGAAGAACCTCGAGTACCTCGACCTGCTCAAGAAGAACGGCATGACCATCCACGTGCCCTCCGACGCGCTCAAGGCCGACATGAAGAAGGTGGGCGACACGATGCTCAAGGAATGGCTGGAGAAGGCCGGCCCCGAAGGCCAGGCCGTGGTCGACGCCTACAAGAAGATGTAAACGAGGCCATCGCCACATCTCATGCGAAAGTCTCTGGACTTCCTCTACAACGGCGCCGCCGCTCTGGCGGCGCTTTTCATGGTCGGTCTGCTGGTCATGATCCTGCTGTCCATCGTCAGCCGGCAGTTGCACTTCAACGTCCCCGGTGTCGACGCCTACGCCGGCTATCTGATGGCCGGCGCGGGCTTCCTCGCGCTGGCCCACACGCTCAAGCGCGGCGAACACATCCGCGTGACGCTGATCCTGTCGCACCTCGGGCCGGCCGCCCGGCGCTGGCTCGAGCGCTGGGCCATGGGCGCCGGCGCCGTGCTGGCCGTGCTGTTCGCCGTCTTCAGCGTGCGCCTGGTCTGGAACTCGCACGCCTTCAACGACATTTCCACGGGCAACGATGCGACGGCGCTGTGGATTCCGCAGCTCGCCATGGCCGTCGGCACCGTGATCCTGGCGATCGCTTCCATCGACGAGTTCATCCTCGAATGGCGCGGCCGGGTCGCTTCGCAACACACCGAGGCCCTGCGCCATGAATGACATCGCCGTTGCCGGCGTGCTGATCCTCACGCTGTTCCTCATTCTGGGTAGCGGCGTGTGGATCGGCCTCACCCTCTCGGGCGTGGCGTGGATCGCCATGGAACTCTTCTCCTCGCGCTCCGCCGGCGACGCGATGGCCGTCACCATCTGGGGCTCGGCCTCGAGCTGGACGCTCACGGCGCTGCCGCTCTTCGTGTGGATGGGCGAGATCCTGTTCCGCACCCGGCTGTCGCAGGACATGTTCAAAGGCCTCGCGCCCTGGATGCAGGCCCTGCCCGGCCGGCTGCTGCACACCAACGTGGTCGGCTGCGCCATCTTCGCGGCGGTGTCGGGGTCGAGCGCCGCTACCTGCGCGACGATCGGCAAGATGACCCTGCCCGAGCTCAAGAAGCGCGGCTACCCCGACGACATGGTGATCGGCACCCTCGCCGGAGCCGGCACGCTGGGCCTGCTGATTCCGCCCTCGATCATCATGATCGTCTACGGCGTCAGCGCCGACGTGTCGATCGCCAGGCTCTTCATCGCCGGTGTGCTGCCGGGCATCCTGCTGGCCCTGCTGTTCTCGGGCTACATCGCCATCTGGGCCCTGCGCCACCCCGACAAGATCCCACCGGCCGACCGGAAGATGAGCTTCCTGCAGAAGCTCAACGAATCGCGCAGCCTGATCCCGGTCGCGCTGCTGATCATCTCGGTGCTCGGCTCGATCTACGCGGGCATCGCCACGGCCACCGAGGCTGCCGCCGTCGGCGTCGTCGGTGCGCTCATCATCTCCGCGGCGCAGGGCTCGCTGAGCTGGCACAGCTTCAAGGAAGCGCTGCTCGGTGCCACGCGGCTCTACTGCATGATGGCGCTGATCCTGGCCGGCGCGGCCTTCCTCACGCTGTCGATGGGCTACATCGGCCTGCCGCGGCATCTGGCCGAATGGATCGGTTCGCTGGGCCTGTCGAAGTTCCAGCTGATCGCGATGCTGGCGGTCTTCTACATCGTGCTGGGCTGCTTTCTGGACGGCATCTCGATGGTGGTGCTGACCATGGGCGTGATCATGCCGACCGTGACCGCCGCGGGCATCGACCCGATCTGGTTCGGCATCTTCGTCGTGCTGGTCGTCGAGATGGCGCAGATCACGCCGCCGGTGGGCTTCAACCTGTTCGTGCTGCAGGGCATGACCGGGCGCGACCTGCTCTACATCGCGCGCGTCACGTTGCCGATGTTCATCCTGATGATCGCGTCGGTGCTCATCATCTACTTCGTGCCCGGCATCGTCACCTGGTTGCCGCAGCACATGACGATGTAGGGCGGAACGATGCTACCCATCATTGCCATCTGCCTCGGCGCATCGCTCGGTGCCCTCGGCCGCTGGGGCCTTGGCCTCTGGCTGGGCGCCGGGCTGATGGCCTGGGGCACCCTCGCGGCCAACCTCGTCGGCGGCTACCTCATCGGCGTGAGCGTTGCGGTGTTCCAGGCCATGCCGGGGCTCGACCCGGTCTGGCGCCTGGCCATCATCACCGGCTTCCTGGGCGGGCTCACGACCTTCTCGAGCTTTTCCCTCGAGGTGGTCACGATGATGATGGAAGGCCGCACCGGCGTGGCAGCCCTGACCGCCCTCACCCATCTGGCGGGTTCCTTCACGCTGACCTGGCTCGGCTTTCGCAGCGTCCAGTGGCTGTCGGCCTGAGCGCCGGCAGGTGCCCGATGGCCTGAAAAGCCGTCGGGCGCGCTGCAGTTTCAGGAGGCTACCGAACGGGTGCGGTCGATAGAATCGACCGCGATGCCCCTTGCCCTGCTCGTCGCGCTCCCCTTCATCGCCAGCGTGCTGGCAGCCCTGCTGCCCTCGAACGCCCGCAACCGGGAGTCGACGCTGGCAGGGCTGGTCGCGCTGGGTTGTGCGATCGCGGCGGCGCTGTATTTTCCCGATCTCGCGAACGGCAACGTGATCCGCCAGCGGGTCGAATGGCTGCCCGCCCTCGGCCTGGACCTGGTGTTCCGCCTGGACGGCTTCGCCTGGCTGTTCTGCATGCTGGTGCTGGGCATCGGCGCACTGGTGGTGCTGTACGCGCGCTACTACATGTCGGCGTCCGACCCGGTGCCGCGCTTCTTCTCGTTCTTCCTCGCCTTCATGGGCTCGATGATGGGCGTGGTGCTCTCGGGCAACATCGTCCAGATGGTGCTGTTCTGGGAACTCACCAGCCTGTTCTCCTTCCTGCTGATCGGCTACTGGCACCACCGGCGTGACGCGCGGCGCGGCGCGCGCATGGCGCTCACGGTCACCGGCATGGGCGGCCTGTGCCTGCTGGCCGGCGTGCTGGTGCTGGGCCGCATCGTGGGCAGCTACGAGCTGGATGTGGTGCTCGCATCGGGCGCGCTGATCCGCGCCCATCCGCTCTACACCACCGTGCTGGTGCTGGTGCTGCTCGGCGCCTTCACCAAGAGCGCGCAGTTCCCCTTCCACTTCTGGCTGCCGCGCGCCATGGCCGCGCCGACCCCCGTGTCGGCCTACCTGCACTCGGCCACCATGGTGAAGCTCGGCGTGTTCCTGATGGCGCGGCTGTGGCCGGTGCTCTCGGGCACCGAACAATGGTTCTGGCTGGTCGGCGGCGCCGGCGCCATCACCCTGCTGCTGGGCGGCTTCGCGGCGATGTTCCAGCGCGACCTGAAGGCGCTGCTGGCCTACTCGACCATCTCGCACCTCGGGCTCATCACGCTGCTGCTGGGGCTCAACAGCCCGCTGGCCGCCGTGGCCGCGGTGTTCCACGTCATGAACCACGCGACCTTCAAGGCCTCGCTCTTCATGGCGGCCGGCATCATCGACCACGAGACCGGCACGCGCGACATCCGCAAGCTCAGCGGCCTCTTGAAGCTGATGCCGATCACCGGCACGCTGGCCATCATCGCCAGCGCGTCGATGGCGGGCGTGCCGCTGCTCAACGGCTTCCTGTCGAAGGAAATGTTCTTCGCCGAGACGGTCTTCATCCAGTCGACGCCGTGGGTCGACTTCAGCCTGCCCGTCATCGCCACCCTCGCCGGCGTGTTCAGCGTGGCCTATTCCGCGCGCTTCGTGTTCGACGTCTTCTTCGGCCCTCCTTGTGGCGACGCGGTGCCCAGGCAGCCGCACGAACCACCGCACTGGATGCGCGTGCCGGTCGAGCTGCTGGTGCTGATCTGCCTGGTGGTGGGCGTGGCGCCGGCCTGGTCGGTCGGCCCGCTGCTGGCCGCCGCCGCGCTGCCTGTCGTGGGCGGTGTGCTGCCCGACTACAGCCTGGCGGTGTGGCACGGCTTCAACCTGCCGCTGGTGATGAGCGTCGTGGCGCTGGCCGGCGGTGCCGCGCTGTACCTGCTGCAACGCCGCGGCCGTGCGCAAGGCCACCTCGACCACACGCCGGTGCTGCACCGCTTCGACGGCCAGCGCATCTTCGAGAACCTGCTGGCGCGCCTGAGCGAAGCGGGCCGGCGCAGCCGCCGGCTCTTCGGCACGCGCCGCCTGCAGACCCAACTGCTGCTGATGGTGCTCGTCGCGGTGGCCGGCGCCGGCGCGTCGCTGTGGCTCACGCCCGGCAGCCGTGGCACGCGCGAGCTGCTGCCCTTCTCGCCGATGTTCGCGATGACCTGGCTGATCGGCATGGGCTGCGCGCTGGCAGCCGCCTGGCAGGCCAAGTTCCACCGGCTCGCGTCGCTGATGCTCGCCGCCGCGGCCGGCCTGGTGTGCTGCATCACCTACATCTGGTTCTCGGCGCCCGACCTGGCGCTCACGCAGCTCGTGGTGGAGGCGGTGACCACCGTGCTCATGCTGCTGGGCCTGCGCTGGCTGCCGATGCGCAGCAAGGCCGCGGTGCAGCCCGCCTCGGCACGGCTGCGGCCCTGGGGCCGCCGCGGGCGAGACCTGCTGGTGGCGGCCGCGGCCGGCTCGGGCATGGCAGCGCTGGCCTGGACCATGATGACCCGCGATTTCCCGCAGAGCATCTCGCCCTTCTTCCTCGACAACGCGCTGACGCTGGGCGGCGGCACCAACGTGGTCAACGTGATGCTGGTCGACTTCCGCGGCTTCGACACCTTCGGCGAGATCACCGTGCTCGGCGTGGTCGCGCTCACGGTGTACGCTCTGCTGCGCCGCTTCCGCCCGGCCATCGAGTCGATGGCACTGCCCGCACAGCAGCGCCTGCAGACCGACGACGGCAGCAGCGACCTGCTCAATCCGCGCCGCGCCAAGGACACCGCCATCGGCTACCTGATGGTGCCGGCCGTGCTGGTGCGGCTGCTGCTGCCGCTGTCGGTGCTGGTCGCGGTCTACTTCTTCATGCGCGGCCACAACGCGCCCGGCGGCGGCTTCGTCGCGGGCCTGGTGATGTCGGTGGCGCTGGTGCTGCAGTTCATCGTCTCGGGCACCGAGTGGGTCGAGGAGCACCTGCGCATCTACCCGCGCCGCTGGATCGCCATCGGCCTGCTGCTCGCGCTGGCCACCGGTGGCGGCTCCGTGCTGATGGGCTACCCCTTCATGACGACGCACACCGCCCACCTGCACCTGCCGCTGCTCGGCGAGATCCATGTGCCGAGCGCGCTCTTCTTCGACATGGGCGTGTTCTCGCTGGTGCTCGGCGCGACGATGCTGATCCTCACGGCGCTGGCCCACCAGTCGGTGCGCAGCCACCGCTGGGCCGACGAGCAGGCCGAACGCGAAGCCGCCGAAGCCGATGCCACGCCGACCGCGGAGGGCGCACGCTGATGGAAGCCGTCCTCGCCATCGCCATCGGCGTCCTCACCGGCTCGGGCGTGTACCTGCTGCTGCGCCCGCGCACCTTCCAGGTCATCATGGGCCTGACGCTGATCGCCTACGCCGTCAACCTGTTCATCTTCAGCATGGGCCGGCTGAAGGTCGACAGCGAGCCGGTGCTGATCCCCGGCGTGGCCTCCACCCTGGCCAACACCGCCGACCCGATGCCGCAGGCCCTGGTGCTGACCGCCATCGTGATCGGCTTCGCCATGACCGCGCTGTTCCTGGTCGTGATGCTGGCCTCGCGCGGGCTGAGCGGCACCGACCACGTCGACGGCGAAGAGCGCGCCCGGGAGGCCGGCGAATGACCGAGCTGCTGCACCTCCTCGACCGCTTCCTCGACTTCAGCATGCCGCACCTGGTGGCGGTGCCGATCCTGGTGCCGATGCTGACGGCCGCGCTGATGCTGCTGCTCGACGAGAAGCGCCGCCGCATCAAGTCGGCACTGAGCGTGGCCTCGGGCCTCTTCGGCCTGCTGGTCGCGCTGGCGCTGCTGCGCTGGGTCCATGCCGCCGACACCGGCAACGGCCCGGGTTCCATCGGCGTGTACCTCGCAGGCAACTGGCGGGCGCCCTTCGGCATCGTGCTGGTGGCCGACCGGCTCTCGAGCATGATGGTCGCGCTCACCGGCGTGGTCGCCTTCGCCGCGTCGATCTACTCCACCTCGCGCTGGGACCGCGCGGGCGTGCACTTCCACCCCTTGCTGCAACTGCAGCTGATGGGCCTGAACGGCGCCTTCCTCACCGGCGACCTGTTCAACCTGTTCGTGTTCTTCGAAGTGATGCTGGCCGCCTCGTACGGGCTGCTGCTGCACGGCTCGGGGCGGCTGCGGGTGTCCGCGGGGCTGCATTACGTCGCCATCAACCTGGCGGCCTCGTCGCTCTTCCTGATCGGTGCGGCGCTGCTCTACGGCGTGACCGGCACGCTCAACATGGCTGACCTGGGGGTGCGCATCGCCCAGCTCGACGCAAGCGACCGCGGGCTGGTGCATGCGGCCGCCGCCATCCTGGCGACCGCCTTCTTCGCCAAGGCCGGCGCCTGGCCGCTCAACTTCTGGCTGGTACCGGCGTACAGCGCCGCGGTGTCGCCGGTGAGCGCGGTGTTCGCGCTGCTCACCAAGCTGGGCCTCTACACCGTGCTGCGGCTGTGGACCCTGCTGTTCGCGCCGGACACCGGCGCCTCCGCGCAGTTCGGCCACGACGTGCTGGTCGCCATCGGGCTGGCCACGCTCTGCGTCGGCGCGCTCGGCATCGTCGGCACCCAGCGGCTGTCGAACCTCGCCGGCTTCAGCGTGCTGGTGTCGGCCGGCACGCTGCTGGCGGCGGTCGGGTTGGGTCAGCCTGCCATCTGGGCCGGCGCGCTGTACTACCTGCTGAGCTCCACGCTGGCGATCAGCGCCTTCTTCCTGCTGATCGACATGATCGAGCGCTGGCGCAACGCGGGCGCCAGCATCGCGCCGCACGAGGCGGCCGGCAACGCGCCCTTCCTGTCGGAAGACCTCACGGCGTCGAACGACGTGAACCTCGACGACGAACAACAGGCGCTCTACGGGCGCGCGATCCCAGCCGGCGTGGCCTTCCTCGGCCTGGGCTTCATCGGCTGCACGCTGCTGCTGGCCGGGTTGCCGCCGCTGTCGGGCTTCGTCGGCAAGTTCGCCATGCTGTCGGGCCTGCTCGACGCACCGGTGGTCAGCCGGTCGAGCTGGCTCTTTCTCGGGCTGCTGCTGGCCTCGGGCTTCATGACGCTGGTGGCGCTGAGCCGCACCGGCATCCGCCACTTCTGGACCCAGCCGCTCGGCGCCATGCCGAACCTGCGCGCGATGGAGGTGCTGCCGGTGGCGGCGCTGCTGGCGGCCTCGGTCGCGCTCACCCTCGAAGCCGGCACCGTGATGCAGCATGCGAGCGCTACCGCCGAGGGCCTGTTCGCGCCTCAGGCCTACCGCGACGCGGTGGCTGGCGCGCGGCAGGTGCCCAACCCCACGCCCAAGGGAGGCACGCCCTGATGCACAAGATCCTTCCGTCGCCGCCGCTGTCGCTGGCGCTCTTCGTGGTCTGGCTGCTGCTGAACCAGTCGCTGCATGCCGCGACGATGGTGTTCGCCGCCATCCTCGCGGTGGTGGTGCCGCTCATCACCCAGGGCCTGCGGCCCGCGGCCGTGCGGATGCGCCGGCCCGGCGTGGCGCTGCGCCTGGCCGGCATCGTGCTGCACGACCTGCTGCATTCCGCGCTGATGGTCGGCCGCGCGCTGCTTACCCGCCGCACGCCGCAGATCCGCAGCGCCTTCGTCGAGATCCCGCTGACCGTGCGCGACCCGAACGCGCTGGCCGTGCTCGCCATGATCTTCTGCCTGGCGCCCGGCACCGCCTGGGGCGAGGTGTCGCTCGACCGCAGCAGGCTGCTGCTCCATGTGTTCGACCTCGAGGACGAGGCCGCGTTCATCGAGATGGTCCGCACGCGCTACGAGCGCCCGCTGATGGAGATCTTCGAATCATGACGCCCTTCCTCTTCTGGGCCCTCAAGGGCGCCCTGTTCCTGCTGGCCGTCGCGATGCTGTGCGCCGTGTGGCGGCTGCTGATCGGCCCGACCGCGCAGGACCGCGTGATGGCGCTCGACTGCCTCTACATCAACGGCATGCTGATGATGCTGGTGCTGGGCATCAACTATGCGAGCAACGTCTACTTCGAGGCAGCGATGCTGATCGCGCTGTTCGGTTTCGTGGGGTCGACCGCGCTGGCGAAATTCCTGCTGCGCGGCGAGGTGATCGAATGACGGGAGATTGCGAATGAACATCGTGCCCGACTTCATCATCGGCCCGCTGCCGCTGTGGGCCGAGATCCTCACCGGCCTGTTCGCGGTGCTCGGCGCAGCCTTCGCCGCCGTCGGCTCCTTCGGGCTGGTGCGGCTGCCGACCTTCTTCCACCGCATCCACGCGCCCACGCTGGGTGCCACGGCCGGCGTGTGGTGCCTGACCATCGCGACCATCGTCTATTTCTCGGTGCAGGGCTACAGCCTGTTCCTGCACGCCGTGCTGATCGCGCTGTTCGTGGCGCTGACGGCGCCGGTCACCACCATCTTCCTGATGCGGGCCGCGCTGTTCCGGGAACGCCAGAAGGGCGGCGACGTGCCGCCCACCACGGATCGCGGGGACTGATCTCGCCCTGCCGACCCGTCAGGTGTTGGCGAGATCCATGAAGTCGGTCGGCGCGAAATTGGTGTCGCGCCAGGCGTAGACGCGTGCATGGCGCTCGCGGGCGCTCAGGCGCAGGCGGGCCAGGTCGGCCCGCACCTCTTCCAGCGTGCGCATCTTGCGGACCGGCGCCTGCACCGGCTCGGGCGGCGAGGCCTGCAGGGCGGCGGCAGGCCGGGGGGCCTGCGCCGCCGGCTGGCGCACCGTCGGCCGCACGGTCGAACGCGCCGGCGCGGCATCGCGGGCGCGTCGGCTGAACAGTTGACGAATCGAACGGAGGAGGAAGAGAACGTCCATGGTCGTGCGCGGCTGAGAGTGTCAGAAGATTGTTAACCTTCGCCTTCTGAAGTCAAAGGACTTACTGCCCTCGCCCACGGAACATTCGGGCAGTTTTTCTCGGAAAGGCCGACTTCGATCCGCGCGAGCCCTTCAAGGCGCCGTTTCGGCCTCCAGCCGGTCGAGCCACAGCATCGCCTCGCCGCGCGTGCCGCCACACATCTCCGCCGAGGGCTGCAGCCCGCCGCAGCAGGCCGGACGCTCCGGCCGACCGAAGATGGCGCAACGCTGGTCGGCCATCAGCTGGACACAGGGCACGCCGGCGGGCTTGCCACCCGGCATGCCGGGGATGGCACTGCTGATGGAGGGCGCCGTGCAGCAGGCGCCGCAGCCGGGGCGGCAGTCCATGCGCCCTCAGCCCCGCGCTTCGTGCAGCGTCTTGGCGTTCGCCACGGCGGTCTCCCGCGGCAGCGCCACCGCGTTCTTCACCGCCAGGATTTCCGCCATGACGCTCACCGCGATCTCGGGCGGCGTCTTGCTGCCGATGTAGATGCCGATCGGCCCGCGCAGGCGCGCCAGCGATTCGGCCGTCTGGTCGAAATGCTCGACCATGCGCGCGCGCCGGGCCTCGGCATTGCGGCGCGAGCCGATCGCACCGACGTAGAAGGCGTCGGTCGCCAGGGCTTCGAGCAGCGCGAGGTCGTCGAGCTTCGGGTCGTGCGTGAGCGCGACCACGCAGCTGCGGCGGTCAGGCCGGAAGGCGGTCACCGCGTCGTCGGGCATCTCGGTGGTCACCGTCACACCAGGCACGGCCCAGGCGCTGCGGTATTCCACGCGCGGGTCGCACAGCGTGACGGCGAAACCGCTGAACTTGGCCATGGTCGCCAGGTACTCCGCCAGCTGGCCGGCGCCGATCAGCAGCATGCGGTACTCGGGGCCGAAGGTGTTGACCAGCTGGCGCTCGTCCACGCTCAGCGCCGCGGGCGACGACGCCTCCGCCAACGTCACGCGGCCGTCGGCGAGCGACACGGTGCGCTGCATCAGGCGGCCCTGCTCCAGCGACGCGACGAGTGCTTCGAGCGACGACGGCTCGGGGTCGTACTCCAGCAGCAGCTCGAGCGTGCCGCCGCAAGGCAGCCCGAAGCGGTGCGCCTCGTCGGCCGTGATGCCGTACTTGACCAGCGCCGGCGCGCCGCCCGCGGGCATCGGCTCGGCGGCGCCGTGCAGGCGGCTGTAGCGCGCGATCAGGTCGTCCTCGATGCAGCCGCCGGAGACCGACCCGACCACCGCGCCGTCTTCGGCCAGCGCCATGATCGATCCCACTGGCCGCGGTGACGAGCCCCAGGTGCGCACCACGGTCGTGAGCAGCGCGCGGCGGCCGGCGAGCCGCCAGTCGCGCAGGGTGCGCAGCACCATGACGTCGAGATTTTCCATGGTCTTTCCTCTTCGCGCTTCAGCTCGCTTCGCTGTCCTTCTTGCCGCCCAGACCGATCTTCTGCATGAAGCCGGCGACCGCGCCCTTCTTCTCTTCGGCCACCGCCTCGCCCTCGGCCGGCGCGGGGCCGTAGCGGCGCTGCATCTCGGCGTCGAAGCGCTTGAAGAAGTCGTCAGCGGTCGACTTGGCCGCGCCGTCGATCAGGCGTTGACCCAGTTGCGCGATCTTGCCGCCGACCTGGGCCTGCACGGTGTAGTCGAGCTCGCAGGCGCCGGCATCGCCCTGCACCGGCTTGAGCGTGACGCTCGACGCGCCCTTGGCGAAGCCCGCCACCCCGCCCTGGCCCTCGAAGCTGAGCTTGTAGCCATCGGGCGGTGCGATGTCGGTGAGCGTGACCTTGCCGGCGAACTTGGCGGACACCGGGCCCACCTTGACCGCGGCGGTCACGGTGTACTGGTTGTCGCCGGTCAGTTCGAACTTGTCGCAGCCGGGGATGCATTTCTTCAGCGTCTCGGGGTCGTTGAGCGCGTCCCACGCCTGTTGCTGCGTGACGCCGAGACGGCGGTTGCCGAGCATTTCCATGGTGTTCTTCCTTCTAGTCGTGATCGTGGGGCAGCGGCTCAGCGGCCGGCACGCATCAGCGCCGCCAGGCTCGCCGCCAGCTGGCCGAGCGCGCTGAGATTGTGGACCGCCAGCATCGCGTCTGCATGGCGGTGGAGCATGGCCGCACCGCGCGCCAGGGGCGCGTAGCCCTCGAAGCGCAGCAGCGGATTGAGCCACAGCACGCGGCGCGCATGGCGCTTGAGCCATTGCAGTTCCTGGTCGAGCACCGTGGGCTCGCCGGTGTCCAGGCCGTCGCTGATGACCAGCACCAGCGTGCGGCGGCCGGTCAGGCGCCGCGCATGGTCGTGCCGCAATTGCGCCAGCGAATCGCCCAGGCGGGTGCCGCCGGCGAAGTCGTCGATGGCCGCGCTGGCGCTCGCCAGCATCTCGTCGGTGTCGGCCAGGCGGAAGGCCGGCGTCAGGTCGGTCAGGCGCGTGCCGAAGGCGAACACGTCGCGCCGGCCGGCGTGGCGCGTGGCCGCGTGCAGGAAGGCGAGCAGCAGGCGCGCATAGCGTTCCATCGAGCCGGAGACGTCGATCAGCACCAGCAGCGGCAAGGGCTGCGCGCGGCGCGCCAGCCGCGGCAGGCGCAGCATCTCGCCGCCGGTGCGCGCCGCCTCGTGCAGCACGCCGGGCCAGTGCATGCGCGCATGCGTGCCCGCACCGGCCGCGACGCGCAGGCGGCGCGATGGCACGGTCGGCACCGGTAGCGCGATGTCGCGCGCCAGGCGTTCGACCAGCCGGTACTCCGCCGCGCCCAGCGCATTGAAGTCCGCGTGATGCAGTCGCTGCAGGTCGCTCGCGGTCATGGCCGCGTCGAATTCGATCTCGCGTTCGCCCTGCGCGGGCTGGTCGGCCTCGCGCGGTGCGGCCAGCGCCTCGCGCACCCGCGGGCGGCGTTTGGCCGGCTCCATCTTTCCTTCGGCGCTCGGCAGCATCTGCGCGAGCATCTTGTTGGCGAGTTCGGGGTCGCGGAACCAGGCGTCGAACAGTTCGCGGAAGACGAGGCGGTCCTGCTCGCGGCCGACCATCACGGCCTCCATCGCGGCGCACAGGTCGTCGCGCGCATCGACGCCGACCAGCACGGCCGCCTCGGTGGCCAGCGCGATGCGCGCCGCATCGGTGGGCACGCCGGCGCGGCGCAGCGCGCGGCCGAAGCCGGCGATGTTGCCGGCCATCTTGCCGCGGCGCGCGTCACCCAGCTGTTCCATGGCGTCGGCGCGCAGGCGCTCAGGCGCCCGCGTCCTCCGGCTGCAACAGTTCGGCGGCGAGCACCTGCGTGACCGCGGCGACGTCGTCGCGCTGCTTGAAGAGGATGCCGGCGGTGTCGACCACCACTTCGGGGTCGAGCACCAGCGCATCGAGCGCGACCAGCGCACGCGCCCACTCCACGCTCTCGGCGATGCCAGGCGCGCGCTGGAAGGCGCTGGCGAAAGGCGCGCTGCGCAGCCGTCCGACGAAATCGGCCACCTGCTTCGACAGCGCGTCGCCGGCCTCGGGCACCTGTGCGCGCACGATGGCGAGCTCGCGCTCCCGCTCGGGGTAGTCGAGCCAGTGATAGAGGCAGCGGCGCTTGACCGCGTCGTTGAGTTCGCGGGTGCGGTTGCTGGTGAGGATGGTCACCGGCGGCACCGCCGCGGTGATGGTGCCGAGTTCGGGGATGCTCACCTGGTACTCGCCCAGGTACTCGAGCAGGAAGGCCTCGAAGGGCTCGTCGGCGCGGTCGACCTCGTCGATCAGCAGCACCGCGCCGGGTGCAGGCGTCTGCAACGCCTGCAGCAAGGGGCGGCGGATCAGGTAGCGGGGCTGGTAGACCTCGGATTCCACATCGCTCGATGCGCCATGCGCTTCGGCGGCGCGCATGTGCAGCAGCTGCGCCGCGTAGTTCCATTCGTAGAGCGCCTCGCGCTGCTCCAGGCCGTCATAGCACTGCAGGCGCAGCAGTTCGCGCTGCAGCGCCGTCGACAGCGCCTTGGCCAGTTCGGTCTTGCCCACGCCGGGCTCGCCTTCGAGCAGCAGCGGACGCTGCAGCTTGAGCGCGAGGAAGACGGCCGTGGCGAGGCGCCGGTCGGCAAAGTACCCGGCCTGTTGCAGGCCGGCGGCGACCGCGTCGATGCTCGAGAAAATCACCCGCGCATCAACCCAGCGCAGCGCGGACGGCGCGCTGCGTCAGCACGCTGATCAGGTTGGCGCGGTACGGCGCTGAGGCGTGCAGGTCGCTGTTGAGATCGCTCGCATCGATCTTCACCGTGGCGGCGGCCTCGGGCGTGAAGCTCTTGTTGAGCGCGTCTTCCAGCCCGGTGTGGCGGAACACGCCGTTCCCGGCCCCGGTGATGGCCACGCGCACGCCCGCGTCGTACTGCGCGATGAACACGCCGACCAGCGGGAAGTTCGACGCCTTCTGGCGCAGCTTCTCGTAGTGCGCGCGCTTCGGGATCGGGAAGCGGATCGCGGTGATCAGCTCGCCCTCTTCCAGCGCCGTGGTGAACAGGCCCAGGAAGAAGTCGTCGGCCGCGATCTCGCGCTTGTCGGTGACCACGGTGGCGCCCGAAGCCAGCACCGCGCTCGGGTAGCAGGCGGCCGGGTCGTTGTTGGCGACCGAGCCGCCGAGCGTGCCCATGGCGCGCACCTGCCGGTCGCCGATGCGCGAGGCCAGGTCGGCCAGCGTCGGGTACGCGGCCTTGACCTCGGCATGGTTGGCCACGTCGAGATGGCGCGCCATCGCGCCGATGACGAGCGTGTCGCCATCCTTCCGGATGCCGGCGAGTTCGGCGATGCCGCTGAGGTCGACCAGCTGTTCCGGCGCGGAGAGCCGCAGCTTCATGGAGGCGAGCAGCGTCTGGCCGCCGGCCAGCGGCTTGCCGCCGGCGGCGGCGAGCTTCGCGGCATCGGCCAGGCTGGCCGGACGTTCGAGGGTGAAGGGGTACATGGATGTCGCTCCTGGTTCAGACGGCCGGACGGCCCTGGGTGCTCGCGACGAGCGATGGGGCCTGCGGTTGTTGGGTCGGCGTGGTGGCGCCTTTTTGCATCGCCTCCCACACGCGGTGCGGCGACGCGGGCATGTCGAAGTCCTTGACGCCCAGCGGCGCCAGCGCATCGAGCACGGCGTTGATGACGGCCGGCGGCGAGCCGATGGCCCCCGCCTCGCCGCAGCCCTTGGAGCCAATCGGGTTGTGCGTGCAGGGCGTGCTCAGCGTGTCGATCTTGAACATCGGGAAGTCCTCGGCGCGCGGCATGGCGTAGTCCATGAAGCTGCCGGTGAGCAGTTGCCCGGTTTCGTTGTCGTACACGCAGTTCTCCATCAGCGCCTGGCCGATGCCCTGCACGATGCCGCCGTGCACCTGCCCTTCCACGATCATCGGGTTGATGATGGTGCCGAAGTCGTCGACCGCCGTGAAGCGGTCGATCTTGACTTCGCCCGTCGCCCTGTCGATCTCGACCTCGCAGATGTAGGTGCCGGCCGGGTAGGTGAAGTTGGTCGGGTCGTAGAAGGCGGTTTCGTTCAGGCCCGGCTCCAGCTTGTCGAGCGGGTAGTTGTGCGGCACGTAGGCCGTCAGCGCCACCTGGCCGAAGGGGATCTTCTTGTCGGTGCCCTTGACGGTGAATTCGCCGTTGGCGAACTCGATGTCGGCGTCGCTCGCCTCCATCAGGTGGGCGGCGATCTTCTTGGCCTTGGTCTCGATCTTGTCGAGCGCCTTCATGATCGCCGTGCCACCCACCGACAGCGAGCGCGAGCCGTAGGTGCCCATGCCGAAGGGCACGCGGCCGGTGTCGCCGTGGACGATGTCGACGTTCTCCACCGGGATGCCCAGGCGCGCCGCCACCAGCTGCGCGAAGGTCGTCTCGTGGCCCTGGCCGTGGCTGTGCGAGCCGGTGAACACCGTCACGCTGCCGGTCGGGTGCACCCGCACCTCGCCCGCCTCGAACAGGCCGGCGCGCGCACCGAGCGCACCCGCCACGTTCGACGGCGCCAGGCCGCAGGCCTCGATGTAGCTGGAGTAACCGATGCCGCGCAGCTTGCCGTGCTTCTCGCTCTCGGCCTTGCGTGCGGCGAAGCCGCCCACCTCGGCCAGTTCGTTGGCGCGGTCCATCAGGGCCGGGAAATTGCCCGTGTCGTATTGCAGCGCGACAGGCGTCTGGTAGGGGAAGCTGCGGATGAAGTTGCGCCGGCGAATCTCGTCCTGCGCCAGGTTCATCTCCCAGGCGCAGCGCGTCACCAGCCGTTCGAGCAGGTAGGTCGCTTCCGGCCGCCCCGCGCCGCGGTAGGCATCGACCGGCGCGGTGTTGGTGAACCACGCATCCACCTCGACGTAGACCTGCGGCGTGGCGTACTGGCCGGCCAGCAAGGTCGCGTAGAGGATGGTCGGGATGGCGGTCGAGAAGGTCGACAGGTAGGCGCCGAGGTTGGCGTCGGTGTGCACGCGCAGCGCGAGGAACTTGCCGTCCTTGTCCATCGCCATCTCGGCATGGCTCACGTGGTCGCGGCCGTGCGCGTCCGACAGGAAGCATTCCGAGCGCTCGCCGGTCCACTTGATGCTGCGGTTGAGCTGCTTGGCGGCCCAGGTCAGGCACACGTCCTCGGCGTAGAGGTAGATCTTGGAGCCGAAGCCGCCGCCGACGTCGGGGGCGATCACGCGCACCTTGTGCTCGGGCAGGCCCAGCACGAAGGCCGTCATCAGCAGGCGCTCGACGTGCGGGTTCTGGTTCGACACGTAGAGCACGTACTCCTCGGTCGCGCGGCTGTAGTTGCCGATGGCCACGCGCGGCTCGATCGGGTTCGGGATGAGCCGGTTGTTGACGAGGTCGAGCTTCGTCACGTGCGCCGCATTCGCGAAGGCCGCATCGACGCCGGCCTTGTCGCCGAGCGTCCACTTGTAGCACTGGTTGTCGGGCGCCTCGTCGTGGATGACCACGCCGCTCTGCTTCTTCGCGGCGTCGGCCACGCTCACCAGCGGCGTGTGCACGTCGTAGTCGACCACCACCGCCTCGGCCGCGTTCTTGGCCTGCTCGACCGTCTCGGCCACGACCATGGCGACGTGGTCGCCGACGTAGCGCACCTTCTTGATCGCGAGGATCGGGTGCAGCGGCTCCTTCATCGGCGTGCCGTCGGGGTTGTTGATGAGCCAGCCGCAAGGCAGCCCGCCCATCTTCCCTTCGATGTCCTTGCCGCTGAAGATGCCAATGACGCCGGGCATCTTCGACGCCTCGGCGGTGTCGACCGACTTGATGGTGGCGTGGGCGTGCGGCGAGCGCACGAAGATGGCATGGCTCTGCGCGGCCATGGTGACGTCGTCGGTGTAGTTGCCGGCGCCGGTCAGGAAGCGGTAGTCCTCCTTGCGGCGGACCGCCTCGCCGATGTGCGGGAGGTTGGCGAAATCGGATGCACCCATGGTGTGCTCCTGTTTCAGGCCGCGACGGGCTTGGAGGCGGCAGCCATGTCCTTGCCGCCCATCTGCACCGCCTTGACGATGTTCTGGTAGCCGGTGCAGCGGCACAGGTTGCCGTCGAGCAGCGAGCGGATTTCCGTCTCGCTCGAATTGGGGTGGTAGGTGCACAGGTCGATGGCGCTCATCACCATGCCGGGGGTGCAGAAGCCGCATTGCAGGCCGTGGCATTCCTTGAAGGCCGCCTGCATCGGGTGCATGGTGCCGTCGGGCTGGGCCACGCCCTCGATGGTGGTGATCTCGGCACCGGCCACCTGGCCGACCAGCACGTTGCACGACTTGACGGCACGGCCGTTGACATGGACGGTGCAGGCGCCGCACTGGGCCGTGTCGCAACCCACGTGGGTGCCGGTCAGGTGCAGGTGCTCGCGGATGGCGTGCACGAGGAAGGTGTTGGGGGGAGCGTCGACCGTGGCCGCGCGGCCGTTGACGGTGAAAGAAACCTGCATGTGGCTGTCTCCGTGGAGGTGATGGCTGGGAAGCGCATGGCATCTTGGACGCCGGCCCGGACCGCCATCCTAGGCAAAACCCTCGACGCTTGCAGCCGCGCTCCGAAATTCTCAAAATGGAACAGCCAGCCCGCCTGCCTCGACGCCACCCAGCCGGCTTCCACGATGACCCACCCTCTTCCTCTGCCCACCGCCGACAGCCCACGCGCCCTGGCCATCGCCCACGCGCGACGCACCTGCATCGACGGCATCGGCACGGCTGGCCACGCGCCCATCGACCCCTGGCTGCTGCGCTCGTGGCAGCGCTGCCTCCTGGCCGGCCACCGACCGGACCAACGGGTGAGCTTCAGCACTGTGACACGCGCGTCGATCCAGGAGACGCAGGAACGCCACCAGGCGCTGATCGGCGCCGCGCGGCCAGTGCTGGCGCGCCTGTCGCGGGCCATCGCGGACACGCGCTACTTCGCCATCCTCACCGACGCGCGCGGCGTCGTCATCGACGTGGGCGCGCTGCCCGGCGGCAGCGGCGAGGCGGTGCGCCGCGCCCGCGACATCGGCCGCGTGGGCATCGACCTGTCCGAGCGCGCCGTCGGCACCACCGCCATCGGCGCCGTGCTGGCCGAACAGGCGCCCGTGTGGCTGCACCGCGCCGAGCACTTCTTCGACGACACCGGCATCTACAGCTGCGCCGGCGCCCCGCTGTTCGGCCCGCAGGGCGACTGCATCGGCATGCTCGACCTGACCGGCGTGCAGGTGGTCGAACGGCCCGAGCTGCGGCACCTGGCGATGCTGTCCGCGCGCAGCATCGAGAACGCGCTGGTGCGCGCCCAGCCGCATGCCCTGCTGCTGCGCCTGAACTGGCCGGGCTGCGCGAGCGGCGACGACGCCGACGGCCTGCTGGGGCTCGACGCCGATGGCCGCGTGGTCGCGAGCAACGGCACGGCGCGGCAGCTGCTGCAGCAGCCACCGGCCTGCGGCGCCGCGGCCCAGCCCTGCCACGCGAGCGATCTGTTCGCCCTGCCCGTGGACATGCTGTGGGACGCCGCGCGGCGAAGCGATCCGATCGACGTGCCGCTGTGGTCCGGCCTGCGCCTGCAGGCCTGGGCGCGGCTCGCGGATGCGGGCGCACCGGCCCCCTCGCCCGCCTCGCCCGCCGCACCCCCACGCTTGCGCGACGTGGAGACCGCCCTGATCCGCCAGGCGGTCGACGAGGCCCGCGGCAACGTGGCCGAAGCCGCCCGCGCGCTGGGCATCAGCCGCGCGACGGTCTACCGCAAGCTGGCGACGCGCGGGCGCTGACGGCCCGCTATTCCTCGGCGGTCCATTCCACCTCGGCGCCCAGGCTGCGGAGGTTTTCGACAAAGCCGGGGTGCGCACGGCGGATCGGCGTCGCGTTGCGGATTTCGGAACGCCCCTCGATGCTGGCCGCGACCATGAAGAGCGCGATGGCCACGCGGATGATGTAGGGGCTCTCGACCACCGCCGGCGACAGCGGCCGGCCGCCGAAGGTCACCAGCCGGTGCGGGTCGGCCGAGAACACATGCGCGCCGAACTTCGACAGCTCGCCGGTCCAGCCCAGCGCCCCGTCGTAGACCTTGTTCCAGAACATCGCGTTGCCTTCGGCCCGCACGCCGAGTGCGATGAAGATCGGCAGCAGGTCGACCGGGAAGTACGGCCACGGCGCCGCCTCGACCTTGGTCAGCACGTTGCTGGTGAAGGGCGTCTGCACCTTCAGCGGGCCGGCGCGGCGCGCCTGCGACCAGCCGTCCGCATGCGTGATCTCGACGCCGAACTTGGCAAAGGTGCGGTCGATCAGCGGGAAGTTCTGCGGTGCGCTGTTGCGCACCACCACGTCGCCGCCGGTGATGGCCCCCAGCGCGAGGAAGGTGGTGATCTCGTGGAAGTCCTCGTCGAAGCGGAACTCGCCGCCACGCAGCGCGCTGCCGCCGTGCACGGTGAGCCGCGAGGTGCCGATGCCCTCGATGCGCACGCCGATCAGCGTCATGAAGCGGCAGAACTCCTGCACGTGCGGCTCGCAGGCCGCGTTGGTCAGCGTCGACGTGCCCTCTGCCGTCGCCGCGCACAGCACGAAGTTCTCGGTGGTGGTGACCGACGCGTAGTCGAGCCAGTGGTCGGTGGCGCGCAGGCGGCCGCTGCAGCGCACCATCAGCGAGCCCTCGGCACGCTCGACCTCGCTGCCGAAATGGCGGAACACCTCGACGTGCGGATCGATCTCGCGCACGCCCAGCGTGCAGCCCTTGACGTTGTCCTCCAGCCGGGCGATGCCGAAGCGCGCGAGCAGCGGCGGCACCAGCATGATCGACGAGCGCATCTCTTCGGGCAGCCGGTGGCGCGCGGCGTCGAAGCGGGTGGCGTGGTGGTGCAGGTCGAGCGTGCCGCTCGCGTGGTCCATCCGCACCTCGCTGCCAAGCGTGCGGAAGATCTCCAGGATCTTGCGCACGTCGGTGATGTCGGGCACGCCCAGCAGCCGCAGGGGCTCTCCGGTCAGCAGGGTGGCGCACAGAACGGGCAGCACCGCGTTCTTGTTGGCGGAAGGATCGATGCGGCCACGCAGCGGCAGACCGCCGTGCACGATGAGGTTGGACATGAGGGACAGGCGCACAGCGGGCGCTTCGGCTGGAAAGACGCTGCGACTGTACCCCCGGCGCCGGAGTTCAGGCGTTCAAGCCCTTCATGCCCTCTTCCGTGTAGCGCCCACCCGCCGCGATGCCGGGCGGCAGCGCAGCGCCGATGCGCGCCAGGTCGTCGGCCGACAGCGCCACGTCGAGCGCGCCGAGGTTGTCGTCGAGGTAGCGGACGCGTTTGGTGCCGGGGATCGGGATCACGTCGTCGCCCTGCGCCAGCAGCCAGGCCAGCGCGAGCTGCGCGGGCGTGCAGCCCTTCTCGGCGGCCAGCGCCTTGACCGTGTCGACGATGCGCTGGTTCTGCTGCGCGTTCCCGTCGGCGAAGCGCGGGTTCTGGCGGCGGAAGTCCTGGGGGTCGAGCGTGTCGCTGGCGACCTGGCCGGTGAGGAAGCCGCGGCCCAGCGGGCTGTAGGCGCAGAAGGCGGCGCCGACCTCGCGGCAGGCCTGCAGCACGCCCTGCTCGGGGTCGCGCGTCCACAGCGAATACTCGCTCTGCACGGCAGCGATCGGGTGGATCGCCGCGGCGCGGCGCAGCGTGTCGGGCGAGACCTCCGACAGGCCGATGGCGCGGATCTTCCCGGCCTTCGCCAGCTCGCCCAGCGCGCCAATCGAGTCTTCCAGCGGCGTCTCGAGGTTGAGGCGGTGCGCGTAGTACAGGTCGATGGTCTCCACGCCCAGCCGCTTGAGCGAAGCCTCGCACGCCGAGCGGATGTACGCCGGCGCGTTGTCGACCCGGCGCTCGTAGCTGCCGGGTTGGCGCACCAGGCCGAACTTGGTGGCGATGGTCACGCGCTCGCGCCGGCCCTTCAGAAAGCGGCCGAGCAGTTCCTCGTTGTGGCCGAAACCGTAGGCGTCCGCAGTGTCGAAGAGCGTCACGCCGCGCGCCAGGGCGTGCGCCAGCGTGTCGAGCGACTGCGCCTCGTTGGTCGGGCCATAGAACTCCGACATGCCCATGCATCCGAGGCCGAGTGCCCCCACGGTGAGGCCGCTGCGGCCGATGGAACGTTGCTTCATGCTGCTTTCTCCAGGGTTTGCGCGGCCTGTTCGGCCGCGCGGTAGAAGGTGATCTTGGTGCCGAGTACCGCGGCGGCCTGCTGCATCGCGCGCAGCGACGCGTTGACCTCGGCAAGGTGCGCCTCCAGCAAGGCCCGGCGCTGCGGCACGGTGGCGTCGCCCTCGGCCCGCAGGCGCGCGAACACCTGCATCCGGGCCACGGGCATCCGGGTGTCGCGCAGGCGCAGCAGGAACTCGATCCAGTCGAGGTCGGCCGACGCATAGCGGCGCTGCCCGCCCGGCGCGCGGAGCACCGGCGCGATGAGGCCGATGCGTTCGTAGTAGCGCAGCGTGTGGGCCGTCAGCCCGGTGCGCCGCGCCACCTCGTCGATCGTGAGCAAAGTGTCCATGGGCGCATTCTCGAAGTTGGAGCGCACTCGAAGTCAAGCGCCGCGCGCATATTTCTTGCCGGCAGGCCGCTCGCCTAGACTGCGCACCGTTCATCCCCCGGAGCCCCGCATGCGCGCTCGCCGCTTCGCCCCTTCCTGGTTCGCCCGCGTCCTGCCGGTCGCGTGTCTGTGCCTGAGCGCCTGCACCGTCATTCCGGTGGCCGAGCGCAAAACGGATTCGCTCGGGATCGAGTTCGTGCGCATCCCCGCCGGCGAATTCCTGATGGGCAGCGCCGAAGACCCGCGCACGCTGGCGCAGGTCTTTCCCGCGTACGACCCGGCGCGCTTCGCGCAGTTGGCCGACGAGGGGCCGGTGCACCGGGTACGCATCACGCGCGCCTTCTGGCTGGGGCGCCACGAGGTCACGGTCGCGCAGTTCCGCCGCTTCGTCGAAGCCTCGGGCCATGTCCCGGAATCGATCGCCGACGGCACCGGCGGCTACGGTTTCAACCCGGCCTACGACCCCGCGACCTCGGCCCGCGGCGATGCCTTCGAAGGCCGCGACCCGACCTACTCCTGGCGCAACCCCGGCTTCGCGCAGGGCGACGACCATCCGGTCGTGAACGTGAGCTGGAACGACGCCGTGGCCATGGCCCGCTGGCTGAGCGCCCGGGAAGGCGTGACCTACCGCCTGCCGACCGAAGCCGAGTGGGAATACGCCGCGCGCGCCGGCACGCGCACCCGCTACAGCACCGGCGACGACCCGCGCACATTGCTGCAGGGCGCCAACGTGTTCGACCAGGACGCTGCGCCGAACTGGCCGCAGTGGCGGGCCTTCGCCCTCGACGGGCAGGACGGGTTCCCCTTCACCGCCCCGGTCGGCCGTTTCGCGCCGAACGCCTTCGGGCTCGACGACATGCACGGCAACGTGTGGGAGTGGTGCGCCGACTGGCATGCCGACGACTATTACGCCCACTCGCCGGTCGACGACCCGACCGGTCCGGCCGACGGCAGCGTGCGCGTGCGGCGCGGCG
This sequence comes from Variovorax sp. N23, assembly GCF_025486315.1. Classification (GTDB taxonomy): domain Bacteria; phylum Pseudomonadota; class Gammaproteobacteria; order Burkholderiales; family Burkholderiaceae_C; genus Variovorax. Next base: position 332,701 of record NZ_JAOOPY010000001.1, on the reverse strand, counting down.
GCTCATGGCACACCTGGGCCTTCTATGCGCGCTCGTCCTTCCGCAACTGGAACTCGCCGCAGACGCGCTACACGCTGGTGGGCTTGCGCCTGCTGCGCGAGCTCGCGCCGGGCGAAGAGACAGCGGCGACGGCGGCGAGCCGGTAGCGATCAGCCCGCCAGCGCCACCACCACGGCCGACTCGTCGACCACCACCGCCGCGCGCTGGCGCACACGCAGGCCGCTGCCGCTTGGCGCGAAGCCGACGAGCTGCAGCCCCCCCTCGAGGGCCACGGCGATCTCGTCGCCGCTGTCGCCGCCGCCGCGCAGGGCGCTCGCCACCGCGCCGAGCAGGCGGTTGCCCGTGGCGCCGCGCCGGCCGCCCTGCGCGGCGGCATCGACGCGCTCGACGCGCACCGCCGTGGCCTTGCACAGCGCGATCACGGTCATGCCCGCCTGCAGGCCGAGCAGTTCGACACTCTCCTGCGTGATGCGCGCCGCCATGGCACCGCAGGTGCCCAGTCGCATCTGCACGCGCACCGTGCGGTCGAACGGGGTCAGCGCATCGATGGTCGCTGGCAGCTGGTTGCGCATGCTGGTGCGGACCGCCAGCCGGGCCATGGTGGCATCGGCCTGCGCGCCGGCATCGGCGCCCCGTGCCGACCAGCGCGCATGCACCTCGCGCCGCGCGGTGTCGAGCGCATCGGCCAGTTCCAGCAGATGCCCACCCTGCGCCGTGAGCAAGGCCCCGCCGCCGCCCGCACCGCCGACGGCGCGTTCGACCAGCGGCACGCCCGCCAGGTTGGTGAGCGTGTCGATCGCCTGCCAGGCGGCCTTGTAGCTCACGCCGGCCTCGCGCGCGGCCTGCGAGATGCTGCCGGTGGACGCGATGCCGCGCAGGATGTCGATGCGCTTGTCGCTGGGTCCGTGGCCGAGGGCGTCGATGAATCGGGGGCTGGGCATGCGCCGATTGTGCGTGGGCTGCCGCACCGAAACGTCTTGCTATGATTTCGCTATTCCTGTTTTGAATAGCGCATCGAAAGGACGCGAGATGAACACCCCCTCCCGCTGGCTCGGAAAGGCCGCCCTGCTGGCCGCTTTCTCGCTGGGCACCGCGGCCCTGCACGCGCAGGAGGTGATCGTCTCCGCCGCCGCCAGTCTGACGAACGCGTTCCAGGCGGTCGGCCAGGCTTTCGAGAAGACACGGCCCGGCGCCAGGGTGACCTTCAACTTCGCCGCCTCCGGCCCGCTGCTCGCGCAGATCCAGCAGGGCGCACCGGTCGATGTGTTCGCCTCCGCCGACCAGGAGACGATGGACCGCGCCGCCAAGGCCCACCTGCTCACCGACGGCACCCGCGCCGACTTCGCGCGCAACACGCTGGTGCTGATCGTCCCCGCCGCCGCCACGGCCGTTCCACAGACGCTGGCCGACCTGGGCGGCGCCGGCTACCGGCGCATCGCCACCGGCACGCCGAGCTCGGTGCCGGTCGGCCGCTACACCGTGGCCGCGGTGCAGGACGCCGGCCTGGCCGCCGCCCTGGAGCCCAAGTGGATCTACGGCGAAAGCGTGCGCCAGGTGCTCAACTACGTCGCCCGCGGGGAGGTCGACGCCGGCTTCGTCTACCGCACCGACGCGCTGATCGAGAAGGACAAGACACGCATCGCGCTGACCGTGCCGACCCGCACGCCCGTGAGCTACCCCATCGCGCAGATCGCCGCCAGCAGGAACGCGGCGCTGGGCCGGGACTTCGTTGCCTTCGTGCGCAGCGACGCCGGCCAGCGCATCCTCGACGGCTTCGGCTTCTCGAAGCCCTGACCCGGCGTCTCTTGCTCACACCGCTCTGGCTCACGCTCAAGGTCGCGCTACTCGCCACGCTGATGGCGGGCGCGGTCGGCATCGCGCTGGGCTGGTGGATGTCGCAGCGCCGCTTCACCGGCAAGAACGTCGTGGACGCCCTGCTGATGCTGCCGATGGTGCTGCCGCCGACGGTGCTGGGCTACTACCTCATCGTGCTGATCGGCCGCAACGGCGTGCTCGGCCAGTACCTCGACCGCTGGTTCGGCATCAACCTGATGTTCACCTGGCAGGGCGCGGTGATCGCGGCGTCGCTGGTGTCGCTGCCACTGATCTACAAGGCGGCGCGCGCGGCCTTCGAGGACGTGGACGGCCGCTTCCTGCATGCCGCGCGCACGCTGGGGGCGGGCGAGTTCGAGATCTTCGCGCGCATCGCGCTGCCGCTGGCGGTGCGCGGCATCGCCGCCGGCCTGATGCTCGCCTTCGCGCGGGCCATGGGCGAGTTCGGCGCGACCCTGATGATCGCCGGCAACCTCCCCGGCAAGACGCAGACGCTGTCCATCGCCATCTACGACGCGGTGCAATCCGGCAACGACGCGCAGGCGCTGTGGCTCACGCTTGTGATCTCGGTCGTGTGCGTGGTGGTCTTGGTCGCCGCCGGCCGCATGCTGCAGGCCAAGCACTGACATGAAACCCACCCCCGATGCGCCTGCGGCGCCTCCCCCTCAAGGGGGCGCACCTGGCGGCCTGGCAAAGCCAGTTCCGCGGGTGCCCTGGCATCCGGCCACGCCGGTTTCATCGGCTGCCGGTGATGAGCAGCGCCATGGAACTGACATGCAACCGGTGCTCGACATCCACGTACAGACCACGCTCGAATCGCCGGGCCGCCGCTTCGTGCTGGATGCGCGCTTCGTCTCGACGACCGCTCGCACGGCGCTGATCGGCATGTCGGGTTCGGGCAAGTCCACGGTGCTGATGGCCATCGCCGGGCTGCTGCCGCAGGTGCGGGGCCATGTGCGCGTGGCGGGCCGCACGCTGCTCGACACGGCCGACGCCGTCGACCTGCCCGCCCGCGAACGCCGTGTCGGGCTGGTGTTCCAGGACTACGCGCTGTTCCCCCACATGACGGTCGAGCAGAACCTTGCCTTCGGGCTGTGCCGGCTCGGCCAGCGCCCGAACGAGGCCGAGCGCGCGCGCATCGATGCGCTGCTGCGGCAGTTCGACCTCGACACACTGCGCGGGGCGTGGCCCCGGCACCTCTCGGGCGGGCAGCGCCAGCGCGTGGCGCTGGCGCGGGCGCTGGCGCCGCAACCGCACCTGCTGCTGCTGGACGAGCCGCTCGCCGCGCTCGACACGCCACAGCGCATCCGCCTGCGCGCCGAACTCGCGGCGATGCTGGAGCGCGTGCAGGTGCCGACCCTGCTGGTCACGCACGACCCGAGCGACGTGGCAGCGCTGGCGCAGTCGGCGGTCCAGCTCGACATGGGCCGCGTCACGGTCGCACCCGCCCCGTAGGCCGCGCATCGGTCCAGCGGCCCCGAGCGCCGTGCCGTGCGGCGCTTCAGAGCGCGCAGGTGCGGAAGCCGAAGAAGCCGTCGTCGCGCGCCGGGAGCGCGAAATGGCGTACACGCGGCGAACGCAGCCGCGCACGGGTGGCGAACGAGGCGCCGCGCAGCACCCGCGCCTGCCCGAACGCCGGCAACGGGTCGAATGTGCTGCCGCCACTCCACGGATCGGCCCGGTAACCCGGCCAGGGCCGCAGCGTGCCGGCGGTCCATTCGTACACATCGCCCCAATGAAAGCCGCGGTGCGCGCCCGCATGGGCCGCGACCTCCCACTCGACCTCGGTGGCGATGCGCCGGCCGGCCCAGCGTGCCCAGGCGTCGGCCTCCCACCAGCTCAGGTGCACGGCCGGCTGGTGGCCGGCGGCCTGCACCACCCGGCCGAAGCGGCGTTGCAGGATGGCCCCACCCTCCCCGCGCCGGCCGGCCCCGATCTGCTCGACATGGCGCGGCGCACGGCGGCCCTCGTGCTGCTGCGCCAGCCAGTGCCGGCCGCCGGGCAGCCAGAGCTCGCTGCGGTCGTAGCCACCGTCGTCGACGAATTCGGCGAACTGCTGCCAGCTCACCGGCTGCGCGTCGATCTCGAAGGCGGGCACGTCGACCGCCAGCGAGCCGCCGTCCTGCGCGAAGCCGAAGCCCGTGCTGCCTTCGGCATCGCCGAGCGTCCAGCGCGTGGCCGGCAGCAGCAGGGGCTCGCGCGGCAAGGCGGCGGGCGGCGGCTCGACGCCGATCGGCAGGCCCAGCGTCTGCGCGATCACGACGAGTTGCTCCCCGCGCAGGTCTTCATGAAACAGCGCGAGGCGATAGAAGTACAGGCCGGCGTCGGTTTCGGTGGCACGCTCGAGCAGCTCGAGCGTGCACTCCAGCGTTTCGAGCAGATAGGCGCGCGTGGCTTCGGTATCGGGTGGCGGCGCGCCGGCCTCGGGCGGTGCGGACCACCAGTCGTCGGCCTGCGGCTCGATCGCGGCCAGCCGCGTCGGACGCACCGGGCAGTCGATGCCGAAGGCGCGCTGCGTGTTCCGCGCGATCCACCATTCGGAGAACCAGCCGATGTGCCCGGCCAGCCAGAGCGGGGGCAGCGCATCGTGCGCGTCTTCGACCGGGGCGGCCGCGGCCTCCATCGCCTGCTCGCACAGCGACAGCAGGTGCAGCGTGTGGTTGCGTGCATCGATGAGCGCCAGCGACAGCAGTTCGCGGCCGGCGTGGACCATCTCGAGGGAATCGATGGCGTGCACGCCGACCGACGCGCGGCGCGATGCGGGGCCGGAGGGTGCGGGCATGGCCTAATTATCGCGGCCGCCGTACACCGATAAAATCCGTACGCCCTGCACCCGATCCGCCAGCGCACAACGCCGGCGCGTCGGGTGCTCTCGTATGAGGGCAATCCTTAGAAAATGATGGAGCAACTATGCAAGGCTTGATGAAGCTGTCGAGGGCCATCGACTGGCTCAACGCCCAGGTGGGCAAGTACGCGATCTGGATCATTCTGGCGTCAACCGCCATCAGCACCGTCAACGCCGTGGTCCGCAAGGTGTTCAACACCAGCTCCAACGCGTATCTGGAAGTCCAGTGGTACCTGTTCGCCTGGTCCTTCCTGATCGCGGCCGGCTTCACGCTGCTCAACCGCGAACACGTGCGCATCGACGTGCTCAACAGCCGCCTGCCCAAGCGCACGCAGATGTGGATCGACATCCTGGGCTTCGCCGCCTTCCTCACCCCGCTGTGCGTCGTGGTGCTGTACTACACCGTCCCGATGACCATCCAGATGTACCAGACCGGCGAGATGTCCGGCAACCCCGGCGGACTGATCCGCTGGCCCGTGTGGCTGGCGCTGCCGGTGGGCTTCACGCTGCTGCTGCTGCAGGGCTGGTCGGAACTGATCAAGCGCATCGCCTTCCTGCGCGGCGCGGGCCCCGACCCGACGGTCAAGCATGGCGAGAAGACCGCCGAAGAAGAACTGGCCGAGGTGCTGCGCGAACGCTCCGACGTGGTCGATCCCGCCGCCGCCCCGCAGGTCCGCTGAGCCACGAGCAGAGACAAAAGAACCATGGAATTCATCACCGCCAATTTCGCCCCGATCATGTTCGCGGGGCTGATCGTCTTTCTGCTGCTGGGCTTTCCGGTCGCCTTCAGCCTGGGGGCCTGCGGCCTCTTCTTCGCCTTCATCGGTGTCGAACTCGGCGTGTTCCAGTCGTCCGTCATGGCATGGCTGCCGCAGCGGCTCATCGGCATCATGGCCAACGACACCTTGCTGGCCGTGCCCTTCTTCACCTTGATGGGGCTGATCCTCGAGCGAAGCGGCATGGCCGAGGACCTGCTCGACACCGTCGGCCAGGTCTTCGGTCCGATGCGCGGCGGCCTGGCGCTGGCCGTGATCTTCGTGGGTGCGCTGCTGGCCGCGACCACCGGCGTGGTGGCCGCGTCGGTCATCTCGATGGGCCTGATCTCGCTGCCCATCATGCTGCGCTACGGCTACGACCGCCGGATGGCCTCAGGCGTGATCGCCGCATCGGGCACGCTGGCGCAGATCATTCCGCCGTCGCTGGTGCTGATCATCATGGCCGACCAGCTCGGCAAGAGCGTCGGCGACATGTACAAGGGCGCCTTCCTCCCCGCGTTCATCCTGGTGGGCCTGTACGTGCTGTACGTGGTCTTCCTGGCGATCTTCAAGCCGGCGCAGGTGCCGGCCCTGCCGGCCGAGGCGCGCATCTACCGCGAGCCCAACGGCGGCGGCGGCTACGCCTCGCTGGTCGTGCTGATGGGCTTCTCGGCCTTCGTCGCCGCCATGATGGCGCGCCACATGGCCGAGATCCACACGTGGTGGCAAGGCACCCTCATCACCTCGGTGGCCACCGACGAAAAGGTGGTCGTCGCGATGTGCGGCGGCACCTTCGTGGCCTTCCTGATCGCGCTGTTCAACAAGGTCACGCGGCTGGGCCTGCTGTCGCGCCTGGCCGAGCGCGTGACCTTCGTGCTGATCCCGCCGCTGCTGCTGATCTTCCTGGTGCTCGGCACCATTTTCCTGGGCGTCGCAACCCCCACCGAGGGCGGCGCCATGGGCGCGATCGGCGCCCTCGTGCTGGGCGCGCTGCGTCGGCGGCTGAACCTGAGCCTGCTCAAGCAGGCACTGGCGACGACCACCAAGCTCGGCAGCTTCGTGATGTTCATCCTGATCGGCGCCACGGTGTTCGGCCTGGTGTTCCAGGCCGCCGACGGCCCGATCTGGGTCGAGCACCTGCTCACCGGCCTGCCCGGCGGGCAGATCGGCTTCCTGATCCTGGTGAACCTGCTGATCTTCTTCCTCGCGTTCTTCCTGGACTACTTCGAGCTGTCCTTCATCGTGGTGCCGCTGCTGGCGCCGGTCGCGCACAAGCTGGGCATCGACCTCATCTGGTTCGGCGTGCTGCTGGCCGTGAACATGCAGACCTCGTTCATGCACCCGCCCTTCGGCTTCGCCCTCTTCTTCCTGCGTTCGGTGGCCCCCGAGAAGCCGTACATGGACCGTGTGACGAAGAAGATCATGCAGCCGGTGACGACCATGCAGATCTACAAGGGTGCCGTGCCCTTCGTGCTGATCCAGATCTTCATGGTGGGCATCCTGATCGCCTTCCCGGGCCTGGTCACGGGCAGCCTGGACAAGGTGGAGAACGTCGACCTCCGGCAGGTCGGCGACCAGATGCGCGAATCGCTGCAGCCTTCCTCGGAGGAAGGTGGTTACGGCTCCGATCAGGGCTACGGCGCCGAACCGGCACCGTCGCTCGGTGCCCCGGCGCCAGCAGGCAGCGGCGGCGCACCGGAGGCCCCCGCCCCGACGCCCGAACCGGCCACCGAGGACGACCCGATGAAGGCCATGCAGGACGCCCTCAAGCCCAAACCGGGACAGTGAAGGCATGACGACCTGCGGCACCGACAGCGGTGCCGCAGACGAAAAAAAGCCGCGCAGTGCGCGGCTTTTTCATGGGCGGTTCTTTCGACCCGCGATCGGAGCGAGCTCAGATCTTCACGCCGTTCATGTACTGGTTGAACGGGTATTCCGAGAAACGGTTCCACAGGATCTGGTCGCGCTGGAAGGCGCGCATGCTCTGGTGGATCGTCTTGAACTCGGCCGACTTGGCCTCGTGCTCGGCGAACACTTCCATGGAGGCCTTGAAGCCCGCGTCCATCACCGCCTTCGGGAAGGGCTTGAGCTGCGTCTTCTCGGCCACGAGCTTCTTCAGCGCGATCGGGTTCCAGGCGTCGTACTTGGCCGTCATGTCGGTGGCCGCGACCTTGCAGGCGGCGTCCAGGATGGCCTTGTTCTCTTCCGAGAGCGCGTTGTACTTCTTGACGTTGATGAAGAACTCGAGGTCGGCGCCGCCTTCCCACCAGCCGGGGTAGTAGTAGAACGGTGCGACCTTGTTGAAGCCCAGCTTGGCATCGTCGTACGGGCCGACGAATTCGGACGCGTCCAGCGTGCCCTTTTCCAGCGCCTGGTAGACGTCGCCGGCCGGCATGTTCTGCGGCACCACGCCCAGCTTCTGCATCGCTTCGCCGAACACGCCGCCGCCCATGCGCATCTTCAGACCCTTGAGGTCCGCAACGGTCTTGATTTCCTTGCGGTACCAGCCGCCCATCTGCGTGCCGGTGTTGCCGGCGCTGGCCGTCTTGAAGTTGTACTTGGCGAAGAAATCGTCGAGCAGCTTGCGGCCGCCGCCGTAGTCCTTCCACGACGTGTTCTGGCGGGCGGTCAGGCCGAAGGGCACGGCGCAGCTGAACGCGAAGACCGGGTCCTTGCCGGTGAAGTAGTAGGCCGCGGACTGGGCCATTTCGATGTTGTCACCCTGCAGGGCATCGACGACGCCGAAGGCCGGCATCAGTTCGCCAGCGGGGTGAACGGTGATCTCGAACTTGCCGCCCGACAGGGCCTTGACGGTCTTGGAGAGCATTTCGGCGCTGCCGAAGATCGTGTCCAGCGAACGGGGAAAGCTCGAAGCCAGGCGCCAGCGGACAGCGGCTTGCGCATGCACCGCAGGCGCGATGCCTGCAGCGAGCACGCCAGCGATGCCGGCATTCTTGATGAGGGAACGACGATCCATTGAATTCACTCCGATTGCAAAGGGGGAAAAACAAAACGCGGCCTCGCCGCGTTGAGTTGAAGACCTTGTGGGTCGCCCGCGATTGTAAGAAGTGCTTACAGGGCGGCCCTTGGGGGTTTACCCTGCGGAACCAGGCGCGCCGAAGCGCGCCGCGATCGACTTCGCGATGCCCTCGGCATCGAGCCCGACACCCGCGAGCAGCCGGCCCGGATCGCCATGTTCGATGAATCGGTCGGGCAGGCCCAGCTGCAGCACGGGCTTGACCACCGCCGCGGCCTGCAGCGCCTCGAGCACCGCACTGCCGGCACCGCCCATGACGGCGCCTTCTTCGAGCGTGACGATCGCTTCGTGCGTGGCCGCCACTTGCAGCAGCAGGTCGACGTCGAGCGGCTTGACCCAGCGCATGTTGACCACCGTGGCGTTCAGCGCTTCCGCGGCCTTGAGCGCCGGATACAGCAGCGTGCCGAAGGCCAGGATCGCGATGCCCGCCCCCTGACGGCGCAGTTCGCCCTTGCCGAAGGGCAGGCCGTCGAGCGTGAGATGCGGCACCACGCCGGCCCCGGCGCCGCGCGGGTAGCGCACCGTCACCGGGTGGTCCTGCTCGTAGGCCGTGGTCAGCAGCGCCCGGCACTCGGCCTCGTCGGCCGGGCAGGCGATGCTCATGTTCGGGATGCAGCGCACGAAGGGGATGTCGTAGGCACCCGCATGCGTCGCGCCGTCGGCGCCGACCAGGCCCGCGCGGTCGAGCGCGAAGACCACCGGCAGGTTCTGGATCGCGACGTCGTGAATCAGCTGGTCGTAGGCCCGCTGCAGGAAGGTCGAGTAGATCGCGACCACCGGCTTGAGCCCCTCGCAGGCCAGGCCGGCCGCGAAGGTCACGGCATGCTGCTCGGCGATGCCGACGTCGTGGTAGCGCGTGGGGAACTTCTGCTGGAACTCCACCAGGCCCGAGCCTTCGCGCATGGCCGGCGTGATGCCGACCAGGCGGCCGTCCTTGGCGGCCATGTCGCACAGCCACTGGCCGAAGACCTGCGTGAAGGTCTGCTTGGTCACCGCCGTCGACTTGACGAGCCCCACCGCCGGGTCGAACTTGCCGGGGCCGTGGTAGGCCACCGGGTCGGCCTCGGCGAGCTTGTAGCCCTGGCCCTTCTTGGTGACCACGTGCAGGAACTGCGGGCCGTCGAGCTGCTTGAGGTTCTCGAGCGTGGGGATCAGCGAGTCGAGGTCGTGGCCATCGATCGGGCCGACATAGTTGAAGCCGAACTGCTCGAACAGCGTGGCCGGCACCACCATGCCCTTGGCATGCTGCTCGAAGCGCTTGGCCAGCTCGAACAACGGCGGCGCGGCGCGCAGCACGCTCTTGCCGACGTTCTTGGCGGCGGCGTAGAAGTTGCCGCTCATCAGCTGCGCGAGGTAGCGGTTGAGCGCACCGACCGGCGGGCTGATCGACATGTCGTTGTCGTTCAGGATGACCAGCAGCTTGCAATCGGACACGCCCGCGTTGTTGAGCGCCTCGAAGGCCATGCCGGCCGTCATCGCACCGTCGCCGATGATGGCCACGGCATGGCGGTCTTCGCCCTTCTGCTTGGCCGCCATGGCCATGCCGAGCGCGGCCGAGATGCTGGTCGACGAGTGCGCCGTGCCGAAGGTGTCGTACTCGCTTTCGCTGCGCTGCGGGAAGCCCGAGATGCCGCCCTGCTGGCGCAGCGTGGGCATGCGCTCGCGCCGGCCGGTGAGGATCTTGTGCGGGTAGGTCTGGTGGCCCACGTCCCACACCAGGCGGTCGTGCGGCGTGTCGAACACATGGTGCAGCGCCACCGTGAGTTCGACGGTGCCGAGGTTGGAACTCAGGTGCCCGCCGGTGCGCGAGACGTTGTGCAGCACGCAGGCGCGCACCTCGTCGGCCAGTTGCTTGAGCTGGGCGCGGTCGTACTGGCGCAGGACCGAAGGATCGTGGATGGTGGGGAGCAGCTCGGCCATGGGTGTGTTGTTATCGGTCGCGGTCCACGACCATGTGTGCCAGCGCGCGCAGCGCTTCGGTGTCGTCCAGGCCGCTGCGGTCGAGCGCGGCAATCGACTCGTCGAGCAGTTGCGACGCCTGGGCGCGGGCGCCATCGAGGCCCAGCAGCGAGACGTAGGTGGGTTTGTCGGCCGCGGCGTCCTTGCCCGCCGTCTTGCCGAGCGTCGCCGAATCGGCCGTGACGTCGAGGATGTCGTCGACCACCTGGAAGGCCAGGCCCAGCGCGGCGCCGTAGGCGCGCAATGCATCGAGGGCGGCCGGCGCCACGCCCTGCGCGCAGGCCGTGCCCATCTCGACGCTGCCCTGCAGCAGCGCGCCGGTCTTCAGGCGATGCATCTCGCGCAACTGCACTTCGTCGAGCGCCAGGCCGACACTGGCGAGGTCGATCGCCTGGCCGCCGGCCATGCCCTGGCTGCCGGCCGCACGGGCCAGCAGGCGGCACAGCCGGGCCTGAACGTCGGGCGCGATGTCGGTGTCGTCGGGCGTGAGCAGCTCGAAGGCCAGCGCCTGCAGCGCGTCGCCGGCCAGCAGCGCGTCGGCTTCGCCGAACTGCACGTGCACCGTCGGCTTGCCGCGGCGCAGAACGTCGTTGTCCATGCAGGGCAGGTCGTCGTGCACCAGCGAGTAGGCATGGATGAGTTCGGTGGCGCAGGCCGCGCGCAGGGCGGCGGCCGCGTCGCCGCGCACGGCCTCGCTGGCCGCCATCACGAGCAGCGGCCGCAGGCGCTTGCCGCCGTCGAGCACCGCGTAGCGCATCGCGTCGCCCAGTTGCACCGGGGCGTCGATGCCGACCCAGCGCGACAGGGCCGCTTCCACGTTCGCCAGGTGCGGACCGCTCCAGGCCGCCAGGCGCTGCGCGTCCCAGCCCTCGTCCGTGCGTACCGCCGTGCGTGCGGCCGTCATTCGGCCGACCACGCCTTGAGGCTGCCTGCGTCGAGCACCTTGATCTGGTCTTCGACGGCCTGCAGCTTGTCGCGGCAGAAGGTCAGCAGGGCCGCGCCGCGCTGATAGCTGACGAGCAATTGGTCGAGCGGCATCTGGCCGGATTCGAGTTCGTTCACCAGCCGTTCGAGCTCCTGAAGCCCGGCTTCATAGCTCGCGGGCAGCGCACCGGTGTCGGGGGCGTCCGCCGGCAACGGCGGCGGGAGAGTGGATGGCGCCTTGGGCATGCAGGGAATCGTGGGTGAAACCGCGCATTTTAGTTTCCATGGCGTCCCCCGGATGCACACCGTCGAATCGTGGCAGGGCTGTTCCATGTCAAGGCGCATGGAAAAGGCCCCCGGGTACAATCCCTCCCTCCTCCACGCCGGCGCCCGCCGGCGATGTTTTCTCGGGCGGTCGCACCTCCAGCCAGCGCCTCTTTTTCCTTTTCTCCCTGTGGGGAGCTTGGTCAGGTCACCCATGTCTGATTTAAGTCTTCAACTGCAGCAGGCCCAGAGCCAACTCCCGGTTACCGCGTACTTCGACGAGGCGCTCTATGCCCGCGAGCTGCAGACGCTTTTCGCCAACGGGCCGCGCTATGTGGGCCACCGGCTCGCCGTGCCCGAACCCGGCAACTTCCACACGCTGCCGCAGGAACACGACGGCCGCGCGCTGGTGCACACGCCCAAGGGTGTCGAGCTGATCTCCAATGTCTGCCGGCACCGCCAGGCGCTGATCCTGCGGGGGCGGGGCCAGCTCGACGCGCGCACGGGCGGCAACATCGTCTGCCCGCTGCACCGCTGGACCTATGCGGCCGCCGACCCGCGCACCACCGGTACGCTGATCGGCGCGCCCCATTTCGCGCAGGACCCGTGCCTCAACCTGCACAACTACCCGCTGGAAGAGTGGAACGGCCTGCTGTTCGAGAAGAACCGCGACGGCAGCGGCCGCAACGTGGCGGCCGACCTGGCCGGCCTGGGCCCGCGCGCCGACCTCGACTTCAGCGGCTACGCGCTCGACCGCGTGGAGCTGCACGAGTGCAACTACAACTGGAAGACCTTCATCGAGGTCTACCTCGAGGACTACCACGTCGGCCCCTTCCACCCCGGCCTCGGCAGCTTCGTGACCTGCGACGACCTGCGCTGGGAATTCAACCGGGAGTTCTCGGTGCAGACGGTGGGCGTGGCCAACCGCCTGGGCCGCGCGGGCAGCCCGGTCTACCAGAAGTGGCAGGAGCAGTTGCTCAAGTACCGCGACGGCAAGCCGCCGAAGTACGGCGCGATCTGGCTCACGTACTACCCGCACGTGATGATCGAGTGGTACCCGCACGTGCTGACCGTGTCGACCCTGCACCCGATCAGCCCGCAGAAGACGCTCAACATGGTCGAGTTCTTCTACCCCGAGGAAATCGTCGCCTTCGAGCGCGAGTTCGTCGAGGCCCAGCAGGCCGCCTACATGGAAACCTGCGTGGAGGACGACGAGATCGCCGAGCGCATGGACGCCGGCCGCCGTGCGTTGATGCAGCGCGGCGACAACGAGACCGGCCCCTACCAGAGCCCGATGGAAGACGGCATGCAGCAGTTCCACGAGTGGTATAAAACTCGGCTCGCCCCCAGGTCGTAGTGCACTTCGTGTCACGACTCCCACCCCCTGCCGGGGGCAACACCAGCGGCCGGGCGAAGCCCGTTCCGCGGTGTTCCACGACAAATACAGAACGCTGCTGACGCGCGTCGAGCAACAACGATGCAAGCTTTGTGGATGGTGCTGGGTGCGCTGCTTTTTGCCACGATGGGCCTGTGCGTGAAGATCGCCTCGGCCTGGTTCACCAGCGCCGAGCTGGTCTTCTACCGCGGCCTCATCGGCATCGTTTTCCTCTGGCTGCTGGCGCGCAACCTTCGCGTGCCGCTGGGCACGCACTACCCCGGCATGCACGCCTGGCGCAGCCTGATCGGCGTGGTGTCGCTCGGCGCCTGGTTCTACGCCATCGCCCACCTGCCGCTGGCGACCGCGATCACCCTCAACTACATGAGCAGCGTGTGGATCGCGGCCTTCCTGGTCGGCGGTGCGCTGCTCGCCTGGGTGCCGGTGCCCGGGCGCGACGGCAAGATCGCGCGCCCCCCCCTGCAGGGCACACTCATCCTGACGGTGCTCGCCGGCTTCGCCGGTGTGGTGCTGATGCTCAAGCCCAGCGTCGGCGGCAGCCAGGGCTTCGCCGGCCTGCTGGGGCTGCTGTCGGGCCTGACGGCCGCCTTCGCGTACATGCAGGTCGTGGCCCTCTCGCGTGCCGGCGAGCCCGAGGCGCGCACCGTCTTCTACTTCGCCGTGGGCTCCGCCGTGGCGGGCGGGCTGGTCGCTGCGATCGAAGGCTTCACGCCGTTCTCCGAGTGGACCTTCGCGCACGCCATCTGGCTGCTGCCGGTGGGCGTGCTGGCCGCGGGCGGCCAGTTGTGCATGACCCGCGCCTACGCCACCGCCACCTCGGAAAGCGGCACGCTGCTGGTGGCCAACCTGCAGTATTCCGGCATCGTGTTCGCCGCCTTCTACGGCGTGGTGCTGTTCGGCGACCGCATCGACGTGCTGGGCTGGACCGGCATGGCGCTCATCATCGGCAGCGGCATCGCCGCCACCTTCCTGCGGCAGCGCTCCTTGCCCAAGGCGCCGGCCGAAGAACACTGACCTTCTGCTTTTCGAGGACACCCGCATGTACAGCACCCTGATCTCGTCCGAGCAACTGCAGGCGCTGCGCACCACCGGCACGCCCTTGATGGTGTTCGACTGCAGCTTCGACCTGATGCAGCCCGAGGCCGGCGCGGCGCAGTACCGCGACCTGCACATCGCCGGCGCGGTCTACGCCAACCTCGACACCGACCTGAGCGCCGCGCACGGCCGCCCCGGCAAGGACGGCACCGTGGTGGTCGCGCACGAAGACGGCGAGCCCGCCTCCGGCGGCCGCCACCCGCTGCCCAGCCGCGAGAAGTTCGCCGCCTGGCTGTCAGGCGTCGGCTTTCGCAACGACATGCAGGCGGTGGTGTACGACCGCAACGGCGCCAACTACTGCGGCCGCCTCTGGTGGATGCTCAAGTGGATGGGCCACGAGGCCGTGGCCGTGCTCGACGGCGGCCTGCAGGCCTGGCAGGCCGCGGGCGGCGCGGTGGCACATGGCGACGAGCCCGCGCACTTCCAGTCGAACTTCGTGCCTTCGGCGCCGCGGGCCGCGTTGCGCGTGACACGCGAGGTCGCTGCGCATCTGGGCCAGGCTGACCAGACGCTGATCGACGCGCGGGCCGGTGCACGTTATCGCGGCGAGGTGGAACCTCTGGACCCGATCGCCGGTCACATCCCCGGGGCGCTGAACCGCCCCTTCGCCGAGAACATCGGTCCGGACGGCAGGTTCAAGCCCGCGGCGCAGCTGCGCGCCGAATTCGACACCCTGCTGGCCGGACGCGATCCCTCGACGGTCGTCCACCAGTGTGGCAGCGGCGTGAGCGCCGTGCCGAACCTGCTCGCCATGGAAATCGCGGGCTTCGGACCGACCGCGCTCTATGCCGGCAGCTGGAGCGAATGGAGCAACACGCCGGGGCTGCCGACCCGGCAAGGCGCACAACCATGATTTGCGGACGCATCCTCCGTCTTCTCGCTTCCGCCGCGCTCGCCGCGGCCCCCTTCGCGCTGCATGCGCAATCGCAGCCTGCCCATGTGCACGGCCAGATCAAGCTCGACGTCGTGGTCGACGGCCCGACGGTCGTCATCACGATGGAAGCCCCGCTCGACAACTTCGTCGGCTTCGAGCGCGCCCCGCGCACCGACGACGAGAAGAAGGCGGTCGACGAAGCGGTGGCCAAGCTGCGCGCGGCCGACACGCTCTTTACCATCGACCCGGCCGGCAACTGCAAGCTGGGCCCGGTCGAACTGCGCGCGCCGGTGCTGGGCCTGGGCGCCACGCCCGCGGGCGCACCGAGCGCCGGCCATGCCGACCTGGACGCGACCTTCGCCTTCAACTGCGCCAGCGCCGCCGCCACCAGGTTCATCGATGTCGGCCTGTTCACCGCCTTCAAGGGCCCGCGCCAGATCGAGGTGCAGATCGTCGCGCCGCAAGGCCAGTTCAAGCGCACGCTCAAGCGGCCCAACGCGCGCATCGCGTGGAGCAAGTGACGCCGCGGTGAACACCGTTCTCTCGATCGAGGCCCTGCGCTTCGGCTGGCCGGGCGCCGCGCCCTGCATCGACGTCGAGCGGCTGCACGTCGCCGCCGGCGAGACGCTCTTCCTGCACGGCCCGAGCGGCTGCGGCAAGAGCACGCTGCTGTCGCTGATGGCCGGTGTGCTGGTGGCCGATGCCGGCCGCGTCACGCTGCTGGGGCACGACTGGGCCGCGCTCTCGGGCGCCGCGCGCGACCGCTGCCGCGTGGCGCACGTCGGCTACATCTTCCAGCAGTTCAACCTGCTGCCCTACCTCAGCATGCTCGACAACGTGCTGCTGCCCTGCCGCTTCTCGCCGCGCCGCCGGGCGCAGGCGGCGCAGGAAGGTTCGGCGCGCGCGCAGGCCGAAGCACTGCTCGACGGCATGGGGCTCGAGCCCGCGCTATGGCGCCGGCCGGCGATGAAGCTGTCGGTCGGCCAGCAGCAACGCGTGGCCGCGGCGCGCGCGCTCATCGGCCGGCCCGAGCTGGTGATCGCCGACGAGCCGACCTCGGCACTCGACGAGGCGCACCGCGACGCCTTCCTCGACGTGCTGCTGGCCGCCTGCGCCACGCACCACAGCGCGCTGGTCTTCGTGAGCCACGACCGCCGCCTGGCCGCCCGCTTCGGGCGCGAGCTGAGCCTGCCGGACATCAACCGCGCGCGGAGCAACCCGGCATGAGCGCCCTCTTCTCCATCGCCTGGCGCAGCGCCTGGAACCGCCGCTTCACGCTGGTGCTGACGGTCCTGTCGATCGCGCTATCGACGGTGCTGCTGCTGGGCGTCGAGCGCATCCGCACGCAGTTGCGCGAGAGCTTCTCGTCGGCCGTCTCGGGCACCGACCTGATCGTCGGCGCGCGCACCGGCTCGACGCAGCTGCTGCTGTATTCGGTGTTCCGCATCGGCTCGGCGACCAACAACATCGCCTGGCAGAGCGTGCAGGCGCTGTCGGCGCACGAGGGCGTCGACTGGGTGGTGCCGCTGTCGCTGGGCGATTCGCACCGCGGCTTCGCGGTGCTCGCGACCACACCGGCCTACTTCACGCACTTCCACTACGGCGACCATCAGGCGCTGGTGCTACGCGAAGGCCGGCCCTTCGGCGCGCTGTTCGACGCCGTCATCGGTGCCGACGTGGCCGAGCGCCTGGGCTACCGCGTGGGCCAGCGCATCACGCTGGCCCACGGCACCGGCGAACTCACGGTGGCCGAGCACGCCGACAAGCCCTTCACCGTGGTCGGCATCCTGGCGCGCACCGGCACGCCGGTCGACCGCACGGTGCACATCGGCCTGCAGGCGATGGAAGCGATCCACCTCGACTGGCGCGGCGGTGCGCCGCTGCCGGGCCTGCGCGTGCCGGCAGCGCAGCTGGGGCAGATCGACCTCACGCCGAAGAACGTGACGGCCGCGCTGGTGGGCCTGAAGAACCGCGCCGCCGTGTTCGGCGTCCAGCGCTGGGTGTCGACGTACAGCGGCGAGCCGCTGATGGCGGTGCTGCCCGGCGTCGCGCTCGACGAGCTGTGGGACGTGATCGGCGTCGGCGAGAACGCGCTGCTGCTGATGTCGGCCCTGGTCGCGCTGGTGAGCCTGGCCGGCCTGGTGGCGGTGGTGCTCGCCGGCCTCGACCAGCGCCGCCGCGAGCTCGCCGTGCTGCGCGCGGCCGGCGCCATGCTGCGCCATGTGCTGGCGCTGCTGGCCATCGAAGGCGCGCTGGTCACGCTGGCCGGCGTGGTGCTGGGTGCCGCGGCAGCGGCCGTGGGCATCGCATCGCTGTCGCCGTGGCTGCAGGCACACTTCGGGCTGACGCTGGCACTCTCGGCCCCCACCGCGAACGAAGGCCTGCTGGTCGCGGCGCTGCTGCTGGCCGGCTGGGCCGCCAGCCTGCTGCCCGCCCTGCGCGCCTACCGCCTGTCGCTGGCCGACGGACTCTCGCCGCGTCTGTAGCGCATCATCGCCACGCCGCACACGACGAATCCAAGGACCGACCATGACGACCTCTTCCCCTCGACGCCTCGTGATCGCCGCACTCGGCGTAATCGGCGCTTCGGTGATGGGCCTCACCTTCGCCGCCGAGCCCGCCTCCCCCAAGCCCACGCCGGGCGCCGCGCGCGAGATCACCTGGGACGACCTGGTGCCCCAGGACTGGGACCCGATGAAGGAGATCGGCGCCACCGACCCCGGCCAGTTGAAGGACGGCGACCCGCGCGCCGCCGCGCTGATGAAGAAGATGCAGGCCGCCTTCGACAACGCGCCGGTCAACCCCGCCATGGACGGCGCCCAGGTGAAGATCCCGGGCTACATCGTGCCGCTGGAGCAGAAGAAGGCCGGCGAGATCACCGAGTTCCTGCTGGTGCCCTACTTCGGCGCCTGCATCCACACGCCGCCACCGCCGGCCAACCAGATCCTGCATGTGCACCCCGCGAAGGCCGCGAAGTTCCGCTCGATGGACGCGGTGTGGGTGGTCGGCACGCTCAAGGCGGCGCGCAGCAATTCCGGCATGGGCGTGGCCGGCTACCGCATGGAGGCGCAGAGCGTGACGGCGTACACGGCGCCTGCCTCGGCGAAATAGGCCAAGCGCGCGCTCGCTGCGCACTGCAAGTCGACACGCGGCGACGCCGCGGACCAGGCCTGGGCCTCAATCCGGCGCCTGGAACACGCGGTCGTGCTCTTCGTCGGCGGGCACGTTGTCGGCGTCGAGTTCGCTCGCGTCGGTGAGGTCGATGCCGGTCTCCTCGGCCAGCAGGTCCGGGCCTTCGCTGTCGGCGTCATCGGCGTCGGCCGAATCGAAACCGTCGGCGCTCAGGTCGTCATCGACGTCTTCCGTGTCGGTGATCGGCGGTGGGGCACTGGGGCGCGGAGGGCGGGCTGCAGTCATGGTCGGGTTCCGTGCAAGAAGTCGGTAGCCACGATGCTGCGCCTCAACGGCCGGCGACGCAACAGCCGGGAAGCCGCCCCGATGTCGGAAGGGGCCTTCGAGGTGCCGCAAGACCGCCTCAATGCCTGTGGTCCGGGCCTTCTTCGTTGTGCACCGCGCCAGGCGCGTCGTTCCCGTGGTCGTGCTCGCCATGCGCGAGCCGGCTCACCAACGTGACCAGCGCGATGCCGACGGCCAGCCAGGCAATCTGCGCGAAGGTCTGCCGCGCCGGCAGCTGCTTCTGCAACTGGGGAATCAGGTCGGCCAGCGCCACGTAGACGAAGCTGCTGCTCGCCAGCACCAGGAAGTACGGCAGCCAGCCGTGCAGCTGATCGACCAGCCACCAGCCCACCAGGCCGCCGAGCGCGGTCATGGTGCCGGCCAGCGACACCTTCACCAGCGCGATCTTCGAGTTGGACGAGGTCTGGCGCAGCACGACCAGATCGCCGATGTGATGCGGCACCTCGTGCGCCAGCACCGCCAGCGCGGCCACCAGCCCGAGCCGGATGTCGGCGACGAAAGCGGACGCGATCAGGATGCCGTCGCCGAAGCAGTGCACGCTGTCGCCGGTGAGCACCGCCCAGCCGCCGGTGCGCGGGGCGTGGGCATGGCCGTGCGCGTGGTCATGATCGTGCCCGTGCGCGTCGGCATGGTGCTCGTGCCCGTGGTGCCACAGCTCGGCCTTGTCGAGCAGGAAGAAGAAGACCACGCCGAACAGCAGCGTGCCGAACAGCCAGGACGGTTCGATGCCGCTCTCGAAGGCCTCGGGCAGCAGGTGCATGAAGGCGGTGGCGAGCAGCGCGCCGGCCGCCAGGCTCAACAGGTGCTGCGCATTGACGCCGCCGTTGTTGCGCACGCCCACGCGCATCAGCAAGGCCGCGACCCACACGCTTCCGATGCCGGCGACCAGCGTGGCCGCGAGGATGATCAACAGGTTCATAAACGCTTTTTCCAGTGCCCCAACAAAAACCGCCCCGAAGGGCGGCTGTTCGTCGTGCGCGAGGCGGGTGCCGCCCCGCCCTCCGGCTAGGCGACGCCGTGCCGAGGGTTAAGCGACGCCGTGCGTCTTGAACCAGGCCTGGGCCCGGCGCCAACCGTCGTCGGCCGCCTCCTGGAGGTAGCTCGGCCGGTAGTCGGCATGGAACGCATGACCCGCATCGGGGTACACGACGAATTGCGATGCCTTGGCCGCGTCGGTTCCGCTGGCCAGGGCGGATTTCATCTTATCAACCGTGTCAAGAGGGATACCCTGGTCCTTGCCGCCATAGAGGCCGAGCACCGGCGCCTTGAGCTGCGCGGCGACGTCGACCGGGTGCCTGGGCGTGAGCTCGCTGGGCTGGCCGACGAGCCGGCCATACCAGGCCACGCCCGCCTTGACCTTGCCCGTGGCCGCGTACAGCCAGACGATGCGGCCGCCCCAGCAGAAGCCGGTGATGCCGGCCTTGGCGATGTCGCCGCCGTGGGCCGCCGCATACTGCAGCGCGCCGTCGAGGTCGGCCATGACCTGCGCATCGGGCACCTTCGACACCACCTCGCTCATCAGCTTCGGGATCTCGGTGTAGTTGCGCGGGTCGCCCTGGCGGGCGTACAGCTCGGGCGCGATGGCCAGGTAGCCCAGCTTGGCGAAGCGGCGGCAGACGTCGGCGATGTACTCGTGCACCCCGAAGATCTCCTGGATGACGAGCACCACCGGCAGACCGGTCCTGCCCGAAGGCGCCGCCGCATAGGCCGGCACCTGGAAGCCGTTGACGGGGTACTTGATCGGGCCGGCCTGCAGGCCGTCGGTCGACGTCGAGATCGCGGTCTGCGCGGCGACCGGCAACGTGGCCGCGGCATAGCCGGCGCCGAGCGCGGCCTTCAGCGCGGTGCGGCGCGTGGCGCCCTGCGAGGTGCTCTCGCCGGGGCGCAGCGAATCGAAATCGGCTTGCAGGTCCGTTCGGGAATCGTCGTGAGAAGGCATGGGCGCTCCTGTGAAATCGGCCGGGAGGGTTGCGGGAAGGTGCGCGCCCGGACGGACGCACGCCGCAATCTAGGCGATTCCGGTGAAACCCGACGTGCCGTGAGGGGATGACCCCGCGTAGGCGCGGTTCGCCAGCGCGCCGGCCAGCACACGCGCCGGGTCGACCAGCGTCAGCCCCTGCGTCGCCACGCTGCCCTGCAGGCCCAGCGGTACCTCGGTGCAGCCCATGACGATGGCGACGTCGCCGTGGCGCCGCGACAGCGCCAGCGCGACCTCGGAGAAACAGGCCTCGGCCAGGTGCAGGTCGCCGGCCTTCACGCCGTCGTAGATGCCGCGCATCACCAGCGCGCGTTCGGCCGGCAGCGGCAGATGGCATTCGAGGCCGGCATCGGCCAGTGCCTCTTCGTAGAGGCGCACGCGGTAGGTGCCTTCGGTCGCCATCAGCGCCACCTGCGTCTGGCCCTGCGCCGCCAGGTGCGCTGCGACTTCGCGCGCCACATGCAGCAGCTCGATCTGCGGAAAACGCTGCTGCAGCGTCGCATGCCAGGCGTGCGCCGTGTTGCAGGCGATGGCGACGGCACGGCTGCCCAGCGCGGCCAGCCGGCCGAGCGCCTGCAGCATCGGCTCGAGCGGCTGGTGCGCGCCCTCGCCCGAACGCTCGAGCGCGCCGGTGCGGTCAGGCACCGGCACCTGCGCCAGCCAGTGCTCGGGAAAGGCCTGGTCGCGCACCGGCTCGCCAGCCGCGCGCATGTGCTGCGCGCACGCGTCGACGAACAGCCGCACGAAGTCGGCGCCCGCCGCGGGGCCCATGCCACCCAGGATGCCGACCACCTGCGTCATGCGTGCGTTCCCGATCAAGTCGCCGGCTTGTCCGACGGGGTCTTGATGTTGTCCTTGAGCTCCTGGCTCATCGGCAGGCCGATGGGCAGGCCCTTGGGCGGGATCGGGCCGAGGAACCACTTGTTGTAGAGCTTCTCGAACTCGCCCGACTTCATCATCCCGGTGATCACGCCGTCGACCAGCGCCTTGAACTGCGGGTCGTCCTTGGGCAGCATGCAGGCATAGGGCTCGACCTGCAGCGCGTCGCCCACCACTTCGAGCGCGGCCGGGTTCTTGGAGTTGGAGCGCAGGCCGTACAGCAGGATGTCGTCCATCGCGAAGGCCGCGGCGCGGTCGCTCTCGACCAGCAGCAGCGCGTCGGCATGGTCCTTGGCCGAGAGGATGTCGATGTCGAGCTTCTTTTCCTCGTTGTACTTGCGCACCACCAGCATGTTGGTCGTGCCGGTGGTGATGGCCACCTGCTTGCCCTTGAGGTCGGCGTAGTTCTTGATGCCCGAGGTTTTCTTCACCAGCAGGCGGGTGCCGGTGTAGAAGTGGTTGATGGCGAAGGCCACGTCCTTGGCGCGCGCGGTGTTGTTGGTGGTCGAGCCGCATTCCACGTCGATCGTGCCGTTCGACAGCAGCGGGATGCGGTTCTGCGAGGTGACGGCCATCCACGCCACCTCGAGGTTCGGCTTGTTCAGCTTCTTCTTCACTTCCGCCACGATGGCATTCGACAGCTCGACCGAGAAGCCGATGGGCTTGCTCGGGCCATCGAGGTAGCTGAAGGGCACGGACGATTCGCGGTACGCCATCGTGATCTTGTTCGACGAGGCGACCTTGGCCAGCGTGTCGGCAGCCTGGGCGCCGGTGGCGGTCAGCAGCACGGCGGCCATCAGTACGGAGAGTTTCATGCGAGCCCTTTCGGCAAGGAAGTGACAGGGAAATGACGGAAGGGCCAGTGTAAAAACTTGTTCGCCGAAGTCCATCATTCCTTTTGCGCCAAGGGTCATGTTCAAAAGTTATGCGTGCCGCAGGCCATGCCCTGCGGCTATGGCCGACCGCTGTTTCGGCATTTCACGCGGCCGGGTCGCGGGTCTAGAGTCGGCGCATATCAGTGATCCGTTGCGCTGCGCGCCACACGTGGCCGGATGCCAGAGCACCCGCGGAACTGGCTCTGCCAGGCCGCCGGGTGCGCCCCCTTGAGGGGGAGGCGCCGCAGGCGCATCGGGGGTGAGTTTTATTTCTGGAGTGTTTCATGCACGTGTGTGTGCTCGGGGCCGGCATCGTGGGCCTTGCGACGGCCTGGCACCTTCAACGCGAAGGCCACCAGGTGACCGTGGTCGACAAGGCGACGCCCGGTGCCGGCGCGAGCGGCGGCAACGGCGCGCAGCTGAGCTATTCGTATGTGCAGCCGCTGGCCGATCCGTCCATCTGGCGGCAACTGCCCAAGCTGCTGCTGGCGGCCGACTCGCCGCTGAAGCTGCGGCCGCAACTCGACCCGCTGCAATGGCGCTGGGGCATCGAGTTCCTCGCGGCCTGCAACCCGCAGACCTCGCGCGAGAGCACGGCGGCGCTGTTGGCGCTCGCGGCATCGAGCCGGGTCGCCTTCGAGGCGATGCGCGCCGACATCGCGCCCGACTGCGACTTCTCCGCCACCGGCAAGCTGGTGCTCTACCAGAGCACAGAAGCCGTCGAGGCCGCACGGCGGCAGGTTGCGTTGCAACACACCATGGGCAGCGTGCAGCAGGTGGTGAGCGCCGACGAGTGCATCGCGCTCGAGCCGGCGCTGGCCGGCTACCGCGAGCGCATCGCCGGCGCGGTGCACACGCCCAGCGAATGCGCGGCGGACTGCCTCAAGGTCTGCCTCGAACTCGAGCGTGCGCTGCGCGCGCGCGGCGTGCGCTTCGTGCTCGGCACCGAGGTGCGCGGCTTCGACGAGCGCCAGGGCCGCGTGGCGGCGCTGCGCACCGACGGCGAGCCGGTGGAAGCCGACGCCTTCGTCGTCGCGCTGGGCACCGCGTCGCACCGCATCGGGCGCAAGCTGGGCACCTCGGTGCCGGTCTATCCGCTCAAGGGCTACAGCATCACGCTCGACGTCGACGAGGCGCCCGGTGCCGCGCCGCGCGTGAGCGTGACCGACAGCGCACGCAAGGTGGTGTTCGCCCGCATCGGCGCGCGGCTGCGCATCGCCGGCATGGCCGAGCTGGTCGGCCACGACGCAGGCATTCCGCCGGGCCGCATCGAGACGCTGGTGGAGGCCACGCGCGCGGTCTTTCCGCAACTCGAGCGCTACGACGACCTGCACCCCTGGACCGGCATGCGTCCGGCCACGCCCACCGGGTTGCCGATCATCGGCCACCGCCCGGGAACCGCCCGCAACGTGGTGTTCAACACCGGCCATGGCGCCCTGGGCTTCACGCTGGCCTTCGGCTCGGCCGCCCGGGTGGGCGACGCCTTGAACGCGCTGACCGACTGAGCGCTCAGCGCGCCTTCGGCGCCGGCCGGATGTCGGCGCAGCGCGCGACCACCGCCTCGATCTCCTGCATGAGCGCCCGCGCGCCGGGCGACGGCAACGCGCCCAGCCGCTGCGTCAGACCGATGCGGTGGTGCGTGTGCGCGAGCGGAAAGTCCAGCACGACCAGGCGGCCGTCGCGGATCTCGTGGCGCAACGCGTGGGCCGAGATGGCGGTCAGCATGTCGCTTTCGAGCAGCAGCCCGCGCAGCAACGCGAGGTCGCCGGTCTCGACCGCGGGGATCGGCGGCCGCTCGTCGGCTTGCGAGAAGAAGCGCTCGAACATCTCGCGCGACGGCGAGCCCTGACGCGGCAGCACCCACATCGCCGCACGCAGCAGGTCGACGTCGATCGGCCGCGCGCGCGCCAGCGGATGCCCGGCCCGGGCGATGACGCTGAGGTGGTCTTCGAACAGCAGCTGCTGCTCCAGGTTGACCGCGTCGTCTTCGGCGCGCAGCGCACCCAGCATGAAGTCGATGTCGCCGTTGCGCAGCGAGGCGGCCAGCGCGTCGTACGGGCTCTCGACCGTGGCGATGTGCAGCCGCGGATGCCGTGCGAGCAGCGCCGCGATGGCCATCGGCAGGATCTGCGTGCAGCCCGGCGGCAGTGCACCGACATGCACGCTGCCCTGCAGGGTGCCGTCGCTGGCCGCGATGTCCGGCACGATGTGCCGCACTTCGGCCAGCACGCGCTTGAAGTGGAAGGCCACGATGAGGCCGGCCACCGTGGGCACGAGCCCACCCGCCCTGCGTTCGAAGAGCGCCGCACCCAGGCCATGCTCCAGGTCCTTCAGCGCCACGCTGATGGCCGGCTGCGTGATGCCGAAATCGCGCGCCACCGAGGGCATGTTGCGCTTCTCCGACAGGCTGGCGATGACGGCGAGGCGGCGCCCGTTCAGGATGGACGTGAAGAGCGACTTCGGGTCCACCGTGCTGTCGATGCAGCCGCGCGCGACGAGGTGCGTGCGCGCCTCCTCGAACTCGCGCTCGATGCGGCGCGCGCGCACCAGCACCAGCTCGCCAGAGGCATTGAGCGTGACGCCGCGCGAGCCGCGATCGAACAGCGGCCGGCCGAGCGCGCCCTCCAGTTGCAGCACCGAGCGGGTCACCGCGGAGGGCACGCGCAACAGCCCCTCGGCCGCCCGCGCGATGCTGCCGGCAGCCGCCACGGCCGAAAAGGCCTGCAGCTGGCGCAGGTTGATGCCAAGCGCCGCGCTGTCCCAGCGGTCGATCACCTGGTGGGGCGCGACGGATTCGTTCACAAGGCGGACTCTCCTCCCAAGTCCGCCGCAGCGCCTCCCCGGAAAACCCCGATTCAGGGAAGGCGCCGGCGCGTCTCGGTGCGCCTTTCAGTGCGCGTGACCGGCCGAGGCCGCGGCACCGGCCGGCATGCCGACCGGCACCTGCACGTCGAGCGTGCCCGCCGCGCCCTTCGCATCCTCGAAGCGCAGCGTCATCGGCACCGTCGCGCCCTTGGGCAGCGCCTGCTTCAGGTCCATCAGCATCACGTGGTAGCCGCCGGGCTTGAGCTCGACCGTCTGGCGCGCCGGCAGGGCCAGGCCGCCGTTCAGCGCACGCATGCGCATGGTGTCGCCCTCCATCTTCATCTCGTGGACTTCGGCCACCCCCGCCACCGGCGTCGAGACGCCGACCAGCCGCGCGCCCGAGGGCGCATTGAGCTTCATGAAGGCGCCGGTGCCGCTCTGCCCGGGCACGGTCTGGCGCACCCACGCATCGCGCACGTCGACCGCAGCGACGCCCGGTGCAAGCACGTCGAGGCGCGCCGCCGGGAAGGCCGGCTTGTCGGCACCGGCGCCGGGCAGCTGTGCCCAGTCGGCGCTGCCCTGGTCGCAGGTCTGCAGCACCTTGAAGTACAGCGGGCCCGGCGTGCCGGTGAGCCTGCCGCGCACGATGAATTCGGTGCGCTCGCTGCCCGGCAGCGCGCTCGCGGGCGACTCGGCCTTCCACGCCACTTCGCGCGGGTTGGTGCTCAAGGTCCAGCCCTTGCGCGCCTGCGCCTCGCTCAGCCGGAAGCCTTCCGGCAGTCGCACGGTGATGCCGGTGGTGGCCTGGGCGTCCTTGCAGGCATGGCCGACACGGAAGGCCGCCTCGTAGTCGCTGCCGGCCGCCGCGCCGCCGGGCGGCAAGGTGACGTGGGCGCCGGCGGCGGTGCTGGCGAACAGCGCGACGAGCGCGAGGCGCGGGAGGATGGATGTACGGTGGGTCATGGGTGTTCCTTACAGGTGATCGGGTTCAGAGGTCGAAGCGCAGCTCGGCCGTGTAGGTGCGCTGCGGATAGGGGTGGAAGTTCCAGTACTGCGCGTTGTTCGCGTTGTCGATGCCGAAGGCGGCCGACCACTGCTTGTCGATCTGGTAGCGCACGCGCAGGTCGACGGTGAAGTACTTGCTGGCGCCGAAGTAGGCGTCGGCGTTCACGTCGCTGTTGTCGAGGTTCGAGTACTGCCGGCCGCTGTAGCGCGCCGCCACGGTGAAGGCCCATTGCGCGTCGGGCCTGTAGGTGGCGT
Organism: Variovorax sp. N23; assembly: GCF_025486315.1. GTDB lineage: Bacteria > Pseudomonadota > Gammaproteobacteria > Burkholderiales > Burkholderiaceae_C > Variovorax. The sequence continues at coordinate 306,445 of NZ_JAOOPY010000001.1, read as the reverse complement.
AGACGGTGGAGCGCCAGCGCGGCACGCGCGGCTGCCACTTCCCCACGCTGGCCGGGAAGGCGGCGTTGGCGACGGTCTTCGAGTCGGCGTAGGTCAGGCTGGCGCCCAGGTCGATGCCGCGCAGCCCCAGGTTCTGCACGACGTTCTGGCCGGTGTAGGCCAGCTCGATGCCGTTGGTGCGCACCTTGTCGACGTTCTGCACACGCGAGACCGTCGAGTTGGGAATGAGCTGGCTGAACAGCGCGTCCTTCGTCGTCTCGTGGAACAGCGTGGCGCGGGCCAGGCCGTTGCCCAGGTCCTGCTCGAGCGAGAGCTCGCCGGTCCACGACTTCTCCGGCTTCAGCGTCGGGTCGTTGATGAAGGACAGCGCGCCGCCCGAGGTCGCACCGTACAGCTCGCCGACGGTCGGGTAGCGCACCGAGCGGCCGACCGAGCCCTTCAGCACCGTGGCGCTGGCGAGCTGGTAGGCCAGCGCGGCCTTCGGCGAAAAATCGGATTCGCTGCGGTCGGCGTAGCGCAGCGTGCTGGCCGCCGTCGACGTATGGCCGTCGCTGGCGCGCCAGTCCTCGTAGCGCAGGCCGAGCACCGCCTTCCACTTCGGCGCGAAGGACCACGCGTCCTGCAGCCACAGGTTGGCGGTCTCGCTGCGGCCACCGACGTCGCTCACCAGTGTCGAAGGCGTGCCGTCGAGCCAGGTGCCGGCGAGGTTGGTCTTGCGGATGGCGAGCTTGTAGGCGTCGCGGCCGATGCCGAAGTCGACGATGTGCGCACCGCCCACACCCTGCGGCCGCCAGGTGCCCTTGGCGGCCAGCGTGTTCCAGCCGGTGCCGTCCTGGTCCTGCAGCGTGCCGGCGCCGCCGACGGCGGCCAGCGGCAGCGGGGTGGTGGCGGCGCGCTGCTGGTCCTTGGCGTAGTCGTACAGGCTCGCGGCCAGCTCCCAGTCCCACTCGCCCTTGGTGTGGCTCTTGACCGACAGGCCGTGCATGACGTGCGTCTGCGCGTCGTTGGTCAGCGGAAAGGCGGTGGACGCGAGGTTGTAGCTGCGGCCGTCGATGTTGACCGGGCCGCTGTAGACCGGCGCGCCAGCCGCGTTCTTCAGGTAGCTCTCCGAGCGCCCTTCCGAGCTGTTCTGCCACACGCCGAGCGTGTAGGTCGCGCGCACGGTCGGCGTGAGGTCGTAGGCCAGCTTGAGCTTTGCGTGGTCCTGCACCGTGTGGTACTGCGTGCCGGTGCCGAGGATGTACCAGGGCGTGTTGGTGGTGTTCAGCCCGCGCACGGCGCCCGTCACCGGCACGCCGGCCGAACCGGGCGTGCCCGAGGCCACGGTGGCCGTCGCGAAGGTCAGCGGCTGGCCGCGGCTGTCGGTGCGGTTCAGGTCGATCCACCACGACCAGTCGCCGCTCTTGCTGCCCAGCGATGCGCTGGTCTGCCAGCTGTTGAAGGTGCGGTTGGTGCTGTACAGGTCGTTGGGCTGCGACGAATAGCCGGCCTTCACATGGGCTTCCAGCTGCGTCGGCATGCGCGTGACGAAGTCGACCACGGCGCCGGCCGAGTTGCCCGGGTACGCGGCGGAGAACGGCCCGTACATCACGTCGACCCGTTCGATCTCCTCCGGCGTCACCAGGCCCCAGCGCGGCGCGAAGTTGGTGCCGTTGGCGATGCCGTTGCCCAGGTAGTTCGACAGCAGGATGCCGTCGGCATACACCGCCGAACGCGCGCTGTTGCCGGTGCCCGAGGCGCGCGTCGACAGGATGGCGTGGTTGTAGTCGCCGATGTAGCGCTTGCGCACCAGCAGGCTGGGCAGGTACTTCAGCGCATCCTCGCTATCGGTGGCGTTGATGCGCGTCTCGATCTCCTCGCGCGTCACGCCTTCAATGGTGGTCGGGATCTGTGTCGGCAGCGAGGTCGGCTGCCCGCCGGTGACGGTGACCACGCCGAGCGAGCGGCTGCGCTCGGGCGCGCTGTCGGTGCCGGCCGGGGACTCGGTGACTGCGGACGACTGGGCCAGGGCCAGCCACGGAAATGCGGCGCCGAGCGCCAGCGAAAGAACACGTTTCTTCAAGAAGACTCTCCTCGGCACGCACGGTGCCGCCTCGATGCGAAAGGTGCGCAGCAACGCCCGTCTGTGCGGGGTCGCGCTACACCGTCGAATGCAGGGTCAGAGGAGAGAAGGCGGCCCGCGCGCCGGCAATGGCGCGGCCGTGGCGGCGGCGATGCGCGCCGCGGGAATCGACTGCACCGCCCGTGCGAGCGGCAGCGGGGTCGGCAGCGTGAAGTGCACCGTGGCCGGCGGTGCGCCGGTCAGCATGCACAGCGGGCAGTCCATGTGGCTGGGGGCCAGTTCCTGCGCACCGTCGTCGGTCTGCACGATCACCTTGATCGCGCCAGCCGCGGAGCACACCAGTTCCATCGCCTGCGGATGCACCACCGGCGCGGCCACCGCCACGCCCAGCGACAACAGGAACCACGCCAGCACGCAGCGGTGCAGGACGGCGAGGTGGCGCAGGGTGGACATGGGGCGGAATTATGAGGGCAGGCGCTCAGGCCATCGCTTCGATGGCGTCCCGCATCGCCTGCGTGATCGCGCGCACCGCCACCGAATCGGGCCGGCCCGCCAGCCGCAGGGCGCGCACCGGCACCGGGATGTGCGGCTCCAGCGCCAGCACGTCGACCTTCGCGCGGTCGGCCGAAGCGGCGGTGCAGCCGTCGACCAGCGCCACGCCGAGGCCGTGGTGCGCCATCGCGAGCGCCGCGTGATAGGTCTGCACGGTGACCACCGCGCGGTGGAAGCCCACGCCCGCCTGCCGACAGGCCTGGCTCAGGCTGGTGCCCACCGGGTCGCGTCCGTCGAGGCCGACCACCGGCACGTCGACCAGGTCGTGCAGCGCCACCGAACCGTTGCGCACCAGCGCGCGCGGCAGCATGCCCCTGGGTGCGATGCACACCATGCAGCTGTCGGCCAGCGACTCCTGCATCAGCGACGGGTGCACCGCCGGGCTGAAGGCGAAGCCCACGTCGGCCTGCTGCGACAGCAGCGCCGACATGATCTGCGGCGAGTGCAGCGACTCGACGATGACGGCCACGCCCGGATGCTTCTCGCGGAAGGCCTTGAGCGCGCGCGGCAGCACCTCGTAGCTGAGCGCCAGCACGGTGAGGATGCGCAGCTCGCCGGCCACCCCGGAGGAACGCAGGTTGGTCGCGAGCCGCTGCACCTCGTCGAGCTGCGCGAAGAGCCGCTCGATGTGCGGGTACAGCGTGAGCGCCTCGGTGGTCGGCGTGAGCCGGCCCTTGGTGCGCGCGAACAGCGGAAAGCCCAGCTGCAGCTCCGCATGCTGCAGCGTGCGGCTCACGGCCGGCTGCGTGATGTTGATGAGCCGCGCCGCCGCGCTCACGCTGCCGGTGAGCATGATGGCGTTGAAGACTTCGATATGGCGCAGGCGCATGGTGCGGAGCCCTCATTCGCGCACGAGGCGGACACCGAGATGCCTGACGCGTGCCTCACAGTAGATCATGCCGCTGTCGCTCAACACCCACGCGCTGATCGATGCCCGGGCCGTCGATGTCGCCGGACTCGCACCGCACACGGTGGACGACCAGTGGTCCACGCGCGGCGCTTCCTTGCCCCCCGCCGGGAAGTTCGATGGGGGAAGCTCGAAGCGATCGGGCTCGCGCTGCGCGAGGCTGTTGATTTCCTTGATGGTGGGCAGACGCCAGCCAGCTTGCTCGCTGGCGCGCTGCAAGGCCTCGACGTAGTCGTAGCGCTTGGCACTCCACATGCAGCGGCGGCCGTTCCAGGTCTGCGGCTCCTCGCAGCGGCGCCACACCAGGCCGGTGTGGCGGTCCTCCACCGCGCCGCCGGGCACGCCCCGTTCATTGGGCCATTCGCGCCAGCGACCGGCCGGCGGCGCTTCCGGGCCCCGCACGAGACGAACGAAGAGCGGCAACGGCTTGCGCGCCATGTCGGGGTCGCAGTCGTAGACGAAGCCATTCGCGAAGTTGACGCACCAGACGCTCGTCGGGTCGCGCCATTCCGACGTCGCGTACACCCCCGGTACGGTGTTCGGGAACCACCGCGCGTCGATGACCGCCTGTTCGGCCAACGGCAGCGCCGGACTCACATCGGACAACCGCTCCTTGCCCAGGTCGATCAAACCATGCAGTTCGGCCACCGTCGGCAGGCGCCAGTCGGTGAAGCCGCACAGCCGGCTCGCGTTCACCTGCGCCACATAGGCGATGGCGTCGCCCGGTCGGCCGTCGCCGTGCAGGGAATAGGCCTCGCTGTGGCCGCGGCTGCCGGGCACGGGCTCGTTCTGCGGCCCGTAGGCATCCATGTCGAAACGAGGGGCGCGTTCGGCGCCGTCGTGCAGCAGGGGCCAGGGCTGCTTGCCGCTGTCGGGCTTGCCTTCCCAGACGAGGCCGGACACCCGGTCGCGCACGCAGGCGGTCCGCGGCTGTCCCGCCACGGCCTCGTAGGCCGGCCGGCCCGCGCCCTGCAGGCCATCCTGCTTGGGAACCAGCGCCAGCGGCCCGGCGTCGGCGCAGGCCTGGGGCGCCGGCCAGCCGTCCTTCTGGAAGCCCAGGCACATGCGCACGCCGGTGGGCGGCACCTTGACCGCCGTGGGCTGCGCAACCGCAGGCGCCGCGGCCCACCCCATCAAAACGGCCGCCAGGGCAATGGTCCGCATCGGACTCAATGCGCCTTGTCCCAGTTCGGCCCCACGCCGAGTTCGGCCAGCAGCGGCACCTTGAGCTCGGCCACGCCGGCCATCAGCTTCGGGATCTCGCTGCGCACCCACTCGACCTCGGCCTCGGGCACCTCGAACACCAGTTCGTCGTGCACCTGCATGATCATCTTCGTCGCGCGCTGCTCCGCATCGAGCACGTCCTGCACCTTGACCATGCTCAGCTTGATGAGGTCGGCCGCGGTGCCCTGCATCGGCGCGTTGATGGCCGCACGCTCGGCGCCGCCGCGGCGCGGGCCGTTGGGTGAGTTGATCTCGGGCAGGTAGAGGCGCCGGCCGAACACGGTCTCGACGTAGCCCTTCTCCTTGGCGCTGGCACGGGTCTCGTCCATGTAGGCCTTCACGCCCGGGTAGCGCGCGAAGTAGCGGTCGATGTACGACGCGGCGGCCTTGGTCTCGATGCCCAGGTTCTTCGCCAGGCCGAAGCTGCTCATGCCGTAGATCAGGCCGAAGTTGATGACCTTGGCGTAGCGGCGCTGCTCGGTCGACACCTGGTCGACCGCGACGCCAAAGACTTCGGCAGCCGTCGCGCGGTGCACGTCCAGGCCTTCGGTGAAGGCGCGCAGCAGCGATTCGTCGCCGCTGATGTGCGCCATGATGCGCAGCTCGATCTGCGAGTAGTCGGCGCTGGCGATCACGCTGCCGGCGGGTGCGACGAAGGCCTCGCGCACGCGGCGGCCCTCGGCCGTGCGGATCGGGATGTTCTGCAGGTTCGGGTCGTTGCTGCTCAGCCGGCCGGTCACCGCCACCGCCTGCGCGTAGTGCGTGTGCACGCGCCCGGTCCGCGGGTTGGCGAGCTGCCCCAGCTTGTCGGTGTAGGTGCCCTTGAGCTTCGACAGGCTGCGGTGCTCCAGCAGCTTGGCCGGCAGCGGGAAATCGTCGGCCAGCTTCTCCAGCACCTCCTCGTCGGTGCTGGGCGCGCCGCTCGGCGTCTTCTTGACGACGGGCAGGCCCAGCTTGGTGAAGAATATCTCGCCGATCTGCTTGGGGCTGCCCAGGTTGAAGGGCTGGCCCGCGAGTTCGTAGGCCTCCTGCTCCAGCTGCATGATGCGGGTGCCGAGCGCATGGCTCTGCGCGGCCAGCGTGGGCGCGTCGATCAGCACGCCGTTGCGCTCGATGCGGTAGAGCGCCTCGCTGCTGGCCATCTCCAGCGCGTAGACGAAGCGCAGCTTCTCGTTGGCCTCCAGCTGCGGCCAAAGCACGCGATGCACGTCGAGCGTCTGGTCGCTGTCCTCGCACGAATACTCCGCGGCCTTGTCGATCGCCACCTGGCTGAAGGAGATCTGCTTGGCGCCCTTGCCGCACAGGTCTTCGTAGTCGATGCCGCTGCGGCCCAGGTGGCGCTCCGCCAGGCTGGCCAGGCCGTGCGGCCGGTGCACTTCGAGCACGTAGCTCTGCAGCATGGTGTCGTGCGCATAGCCCCGCACCTCGATGCCATGGTTGGCGAACACATGCCGGTCGTACTTGACGTGCTGGCCCAGCTTCTTCCTGGCGCCGTTCTCCAGCCAGGGCTTGAGCCGCGCGAGCACCTCGTCGCGCGGCAGCTGCTCGGGGGCATCGGGGTAGTTGTGGGCCAGCGGGATGTAGGCCGCCTCGCCCGGCGTCACGCTGAAGCTCAGGCCGACGATCTCGGCGCGCATCTCGTCGAGCGAGGTGGTCTCGGTGTCGAGCGCCACCAGCTCGGCGGCCTCGATCTTCGCGAGCCAGGCATCGAACATCTCCCAGGTCAGCACCGTGTCGTAGGCCAGGTTGCTGGCCTTCTCGGCGGCCTCGTCGCCCAGGTTGTCGATCGGCTCGTCGAACAGACCGGGGCCGGCGTCGCTCGCGGCGCCCTTCTTCTTGCGGTGGGTCTCCTCGATCAGTTCGGGCGGCACCGCGTGCGCCTCGAGCGTCTTGACCAGGCTCTTGAAGCCGTAGGTCTCGTAGAAGGTCTTGAGCGCGTCGACCTGCTGCGGGCCGATGGCGATGCTGTCGAGCGCGGGCAGGCCGTCGACATGCCCGGCCAGGTCGCAGTCGGTGCGGATAGTCACCAACCGGCGCCCTTGCGGCAGCCAGTCGAGCGCCTTGCGCAGGTTCTCGCCGGCCTGGCCCTTGATCTCGTGCGCGCTGGCCACCAGCGCGTCGAGCGAGCCGTACTGCAGCAGCCACTTGGCGGCGGTCTTGGGCCCGACCTTGTCGACGCCGGGCACGTTGTCGACCGTGTCGCCCACCAGCGTCTGGTAGTCGATCATCAGGGCGGGCGGCACGCCGAATTCGGCCGTGACGCCGGCGACGTCGCGCTTCTTGCCGTTCATCGTGTCGATGATGGTGATGTGCTCGTCGACCAGCTGGCTCATGTCCTTGTCGCCGCTCGACACGATGACTTCGATGCCCTGCAGCGCGGCGGTCTTGGCCAGCGTGCCGATCACGTCGTCGGCCTCCACCAGCGGCACATGCAGCACCGGCCAGCCCAGCAGGCGAACCACCTCGTGGATCGGCGCGATCTGGCTGCGCAGGTCGTCGGGCATGGGCGAGCGGTGCGCCTTGTAGTCGGGGTACCAGTCGTCGCGGAAGGTCTTGCCCGGCGCGTCGAACACGCAGGCCGCGTAGTCGGCCCGCACCTCACGGCGCAGCGACTGCATCATGTTGATCATGCCGCGGATGGCGCCGGTGGCCGGGCTGCTGGGGTCGCCCGGCACGGCCCGCAGGTCGGGCATGGCGTGGAAGGCGCGGTAGAGGTAGCTCGAACCATCGACGAGCAGCAGCGTTTTCTTGTCGGTCATCGGGCCATTTTGCCCGGCCGGCGGTGCCGCCTCGGGCGTGGCAACGTACGTGCCCGCCGTACGCCCCCTGACGCCCCACGCCGACAGCGCGAAAGCAGGCCGGCACCTACAATTGCGCCATGGCCTCCACCCCCCTCTCCTTCTTCCGCCACGCGTTGCTGGCTCTCGTCTGCGCCGTGCCCGTCGCTGCCGTCCAGGCACAGACCGCCGCGCAGCCCGCGCCGGTGACGCCTGCCGAGGCCAAAGCCGAAGCGCGGGCCGAGGGGCGACGCAACCAGAAGATCGAGAACATCCACGTCGAGGACGGCGGCGCCGCCGTCGACGAGGTGCGCTATGGCGGCCAGACCCAGAGCATCACGGTGAAGCCGAAGGCCAACGTGCCGTCCTACCAGGTGCTGCCCAACGACGGCGGCCGCGAGCGGCAGGGCCAGTCGGAAACAGGCACGGGCGGCAACGGCCCCCGCGTCTGGAACGTCATGAAGTTCTGAGCCGGGCGTGGCGGTCTACACCGACGTCGGGTTCGACGAAGCGGATGCGCTCGTGCAGCGCCTGGGGCTGGGCGCCCTGCGCCAGCTGGACGGCATCCAGGGCGGCATCGAGAACACCAACTACTTTGCGACGACCGACCAGGGCGCCTACGTCCTGACGCTGTTCGAGCGCCTGGGCCCCGAGCAGTTGCCCTACTACCTGTGCCTCATGAAGCACCTGGCGGCGCACGGCATCCCCGTGCCCGAGCCGGTCGCCGACCCCACGGTGACACCGGCCAAGGCCACGGGGCTGGAACGACCCGCCGACGCGCCCTGCGAACTGGTGCACGTCGTGGCCGGCAAGCCCGCCGCCGTGGTGCAACGCCTGTCGGGCCGCAGCGAACTGGCGCCGGGCGCCGCGCACTGCGCCGAACTCGGCCGCTGGCTGGCGCGCATGCATCTGGCCGGCCGCGACTTCGACCGCGTGCAGCCCAACCTGCGCGGCCTGGCCTGGTGGAACGACACCGCACCGGTGGTGCTGCCGCACCTCGACGAATCGCAGGCAGCCCTGCTGCGCGGCGAGCTGGCCTACCAGAACCATGTCGCCGAATCTTCGGCCTACGCGGCGCTGCCGCGCGGCCCGGTGCATGCCGACCTGTTCCGCGACAACGCCATGTTCGATACCACCGCCGGCAGCGAACAGCCCCGGCTGAGCGGCGTCTTCGACTTCTACTTCGCCGGCACCGACACCTGGCTGTTCGACCTGGCGGTGTGCCTGAACGACTGGGCGGTCGACCTGCCCACCGGCACGCACGACCCGCTGCGCGCCGACGCCCTGCTCGCCGCCTACATGGCGGTGCGCCCGCTGACCGGCGCCGAACGCGCGCTGCTGCCCGCCATGTTGCGCGCCGCCGCCCTGCGCTTCTGGATCTCGCGCCTGTGGGACTTCCACCTGCCGCGCGAGGCGAGCATGCTGAAGGCGCACGACCCCACCCATTTCGAGCGGGTGCTGCGCGAACGCGCACGCCAGCCGCTCGCGGCGCCCTCACCGAGCGCCACCGCCCCAGTGGCGGCCTGAACGGATCCCGATGAAACTGAATATCGTCCCGGCACGCACCGGTGTGCTGTGGGTTCGCACCGGCCTGCAGACCTTCGCCAAGCGGCCACTCGCCTTCGTCTCGCTCTTCTTCTTTTTCATGGCGCTGGTGTCGATCGCCTCGCAGCTGCCGCTGGTGGGCACCGCGATCGCGCTGATGCTGCTGCCGACCATGACGCTCGGGCTCATGGCCGCCACCGCCGAGGCCGCGCGGGCCGGCGCCGGCACGAAGCCGCCTGCCGCTGCGGTGTTCCTGGCGGCATTGCAGGCGGTGCGCACCGGCTTTCGGCCGATGCTGGTGCTCGGCGTGCTCTACGCCGTGCTCTTCATGCTCGTGATGGGCATCTCGGCCCTGGCCGACGGCGGGCAGTTCGCCAAGGTCTACCTGATGGGCGGCACCGTCAGCCGCGAGATGGCCGAGGCCGGCGATTTCCAGGCGGCGCTGTGGATCGCCATGCTGCTGTACCTGCCGCTGTCGCTCGCCTTCTGGCATGCCCCGGCGCTGGTGCACTGGCACGGCGTACCGCCGGCCAAGAGCCTGTTCTTCAGCTTCGTCGCGTGCTTCAAGAACTTCGGCGCCCTCTTCGTCTTCGGGTTGGCCTGGGTCGGCGTGTTCATCGGCTCGGGCATCGTGCTGAGCCTGATCGCCACGCTGTTCGCCGCGGTGGCCGGCGAAGGCGCGGGCGCCGCCGCCGGGGCGCTGATGCTGGGTGGTGCGATGGTGATGGCCGCGATGTTCTTCACCAGCACCTGGTTCACCTTCCGCGATTCCTTCATCGACTGACGGTCGCGCAATCCGCGCCGGTCAGACCGGCGTGAGCTTCGCCACCGACAGTGCCAGCCACTTGACCCCGTGGCGCGGGAAGTTGATCTGCGCACGGGCGTCATCGCCGGTGCCTTCCAGCGCCACCACGGTGCCTTCGCCGAACTTGTTGTGGAAGACCTGCATGCCCGAGCGCAGGCCGTGCGAGGGCGCGGCCTTCTGCGGCGGGACAGGCGGGCTGGCGAAGGAATCCTTGCTGTAGCCGCCGCTGTAGCTGCTGCCACTCCCGCCGGCGCCGCGCGAGGTCGCATAGCCACCGCCATAGCCGAAGGCCGACGGCGCGAAGCCCTGGTTCTTCGGCGTGAGCCACTTGAGCGCGCCTTCGGGCAGCTCGTCGTAGAAGCGGCTCTTGAGGTTGTAGCGGGTCTGGCCGTGCAGCATGCGCGTCTGCGAATGGCTCATGTACAGGCGCTGGCGCGCGCGCGTGATGGCGACGTACATCAGGCGGCGTTCCTCCTCCAGCCCGTCGAAGTCGCTCATCGAGTTCTCGTGCGGGAACAGGCCCTCTTCCATGCCGGTGATGAACACGCAGTCGAACTCCAGACCCTTGGCGGCGTGCACCGTCATGAGCTGCACGGCGTCCTGCCCGGCCTGCGCCTGGTTGTCGCCGGACTCGAGCGCGGCGTGCGTCAGGAAGGCGGCGAGCGGGCTGAGCGTTTCGCCGGTCTCGGCGTCGGGGGCCAGCGGCTCGACGGGTTCGTCGACCACCGGCCGGTTCGGGTCCAGGCCCTGGCTCGCCGGCGACTGCCGCAGTTCGTCCACCGGCAGCGCGACCGCATCGCGGCCGAAGCCCTCCTGCGTGACGAAGCTCTCGGCCGCATTCACCAGTTCTTCCAGGTTCTCGATGCGGTCGGCGCCCTCGCGGTCGGCCTTGTAGTGCTCGACGAGGCCGCTGTGGTCGAGCACCAGCTCGATGATCTCGCGCAGCGAGATGCCGACCGTCTGCTCGCGCAGCACGTCGATCTTGGCGACGAAGGCCGACAGGTTGGCGCCGGCCTTGCCGCCGACGGCACTCACGGCGTCGTGCAGCGAATGGCCGGCGGCACGCGCCGCGTCCTGCAGCAGCTCGATGCTGCGCGCGCCGATGCCTCGCGGCGGAAAGTTGACGATGCGCAGGAAGCTGGTGTCGTCGTCCTTGTTTTCCAGGAGGCGCAGGTAGGCCAGCGCATGCTTGATTTCGGCACGCTCGAAGAAGCGCAGGCCGCCGTACACGCGGTAGGGCACGGCGGCGTTGAACAGCGCCGTCTCGATCACCCGGCTCTGCGCATTGCTGCGGTAGAGAACGGCCATCTCCTTGCGATCGATGCCGTCGCGCGCGAGCTGGCGCATCTCCTCGACCATCCATTGCGCCTCGGCGAAGTCGCTGGTGGCCTCGTACACGCGCACCGGCTCGCCGGGGCCCTGGCTCGTGCGCAGGTTCTTGCCCAGCCGTTTGGTGTTGTGGCCGATCAGCGCATTGGCCGAGTCGAGGATGTTGCTGAAGCTGCGGTAGTTCTGCTCCAGCTTGATCTGGTGCTGCACGTCGAACTCGCGCACGAAGTCGGCCATGTTGCCCACGCGTGCACCGCGGAAGGCGTAGATGCTCTGGTCGTCGTCGCCCACCGCGATCACGCTGCTGTCGCCCGGCACGAAGCGGCCGTCGATCGTCTGGCCCGACAGCATCTTGATCCACGCGTACTGCAGGCGGTTGGTGTCCTGGAATTCGTCGATCAGGATGTGGCGGAAGCGCCGCTGGTAGTGCTCCCGCACGGGGTCGTTGTCGCGCAGCAGTTCGTAGCTGCGCAGCATCAGCTCGCCGAAGTCGACCACGCCTTCGCGCTGGCACTGCTCCTCGTAGAGCTGATAGATCTCGACCTTCTTGCGGTCGTCCTCGCTGCGCACCTCGACGTCGCGCGGGCGCAGGCCGTCTTCCTTGGCGCCGGCGATGAACCACTGCGTCTGCTTGGCGGGAAAGCGCTCGTCGTCGACATTGAACTGCTTCATCAGCCGCTTGATGGCCGAGAGCTGGTCCTGCGTGTCGAGGATCTGGAAGGTGGACGGCAGGTTGGCCAGCTTCCAGTGCGCGCGCAGCAGGCGGTTGCACAGGCCGTGGAAGGTGCCGATCCACATGCCGCGCACGTTGACCGGCAGCATCGAGGTCAGCCGCGTCATCATTTCCTTCGCCGCCTTGTTGGTGAAGGTCACGGCAAGGATGCCGCCAGGCGACACCTGACCCGTCTGCATCAGCCAGGCGATGCGGGTGGTGAGCACCCGCGTCTTGCCGGAACCGGCCCCGGCGAGGATCAGTGCGTTGCCCGCGGGCAGCGTGACCGCCGCGAGCTGCTCGGGGTTGAGGTTGGCGAGCAGGGGCGAGGCGGCCGCTGGAAAAGGGGGGGCGCCGGCGGAGGCGTCGTGCGAGCCGAAAAGAGACATGCCGGCATTGTAGGAAGCCGGGGTCCGCACGGCGCCGGCGGCGCTTATTTCACCAGCTTCAGCGTGCCCTTCATGATCGCCGAGTGGCCAGGGAAGGAACAGAAGTAGGTGTAGCTGTCGGCGGCGCCGAGCTTGGCCACCGCGAAGGTCACGCTGTCGCTTTCGCCACCGCCCACGATTCTTGTGTGCGCCACGACGCGCGCGTCGCCGGCCTTCACGTAGTTCTGCGGCAGCCCGGCGGCGATGCCGTCGGTGGCAATGGCCTGCACGTCGGCCGTCTTGGCCAGCACCCAGTTGTGGCCCATGGCCTGCTTCGGCAGCTTGCCGCTGTGCTTGAGCTTGACGGTGAAGTCCTTGCACGTCTTGCTCACCTCGATGGTGGCCTTGTTGAACTGCATGGCGTCGTTGCCTTCGATCTCGACGGTGCAGTCGGCAGCGAAGACGGAAGACGAGGCGAGTGCCAGAACGGCGATGGCAGCGAGGCGGTGGCGAAGCATGAGGATGATCTCCAGGGAATAGGAAGCAGCGCGAACGTGCTGCGGTGCGTGCATTGTGGAAGGCCGCCCGCGCCCTGCACTGACGGGCGTCAAGGCTGCGCGCGAGACGTTGCGCATTTGAAACAGCCTTCTGCAAACGTTGCCATGGATCAAGGAAGCAAACGCCGCGCATGCAGACACTGGCCATCGGCTTCCGACCCCTCGTGTCGGTCACAACTGGAGTTCCAAGACCATGAAGAAGAATCTCGCCTGCGCCCTTGTCGCCACCCTGCTCGGCACGCTGAGCGCCGTTCCTGCGCTGGCGCAGGAAGCCCAAGGCAACTGGCTGGTACGCGCCCGCGCCGTGCGGCTCGACCCGGCCAACAAGTCGGACGCCATCGGTGCCCTGGCCGTGCCGGAGGACGCGATCACCATCAACAAGAAGACGATCCCCGAGTTCGACATCACCTACTTCTTCACGCCGAACATCGCGGCCGAGTTGGTGCTGACCGTGCCGCAGAAGCAGCGCGTGACGATCGAGCAGAGCGCGCTCGGCGGCCCGGTGGACATCGGCACCTTCAAGCACCTGCCGCCGACGCTGACGCTGCAATACCACTTCCTGCCCGAAGGCACGTTCCGGCCCTATGTCGGCGCCGGTTTCAACTACACGCGCATCAGCTCGACCAACCTGAACGTGCCGACCGTCGGCCGGCTGGACCTCGACCACAACAGCTTCGGCTTGGCCGTGGGCGCGGGTTTCGACATCAAGATCGCCAAGAACGTGTTCCTGAACTTCGACGTGAAGAAGGTGCAGATCCGCACCGACGTGAGCCTGAACGGCACCAAGCTGTCGACGGTCAAGGTCGACCCGCTGCTGGTGGGCGTGGGCATCGGCTACCGCTTCTGATCGAGCACAGCCGATTCGCGAATAAGGTCTATACGAAAGTCACCTCGCACGCGAACCGGCACCTCCCTAGAATCAATCACCGGGCCCAAGTTTCTTGTCGCCCGGTTTTTTTGCGTCTGCAGGGCGCGAATCGACCGGGCCGAGACCAAGCGCCCACGCCGCCGGAAATCGTTCCGCGGTGCACCTTCACAGGAGCTTGGTTCTCATGCAGATCTTCGATTACGACAACATCCTGCTGCTGCCGCGCAAATGCCGCGTGGAAAGCCGTGCGGAATGCGACGCGAGCGTCACGCTCGGCGGCCGCAGCTTCCGCATCCCGGTCGTGCCGGCCAACATGAAGACGGTGATCGACGAGCACATCAGCCTCTGGCTGGCGCAGCATGGCTATTTCTACGTGATGCACCGCTTCGACCTCGACAATGTCAAGTTCGTGAAGCACATGCACGCCAAGGGCACGTTCGCCTCGATCTCGCTGGGCGTGAAGCAGGCGGACTACGACACAGTCGACCAGCTGGCCGCGGCCGGCCTGGTGCCGGAATACATCACGATCGACATCGCACACGGCCATGCCGACACGGTGAAGGCCATGATCGCCTACCTCAAGGAGAAGCTGCCCAAGAGCTTCGTGATCGCGGGCAACGTGGGCACGCCCGAGGCCATCATCGACCTGGAGAACTGGGGCGCCGACGCGACCAAGGTCGGCATCGGACCGGGCAAGGTCTGCATCACCAAGCTCAAGACCGGCTTCGGCACCGGCGGCTGGCAGTTGAGCGCGCTCAAGTGGTGTGCGCGGGTGGCGACCAAGCCCATCATTGCCGACGGCGGCATCCGCGACCACGGCGACATTGCCAAGAGCATCCGCTTCGGGGCATCGATGGTGATGATCGGCTCGCTGTTCGCGGGCCATGAAGAGTCACCCGGCAAGACGGTCGAGGTCGACGGCGTGCTCTTCAAGGAGTACTACGGCTCGGCCAGCGACTTCAACAAGGGCGAGTACCGGCACGTCGAGGGCAAGCGCATCCTCGAGCCGATCAAGGGCAAGCTGGCCGACACGCTGGTCGAGATGGAGCAGGACGTGCAGAGCTCCATCAGCTATGCCGGCGGCACGGTGCTGATGGACATCCGCAAGGTCAACTACGTGACGCTGGGCGGCGACAACGCGGGCGAACACCTGCTGATGTAGCGCCCGTGCGCCGCCTCGCCTGAAGAGAACGCGACCCTTCAGGCGTCCAGCAGGGCCACGGCGTGGCGGTGCAACGCATGCGCCGGGTCGGCCAGCGCTTCGACGATGCTGAAGTGGTTGAGGCCCGGCAACAGTTCGCAGACGGGCACGGTCTTCGCGCCCCACGCCCGGCGGATCGCGGCGTTCTGCGCATGGAAGGCTTCGCTCTCGTCGGCGCCGGCCACGCTGTAGAGCGTGCCGCGCTTCGGTGCCGGCCACAGGGCTGGGCTGGCGCGACGCGCATCGTGCGCGGTCAGCCGCAGCGAATCGGCCAGGAAGGGCACGTGCCGGATCTCCCGCAGGTCATGCAGGCCCGAGATCGAGAGCGCGTTGCGCACCAGCCCCACGGGCAGGTCCGATGCCACGGCCTGCCAGTCGCAGGCCAGCAGCATCGCCGCGAGGTGCCCGCCCGCCGAGTGGCCGGCCACGGTGATGCGCGATGGGTCGCCGCCGTGCGCGGCGACATGGCGCCAGGTCCACGCCAGCGCCCGCACCATCTGCAGCGCGATCGCAGGGATGGTCACCGGTGCAGTCCCGGTCCCGGGGCACAGCGCGTAGTTGGGCAGCACGACGCAGGCACCGTGCTGGACGAAGGGCGGCGCCACGAAGGAATGGTCGCTCTTGTCGAGCGAACGCCACCAGCCGCCGTGGATGAAGAAGAACACCGGCGCATCCGCCTTGGCGCCCGGAAAGATGTCCAGCGTCTCGCTGGGCGCATCGCCGTAGCGAAGATCGAGCGCGCCGGGCGTGCTGGCGCGCACCTGTGCGGAATCGCGCGTCCAGCGCGCGAGGTGCTCGCCGCTCTCGGGCACGCGGGCGCGGTTGTTGTACATGCGCTCGAGCCAGGCGGGGTCATGGGTCGTCATGAATTCAAACTCCTTCACCGTCGAGGATAGCGCCGCGCCTTTCAACGCTCGGGGCCACAGTCCTCGGTCGGTTCTGGTTAGAATTCGCCCTGTGTTGGGGGGGTAGCTCAGCTGGGAGAGCGCCGCGTTCGCAATGCGGAGGTCGTGAGTTCGATCCTCATCCTCTCCACCAACTCCATCTAGAAGCCTCGGCGTCCGCGCCGAGGCTTTTTTCGTGGTGCGCCGACTTCTCAGACGTCGAGCGTGAGATGCTGTCCGTGCAAAGCCTGGGCGGCGGGAGATGCCAGGAAGGCCACGGTCTGCGCCGCGACATCGGTCGACACCCAGTCCGCCGGGTTGGCGTCGGGCATGGCCTGACGGTTGGCGGGTGTGTCGAGCACGCTGGGCGCGATGCTGTTGACCCGGACGCCATGCGGCGACAGCTCGGCCGCCGCCGCCTCGACCAGGCGCTGCAGCGCACTCTTCGACGCGATATAGGCCGACATGGCGGCCAAGCCACGCCCGGCCACCTTGGCGGTGACAGCGATCACACTGCCAGCCTTGCGCTCGACCATCGACGGCACGAAGGCCTGCGCCACGGCAACGAAGGACCAGGCGTTGAGGTTCATCATGCGGTCCCAACTGGCGCGGTCGAGCGTGTGCACGGATGCGCCCATCTCGAAACCACCGGCCACATGCACGACGGTGTCGATGTGCTGGAAGGCCTGGAGGATCTGCCCGGCGGCGGCCTGCATGCCGGTGTCGGACGTCACATCCGCCGCGATCAGCAGATGGCGCGAGTTGTCGAGTCCCGGAAAGGCATCGGCCAGCTGGCTTTCGCTGTGGCCGATGAGCACCAGCCGGGCGCCGTCGCCCATGAAGCGCTGAACCACGGCACGCCCGAGCGCGCCGGCGGCGCCGGTGATCACGACGTGCGACGGTTCGGAGGCGGAAGGAAGAGAGGTGGCCATTGTTGGATTTTTGACGAGGGAAGCCGCCCATCCTACGACAGCCCGATTTCTATGGCTATAATCGCAGTCTTGCCTGATGACAGCGATGTCGATGTCAGTCAGGGGCTCTTAGCTCAGTTGGTAGAGCAGCGGACTCTTAATCCGTAGGTCGAGTGTTCGAGTCACTCAGGGCCCACCACCAACACCCGCGAAAGCGTTGAAAAGCCTGCTACTTCACCGTCGCAGGCTTTTTTCATTGCAGGTTCACGCCTCGCGCGCCCTCTCCCGGAAAGACAAAAGGCCCGCCTTCATGACGAAGGCGGGCCTTTTTTTGGCTGATCGATCAAACCGGCACGAGGCCGGCGATCACTCAGCGGCTGGGCTTGAATGCACGCTTGGCCGCATCACGCGGCACGAACACCTTGCCGCCGCCGGCTGCGCCGCGCGGGCCGCCGAAGCCTTCGTTGCGCGGGGCGAAGCTCTCGCCACGCGGCGCGAAGCCTTCACCGCGACCCGGGCCGCCAGCACCGCGCGGTGCGCTGTCGCCCCAGCCCGGCTTGCGGCCGAAGCCACCGCCGCCTTCGTCACGGCCGCCGCCGAAACCGGCGTTGTGGCCATGGTGCGGACGGGCACCGGGTGCCGCGCCGCGCGGACCGCGGTCGTTGAAGCCGCTGGCGCCGGCATAGCCGCCGCCATTGCCGCCGAAGCCACCACCGCGCGGGCCTGCACCGCCGCCGCCGCCGAACTTGCGTTCGCCACCGCGCGAGTGGGCATCACGGCCACCGCCGCCGAAGTTGCCTTGCGGGCGCGATTGCGGCATGCGCTGCTGGGGCTCCAGGCCGGGGATGGTCTCGGCCTTGAACTGCTGGTGGCTGTAGTGCTCGATGTCCATGATCTTGCGGCGATCGCGGAACTCGGCGAAGGTGACGGCGATGCCGTCGCGGCCGGCACGGCCGGTGCGGCCGATGCGGTGGGTGTAATCCTCGGCCTTCATCGGCAGGCCGAAGTTGAAGACGTGGGTGATGGTCGGCACGTCGATGCCGCGGGCGGCGACGTCGGTGGCCACCAGGATCTGCACCTGGCCCTGGCGCAGCGCCATCAGGCGGCGGTTGCGCAGGCCCTGGCTCAGGGCACCGTGCAGCGCAACGGCGCTGAAGCCGTCCTGCTGCAGGTCGTTGGCGAGGCCGTCGCATTCGACTTGCGTGCTGGCGAACACGATGGCCTGGTTGATCGTGGTGTCGCGCAGCCAGTGGTCGAGCATCTTGCGCTTGTGCTGGGTGTTGTCGGCCCAGAACAGCACCTGCTTGATGTTCGCGTGCTTTTCTTGCGGCGAGTCGATCTGGATCTTCTGCGGCTGGCGCATCACGCGGGTGGCGAGCTGCTGGATGCGCGGTGCGAAGGTCGCGCTGAACATCATCGTCTGCTTGCGCTCGATGGTGAGCTGGTTGACTTCGGCCAGGTCGTCGGCAAAGCCGAGGTCGAGCATGCGGTCGGCTTCGTCGACCACGAGGAAGCGCACCTGGTCGAGCTTGATCTGCATCGAGCGCTGCAGGTCGAGCAGGCGGCCCGGCGTGGCGACCACGAGGTTGGCGTTCTGCAGCTTGGCGATCTGCAGCTGGTAAGGCATGCCGCCCACCACGCTGGCGACGCGCAGGCCGCGGCAATGCTTGACAAGGTCGATGGCGTCATGGGCCACCTGCTGGGCGAGCTCGCGCGTCGGGCACAGGATCAGGGCGCCGGGGGTGGCGGCCTTGAAGTTGCGGTTGCTGGTCGGGTCCTTGCGCTTGGCCTTCTTGGGCGGCGCTTCACCACGGGCGATGGCTTCGGCGGCCAGGCGGTCGGCTTCGGCCTTGAGCGCAGCGGCGGCTTCGGCTTCCTGGGCGAGCAGCGTGTGCAGCACGGGCAGCAGGAAGGCGGCGGTCTTGCCGCTGCCGGTCTGGCTCGACACCAGCAGGTCGATGAAGCGGGCATTGCCTTCGTCGGAACTGGTCATCGCCAGGGGGATGACTTTTTCCTGGACGGAGGTGGGTTGTTCGAAACCGAGGTCGGCCACGGCAGCAACCAGTTCGGGCGCCAGGCCCAGCATGACGAAGCCGTTGGGCTTCTTCGGTGCTTCGGCTTCGGGCGCAACGTCGTCGGCCAGGTCGAGCACGACGATGTCGTCGGATGCGGACATGGAAACAGCAGCGGATTCACCGGCCACGGCGAATTCGTCGGATTGCACAGGCGCGAAATCGCCCTGCGCTTGGAGGTAAGCGTCGGTCATAGAGATAGCTCATACGCGAGCGCTGCCGTAGGCGGCGCCCCGTCGGGTGGTTAAAAACATCAACCATCCAACGACATTCAGCAAGAGCTACGACCGAAGGTCTGCCTTGGCTGCGGCCCGTTCATCGGGCGCGGTGTGCAAGATAGGGAGATGCGAGAAACGCTGCACTGTGCAGCGAAGCCCGAGATTATGACACGGGCTCGGGTTTTTACCTAATCTTCGAGACGAAGGAAGGTCTTGCGGTAGTGCGCCAGTTCGTCGATGGATTCATGCACATCGGCCAGCGCCGTGTGCGCCTGCTGCTTCTTGAACGCGTTGTAGGCCGCGGGCTTCCAGCGCTTGGCCAGTTCCTTCAGCGTGCTCACGTCGAGGTTGCGGTAGTGGAAGTAGGCCTCGAGCTTGGGCATGTACTTCACCAGGAAGCGACGGTCCTGACCGATGGTGTTGCCGCACATCGGCGAGCCCTGCTTGGGGATGTAGCGCCCGATGAACTCCAGCAGTTGCTTCTCCGCCTCGACCTCGTCGACCGTCGACGCCTTGACCTTGTCGATCAGGCCGCTGCGGCCGTGCGTGCCCTTGTTCCAGCTGTCCATGGCGTCGAGCAGGGCATCGCTCTGGTGAATGACGAAGACCGGGCCTTCGATGCGCACCGACAGGTCGGAACTGGTCACCACGATGGCGATCTCCAGCAGATGTTCTTTTTCAGGGTCCAGGCCGCTCATCTCGCAGTCGAGCCAGACCAGGTTCTGGTCGCTTTTCTTCAACACGGGGGCGGGGGCGGCGAGGTTCGATGCGGGGGTTTCAGGCATCAGGCGATTGTCGTCGAAGGTGCCCCTTCACCGAGCGGGCCCGCCGATGCGGGGGCTAAACTCGGCCCGCCATGTCCGATGCACTCACCTTCACCTATGCGTTCGCCGCCGCCCTGCTCGCCGGCCTGGCGGTGAAGTTCTGGCTGGCCTCGCGCCAGATCCGCCACGTGGCGCGCCACCGCGACGTGGTGCCCGCCGCCTTCACCCAGACGATGACCCTGGACGCTCATCAGAAAGCCGCCGACTACACGATCGCCAAGAGCCGCTTCGGCCTGGTCGAGATGGCGTGGAGCGCGGCCGTGCTGCTGGCCTGGACACTGCTGGGTGGCCTCGACCTGCTCAACAAGGTGCTGCTCGCCGGGCTCGGCGGCGGCATGGTGCAGCAACTGACGCTGCTGGCGGCCTTCGCGCTGATCGGCGGTCTGCTCGACCTGCCCTTCACGCTGTGGCAGACCTTCCGCCTGGAACAACGCTTCGGCTTCAACAAGATGACCTTCAAGCTATGGCTGGCCGACATGGTGAAGGGCACGCTGATCGGCGCGCTCATCGGCCTGCCGATCGCCGCGCTCATCCTGTGGCTGATGGGGGCCGCCGGCAGCCTGTGGTGGCTGTGGGCCTGGGCCGTGTGGATGGGCTTCAACCTGCTGCTGATGCTGGTCTACCCGACCTTCATCGCCCCGCTCTTCAACAAGTTCAAGCCGCTCGACGACGCCAGCCTGCAGGCCCGCGTGACGGCGCTGATGCAGCGCTGCGGCTTCGCGGCCAAGGGCCTGTTCGTGATGGATGGGAGCCGCCGCAGCGCGCACGCCAACGCCTACTTCACCGGCTTCGGCGCCAGCAAGCGCGTGGTGTTCTACGACACCCTGCTGCGCCAGCTCAGCGCCGGCGAGGTCGAGGCCGTGCTGGCCCACGAGCTGGGGCATTTCAAACGCCGCCACATCGTCAAGCGCATGGCGGCGATGTTCGCCCTGAGCCTGGCCGGCTTCGCGCTGCTGGGCTGGGTGTCGGGCCAATCGTGGTTCTACGCCGGCCTGGGCGTGCAGCCCAACATGGGCGCCCCGAACGATGCGCTGGCGCTGCTGCTCTTCATGCTCGCCGTGCCGGTCTTCACCTTCTTCGTGGCGCCGCTGCCGGCCTGGCTCTCGCGCCAGCACGAGTTCGAGGCCGACGCCTACGCCGTGGCGCAGACCAGCGGCACCGACCTGGCCGCCGCGCTGCTCAAGCTCTACCAAGACAACGCGTCGACGCTCACGCCCGACCCGCTGTTCGTCCAGTTCTACTACTCGCACCCGCCGGCCTCCGAGCGCCTTGCGCGCATGGCCGCGGCCTGACCCCCTCCGGAGATCGACCCCATGCCCAGCACCAGCATGCTCAGCTTCAAGGACTGGAAGTCCACACCACGCCGCGCCCTGAGCGCGACCGAGATCGTGAGCGCCCTCGCCCGCCTCGATGGCTGGAAGCTCACCGGCAACGATGCCGATGTCGCCATCGAGAAGACCTACACCTTCGCCAACTACTTCGAGACCATCGCCTTCGTGAATGCGTTGGCGATGGTGGCGCACCGCTTCGACCACCACCCGGACCTGTCGGTGCACTACAACCGCTGCGTGGTGCGCTTCAACACGCACGATGTGTCGGGCATCTCGCAGACCGACCTCGACTGCGCGGCGCAGGCCGACGCGTTGCTGGCCGCCGCATGAGCGCAGCGCCGGGCCGCCCCAAGCAAGCGCGCACCGCAGTGCGAAGCACGAAGGTTTTCCAATGACCGGAGCGCGCGCGCTTGGCTAAGCAACGCGGCGCCGCCGCCGAAGCGGCCTTGCGCGACGGCCTGGTCGTCGCGAGCCATGGCCGTCATTGCCTGGTCGAGACACCCGAGGGCGAACGCCGCATCTGCCACCCGCGCGGCAAGAAGAGCCAGGCCGTCGTCGGCGACCGCGTGCGCTGGCAGGCCAGCGAAGACGAAGGCACGATCGAACAGGTGGTGGAACGCAAGAACCTGTTCTACCGGCAGGACGAGATCCGCACCAAGTCCTTCGCGGCCAACCTCGACCAGGTGCTGATCCTGATCGCGGCCGAGCCCGAGTTCTCGGAGCATCAGCTGGCGCGCGCACTGATCGCGGCCGAGGCCGAGCACATCACCCCCATCATCGCGCTGAACAAGAGCGACCTGGTCGTGCCCTTCGAGCGCGCCTGGGCCCGGCTGGCCCCGTACCGCCGCATGCACCAGGGCGTGCTGCCGCTGTCGCTCACTGCCTCCGGAGACGTCGACCGCGCCGCGCTGATGAAGCTGCTCGACGGCAAGACGACGCTCGTCCTCGGCCCGTCGGGCGCGGGCAAGAGCACGCTCACGAACCTGCTGGTGCCGGGCGCGTCGGCGCTGACCAACGAGATTTCCTACGCGCTGAATTCGGGCAAGCACACGACCACCAGCACCACGCTGTATTGGGTCGACGCCGAGCGCCGCACGGCGCTCATCGATTCGCCGGGCTTCCAGGAGTTCGGCCTCAACCACATCGAGCCGATGCAGCTCGCGCGGCTCATGCCCGACATCGCCGAGCATGCGAACGACTGCAAGTTCTACAACTGCACGCACCTGCACGAGCCCGGCTGCGGCGTGATCGCACAGGTCGATTCCGCCACCCACGCCGGCGCCATCAACGCCACGCGCTACCGCATCTACGGCGAACTGTTCGCCGAACTGAGCCAGCGGCGCTTCCCATGAAAGTCCTGCTCTATTCGCACGCCTTCCACCCCTCGCTCGGCGGTGTGGAGACGGTGTCGATGGCGCTGGCGCAGGGTTTCATCGCCAACGGCGTGGCGTGCAAGGTGGTGACGCAGTCCGAGGCGGACGGTGGGGCTGCACCGGGCTTCGGGTTCGAGGTGATTCGCCGTCCGGGCCGGGCCGAAGCCCGCGCACTGGTGCAATGGGCCGACGTGGTGCTGTTCAACGGCGCCAGCCTCGCGCTGCAGCCCTGGGTCCTGCTGCAGCGCAAGCCCTTCGTCTGGGTGCACGTGGGCTACCAGGCGGCGTGCATCGACGGGCTGGGCTGGGTCGACAACGCACCGGCACCGCTGACGCCGCTGGCGTCGGTGCGTTTCCATGCGCGCCGCAGCGGCTGGGGCTTCGCGCTGCGCGAGGGCCTCAAGCTGGCCCTGCGCCGCGCCGTCGCGAAGCGGGCCGTGCATCGGAATGTCGCGATCACGCGATGGATGGACCAGGCGCTGCCGCTGCCGCGCCAGGTCCAGATCTACAACCCCTTCCCCATCGCGCAGTTCGCCGGCGCCGACCGGCCGAACCCTGAATTCGAGTTCTTCTACATGGGCCGCATGGTCCAGGAGAAGGGCGTGGACGTGCTGGTGCACGCCTTTGCCGAGGTGCTGCGGCGGCGCGGCCCGGGGCCGCGCCTGCTGCTGATCGGCGATGGCGGTGCCCGCCCCGATGTCGAGCGGATCGTCGCGGAACACGGGATCGGCGACGCGGTGGTCTTCGCCGGCAAGCAGTCCGGCGTGGCCCTGGTCGACTGGGTCGGGCGTGGCGGCATCGGCGTGCTGCCCTCGGTCTGGTACGAACCCATGGGCGGCGTGACCATCGAACTCATGGCCGCGGGCAAATGCCTGATCGTGTCTGCGCAGGGCGGTCTGGCCGAATGCGTCGGCGATGCCGGCCTGGTCTTCCCGAACGGTGACGCGATGGCCCTGGCCGACCGCATGCTCGAACTGCTGCACGATCCGGCCCGCCGCGACGCGCTGGCCGCGGCGGCGCGCGAACGAGCGCGCCAGTTCCTGCCGGAGCGCTTCGTGGCGCAGTACATCGCGCTGCTGCGGGACGTGATCGCCCGCCGCTGAGCCGGATTCAGCCGACGACGGTCGCCAGCGCATCGACCAGCGCGCTGCACTGGGCCCGCGTGCCGATGCTGATGCGCAGGTACTGATCGATGCGCGGCTGGCGAAAGTGCCGCACCAGCACGGCCCGTTCGCGCAGCGCCGCCGCCAGCGCAGCCGCGTCGTGCGCGGGGTGCCGCACGAAGACGAAGTTGGCATGCGACGGCTGCACCTCGAAGCCGAGGTCCTCCAGTTGCAGCACCAGGCCTTCGCGCGTGTCGACGACCGCATCGCGCGTCTGCTTGAACCAGGCCTCGTCCTCCAGCGCCGCCACGGCGCCGGCGCCCGCGAGCCGGTCGATCGGATAGGAATTGAAGCTGTTCTTGACCCGCGTGAGCGCATCGATCAGCGGCGCCTGGCCGCAGGCGAAGCCCACGCGCAGGCCGGCGAGCGAGCGCGACTTCGACAGCGTCTGCACCACCAGCAGGTTCGGGTAGCGATCGATCAGCGACACCGCGCTTTGCGCCCCGAAGTCGACGTAGGCCTCGTCCACCAGCACCACGCGCGCCGGGCAGGCGACGAGCAGGCGTTCGATGTCGGCCAGGGGCAGCGATCGCCCGGTCGGCGCGTTGGGGTTGGCGATCACGAGACCGCCGCAGCCCTGCGCGGCCCGTACCGCCAGCGCATCGACGTCGATGCGCAAGGCGTCGTCGACGGGCTGGAGGACGCAGTCGATGCCGTAGAGCTGCGCATAGACGCGGTAGAAGCTGTACGTGACGTCGGGAAACAGCAGCGGCTCGGCCTGCTGGAAGAAGGCGAAGAAGGCGTGCGCCAGCACTTCGTCGGAGCCATTGCCGGCGAAGACCTGGTCGCGGGTCAGGCCGTGGTGGGCAGCCACGGCCTCGCGCAGTGCCAGCGACTCCGGGTCGGGGTAGCGTTCCAGGCCGTTCGCCGCCGCGGCCTGCACCGCGTCGAGCACGCGCGGCGACGGCGGGTAGGGGTTCTCGTTGGTGTTGAGCTTGATCAGCCCCTCGATGCGCGGCTGCTCGCCGGGCACGTAGGGCTCGAGCGCGCCGATGCGCGGACTCCAGAAGGTCGGGATGGCGGTCATCGACAGAGGCGGCGAACCGTCATCCCAGCAGACGCGCGAGCGTCAGCAGCGCCAGCAGCACCATCCACATCACGACCGATCGCCACACCAGGCCGACCACGCTGCGCAGATGGCCCAGGTCGGGCTCGCGACCACCGGTGCTGCCGGTGTCGAGCACCGGCTCGGACCAGCCGGTGTCGGCGATCTGCGCGCCGGCCAGCGGATCGACCGACGCCAGCGGACGCAGGCTGCCGCCGCCGAGCCGCACATTCACCGCGCCGGACGTGGCCGCGAGGATCACGCCATCGTTCGGCTCGGGAAAGCGGCGGGCATCGTTGCGCCAGCTGTCGATGGCATCCTCGAAGCTACCGACCACCGCGAAGCCCAGCGCCGTGATGCGCGCCGGCAGCCAGTCGGCGGCCACCCAGGCGCGCCGCGCCGCCTGTTGCACCCACACGCTGGAGGGCTGGACGATGGCGCCGTCCTTGTGGGCCCAGTAGCGTGCGACGAACTCGCTCATGCGATAGAACACCGCGCCGGCCGGGCCCAGCCCGAAGGCGGCCAGCACCGAGAACCAGGCCAGCACGCCGAACACATGGCGGTGCGCCGCGATGACGGAGTGCTCGATCACGTGGCGAATGATCTCGCTGCGCGGCAGGTTCGCCGCGTCCACGTGCTGCCAGTGCGCGAGCAGCGAGCGCGCCAGCGGCTCGTCACCCTCTTCCAGTGCATCGCGGATGCCGGTGAAGTGATGGCTGAACTGACGGAAGCCCAGGGTGACGTAGAGCATCGCGACGCTCCACAGCACGGCGAAGGGCAAGCCGAGCGTCAGCACCAGCAGCCAGTGCACGCCCAGCGTCAGCAGGGTCGGCACGAAGACTGCCAGGCCCCACGCGACCCAGCCATGGTGCGATTGGCCGGCGTCGAAGTTGCGGCTGGTCCAGCGGGTCCAGGCCAGCACGCCCCCATAGACCGGGTTGTGGGTTGCGAGCGGGCGCACCTGCTCGATCAGCAACGCGCACAGAATGGCAAAGAAGCTCATCGGTCGATGATAGCGAGTGGTCGGGCCGAGGCCAGAGCACACGCGGAACTGGCTTGGCCAGGCCGCTGGGTGCGCCCCCTCGAGGGGGAGGCGGCGACACGCAGTGCGCCGCTTCGGGGGTGGGTTGCGTCTTTCAGGCAGACAGGAAGCGGTAGAGGTTGCGCAGCATGCCGGCCGTCGCACCCCACACGAAACGCTCCTGCGGCCCGTCCTGGTAGGGCATGGAGAACCACTGCCGCGCATTCAGGCCCTCGCCCACCATGGCATGGCTCCGATGGTTCGCCGGGTCCATCAGATGCGCCAGCGGGACCTCGAAGGCATCGGCCACTTCCGACGGGCTGAGCGTGAGGTGGAAGCCCGGCCGCACCAGTGCGATGACCGGCGTGACGATGAAGGAGGTGACCGTGGTGTAGGTCGGCAGGCTGCCCAGCACCTCGATGTAGTCGGCCGACAGGCCGACCTCTTCCCACGCCTCGCGCAGCGCGGCAGCGGCGATGTTCGCGTCTTCCGGGTCGACTCGCCCCCCGGGGAAGGCCACCTGGCCCGAGTGCGTCGACATCTGCGTCGCGCGCTCGGTCAGCAGCACCGTGGGCACCTCGCGCTGCACGATGGGCACCAGCACGGCGGCCTGGGCGGGCGCGCGGTCTCCGATGCGAGGCTCGCGGCGCAGTTCGGGCGTCCATCGGGGCGGCGTCGCGAAACGGGCGCGCAATGCCTGCGCCGTCAGCTGCGACGCCGGCACTGCAGGGAGGTCGCTGTCGACACGCACCACGGGCACGTCGCGCGGATCGAAGGCCGCCAGAGAGACGGCGTTGATGGGTTCGATCGGGGCGACGGCTTCCATGGTGACGGAGATGGGATTCAAGGGAACGAACAATGGGTATGGCAGATACAACGCGGGAGCGGGCTGAACGGTACACGGCACGCCTCACCCATGCATCACGCAGGCATGCAAGCGCCGCGCCAAAATGCAAAAAGCCGCCCGAATCGGCGGCTTTTGCGAGGCATGGAAGACGCAGCTTACTGAGCGGCGGCAGCCTTCATGCGCTTGCCCGGCAGCTTTTCCTTGATGCGTGCCGAACGGCCGCTGCGCTCGCGCAGGTAGTACAGCTTGGCGCGGCGCACATCGCCGCGGCGCTTGACTTCGATGGCGGCGATCAGGGGGCTGTAGGTCTGGAACGTGCGTTCCACGCCTTCGCCGCTGGAGATCTTGCGCACCGTGAAGCCGCTGTTGAGGCCACGATTGCGCTTGGCGATCACGACGCCTTCGTAGGCCTGCACGCGCTTGCGGCTGCCTTCGACGACGTTCACGCTGACGATGACCGTGTCACCGGGCATGAAATCGGGGATGGTCTTGCCGAGCCGGGCGATTTCTTCCTGCTCGAGGGTCTGGATGAGGTTCATGATTTCCTGGATTCGATCGTGACCGCGCTGCACTAAAGGCGTCGTTCCGTGAATGACGCGGCCGGCCAGAGGATCGGGGAGCCCGAGATTATAGCTTTTTTTTCAGCGCAGACTCATCGGCCGGGGTCAGGCGACCGGCAGCGCGCGCCGCCTCCACCAGGTCCGGCCGTCGAGCGGCGGAGATCGCGAGCCGCTGGTCGCGCCGCCAGCGTTCGATCTGCGCGTGGTGACCGGACATCAGCGGGGCTGGCACGGCTTGCCCGTTCCAGACCTCGGGGCGCGTGTAGTGCGGGCAGTCGAGCAACCCGTCGAGCGCCGGATTGAAGCTGTCCTGCACATGGCTGGCCTCGTCGCCCAGCACGCCGGGCTGCAGCCGCGCGACCGCGTCGAGCAGCGCCATGGCGGCGATCTCGCCGCCCGACAGCACGAAGTCGCCCAGGCTGATCTGGTGCGTCACGCGCGCATCGATGAAGCGCTGGTCGATGCCCTCGTAGCGGCCGCAGACCAGCACGGCGCCCTCGCCGGCCGCCCAGGTCTCGACCGCCGCGTGGCACAGGGTCTCGCCGATCGGCGAGAACAGCACCACCGGTGCCGGTGCGCCGCGCGCGGCGAGCGCGGCATCGAGGCAGGCCGACAGCGGCTCGGCCATCATCACCATGCCGGGGCCGCCACCGAACGGACGGTCGTCGACACGTTTGTAGTTGCCTTCCGCAAAGTCGCGCGGATTCCAGAAGACGAGTTCGACCTGCTTGGACTCGTAGGCGCGACGCGTCACGCCGCTGGTCAGCAGCGGCGCGAAAAGCTCGGGGAACAGCGTGAGAACGTCGAAGCGCATGGCGACGCCGGCGTTCAGTAGTCGGGCTGCCAGTCGACCGTGATCAGGCGCCCTGCCAGGTCGACCTTGTCGACGAAGGCCGAGACGAAAGGCACCATGCGCTCGAGCGGCTTGCCGTCCTGTTCGGACGCCAGCACCAGCGTGGTCTGCGGGCCGGTGGCCAGCAGCTCGCGCACGGTGCCCAGGGCCACGCCCTCGCGGTTGACCACCGACAGGCCGATCAGGTCGACCCAGTAGTACTCGTCGTCGCCTGCCGTGGGAAAGCTCGAACGCGGCACGAACACGCGCGCGCCTCGCAGGGCCTCGGCGGCCGTGCGATCAGGCACGTCGTCCGACGTCGCAACGACGCAATTGGAATGTTCCTTGGCCTCGCGGATCGCGAGCCGGAAAGCGCCGATCTTCGGTGTCGAAGTGACCGGGGCGGAAGGCTGGATGAACCAGCGCTTCGAAGAGAAGAGCGCCTCGGGTCGGGCGCTGTGGGGCAGGACCTTGAACCAGCCCTTGATGCCCCAGGCGTCGGCGATGCGCCCCACCTCGATCGCGTCCGCCGGCAATTCGGCGGCTTCGAGCGTGGGCAGCATCCCGGGCCGAGCTTAGGCTGCGGCCTTGGGGGCGGCAGCAGCGGCTTGCTTGATCAGGCGAATGACCGTGGGCGAGGCTTGCGCGCCAACGCTCTTCCAGTAGGTCAGGCGATCCTGCGCGATGCGGATGCTTTCTTCGTTTTCCTTGGCGGTCGGGTTGTAGAAACCCAGGCGCTCGATGAAGCGGCCATCGCGGCGAACGCGCTTGTCCGACACGACGATGTTGAAGAACGGACGACCTTTGGAGCCGCCGCGGGAGAGTCGAATGACGACCATGATTTATCCTTCGGGTGGTGCAGCAAACCCGCAAGGTTCGCCCACAAGAGTTCTTCCAGCGTCGAGACACGCGACATGGCCACCCGGCCAGCGACACGCTGAAAAGCCTGCGATTATAGCCCGGGCGCGTTTTTTGGCTCCAGAATCGTGTCGAACCCGCACCCCGGTGCACTCTCACTGTCTCTTTCACGCAGCCGCCACGAGCCTTTCGTCTTCATGAATCCCCTCACCATCCGCCCCAGCCGCGACGAAGACGTCGCGGCCATCGCCGCCATCTATGCACACCATGTCCTGAACGGCACCGGCACGTTCGAGACCGAGCCGCCGAGCCCGGCCGACATGGCCGCCCGCCGTGCCGACGTGCTGGCCAAGCAGCTGCCCTACCTGGTGGCGGAACGCGACGGCCGGATCCTCGGCTTCGCCTACTGCAACTGGTTCAAGCCGCGGCCGGCCTACCGCTTCTCCGCCGAGGACTCGATCTACCTGGCCGACGCCTCGCGCGGCCAGGGTGTGGGCAGCCAGTTGCTGGCCGCCCTCTCGCAAGCGGCCGAAGCCGCCGGCGTGCGCAAGCTCATCGCCGTGATCGGCGACTCGGCCAACGCGGGCTCGGTCGGCGTGCATCGCGCCCAGGGCTTCACGCGCGTCGGCGTGCTCAAGGATTGCGGCTGGAAGTTCGGCCAATGGCTCGACGTCGTGCTGATGGAGAAGGCCCTGGGGGCCGGCAGCACGACCCGGCCCGAGTGACGCGCCGCATGAAGAACAAGACCCTGGCCGCATGGCTCGCCTTCCTCGGTGGGCCGCTCGGCCTGCACCGCTTCTACCTGCACGGGCTGGGCGACACGCTCGGCTGGCTGCTGCCCATTCCGACGGCGCTCGGCCTGTACGGCGTCGAGCGGGCACGCCTGTACGGGCTGGACGACGGCCTGAGCTGGGCGCTCATTCCGCTGCTGGGCTTCACCATCGCCGCGTGCGCGCTCACGGCCATCGTGTACGGCCTGATGACGGCGGAAAAATGGAATGCGCGATTCAATGCCGCCGCGCCCGCCGACGCCGCGCCCGGCCAGACCGGGTGGATCACCATCGGCGCGGTGGTCGTCTCGCTGCTCATCGGCAGCACGGTGCTGATGGCCAGCATCGCCTTCAGCTTCCAGCGCTATTTCGAGCACCAGGTCGAAGAAGGCCGAAAGATCTCGCAGTAGCCGCGTGAGCGCTCGAGCCACGCACACCCGGCTGACAGCGTTCGTTCAGATTCGCCAAATAGAGTGAACCCGCGGGCCGACAGACGGCCTTTGGAGTTCCGATGCCATCGCAGACAGGCCGGCTCAGGCCGCCGTCGATCCACCCCCGGACCGTGCTGGTCGGCGCGAGCCTCTTCGCGCTGTCGACCGGGCTGGCCCAGTTCCTCACCGACACGCCGGCCTGGCGCTTCGACTCGCCCGTCCAGTACGACTCGGATATCGCGGTCGCCGTCGGCCTGTGCTGGACCTTGTTCCAGCTCGCGGTGCATTGGAAGTCGCACCGCGAACGCAGCCGCTGGCTGATGGCGAGCGGCGCCATGCTGCTGCTCGGTGCCATCCAGGCCACCGACCTGCTGGTGAGCAGCGGGTTCATCCGTGACGACTGGCTGCTCGACCTGCCGCTGTGGATGGCGGTGGCGACCCTCGTGCACACCGTGCTGCGCCGGGGGCGCGAGCGCCCCTGGGTGATGATGCTCTGGCGCACCGGTGTGCTGCTGCAGACCGTCTTCATGCTGTGCGACCTGTGCCAGGGCCGTTCGATCACGGCCTGGTCGATCTCAGCCGAAGACATCGCCTCGCTGGCCGAATGGAGCGAGCTGCTCGCCATCGAAAACCATGTGATGGCCTTCGTGCTGCTGGGCCGCGCCGCCTCGCCGAATACCGGGGCGACACGCCATCGGACGCTCGCCGTCGGCGCCGAAGCACGGCGCGTGTACGAGCAGGGCCATCTGTTCCGAAAGGCGATCTATCCACCGCTGCGCCTGGCGTTCTATCCCGGCGTGCGATCGGTGCTGCTGGTCGCCACCTCGATCGGCCTGGTGGCGGCCATCGGACCGATCGTCCGGCGCGCAGCGGGGCGTTCGCTGGCCGGCCAGTTCGCCGATCTGCTCGTGCTCGGCCTGCGCCATGGATTCGACCCGCTGGCCTACTACTTCCAGGAGCTCTATGGGCCCGGTCGGCGCGCCGAGGCCGCACGTTATCTGACGCGCCACGAGACCAAGAACGGCCTGCTGCATCTGCTCAACGCCCTGCGGCCGGCACCCGACGCGGTCAACGAGATGAAGGACAAGCTGCGCTTCGCCGCCCGTTGCCGGCAGGCGGGCCTGCCGGTGCCCCGGACCCTGCTGGCCTGCGACGACACGGGGGTCGCCTGGCAGGCCACGCCGGCCGAGCTCGACCGCGACCTGTTCCTGAAACCCCGCAGCGGCCGCGGCGCCCGCGGCGCGACGTTGTTTGAGCGGGTGGGCCCGATGCGCTACCGCGCGCCCGACGGCGAAACGCTGGACCTCGACGCCCTGGTCGAAGGGGCCGAGGCACGCGGCCGCCATGCGGCGCTGATCGTGCAGCCGCGGCTGCACAACCACGCGGAGCTGGCCGATCTGGCCGACCAGTCGCTGGTCACGGTCCGGGTGCTGACCTGCCTGGACACGCAGGGCCGACCCGTGGTCACCCACGGCCTGCTGCGCATCCTGTCGAAACTCGAGCCAGGCTGGCGGCGCAAGGACGAATACGGGGTTCCGATCGATCTGACGAGCGGGCAGTTGGGGCCAATGCGCAGCGACCGGCTGTCGCGCTGCGCCGTGCTGTACACGCACCATCCGGTGAAAGGACAGGCGGTGGCGGGACGCGTGCTGGACACCTGGCCGGCGATCCAGGCGCTGGCGCTGGCGGCGCACCGCGCGTTCCCGCACCGAATCCTTGTGGGCTGGGACATCGCGTCGACCATGGACGGGCCGGTGCTGCTCGAAGGCAACATCAACCTCGACGTGATGTTCCCGCAACGGGTGCATCGGCAGGGCTTCGCCGACAGCCCGCTCGGACCGCTGCTGCAGTATCACCTCGCCACGCTCGCGCGGGCGCACGACGTGGACTGAGCCCGGCCGATGTGGGCAGCCGCTCAGAACACCTGCAGGCTGATCCAGTACGCGAAGGCCGCGACGAAGGCCGACGCGGGGATCGTGAAGATCCAGGCCCACACGATGTTCCCCGCCACGCCCCAGCGCACCGCGCTGGCGCGCTGGACCGAGCCGACGCCGACGATGGCGCCGGTGATGGTGTGGGTGGTCGACACCGGGATGCCCAGCGCGGTCGCCAGGAACAGCGTCAGCGCCCCGCCCGTCTCGGCGCAGAAGCCGCCCACGGGTTTGAGCTTGGTGATCCTCTGGCCCATCGTCTTCACGATGCGCCAGCCACCGAACATGGTGCCCAGCGCGATCGCGGTGTAGCAGCTGACGATGGTCCAGGTCGGCGGCGCATCGGCGCCCGAATGGCCGGTCGCGATCAGCAGCATCCAGATGATGCCGATGGTCTTCTGCGCATCGTTGCCGCCGTGGCCGAGGCTGTACGCACCGGCCGACACCAGTTGCAGCCGGCGGAACCATCGGTCCACCCGCGAAGGCGTGGCGCGCCGGAACACCCAGGCCACCAGCACCATCATGGCCGAGCCGAGTGCGAAGCCCAGCAGCGGCGAGACGAAGATGAAGGCGATCGTCTTCCAGATGCCGGCCGCCACCAGCGCGCCCGCGCCGGCCTTGGCGATCACCGCGCCGACGATGCCGCCGATGAGCGCATGCGACGAACTGCTGGGAATGCCGTAGTACCAGGTGACGAAGTTCCAGGTGATGGCGCCGATGAGCGCCCCGAAGACCACATGCACGTCGACGATGCCCGGTTGCACGATGCCCTTGCCCACGGTCGCTGCCACGCTCAGGTGGAAGACGAAGATCGCCACCAGATTGAAGAAGGCGGCGAAGGCCACCGCCTGGGCCGGCTTGAGCACGCCGGTCGACACCACGGTGGCGATCGAGTTCGCCGCGTCGTGGAAGCCGTTCATGAAGTCGAACGCGATCGCCAGCAGCACCAGCAGCACGACGACCCACAGGCCTACCTGAACCGTATCCATGGAATGCCGCGCTTCAGGAGTTCTCGAGGACGATGCCCTCGATCACGTTGGCGACGTCCTCGCACTTGTCGGTGATGGTCTCGAGCAGCTCGTAGATGGCCTTGAGCTTGATGACCTCGCGCACATCGGGCTCCTCGCGGAACAGCTTGCTCATGGCGCTGCGCATCACGCGGTCGGCGTCGGATTCGAGCCGGTCGATTTCCTCGCAGGTCTTGAGCGTGGCCTCGGCCACCGCCGGGTCGGCGATCTTGCCGAGGTACTTGACGGCGTCCTTCAGGCGGTCGCAGCACTTCACGCTCAACGCGGTGAGCCGCACGATCTCTTCGGTCATGTGGCGCACGTCGTACAGCGCCATGGTCTCGGCCGAGTCCTGGATCAGGTCGGCCACGTCGTCCATCGTGTTGATGAGCTTGTGGATCTGCTCGCGGTCGATCGGCGTGATGAAGGTCTTGTGGATCAGCCGGTTGACGTCGTGCGTCACGCGGTCGGCCGCGCGCTCGGCGTTGTCGACGTCGCGGTTGTACTGCTCGCGCAGGTGCAGGTCGCTGTAGTTGGCGACCAGATTCTCGAAAGCACGCGCCGCCTCCACGATGCGCTCGGCGTGCTGGTTGAACATCTCAAAAAAATTGCCCTCTCGGGGCAGCAACTTGCCGAACATGGCGGTGGTCCTTAAACGATCCGTGTGTCGTCGTGATGACGATTTCGTGACAGTCGGGAGTGTAAGGGCCGGCGCGACGGGGCCTGCGTCGCCCGTCGCCGGCAGCTCACAACCGCTCGATCGCCTGGCCGGCCACGGCCGCGAGTTGCTGCGGCAACACCCGGTCGGGCGCGATCTCGGCCAGGGGCACCAGCACGAAGGCGCGCTCGAGCATGCGGGGGTGCGGCAAGGTCAGCCGAGGCGTGTGGAGCACCGTGTCGCCGTGGCACAGCAGGTCGAGGTCCAGCGTGCGGGGCGCGTGGTGATATGGGCGCTCGCGCCCGGCGTGCTGTTCCAGGCGCTGCAACGCGTCGAGCAGGGCGTGGGGCGCCAGGCCCGTGTCGATGGCCACCACCGCGTTGATGAAGTCGGGCCCGCTCGCCTCGAAAGGCGCCGTGCGGTAGAGCGATGAGCAGGCCGTGACCCGCGTGCGCGGAATCATGTCGATCTGCTTCATCGCAATGCGCACGGTCGCCGGTGCATCACCCAGGTTGGCGCCGAGCGCCACGAACGCCAGGGTCATGGCCGCGCGTCAGGCGGCCCCGCCGTCACCCAAGCCACCCGCGCCGCCGCCGCCAGTGCGCGGCTTGCGGCGACGCCGGCGCTTGCGCGGTGCCTCGCCGTCGGGCGGCACCGCACCGGCCGTCTCGCCGGCGTCATCTGTCTCGTCACGCTCGGGCTCGTCACGGTCCGGCCCGGCAGCGGCGGGCGCATCCGTACGATCCGTACGTGGGGCCGGCTTGGCGCGCACCCGGCTGCGGGTCGGTGCCTTCTGTTCTTCGCGCACCTGGTCGAGCAGGTCCTGGCGGCGCAGGTCGTCGGCAGTGCTGAATTCCTGCCACCACTCGGCGATGGCCTCGCTCACCTCGCCCACGTCGGCGCGCAGCCGCATGAAGTCGAAGGCGGCACGGAAGCGCGCCTGCTCGACCAGACTGTAGGGCGTCGAGCCGACGCGCTTGTCGAAGCGCGGCTGCATCATCCAGATCTCGCGCATGTCGCCGCCGAGCTTGCCGCGGCCGGACACGTCGCCGATGCGGGTGTTGAAGACGTCGTCGATCGCGTCCT
Source organism: Variovorax sp. N23 (assembly GCF_025486315.1). Taxonomy (GTDB): domain Bacteria; phylum Pseudomonadota; class Gammaproteobacteria; order Burkholderiales; family Burkholderiaceae_C; genus Variovorax. Next base: position 271,716 of record NZ_JAOOPY010000001.1, on the reverse strand, counting down.
GCAGCGCCGGGAAGGCAGGCTGACCGCGCTGGCCGTTGCGCCCTTCGAGGCGCTGCGCCCAGCCGTCGCGCACGTCGGCCCACAGCACGCAGGCCAGCAGGAAGCTCGGCGCCACCGGCTTGCCCTCGCCGACGCGGCGGTCGGTGTCCATCAGGGCGGCCTTCACGAAGGGCTGCTCGGCGCGCTCCACCACCACGTCGAGCAGCGGATAGATGCCGGTCGCCAGGCCCAGCTTGCGCAGCTGGGCGATGGTGGCCACGGCATGCCCGGTCTGCAGCAGCTTGAGCATCTCGTCGAACAGGCGGCTCTGCGGCACGTCGGCCAGCAGCTTGCTCGATGCGACGAGCGGCGCGGCGGTCTTGGGCTCGATCTCGAAGCCCAGGGCAGCCAGCTTGGCCGAGAAGCGGATCGCGCGGATGATGCGCACCGGGTCTTCGCGGTAGCGGGTGATCGGGTCGCCGATCATGCGCAGCACCAGCTTCTTGGCGTCCTTGATGCCGTTGTGGTAGTCCACCACGATGCCGCTGGCCGGGTCGTAGTACATGGCGTTCACGGTGAAGTCGCGGCGCGCCGCGTCTTCTTCCTGCGGGCCCCAGACGTTGTCGCGCAGCACGCGGCCGCTCGAATCGACGGCATGCGTCATGCCGGCGAGCTCGCCCTTGCTGGTGCGCTCGTTGCCCTTGACCTGCTCGGCCGCCGCGTTGTCCATGTAGGCGCGGAAGGTCGAGACCTCGATGACTTCGTGCTCCCGCCCACGCCCGTACACCACATGCACGATGCGGAAGCGCCGGCCGATGATGAAGGCGCGGCGAAACAGGCTCTTGACCTGCTCCGGCGTGGCGTTGGTCGCCACGTCGAAGTCCTTCGGCCGCAGGCCCAGCAGCAGGTCGCGCACCGCGCCGCCCACGACGTAGGCCTCGTAGCCGGCGCCCTGCAGCGTGGTGACCACGTTCTTGGCGCGCTCGTCGACCAGCGCCGGGTCGATGCCGTGCACGCTGGCGGGGACTTCCTGGCGCTTGCCGAATCGCGACTTGGCACTGGCACTGGCGCCGCCGGACTTGCCCAGCAGTTTGTCGATGAATGTCTTGATCATTGGAAAAAGGTCGGACGCACTGCGCCCCGGTTGGCGTTATTGGTTTTCGAGCATCGATCGGATCAGCGGGATCGTCACCGCGCGCTGGGTCTGCAGCGCATAGCCGTCGAGCTGGTCGAGCAGCTCCATCAGGCTGCCCAGGTCGCGGCTGAAGCGGTGCAGCATGTAGTCGAGCACGTCGTCGCCCAGCAGCACGCCACGCGCATCCGCGGCCTGCCGCAACACGGCCCGGCGCTCCGGCTCGCTCAGCAGCTGCAAGTGGAACACATGGCCCCAGCCCAGGCGGGTGCGCAGGTCCTCGCGCAGCGCCAGATCGGCCGGCGGCAGGGCACCGGCAGCCACGACGCCGCGCTGCAGCGTCTGCGCATTGACGAACCAGTTGAAGGCGGTGTGCTGCTGCACCGCGGTGTAGAGGTGCACGTCGTCGAGCACCACGGCGCCCCAGCGCTCGTCGAATTCGGGCGGCTCCAGCAGGCCGGCGTGCAGCCAGCCCACCAGGGCGCCCTGCTCGCGCAGGGCGCTGCGCACGCCTTCGAGCAGGTGCGTCTTGCCGCTGCCGCTCTCGCCCCACAGGTAGGTGGGCACGGGCGAATGCAGCGTCGGCGCGTGCGCGTCGCCCACCCACACGCGCAGATGGCGCAGGGCGGCTTCGTTCGGTCCGGCGAAGAAGCCGGCCAGCGTGGGGCCGGTCGAAAGGCCGATGTCGAGCGCAAGCTGCTTCATGCCGGGAGCGAAGCGGGCGGCTGCCGTGGCACGGAGGACGCAAACAAGGGGTTCATGGGGCCGGGCGCGGGGGGCCCTTAAAATCGTCTCGAATTCTATCGGCCCGGCCGTTTCGGTTGCCGGCGCCCCGCCCACCCTCTTCGTCGTCCCGTCCGCCAAGCCTGCTCTGCCCATGAACTCCAACACGCCCACCCCGCTCAGCTACAAGGACGCCGGCGTCGACATCGATGCCGGCGACGCGCTGGTCGACCGCATCAAGCCCCTGGCCAGGAAGACGATGCGCGAAGGCGTGCTGGCCGGCATCGGCGGCTTCGGCGCCCTGTTCGAGGTGCCCAAGCGCTACAAGGAACCGGTGCTGGTGAGCGGCACCGACGGCGTGGGCACCAAGCTCAAGCTGGCCTTCGAATGGAACATGCACGACACGGTCGGCATCGACCTGGTCGCCATGAGCGTGAACGACGTGCTGGTGCAGGGCGCCGAGCCGCTGTTCTTCCTGGACTACTTCGCCTGCGGCAAGCTCGACGTCGACACCGCCGCAGCGGTGGTCGGCGGCATCGCCCGCGGCTGCGAGCTCTCGGGCTGCGCGCTGATCGGCGGCGAAACCGCCGAAATGCCCGGCATGTACCCGGCCGGCGAATACGACCTGGCGGGCTTCGCGGTCGGCGCGGTCGAGAAGTCGAAGATCCTCACCGGCCAGGACGTGAAGCCGGGCGACGTGGTGCTGGGCCTGGCCTCGGCCGGCGTGCATTCCAACGGCTTCAGCCTGGTGCGCAAGGTGATCGAGCGCGCCGGCGCCGACCTGCCGGCCACGCTCGACGGCAAGGCCTTCCGCGAAGCGGTGATGGAACCCACCCATCTCTACGTGAAGCCGGTGCTCGAGGCGCTGGGCAGGCACCCCATCAAGGCGCTGGCCCACATCACTGGGGGCGGCCTGCTGGAGAACATCCCGCGCGTGCTGCCCGAAGGCACCGCCGCCCACCTGAAGAAGGGCAGCTGGCCGCAGACCGAACTCTTCGCCTGGCTGCAGAAGGTGGCCGGCATCGACGACATCGAGATGAACCGCACCTTCAACAACGGCATCGGCATGGTGGTGGTCATCGACGCCGCAGAAGCCGCGGCCTGCGCCGCCACGCTGCGTGCCGCCGGCGAGACGGTGCACGACATCGGCGTCATCGCCGAGCGCGGCGCCGGCGCTGCCGTGGTCGTCTCCTGATCGGCCGCCCCGGCGTGAGTGCTCCCGCCACCGGCCCATCACGCCCGATGGTGATCGCCAGCTACCTGCTGATCGCGGGTGCGTTGCTGCTGGTGATGTGGCACGGCTTGTTGCCCGGGCTGCTGTGCGTGTGCATCGGCTTCCTGGCCACGCGCCGGCTCGCCCGCGGGCTCGACGCCGTCGTGGTCCGGCGCCACCGCGCTGCGCTCCAGGCCCCCTTCACCTCGCCGATGGCACGGGCCATCGCGGCCACGCTGGTGATGCTGGCACCGCTGGTGGTGATGGCACTGGCCTTCTCGCAGGCACGCGAATTCGTGCTCAACGCGCCCGACCAGTACCGGGAGCTGCTCGATTACATCGCCCGCACGGTGCTCGAACTGCGCCTGAAACTGCCGGCGGACATGGCGGTCTACCTGCCCGAAGGTGCGGCCGACGTGCAGCGCCTGGTGGCCGGCTATCTGCGCGCGCAGGCCGGCATGCTGGCGCTCACGGGCCGGGCCTGGCTCGGCGGACTGCTCTTCGCCTACGTCGGTCTGCTGGTCGGTGCACTGGCCGGTGCCGGCATGGCATCGGTCGGCGGCGGCCCGCTGACGGTGCTGCTGAGGCAGCGCATCACCCTGTTCGGCGAAGCCTTCGGGCAGATCGTGGCGGCGCAGTTCTGGATCGCCGCGTTCAACGCGCTGCTGACGACCGTCTTCCTGCTGCTGCTCCTGCCGCTGTGGGACCTGCGCCTGCCCTACACCCCGGCGCTGATCACGCTGACCTTCGTGGCCGGCCTGGTGCCGATCGTCGGCAACCTGCTGTGCAATGCGGTCATCACCATGGTCGGGCTGTCGGTGTCGCCCATCGCCGCGATCGCCTGCCTGCTCTTCCTGATCCTGATCCACAAGGCGGAGTACGTGATCAACGCCAAGGTGGTGGGCAGCCGCACGCAGATGGCCGTGTGGGAGCTGCTGGCCGTGATGTTCATGGCCGAGGCGGTGTTCGGGCCGGCCGGCCTGGTGGCCGCGCCGCTGTTCTACGCCTACCTCAAGAAAGAGCTGCAGGCCGCCCAGCTGGTCTGAAGCACCCCGCGCACCGCCGCGCGCGCAGCCTTCGCTTTTCCTCCGACGCTTTTCGGCGTTCACCGATCCCACGTCGCTGCCAGCGTGGAACTAACTTCAAGTCCGTCGAAGGGGAACACGGTCCTGAGCCCCATCGCTCACATGTCCATCGCCCGCATCGTGCGGCCGGTCGGCGGCGACGAGTCGGTTTCGCGCAATTTCGACTTCTCGATCACTTCCATTCGCGCGAGCATCCAGTCGGGTTACGACACGGCGATCGAGGTACTGGGCAAGGCTTGAACAGCACGCGGCCCGAGGCGGCACCGGGCCCGCGCCATCGAGACACCAGCTGAGCTGGCATCCATCCAGCAACGCGACGAAGAGAAACGGGCCGCGCGGATTCGCGCCGCTAAGACGCGCTGCGCACCAGAAGGACCGGGACAGGACTCGTTCGAAGCACGTTCTCGGCGTCGCTTCCCAGGGCAACGCGGCCGATGCCCCTCCGGCCTGGGTTCCCATCACGATCAGATCGCAGCCCGCCTTGTTGGCCTCGTCGAGGATCACGCTAGCGATCCGTTCCTGGACAACTTCGCGCAGGCTGGTTTCGCTGGGCACGCCGGCTTCCGACGCGTGCTTCACAGCGTCGGCGAGCAGCTTCTTCGCATACGTCCTCAGTTCGTCGAGGGTCGTCTCGAAATTGGTGACGACCGACATCTCCATCATCATGGGGAAGTCGTCGATCACGTGCAGCAGGTGCAACTTGCTCTTGAGCGCGGTGGCCAGGCGCACCGCCTCGTCCAAGCCCCTTTGGGCTGTCCTGCTGCCGTCGATCGGAACCAGGATTTTTGTGTACGCAGCATTCTCCTTGTGACCAAGTGAGGGATGCGTCTACAACCGGCCGCGAGGTAGACGTCGGCGATTCCAATGGGGTGGGTCTCTTCGATGTCTCCCAGCGCAAGGAATCACCATCACCCGTGGATCGCTTGGACAGTCTAGGGAGACAGGGACGCCCTTTCTTGCGCTGCGTCAAAGCCTTCAGCGGCTCGCCGGAGGGGGCGACGCTGTTACTTCTGCGTTCCAGACGGACCCCGGTGCACTTGATCTAACGCAAAGAGAGCGCCAGGGCGCACTCCTAGAGTGATCCGGCAGCGTTTCCGTAGATGTTCTGCGCACGATGGCTGCACACAACGACAAGGAAGCACATGAAATCCGATGCACAACTGAGAAACGATGTCCTCGCCGAACTGCGGTGGGATCCGGTGGTCAACGAGACGGACGTGGGTGTCATCGTCAAGGACGGCAATGTGACGCTGACGGGGCATCTGTCGAGCTACGCCGAGAAATACGCCGCTGAGCGCGCGGCGCAACGTGTCAATGGCGTCAAGGGTGTTGCCGTGGAGCTGACGGTGGCGCTTCCATCCTTGCACAAGCGAACGGATGCCGAGATCGCCGCCGCCGTGGAGCGCGCCATCGAGTGGCACACGCTCATTCCCAGTGACCAGGTTCGCCCCACGGTCGAGAGGGGATGGGTCACGCTGAACGGGGAAGCTGAATGGGACTACCAACGCAGAGCGGCCGAGGGGGCCATGCGCAACCTCATGGGCGTGACCGGCGTCACGAACCTGATCAAGCTGAAGCCCCGCGTGAAGGCCGATGTGGTCGAGGGCAAGATCCGCGAGGCACTCGAACGACAGGCCGATCGCGAAGCGAAGAAGATCGAGGTCGCGGTGGCCGATTCCTCGGTCACCTTGCGCGGCAAGGTCCATTCGCTTTCCGAACGCTACGCGGCGCAGAGCGCCGCCTGGTCCGCACCGGGGGTGACCCGCGTGGTCAACGACATCGCGGTCGAGGCCTGAAGCCGCTGCTCGCGTGCCGCGTGCTCGGGCGTGCAAGCGCCGGACACCGGGTCGGGTCGGGCTGACGTGCCGCGTCGCACGAGCCGTCTCGACGTCATCGTGCGTCAGCGCCGAAGAGCCGGCGCATCTTTTGTTCTTGCACAGGGTTCGAGTAGGTGCAAGCGCGAACGGGGTCCGAGAACGGACCTCACAGATATCTCGTCAGAACACTTTCCATCAAGGACTATTCAATGAACGCCGACACCATTTCGAATGGGAGCGACCCCGTCGTCGCTGTCCACGAGTTGCACACTGCCGCCGAGGCAAGCGTCAGGAGCCTCAGCCTGGCGGGCTTCGACATGAAGAAGCTTTCCATCATCGGAAAGGGCTACCACACCGAAGAACACGCGCTGGGCTTCTACACCATCGGTGACCGCGTCAAGACCTGGGGCGGCATCGGCGGCTTCTGGGGGGCGATCTGGGGCCTGCTGGCAGGACCTGCGGTGTTCCTGATTCCCGCCGTCGGCATCGTGGCCGTTGCCGGGCCATTCGGGCTCGCACTGGTCGCTGCGCTCGAAGGCGCAGTGGTCGTGGGAGGCCTGTCCGCCCTTGCCGCGGCCTTGGTGGGGCTAGGCATGTCGAAGAATCTCGCGATCAAGTACGAAGCCGATGTCAAGGCCGACCGCTTCCTCGTGATCGTGCACGGCTCCGCCGACGACATCTCCCGCGCCCGCGCCATCCTCGCCAACGCGCCCCGCCCCGCCGACGCGCCGGCCCAGGCATGAAGCCAGGAGCAGACATCATGCAGATCGAGGCTCGCAAAGAGCGCACGGGCCGCGTCGCCCTGGTCACCGGTGGAACGACAGGTATCGGCGCAGCGATATCCGAAGCATTGCTGGCCGCTGGCTACCGCGTGGCCGCCAACTACCTGGGCAACATGCCGCTTGCCGAGGCCTTCAGTGCGCGCACCGGCATCCCGGTCTTCGAATGGAACGTCGCGGACCTGGCCGCATGCAACGACGGCGTGGCATGCGTGCAAGCGGCCATCGGAGCTGTCGAGGTCCTGGTCAACAACGCCGGCATCACGCGCGACGTGATGCTGCACAAGATGACGGCCGCGCAGTGGCGCGAGGTGATCGACGTGGACCTGGGCGGCTGTTTCGCGATGTGCCGCGCAGTGATCGAGGGGATGCGCGAGCGCCGCTTCGGGCGCATCGTCAACATCAGCTCGGTCAATGGCCTGTCGGGGCAAGCAGGCCAGACGAACTACGCGGCGGCCAAAGCGGGCTTGATCGGCTTCACCAAGTCGCTGGCACTCGAAGGCGCATCGCGCAACATCACGACGAATGCGATCGCGCCCGGCTACACCGATACCGCGATGGTCAGCGCGGTGCGGCCCGACGTGATGGAACAGATCCTCAAGGCGGTGCCCGCCGGCCGGCTGGGCCTGCCGTCGGAGATCGCTCGCGGTGCGGTGTTCCTCGCGGCCGACGATGCCGGATTCATCAACGGCATCACGCTGTCGATCAACGGCGGCAAGTACCTCGCATGACCTCGCGGCCATCGGCCACCGCGTCCTGCGCCTCGTGCATCGCCGCCGCCGTCGCCCGATCGTCGGGCAAGGAAACGCCATGAGCCATCTTCTCGCCTTCAAGACGACGGGCTGCCGCCTTTGCCGGCGCGAAGGCACGCATCTCCGCCCCCATAGAGTTCGCGCCTGTCCTGTCATTGGCTTTCCCGTGCGAGAGGGCCGACCCGAGGGCCGGACGGGGGTGAGCGTGGAACGGGTCGAGGCGATCGTGGCCACCGGTCTGACCAAGTGCTTCGGCGAAGGCGAGGCCCGGCGACAACGTCGGGTTCAGCGCGCACTTCGGCGAGATGGTGTTCCTGGTGGGGCCCTCGGGCAGCGGCAAGACCACGTTCCTGAGCATGATCTCGGGCATCCTGCGCCCCGACACAGGCACGGTCCAAGTCAAGGGCGCGGACATCTGGGCGATGACGCCGGACCAGCTCGCCGATTTCCGGCTCCACACGATCGGCTTCGTCTTCCAGGACTACCACCTGTTTCCGCGCCTGACCTCGGCCGAGAACGTCGCCATCCCGCTCATCCTCAGGGGGCGGGACTGGAACGAGTCGATCGCCACGGCGGACACGTTGCTCGCCACCGTCGGCCTGCGAGGGCACGGCGCGATGCTGCCGATCAAGCTGTCGGGCGGTGAGCAGCAGCGCGTGGCGATCGCGCGCGCCATCGCCGGCAGTCCCACCATTCTGGTCCTGGACGAGCCGACGGCCTCGCTCGACGGCGACACCGGCAAGATGATCATCGCCTTCGTCAAGAAGGAGGTGCTCAATTCGCAGCGCTGCATCCTGATCGTGACGCACGACGAGCGCATCGTGCACATGGAGGACGGGCGCATCACCGGCCTGGACAAGGGCACGCAATGAAGAACAAGCCCGTCTTCATGCTGTCGCTGCTGGGCATCGTGGCCGGGCTCGTGGCCGCCTGGTTCTTCGGCCATGCGCAGCCGCCCGCCTTCGCGCCGGTCAGCAGTCCCTATGCGACGGCTATCTACGCCAACGGCATCATCGAAAGCGATCAACCGGGCGGCTCCAACATCAGCCTCTACCCGAGGTGGCAGTCACCGTGATGCAGGTCCTTGCCCATGAAGGCCAACAGGTGCGCGCGGGCACGCCGCTGCTGCGTATCGACGACACGGTGCAGAGGGCCACGACGGAGCAATTGCGGCTGCAGGCCGAGGCGGCGACGACGCTGCTGGCCCAGCCCCAGGCGCAGCCACGGCTCGAGACCCTGGCCATCGCCAGCGCCCAGGTGGCACTGGCGGAGGCCAGTCTCAAGGCCGCACGCGATCAGGCCGGAAAGCGCCGCGCCAGTTTCGAGATCGATCCGCGATCCATCAGCAAGGACGTGCTGGACACGGCGTACAACACCGAACGCCAGGCCGAGGCGGCCCTGGACGTGGCGCGCAAGCAGTACGCACTGACGCGGGCAGGTGCGTGGCGCTACGACATCCTCAACCAGCAGCGGGAGGCCGACGCCCTGCAGCAGGCCTACCTGGCCGCACAGGCTGTGCTCGCCAAGTACACCCTCACCGCCAGGGTCGACGGTATCGTGCCGTCCATCAACAGCACGCCCGGCAGCTCGGTCTCCACGCTGGGCGCCTACGACGCCTACACCCAGGGCATGAACCCGCTGGTGGTTATGAGCGGGCCACAGGACTACCTGGCGGTGCGATGCTACGTGGACGAGATCCTCGTCTCGAGGCTTCCTGCGCCGGAGCGCATCCAGGCGCAGATGTCCATTCGTGGCACCGACGTCAAGGTCGCGCTGGAGTTCGTGCGGGTGCAGCCCTTCGTCTCACCCAAGATCGCGCTGTCCAACCAGCGCCAGGAGCGGGTCGATCTCCGGGTGCTGCCGGTCATCTTCCGCTTCAAGATGGCGACCCCCACCATGGCGTATCCGGGTCAGCTGGTCGATGTCTACATCGGCCAGAGGTGAGCATGGCCGCCTCGCCCCCGCCGATGCGGCACCTTGGATCCGGGATGCTCTGCGCGGTCTTGCTGGCCGGCTGCACGCTGGGACCGGATTTCGTGCGGCCCGCCGCGCCCGACGTGCCGCGATACACACGCGAGGAACAGGTGGAGGGCACGGAAATCGCGCAGGGCATTTCGCAGCGCTTCGCGCACGGCACGGCGCTGCAGTCCGACTGGTGGCGGCTGTTCCGGTCGCCTGCGCTGGACGCCGCCGTCGAGCAGGCGCTGGCCGGCAATCCCACGCTGCAGGCGGCCGAGGCGAGCCTGCGCGTCGCCCAGGACAACCTGCGTGCCGGTGATGCCGTGTTCTACCCGCAACTGACCGCGGGATCGAGCGTGGAGCGCGAGCGAAATGCCCCGGTGCAGCAGGGGTCGTCGGCCGGGGGAACGGTTTTCAGCCTCCGGACGCTGAGCGCCAGTGTGAGCTACCCGCTGGATGTCTTCGGCGGCGAGCGGCGCACGGTGGAGCGCCTGGGCGCCCTGGTCGATGTCCAGCGCCAGGCCCGCCGCGCCGCTTTCCTCACGCTGACGGCCAACGTCGTCAACGCATGCATCGCGCACGCGGCCTACCAGGCGCAGATCCGCGCCATGGAGGCCCTGGTCGCCCTGGAAACCGAGCAGTTGCGCGGCATCGAGGCGCAAGTGCGCACCGGCACCGTGCCCTATGCCAACCTGCTTTCGCAGCGCAGCCTGATCGCCGGCAACCAGGCCCTGCTGGCGCCCCTGCGGCAGAAATCCAGCCAGGCGGCGCACCTGCTGGCGCAGCTGCAGGGGCAACCGCCGACGCGCTCGGCGCCACCGGCGATCGCCTTCGCCTCCCTGGTGCTGCCGGCCGAACTCCCGCTGAGCGTGCCTTCGGAACTGGCGCGCCAGCGCCCGGACATCCTCGCGTCAGAAGCACAACTGCCTGCGGCCAGTGCGGACATCGGCGTCACCACCGCCGCCCTCTACCCCAGCTTCAGCCTGAACGCCACCTACGGCACGGCCAGCAACAGCCTCTCGGGCCTCTTCGGGGCGGCCGGCCGCTTCTGGAGCGTGGGGCCGACGCTGCTGGCGCCGCTGCTCGATGGAGGGCGACTGCGCGCGCAACGCCAGGCCGCGCGCGATGCCTTCGACGCGACCGAGGCCAACTACCGGCAGACCGTGCTGGCGGCCTTCGCACAGGTGGCCGACGTGCTCAAGGCGCTGGAGCACGACGCGCAGGCCCTCCAGGCCCTGGCCGCGTCGGAGCAGGACGCGCGCGAGGCGTTGTCGCTGCTTCAGTCGAGTTACCGCGCCGGGCTGACGCCCTACGTGGACGTGCAGGCCGCCGATGCCCAGTTCCACACGGCGAGCATCGCCACGCTCCAGGCCGCGGCCCAGCGATACCAGGACACGGTGGCCCTGTTCGCCGCCCTGGGCGGTGGATGGTGGAATCCGTCGGACGCCTCCCGAAAGGACGCCCTGCCATGAAGAGGCACGCATGAGACACGGCGGCATCTTGCGCGTCGGCTTCAAGCTGCTGGTCAATGACCGGGCGAAATTCTTCGCGCTGCTGATCGGCATCACCTTCGCGGTGCTCCTCATGATGCAGATGACGGCCACGTTCTCCGAGATCCTGAACCGCGCCTACGCGACGGTCACCAACATCGGTGCGACGATGTGGATCATGGACCCCGCCGTCAACACGGCCGCCAGCTCGATACCGCTGCCCGACTACCTGCTGGACGCCGTCCGCAGCATGGACGGTGTGCGCTATGCGGTACCGCTGTTCATCGGCGGCGCACAGGTGCGCCTGGCCAGCGGCACCTACCAGGGCATCACCGTGATCGGACTGGACGACACCAGCCTGTTCGGGCGTCCCGAGCTGGAACAGGGGCGCATCGAGGACATCTATGCCGACAACTCCTTCTTCGTGGTCAACGATGCCGAGTTCGACAAGCTGGAGCACCCGAAGATCGGCACGACCTTCGAACTCAACGACCACCGCGGCGTGATCGTCGGCATCGCCAGGGTCGCCTCCAGCGGCCTGAACGGCGTGCCGACGCTCTACACCACCTACAGCCGCGCCATCGAGTACATCCCCACCACCCGCTTCACGATTTCCTATGTCCTGCTACAGGCCAAGGACGATGCCGCCATCGTGGGCATCAAGCGCCAGGTGGTGTCGCTGGGCTACGTCGCCTTCACGAAGGACGAGTTCAACCAGCGCATCGCCGACTACTACACCTACAAGACCTGCATCGGCACCAACATCCTTCTGATGACGGTGATCAGCTTTCTGGTCGGCCTCTCGATCTCCGGCCAGACCTTCTACAGCTTCATCCTGGAAAACCTGGAGAAGTTCGGCGCACTCAAGGCCATCGGCGCACGCAGCCGCGAACTGGTCTACATGATCCTCTTCATGGCGACCTTCACCGCGATGACCGGTTTCGGGCTGGGCGTGGGGCTGGTGACGCTGATGATCACCATCGCCCGCTCCCGGCTGCCGAACTATGCCGCGATGATCACCTTCTGGAATGTCGGACTGGCGTTCGGCATGGTCGTGATCATCGCGGCGATCTTCTGCTGGTTCGGCGTGCGCCGGGTTCTGAAGATCGAGCCCTTCGACATCTTCAGAGACTGAGGCATCGCCCCCATGAAAAAACGAGCACGCGCCGCGGGATCCCCCATGCGGCTCTTCACCCAGGGCTTCAGCCGCTTCCTGCACCGTCGCCGCGCGCTGCGGCACTTCGGCCGTCGGCCGCTCCTGGGCGCCCTCGCCCATGGCCAGGCGCCCGAAGCCTCCGCCCCGCTCGCGGCCGAGCTGCTGCGCGCCGCCGCGGAGCCGCCCGCCGATGCGCTTCGCCGGCTGGGTTCCGGTGCGCACGGGCTGGCGCAGGACGAAGCGGTCCAGCGCCTGGCGCGCGACGGCCCCAACGAAGTGGACCACGAGAAGCCGCTGCCGGGCTGGCTGCGGCTTTGGCGCTGCTACCTCAACCCCTTCAACCTGCTGTTGACGGTGCTCGCCGCCCTGTCGTGGCTGAGTGCGGACGCCAGGGCCATGCTGGTCATCGGCCTCATGGTGGGCCTGAGCACGCTCCTGCGCTTCGTGCAGGAAGGCCGGTCGCACCGGGCCGCCGAGAGCCTGCGCTCGCTGGTGGGCAACACCGCCACCGTACTGCGCCCCGGACCCGGCGCATCCGATGCGCCGCTGCAGGAGATTCCCGTGCGCCAACTGGTGGCCGGTGACGTCGTCGCGCTGTCAGCCGGCGACATGGTGCCGGCCGACTGCCGCGTGCTGGCGGCACGCGACCTGTTCCTGGCGCAGTCGGCGATGACGGGGGAATCCGCACCGGTGGAGAAATTCGTCGAGCCTGCCGACGCCGCAGCCGGGCCGCTGGAGGCACGCAACCTGGTCTTCATGGGGACCAGCGTGGTCTCGGGTGCCGCCACGGCCCTTGTGCTGGCGACCGGTCCGCGCACCTACTTCGGCACGCTCGCGGCGCGCGCGCAGGCCGTGGAGTCGACGCCCAATGCGTTTCAGGCCGGCGTCAACAGCGTGAGCTGGCTGCTGATCCGCTTTGCGGCGGTGATGGTCCCCCTCGTCTTCGTGCTGAACGGCTGGACCAAGGGCGACTGGCTGCAGGCATTCCTGTTCGCGGTGTCCGTCGCCGTGGGCCTCACGCCGGAAATGCTGCCGATGATCGTGACCACCACGCTGGCCAAGGGGGCGGTGCGGCTGTCTCGCAGGAAGGTCGTGGTCAAGCGGCTGGACGCGATCCAGAACTTCGGCGCAATGGATGTGCTCTGCACCGACAAGACGGGCACGCTGACGCAGGACAGGATCGCGGTGGCGCGCAAGACCGATGCCTTCGGTCAGACGTCGATGGAGGTGCTGAACTTCGCCTTCCTCAACAGCTACTACCAGACCGGCCTGAAGAACCTGCTCGACCACGCCGTGCTCGAACAGGTGGAAGTGGCCCGGGAACTGCAGCTGAAAGAGGCTTACCGCAAGATCGACGAGATCCCGTTCGACTTCGTGCGCCGGCGCATGTCGGTCGTGGTGGCCGAGCACGATGCGAATGGCGAGCACCACGAACTGATCTGCAAGGGCGCTCTGGACGAGGTGGTGGCGATCTGCACCCAGGTGCGTCGCGCCGCCGGTGCGCAGCCCGGGGATGCAGCGCACGACGTGCCACTCGACGCTACGGCGCTCGCGCGCGTGCAGGCCTACACGCAGGCGCTGGGCGCCGAGGGACTGCGCGTGGTCGCGGTGGCCATGAAGGAGCTGCCACCCGCGCAAGCCACCTACGCCGTGGCCGATGAGGGCGGCCTCACCCTGGTGGGGATCATCGCCTTCGTGGATCCGCCCAAGGAGTCTTCCGCGCCCGCGCTTCGGGCGTTGGCCGCGCACGGCATCCGCGTCAAGGTGCTCAGCGGCGACAACGCATCGGTGACTGCGCATGTCTGCGCCCAGGTCGGACTGCCGGCAGCGCCCGTGTTGCTGGGCACGCAGGTGGAGGCCATGGACGATGCGGCCCTGCAGGCCGCTGCCGAGCAGCACGACGTGTTCGCCAGGCTCGCGCCGCTGCACAAGGAGCGCATCGTGCGGGCGCTGCGCGCGCGCGGCCATGTGGTCGGCTTCATGGGAGACGGCATCAACGACGCACCGGCCCTGCGCGCGGCCGACATCGGCATCTCGGTGGACTCGGCCGTGGACATCGCCAAGGAGGCAGCTGACATCATCCTGCTGGAGAAGAGCCTGCTGGTGCTGGATCAGGGCGTGATCGAGGGCCGCACCACGTTCTGCAACATGCTCAAGTACATCCGGATGACGGCCAGCTCGAACTTCGGCAACGTGCTGTCGGTCCTGGTGGCCAGCGCCTTCCTGCCCTTCCTGCCGATGCTGCCCCTGCAGCTGCTGGTGCAGAACCTGCTGTACGACGTGTCGCAGACCGGCATCCCCTTCGACAACGTCGATGCGGAGCTGGTGGCGCGGCCGCTGAAGTGGAACCCGGCCGACATCGGCCGCTTCATGCTCTTCTTCGGGCCGCTGTCCTCGATTTTCGACATCGCGACGTTCGCCGTGATGTGGTGGGTCTTCGGGGCCGACAGCGTGGCGCAGCAGGGCCTGTTCCAGACGGGCTGGTTCGTCGTCGGCCTGCTGACGCAGACACTGGTGGTGCACCTGATCCGCACGCCCAGGCTGGCCTTCGTGCAGAGCTGGGCCTCACCGCCGCTGCTGGCGATGACGGGGGCCATCGCGCTGCTCGGCCTGTCGCTCCCGATGGGGCCGCTGGCGCCCTACTTCAAGCTGCAGGCGCTGCCGCCAGCGTACTTCGGCTGGCTGGCCGCCATCCTGCTGGGCTACGTCGTCCTGACCACGGTGATGAAGCGCTGCTACATACGGCGATTCGGGTGGCAGTGAGGCACCGGATCGGGGACACCGGGCGCCCTGGCGGCGAATCCCGCGATGCATCCCGCGCAGCACCGTCGGGCCTTCGCGCGGCCGGCCTCCGGCAATGCGTGCGCGTTTGACGCATCGCAAGGCGGCCGACGCCACCGCCCCCATCATCGGACGGTCCTCCAAGGAGATCCGCCATGCCGTTCCTCGTTCAAAACCTGGGCTTCCTCGACTGCGCCGTGCGCCTCGCCATGGGTGTCTGGCTCATCGCCTTGGCCGACCTCGGGACGATCGGTCTCTGGGGCTACATCGGTGTGATGCTGCTCCTGAGCGGCACCATCGGCAGTTGTCCTGCCTACTCGCTGCTTGGCTTCAGCACGCGCGACGGCGCGAGCCGCTGACCCCGTGAACATGGTCGTACACCAGGTCGGCATCGTCACCCCGGCCAGGGCCGGGGCCGATGGCGCGAACGATGCGACGACGGCCGGCAAACAGTCCGCGCCGGCGCTGGAGACGCGTGCGCTGACACGCCGCTTCGGCGACAAGGTGGTCGTGGATCGCCTCGACCTGTCGGTCACGGAAGGCGAAGTCTTCGGCCTCCTCGGTCGCAACGGCGCCGGCAAGAGCACGCTGATCAAGATGCTCACGACGTTGCTGCCGCCCAGCGCAGGCAGCGCGAGCGTGGAAGGTCTCGACGTGGTGCGCCAGGCCACCCAGGTGCGGGCCGCCATCGGCTACGTGCCGCAGGCACTGTCGGCCGACGGGGAGCTGACCGGCTACGAGAACCTGTTCGTGTTCGCCTGCCTGTACGACATCCCGCGTGCCGAGCGGCCGCAGCGCATCGCCGAAGCACTGGCCTTCATGGACCTGCAGGACGCCGCCGGACGGCTGGTCGCCACCTACTCGGGCGGCATGATCCGCCGCCTGGAGATCGCCCAGTCCATGCTGCACCGGCCGCGCCTGCTGTTCCTGGATGAGCCCACCGTCGGCCTGGACCCGGTGGCGCGCGACACGGTGTGGGCGCACATCCGCGAGCTGCGGGCCAAATTCAACACCACGATCTTCATGACCACCCACTACATGGAAGAGGCGCAGGCCCTGTGCTCGCGCTTCGGCATCCTGCGCGCGGGGCGCCTGGTCGCCTGCGGGACGCTGGACGGGCTGCGCAGGGACAGCGAGCTGCCCGACGCCACGCTGGACGCGCTGTTCGCGCATTACACGGGCGAGTCGGCCGAGGCCGCCGGCGCCTATGGCGACACCGCGGACACGCGGCAATCGAGCCAGAGGCTGTCATGAGCCTCGCCGTTCGCAGCCTGCGTTATCTCGCCAAGGTGGCGGCGATCACCGGCATGGACATGCGCAAGCTGCGCCATGACCCGACCGAGCTGCTGACGCGCGCCATCCAGCCCATGCTGTGGCTGCTGGTCTTCGGCCAGGTCTTCGCCCGGGCCCACGCCGTCCCGACCGGTGGCGTGGACTACATCGCCTTCCTCGTGCCCGGCATCCTGGCGCAAAGCGTGCTGTTCGTCGCCATCTTCAACGGCATCTCCGTGATCTGGGAACGCGACCTGGGCATCGTGCACAAGTTCCTCGCCAGCCCCACGCCACGCACGGCACTGGTGCTGGGCAAGGCCCTGGCTTCGGGTGCGCGCGCGCTGACGCAGGCGGTGATCGTCTACGGAGTGGCGATGGTCCTGGGCGTGCCGCTGGTCTGGAGTCCGCAAGCACTGCTGGGCGTGGTCACCCTGGTACTGCTGGGCGCCGCGCTGTTCTCGACCTTCTCGCTGATCATCGCCTGCATCGTCAAGACGCGCGAGCGCTTCATGGGCATCGGCCAGGTGCTGACGATGCCCCTGTTCTTCGCGAGCAATGCCATCTATCCGACCGAGATCATGCCGCCGTGGCTGAAGGTCGTGGCGCACCTCAACCCGCTGAGCTACGTGGTCGACGGACTGCGCGCGCTGATGCTGGTCGGTGGCAGTTCCACGCTCGGCCTGGGAATGGACTTCGGCGTGCTGGTGGTGGGGATGGCCGTGCTGGTGTGGGTCGGCGGCTGGATGTATCCACGCCTGATTACATGACAGACATCTCCCTCGCATTCGGTGCCAGGGAGCCCGGAAGCCGAACGCCTGCCCGCAAGGCAGGCGGGCGTGGAACTCACTGGATCTGAAGCAACCGGCTCGTGGTGCCTTCGCGCTTGGGCAGCGTCAGACGCAGAACGCCGTCCTCCAGCTTGGCCACCGCCGACTTCTCGTCCACGTCGCTCGCCAGCGTGAAGCCGCGCGAGACGCTCCCATGGTAGGTTTCCTTGACCAGCGAGCGGCCATGCTTCTCTTCTTGTTCCTTCTTGATCTCCGCGGTGATCGACACGTAGTTGCCGTCGATGGACACCCGGATGTCTTCCTTCTTCGCGCCGGGAATCTCGGCGCTGACCAGGTACTCGTGGTCGTTCTCGCTGACGTCCACGCGCAGGTCGGCGGGAATGTCCGTGTCGTCGAGCATCTGCAAGGGCCGGGCCCATCGCCGCATGAGCTCCGGGAAGAGATTCTCGATCCTGTCAAGGCGCGCCAGTGTGGTCATAGCAATCTCCAAGATTGATGGAACGAACGTATGTCGAGCGACCCTGTTCTCCTGAGATAGCTCGACTGAATCAGTCTATGGAGCGGCCGGAGCGCCTCATTGAGTTGGATCAAGGGAAGGACCGGCGCCGATATGGCGCGGACGCACGGCCGGGCGGCGCGGGCGAGGGCATGGCCCAGAGCTTGATCGCGCGCAAGGCGAGGCACTGAGGTAGCCCCTAGCCTTGTGCTTTCAACGCGTCACCAAGGAAGCACCATGCCGCGGACCTTCATGAAGCGCCACTGCGCGGCGGCGGCCACGCTTCCCGTCTGTTCGACTACAGGCGACGCGAGTTCGCGCCTGCGATGAACCTCCAGACCCTCATCGACGCGCTGGGAGAGCGCATCCGCGTGCCCTTCTCGATCGCGTTGCCCGACGGCTCCTGCTACCGCAGCGGGGATGGCGAGCCCACCTTTCATCTCGTCCTCCGTTCCGATGCCGCCTTGCTTTCCTGCGTGGCGCGCGGTCACATGGGCCTGCTCGACGCCTACTTCGACCAGGAAGTCGAGATCGAGGGAAGCCTGGCCGCAGCGCTGGGCGCGGGCATGGCGGGAGGTCTCAACCAGCACCTCAATGCGGTGAGTCATGTCGAGAATCAGCTCCACGAGCTGCGCTTCTCCAACCACAGCCGGGAGCACGCAAAGGCCAATGCGCGCGCCCACTACGGGCTGGGGACCGAGTTCTACCGCCTGTGGCTCGATGCGCCGCTGATGATGTACACCTGCGGCTACTGGCCGGAGGGCACGCAGACGCTCGAAGACGCGCAACGCCAGAAGATCGATCACGTCTGTCGTAAGCTGCAACTCGCCAGCGGGGACCGCTTCGTGGACATCGGCTGCGGCTTCGGCGGTTTCATGTTTCGTGCGTTCGAGACCACAGGGGCGACGGGTGCCGGCATCAACACGACCACCGAGCAGGTTCTCTGGCTGCACGACGAGATCGCGCATCGCGGGCTGTCTGCGCACCTGACGGTGCGCGAGTCCGATTTCCGAGATGTCGACGGTCCCTACGACAAGGTGGTTTCCATCGGTGTTCTGGAGCACGCGGGACGCGACCAACTGGCGGAGGTGGTCCAGGCGCATGCCGACTTCCTCAAACCCGGCGGATTGGGCCGTCCTGCACTTCATCGGCCACATCGGGCGCTACGAGACGGAACTCTTCATCCGGAAGCACGTCTTCCCGGGCGGCTGGATTCCGAGTCTGGCGGAGGTGATCGTCGAGATGGAGCACTGCGGGCTCGAAGTCGTCGACGTCGACGTCGAGAATCTGCGACGGCATTACGCGCCGACGCTGGATGCCTGGGCAGAGCGCTTCGACCGGCAATGGCCGGCGATCCAGGCGCTGGATCCCGAGCGCTTCGACGAACGGTTCCGGCGCATCTGGCGCGTGTACCTGATCGGATGCGCGGAGATGTTCCGCTCGCCGGCCGGCTACACGCACCTGTTCCAGATCGTTTTCAGCAAGGGCAACATCACGCGCAACGGCTATCCGATGAGTCGCGCGCACCTGTATGTCTGATCCGATGGCGGACCATGCGGCACGCACGAAGGCGTTGCGTGACACGATGGCGCTGCGACGCGCCAATGGCACGGCCCCCCTGCGGCTCGCCAAGGCCAGCTCGAACCTGTTTCGCGACCGCGCCTCAGGCGCACGTTCCCGGCTGGACCTGAGCGCCTTCGACCATGTGCTCCGGACGGACGCCGCCGGGGGCTGGGTCGACGCCGAAGGGCTCACGCGTTACGAGCACCTGGTCGACGCCACCCTGACGCAGGGTCTGATGCCCGCCGTGGTGCCGCAGCTCAAGACCATCACCGTCGGCGGCGCGGTATTTGGTGTGGGCATCGAGGCGACCTCCTTCCGCAGGGGGCTGGTGCACGACACGATGCTCGAGCTCGATGTGCTGCTGCCCGGCGGCGACATCGTCGCGTGTACCCCGGACAACGAGCACAGCGACCTGTTCCGCGGCTTTGCGAATTCCTACGGCACGCTGGGCTACGCGCTCCGCGTCCGGCTGCGCACGCTCCCGGTGCGGCCCTTCGTCCGTGTCGAGCATCGCGCATACACGGTGGCGGAAGACTTCTTCGAGACCTTGTCGCAAGCACACCGTGGCACGGCCGACTTCGTCGACGGCGTGGTGTTCGGGCCCGGGCGAATGATCGCTAACGTCGGACATTTCACCGATCAGGCCCCCTGGCTGTCGGACTACGGGTACGAGCACATCTATTACCAGTCACTGACGCGGCAGCCGATCGACTACCTGCGCACGCTCGATTACCTGTGGCGCTGGGACACCGACTGGTTCTGGTGCTCCCGGAACGTGGGTGCGCAGCACCCACTGGTGCGCTGGCTGCTGGGCCGAAAGCGCCTCAATTCGCACACCTATACGAAGCTGATGCGCTGGAACGCCCGCTGGGGCATCACGCGCCGATTGGCACGCTGCCGCGGGCTGTATCCAGAATCGGTGATCCAGGACGTCGACATTCCGGCGGGCCGCGCGGCGGAGTTTCTGAACTTCCTGCTCCAACAGATCGGCATCCTGCCCATCTGGATCTGCCCGATCCAGGCCGCCGACCCGGCGAAGCCGTTTCCGCTTTATCCCAGGCCCGCGGGTGAGGCCTGCATCAATTTCGGCTTTTGGGACGTGGTCCACAGCCCGGTGGCACGCGAGGCTGGCCACTTCAACCGGCTGGTGGAGCGAGAAGTGCAGCGGCTGGGCGGCATCAAGTCCCTGTATTCCGACAGCTTCTTCACGCGGGAAGAGTTCGCCATGGCCTACGACATGGACAGCTATACCGCCCTGAAGACCAAGTACGACCCCCAGCATCGCGCGCTTGGCCTCTACGAAAAGTGCGTTTTGCACGCCTGACGAGGGGGCCAGGAGACGACGGGTGCAGCCCGTCCGCGGTCTTGACGCCGCGCAATGAATGCGCCGCAGCAGCGTTCCAGAATCGGATATTTTTCGGCGAGGCAATCCATGCATCGGTACCTTTCCATGCGTCGCGTGGCGCTCTTCCTGGCCTTGGCTGTGGGCGCGACTGCCATGGCCGCCTCGTCCGGACCGATGCCTGGGGGATTTCTCAATAGCGGTGTGGGCGAGGAAGAGCAGCAGGCGATGCAGGCGGAGCGCCAGAACTACAACCTGCGCATGACCTTCGCGTCCGCAGGCAGTGGCGAGTTCCTCACTGGAATCCCCGTGACGATCGAGGGCATCGATCGCGCCGGCGAATTCGGCCCCTACCCGGACAGCGGCCCACTGCTTTGGGTGCGGCTCGAACCCGGCAGCTACCGGGTGCGTGCGACTTACGAAGGAAACGTCCAAGTCAAGACGGTCCGGATCGGCAAGGGCGCTGTCGAGCTGGTGTTCTACTGGCCCGGTGCGACACCGCGGGCGGAGCGTTGACAGGCAGATGCCCATGATGCGCGCCATGACGCTGCACAAGCCTGGCCAGGCGTTGCGCATGGAAACGCGCCCGCTGCCAGCGCCTGGACCGGGTGAAGTGCGGCTTCGCGTCTCCGCCTGCGCAGTCTGCCGTACCGATCTGCACGTCGTCGACGGGGAGTTGGACCTGCCGCACCTGCCGCTCGTCCCGGGACACGAGATCGTCGGCGTTGTCGATGGCATCGGCGAAGGCGTGACGCATCTCGCGCTGGGCGATCGCCTGGGTGTTCCCTGGCTCGGCCATAGCTGCGGGCATTGCGTGTTCTGCCGACTGGGCCGGGAGAACCTCTGCGACCAGCCGCTGTTCACCGGGCATGGCCGCGATGGCGGCTTCGCCACACACGTGGTCGCCGAAGCCGCGTTCTGCCTGCCATTGACCTTGCCGATGGACGCGGTTCACCTGGCGCCGCTGATGTGTGCGGGGCTGATCGGCTGGCGATCGCTCAGGATGGCCGGCGACGATGCGATGAAGATCGGCCTCTACGGCTTCGGCGCGGCTGCGCACTTGATCGCGCAGGTCGCACGGCATCAGCGCCGCGAGATCTTCGCCTTCACGCGTGCGGGCGACACGCAAGCCCAGGCCTTCGCACGCACCCTGGGCGCCGTGTGGGCCGGCGGATCGGAAGAAGCCCCGCCCGTCCTGCTGGATGCGGCCCTGATCTTCGCCCCGGTCGGCGCGCTGGTACCGCTCGCCCTGCAAGCGGTGCGCAAAGGCGGGCGGGTCGTCTGCGGCGGCATCCACATGAGCGACATCCCGTCGTTCGCGTACCGGCTGCTCTGGGAGGAGCGGCAACTGCTGTCGGTGGCGAACCTGACGCGCGCCGACGCGCGCGAGTTCTTGGCCGTGGCGGCGACGGTGCCCCTGCGCGTGGAAACGACGATCTACCCCCTCGAACGGGCCAATGACGCACTGGACGACTTGCGCGCAGGCCGGCTGCAGGGCGCGGCGGTGCTCGTGCCGTAGCACCGCCAGCCGTTCAGCGCCCTGTGGTCTAGGCGGTGGGCGGCGAGGCATTCGCCGCATAGAGGTCGCGCCGTGACATGGGCACCGGCCAGTGGCCGGAATCCCGCCGGGACGCTAGAACCTGATAGATGCCCGTGCCGCCGGACTCGAACTCCAGCGCGCATGCGGCCATGTAGAGGCGCCAGACCCGGTAGGTCGGCTCATCGACTTCGCGCAGCGCCGCGTCGCGGTTCGCCTCCAGCCGCTGCACCCAATGGCGCAGCGTCAGCGCGTAGTGGGGGCGCAGGCCTTCGACGTCATGGATCTCGAAGCCGGTGCGTTCCATACCGAGCTGAATGTTGCTGATGCAATCGAGCTCGCCGTCCGGGAACACGTAGCGATTGATGAACTCGGACGCCACCGTCTTGTTCCATCCCTCCTCGTCGTGCGTGATGCCGTGGTTGAGGAAGAGCCCGCCCGACCGAAGCACCCGATGCACCGCCGCAAGATAGCCGGGCAGGTTGCCCAGGCCCACGTGCTCGAACATGCCGATGCTCGACACCTTGTCGTACGTTGCGTCTGCAGGGAGATCCCTATAGTCGCAAAGCGCCACGGTGACCTGTCCCTCCAGGCCTTCGGTACGGATGCGGTCCCGCGCGTAGTCGAGCTGACGTTGACTGAGAGTGATGCCGTGCGCTCGCACGCCATATTCGCGCGCCGCCCAGCACACCAGCGCCCCCCAGCCACACCCGATGTCGAGCAACCGGTCGCCGCGCACCAGCCGCAGCTTGCGGCAGATCAGATCGAGCTTGTTGCGCTGGGCCTGCTCGAGCGTGTCGTCGGTCCGCTCGAACACCGCGCAGGAATAGACGCGCTGCTCGTCCAGCCACAGGCCGTAGAAGGCGTTGGAGACATCGTAGTGAAAGGCAATGGCGGCGCGGTCGCTATCGCGGGAATGCCGATGGGAAAAGCGCTGCTGCCAGCGAGACAGCGCCGTTCCGCCGTTCGCGGAATCGGCTTCGCGGGCCGCCGGCAGGCGCCAGGCGTCGCGCAGCAATGCCAGCTTTTCGCGCCACGACAGCATCATGGAAGCGAAGTGGTCCTTCAGTCGAAGTGCGCTGTAGAGGTCTCCTTCCACGTCGAGCGCGCCACGGAAGTAGGCGTCGGCCAACAGCAATGGATTGCGCTCGGTGACCATGCGGCGCAGCAGCACCGGGTCGCGCAGCACCAGTGTGAAGGTGGGAACGCACCCCCGCGGCTCGATCAGCGCGCCGTTCCACAGGCGGAGCATGGGCGGTGCCTCGAACCCTCGAAGCAGGCGTGCGAGGATGCGAATCGCCGGCAGCAGGGCCGAACCGGGTTCTTCCTCCGTGCGCCCGTCGGTGTACTTCAGCGAATAGGTGTCCATGATCTCAAGGCACCCGCGCTCGGCCGACGAGGATGGCGCGCGCACTTGCGATGGAGGCCATCTAGTTCTTCATCGTGGTGGAGTCGGGATGGAGGCGCTCCTTGGCGGCCTCCCCAGCCTTGTCGACGGCCTCCTTCGATGCACGGGCCGCCTGCTGCGCTTCCTCGTCCGCCTTGCGCAGCGCATCGCGTGTCGCCTTCGCCGCTTGGAGCGCATCCTCCCGGGCAGACTTGGCGGCGTGTTGTGCCGCGCTCTTTGCCTTCTCTGCGGCATCCCGGGTGGCGACGGCGGATCGCTTGGCAGCGTCCTCTGCCTTCCGGGCGAGTTCCTTCGTTTCTTCCGTCGCCTCCTCGGTGGCCCGCTCGGCTTTGCGTGCGGCCGCCTCGGCCGCCTCATCGGCCTTGCGGACCGCCCGGTTCACGGCGCGCGCGGATCGCTCGGAGGCGTCCTCAACGGATGCCTCCGCCTTTTTCATTGCTGCCGCCACGTGGGCAGCAGCCAGACGTGCCGCTGCTTCGGCCTGCTTCGCCGCCTTGGAGGGCAAGCTCTGCGCCTTCGCCGCACCTTGAGTCGCCGCTGGCGGCGTTGGTGATGGCGGCTTGTCTGCCGCCTGGCTGACTGCAACGCCAAGCAGAACGGTCGCAATCAACAGGTATTTGAGTCTATGTGCCATGGGAGCCTCTCCGAGGTTTGTGGATACGAGCAGGATCGTCGGAGCACACCGGCACACCATTGATGTGGCGCAACTTCAAAGCGCTGCGGCACAAACTCAACCCGGAGATTCATGCCGAGGAGACATGCGACCTTCTTCGACAACGCCTCTCCCTCGCTTGATCCATCGCAATACGGTCAGCGCTTCCCGGCCGATCATCGAACGCCCATTCGCGGAGGTTTCTATGCATTGCCTGGTTCCAGACATCGACTTCGTCGATCGGTTCGTGCGCGTCGGCACGCGCGTTCCGCTCGATGTTCTGGCCGCACCGCGCCAGAACCGGTGAGGGCCCCCTCCAAGGAGATACATGCGCTGCACTCGGCGACGGCACCGCCACCATCCAGCGCCCTGTTCTCCGCACTCCAATCCCTGCGTGAGGACATCCATGCGGAGGACACGCTGATCGCCAGCCGCGTCACGTGGTACGTGACGTCGCAGGCCTTCCTCCTGACGGCGTATGCCACCTCCTGGAACGCCGGCTTCGCGTGGCGCACGTTCTTCCACGATGTGCTTCCACTCGCGGCGATGGTCCTGTCCGTCCTGATCTTTGCGTCGATCTACGCAGCCAGTTGGGCCCAGCAGGTCTATATCCGTGAACAGACGATGCTCGTGCGCCAAATCAGGAGCGGGTTCGAGCTCTCCGCTTCAGCATCGCTGGCGCTCGCATCGTATGAACGAACCATGATCGCCAACCGCAAGAGCGCCTCGGGCCATGTCATCGGCGGCCGCATTCATGCGCTTGTCCGCGTCACGCCGCTCGTCCTGCCGATCGGATTCGCGCTGCTGTGGCTCTACGCATACAGGTTCGCGCCGACGCTCGCCGGCTGAGTTCGAGCATCGGCGATCGCTGCGCCGAGCTGGTCTGCGCGGGTCACGCGACGCACCAGAGCCGTTCGCGCTGGAGGCCATCGAGACCTTGCTGGCGTCTCGCCCCGACCTGCCCCAGGTGGCGTGCTTCGACACCAGCTTCCATCACACGATGCCACAGGTTGAGCAGATGCTGCCCCTCTCGTGGGCGGCCTGGGAGGCGGGCGTGCCGCTCTACGGGTTCCACGGGCTCTCCTACGAATCATGTCGATCGTGCTGGCCGAGCGGCATGGCGACCGCGCACGCGGGCGCACCATCGTCGCGCACCTGGGCAGCGGCGCCAGCCTGTGCGGCATGCAGGCCTTGCGCAGCGTCGCGACGACGATGGGGTTCTCGGCACTGGACGGACTCATGATGGGCACGCGCTGCAGAGCGCTCGACCCCGATGCGGTGCTGCACATGATGGAGACCCAGAAGCTCTCGCTAGAGGACGTCGACCATGCGCTCTATCACGCGTCGGGCTTGCTGGGCATCTCCGGCGTATCGCCCGACCCGCTCGACCTGTTGCATTGCGAAGCGGACAATCCGCGCGCTGAAGCGGCACTGGCGCTGTATGTGCGCCGCATCATGCGGGAGATCGGGCGCTCGTGGCCGTGCTCGGTGGGCTCGACCTGCTCGTCTTCACCGCTGGCATCGATAAGCACAACGCAACCATCCGGCGACGCGTCTGCGAGGGTGGTATTCGACGCCGCGGCCAACGAGGCCGGCGCCGGCGTCATTTCCGCTACGGCCAGCCCGGTGCGCGTGGCGGAGGAGCCGACCAACGAGGAGTGGATTGCCGCCATGCGTGCGGCAGAGATCATCCAGGGCGCGATCGCCTGAGCAGTTCGGTTGAAGCCGCCCCGGACGCCACCATAGCCGTCGGGACGGACTTGAAGTGTAGACATCCACAAGGGGCCGACTGCCGCTTTGGCCTGAAGCCGACTTTCATGTCGCTCAGAAGCGGACCTTCAAACGATCAGTTGGATGGGGAACGCCGTCGGCTCCTGAGAATAGCCAACGCGACAGCGGCCGACATCTCCGCTCCGGTCCGCAACTTTGTTCCACTGTCCATTGCTTTATTCCCCAGTCCACAGCTTTGTTCCCCGCTGGCAACCGATCCCACGTCGGCCCCATGGGTTTCCATGTGGACACCGTCCAGTCACTTTGCTATCGTATTGTGGACGGCGTACACAAATCAGCCCTCGCCACGCACCCCTCCGCCCCACCAGCCCCCAGGAGACTCCCATGCCCTCTTTCAACGCGTACCTTTTCTTCGACGGCACGGCGGCACAGGCCATGCCCTTCTACCAAGGCGTGCTCGGCGGCAAGCTCGACGTCATGACCTTCGCGCAGATGCCGGGCGCGCAGCAGCAGCAGATGTCGGCCGCCACCGCCGCCCGCGTGATGCACGCGATGCTCACGTTCGACGGCGGCCAGCTGATGGCCTCCGACACCATGGAAGGCCCGCCGTACGAAGGCATGAAGGGCTTCGCGCTCACGGTCAACAAGGACACGGCGGCCGAGGCCGAGCAGGTGTTCGCCGCCCTGGCCGAAGGCGGCCAGATCACGATGCCGATCGCCCCCACCTTCTGGGCCGAGCGCTTCGGCATGTGCACCGACCGCTTCGGCACGCCGTGGATGGTCAACGGCGGCATGCAGCAGCATGGCTGAGGCCGCAGCACCGATGACGGCGCAGGCGCGTGCGCCCGCCGAGGAGCGCCGGCGCTGGCTCGCCCTGATGGTGCTGTGCCTGGGCGTGCTGATGATCGTGCTCGACACGACCATCGTGAACGTCGCCCTGCCCTCCATCCGCCAGGACCTGGCCTTCAGCGAGACCGCGCTGGTCTGGGTGGTCAACGCCTACATGCTGACCTTCGGCGGCTTCCTGCTGCTGGGCGGGCGGCTCGGCGACCTGTTCGGCCACCGGCGCGTGTTCCTCGCCGGCATCGTGGCCTTCACCGTCGCGTCGCTGGCCTGCGGGCTCGCGAACTCGCAGGCGCTGCTGATCACGGCGCGGGCGGTGCAGGGCCTGGGCGGCGCGGTGGTGTCGGCCGTGTCGCTCTCGCTGATCATGAATCTCTTCACCGAGCCGGCCGACCGCGCCAAGGCGATGGGCGTCTACGGCTTCGTCTGCGCGGGCGGCGGGAGCATCGGCGTGCTGCTGGGCGGGCTGCTGACCGGCGCGCTCAGCTGGCACTGGATCTTCCTCGTCAACCTGCCGATCGGCGTGGCCGTGTACGCGCTGTGCGTGGCACTGCTGCCGCCGCACCACGGCAACCGCACCGGTGTGCGGCTCGACGTCGCCGGCGCAGTGAGCGTGACCGCCGCGCTCATGCTCGCGGTGTACGGCGTGGTCAACGGCAACGAAACCGGCTGGGCCTCGACGCAGACGCTCGTGCTGCTGAGCGCTGCCGTGCTGCTGTTCGCCGTCTTCCTGGTGGTCGAGGCGCGGGTGCGCGACCCGCTGGTCCCGCTGGGGCTGTTCCGCCTGCGCAACGTGGCGACCGCCAACGTCGCCGGCGTGCTCTGGGCCGCCGCGATGTTCGCCTGGTTCTTCATCTCGGCGCTCTACCTGCAGGGGGTGCTGGGCTACAGCCCGATGCAGGTCGGCCTCGCCTTCCTGCCGGCGAACCTGATCATGGCGGCCTTCTCCGTGGGGCTGTCGGCCAGGCTGGTGATGCGCTTCGGCATCCGCTGGCCCCTGGCCATCGGGCTGCTGATCGCGGCGGCGGGCCTCGCGTGCTTCGCGCGCGCGCCAGTGGGCGGCGACTTCGTCGTGCACGTGCTGCCGGGCATGCTGCTGCTCGGCCTGGGCGCCGGCATCGCCTTCAACCCGATGCTGCTGGCCGCCATGAGCGACGTGCGCCCGGAAGACGCCGGCCTGGCGTCCGGCGTGGTCAACACCGCCTTCATGATGGGCGGCTCGCTCGGCCTGGCGGTGCTCGCCAGCCTGGCCGCCGCGCGCACCGGCACACACCTGGCGGCCGGCGCGCCCCAGGCCGTGGCGCTCAACGCGGGCTACCAGCTGGCCTTCGTCGTCGGTGCGGTGTTCGCCGCCGCGGCGGCGGTACTGGGCGCGGTGTTCCTGCGGCCTGGTGCCGCGGCGTCCGGCCATCCGCACCCATGAGTCCGCCGATCCATCTGCTGCTGAGGCTTCGTTCGTCCCTGCTGTTCCACACCCACCGGAGATCGCCCATGCCCCGCTACGTCGACGGATTCGTCCTGCCCGTGCCCAAGGACAACATCGAGGCCTACCGCAAGATCGCGCGCAAGGCCGGCAAGATCTGGCGCGAGCACGGCGCGCTGGAATACATCGAGTGCGTCGCCGACGACGTGAAGCCCGGCAAGCGCACCTCCTTCCCGCAAAGCGTGAAGCTCAAGGCCGACGAGGTCGTGGTGTTCTCGTGGATCGTCTACCCCTCGCGCCAGCAGCGCGACGCGATCAACGCCAAGGTGATGGCCGACCCGCGGCTGAAATCGATGATGGACCCGAAGGCGATGCCCTTCGACATGCAGCGCATGTTCTGGGGCGGGTTCAAGACGCTGGTCGAGCTCTGACACGATGGCGCGAGCGATGTCCTGAATTGATCGATTCAGGTCCGGCACGGCACGGACGAGCGGCTTGTGTCCCTTCAGAATCAGGCGCAACATCCACAACCGCCGCCGCACCCACAACCATGAAGACCTGTCTCATAGTGATCGACGTTCAGGAATCGTTCCGTCACCGCCCCTACTCCACCGAGCGCGACATGGGCGCCTACCTGGCCGCCCAGAACGCGTTGATCGACGGCTGCCGCGAGGCCGGCGTGCCGATCGTGCGCGTGTTCCACGTCGACGGGCCCACCACGGCCGACAACCCCTTCGCCGTCGAATCGGGCCACGTCCGCCCGCTCAAAGGCCTGGCCCCCTTCGACGCCGCCGAGACCTTCACCAAGCACCGCCACAGCGCACTGGTCAACACCGGGCTCGATGTGTGGCTCACGCAGAACGGCATCGGCCGCCTCATCGTCAGCGGCATCCGCACCGAGCAATGCTGCGAGACGACGACGCGCCATGCGTCCGACCTCGGCTGGCAGGTCGACTACGTGACCGACGCCACGCTCACCTTCGACATGACGCAGCCCGACGGCCGGCCGCTCCCGGCCGCCGAGATCAAGGACCGCACGGCCACCGTGCTGCAGGACCGCTTCGCCACGCTGTGCAGCGTGCCGCAGGCCCTGGAACGGGCACGCGCATCGCAGGCGGCTTGAAGGCGCATCGGCATGCTCGAACTCCGCCCCGCCTGCGAACACTGTGCCGCGGCACTGCCGCCCGCGTCGGCCGACGCGCGCATCTGCAGCTTCGAATGCACCTTCTGCGCGCACTGCGCCGACACCTTGCTGCAGCAGGTCTGCCCCAACTGCGGCGGCAACCTGGTGCCGCGGCCGATCCGGCCGGCGCAAGACTGGAACGGCCGCGGCAACTCGCTGCAGCACCACCCGGCGCCGAGCCAGGCCAAGCACCGCCCCGCCGACCTCGCTGCGCATGCCGAGTTGCTGCGGCGCCTGGCCGGCAGGCCGCCCGGCGCGCGTTGAGCGCGACGACTCAGGACCGCCGTTGACATCAGGACCACCGATCCGCGTCGCCTTCGCGCTGCTGCCGAACAGCCTGGTGCTCGACTGGGCCGGCCCGGCGGAAGCGCTGCGCATCGCCAACCAGCTGCTGCGCGCCAGCGGGCAGCCCGAGCGCTTCGTCGTCGACTTCGTGTCGCCGACACCGAGCAGCATCGGCTCGGTCGGCGTGACGTTGAGCGGCCTGGCACCGTTGCCCACGGCCTGGGACGGGCCGGCGTGGATCGTGCTGGTCGGGCTGCCCGGCCGCACCATCGCGGTCGACAGCGACGAAGCGCGCGCGCTGCTGCACTGGCTCGGCGGTCAACGGCTGGAACGCGGCCGGCTGGAGCTGGTCACCGTGTGCGCCGGCACGCTGCTCGCGGCGCATGCGGGCCTGCTGGCCGGGCACCGCGCGACCACGCACCACCACCACCTCGACGAGCTGCGCGCCGTGGCGCCCGACTGCGAGGTGGTCGCCAACCGCGTCTTCGTGCTCGACCCGCCGGTGTTCAGCAGCGCCGGTGTGACGACCGGCATCGACCTGATGCTGCACCGCATCGGCGAGGTTTGCGGCGAGGCGCTGGCCGCGCAGGTGGCGCAGACGATGGTGGTGGCACTGCGGCGCGGGCCGCACGACCCGGAGCTGTCGCCCTTCCTCGCGCACCGCCATCACCTGCACGCCGCGCTGCACCGCGTGCAGGACGCGGTGAGCGCGCAGCCGCAGGCCGACTGGACGGTGCCGCGGATGGCGGAGGTGGCCCACACGTCGCCGCGCCACCTCACGCGGCTGTTCATGGAGCACGCGGGCGTGGCCCCGCTGGCCTACCTGCGCCGGCTGCGGCTGGCGTCCGCACAACTCGCGCTGCAGGCCGGCGCGAACGTGACGCGGGCCGCAGAACAATCGGGCTTCGGGTCGGACACGCAGCTGCGCCGGGCGTGGCGGCAGTTCGGGTTGCCCGGGTCGCCATCGTCGGCCACATCCGCCACGGCGAACCGCTGACGAGCGATCAGGCGCTCAGGGCGCGCCGGTGCCGCCCTGCGCGGTCAGCGGTGCAGCGGCCGCGTCCGGCGTGCCGGCCTGGAGCCATTCGGCCGTGTGCGTGCCCAGCGCGTCGAGCTGCAGCGCGATCAGGCCGAGCTGCGTGCGCACCAGGCCCACGGCTTCCTGCGTGTCGGCATCGGCCTGGACCACGCGCGCCAGCGCCTCGCGCACGGGGTGGCCGGCAGCCAGGTCCGCGACATCGGTCGTTCCACGCGCGAAGGCCTGCGCCAGCGCGTCGAGCGCCGCCGCCGCGCCTTCGATGCTGTCGAACAGCGCCGACGCCGACCGCGCCTCTGCCAGCGCGGTGCGGTGCGCGCCCAGCGCCGAGACGTAGCTCAGCAGCGTGTGCGAGCGGATCAGAAAGCGCAGCGCCACGCCGGCATGCGGCCGCACCACGCCCGGCTCGCGGAACATGTCGCTGACGGCGGTCGACAGCGCCGCATCGGCGTTGTGGGCGTTGCGCCGCGCCAGCCGGTAGGCCAGGTCGTCGCGCGCGCCCGAGCGGTACTGCGCCGCGATCTGTCGCAGGTAGGCCGCATGCGTCTGCAGGGCCGCAGCGGCCAGCTCGTTGATGCGGCGCGCCGCCCAGTGCGGCAGCACCAGCACCATCGCCAGGCCCGCGAGCGCGCTGCCGATGGCGGTGTCGATGAGCCGCGGCCACAGCAGCAGGCCGCCATCGCCGACCTGGTTGAAGAACATCAGCACCAGCAGCGTGACCGCCGCGGTCGCCAACAGGTAGCGGCGGGCCCGCGCGCCGAAGAAGAACACGCCGGCCGCCACCGCCACCAGCGACTGCAGCCAGGGCTGCGGAAAGAGCGTGAGCACCGCCCAGCCGAGCACCACGCCGAGTGCCGTGCCGGCGACGCGCTCGGCCATGCGCGCCATCGTGTCGCCATAGGTCGGCTGGATGACGAAGAGCGTGGTCAACAAAATCCAGTAGCCCTGCACCGGGTGGATCAGCAGCATCACGCCGTAGCCGGCCACGAGCGCCACGGCCAGTCGCACCGCGTGGCGGAACAGCGGCGAGCGCGGCGCGAGCTGGCGCCGCACCCGCTCGACGGCATCGCGCCCGCTGCGCGGCGAGCGGTCGTACAGGTCCATGTCGGTCCGCCCGGCCTGCGCCGCGGGCTGGCTGGCGCCGGCGAGCTGGCCGTCGAGCTGCGCGAGGTTGCGGACCAGCGCCTCGACCGAGGCCAGCAGCGCCAGGCGCTGCGGCGTGTCGGCCCGCGTGCGTTCGTGCGCGATCGCGCTGCGCAGGTCGGACAGCGCCTGCACCGTCGCGCCGCCGGCGACGAAGGGCTCGCGCCGCGCGATCGACAGTGCCAGGCGGCGGCAGGCGTCGGCCTGCAGCGCCAGCACGCGCTGGCAGCGGTAGAGCACGTCGCTGTGGAAGAAGGCGTCGGCCAGCGCGTTGTAGTCGTCGTGCGACGAGCTGGCACGCTCGTGCACGTCCTGCGCGATCAGGTAGAGCCCTCGGTAGCGCGTGATGCGGCCGGTCGGCGTGCGCGGGCCGATGCGGCGGAAGATGCTCTCCTTCGCGGCGTTGAGCGCGCCCACCACGCCGGTGTTGAGCTGCGCCAGCGACAGCCGCTTGCGCTCGATGTCGACGCCGCGCACCGGCTCGAACAGCGAGGCCTTGAAGCCGACGTAATCGGCCAGCGCATGGAAGAGCTTCACCAGCAGCGCCTGCACCGGCTCGGCCGGGAACAGCGCGGCCCAGCCGACCGACCAGGCGCCGTACCAGGCGGCGCCCGACAGCAGCAGCGCCACCTCGTGCCAGCGCGGCTGGCCGCCGGCGGCGTGGTCGAGGCTGAGCGTGGCGTACATCGCGAGGATCAGCGTGGCATGGCCGATGGCCTTGAAGCGCGCCTCGATCGCGCCGAGCATGGTCAATGCGAAGGCCGCGACCGCCAGGCCAGCGATGAAGAGCACCGGCCGGCCGAACAGCGACTCGACCGCAAAGGCCATCGATGCGAAGCACAGCAACGTGACGGCCTGCGCGCGCCAGCGGCCCTGCCAACTGTCGTCGGTTTCGGCGAGCGCGCTGGCGATGATGCCCAGCGCTGCCGGGATCAGCGCATGCATGTGGCCCGTGCCGACGCACAGCGCCATGGCACTGCCCAGCGCCAGCAGCACCCGCAGCGGCTGGCCGCCGGCGGCGAACAGCCAGCGGCGCGGCGACAGGGCGAGAACGGAATCGGTCATGGCCGGATGCTGCAGGATGCGTGCCACCGCGCGCGGCGCCGCAGCGTGGTTCAGGTCGGCAGATAGCCGCAGAAGCGCAGCACGTGGCCGTCGGGTTCGCGCAGCGCGAATTCGCGCAGGCCCCAGGGCTGCGACGTGGGCGGCTCGAGGATGTCGACGCCGCGCTTCACGTAGGCCGCGTGCAGGCCGTCGAGGTCGTGGCCCACATGGATCACGATCTCGCCACGCCACGGCCGCGCCTCGCGCGTGTTGACCTGCCAGAGCCGCAGGTAGACCGCCTCGCCCTGCCCGGCCGCCGGCACATGCTTCACCCGCGCATAGCTCGGCGGTTCGCCGGCAATGAAGTCGAGCTCGAAGCCCAGCACGTCGCAGAAGTAGCGCGCGGCGCGGGCCGCATCCGCCACCGGCAGCACCGGCTGCACGCCATGGAACTGATGGCGCGTGCCGAGGTCGCTGCCCATCAGTTCAGCGCCCGGCGCAGGGCCGCGACGCGCTCGGCGATGGCATCGAGGTCGAGCGCCTCTTCGGCGTGGCGCAGGTAGGTTTCCAGGTCGCGCACCGCGGCGGCCGTGTTGCCCTGCGCGGCGTGCGCCAGGCCGCGGTCGCGGTGCTCGCCCCAGGCCTCGGGCAGCAGCGCCACGAGGCGGTCCTGCACGGCGATGGCGCGTTGCCAGTCTTCCTGCGCGCGGTGCACTTCCTTCAGGTTGCGCAGCATGCGGCCGATGATCTCGCGCGGCGTGGCCGGCTGCAGGTAGAGGCCCAGCGGCACGTCGAAGTCGCCGACCAGGCCGTTGCTGCGCTTGTAGGGCTCGAGCCGCTCGCTCAGGTCTTCGCGCGAGAGCGACTTGCCGGTGAAGGGGTCGATCACCACCTGGCCCTTGGGCAGCGTGACCTTCATCATGAAGTGGCCCGGGAACGCGACGCCGCGCGCCTGCAGGCCCAGCCCCTGCGCCAGCTCCATCCACAGCACCGCCAGCGAGATCGGGATGCCGCGGCGCGTGCGCAGCACCGCGTTCAGGTAGCTGTTGTCGGGGTCGTAGTAGTCGTTGACGTTGCCGCCGAAACTCAGGTCGTGGAAGAAGAACTGGTTGAGCGCGCGCAGGCGCGCCAGCGGCGCCGCATCGGCCGGCAGCCGGCGCTTGAGGCGGGCCAGCAGCTGGTCGACGTCGCCCAGCACCTGCTGCACGTCGAGCTCGGGGTACTCGTCCTGCGCCAGCGACGTGGCCGCCTCGAGCAGCGGAAACTGGTCGTCGCTCTTGACGAGCGAGTCGAAGTATTCGAGGGCGGTCGGTGCCGAGAAGCTGAACGTCATGAGGCTCTTTGTAGAGGAGCGCGCCGGGAGCGTCAAGGCAACGACGCGTCGACGCGCCTTATCGCTTGATGAAACTGCGCAGCCGCACGCCCAGCAGGGTCAGCGCGGCGAAATAGAGCACCCCGGCGCCGGCGATGAACAGCGCCAGCAGGCCGATGCGCCGCAGCCGCGCGTCGCGCAGCGCCACCCAGTCGAAATGCTGCGCGCCCCAGTACAACAGAAGGCCCAGCAAGGCAGCCGACACGAGCACCTGCAGGACGAACTTGCCCCAGCCGGGCTCGGGCTGGTAGCTGCCGCGCCGCATCAGGCCGCCGAGCAGCCACAGCGCGTTGACGACCGCGCCGATCGCGATGGTCAGCGTCAGCGCGGCGTGCTGCAGCAGCGGCACGAGCACCAGGTTGAGCAGTTGCGTGAAGATCAGCACGCCGACTGCGATGCGCATCGGCGAGCGCATGTCGTGGCGCGCGTAGTAGCCCGGCGCCAGGACCTTGATGGCGACGATGCCGACCAGGCCCGCGCCGTAGCCCATCAGCGCGACGGTGGTGCGCTGCACGTCGAGCGCGCTGAAGGCGCCGTTGTGGAACAGCACCGCGACCAGCGGCTTGGAGAACACCAGCAACGCCACCGCGCAGGGCACCGACAGCAGCACGACGAGGCGCAGGCCCCAGTCGAGCAGCGAGGAATAGCGGGCGTCGTCCTTCGCCGCGCGGGCGCTGGCCAGTTGCGGCATCAGCACCACGCCGAGTGCCACGCCGAGCATCGCGGTGGGGAACTCCATCAGCCGGTCGGCATAGCTGACCCAGGTGACGCTGCCGGGTGCCAGGTGCGAGGCGATCTGCGTGTTGATGAGCAGCGAGATCTGCGCGACGCTGACGCCGATCAGCGCCGGCAGCATCAGCTGGACGATCTTGCGCGTCGTCGGGTCGCTCCACGATGTGCAGAGGGCGCGCCAGCTCACGCCGATGCGCGGCAGCATGCCGATGCGGCGCAGCGCCGGCAATTGAATGCCCAGCTGCAGCGCCCCGCCCACCATCACACCGACACATTGGGCGTAGATCGGCTCGATGCCCCAGCGCCGGAACAGCGGCGCACCGAGCAGGATCGAGGTGATCAGCGCCACGTTGAGCAGCACCGGCGAGGCGGCCGGCACCGCGAACTTGCGCCAGGTGTTGAGCACCCCGCCGGCCAGCGCCACCAGCGACATGAAGAAGATGTAAGGGAACATCCAGCGCGTCATGAGCACGGCGGCGTCGTAGCCGTGCGGCGTCTGCTGCAGGCCGCTGGCCATCGCCCACAGCATCACCGGCGCCCCCGCCACGCCGGCGATGCACAGCAGCACCAGCGCCCAGGTCAGCAGCGTCGCGACATGGTCGACCAGCGCCCGCGCGCCGGCGTCACCCTGCTCGGTGCGCGTGGCCGCCAGAACCGGGACGAAAGCCTGGCTGAACGCCCCCTCCCCCAGCACCCGCCGGAACAGGTTGGGAATACGAAAGGCCACATTGAAGGCGTCGGTCAGCGCGCTGACCCCGAACACCGACGCCATCAGCAGGTCGCGGACCAGCCCGGTGACCCGGGAAGCGAGCGTCAGGAGCGAAACGGTGGAGGCGGATTTGAGCAGGGACACGGCGGCGAAGTGTAGGCCCCGGCATGGCGGCGTCCCCGCCAAACGACGCACCCTGGAGGCGAATTGGGTGCCGGGCTATAATCTTTGGCTTTGCTGCATCATCCCCAGACACCAGGAACCTAAAAAATGGCATCCGCAAAACCCAAGAAGAAGAACCCGCGCCTCGCGTCGGGCCGCAAGCGCGTCCGCCAGGACGTCAAGATCAACGCCGCGAACACCTCGCTGCGTTCCAAATACCGTACCGCGGTCAAGAACGTCGAGAAGGCCGTGCTGGCTGGCGACAAGACCAAGGCCACCGAACTCTTCGCGAAGGCCCAGAGCATCGTCGACATCGTCGCCGACAAGGGCATCTTCCACAAGAACAAGGCAGCGCGCGACAAGAGCCGTCTCGCCGCCAAGGTCAAGGCACTCGCCCTGGCCGCACCGGCGCAAGCCGCCGCCTGACCTTCCGTCAGGCCAAGCCCGGACCGGTCCGCCGGTCCGCCGTTTGACAGGGGTGCGCTGCAGCAAAAGTGAAAAACCGCCTTCGGGCGGTTTTTTCATGGGCGCCGTACTTGTTGCCACCGCCGAAGGCACATGAGCGCCATCCAGGAGAAAACCGGCAAACGCGCGGGCGCAGCGTGCAGATATGCGCAGTTCTGGCGTGAACACCCCTACAGGAAATGCCGCCGATTGCCGATAGCAAGACCGGCGGGCCTGCACGCAAGGCACCTCCATCGATCAAGCCAACACCAGCCGGGGACACCATGAGCAGCACCACAGTTCTGAACGAAGTCGACGAGCGCACCAACCTCACCAGCAGCAACAGACTGGAACTGTTGTTGTTTCGCCTCGGTGAAGCGCCTCAGTCCGACCGACGGGAGCTGTTCGGCATCAATGTGTTCAAGGTGCGCGAGATCATCGTGGCGCCCACCATCACGGCGGTCGCGGGCTCGTCGCCGCACATGCTTGGCGTGACCAATATCCGCGGCCAGCTGATGCCCGTGATCGACCTGGCGGGAGCCGTGGGATGCGTGCCGAAAAACGGACGCAACATCCTGCTGGTGACCGAATATGCACGCACGACCCAGGCGTTCGCCGTCGAAGAGGTCGACGAGATCGTCCGCCTCGAATGGAGCCAGGTGCTGTCGGCGGAAGGCAGCACATCGGCCAGCGGCCTGATCACCAGCATCGCCCGGCTGGATGGCGACGTCCATGGCACGCGCCTGGCGCAGGTGCTGGACGTCGAGCAGATCCTGCGCACCGTGATGCCACCCGCCGCCGAGGACGCGACGAAGGCCGACGCGGTCAGCGTGAAGGTGCAGCTGCAGCCCGGCTCGGTGATTCTGGCGGCAGACGATTCGATGCTTGCCCGCTCGCTGATCGAGCATGGGCTCACGGCGATGGGCGCGGCCTACGTGATGACGAAATCCGGGAAGGAGGCGTGGGAGCGCCTCGAGGCGATGGCCGATGCCGCCAAGGCCGAGGGCAAGACCGCCGCCGAGAAGATCGCGCTGGTCCTGACCGACCTGGAGATGCCCGAAATGGACGGCTTCACCCTGACGCGGAAGATCAAGGCGGACCCGCGCTTCAGCGCGATCCCGGTGGTGATCCATTCATCGCTCACGGGGACGACGAACGAGGTCCATGCCAAGGGGGTCGGGGCGGATGCCTTCGTCGGCAAGTTCGTCGCGCAGGAACTGGCCGAGACCATCGAGAAG
This sequence comes from Variovorax sp. N23, assembly GCF_025486315.1. GTDB lineage: Bacteria > Pseudomonadota > Gammaproteobacteria > Burkholderiales > Burkholderiaceae_C > Variovorax. The sequence continues at coordinate 234,447 of NZ_JAOOPY010000001.1, read as the reverse complement.
ATGCTCCTGGCGCGACGCTAGGAACGACTCGCCTCGCACGTCGTCGGGCTGCGCCTCAGGGCTTGGCCGGCGGCGGTGCGTCGGGCACGGCGCAGGCTTCGGCGATCTGCAGGCCGTTGTCGCGGGCGAAGTTCATGACGAAATCCCAGGCCATGACGTCGTGGTCGCGCAGGTCGGTGTGGACGATCACACACTTCACGCCGCCGATGCTGGTCGGCACGCACCAGGGCGAATAGCTCAGGTGGCTCCCGGGCGTCGCGCCGCCGGGGCGAAAGGAACTCATCACGCCAGCGAGCCGTTCGGCCCAGTCGCTCGGGCGAAAGGTGCGCCCGTCGGACGTGATGCCCTGGATGAAAACTTCTTTGGCGCGGGGAGAAATCATCGGTGGGAAAAAGGCGCCGCAAGGCGTTGTGCTGCGACGCACAAGATTCTAGCCGCGGGCTCGTCCTGCGGCATGCCGGCCGACATTGCTGCAATGCGGAATCGGCAACAAAGCCGCAAAGGACGCGGCCTAGAATCGCTTTCCCTTCCCCGGAGAACCGCATGAGCGCCATTGCTGAACCCACCTCGCCTCACGTCATGAACACCTACGGTCGGCTGCCGATCGCGCTGTCGCACGGCCAGGGCTGCCGAGTCTGGGACACGAACGGCCGCGCCTACCTCGACGGGCTGGGCGGCATCGCGGTCAACACGCTGGGCCACAACCACCCCGAGCTGGTGCCCGCGCTGCAGGACCAGCTCTCGAAGATCATCCACAGCTGCAACTACTACCACGTGCCCGGCCAGGAGACGCTCGCCGCCAAGCTGACCGACCTGGCCAGCATGACGAACGTCTTCTTCTGCTGCACCGGCCTGGAAGCCAACGAAGCCGCCCTGAAGCTGGCGCGCAAGTTCGGCCATGACAAGGGCATCGAGCGCCCCGAGATCGTGGTCTACGAAGCCGCCTTCCACGGCCGCTCGATCGCCACGCTGTCGGCCACCGGCAACCCGAAGATCCAGAAGGGCTTCGGCCCGCTGGTCGAGGGCTTCATCCGCGTGCCGCTCAACGACATCGACGCGCTGAAGAAGGCGACCGAGGGCAACCCGAACGTGGTGGCGGTGTTCTTCGAGGCCATCCAGGGCGAAGGCGGCATCCACCCGATGGCCCTGGAATACATGCGTCAGGTGCGCGCCCTGTGCGACGAGCGCGACTGGCTCATGATGATCGACGAGGTGCAGTGCGGCATGGGCCGCACCGGCAAGTGGTTCGCGCACCAGTGGGCCGGCATCGTCCCCGACGTGATGCCGCTGGCCAAGGGCCTGGGCTCCGGCGTGCCGATCGGCGCCGTGGTGGCCGGCCCGCGCGCCGCCCACATCTTCGGCCCCGGCAACCATGGCACCACCTTCGGCGGCAACCCGCTGGCCATGCGCGCGGGCATCGAGACCATCCGCATCATGGAAGAGCAGAAGCTGCTCGAGAACGCGGTCACCGTCGGTGCGCACCTGAAGGCGGCGCTGGAGCGCGAATTCGAGGGCCTGGCCGGCGTAAAGGAAGTGCGCGGGCAGGGCCTGATGCTGGGCATCGAGCTCGACCGACCCTGCGGCGTGATCCTCAACCGCGCCTGCGAGGCCGGGCTGCTGCTGTCGGTGACAGCGGACAGCGTGATCCGCCTGGTGCCACCGCTCATCCTGAGCGTGGCCGAGGCCGACGAGATCGTCGCCATCCTCGCGCCGCTGGTGAAGACCTTCCTCTCGGAACCGAAGCCATGACGACCGGACAAGCGATCAGGCATTACCTGCAGTTTTCCGATCTGACGGCGCACGAATACGCCTACCTGTTCGAGCGCGCCGCGATCATCAAGAAGAAGTTCAAGGCCTACGAGCGCCACCAGCCGCTGGTCGACCGCACGCTGGCGATGATCTTCGAGAAGGCCAGCACCCGCACGCGCGTGAGCTTCGAGGCCGGCATGTACCAGCTGGGCGGCTCGGTCGTGAATCTCACGACCGGCGACAGCCAGCTGGGCCGCGCCGAGCCGATCGAGGACAGCGCCAAGGTCATCAGCCGCATGGTCGACATCGTGATGATCCGCACCTTCGGGCAGGACAAGATCGACGCCTTCGCGGCCAACTCGCGCGTACCGGTCATCAACGGCCTGACCAACGAGTTCCACCCCTGCCAGATCCTGGCGGACCTCTTTACCTTCATCGAGCACCGCGGCTCGATCCGGGGCAAGACGGTGGCCTGGGTCGGCGACGGCAACAACATGGCCAACACCTGGCTGCAGGCCGCGGAGATCCTCGGATTCAAGGTGCATGTGAGCACGCCCAGCGGCTACGAGGTCGATCAGTCGATCGCCGGCATCCGCTCGGCCGAGAGCTACCAGGTCTTCAAGGACCCGATGGACGCCTGCCGCGGCGCCGACCTGGTGACCACCGACGTCTGGACCAGCATGGGCTACGAGGCCGAGAACGAAGCCCGCAAGACCGCCTTCGCCGACTGGTGCGTCGACACCGAGATGATGCGCATCGCCCAGCCGGACGCGCTCTTCATGCATTGCCTGCCGGCGCACCGCGGCGAAGAGGTCGAAGCCGACGTGATCGACGGGCCACAGTCGGTGGTCTGGGACGAGGCCGAGAACCGCATGCACGTGCAGAAGGCACTGATGGAATTCCTGCTGCTGGGGCGCCTGCAGGGCACCTGAACGACGCCCTGCTCTCGTGCCCGGCGGCGCTCAGAACGCGTGAAGGAACCGTCGCGAGCGCCCCGAGCTTGCGCCCCGGACCGGAGCCGCACTCCCGTGCGGTGAGGACCGCAGATGCGAGATCGGGGTGCGCAGCAGGTTCATTCACGCGTTCTCAGCGGATGCGCTTGCTGATGCCGGCGAGCCGTTCCATCACGACCATCAGCACCAGCGTCACCAGCACCATCAGGGTCGAGACGGCCGCGATGCTCACGTCCAGGCGCCCTTCCAGGTCCTGCCACATGCGGATCGGCAGCATGTCGGTGGAGGCGTCGCGCAGGAACAGCGACACCGGCACGTTGTCGAACGAGGACATGAAGCTGATGAACGCGCCGGCGGCCACGCCCGGCGCGATCAGCGGCAGGGTCACCCGCCGGAAGGTGTACGCACGGCTCGCGCCCAGGCTGGCCGAACTCTCGAGCAGGGCCGGCGGCAACTGCGAGAGCGCCGCGACCGTGGTGCGGATGACGTAGGGCACCCCCACCACCGTGTGGCCGATCACCAGGGTCCAGAGCGACAGTTGAATGCCGATGCGCGAGAAGTAGATCAGCGACGCCAGCCCGAAGGCCAGCGCCGGCAGGATCAGCGGCGACATGAAGAAAGAGTCGAACACCCGCGCCATCGCCTTCTCCGAGCGCGCGATGCCCATCGCCGCGCCGACGCCGAGCAGCACTGCGAGCAGGGTCGATGCGCACGCCACCTTCAGGCTGTTGAGCGCCGCGTACTGCAACTGGAAGGCATCGGGCAGCGAGGCATACCAACGCAGCGAATAGCCCGGCGGCGGAAACTTGAGCGAAAAGCCGTTGGTGAACGACAGCACGATCACGATGACCGTGGGCGCCAGCAGCAGCACCGTGGCGATGGCCGCGATGGCGCCGAGCACCCCCGTCAAGGCGATGGCCGAGCCTTCGTGTTGGCGGCCGGCACTCATGGCAGTGGTCTCATGCTGCGCCGCGGCCGAGCCGTCCGAGGAAATTGAAGATGCTGACACACGCCATCACCGCGACGAGGAACACCAGCGAGATGGCGGCGGCGAAAGGCCAGTTCTGCAGCGACGAGGCCTGCTGGTAGATGTACATCGGCATGAACAGCATCTGCCCACCACCGATGAGCGACTGCGAGATGAAGGCGGTGATGCTGGCCGCGAAGGTCAACAGGCAGCCCGCCACGATGCCCGGCAGCGTGAGCGGCAAGGTGATCTTGACGAAGGTGCGCAGCGCGCTCGCACCCAGCGCCGACGAGGCGTCCTCCAGGTTCGGATCGAGCTTCTGCAAGGCGGTGATGAGCGGCAACACCATCAGCGGCAGCTGCACGTTGGCGAGCGTGACGATCAGCCCGCCGCGGGTGTAGAGCAGCTTCAGCGGCGCGTCGATCCAGCCGAAGTCCGCCAGCACCGAATTCACGATGCCCTGGCGCCCGAGGATCACGACCCAGGCGAAGGTGCGCACCACCACGCTGGTCAGCAACGGCATCAGGATGGCCAGCATCAGCAGCTTCTGCAGACTGCCGGGGCTGCGCACGTAGCACCAGGCCAGCGCGTAGCCGAGCAGCAGGCACAGCAGCGTGGTCTGCAGGCCGAGCCACAGCGTGTCGAACAGCACCGGCAGCGTGAAGCCGTCGGTCGCGATCTTCACGTACTGGTCGAAGCCGAAGGACTGGAGCTCCGGCGTGGCGTAGAAGCTGATGACGACCAGCAGCAGCAGCGGCGCCAGGAAAAACAGCACGAAGAACGCCGCCAGCGGCGTGGCGAAGGCCAGGCTGTAGCCGGTGACGGGCGGACCCTTGAGAACGGCGGCGGTCATCGTGCGGTGCGCGCTTCAGGGGGGGATCAGAGCTTGATCTCGCGGTTGAAGCGGTCGATCCAGGCGCTGCGGTTCTCGTTGATCTTCTTCCAGTCCTGGAAGACGAACTTCTTCTTCATCTCGGCCGTGTCCTTGGCCAGCACCTTGGCGATCTCGCCTTCCATCTTGACCTTGCCGTTGGTGGGCACGACCAGGTACGGCGCCTGCATCAGCTTGCCCTGCACCTCGGGCGACAGCGCCACGTCGATGAGCTGGGCGGCGAGCGCCTTGTTGGGCGAGTTCTTGACGATGTGGATGCTGGTCTTGAAGGCGATGGCGCCCTCCTTCGGCGCCACGAATTCCACCGGCACGCCGCGCGCCTTGAGGATCTGGATGGCGTTGAAGTTGCCCGGGCTGATGTCGATCTGGCCCTGCTGGTAGAGCGCGGCCAGCGCGCCCGGGTTGGCGGCCACGGCAGCCAGGTTCGGCTTGAGCTTGTCGATGGCCTTGAAGCCCTCCTCGACATTGCCCTCGCCGCCGCCATGCATGCGCGCGACCTCGACCAGAAAGCCGGTGCCGAGCGTCGAGTTGAGGTTGGTGATGCCGACGCGGCCCTTGTACTCGGGCTTCCACAGGTCGGCCCAGGAGGTCGGCGGCGTCTTGATCTTCTCGGGGTTGTAGGTCAGGCCCACCACCTGGAAGAACATCGACGGACCCATCGGGTCCTGCGCCTCGGGGATCAGGTCCTTGTAGTTCTTGCTGGACGCGACCGGGAAGGGTTCGACCAGGTCCTGCCCGATGGCAGTCAGCGCCGGACCCGGGTCGTGCAGCATCACGTCGATGGGCGGGTTGTTGCGCGCCGCCGCGACCTTGGCGATCTGGTCGACCGAGAGCATCGCGTCGAGCAGCACGTCCTGGCCGGTCGCCTTCTTGAAGGCGGGCACCAGCACGTCGCGGTGCGCCTCTTCCCAGCTGCCGGTGAAGGTGGCGAACACCAGCTTGCGCGCCTGCGCCTGGCTGATGCCGGGGAAGAGCTGCATCGCGCTCAGCGTGAGCGCACTGCCGAGCAGATGACGACGGGACAGTTCCATGGAAGACCTCTTGAAAGTGAGTGGAAGTGAAGACGGGACGGAGCGGGATCTCAGGGGGCGGCGAACACGGTGACGCCCTCGGGCGACGCGGGCCGGAGCCGAACGCGCGTACCGGCGGCGCGCGGCCCCATGCCCGGCGTGCGGGGTTCGGACAACTTCAGCCGCAGGCCCGAGGCGGTGCGGATCTCGTGGACGATGGTGGCGCCCAGCGGCATGCCCAGCTCGACCGTGCCTTCGAGGCCGTCCGACGCGGTGTCCGCATCCAGCCGCATGTTCTCGGGCCGGATGCAGGCGACCACGCGCGCGCCCGGTGCGACGCCCATGGGCGCCCGCGCCGCGAGCCAGGTGCCGTCGTCCAGCCGGACGCCGGCGTGCCCACCGGCGACCTCGCCCAGCACGCCCGGCAGCACGTTCGCGGTGCCGACGAACTGGTTGACGAAATAGGTCGCCGGCGTGTCGTACACCGCCGAAGGCGCGGCGAACTGCTCGAGCCGGCCCTGGCTCAGCACGGCCACGCGGTCGGCCATGCCGAGCGCCTCTTCCTGGTCGTGCGTGACGATGATGGCGGTGGTGCCCGCCGCGCGCTGGATGCGCTTGATCTCGATCTGCATGTCCAGCCGCAGGCTCTTGTCGAGCGCCGAGAAGGGCTCGTCGAGCAACAGCACGCGCGGCTCGATCGCCAGGGCGCGGGCGAGCGCCACGCGCTGCTGCTGCCCGCCCGACAGCTGCCTGGTGAGCCGGTCGGCCAGATGGCCGAGCTGCACCATCTCGAGCATCTCGGCGGTGCGCCTGCGGGCGGCCTGGCGGTCGGTGCCGCGCGCCGCCAGGCCATAGCCGACGTTGTCCGCCACCGTCATGTGCGGGAACAGCGCGTAGTTCTGGAAGACGATCCCGACCTGGCGCCGAGCCGGCGGCAGGTCGTCGATGCGGCGCCCGCCGACCACCACCTTGCCTGAGGTCTGCTGGATGAAGCCCGCGATGATCCGCAGCAGGGTCGTCTTGCCACAGCCGCTCGGGCCCAGCAGCGCGACGAGTTCGCCGGCCTGGACTTCCAGGGTCACATGGTCGACGGCCAACGCGCCCGCATAGCGATGCACGATGTCGTCGAGCGTCAGGCTTTGTCCGGTGGTCGATTCCATGAAGGAGCTCCATGCAATCGGCGTGCCATGTTTTGTATCCAATGTGCGCGGACCGATCTTTTGCAGAACCGGCGTCGCGTCGAGGCGGCGTCCTCCACTGCCGCTGAAAACGGACGCAGTCATCTGCAAAGCACCGCCGGCATGATTTGGTGCAATCCGGCACTGAATTGGATACAACTTATCGAAAAGATGCACCGAAAAGGCGGGTGGAAGCGCTACGCGGACGATGCCGGCCGCGCCATCAGCAAGCGCAGGCCCATCGCCGCGGCGGCCGTGAACAGGACCGCAAAGGCCGTCGTGGTCCCCGCCGCGGCACCGAGTACGGCGAAGCCGATCGGCGCCAGCGCCAGGCCGGCGTAGCCGAAGAGCAGCACCGCACCGCTGACGGCACCGGCACGTTCGGGGCCGGCCAGCCGGGCGATCTCGGCGACCATCACGCCGTTCCAGCCACTGGCGCTGAGCCCCAGCAGGGCCAGCAACACGGCCAATGCGGTGGGCGGCGGCACCACCGGCCAGAGGAACAGCGCGAGGCCGGCACCCCCCATCAGCAGCCCGAGCGCGCCGACGAGGCGCACCGTCGACACGCCCGGCCGCTGCGCCACGCGACCCCAGAGCAAGCGCCCGACCAGGCCCGCGGCCTGCATCAGCGCCACCCAGCCGGCCGCCTCAGGCACCGGCAGCGACCAATGGCGCACCGCATGGCTCATGGTGAAGAAGTTGAGGCACACCTGCGTGGCCATGAGCACGACCGTCGTGGCCGTCAGCACCCGCAGCGCCGGCGATGCGGCGAGTGCGCGCAGCCCGCTCGCATCGACGGCCGCACCGGGCGATGGCACGCGGCGGACGGCGGGCGGCGCGCCGTCCACCCGCTGCAGCGCGAAGCAGCAAAGCGCCACGGCGAGCGCGAAGGCGGCGACCGCACCGAAGGCCGCCGCCGCGTGCACCAGCATCAGCGAAGGCAGCAGCAGCGAACCGGCCACGGCGCCGATCTGGTTGCCGGTCTGGCGAACCGAGAAGACCCACGGCCGCCGGGCGGGCGGCGTCACGCGCGACAGCACGGCGGCGCTGGCGGGTGTCTCCGGCCCGAAGGCCAGACCCAGCAGCACCGCGGCCGGCCACAGCGACCAGCGCGCGGGGCCCAGGCCGAACGCATCGGCCACGCCGCACAGCATGGCGAGCAGCACGCACAGCATGCAGAGCCCCGCCAGCGGCAGGTCGCCGACGCGGCCGATCAGCCAGCCGGTCGCCAGCGACGACAGCGCACCGACGCCGAACAGCGTCGTCCCCAGCCACCCGAGCGTGCCGAGGTCGACCCCCAACTGCGGCGCCAGCACCGAGAGCGAGAAAGCGCCCATGGCCACGACCGCCTGCACCGCCGTCATGGCGGGCAGCGTGCGGCCGAGCGCGGTGGTCAAGGGGCCGCCCGGGGACCGAGCAGGCGCGCGATGGCGTCGGGCAGACCGCAGTTCGGCTTCAGCGGCGGCGGCGCGAAGCTGCCGCTGCGCGCCTTGCCCGGCGCCAGCGCCACCATCGTCTCCGCATGCCGCACGGCGCTCGACACGCCGTCGACCACCGGCACCGGCAGCTCGCCGCGCACCGCGCGCGCCAGGCCCGCCAGCGGCGCGCCGGCGAGGATGATCACTTCGGCGCCGTCTTCGGCCACGGCGCGCTCGCACAGCGCGCGCAGCGCCTCTGCATGGTCGGTCTGCACGCTGCCGATGCCGGCCAGCGGCTGGTCGAGCGCGCGGATGCTGGCGAGTCGGCCGACGAGCCCGTTCGCTTCGACCACCTCGCGGTACCAGGCGCTGATGCGCTGCGAGATCGCGATGATCGAGAAGCGGTGGCCCAGCAGGCAGGCACTGGCCAGCGCCGATTCGCTGAGCCCCAGCACCGGCACCGGTAGCGCCTCGCGCAGCCCGCCCAGGCCCGGGTCGCCGAAGGCCGCGACGATCACCGCGTCGTGGCCTTCGACATGCTCGGCCGCGACCTGCGCCGTGGCGTAGGCGCCGATCAGCGCCTCGAAGCGCGTCTCGATGTAGGCCACGCCGAAGGGCGCCGTCTGCATCGTGATCTCGGTGCCCGGCGCGGCCGTGCGGCGCGCTTCGGCCTCGATCAGCGCCGTGACGCTCTCCGAGATGTTGGGGTTGATGATGAGCAGGCGCATGGCATCAAGCGCTCAGGGCCGCGCGACGTGCCGGCATCAGCGACGGCGCGCCGCAGGCCAGCAGCTGGCCGCGGCCGGGTTGCGGATGGAACTCGCGGCCGTCCCACACCACCTCGCCGCGGCTGAGCGTCAGGCCCGGCCAGGCCTTCAGGCGCATGCCTTCGTAGGGCGTGTAGTCGACCTCGTGGTGCAACTGCTCGTTCTTCAGGATGAAGTCGCGCTCGTCCCAGATCACCAGGTCGGCGTCGGCGCCGATCGAGATACTGCCCTTGCGCGGGTGCAGGCCGTAGGCCTTGGCCGGGCCGGTGGCGGTCAGCTCGACGAAGCGGTGCGGCGTCATGCGGCCGGCCAGCACGCCTTCGGACCACAGCAATGCCATGCGCGTCTCGATGCCGGGGATGCCGTTGGGAATGTGGCGGAAGCCCACCTCTTCACCGTTGGGCTTCTTGCCTTCGGCCGCATCGAACTTGAAGGGCGCGTGGTCGGACGAGAACACGGTGAAGAGCCCGTCGTTCAGCCCGTCCCAGATCACCTGCTGGTTCGCCTTGTCGCGCGGCGGCGGGCTGCAGACGCACTTCGCGCCCTTGTAGCTGTCGTCGATGCCGAGGTCTTCGGCCGTGAGGAAGAGGTATTGCGGGCAGGTCTCGGCGAACACGCTCAGGCCATGCGCGCGCGCCCAACGGATCTGCTCGACCGCCTCGCGGCCCGAGACGTGCACGATCAGGATCGGCACGTCGACCAGCTCGGCCAGCGCGATGGCGCGGTGCGTCGCCTCGCGCTCCACCAGCATCGGCCGCGAATGCGCGTGGTAGCGCGGCGCGGTGCGGCCGGCGGCCTCGAGCCGCTTGGTCAGCCACTCGATACAGTCGGCGTTCTCGGCGTGGATCATCGCCATCGCGCCCTGCTGGCGCGCGACGTCGAGCACGTCCAGGATCTGACCGTCGTCGAGCTTCATGTCGTCGTAGGTCATGTAGATCTTGAACGAGGTGAAGCCTTCGCGGATGAGCGCGGGCAGCTCGACCGTCAGCACCTCGGGCGTCGGGTCGCTCACGATCAGGTGGAAGGCGTAGTCGACGTGCGCCTTGCCGGCGGCGCGTGCGCGGTAGTCCTCCACCGCGGCGCGCAGCGACTGGCCCTTCTGCTGCGCCGCGAAGGGAATGACGGTGGTCGTGCCGCCGCAGGCCGCCGAGCGCGTGCCGGTGTCGAAGTCGTCGGCGTTGCGCGTGGGCGGCGGCATCGGCTGGTCGAGGTGGCAGTGCGCGTCGACGCCGCCCGGCGTCACGGCACGGCCGGCCGCGTCGATCTCGCGCGCGCCCGGTCCGATGCCGAGCCCGAGCTGCACGATGCGGCCGTCGCGGATGCCGATGTCGCTGATGAAGGTGTCGCTGGCCGTGATGGCCTTCGCGTTGCGGATGACGAGGTCGAAGTCAGGCATGGGGTGCGTCTCTTGAAAATGTGGAGCGGTCGGCGGTTCAGGCGGCCATCCACCCGCCGTCGATCATGAGTTCTGCGCCGGTCAAGAAGCGTGTGTCGCTGCTGGCCAGAAAGAGCACGGCGCGTGGGCCGACGAAGCCGCAGGCACCGGTGATGAAGGTCGACACCTCAGGCATCCACGACCGCCGGTTCGGGGCGCAGCAGCGACAGGATGTGGCGCTTGTAGTCGTTGAACTGCGGGCTGGTGGGGTCCCGCGGCCGGGCCAGATCGATCTTGATCATCTCGCGGATGCGCCCCGGCCGCGCCGACATCACGGCCACGTGCGTGCCGAGCGACAGCGACTCATCGATGCCGTGCGTCACGAAGACGATGGTGCTCTGGCTCTCGCGCCAGATGCGCACCAGTTCGCCGTGCATCTCCATCTTGGTCTGCTCGTCGAGCGCGCCGAAAGGCTCGTCCATCAGGATCACCTCCGGGTTCATGAGCAGCGCGCGCGCGATGCCCACACGCTGGTTCATGCCGCCGGACAGTTCGCTCGGGAAATGGTTCTCGAAGCCCTTGAGGTTGACCATCTCGATGAAGTGCTGCGCCTTCTTTCGGCGAATGTCCTTGCCGACGCCCTGCATCGTGAGGTGGAAGGCCACGTTCTCCCAGACGGTGAGCCAGGGCATCAGCGTCGGCTGCTGGAAGACGACGCCACGGTCGGCACCGGGCGCCGTGATCACGTGGCCGCCGACCTTCACGGTGCCTTCGGTCGGCTTGTCGAAGCCTGCGATGAGGTTGAGCAGCGTCGACTTGCCGCAGCCGCTCGGCCCCAGCAGGCACAGGAATTCGTTGCGGCCGACCTCGACGCTCACGTTGTCGAGCGCCTTCACCGCGCTCTTGCGCTTCGGGTCGTCGAACAGCCGCGTGACGTTCTGGATGGTGATGAGGCTCATGGTCAGCCCTCCTTGGCCTGAAGGGTCGAGCCGCGCTGCCAGCGCAGCACGCGACCGGCGATCAGTTGGATGGCGAGGTCGCTCAGGTAGCCGAGCAGGCCGATGCTCACCATCGCCGCGATCACGATGTCGTAGCGCAGGAAGTAATACGAATCCCACAGCACGTAGCCGACGCCGCTCTTGACCGCCACCATCTCGGCGGTGACGGTCAGCATCCAGGCCGAGCCGACGGCGATGCGCAGGCCCGAGAAGATGCTCGGCAGCGCCGCGGGAAAGACGATGTAGCGCAGCAGCTTGCCCGGCGTACCGCCGGTCATCGCGCCGGCGCGCAGCAGGTTGCGGTCGCAGGTCTTCACGCCGTGGATGGTGCTCAGCAGGATCGGGAAGAACGAGCCGAGGAACACCAGAAAGATGGCCGGCTTGTTGGCGATGCCGAACCAGATGATGGCCAGCGGAATCCACGACACCGGCGGCACCGGCCGCAGGATCTGCAGCACCGGCTCGATCAGGCGTTCGACGGTGCGCGACCAGCCGATCGCCATGCCTATGGAGACGCCCAGCAGCGTCGAGATCGCGAAGCCTGCGAACACGCGCGTGGCGCTCGCGGCCACGTCGAAGATCCAGTGGCCGCTGTAGGTCTGCGTGTTGCCGTCGGTGGCGAACACCCAGTCGGCCCAGGCGACGAGCACTTGCGACGGCGCCGGCAGCAGGGCGGGCGGCAGCACGCCCGAGCGCGAGAAGATCTCCCAGCCAATCAGCAGCAGGAAAGGGACGATGGCGCGTTCGATGCGGCGGTACAGCCGCCTGATCAGCGCCGGCCGGGCAACAGCGGTCGGCTGCGGCACGGGCAGGGTCGGTGCGGACGAAGAGAGCGCCATCGTGAGCCGCCGCGCGTCAGTAGCCCAAAGCCGACTTCGGCTTGCCCGTGGCCGCTTCGAGGAAGCGGTAGTCCATGTTCTTCTCGACCGCGGCGCTCACGTCGGTGTTGATGTACTTCAGCTCGCGCATCATCTGCGCGATGGCGACGGCCGAGGCGCGGTGCATCTGGTAGTCGGGGTACAGGTTGGCGACGGCACCGGTGGCGATCGCCTTGTCGAGGCCGGTAACCTTCTGAATCGTGTCGACGAACAGCGGCTTGTTGCTGGCCATGATGTCGTTGACCTTGATGATCGAACGCACGGTCTGCTCCACACCCTTCGGCTTGGCGGCGATCACGTCGGACCGCGTGACGATCAGGTTGGTCAGCTTGCCGGCGGCCTGGTCGTACGGGAAGGCGAAGAACTTGGCGGCCTTCACTTCACGGATCTGCGTGGCGAAAGGATCGACCGAGCAGATCAGCTCCACCTCGCCGCGGCGCAGCGCCTGCATGTGGTCCGACGGGTTCGGGATGTTGATGAACTGCACGTCCTTGTTGATGTCGATGCCCTGCTTGGCGAAGGCGCCACGCATGTGGATGTCCTGCGCATTGCCGCGCGACGCGGCCACGCGGAAGGGCTTGCCCTGCGCCTTGTAGTCGGCGATGAGCTTCTTCAGGCCGGCCCAGTCGTTCTCGGCCAGCGGCAGGTCGTTGCCCACCAGGATCTGCGAGCCGCCGTTGATCTGGCCGGAGATGGCCACCACGTCGAAGCCCTTGTCCAGCGCCGTGGCGTAGTGCAGGTAGGTCACCTGGGCGACGTCGATGCTCTTGGAGAGCAGTGCGGTCAACACGTCGTTGCCGGTGTTGAAGGCAATGGCCTCGAGCTTCACGCCGGTGGCGTTCTCGGGAGCGAGGGCCAGCGGCGTGCAATGGGCGCACTTGGCGTAGCCGAGCTTGATGGCGTCCTGCGCCTGGCTGGCCAGCGGCACGATGGCGGCGGCCACGAAGATGAGTTTCGCGATGAACTTGAACATGGTGTTCCTCGAAGGTTGGAGGGAGCCCGCACGCGGGACCTCCTCCTGTCGTGCAAACACCATGCCAGCTTTGAATCCAATGAGATGACCAGATTGGATACAAAGTGTGCAGCGATGGTGCAAGACGCACCCCACCGATGCAAGGGCGCGCACGGGTGCAGGGTTCAGCCCTGCACCCGCTCCCAGTAGCGCTTGCCCTCGTCGCCCCACAGTTCGCGCGCGGCCATTTCCGCCTCCGCGCACACGGCTTCCATGTCGACACGCGTCGGCAGGCCGTCCTCCACCAGGATGTCGCCCGCCACCACCACCATCCGCACGTCGCGGCCCTGCCCCGTGTGCACGAGGTTGCCCAACGGGTTCACGTGCGGGCGCAGGTGCGGCCGGTTGGCGTCGAAGACCACCAGGTCGGCCGCCTTGCCGAGCTCGAGGCTCCCGATCTCGCCCGCCATGCCCAGCGCCTTGGCGCCACCCATCGTCGCCATGTGGAACACGTGGTGCGGTTGCCAGCTGTCGTCGACGCGCCCTTCCTGCACCCGCGCCGTGACCAGCGCCCAGCGCATCAGCTCGACCATGTCGCCGTGCTGCGTGTCGGTGGCCAGCGCCATGTTGACGCCGGCACGCTGGAGCATCGGCGTGGGCGCGAGGCGGCCCGAGGTGGCGTTGCACTTGGGGATGTGCACCGCGTGCGCGCCGGCCGCGGCCATCTTCTGCGCGTCCGATTCCGTCACGTAGATGCAGTGCCCGCCCATCAGCCGTTCGTTGAGCAGGCCGACGTCGGCCAGCACCTCGGTCGACGTGTGGCCACTGCGCTCGCGCACGCGGTCGACCTCGATCTGGCTCTGGCCCAGGTGCGTGCTGACCGTGAGGCCGTGCGCCGCCGAGGCGGCCGCCACCTCTTTCAGGAAGCCGTCGGAGCAGGTGTCGACGGCATGCGCCGCCAGGTTGACGCTCACCCGCGGATGGCCTTGCCAGCGCGCATGGAGCGCCAGGCCGGCGTCGAGGGTCTTGCGGCCGATGACCGCATCGTGGTGCCAGTCGCCATGCGCCACGCGCGCGAAGTCGACGTCGTGGATGCGCCAGCTCGGGCACAGGCGCATGCCGAGCTCGACCATCGCGTCGGTGCCGACGTCGGCGTGCACGAAGTTGTCGCCGATCACCGTCGAGTCGAACAGCAGCGCCTCCAGCGCACCGAGCCGCGCCAGCGCCCGGGCCTGCGAGGGGTTCACGCGCGTGCCCTTGGGAATGCCGGGCGTGTACGACGGCGCGAAGCCCAGGTCGGCCGCCACGCCGCGCACCATCGTCAGGATGCTGTGCGTGTGGACGTTGACGAAACCCGGTGTGACGAAGTGGCCCGATAGGTGCAGCGTGCGCGTGGCCGTGTACTGCGCCGGCGGCTGCGCGTCGAGCCAGGTGATGCGGCCATCGCGAATGCCGATGGCGCCCTCGCGGATCTCGGGGCGAGCGGGGTCGGCCGTCAGCGCGATGGCGTCAAGCAGCAGCAGATCGAAGAAGGGAGCGGAGGATGCGGCGTTGTCCATGCCCTTGCCGAAGCAATGGCCGTGCCGCATTTTGTATCCAATCTTCCGGCGGCTAGCCGGCAGCCCTCAGCCCAGCAGCACTTCGGCCAGGTCGATCTCGGGCTCGTCCTCGACATGCAGGTTGAGCGATTTCTCGATGTGATGCAGGTGGTCGGTCATGAGGGCGACCGCCGCTTTCTTCTGCCCGGCCTCGATGGCGTCGATGAGCAGGGTGTGCTCGTCGTTCGGACAGGCCGCCACGGTGGGCGCTTCGAAGGTGAGGATGGCCAGGCAGGTCAGCGGCGTGAGCTCGCGCATCATGCGCGCCATGATGCTGCTGCCCGACAGCTGCGCCAGCTGCACATGGAACTCGCCCGACAGCCGCACGGCCGCGCGGCGATCACCCACATGGTGGGCCTGCTGCTCGCGCTTGACCAGCGCGCGCAGCTGCTTGATGGCGGTGGGCGCCTTGCCCTCGGCGATGCGGTCGATGAGCCGCAGCACCACCGCCGGCTCGAGCGTACGGCGCACTTCGAGCACATCGTGCGCCTCGTCCACGCTGGGTGTGGTGACGAAGGCGCCGCGGTTGGGAATGAGCGTGACCAGCTGCTCCACCGCCAGGCGCTGCAGCACGCCGCGCACCTGCGTGCGGCTCACCGAGAACAGCTCGGCCACGCGCTCTTCCGACAGCTTGGTGCCGGGCAGCAGGCGGTGCTCGACCACGGCTTCGTAGATGCGTTCGTAGATGTCGGCCTTGGACGCCGTCTTGGACGACGGCTTCAGGGCGCGGCGGGACGTGGAGATGGCCATGGTGCGGCTGTGTTCGGGAAGAGGTGCGACAGAGGCCGGATGGTACCCAGAAGGCCGCGCCACCGTCGGTGTCAGTGCCATTCGCCGAACAGGCTGCCCCAGCCCTGGACGCGGCGCGTGTCCACACCGCACAGGCGCAGCGCCTTCCAGACCGCCGTGCTCACCGTGTCGTAGACGGGAATGCCGAGCTCGGCCTCCAGCGCCGGCACCAGGTGCGCCGCGCGCAGGTTGGTGCAAAAGGTGCTGATGCATTGCGGCGAGGCCTTCGCGACCTCGCGCACCATGCGCGTGATCGCCTCCTGCGTGACCTCGGCGAACTCGAAGTTCACCTGATGCCCCAGGTGCCGCTCGGCGACGCAGTCGTAGCCGTTGGCACGGTAGTTGGCAACGATGCGTGCCTGCACATCCGCCAGGTAGGGCGTGGCCAGGCCGAAGCGCTTGCGGCCCGACAGCTGCATCGCCTCGTTCAAGGCCAGCACCGAGGTGCAGGCCGGGATGCCCGTCTCTTGCGTGATGCGCGCGCACAGCGCCTCGTCGGCCTCGAAGCCGAGCCATCCCGACGAGGTGCCGTTCCAGGCGATCACGTCGACGCGCGCATCGGCCAGCAGCCGCGCCGCTTCGAGGATGGGCGCGATGTCGAACTGCCCCAGCGCCTGCGAGCGCAGCGAGATCTCGGTCACGCGAAAGCGCGCGAAATGCGCCGACACCTCGGGCAGGCCCGCGACCATCGCCGAGGTGATCGGCTCCAGCGCGGTGTTGGACGACGGGGTCAGCATCCCCAGCAGAACACGTTTCATCGGACCCATCTCATGAAAACTCCGCGGGATCGATCGATCCCGGACAGCGGGTTGTGCGCAATCTTCATGCCATCGGGCGATGCATCGTCCCGTTCCGCCAGATGGACGGCGCTACCCAGGCCGGTGCGGTCAGCGCGCCAAGATGGCGTGGCGCGCACCATATGTGCACAAATCCACTTCACATTGTGTCCAATTAAAAAATACATTGGAGCCAATGGATGCACGGACATCCGCTCTCCGTTGGCATGCTTCTTGTGAAGCTAGGCACATGCACACCGATACCCCCACGCACGACAGCCCATTGCACACGTGGACGGCGCGCGCCCTCGCGGCGCAGGTGGCGTCGGGCGCGCTGCGCGCGGTCGACGTCGCGCGGCACTTCATCGCACGGGTCGAGCGGCTGAACCCGGGTCTCAATGCCATCGTGCAGTTCGACCCGCAGCAGGTGATCGACGAGGCCGAGGCGGTCGACCGGCGCATCGCCGCCGGTGAATCGCTGCCGATGGCCGGCGTGCCCTTCACCGTCAAGGACAACCTCTGGGTCGCGGGCCGCCGCATCGCGCAGGGCTCGAAGCTGTTCGAGGACTTCATCGCGCCGCGCGACGCCTGGGCCGTGGCGCGGCTGCGCGCGCTGGGCGGCGTGGTGCTGGGCATCACGAACTGCTCGGAGTTCGCCTGCAAGGGCGTGACGACCAACCTGCTGTACGGCGCGACGCGGCACCCGGTCGATCCGTCGCTCACGCCCGGCGGCTCGTCGGGCGGCGCGGTCGCGGCGCTCGCCTCCGGCCTCGGTCTGCTGGCGCTGGGCACCGACGCGGGCGGCTCGACCCGTCGGCCGGCCGCGCATTGCGGGCTGGTCGGCTTCAAGCCCAGCCCGGGGCTGATCCCGCACCCCTGGGGCTTCGCCGAGCCGAACTACGGCCTGTCGGTCATCGGCCCGATGGCGCGCAACGTGGCCGACTGCGCCTGGCTCTACGACCACCTGCTGGCCTACGACGCGGGGGACCCGGCCGGCGTGCCGATCGCCCCCGGGCTCGACGCGCTGCCCACGCTCGACGCGCCATCCGACGGGCTGCGCGTCGCGTGGAGCCCGCAGCTGGGCTGCGACTTCGCGGTCGATGTCGACGTGCTCGCGGCGCTGCAGCGGCGCGTCGATGCCCTGCGCGCCGCCGGCTGGCAGATCGCCGATGCCGACCCGCCCTGGCCCACCGAGGCGCGCGAGTACCCGCTGATGGCGCTGCAGGTGGCCGGCCTGCATGCGCAGTACGGCGAACGCCTCGCGACCGACCGCGCGCGCATCGACCCGGTGCTGGTCGGCCAGATCGAGGCCGGCGCGGCGGTCACGCCGGCCGACGTGGCGCGTGCCTTGCGGCTGAAGGAACGCATCGCCGCCAGCCTGTCGCGCTTCTTCGAATCCTTCGACGTGCTGCTGTGCCCGACCACGCCGGTGACGGCATGGCCGCTCGACCAGCTCGGCCCGGCGGTGATCGGTGGCCGCCCCGCTGGGCCGCGCGGCCATGCCGCTTTCACCCCGCTCTTCAACTACTGCGGCGTGCCGGCGTGTTCGGTGCCCGCGGGCACGGTGCGCGGGTTGCCGGTCGGGCTGCAGGTGGTGGCGCCGCGCTACGAGGACGCGCGCGTACTGCAGTGCGCGCGCAGCATCGAAGCCATCGACGACGCGTGAACCGCCGGTGCGTCAGTGCGTCGCACTCTTCGAGAACAGGTTGATCACCAGCACGCCCGCGACGATCAGCGCCATGCCGCCGATCGCCGCCGCATCGAGGCGCTGCTTGAAGATGAACCAGCCGACGACCGCGGTGAGCACGATGCCCACGCCGGACCAGATGGCGTACACGACCCCGATCGGCAGCACCTTCAGCGTCAACGACAGGCAATAGAAGGAACCGGCGTAGCCCACCGCGGTGACGAGGCTCGGCCACAGGCGCGTGAAGCCCTCGGAGGCCTTCAGGCAGGACGTCGCGATGATCTCCAGCACGATGGCCGCGCCGAGGGTGAGGTAGGTGTTCATGCGTGTTCGATGACGGTGGGCCGCGAGGATAGCGCGCGCGTCCCGCACCGACGTTTTCTCTCGGCCGTTGGAAATAACCGACACCACGACCCGTCGCGCGGCGCTAACTTCGCGCCATGACGCAACGCCTCTGGGACATTTCCCCCCCCGTGCACGAGGGCGCGCCGGTCTTTCCCGGCGACACGCCCTACCAGCAGCGCTGGGCCGCCAGCATCGGCCCGGGCTGCCCCGTGAATGTCAGCGAGATCACGCTGTCGCCGCACGTCGGCGCGCACGCCGATGCACCGCTGCACTACGACCCGGCCGGCGCCACCATCGGCGATGTCGACCTCGCCCCTTTCCTCGGCCGCTGCCGCGTGATCCACGCCATCGCATGCGGTCCGCTGATCGAGTGGTCGCACATCGAACATGCCGTGGCCGACCTGCCGCCGCGCGTGCTGGTGCGCACCTACCAGCGTGCGCCGGTCGAGCGCTGGGACGGCGCCCTCGCCGCCTACACGCCCGCCACCATCGAGCGCCTGGCCGCGCTCGGCGTGACGCTGGTCGGCATCGACACCGCCAGCATCGACCCGGCCGACAGCAAGACCCTCGACAGCCACCAGGTGATCCGCCGCCTGAACCTGCGCGTGCTCGAAAACCTGGTGCTCGACGACGTGCCCGAAGGCGACTACGAACTCATCGCGCTGCCGCTGAAGCTGGTCAGCGCCGACGCTTCCCCCGTGCGTGCCGTGCTGCGCGAACTTCCGAATCCAGTCGCCGTGCTGCGCGAGCTCCTCGAATGAACCCCATGACCATGACCCTCGACGACTGCCGCGCCCTCGACCGCGCCGACCCGCTGCGCGACCTGCGCGCCCTGTTCACGCTGCCCGAGGGCGTGATCTACCTCGACGGCAATTCGCTGGGCGTCATGCCCGCGGCCGCCCCCGCACGCATCGCCGAGGTGGTGTCGCAGGAATGGGGAACCGGCCTGATCCGCTCCTGGAACACGGCCCGCTGGATCGACCTGCCGCAGCGCCTGGGCAACAAGCTCGCGCGCCTGATCGGCGCCGCGCCCGACGAGGTGATGTGCACCGACAGCACATCGATCAACCTCTACAAGGTGCTGTTCGCGGCGATGAGCCAAGTCATCGACAGCGACGACGCGACGCGACGCACCGTGGTGAGCGAGCGCAGCAACTTCCCGACCGACCTGTACATCGCCGAGTCGCTGTGCCGCGAACGCGGCTTCACGCTGAAGCTCGTCGACAGCGTCGACGCCCTGCCTGCGGCGCTCACGCCCGAGGTCGCGGTGCTGATGCTCACGCACGTGAACTACCGCACCGGGGCCATGCACGACATGGCCGCCGTCACGGCCGCGGCGCACGCGGTGGGCGCGCTCACCGTGTGGGACCTGGCGCACAGCGCCGGCGCGGTGCCGGTGACGCTCAACGAGAGCAACGCCGACTTCGCGATCGGCTGCGGCTACAAGTACCTCAACGGCGGCCCCGGCGCGCCGGCCTTCGTGTGGGTGAACACGCGCCACGCGAGCCGCTTCGAGCAGCCGCTGTCGGGCTGGTTCGGCCACGCGGCGCCCTTCGAGTTCACGCCGCACTACCGGCCCGCACCGGGCGTGGCGCGCTACCTGTGCGGCACGCAGCCGATCATCAGCCTGTCGGCGCTCGAATGCGGGCTGGACACGCTGCTGGCGGCCGAGCCCTTCAACGCCGACTTCGGCCCGATGGCGGCGCTGCGCACCAAGTCGCTCGCGCTGACCGACGCCTTCATCGCGGTGGTCGAGGCGCGCTGCCCCGGCCGCTTCACGCTGGTCACGCCGCGCGACCATGCCCGGCGCGGCTCGCAGGTGTGCCTGTCGATGGCCGATGCGGCCGAAGCCCAGGGCAACGCCGCCTACGCCATCGTGCAAGCGCTGATCGCCCGCGGCGTGATCGGCGATTTCCGTGCGGGCGACGCGCAGACGCCGCACATCCTGCGCTTCGGCTTCACGCCGCTGTATCTCAGCTTCGAAGACGTGTGGAACTCGGTCGAGCACCTGGTGCAGGTGATGGAGAAAGAAGAATGGAAGCGTCCCGAGTTCAACCAGAAAAACGCAGTGACCTGACATGAGCGAAACCGAAAAGATCGTCCACGATGAGAAGGCGCAACTCGACTTCAGCCAGTCGATGAGCTACGGCGACTACCTGCACCTCGACGAGATCCTGAACGCGCAGCACCCGCTCTCGCCGGCGCACGACGAGATGCTGTTCATCGTCCAGCACCAGACCAGCGAGCTGTGGATGAAGCTGATGCTGCACGAGCTCACGGCCGCCACCCACTGCATCGCCACCGAGCAGTTGCCCGACGCCTTCAAGATGCTGGCGCGCGTGACGCGCATCATGGAACAGCTGGTCGGCGCATGGACCGTGCTCTCGACCATGACACCGCCCGAGTACAGCGCGATGCGGCCGTACCTGGCGAGCTCGAGCGGCTTCCAGAGCGCGCAGTACCGCTGCATCGAATTCGCGCTGGGCAACAAGAACGCGGCCATGCTCAAGCCGCACGCGCATCGCGCCGACCTTCTTGCACAGGTGGACGCGGCCTATCGCGCGCCTTCGCTCTACGACGAATCGCTGCGCCTGCTCGCGCGACGCGGCCTGGCCGTTCCGTCGGGCTACGTGGAACGCGACTGGACGCAGCCCTACGCGGCGAGCGACGAGGTCGAAGCGGCCTGGCTCGCGGTCTACCGCGACCCGCGCCAGCATTGGGACCTGTACCAGCTCGGCGAGAAGCTCACCGACATCGAAGACGCCTTCCGGCTCTGGCGCTTCCGGCATGTGACGACGGTGGAGCGCGTGATCGGCTTCAAGCGCGGCACCGGCGGCACCGGCGGCGTGAGCTACCTGCGCAAGATGCTCGACGTGGTGCTGTTCCCCGAGATCTGGCGCCTGCGCACCAACCTTTGAGGCACCGCCCTACCCGCCGTACAGCCAGGGCTGGTCGAGCAGGCGGGCACCCAGCAGGCGCATCGCTGCATCGCGCGCCACGCGCAGCGGCCCGGCGGCATGGAAGATCTGCGCGTTGCGGCGGGCCCGTGCCTGCACCTGCGCATTGCGCTGCCAGCGCGCCTGCGCATAGCGCTGGAGCGACGACGGCACATCGCTCGTGACGGCGCTCTGCAACGACGCCGCCAGCGCGACGGCATCCTCGATCGCCATGCCGGCACCCTGCGCCAGGTACGGCAGCATCGGGTGCGCCGCGTCGCCGACCAGCGCGATGCGCTCGTGCGCCATCTGGGCCGGGCCGGCGAGCGGCGCGCGGTCGTGCAGCGTCCAGGCGCGCCAGGTCGGCACGGCGAGCAGGTAGCTCTGCAGCGTCGCGCAGCAGCGTCCGGTGGCGCGCTGCAGGGCCTCGAGGCTGGTCGTCTGGTCCCAGTCACGCGCATCGCCGGCCGGCGCGGCTTCGGCCAGCACCACCACGTTGAGCAACTCGCCCCCGCGCACCGGGTAGACCAGCGCATGCAGGCGGTCGCCCAGCCACACGCGCACCTGCGTGCTGCGCTGCGCCAGCGGCAGGGCTGACTGCGAGAGCAGGCCGCGCCAGGCGGTGTGGCCGGTGGGCCGCGGCGCGGGGCCGGGCGCTTCGAGCTCGGCACGCACGAGGCTCCACAGGCCGTCGGCGCCGATCAGGGCATCGCCTTCCCACGCCCGCGGCCCATCGGTCGCGACGGTCACGGCATCGTCGGAATGCTCGATCTGCGCCAGGCGCGCCGGGTGGTTCAGCGCGATGTCGGCGCGCTCGCGCACCGCAGCGAGCAGCACGCCATGCAGGTCGGCGCGATGCACGCAGCAGTACGGCGCGCCGTAGTGCTGCAAGGCCGCGTCGCCCAGCGGCAGGCGGGCCAGTTCATGGTCGTCATGGGCCGCACGCACCACCAGCATGCCGGGCCGCGCGGCGATGGTGTCGAGCGCGTCCGCCAGGCCGAGGGCATGCAGGCGGCGCACCGCGTTCGGCCCGAGCTGGATGCCGGCGCCGACTTCGGCGAAGACGGCCGACTGCTCGAACAGTTCGACCCGGTGGCCGCCCTGCGCCAGGGCCAGCGCACTGGCCAGGCCGCCGATGCCGCCACCGGCGACCAGGAGCTGCAGCGCCATCCCTCAGCGTGGCGCGCCGGCCGGCGCGTCGGGGGCGGCCTGGCCGGTCTTCGCCGAGCCGCAGCTTCCGCAGCTGTCGCACGCGCCGCAGCCCGAGCTCTTGGCGAGCGAAGCGGCCAGCGCGTCGGCGCGCTGCGCATCGACCAGGCCGGCGCGGTGCGAGCCGGCGGCGAGTTTCGTCGCGGCCGAGCGCCGCCAGCCCGCGGGCATCCAGCGCCACACGGCATAGACGGCGGCAAGCGCCACGATGACTCCGACGATCAGGTTCTGTGCCATTCGTTTCAACCCCAGCCCAGTGCGAGCGCGATTCGATAGGTGATGAAGCAGGCCAGGTAGGCCAGTCCGAACAGGTAGCCCGCCATGATCCACACGTACTTCCACGAATTGGTCTCGCGCTTGACGGCGGCCAGCGTCGAGATGCACTGCGGCGCGAACACGAACCAGACCAGCAGCGACAGCGCGGTCGCCAGCGACCAGCTGCCCGCGATCAGCGGTTCCAGCGCCGTGGCGACGTTGTCGCCGGTCGCAGACAGCGCATACACCGTGCCGAGTGCGCCCACCGCGACCTCGCGCGCCGCCATGCCGGGCACCAGCGCGATCGAGATCTGCCAGTTGAAGCCGATCGGCGCGAAGATGTGCTGCAACGCGCCACCGATCCTGCCGGCCAGGCTGTACTGGATGGCCGGCCCGGTCGCGCCCTCGGGCGGTGACGGGAAGGTCGACAGGAACCACAGCAGGATGGTCAGCGTGAGGATGATCGTGCCCACGCGCTGCAGGAAGATCCAGGCGCGCTCGTACAGGCCGAGCAGCAGGTTGCGGACATTGGGCCAGCGGTACGCGGGCAGCTCCATCATCAGCGGCGAATGCTGCTGGCCGGCACCACGCTGGCGGAAGCGCTTCATCACCCAGGCCACGGCCATGGCCGAGACGATACCGAAGACGTAGAGCGCGAAGAGCACGATGCCCTGCAGGTTGAAGATGCCGCCCACGGTGCGCGCCGGGATGAAGGCCGCGATCAGCAGCGCATACACCGGCAGCCGCGCCGAGCAGGTCATGAGCGGCGCGATCATGATGGTGGTCAGCCGGTCGCGCCAGTTGCTGATGGTGCGCGTGGCCATCACGCCCGGGATGGCGCAGGCAAAGCTCGACAGCAGCGGGATGAACGAGCGGCCCGACAGGCCGACGGTGCCCATCACGCGGTCGAGCAGGAAGGCCGCACGCGGCAGGTAGCCGGAATCTTCCAGCGCCAGGATGAAGAGGAACAGGATCAGGATCTGCGGCAGGAAGACGATCACGCCGCCGACGCCGGCCACCACACCGTCGACCAGCAGGCTCTGCAGCATGCCCTCGGGCACCACTGCCTTCACGGCCTCGCCCAGCCATTCGGTCGCGGCCTTGATGGCGTCCATCGGCACGTTGGCCCAGCTGAACACGGCCTGGAACATCAAAAAGAGCGTGACCGCCAGCACCAACATGCCCCACAGCGGGTGCAGCACCACACGGTCGATGCGGTCGCTGGTGGCCAGGCTGCCGACCGGCTCGGTCACGGCCAGGCCGAGGATGCGGCGCACCTCGCGCTGGGTGGCGAGCACGTCGTCGAGCCCGGGGGCGACCCAGGGGGCCGGCGCCGCCGCCACCACCGGGGTGTCGAGCGCGGCGAGCAGGTCGCGTGCGCCGCCCGCGTGCACGCCGACCGTCTCGATCACCGGCACGCCGAGCTCGCGCGAGAGCACGGCGGCGTCGACCACGATGCCCTGTCGCTTGGCCATGTCGGCCATGTTGAGGGCCACCACCATCGGCAGGCCGAGTTTCCTGGCTTCGAGCACCAGCCGCAGGTTCAGGCGCAGGTTGGTCGCGTCGGTCACGCACACCAGCAGGTCGGGGGGCGGCTCCTTGCTCCGGCCGGTGACGACATCGCGCGTGACGGCTTCGTCGGCCGACAGCGCGTTGAGGCTGTAGGCACCGGGCAGGTCGAGCACGAAGACCCGACGCCCGCCCGCGGTGAGCAGCGTGCCCTCCTTGCGCTCGACGGTCACGCCGGCGTAGTTGGCCACCTTCTGGCGGCTGCCGGTCAGCAGGTTGAAGAGCGCGGTCTTGCCGCAGTTGGGGTTGCCGAGCAGCGCGACGCGCTCCGGCGGTGCGGCCGCGGCGCGGGTGGCGTTGGGACGAAAGTCGAGCGTGGCTTCAACCATGGCGGCTCGCTCCCCGGGTGACGTGGACAAAAGCCGCTTCGTGGCGGCGCAGCGCGAAAGTGGTGTGCCCCAGGCGCACGGCCAGCGGGTCGGCGCCGGGCATGCCGGTGGCCACGATGCGTACGGCTTCACCGGGCACGAAGCCGATCTCGGTCAGGCGCAGCACCAGTTCGCGGTCCTGGGCGGCCTCGGGCCGCAGCACATCGAGCACCGTGGCCCATTCGTTGATCGGCAGCCGGTCGAGGCTCAGCGTGGCGGCCGCTGCGCCCGCAGCCCCGGGGGCCGCCAAAGTCGTTGTTGTCACCCGAACATTCCATCGAGATAAAGATGAGAATTATTCTCGAAAACACCCCGCGTGACCACATCAGGCTCGGCTATGTCCCTCGGTCGCAGTGCGACAAGAGGAATCCGGAACGGAAAAACGCCGATGCCCGCAGGGGGCATCGGCGTCGAGTCAGCCGTTGGTCAGCCGTCTTGCCGCCGGAATCAGGCCGCCAGCAGCTGCCGCAGCACGAAGGGCAGGATGCCGCCGTGCTTGTAGTAGTCGACCTCGATCGGCGTGTCGATGCGCAGGCGCACCGTGGCTTCCTGGTGCGTGCCGTCGGGGCGGTACACCACCAGCTTCACGTCCATCATGGGCTTGAGTTCGCCCTCGATCACCACGTCGATCTTCTCGTGGCCGGTCAGGCCCAGGCTCTGCCACGAATCGGCGCCGCGGAACTGCAGCGGCAGCACGCCCATGCCGACCAGGTTGGCGCGGTGGATGCGCTCGAAGCTGCGCGCCACCACGGCCTTGATGCCCAACAGCTGCGTGCCCTTGGCGGCCCAGTCGCGCGACGAGCCGGTGCCGTATTCCTCGCCACCGAAGACCACGGTGGGCACGCCTTGCGCGATGTACTTCATCGCGGCGTCGTAGATGAACATCTTTTCGTTGCCCGGCTGGAACAGCGTGAGGCCGCCCTCTTCCTGCGTGCCCTTATCGTCGGGCGGCAGCATGAGGTTCTTGATGCGCACGTTGGCGAAGGTGCCGCGCATCATGATCTCGTGGTTGCCGCGGCGCGAGCCGTAGCTGTTGAAGTCGGCCTTCTGCACGCCGTGCGCCTTCAGCCAGATGCCCGCGGGCGAGCTTTCCTTGATGGAGCCAGCCGGCGAGATGTGGTCGGTGGTGATCGAGTCGCCGAACAGCGCCATGATCCGCGCGCCCGAGAAGCCCGGGTTGGTGGCGGCCGGCTTCATCTTGAAGCCCTCGAAGAACGGCGGCTCGGCGATGTAGGTCGAGGTCGGCCAGTTGTAGACGTCGCCGCTGACGCCCTCGATGCTGCTCCACAACTTCCCTGGGTTCTCGGCGATCTGCTCGTAGTTCTTGCGGAAGGCCTTGGCGTTCATCGCGAAGTGCAGGTTCTCGTCGATCTCCTTGGCGCTCGGCCAGATGTCGCCCAGGTACACGTCCTTGCCGTTCTTGCCCTTGCCCACCGGCTGGGTCATCAGGTCGACCATCACGTTGCCGGCGATGGCGTAGGCCACCACCAGCGGCGGCGAGGCCAGGAAGTTCGCCTTCAGGTTCGGGTGGATGCGAGCCTCGAAGTTACGGTTGCCCGAGAGCACCGCGGCGGCCACCAGGTTGTTGTCGGTGATGACCTCGTTGATCTCCGGCGTGAGGTCGCCGGCGTTGCCGATGCAGGTGGTGCAGCCGTAGCCCGCCAGGTAGAAGCCCAGCTTCTCCAGGTACGGCATGAGGCCGGCCTTCTCGAGGTACTCGGTGACGATGCGCGAGCCCGGCGCCAGCGAGGTCTTGACGTGCGGCTTGACGGTGAGGCCCGCCTCCACGGCCTTCTTCGCCAGCAGGCCCGCGGCCAGCAGCACGCTGGGGTTCGAGGTGTTGGTGCAGGAGGTGATGGCGGCGATCAGCACGTCACCGTTGCCGATGGTCACCTGCCCCTTCGGTGCCGCCGGTGCCGTGGCGCTCACATGGGCGGCGGCCTTGGTCGAGCGGTTGGCCACCATCTCGACCACCTGGCGGGGCGCGCCGGGCGCGGGCGCCGGCGCTTCCTCGTCGCTGCCATGGCCGTTCTTCGTGAGCGGGTAGCGGATCTTGAGCTTGTCGGCCGGCTGGTTGAAGCCGTTGGCCTCGTTCGGCTTGCTGTAGAGCTCGGAGAACTTGGTGGCCAGGTGGCCGAGGTCGATGCGGTCCTGCGGGCGCTTCGGCCCGGCCAGGCTGGGCGACACGGTGCCCAGGTCGAGACGCACGATCTTGGTGTAGCTGAGTTCGCCGGGCGCCGGCATGCCGAACAGGCCCTGCGCCTTGTAGTAGGCCTCGAAGCGCTCGATCTCCTTCTGGGTGCGGCCGGTGCCCTTGAAGTAGGCCAGCGTCATCTCGTCGACCGGGAAGAAGCCCATCGTCGCGCCGTACTCGGGCGCCATGTTGCCGATGGTCGCGCGGTCGGGCACCGCGATCGACGCGGCGCCGGGACCGAAGAATTCGACGAACTTGCCCACCACCTTCTCGCTGCGCAGGATGGCGGTGACGAAGAGCACCAGGTCGGTGGCCGTCACGCCTTCGCGCAGCGTGCCGGTGAGCTCGAAGCCCACCACGTCGGGCGTCAGCATGTAGACCGGCTGGCCCAGCATCGCGGCCTCGGCCTCGATGCCGCCCACGCCCCAGCCGACCACACCGATGCCGTTGATCATGGTGGTGTGGCTGTCGGTGCCGACCAGCGAGTCGGGGTAGTACGTCGGCACCTCGGCCTGGTCGTCGGCCGCCTTGTAGACGCCGCGCGCGAGGTATTCGAGGTTCACCTGGTGCACGATGCCGAAGCCCGGCGGCGTGACGCCGAAGGTGTCGAAGGCCTGCATGCCCCACTTCATGAACTGGTAGCGCTCGTTGTTGCGCTGGAATTCCAGCTTCATGTTCAGGTCGAGCGCCTTGGGCGTGCCGTAGTGGTCGACCATCACGGAGTGGTCGACGACCAGGTCGACCGGCACCAGCGGCTCGATGGTCTTGGGGCTCTTGCCGAGCTTCTGCGCCACGCTGCGCATGGCGGCCAGGTCGGCCAGCAGCGGCACGCCGGTGAAGTCCTGCAGCACCACGCGGGTGACGACGAAGGGGATTTCCTCGGTGCGCTCCGCGTTGGGCTGCCAGTTGGCCAACTGCTCGACGTTCTCGGCACCGACCTTCTGGCCGTCGCAGTTGCGCATGACCGACTCGAGCACGATACGCAGCGAGACCGGCAGCTTCGCGATGTTCGGGTACTGCTTGGCGAGTTCCTTCAGCGACCAGTATTTGCCGGACCCTCCCGACGCCGTCTTGAATGTCTTGAGGGCGGATGCGAAAGGGTGTGCCGGTGTTTTGGCCATGGGGACTCCTGTGATTCGTGGAAGCGCCTCAAAGATAGCAGGCTTCGAAGTCATTCGCTGTCAGAGGGATGGCCGTAAAACCGCACCCGCCGGCGGTCCGCTCCCTTCGGGCGGCGACCCGTTCCCTCCTTCGGCAGAGGCACCAGCGGAGCGGCTCAGGCCGCCGCCATGCGGCCGTGCGCGGGGCGCGTTGCACGCAGCCCCATCCACTGCAATTGCGCCAGTGCGATCACGACCAGCGCTTGTGCGAGCACCCAGGCGACGCCGAGCGGGGTCTGCGCGCCCAGGCCGCTCGCCAGCAGCGCCACGCCACCCACGGCCCAGGCCAGGTTGCCCGCGACGACCAGCCCGATCAGCCGGCGCGGCGGCACGGGGCGGCGGGCCATCCACGCCGCAAGCGCGGCGTAGGCCAGCAGGAAGAGACCGGTGCCGGTGAGCAAGACAGCGGGCAGGCCGGTCAGGCGCGCCAGGGTATCGGTCAGGCCCAGTTGCACGGCGCCGGTCGCGGCGCAGGAGATCGCGTCGGCGGCCATCACACGGGGCAGGAAACGCGGGGAAGCAAGGATCGACATGGTGGGAACTCCTTCAAGTGGGTGTGGCGCGGCAGGCCCTTCCTGCCGCGTGGAGTCGATGATTTCCGCGAGACGTCAGCACGTCGATGACCCGGGAGGTCATGGCCTGGGCGCGCGTGGCATCGCAGAATCGCCGCCATGCCCAGCCCCACCCACCCTCCCGCCGCCCCGGGCGCCCGTGAGCCCTTCGGCGCCCATCTGCGCCATTGGCGCCAACGCCGCCGGCTGAGCCAGCTCGACCTGGCACAGGAGGCCGAGGTGTCGACCCGGCACCTGAGCTGTGTCGAAACCGGCCGCGCCACGCCCAGCCGCGAGATGGTGCTGCGCCTGGCGGAACGGCTGGGCGTGCCGCTGCGCGAGCGCAACGCGCTGCTGGTGGCGGCCGGCTTCGCGCCCATGTACCGCCAGCGAGCGCTCGACGACCCGGCCCTCGCCGCCGCGCGTCAGGCGGTCGACCTGGTGCTCAAGGGCCACGAGCCCTACCCGGCGCTGGCCATCGACCGCCACTGGCACCTGGTCGCGGCCAACCGCATCGTGCCCCTGCTGATGGCCGGTGCGGCGCCCAAGCTGTTGAAGCCGCCGATCAACGTGCTGCGCCTGAGCCTGCACCCGCAAGGGCTGGCGCCGCGCATCGCCAACCTTGCGCAATGGCGCGCGCACTTGCTGGAGCGCCTGCAGCAGCAGGTGGCCGCCACCGGCGACGCCGTCCTCGAGGCACTGCATGACGAACTCGCCGCCTACCCGGTCGCCGGACCCGGCCGCGACGCCACGCCCGCAGGCGGCGAACTGGCGGGCGTGGTCGTGCCCTTCCAGCTGGCGATGCCATCGGGCGTGCTGAGCTTTATCAGCACCACCACCGTCTTCGGCACGCCGGTCGACGTGACGCTGCAGGAACTGGCGGTGGAATCCTTCTTCCCGGCCGACGCGCAGACCGCCGCCGCCCTGGGCGCGCTGGCGCGCTGACCACAGCAGCCGTCGGCGACGGCCCACACGAAGGCGCGGCATTGATGCGCCCTCGGGCCGCATCGCACTCCTTAGCTTGATGCGACACCTGCGACTCAAGTACCAAGGAAGACAAGCGCCATGACCACCACGAACGACCATCAGAAACTCTGGGACCTCATCAAGGACACCCGCTTCGGCATGTTCACGCACCGCCACCACGATGGCCTGCTGCACAGCCATCCGTTGACCACCCAGAACAAGGCCCTCGACGAAGGCGCGACGCTGTACTTCTTCGTCCCGAAGGACGGCGAGATCGCCCGCAACGTCGCCGCGGACAACGCCGTGAACGTGGCCTACGCCCATACCGACAAGAACAGCTATGTGTCGGTGTCCGGGCGGGCCGCCCTGCTGGACGACCCGGCGAAGAAGGAAGAACTCTTCACCGCCATGGCGAAGGCCTGGTTCCCGAAGGGCGTGACCGACCCCAACCTCGGCCTGCTCACGGTCCACATCGACAGCGCCGAATTCTGGGATGTCGACGACAGCAAGATGGTGCAGATCTTCAAGATGATGAAGGCCGCCATCACCGGCGAGCCGCCCAGGAAAGTGGGCGACCACAAGACGCTCAACGTGGGCTGAGCGGGGACGCGATGCTCACCCCTCGTCTCGACAGGCGCCTCGACGTCCTGCTGGACCGCGCACGCCCCGAGCCGCCCGCCCTGGCCGACCTGGTGGCGGCAGGGCTCGATCGGCTTGCACTGCCCGGCACCGGGCGCACGCTGGAGCGCTGGCAGGCGCTGGCGGCGGTCGCCGCCTGCGATTTGTCCTTGGTCAAGCGTTTCGAGGGTCATACCGACGCGCTCGCCATCCTGGCCGAACTCGGCGGGGCAGCAGCACCCGAGGGCAGCCGATGGGGCACCTGGTGCGCCGAACCACCGACGGCGCGGCTGGCCCTTCGCCAACGCGGTGGCCGGTGGCTGCTCGAAGGCACCAAGGCCTGGTGCTCCGGGGCGGCCGACGTGACCCACGCGGTCGTCAGCTGCTGGGATGAGGGCGGCGCGCAGCGCCTGGCGGCCGTCGCCATGGCGCAACCGGGCGTCCGCATCACGGACCAGGGCTGGCATGCCGTGGGCATGTCGGCGACCGGCAGCGTCGACGTGCAGTTCGACGGCGCGCAAGCGCTGCCGGTCGGCGAGCCGGGCGACTACGTGGCGCGGCCCGGTTTCTGGCACGGCGGCGCTGGCATCGCCGCATGCTGGTACGGCGGTGCATCGGGCATCGCCGAGATGACGAGAGCGCTGTGCGGCCCCCGGCCCGATGCGCATCGGCTGGCGCATCTCGGCGCGATCGATGTCGCACTGGCCGGCGCCGCCGCCGTGCTCCGCGAGACCGCCGCGTGGATCGACGAACAGCCCTCCTCGCTCGCCCACCCGTGCGCCTTGCGCGCCCGGCTGGTGACGGAAGCGGCCGCATCGGCGGTGCTCGAACACGCCGGCCGCGCGCTGGGCGCCGGCCCGCTGTGCCGCGACCCACGCTTCGCCCGCGCCGTGGCCGACCTTCCCGTGTTCCTGCGCCAAAGCCATGCCGAGCGCGATCTGGCGGCGCTGGGTGAAGCGCTGCTGCCGCCGCAGGAGGCCCCGTGGGCGCTGTAGCCGACAAGGCCATCGCCGGACCCGGCACGGCCGAAGACGCCTGGCTGCCGTGGCTGGCGGCGCAGCCGCTGCGGCCGGCATCGGTCGCCGACCTGCTGGTCGAGGACCGCCGGCTGGTCATGGTCGCCCCGCATCCCGACGACGAAGTGCTGGCCATCGGTGGCCTGCTCGCGCAGTGGTCGACCCTGCGCGCCGACGTGCTCATCGTGGCGGTGACCGACGGCGAGGGCAGCCACGCCGGTTCCGCGCAGTGGCCGCCCGTGCGGCTGGCCGCCGAACGTCCGCTCGAAAGCGCCGAAGCCTGGCGCCGGCTGGGCTTCGGGCAGCCGACATGCGAACGGCTGGGGCTGCCCGACGGTGGCGTGCGGCCGCACCGCGAGGCGCTCATCGGCAGCATCGCAGCGCTGCTGCGGCCGGACGACGTCGTCTTCACCACCTGGCGGCACGACGGCCACCCCGATCACGAGGCCACCGGACGGGCCTGCGCCGTGGCCTGTGCGCAGGTCGGCAGCACGCTGGTCGAGGTGCCCGTGTGGGCATGGCACTGGGCGGAGCCCGGCGACGCGCGCCTGCCCTGGCACCGTGCCGTCCGCTTGCCGCTCGACGCGCCCAGCGCCGCGCGCAAGCGCCACGCGGTCGGCGCGTTCACCAGCCAGTTGCAGGCGGACCCGTCCACGGGCGCCGGCCCGATCCTGCGCAGCACCACCGTGCAACGGGCGCACCGCCCCTTCGAGATCTTCTTCGCCTAGCCCCATGACTCCCGACGATGGACAGAAGCCGGCGGACCGCCTGCCCTACTTCGAATCGCTCTACGACAGCGACGACGACCCCTATGGCCTGCGCACCCGCTGGTACGAGGAGCGCAAGCGCAACGTGCTGCTCGCGGCCTTGCCGCACCGGCGCTATGCCACGGCCTATGAGCCGGGCTGCGGCGCGGGCGAGCTGACGGTGGCCCTGGCCGCGCGCTGCGACGCGGTGCTCGCCAGCGACTTCAGTGCGCGCGCCGTCGAATCCGCCCGGCGCCGCACGGCCGGCCTTTCAAACGTCCGCATCGCATCGCACGCCCTGCCCGACGGCTGGCCCCACGACGAAGCACCCTTCGACCTGATCGTGGTGTGCGAACTCGGCTACTTCCTCGATGCGCCGGCCATGTGCACGCTGGCCGAGCACTGCGCAGCATCGTTGGCGCCCGACGGCGTCCTGGTCGCCTGCGACTGGCGGCCCGACTTCGACGAACGCGCCCTCGCGACCGACGCGGTGCACGGCGCCTTCGCCAACACCGGGCTGGCGCGTACCGTGCGCCATGCCGAAGACGATTTCCTGCTGGAGCTGTGGTGCCGTGACGCACGTTCGGTGGCACAGCGGGAGGGCATCCGGTGATCGGCGTCGTCGTCCCCGCGCACGACGAGGAAGCCCACATCGGCGACACCGTCGCCGCGCTGCGCGTGGCGGCGGCCCACCCCGCGCTGCAGGGCGAGGCGGTCGAAGTGCTCGTGGTGCTCGACAGCTGCAACGACGCGACCGGCCCCATCGCCCGCTTCGCGGGCGCGCGCACGGTGGCCGTCGACGCCTGCAACGTGGGCCGGGCGCGGGCCGCGGGCGCCGACCAGCTCCTCGATGAAGGCGCGCGCTGGCTGGCCTTCACCGACGCCGACACCCGCGTCTCGCCGGAGTGGCTGCTGCGTCAGCTCGAACTGGGCGTCGATGCAGTCTGCGGTTCGATCGGCGTGGACGACTGGAGTGCCCACGGCACGCACGCCGACGCACTGCGCGCGCACTTCGCCCGCACCTACACCGACGCCGATGGGCATCGCCATGTGCACGGCGCGAACCTCGGCGTCTCTGCGAAGGCCTATGTGCGCGCCGGCGGCTTTCCTGCGCTGGCCTGCAGCGAAGACGTGGCCCTGGTCGAAGCGCTGAAAGAAACGGGCGCCCGCATTGCGTGGAGCGCCGCGCCGCGCGTGTCGACCAGCGCACGCCACGATGCGCGGGCGCGCGGCGGCTTCGGCGACACGCTGCTGGCGGTGATCTCGGCGAGCCTGGCCGCCACCCATGCGCCTCGGATGGCCGAATGAAAAAGGCCCACCGAGGTGGGCCTTTCGTTCATGCGCGCGGAGCGATCAGGCCGCGACGCCGGCAGCCACGTCCTTGTATTCCTCGAGCTTGTCGAAGTTGAGGTACTGGTAGATCTGCGCGCTGGACGCATCCAGCACGCCGACGCTCGACATGTACTCTTCCTTCGTCGGGATGCGGCCCAGGCGCGAGCAGATCGCGGCCAGCTCGGCGCTGCCGAGGTACACGAAGGTGTTCTTGCCCAGGCGGTTCGGGAAGTTGCGGGTCGAGGTCGACATCACCGTCGCGCCTTCGCGCACCTGCGCCTGGTTGCCCATGCACAGCGAGCAGCCCGGCATCTCGGTGCGGGCGCCGGCGTTGCCGAAGACGCCGTAGTGGCCTTCTTCGGTCAGCTGGTGCGCGTCCATCTTGGTCGGCGGTGCGATCCACAGCTTGACCGGGATGTCGCGCTTGCCTTCGAGCAGCTTCGACGCCGCGCGGAAGTGACCGATGTTGGTCATGCACGAGCCGATGAACACCTCGTCGATCTTGGCGCCGGCCACGTCGGAGAGCGTCTTCACGTCGTCCGGGTCGTTCGGGCAGGCCACGATCGGTTCGTGGATGTCGGCCAGGTCGATCTCGATGACGGCCGCGTAGTCGGCGTCGTCGTCGCCCTTGAGCAGTTGCGGGTCCTTCAGCCAGGCTTCCTGCGCGGAGATGCGGCGGGCCAGCGTGCGGGCGTCGGCGTAGCCTTCGGCAATCATCCACTTCATCAGCGTGATGTTGCTGTTGATGTACTCGATGATCGGTTCCTTGTTCAGGTGCACCGTGCAACCGGCGGCCGAACGTTCGGCCGAGGCGTCGCTCAGCTCGAAGGCCTGTTCCACCTTGAGGTCCGGCAGGCCTTCGATCTCCAGGATGCGGCCCGAGAAGATGTTCTTCTTGCCCTGCTTGGCAACCGTCAGCAGGCCGTCCTTGATCGCGTACAGCGGAATCGCGTTGACCAGGTCGCGCAGCGTGACGCCGGGCTGCATCTTGCCCTTGAAGCGCACCAGCACCGATTCAGGCATGTCCAGCGGCATCACGCCGGTGGCGGCCGCGAAGGCCACCAGGCCGGAACCGGCCGGGAAGCTGATGCCGATCGGGAACCGCGTGTGGCTGTCGCCGCCGGTGCCGACGGTGTCGGGCGTGAGCAGGCGGTTGAGCCAGCTGTGGATCACGCCGTCACCCGGGCGCAGCGAGACGCCGCCGCGGTTGGCCATGAAGTCCGGCAGCTCGTGGTGCATCTTCACGTCGACCTTCTTCGGGTACGCCGCGGTGTGGCAGAACGACTGCATCACGAGGTCGGCGCTGAAGCCCAGGCAGGCCAGGTCCTTCAGTTCGTCGCGGGTCATCGGGCCGGTGGTGTCTTGCGAGCCGACCGAGGTCATCTTGGGCTCGCAGTAGGTGCCGGGGCGAACGCCCTGGCCTTCGGGCAGGCCGCAGGCGCGGCCGACCATCTTCTGCGCGAGCGAGAAGCCCTTCTTGGTGTCGACCGGGCTGGTCGGCAGGCGGAACAGTGTCGAGACGGGCAGGCCCAGCGCCTCGCGCGCCTTGGCCGTGAGGCCGCGGCCGATGATCAGCGGAATGCGGCCGCCGGCGCGCACTTCGTCGAACAGCACGTCGCTCTTGACCTGGAACTCGGCAATGACCTTGCCGTCCTTGAGCGCCTTGCCTTCGTAGGGACGCAGCTCGACCACGTCGCCCATGTTCATCTGCGTCACGTCGAGTTCGATCGGCAGCGCGCCCGAGTCTTCCATCGTGTTGTAGAAGATCGGCGCGATCTTGCCGCCCAGGCAGACACCGCCGAAGCGCTTGTTCGGCACATAGGGGATGTCTTCGCCGGTGAACCACAGCACGGAGTTGGTCGCGCTCTTGCGCGACGAGCCGGTGCCGACCACGTCGCCGGCGTAGGCCACGAGGTGGCCGCGGGCGCGCAGGTCTTCGATGAACTTCACCGGGCCGCGCTTGCCGTCTTCTTCCGGCACGATGCCGGGGCGCGCGTTCTTGTGCATCGCCAGGGCGTGCATCGGGATGTCCGGGCGCGTCGTCGCGTCGGGTGCGGGCGAGAGGTCGTCGGTGTTGATCTCGCCGGCCACCTTGAAGATGCTGACGGTGATGCTCTGCGGCACTTCAGGGCGGCTGGTGAACCACTCGGCATCGGCCCAGCTCTGCAGCACCGCCTTGGCGTTGGCGTTGCCCTTGTCGGCCTTTTCCTTGACGTCGTGGAACTGGTCGAACATCAGCAGCGTCTTCTTGAGGCCTTCGGCCGCGACGGCGCCGACTTCGGCGTCGTCGAGCAGGTCGATCATCGGGCTGATGTTGTAGCCGCCGAGCATGGTGCCGAGCAGTTCCGTGGCGCGGGCGCGCGACAGCAGCAGGCTCTTTTCGGTGCCATGCGCCACCGCCGCCAGATAGCTGGCCTTGACCTTGGCCGCATCGTCGACGCCGGCAGGCACACGGTACGTGAGCAGGTTCAAGAGGAACTCGCCGTCTTTCGACGTGGCGTTCTTCATCAGCTCGATCACTTCGCCGGTCTGCTTGGCGGTGAGCGGGAGGGGCGGGATGCCGAGCGCGGCGCGCTCGGCGACATGGTCAACGTAGGCTTGCAACATCTTTTTTTCTCCGGAAACTGGGACAACTGCGGCTCGCGCTCACGCCCAAGCAAGAGCCACGCCGCGCAAGCGGCTCTTGGGGGCGCCGTGCCTGCTTACTTCTTCGGGGCGTCGGCGCCCTCGAACAGGCTCTTGGGCGGGTTCTTCTTCATTTCTTCGGCAAAAGCCACCTGGGCCGGCGCCATGCACTCGTCGGCCAGGCGCAGGCCCTGCTTCTGGTTCATCAGCATCGACTTGTTGGCGATCTGCAGCCACATCGCGCCGGCCTTCGGGTCCTCCAGGCGGATGGCGCCGGTGCGGCTTTCGACCGGGTGCATGCGGTAGTGCGCGCCCTTGGTCGACACGGTGAAGAAGCCGGCCTTCTTGTCGTCGGCGGTGATGGTGACGTCGGCGCCCAGCTCGCACTGGATCTTGCCGGTGTACACGCGCTGGGCGACGGCCAGGTCGGCCTCGTTCAGTGCGATGTCGGTGCTGGTGTCGATGGGCGTGACCTCTTCGACCGCCTTGGCGGCGCGCGGGGTCACCTGACGCTTCTTGGCGGCGGTGGTGGACTTGGCGGCCGGCTTGGCGGCGGCCTTGGCAGTCGGCTTGGCCGGTGTGTTGGTCTGCGAAGCGGTCTGGGCGTTGGCGGCCAGGGGCAGCGCCAGCGCTGCGGCAGCGATCAGTGCGAGGGTCTTGTTCATGGGGTGGTTTCCTTGGGGGATGAAGGTCAGTGGTTCGGCGTGTTGAACCAGGCCTGCGCCTCGGTGGGCAGCGGACGGCCTGTGGCATGGGCGCGTTCGAGCACCTGCCAGAAATGGCGGTAGCTCGCGCGGTCGTGGAGCGCCCCGTCGATGCTGACCGGGGCCCAATTCTGGCGTATCGCGGCATCGACGATGCGGGTGGCCAGGTCGATCTGGCCCTCGTCGGGCGCGAAGGCCTCGAGGATCGGACGGATCTGGCTCGGGTGGATGCTCCACATGCGGGTGTAGCCGAACGCGTCGGCGGCCCGTTTCGCCGCGGCACGCAGGGCCAGGGCGTTGCTGAACTCGGTCACGACGCAGTGCGAAGGCACCTTGCCATGGGCGTGGGCGGCCGAGGCGATCTCGAGCTTGGCGCGCACCACGAGGGGATGGCTGAACTGCCCGGCCACACCCATGCCGTCGGCCGGGATGGCGCCGGCGTGGGCCGACACGAAGTCCATCAGCCCGAAGCTGAGCGACTGCACGCGCGGATGGGCGGCGATGTCGAAGGCATGGTGCACCGCCAGCGGCGATTCGATGAGAACGTGCAGCGGCAGTTGCGCAGCGCCGGCGGCGTCGAGCGCCGCCGCGGCCTTGGCCACGTCGGCGACCGACTCGACCTTGGGCACCATCAGGTGGCTCAGCCGCGAGCCGGCACGGCCGGCGATGGTGGCGATGTCGGCCTCGAAGGCCGCGTGGTCGACCGGGTGCACCCGCACGCCGACGCGCATGCCGGGGGCGGCCGCCAACGCCAGTTCGGTGACGAGCTGCGCGTGCTCGGCTTCGCCACCGACGGGGGCGCCGTCTTCGCAGTCGAGCGTGACGTCGAACACGCAGGCGCCGAACTCCTCGGCCATCTCGGCCTGGAGCGCGAGGCTCTTCCTCATGCGCGCCTCGACACCGCTGTAGTGGTCGCACACCGGCAGCACGATGGCGCCGGCCTGCGCGCCCAGGAGCACGTCGCGCGGGTGGGTCGTGGGCGTCGGCGAAGCGCTCATGCCTTGCGGGCCACGATGAACATGCGCGGGAAGGCCAGCAGCAGCTTTCCATCTGCGCGCGGCGGATAGGCCTGCGCGATGCGGCTTTCGTACGTCGCCAGGTAGCTCGCCTTCAGCGCGGCGTCGAGCGGGTCGACGAAGGGCTTGAGCCCGGTGCTGCTCACCCATTCGACGATGGCCGCAGCCGAGGCCATGGGATGCTGGTAAATGGTGTGCCAGACGTCGACATGGGCCGCATCGCGCGCCAGCAGGTCGTAGTAGCCGCCGACCCCCAGCAGCTCGGTGCGCAGCTTGTCGGCGTCGCCGATGGGTGCCTTCCACGGCGCCTCGGATGCGACTTCGCGCATCAGACGGTGCGTGGGTTCCGCCCGGTTGTCGGGCATCTGGATGGCGAGCACGCCACCCGGGGCCAGAGCGGCGAACAGGCGCGGGACCAGCGTGTCGTGGTCGGGCACCCATTGCAACGCCGCATTGGCATAGATGAGATCGGGCGCGACATCGGGCGCCCAGCGGCCGATGTCGCCGAAGTCGAACCGGGCCTGCGGCAGCCGCTTGCGCGCGCTGACCAGCATGGCCTCGGAGTTGTCGATGCCCAGCACGTCCGCCTGCGGGAAGCGGCGTGCCAGCAGTTCGGTGGAATTGCCCGGCCCGCAGCCGAGGTCGACCACGCGGGCCGCCTCCGCCAGCGGAACGCGCGCCAGCAGCTCGGCCGCCGGACGCGTGCGCTCATCCTCGTAGCGGGTGTAGAGCGCGGGGTTCCAATCGAGCATCGACGTGGGCCGTGCTTACTTGACCAGGTGGGCGACGCCGGCCTGCTCGTCGGTCAGTTCCTTGAGCGTCTTGTCGATGCGCTCCTGGCTGAAGGCATCGATGGCCAGACCTTCGACGACCTTGTACTCGCCGTTCTCGCAGGTGACCGGGAAGCCGAACATGACGTCCTTCGGGATGCCGTACTGGCCGTCCGACGGGATGCCCATCGTGACCCACTTGCCATTCGTGCCCAGCGCCCAGTCGCGCATGTGGTCGATGGCGGCGTTGGCAGCCGAAGCGGCCGACGACAGGCCGCGCGCCTCGATGATGGCAGCGCCGCGCTTGCCGACGGTCGGCAGGAAGGTGTTGGCGTTCCATTCCTGGTCGTTGATCATCTTGGCGACGCTCTCGCCCTTGATGGTGGCGAAGCGGTAGTCGGCGTACATCGTGGGCGAGTGGTTGCCCCAGACGGTGAGCTTCTCAATGTCGGCCACGGCCTTGCCGGTCTTGGCAGCGATCTGGCTGGCAGCGCGGTTGTGGTCCAGGCGCAGCATGGCGGTGAAGTTCTTGCGCGGCAGGTCCGGTGCGCTCTTCATCGCGATGTAGGCGTTGGTGTTGGCGGGGTTGCCGACCACCAGCACCTTGACGTTGCGGCTGGCCACGGCGTTGAGCGCAGCGCCCTGTGCCGTGAAGATGGCGCCGTTGACGGCCAGCAGTTCGGCGCGTTCCATGCCGGGGCCGCGCGGACGCGAACCGACCAGCAGCGCGTAATCGGCGTCCTTGAAGGCGGTCATCGGATCGCTGTGCGCTTCCATGCCGGCCAGCAGCGGGAAGGCGCAGTCGTCGAGCTCCATCATCACGCCCTTGAGCGCCTTTTGCGGGCCTTCGACAGGCACTTCGAGCAGTTGCAGGATGACCGGCTGATCCTTGCCGAGCATTTCGCCCGAGGCGATGCGGAACAACAGGGCGTAACCGATTTGGCCGGCGGCGCCGGTGACGGCAACGCGAACAGGCTTTTTGCTCATGGGAAAGACTCCAGAAGGTGGTGAAAACGGTGTCGGCCAGCACTGCGGCTGCCGGCGTGCCCGCAGCGGGCTGACCCGTGTGGCGGAACAGCCTCGCATTTTATGCCGATTCGCGGTTTCGGGTGCACGGGTCTTATGTCTTATATAAGATACGCCCCGTCTGCACGCCGCACGGTGCGCGAGCCGCCATGAACACGCCCACCCTCCCCGACCCCGCCACGCCGTCCTTCAGTCCGCTGTACCAGCAGATCAAGGCGCTGATCCTGCAGAGCCTGCAGGCGGGCGAATGGAAGCCGGGCGAGCCGATTCCCAGCGAGATGGACCTGGCGGCGCGCTTTCGCGTCAGCCAGGGCACGGTGCGCAAGGCCATCGACGAACTCGCCAGCGAGAACCTCGTGCTGCGCCGGCAGGGCAAGGGCACCTTCGTCGCGACCCATGCCGAGCAGCAGGTGCAGTACCGCTTCCTGAAGCTGGTGCCCGACAGCGGCGACACCGCCACCGAAGGCCCGGCCGAGCGGACCATCGTCGACTGCAAGCGGCTGCGCGCCTCCGCCGACGTGGCACGTGCGCTGGCCCTGCGCACCGGCGACGCCGTGCTTCAGGTGCGCCGCGTGCTGGCCTATGCCGGCGTCCCGACCATCCTCGAAGACCTCTGGCTGCCGGGCGCCTTTTTCAAGGGGCTCACGGCCGAACGGCTGCGCGCATCGCGCGGGCCGATGTACGCGATGTTCGAGGCCGAATTCGGCGTGCGCATGGTGCGCGCCGAGGAGAAGATCCGCGCCGTGCTGCCCGATGCTGAGCAGGCCCTGCTGCTCGATGTCGCCGCCGGCACGCCGCTGCTGAGCGTCGAGCGCGTCGCGCACACCTACAACGACACCCCGATGGAACTTCGGCGCGGCCTCTACCGCACCGACACCCACCACTACCGCAACGAATTGGGTTGAAGTGAATCGCCAACACCACGCACCGGCAGGGAGCAGCCTGCCCGCCAACAACGCATCGGACCCGGCAGCGTCCGACCATTCCAGTGCGGTGACGCGGCGACGTCCGCTGCCCGATGGTGCATTGCAATAGAATTTTGCGTTGTTTGCATTTCCGTCGAAGACAAGCAGCCACCCCGAAAAAGCAACGAAAGCCCCCCATGACAGAGCTTGCCAAAACACCCCGTCCGCCGAGACGCGAGTTCCGCAACATCAATGCCTTCACCGATCTCACCACCTACCGCCTCCCGCCCGCCGGCATCGTCTCGATCCTGCACCGCGTCAGCGGCGTCCTGATGTTCCTGCTGCTGCCGTTCATCATCTGGATGTTCGACGCCTCCGTCTCCTCCGAGATCTCGTTTTCGCGCTTCAAGGCCGCCTTCAACAGCGGCCTTGGTTTCGTTCCGGGCTGGTTCATGAAGCTCGTGGCGCTGGCACTCATCTGGGCTTTCCTGCACCACTTCATCGCCGGCCTGCGCCACCTCTGGATGGACGTGAGCCACGCCGCGGTGAACAAGGAGTTCGGCAAGAGCTCCGCCATCGCCACGCTCGCCCTGAGCATCCTGCTGACCGTCGTCCTCGGCGCGAAGCTCTTCGGCCTGTACTGAGAAGGAACCCGACATGTCTGTGAATTACGGCACCAAGCGCATCGTCGTCGGTGCGCACTACGGTCTGCGCGACTGGCTCAGCCAACGCATCACCGGTGGCCTGATGGCCCTCTTCACCATCCTGGTGCTGGCGCAGCTGCTCTTCTCGCGCGGCCCGATCGGCTACGACACCTGGTCCGGTATCTTTTCGACCCAATGGATGAAAGTCCTCACCTTCGTGGTGATCGCTTCGATCCTCTACCACGTATGGGTGGGTATGCGCGACGTGCTGATGGACTACGTCCAGCCGGTCGCCATCCGACTCGCCCTGCAAATTTTCACGATCGTCTGGCTTGTGGGTTGCGCGGGTTGGGCCATTCAAGTGCTCTGGAGACTGTGACCCCATGACTGCCTATACCAAAGACCAAATCACCAAGCGCAAGTTCGACGTCGTCATCGTCGGCGCCGGCGGCTCGGGCATGCGTGCCTCGCTGCAACTGGCGCGCGCCGGCCTCAACGTGGCCGTGCTCTCCAAGGTGTTCCCCACGCGTTCGCACACGGTCGCCGCACAAGGCGGCGTGGGTGCCTCGCTCGGCAACATGAGCGAGGACAACTGGCACTACCACTTCTACGACACGATCAAGGGCTCCGACTGGCTCGGCGACCAGGACGCGATCGAGTTCATGTGCCGCGAAGCCCCGAAGGTGGTGTACGAGCTCGAGCACTTCGGCATGCCCTTCGACCGCAACCCCGACGGCACGATCTACCAGCGTCCGTTCGGCGGCCACACCGCGAACTACGGCGAGAAGCCGGTGCAGCGCGCCTGCGCCGCCGCCGACCGCACCGGTCATGCGATGCTGCACACGCTCTACCAGAAGAACGTCGAAGCCCGCACCCAGTTCTTCGTCGAATGGATGGCCCTCGACCTGATCCGCGACGCCGAAGGCGACGTGGTCGGCGTGACCGCGCTGGAAATGGAAACCGGCGACCTGCACATCCTGCAGGCCAAGACCGTGCTGCTGGCCACCGGCGGCGCCGGCCGGATCTTCCAGGCCTCCACCAACGCCTTCATCAACACGGGCGACGGCCTGGGCATGGCCGCGCGTTCGGGCATCCCGCTGCAGGACATGGAGTTCTGGCAGTTCCACCCCACCGGCGTGGCCGGCGCCGGCGTGCTGCTGACCGAAGGCTGCCGCGGCGAAGGCGCCATCCTGCTCAACAGCAATGGCGAACGCTTCATGGAGCGCTATGCGCCGACCATGAAGGACCTGGCACCGCGCGACTTCGTGTCGCGCTCGATGGACCAGGAGATCAAGGAAGGTCGCGGCTGCGGTCCCAACAAGGACTACATCCACATGAAGCTGGACCACCTGGGCGCCGAAACGATTCATAAGCGCCTGCCGTCGGTCTACGAGATCGGCATCAACTTCGCGAACGTCGACGTCACGAAGGAACCGATCCCGGTCGTGCCCACCATCCACTACCAGATGGGCGGCATCCCGACCAACATCAACGGCCAGGTCGTGCTGCAGGATGCGGACAACCAGAGCGTGGCGGTGAACGGCCTCTATGCCGTGGGCGAATGCTCCTGCGTGAGCGTGCACGGCGCCAACCGCCTGGGCACCAACTCGCTGCTCGACCTGCTGGTGTTCGGCCGCGCGGCCGGCAACCACATCGTCCAGTTCAACGACAAGCTCAAGGAGCACAAGCCGCTGCCGGCCGATGCGGCCGACCGCACGCTGGAGCGCCTGAACCAGCTCGAAGCCTCGACCAGCGGCGAATACGCCCAGGACGTGGCCAACGAGATCCGCACCGTGATGCAGCAGCATGCGGCGGTGTTCCGCAAGCAGGCCTCCATGAACGAAGGCGTGGGCAAGATCGCCCAGGTGCGCGAGCGCGTCAAGGCGATCACGCTCAAGGACAAGTCGCGGGTGTTCAACACGGCGCGCATCGAGGCGCTGGAAGTCGACAACCTGATCGAAGTGGCCCAGGCCACCATGGTGTCGGCCGCCGCCCGCACCGAATGCCGCGGCGCCCACACGGTGGAAGACTACGAGCGGCCCGCCGACGACCCGGTCGCACCGCTCGGCCGCGACGACGCGAACTGGATGAAGCAC
Organism: Variovorax sp. N23; assembly: GCF_025486315.1. Lineage (GTDB taxonomy): Bacteria > Pseudomonadota > Gammaproteobacteria > Burkholderiales > Burkholderiaceae_C > Variovorax. Next base: position 191,409 of record NZ_JAOOPY010000001.1, on the reverse strand, counting down.
ACGCTCTGGTACAGCGGCGACAACCGCCTCGCCTACAAGCCCGTCCGGCTCAAGCCCCTGACCGTCGACAGCGTGCCGCCCAAGGTCCGCACGTTCTGACGCTCAGCTCACAAAAAGCACTCACAAGGTCCACACGATGAAGCGCACATTCCAGATCTACCGCTACGACCCGGACAAGGACGCGAAGCCCTACATGCAGACCATCGAGATCGAACTCGACGGCCACGAACGCATGCTGCTCGACGCCCTCATGAAGCTCAAGGCGCAGGACCCGACGCTGTCGTTCCGCCGATCCTGCCGCGAAGGCGTCTGCGGTTCCGACGCGATGAACATCAACGGCAAGAACGGTCTGGCCTGTCTGACCAACATGAACACGCTCAAGGGCACCGTGGTGCTCAAGCCGCTGCCTGGCCTGCCGGTGATCCGCGACCTGATCGTCGACATGACGCAGTTCTTCAAGCAGTACAACTCGATCAAGCCGTACCTGCAGAACGACAACGTGCCGCCCGAGAAGGAGCGCCTGCAGAGCCCCGAAGAGCGCGAAGAGCTCGACGGCCTCTACGAGTGCATCCTGTGCGCGAGCTGCTCGACGAGCTGCCCGAGCTTCTGGTGGAACCCGGACAAGTTCGTCGGCCCCGCGGGCCTGCTGCAGGCCTATCGCTTCATCGCCGACAGCCGCGACGAAGCCACCGCCGAGCGCCTGGACAACCTCGAAGACCCGTACCGCCTGTTCCGCTGCCACACGATCATGAACTGCGTCGACGTGTGCCCGAAGAACCTGAATCCGACGAAGGCCATCGGCAAGATCAAGGAACTGATGGTGCGTCGCGCCATCTGACCCGGGAAGCATCCGCCACATGCACGCCGACGCCGATCTCGACCAGCCGCTGGGCGCCCGCGCGCTCAGCAAGCTCAAATGGCGCACGCGACGCGGCCTGCTGGAGAACGACCTTTTCATCGCGCGCTTCTTCGAGCAGCACGAAAGCCGCCTGACCGTGCGCCAGGCGAAGGCGATGGAGACATTGATGGATCTGTCGGATCACGATCTGCTCGATCTCCTTTTGCAGCGAAAGGAGCCCGAGCCCGCATGGGCCGGGGCGGACGTGGTCGAACTGCTGCGGCTGATGCGCGTGTGACCACGCGCCCTGTTCAAGTCTTCCCGAACATCAATCTCAAGAGAAAGAAAGTCGAAATGAAAGCTTCCGACACCAAAGCCACCCTGTCCTTCAGCAACGGTGGAGACAACGTCGACCTGCCGGTCTACAAGGGCACGATGGGCCCCGACGTGATCGACATCCGCAAGCTGTACGCACAGACCGGCATGTTCACGTACGACCCGGGCTTCATGTCGACGGCGTCGTGCCAGTCGGCGATCACGTACATCGACGGCGACAAGGGCGAACTGCTCTACCGCGGCTACCCGATCGAACAGCTCGCCACCAACTGCGACTTCCTCGAGACCTGCCACCTGCTGCTGTACGGAGAACTGCCCGACGCCGGCAAGAAGCAGGAGTTCACCAAGCTCGTGACCAACCACACGATGGTCAACGAGCAGATGCAGTTCTTCCTGCGTGGCTTCCGCCGCGATGCGCACCCGATGGCCATCATGACGGGCCTGGTCGGCGCGCTGTCGGCCTTCTATCACGACAGCACGGACATCAACAATCCGAAGCACCGGGAGATCGCCGCGATCCGCCTGATCGCCAAGATGCCCACGCTGGTGGCCATGGCGTACAAGTACACGATCGGCCAGCCGTACATGTACCCGCGCAATGACCTGAGCTACGCGGGCAACTTCCTGCACATGATGTTCGCCACGCCGTGCGAGGAGTACAAGGTGAGCCCGGTGCTCGAGCGCGCGCTCGACCGCATCTTCACCCTGCATGCCGACCACGAGCAGAACGCATCGACCTCGACCGTTCGCCTGTGCGGCTCGTCGGGCACCAATCCCTTCGCGGCGATCGCAGCCGGCGTGGCCTGCCTCTGGGGCCCGGCGCACGGCGGCGCCAACGAGGCGGCGCTCAACATGCTCTACGACATCCAGAAGGCGGGTGGCGTCGACAAGATCGGCGAGTTCATCAAGCAGGTCAAGGACAAGAACTCCAACGTCAAGCTGATGGGCTTCGGCCACCGCGTGTACAAGAACTACGACCCGCGGGCCAAGCTGATGCAGGAAACCTGCAAGGAAGTGCTGAGCGAACTGGGCCTGGAAAACGACCCGCTCTTCAAGCTGGCCATGGCCCTCGAGAAGATCGCGCTGGAAGACGAATACTTCGTGTCGCGCAAGCTCTACCCGAACGTCGACTTCTACTCGGGCATCGTGCAGCGCGCCATCGGCATTCCGGTGCCGCTGTTCACCGCCGTGTTCGCCCTGGCGCGCACGGTCGGCTGGATCGCCCAGTTGAACGAGATGATCGGCGACCCGGAGTACAAGATCGGCCGTCCGCGCCAGCTGTTCGAAGGTTTCACCCCGCGCGACGTGAAGCCCATCGCCCAACGCTGAACGCCCCAGGAGGCCTCCTCGGCCTTCGCCTCGCAAAGCTGCCTTCGGGCAGCTTTTTTGCGTCTTGGCTTACAGGGATGACGCGCTCGCCTCGATAACTTCGTCGGCGGAGGGTGACTCCATGCTCATTACCGTCAACAAACTGCTCGAAGGAGTTCTGTCATGAAAAGACTTACCGCACTGATCACCGTTGTTTTTGCGTTCGGCGTCCCCCTGGCCGGCTGCAACACCGTGAAGGGTGCCGGTCAGGACATCCAGAAGGGTGGCGAAAAGATGGAAGACGCCGCCAAGAAGCGCCAGTAAAGACCATCGACCGCCATCGACGGCGCAAGAAAGCGGGCCTCGAGCCCGCTTTTTCTTTCCGGGCGAGCACCCCGCCCGGGCCTCATCGCCGGACGGCAATCGGGCCATCTCGGATCACGATGGCAAGAGCCGACTCTCTCAGGGAGAATAGCAACCCCACCTCTTCCCACACGATGCCGTGATCGCGTCCGAACGGACCTTCGCCCGCCGAATCGACCTGACCTCGCTCCAGCTCTACGTGGCGGTGTGCGAGCTGGGCAGCATCGGGCGCGCGGCAGAGCGGGAGTTCATCGCGGCCTCGGCCATCAGCAAGCGGCTGTCCGACCTCGAGGCCACGCTGGGCACGCCGCTGCTCTACCGCCATGCGCGCGGCGTGGACCTCACGCCCGCCGGCGAGAGCCTGCTGCACCACGCCCGTTCGGTGCTCTACAGCCTGGAGAAGATGCAGGGCGAGCTCAGCGAATACGCGGACGGCGTGCGCGGCCACGTGCGGGTGCACGCGAACATCTCGGCCATCGTGCAGTTCCTGCCGGAGGATCTCGGCGCCTTCCGCCGCGACCATGAAGCCATCAAGATCGACCTCGAGGAGCACCTGAGCACCGAGGTGCTGCGCGCGGTGCACGAGGGCGCGGCCGACCTCGGCATCTGCCACGCCGGCGAAGGTGCCAGCGACCTGCAGAGCCTGCCCTACCGGCACGACCGGCTCGTGCTCATCGTGCCGGCCGACCACGCACTGGCAAGCCGCAGCGCGATCGCCTTCGCGGACTCGCTGGAGTACGACCACGTCGGCCTGCACACGAACAGCTCGATCTATGTGGCCACGCGGCAGGCCGCGCTCGACGCGGGTCGCAGCATCAAGCTGCGGATCCATGTGACCGGCCTCGACGCGATGTGCCGGATGATCGAGAACGGCCTGGGCATCGGCGTGATGCCCGGCCATGCCTTCGAGCTCATGCGCGGCGGCATCGGCCAGCGGCTGGTCAGCATCGAGCTGACCGACCCCTGGGCGCGGCGCGAGATCCGGCTGGTCGCACGCGATTTCTCGACGCTGCCTGTGGCCGCACGTGCGCTGGTGGCCCACCTGCAGGCATCCGGCGCCGCCTCCGAACAAGAAACGCTCGGGCTCGCAGCCTGAGCACGACCCCTCACCCTCCCCCACGAAAGAAGACAGTCATGGCACGCACGCTCTACGACAAGCTCTGGGACGAACACGTCGTCCACACCGAGGACGACGGCACCTCGATCCTCTACATCGACCGCCACCTGGTGCACGAAGTGACCAGCCCGCAGGCCTTCGAGGGCCTGCGCGTGGCCGGCCGCAAGCTGTGGCGCATCAGCTCGGTGGTCGCCACGGCCGACCACAACACGCCGACGACCCATTGGGAGCGCGGCTACGACGGCATCGAAGACCCGATCAGCAAGGAGCAGATCACCACGCTCGACAGCAACATCGCCGAGTTCGGTGCCGCCGCCTTCTATCCCTTCCTGAGCAAGCGCCAGGGCATCGTGCACGTGATCGGCCCCGAGTCGGGCGCGACGCTGCCGGGCATGACGGTGGTCTGCGGCGACTCGCACACCTCCACCCACGGCGCCTTCGGCGCACTGGCGCACGGCATCGGCACCAGCGAAGTCGAGCACGTGATGGCCACGCAGACACTGCTCGCCAGGAAGGCCAAGAACCTGCTGGTGAAGGTCGAGGGCAAGCTGCCGCTGGGCTGCACCGCCAAGGACATCGTGCTGGCCATCATCGGGCGCATCGGCACGGCAGGCGGCACGGGCTACACGATCGAATTCGCCGGCTCGGCCATCCGTGACCTGAGCATGGAAGGCCGCATGACGGTCTGCAACATGGCGATCGAGGCCGGCGCGCGCGCAGGCCTCGTCGCGGTGGACGAGAAGACCATCGCCTACGTGAAGGGCCGCCCGCTCGCGCCGACCGGCGTCGAATGGGACCATGCCGTGACCTACTGGAAGACACTGCAGTCCGACCCCGGCGCGCACTTCGATCAGGTGGTCGAACTCGACGCGACGCAGATCCAGCCGCAGGTCACCTGGGGCACCTCACCCGAAATGGTGACGGCCATCAGCGGCCGCGTGCCCGACCCCGACAAGGAGAAGGACGCCAACAAGCGCGGCGCCATCGAGCGCGCGCTGACCTACATGGGCCTCGAGCCGAACAAGCCGATGAACGACATCTTCATCGACAAGGTGTTCATCGGGTCCTGCACCAACAGCCGCATCGAGGACATGCGCGAAGCCGCTGCCGTGGTGAAGAAGCTGGGCCAGAAGGTCGCGAAGAACGTCAAGCTCGCGATGGTGGTGCCCGGCTCCGGCCTGGTGAAGGAACAGGCCGAGCGCGAAGGCCTCGACGTGATCTTCAAGGCCGCGGGCTTCGAGTGGCGCGAGCCGGGTTGCTCGATGTGCCTGGCCATGAACGCCGACCGGCTGGAGCCGGGCGAGCGCTGCGCCAGCACCAGCAACCGCAACTTCGAAGGCCGGCAAGGCGCCGGCGGCCGCACGCACCTGGTGAGCCCGGCGATGGCCGCCGCCGCCGCGGTGCACGGCCACTTCGTCGACGTCCGCCAATTCGCCTGAGCCAGGAGATAAACCATGCAGAAATTCACCGTGCACCAGGGCCTCGTGGCGCCGATGGACCGCGAGAACGTCGACACCGACGCGATCATTCCCAAGCAGTTCCTCAAGTCGATCAAGAAGACCGGCTTCGGCCCCAACCTCTTCGACGAATGGCGCTACCTCGACCACGGCGAGCCGGGCCAGGACCCGGCCAGCCGCAAGCCGAACCCGGACTTCGTGCTGAACCAGCCGCGCTACGCGGGCGCCTCGGTGCTGCTGGCGCGCAAGAACTTCGGCTGCGGTTCGTCGCGCGAGCACGCGCCCTGGGCGCTGGACCAGTACGGTTTCCGCGCCATCATCGCGCCGAGCTACGCCGACATCTTCTTCAACAACAGCTTCAAGAACGGCCTGCTGCCGATCGTGCTGCCCGAGGCACAGGTCGCCCAGCTGTTCGACGAGACCTTTGCCTTTCCGGGCTACACGCTCACCGTCGACCTGGAACGCCAGGTGATCGTCAAGCCGGACGGCACCGAGCTCGCCTTCGACGTGCAGGCCTTTCGCAAGTACTGCCTGATCAACGGCCTGGACGACATCGGCCTGACGCTCCAGAAGAAGGACAAGATCAAGGCCTTCGAGGCCGAACGCCTCGCGACCAAGCCCTGGCTGGCCAAGGCCTCGCTGGTGTGAGCGCCCTTCATTTCAACCTGAACGAGACAGACCCTTCATGAAAATCGCAGTCCTCCCCGGTGATGGCATCGGCACCGAAATCGTCGCGGAAGCCGTCCGTGTGCTCGACGCGCTCGAGCTCGACTTCGAGATGGAAACCGCCCTGGTCGGCGGCGCCGCCTACGACGCACATGGCCATCCGCTGCCCGAGGCCACGCTGAAGCTCGCCAAGGAAGCCGACGCGGTGCTGTTCGGCGCCGTCGGCGACTGGAAGTACGACACGCTCGAGCGCCAGTTCCGCCCCGAGCAGGCCATCCTCGGCCTGCGCAAGAACCTGGGCCTGTTCGCCAACTTCCGCCCTGCCATCTGCTACGAGCAACTGGTCGACGCATCGAGCCTCAAGCCCGAGTTGATCGCCGGCCTCGACATCCTGATCATTCGCGAGCTGACCGGCGACATCTACTTCGGCCAGCCGCGCGGCCGCCGCACCGCGGTCGACGGCCACTTCCCCGGCGCCGAGGAAGCCTTCGACACGATGCGCTACTCGCGCCCCGAGGTCGAGCGCATCGCCCGCGTCGCCTTCGAAGCCGCCCGCAAGCGCAGCAAGCGCAGCAAGCGCGTGACCAGCGTCGACAAGGCCAACGTGCTCGAAACCTTCCAGTTCTGGAAGGACATCGTGACCGAGGTCGGCAAGGAATACCCGGACGTCGCGCTCGACCACATGTACGTCGACAACGCAGCCATGCAACTGGTCAAGGAGCCCAAGAAGTTCGACGTCGTGGTCACCGGCAACATGTTCGGCGACATCCTGTCGGACGAGGCGGCCATGCTGACCGGTTCGATCGGCATGCTGCCCTCGGCCTCGCTCAATGCGAGCAGCCAGGGCCTGTACGAGCCGAGCCACGGCAGTGCGCCCGACATTGCCGGCAAGGGGGTCGCCAACCCATTGGCTACAATCCTGTCCGCTGCCATGATGCTCCGCTTCTCCCTCCAACAACCCGAAGCTGCCGACCGAATCGAGTCGGCGGTCAAGTCGGTGCTCGCCTCCGGGCTGCGCACCGGCGACATCTGGTCGGAAGGCACGAAGCGGGTCGGCACCCGCGAGATGGGCGACGCGGTCGTAGCAGCACTCTCTTCTTCCGTCATCAAAAAGACGAGCATTACCGGCTAACCGCAGCCCGCTTCGTCACGCCCCTCCCCGGCTCGACGAGCCGGGCGCCAAGAAAACCTGATCTCCTAGTTTTTTCTTCGAAGGGCATATTCAAATGGCGAACGCATCTCAACCTCTGGTCGGCCTCGTGGGCTGGCGCGGCATGGTCGGCTCGGTCCTGATGGACCGCATGCAGGCCGAAGGCGACTTCGGTCTCATCGAGCCGATGTTCTTCTCGACCTCCAACGCCGGCGGCAAGGCCCCGGCGATGACCAAGAACGAGACGACCCTGAAGGACGCGCACGACATCGACGCACTCAAGCAGTGCGACATCATCATCACCTGCCAGGGCGGCGACTACACGACCGAAGTCTTCCCCAAGCTGCGCGCGGCCGGCTGGAACGGCCACTGGATCGACGCCGCCTCCACGCTGCGCATGAGCGACGACGCGATCATCGTGCTCGACCCGGTCAACCTGCCGGTCATCCAGAACGCGCTGGCCAAGGGCGGCAAGAACTGGATCGGCGGCAACTGCACCGTGAGTTGCATGCTGATGGGCGTGGGCGCGCTCTACAAGGCCGGTCTGGTCGAGTGGATGACCAGCATGACCTACCAGGCCGCGTCGGGCGGCGGCGCGCAGCACATGCGCGAGCTGCTGACGCAGTTCGGCACGCTCAACGCCGAAGTGCGCGCGCTGCTGGACGACCCGAAGTCGGCCATCCTGGAAATCGACCGCAAGGTGCTGCACAAGCAGCAGACCCTGTCGGCCAGCGAGACGGCGAACTTCGGCGCGCCGCTCGGCGGTTCGCTCATCCCCTGGATCGACAAGGACCTGGGGATCGGCAAGAACTCGGACGATGCCGAGTGGGGCATGTCCAGGGAAGAATGGAAGGGCGGCGCCGAGACCAACAAGATCCTGGGCCAGGGGCCGGGCTTCGATGTCGCCCCGGTTCCCGTGGACGGCTTCTGCGTGCGCGTCGGCGCCATGCGCTGCCACAGCCAGGCGCTGACCTTCAAGCTCAAGAAGAACGTCCCGGTGGCGGACATCGAGGCCTTGATTGCAGCCGACAACGAATGGGTCAAGGTCGTGCCCAACACCCGGGAAGCGACCGTCAAGGACCTGACCCCCGTCGCCGTGACCGGCACCATGAGCATCCCGGTCGGTCGACTGCGCAAGCTGGCGATGGGGCCGGAATACCTGGGCGCGTTCACCATCGGCGACCAGTTGCTCTGGGGCGCTGCGGAGCCGCTGCGCCGCATGCTGCGCATCCTGCTGAACGCGTAATACTTCACACGGGGGCCCAGAAATGGGCGCCCGTTGCTCTGCTGCAACGGGTAGACCATGCCGAAGTTGGCGCGCACTGGGGTGAAACGGCTGTCGCCTTGTCAGTGCTGAACGATGATGTTAACGTCCTCTTACACTTTGGGCCGCGGTGCCCCTCTTTCAGCATGACAAGACCTCCGTTGCCTGCGGCCCGCGATTCGGCCACCCGCCTGAACACGACGTCACGTGGTCGTGCCCGACTCTCGCTGCTCAGCGCGGCGGTCGCCCTGGGATTGGGGGCAGTCTTCGTCGATGCCCACGCGCTGTCGCTGGGCCGCATGAACGTACAATCGGCCATCGGCGAGCCCTTGCGCGCCGAGATCGAGATTGCCGAGATGAGTGCCGCCGAGGCCGACGGCCTGCGCGTCAACATCGCCTCGCCAGACGCCTTCCGCGCTGCGGGCGTACCCTACAACGCCGCCTTGTCCGACGTGCGCAGTTCACTGCAGCGCCGCGCCGATGGCCGCTACGTCGTCCGGCTGACCAGCAATCGCTCGGTCTCCGACCCCTTCATCGATCTGCTGCTCGAAGCCACCTGGAACACGGGCCGCATCGTCCGCGACTACACCGTGCTGCTCGACCCGCCGAGCAGCCGCTCGACGGCCACGGCTGCCGCGCAGGCGCCCGTGCCGCCGCAGATCAGCATCGGCACCGGTCCCGCCTCGGTTCCACCACCGTCGGCCCGCCGTCCCGCGCGTCCGGCGATCGCCGCCGCGCCCACCCCGGCCGAAGCACCCGCGGTGCGGACCACCGACGGCGGCGGCGCGGGCCAGCAGGTCACCGTGCAGCCCGGCGATACCGCCAGCAAGATCGCGGGCGCTTACAAGCCTGCCGACATTTCGCTCGACCAGATGCTGGTCGCGATGCTGCGCGCCAACCCCAATGCCTTCATCGGCGGCAACATGAACCGCATGAAGGCCGGCGCGGTGCTCGACCTGCCCGATGCGTCGCAAGCCGCCGCCACGCCGGCGCCCGAGGCCCGTCGCACCGTGGTCGCCCAGAGCCGCGACTTCGGTGACTACCGCCGCCGCCTGGCCGAGAACGCGCCAGCCTCGGCCGTGGCCCGGGCCGACCGCCAGAGCTCCGGCAAGCTGCAGGCCAGTGTCGAGGACCGCAGCGCGGCCGCCGCAGCACCCGACAAGCTCACCATTGCACAGGCCCGCGCTGCCGAGGACAAGCTCGCGCAGACGCGTCAGGCGCAGGAAAGCAACGCTCGCGTGGCCGAACTGGCCAAGAACATCAGCGACCTGAACAAGCTGCAGTCGGCCGGCGTCGCTGCGCCGGCGGGTGCCGCACCGGCCGCGCCCGCGTCGGCCAGCGCCCCCGCCGCACCGGCTGCCACGCCGACACCCGCAGCACGGGCGGCCACGGCACCTGCGCCTGCCGCATCGACCCCGGCACCGACGGTGGTCGCCCCGGCAGGCGCCGGGGCCGCCCTGACACCGCCCCCGGCGCCGGCACCCGCCCCCGCTGCGGCAGCAGCGCCGAAACCGGCCGCCAAGCCCGCAGCACCACCGCCCCCCCCGGAACCCAGCTTCCTCGACGATCTGCTCGACAACCCGCTGATGCTCGGCGGCGGCGCACTCATCCTATTGCTCCTGGGCTTCCTCGGCTACAGGGCGGTCAAGCGCCGCCGCCAGGACGCCGGCGACAGCGTTTTCCTGGAAAGCCGTCTGCCCAAGGACTCCTTCTTCGCCGCCAGCGGCGGTGAATCGGTCGACACCAAGAACCGCTCGGTCGTCTCGTCGCTGTCGTACTCGCCCAGCCAGCTGGACGCCGGCGACGTCGACCCGGTGGCCGAGGCCGACGTGTACCTGGCCTACGGCCGCGACCTCCAGGCGGAGGAGATCCTGCGGGAGGCGCTGCGCATCAACCCCGAGCGCATCGCCATCCACCTCAAGCTGCTCGAGATCCACGCCAAGCGGCGTGACCTGCGCGCCTACGAGGCGCTGGCGTCGGACGTGCACAAGCTGACCGGCGGCCAGGGCAACGACTGGAACCGCGTGGTGGAGATGGGCAAGGAACTCGACCCGGGCAACCCGCTGTACGAGGCGGGCGCTCGCCCGGCCGGCGACAGCGCCGCGCCGGCAGCCGTTGCGGCAACGGCCGCTGCCGTGGTGGCTGCGCCGATGGCGGCACCCGTCGCCGCGCCGCCGCCCGCCTTCGTCCCGTCGGTGGCCCCGCTCGACTTCGACCTCGACCTGAGCAGGCCGTCGCCCCTGGACACGACGACGACCATGCCGGCGCCGATCACCGAGCCGGCGCCCGTGAGCGCGAGCCTGCCGCCGGTTCAGGCGCCTGCGCCGGAACGCTTCGCGCCGACCTCCCGCGACACGCTGCGCGACCTGTCGCCGATGAGCCCGCCCGCAGACTTCGACACCGACTTCAACACCGCGCCCGCCGCGCTCGAGATGCCCGGCATGTCGCGCTCGATGGGCACCGAGGAACACACCCAGCCGGCCACGCTGCGTGCGGGCCTGCCCGGCGATTCCGGCTTCATCGAGTTCGACATGAGCGCCCTCGCCGGCCTGAACCAGCGCGATTCCAACGACACCGAGCCCGGCCGGCTCGAGCCGCTGGACGAGGCCAATGACAACCCGCACGCCATCAAGCTGTCGCTGGCGCGCGAACTGCAGGCGTTGGGCGACACCGAAGGCGCGCGTTCGCTGGTCGAGGAAGTCGAAGCCGAAAGCTCCGGCGACCTGAAGGTCCAGGCCAAGCAACTGTTGGCGCAACTGGCCTGAGGGGCCGGCACGACGCATGCGCCGGCCGCCCGTTCGACCCACGTGAGGCTGGCCCTCGGCGTTCGCTACAACGGCCAGGCCTACCAGGGCTGGCAGAGCCAGCTGTCCGGGCAGACCGTGCAGGACAAGCTCGAGGCAGCCCTGGGCCGCTTTGCCGATCGCCCCATCTCCACCCTGTGTGCCGGCCGCACCGATGCGGGCGTGCATGGCCTGATGCAGGTGGTGCACTTCGACACCGACATCGCACGCACGCCCTTCTCCTGGGTGCGCGGCACCAACCGCTACCTGCCGAACGACATCGCGATCCAGTGGGCGCATCCGGTGCCCGATGCCTTCCACTGCCGGGCCAGCGCGGTGGCGCGGCGTTACCTCTACGTGCTCTCGCAGTCGCCGGTGCGGCCCAGCCTCGACGCGGGGCGCGTCGGGTGGTCGATGCGCTCGCTCGACGGCGAAGCCATGCGCAGCGCGGCGGCCCGGCTGATCGGCGAGCAGGACTTCAGCTCGTTCCGGGCTTCCGCCTGCCAGGCGAAGTCGCCGGTCAAGACGATGCGCCGCATCACGGTCACGCAAAAGGACGTCTCGCCCGACGGCGAGCGCTGCCAGTGGCATTTCGAGTTCGAGGCGGACGCCTTCCTGCACCACATGATCCGCAACATCATGGGCTGCCTGGTCCGCATCGGCCACGGCGACGAGCGGCCGGAATGGATCGCCGAAGTGCTGGCGGCGCGCAGCCGCAAGGTGGCGGCGCCCACCTTCTCGCCGGCCGGCCTCTACTTCGTCGGCCCGCTGTACGACGCGGCCTGGGGGCTCCCCGCCGAGGCGACCCTGGGCGCCAGCGGCGCTGCGTATGATGGCCCGCCATGAGCGCGCCCGCCCCCCACCGAAGCCGCATCAAGATCTGCGGCCTCACGCGTGAAGCCGACGTGGATGCGGCGGTCGACGCGGGTGCCGACGCCGTGGGCTTCGTGCTCTACCCGGCCAGCCCGCGGGCCGTCACCGCGCAGCGCGCGGTGGCGCTCGCATCGCGCCTGCCACCCTTCGTCACGCCAGTACTGCTGTTCGTGAACGAGGCGCCCGCGCAGGTGATGGGCGCGCTGGCTGCCGTGCCCGGCGCGATGGCCCAGTTCCATGGCGACGAGACCCCTGACCAGTGCCGGGAAGCCAGCGGCCGGGGAACCTACCGTTACATGCGCGCGGCCCGGATTCCGCTCGGCGCGGCGGGGGCGGACTTCGACCTCGTAAAATACGCTTCCGATTTCTCCCACGCCCAGGCCATCCTGCTCGACGCCCATGTCGACGGGTTCGGCGGGGGCGGCAAGGCATTCGATTGGTCACTTCTTCCAACCGCCGTCGACGCTCACCTCGTCTTGAGTGGTGGACTCACACCTGCAAACGTGGCCGATGGCATTCGCCAGCTCCGGCCGCGATGCCGATCGCTGGCCGTTGACGTGAGTTCCGGCGTCGAAGCCTCCAAGGGCATCAAGGACGCCGGAAAGATCCGCGATTTCATCGCTGCCGTGCGCGCAGCCGACCTCGCACCCCTTTGACCGGCCGCACCGTCTCGTTCGACGGGCGCGGCCCCATCGATCGAGAACCCATGAAAAGTTACCAGCAACCCGACGCCACCGGCCATTTCGGCCCCTATGGCGGCACCTTCGCGAGCGAGACGCTCACCCACGCCATCGCCGAACTGCGCGAGGCGTACGCGAAGTTCAAGGACGACCCGGCTTTCCTCGCGGAATTCCACTACGAGCTCAAGCACTTCGTCGGCCGGCCCTCGCCGGTCTACCACGCGGCGCGCACCAGCCGCGAGATGGGCGGCGCGCAGATCTACCTCAAGCGCGAGGACCTGAACCACACCGGCGCCCACAAGATCAACAACGTGATCGGCCAGGCGATGCTCGCCAAGCGCATGGGCAAGCCGCGCGTGATCGCCGAGACCGGCGCCGGCCAGCACGGCGTGGCCACCGCCACCATCTGCGCGCGCTACGGCCTCGAGTGCGTGGTCTACATGGGCAGCCAGGACGTGAAGCGCCAGAGCCCCAACGTCTACCGCATGAACCTGCTGGGCGCGACCGTGGTGCCGGTCGAATCGGGCAGCAAGACGCTCAAGGACGCGCTCAACGAGGCGATGCGCGACTGGGTCACGAATGTCGAGAACACCTTCTACATCATCGGCACCGTTGCCGGCCCGCACCCCTACCCGATGATGGTGCGTGACTTCCAGAGCGTGATCGGCACCGAATGCATCGAGCAGATGCCGGCCATGCTGGCCGACGACGGCATCGCGAACCCGCAACCCGACGTGGTCGTCGCCTGCGTGGGCGGCGGCAGCAACGCGATGGGCATCTTCCATCCGTACATCCCCTTCGAGGGCACCCGCCTGATCGGTGTCGAGGCCGCCGGCGAGGGCCTGGACAGCGGCAAGCATTCGGCCTCCATCCTGCGCGGCAGCCCCGGCGTGCTGCACGGCAACCGCACCTACCTGCTGCAGACCGACGATGGCCAGGTGACCGAAACGCACAGCATCAGCGCCGGCCTGGACTACCCCGGCGTCGGCCCGGAACACGCCCACCTGGCGGACATCGGCCGCGCCGAATACGTCGGCATCACCGACACGGAGGCGCTGGAGGCCTTCCACTACCTGTGCCGCACCGAAGGCATCATCCCGGCGCTCGAATCGAGCCACGCCGTGGCCTACGCGATGAAGCTGGCGAAGACGATGCGGCCGGACCAGTCGATCCTGGTGAACCTCTCCGGCCGCGGCGACAAGGACATCGGCACCGTGGCCGACCTGTCGGGCGTCGACTTCTACGACCGGCCGTCGATGCGCGGCCTGAGCGTGAAGGGAGGCAAGGCATGAGCCGGATCGCCGCCGCCTTCGAGGCACTTCAACAAGATGGGCGCAAGGCGCTCATTCCCTACGTCACGGCTGGCTTCCCCTACGCCGACATCACGCCCGAGCTGATGCACGGCATGGTCGCCGCCGGCGCCGACGTCATCGAGCTCGGCGTGCCCTTCTCCGACCCGATGGCCGACGGCCCGGTGATCCAGAAGGCCGGCGAAGCGGCGCTGGCATTGGGCGTCGGCACGAAGCAGGTGCTGGCGATGGTCGCCGCCTTCCGTCAGACCGACGACCGCACGCCGGTCGTGCTGATGGGCTACGCCAACCCGGTCGAGCGCTACGACGGCGTGCACGGCAAGGGCAGCTTCATCCGCGATGCGGCAGCGGCCGGCGTCGATGGCCTGCTCGTCGTCGACTACCCGCCCGAGGAATGCGAGGACTTCGCGGCCGACCTGCGCGCCGCGGGCATCGACCTGATCTTCCTGCTCGCACCGACGAGCACCGACCAACGCATGGCGCAGGTCGGCCGCATCGCGACCGGCTACGTCTACTACGTCTCGCTCAAGGGTGTGACCGGCGCCGGCCACCTCGACACCGAGGCGGTCGGCCGCATGATCCCGCGCATCCGCGAGCACGTCAGCGTGCCGGTGGGCGTGGGCTTCGGCATCCGCGACGCGCGCACGGCGCAGGCGGTCGGCTCGGCCGCCGATGCGGTGGTCATCGGCACCCGGATCATTCAACTGATCGACGGCCAGCCGCGCGAGCGGGTGGTGCCACTGGTCGCCGAATTCCTGGCCGACATCCGCCAGGCGCTCGACGCCCTGCCGGCCGCCACCCCCAAGAACGCGTCTGGTCGATAATCCGCGCTCTCCAGGAGAATCCATGAGCTGGCTAGAAAAACTGCTTCCCCCGAAAATCGAGCAGACCGACCCGAGCGAGCGCCGCCAGGTGCCCGAAGGTCTCTGGATCAAATGCCCCAGTTGCGAGACGGTGCTCTACAAGACCGATCTCGAACACAACCAGAACGTCTGCCCGAGCTGCGGCCACCACCACCGCATCGGTGCACGGGCACGCCTCGACGCCTTCCTCGACGCCGAAGGCCGCTACGAACTCGGCCAGGAAGTGCTGCCGGTCGACGCCCTGAAGTTCAAGGACAGCCGCAAGTACCCCGAACGGCTCAAGGAAGCGCTGGAGAACACCGGCGAGACCGATGCCCTCATCGTCATGGGCGGTTCGGTGCACAGCATCAGCGTGGTGGTCGCCTGCTTCGAGTTCGAGTTCATGGGCGGCAGCATGGGCAGCGTGGTCGGCGAGCGCTTCGTGCGCGGCGTCGAGACCGCCATCGAGCAGAAGGTGCCCTTCATCTGCTTTACCGCCACCGGCGGTGCGCGCATGCAGGAAGGCCTGCTCTCGCTGATGCAAATGGCCAAGACCAACGCCGCGCTCACCCGGCTCGCCAAGAAGGGCCTGCCCTACATCAGCGTGCTAACCGACCCGACGATGGGCGGGGTGAGTGCCGGCTTCGCCTTCCTGGGCGACGTGGTGATCGCCGAGCCCAAGGCGCTGATCGGCTTCGCCGGCCCGCGCGTGATCGAGTCGACGGTGCGCGTGACGCTGCCCGAGGGCTTCCAGCGCTCGGAGTTCCTGCAGACCAAGGGCGCGATCGACTTCATCAGCGACCGACGCGCGCTGCGCAAGACCATCGCCAGCACGCTGGCCATGCTCCTGCGCCAGCCTGCCGACGCAGTGACCTGACGCCCTACAGCCTGAAAACGCTGACCATCACGCTGCCGAGCACGATCGCCACGACCTGCAGCAGCACGATGGCGGCGAGCGGCGACAGGTCGACGCCGCCGACCAGCGGGATGATGCGGCGCAGCGGCCGCACGATCGGCTCGGCCAGGCGCGACACCAGGTCGAGCAGCACCGACGACGCGCCCGGCACCCACGACAGCACCGCATAGACGACCAGCAGCGCCGTCAGGCCCGACACCGCCAGCTGCGCCAGCCCGACCAGCGACACCAGCGGCAGGATCGCCATGCGGCTGAAGTTGCCGATCAAGAGCCACAGCAGCAGGAATTTCGCCATCACCAGCAGCCAGGCGGCGATCAGGCTGGCCAGGTCCCAGCGCTTGACCGCCGGCACGATGCGCCGCAGCGGCATCACGATCCAGTCGCTCACAGCGAAGACGAAGCGCCCTAGCGGGTTGCCGAAGGGCACCCGGTGGTACTGCATGTACAGCCGCAGCAGGCAGGCGCCGCCCAGGAGGCCGACGATGACGTCGAGCAGGAAGGAAGGAATCTGATAGAGCATGGCGCGCAGACGGCGTGAAAGGAAGGCGATGATAGTCAGGCGCCGGTTCCGCGCTCGTGTCCGGCGCAAGGCCCCAAGGGTTTCTGCGGCCCGATGATCTGCTAGGGTGAGGTTCGAGAGTCATCCGCCCTGCGCCACCATGCCGACGCCCATCCCCTCGCCGCTGCCGCTGTTCCCACTGGGTTCGGTGCTCTTCCCCGACGGCTACCTGCCGCTGCGCATCTTCGAGGTGCGCTACCTTGACCTCATCGGACGCTGCAACAAGCATGGCCTGCCCTTCGGCGTGGTCAGCCTGACCCAGGGCGCCGAGGTGCGCGTGGCGGGCGCCGGCGCAGAACGCTTCGCGGCGGTCGGTACCGTGGCGACCATCCGCAGCTTCGAGGCGCCGCAGTCCGGACTGATGCAGATCGAATGCATCGGCACCCAGCGCTTCCGGGTGCGCAGCAGCGAGCTGCAGAAGCACGGCCTCTGGACCGCCGAGGTCGACGCCATCGCGGCCGACGTGGCCGTCGAGGTCCCCGCCGACCTGGAGCACGCGGCCGACGCGCTGCGCCGGCTGGTCGACACCCTCGAGGAACGCCGCCGCATGGAGCACCAGGAAGACCTGCGCCTGCCCATGGCCGAGCCCTACCGTTTCGACGACTGCGGCTGGGTCGCCAACCGCTGGTGCGAGCTGCTGCCGATGCAGGCCGAACTCAAGCAGCGGCTGATGGAACTCGACAGCCCCCTGATGCGGCTTGAACTCGTGAGCGACCTGCTCGCGCGCAACGGCATCGCGCGCTGAGGCGGGCGCGCTGCATCCGGCCCGCTGCCGAGGGGCTGCCCGCTAAAATGGCGGGTTTTGCGCGGCACCGTCCGTGCCATCCAGCCTGCTTCCCATGACCGAACCCACCACCTCCCCCGCGCCCGCGATCGACGACAACCAACTCATCGCCGAGCGTCGCGAGAAACTGAAGGCGCTGCGCGTGGCGCAGGCCGGTGGCAAGGAGGTCGCCTTCCCGAACGACTTCAAGCCCGCGCACCGTGCCGCGGCACTGGTCGCGGCGCATGGCGGCACCGAGGCCGAGCCGCTGGAAGCGCAGGCCGTGGCGGTCAGCGTCGCCGGCCGCATGATGCTCAAGCGTGTGATGGGCAAGGCCAGCTTCGCGACACTGCAGGACAGCACCGGCCGCATCCAGCTCTACGTCACGCGCGATGCGCTCGGCGAGGAGGCCTACGCCGCCTTCAAGCATTACGACCTGGGCGACATCCTCGGTGCCGAGGGCACGCTGATGAAGACCAAGACCGGCGAGCTGTCGGTCAAGGTGAGCCGGCTGCGCCTGCTCACCAAGAGCCTGCGCCCGCTCCCCGACAAGTTCCACGGCATGGCCGACCAGGAACAGAAGTACCGCCAGCGCTACGTCGACCTGATCACCGATGAAACGGCCCGCGACCGCTTCAAGGCACGCAGCAAGGCCGTGAGCGCGCTGCGTGAATTCATGGTCGCCAACGACTTCATCGAGGTCGAGACGCCCATGCTGCACCCCATTCCGGGCGGTGCCAACGCCAAGCCCTTCAAGACGCACCACAACGCGCTCGACCAGGAGATGTTCCTGCGCATCGCGCCCGAGCTGTACTTGAAGCGCCTGATCGTCGGCGGCTTCGAGCGCGTCTTCGAGATCAACCGGAGCTACCGCAACGAGGGCATCTCGGTGCGGCACAACCCCGAGTTCACGATGATGGAGTTCTACGCGGCGTACTGGAACTACCAGGACCTGATGGACTTCACCGAACTGATCATCCGCACGATCGCGAAGAAGACGGTCGGCAGCGAACAGCTCACCTACGGCGGCAAGGCCGTCGACCTGAGCCAGCCCTTCGAGCGGCTCACGATCCGCGAGGCGATCCTCAAGCACACCGACGCCGGCGCGAATGTCGACGACACCGCGTGGCTCGTCAACGCCCTGCGCAAGATCGGCCTCTCCGAAGAGAAGGACAAGCTCTCGCAGCGCAGCCTGGCCAGCCTGCAGGTCATGTACTTCGAGGAAACCGTCGAAGAAAAGCTCTGGCAGCCGACCTTCATCATGGAACACCCGACCGAGATCTCTCCGCTGGCGCGCGCCAACGACGAGCGGCCCGAGGTGACCGAGCGCTTCGAGCTCTACATCACCGGCCGCGAATTCGGCAACGGCTTCAGCGAGCTGAACGACGCCGAGGACCAGGCCGCGCGCTTCAACGCGCAGGTGGCCGCCAAGGACTCGGGCGACGACGAAGCGATGTTCTTCGACCACGACTTCGTGCGCGCGCTCGAATACGGCATGCCGCCCACGGGCGGCTGCGGCATTGGCATCGACCGCTTCATGATGCTGCTGACGGATTCGCCGAGCATCCGTGACGTGATCCTGTTCCCCGCACTGCGTCGCGAATCTTGAACGCTGCGCGCGCCGCGATCGGCATCGATTTCGGCACCTCCAATTCAGCGATCGCCTGGGCGGTCGACGGCGGCGCCGCCCGGGCGCTGCCGCTCGAAGGTGCGGCCACGACGATGCCGACCGCCCTCTTCTACAACGCCGAGGACCGCAGCACGCACTTCGGCCGCGATGCCATCGCGATGTACCTGGCAGGCGTCGAAGGCCGGCTGATGCGGTCGCTCAAGAGCCTGCTCGGCAGCTCGCTGATGCAGGAAACCACGGCGGTGTACGACGGCCTGGTGAGCTTCCAGGACATCGTCGCGCGCTTCCTGCACGAGTTGGGCACGCGTGCCGAGCGGACGCTGGGCCATCGACCCCAGCGCGTCGTGATCGGCCGACCGGTGCATTTCGTCGACGACGACGCCAAGCGCGACCGGCAGGCCGAAGACAGCCTGCGCGATGCGGCCCGCGCGGCGGGCTTTCGCGACATCGGCTTCCAGTTCGAGCCGATCGCCGCGGCCTTCGACTACGAGCAGCGCGTGACGAAGGAATCGCTGATCCTCATCGTCGACATCGGCGGCGGCACCTCCGACTTCACCGTCGTGCGCCTCGGCCCCGAGCGCGCCGCGCAAGCCGACCGCAGCGGCGACGTGCTGGCCACCAGCGGCGTGCACATCGGTGGCACCGACTTCGACCAGCGGCTGAACCTCGAGCGCGTGATGCCGCAGCTGGGTTTTCGCCACCACGACGCGCGCGGCCGCGAGGTGCCGAGCAAGGTCTTCTTCGAGCTCTCGTCGTGGCACCTGATCAACTGGCTCTACGCGCCCAAGGCCGTGCGCCAGGCGCAGGAGCTGCGCACCAGCTATGCCGACACGCGGCTGCACGACCGACTGATGACGGTGCTGGAGGAGCGCTACGGGCACCGCATCGCGAGCGAGGTCGAGCAGGCCAAGATCGACGGTTCGGTCAGCGATGCAGCCGTGACCATCGACCTGTCCTTCGTCGAGCCCGGCCTCGGCGCCGCGCTGACGCCGGACGACATGGCGCAGCAGCTCGCCGAATCGCTGGGCAAGGTGGTCGCCAGCGCGCACGAGTGCGTGCGGCGCGCCGGCCTGCGCAGCCACGACCTCGACGCGATCTACCTGACGGGCGGCTCGTCCGCGCTGCGGCCCTTCCAGCAGGCGCTACGGCGCGGCTTCGCGGGCGTGAAGCTGGTCGAGGGCGACCTGTTCGGCGGCGTTGCGGCCGGCCTCGCCTACGCGGCCCGCGGCGCGCGCACGGCGTGAAGTACCTGGCGCACTACCCGCCTGCCCTGCAGGCGCAGGTGCGCGCACTGATGGCCGAACAGGGCCTCGGGCCGATGCTGCAGAAGCGCTACCCGGCCGCGCACGCGGTGCGCACCGACCGTGCGCTCTACGACTACGTGATGGCGCTCAAGGCCGAGTTCCTGCGCAACGCCGATCCGCTGTCGAAGGTGATGTTCGACAGCAAGCTGCACGTCATCCGCCACGCGCTCGGCACGCACACCACCGTTTCGCGCGTGCAGGGCAGCAAGCTGAAGGCCAAGCGCGAGATCCGCGTGGCCAGCCTGTTCAAGGCGGTGCCGCTCGAATGGCTGCGGATGATCGTCGTGCACGAGCTCGCCCACATGAAGGAGCGCGCGCACGACAAGGCCTTCTATGCGCTGTGCACGCACATGGAGGCGGACTACCACCAGCGCGAGTTCGACCTGCGGCTGTACCTGACCCACCTCGACGCCGGCGGGCCGCGGCTGTGGGACGTGGAAGCCGCGGCCGATGACGCGGCGCGTCAGGCCGGCAGCTGCGACAGCGCCCTGCGGTAGGTCGGCGACACGACCATCGCGTCCCAGGCCGGCGCCGGGGCCTTGGGCAACAACGCCCGTCGCCGCGCCTCGCCCGCCGCGTCCGGCTGCCAGCGTCCGGCCTGGGCCGCGGCAGCGAAGCCGTCGAGCAGTTCGTCGAGCGGTGCGCCATCGCCGATGCTCTGGTTGCACAGCATCGCCAGGTCGCAGCCGGCGCCGAGCGCGGCCAGCGCCGCGTCGGCGTAGCTCAGCAGCCGGCCGTCGATGTAGCGGCCGGCCTCCATGCTGAGGTCGTCGCTGAAGATCGCGCCGTCGAAACCGAGCCGGCCGCGCAGGATGTCCTGCAGCCACTTCGACGAGAACCCCGCCGGCCGTGCATCGACCTTCGGGTAGATGACATGCGCCGGCATCACGGCCGCGAGCGTGCCGGTGAGCCACGCGAAGGGGCGCGCGTCATCGGCCAGGATCGCCTTCAGGCTGCGCCGGTCGACCGGGATCGCGACATGGGAATCGGCCTTGACGAAACCGTGCCCCGGAAAGTGCTTGCCGCAGTTGGCCATGCCGGCCTGCAGCAGGCCGTGCATCAGGCTCTTGGCCAGCAGCGCGGCGACACGCGGGTCGCGGTGGAAACTGCGGTCGCCGATCACCGAACTCTCACCATGGTCGAGGTCGAGCACCGGCGCGAAGCAGAAGTCGACGCCGACGGCGCGCAGCTCGCTCGCCAGCACGAAGCCTGCCGCCGTGGCGGCCTGCACGGCGCGCATTGGGTCGTCCATCCACAGCGTGCCCAGCGCACGCATCGACGGCAGCCGCGTGAAGCCGTCGGTGCGAAAGCGCTGCACCCGTCCGCCTTCGTGGTCGACGCAGATCAGCAGGTCGGGCCGGATCGCCTTGATCTGGGCATTGAGCGCCTGCATCTGCGCGCGGCTTTCCCAGTTGCGGGCGAAATGGATGACGCCGCCAACCTGCGGATGGGCGAGGCGGCGGCGGTCGGCCGCGCCGAGCGTGGTGCCAGCCACGTCGATGACGAGCGGGCGTTGCGTGACGGAAGCACTCATGCAGTGGGGGCCGTGTTCTGTTCGACGACCACGAAGCTGGCCGCGTAGTCGGTTTCGTCGGTGACGGTGACGTGGGCCGTGAGCCCGCGCGCCTCGAACCATTCCTTGAGCACGCCGTGCAGCACGATCACCGGTTTGCCGCTGCGCTCGTTGGCGATCTCGCACAGGCGCCAGCTCATCGGCATGCGCATGCCCATGCCGACCGCCTTGCTGAAGGCCTCCTTGGCGGAGAAACGGGTGGCGAGGTAGCGCAGGCCGCGCTGGGGCCAGCGCACGCTGCGCGCCTGCCACACGGCGAACTCCGCGTCGCTCAGGACCTTGCGCGCGAAGCGCTCGCCCTGGCGCTCGAAGGTCGCGGCGACGCGGCGGACGTCGCAGATGTCGGTGCCGATGCCGTAGATCACGCGGTCAACCGGCGCGCTGCGCCTCGTCGATGCAGCGCAGGTAGTCGTGCGTGGCGGCGGCGTAGCCGAGCTCGAGCGCATCGGATACGAAGGCATGGCCGATCGACACCTCCTTGACGCCCGGCACCGCGCGCAGGAAGTCGGCGAGGTTCTCGCGGCTCAGGTCGTGGCCGGCATTGACTTCGAGGCCGGCGGCCTGCGCCGCGCGGGCGGCCTCGGCGTACAGCGCCAGCACCGCATCGGCCCGCGAGGTGCCGCGCGAAGCCGCGTAGCCTTCGGTGTAGAGCTCGACGCGGTCGGCGCCGACTGCCTTGGCCGCGGCCATCATCTCGGGCGCCGGGTCCATGAAGAGGCTGACGCGCACGCCGAGCTTCTTCGCCTCGGCGATCAGCGGGCGCAGGCGCTCGGCGTCATCGGGAAAGGTCCAGCCGTGGTCGCTGGTGGACTGGGTTTCGCTGTCGGGCACGAAGGTCGCCTGGTGCGGGCGGCAGTCGCGCACGAAGTCCATCAGGTTGTGGAAGGGGTTGCCTTCGATGTTGAACTCGGCATCGGGCCAGTCGCGGGCCAGCAGGTCGGAGAGCTCGTGCACGTCCTGCGCGCGGATGTGGCGCGCGTCGGGCCGGGGGTGCACGGTGATGCCCTTGGCGCCCGCGTCAAGGCAGACCGCCGCCGCGAAGAGCACGCTCGGGATGCCGAGGTGGCGGGTGTTGCGCACCAGGGCGACCTTGTTCAGGTTGACCGAGAGGGCCGTGAGGGTGGAAGGCGTGGTCATGGCGTTCAAAGGGCTTGCAGGTCCCGCATCATCTGCCGGGTCCGCAGGGTGGACACGCCACAATGGTAGTTCAGCAGAGTGCGCAGCTGGCCGCGCAAGGCGCCGTTGCTGCCCGCGCTGAGCATGGCCACGCAGCGCAGCGTCGCGGTGAACGGCGCCCGGTCGTCGAGCGCCACCTGCAGCGCCTGCCAGTCGGCACCGGCGAGCGCTGTTTCTTCGCGCGCCGCCTCGCGCAGCCCGGCCTCGGGCAGCAGCGTGTAACGCAGGTCGGGTGAGAGCGGCGACAGTGTCAGCGTCTCGGCGTCGAGCGCCGGCAGCAGGCCGACCTCGCGCAGCAACGACAATTCGAAGGCGCGCAGCGCGGCCGCCTGCGTGGCGGCCTGGGCCTCGGCATGGTCGCCGGCCAGCACCTCGACCACGCCGGCGTAGGCGTCGAACAGCGCCTCGTGCGCGTCGTCGCGCGCCAGCAGGCGCAGCAGCAGCTCGTTGATGTAATAGCCGGACATCAGCGACTCGCCGGTCGGCATCACATGGCCGCCCATCCACTCGGCGCCCTTGAGCGTGCGGATCTCGGCGTCGCCGCCGTAGTTGAGCTGCAGCGGCTGCAGGGGCAGCAGCACCGGACGGAAGTTGGAACTGGGCCGCTTGGCGCCCTTGGCCACCAGCGCGATGCGCCCGTGGTGGCGGGTGAAGGCTTCCAGGATGACGCTCGACTCGCTCCAGTCGTAGCGGTGCAGCACGTAGGCCGGCTCGTGGGAGACGCGGTGGGTGGCCACCTGCGGGCTATTCGTACCCGAAGCTGCGCACGCGCGCCTCGTCGTCGGCCCAGCCGGACCGCACCTTCACCCACAGCTCAAGGAATACCTTGGCGTCGGCCAGCTTCTCGAGCTCGACGCGGGTCTCCATGCCGATGCGCTTGATGCGGTCACCCTTGTCGCCGATCACCATCGCCTTGTGCGTGTCGCGCTCGACCACGATGGTGGCGGCGATGCGCAGCAGGCGCTTCTGGCCCTTCTTCTGCGGCGGCTCTTCCTCGAACTTGTCGATGATCACCGTCGAGGTGTAGGGCAGCTCGTCGCCGGTCAGGCGGAACAGCTTCTCGCGCACCAGTTCGCCCGCAAGGAATTTCTCGCTGCGGTCGGTGAGCTCGTCCTCGTCGTAGAACCAGGGCTGCTCGGGCAGGTACTTCTCGCAGATGCCGAACAGGCGCTCGACGTCCTTCGCATTCTTGGCCGACATCGGCACGAACTCGGCGAAGGCGTGCTTGCCCTGCATGGTCTGCAGCCAGGGCGCGATGTCGCCACGGCGGTGCACGTTGTCGAGCTTGTTGGCCAGCAGTACGGTCGGGATGCCCTTGCCCAGCAGCTTGAGCACGCGCTCGTCGGCGGGCGTGAAGCTGCCGGCCTCGACCACGAACAGGATCAGGTCGACGTCACCGACCGCACCCTGCACGGTCTTGTTGAGCGATTTGTTGAGCGCGTTGGCATGGAGCGTCTGGAAGCCGGGCGTATCGACGAAGACGAACTGCGTCGCTCCCAGCGTGCGCATGCCGGTGATGCGGTGCCGCGTGGTCTGCGCCTTGCGCGAGGTGATGCTGATCTTCTGGCCGACCAGCGCATTGAGCAGGGTCGACTTGCCGACGTTCGGCTTGCCGACGATGGCGATCAGACCGCAATGCTGCGGGCCCTGCGGCCTCGTCGCATCGGGTGCCGTGGGGGCGGTGTCTTCTTCGGGATCGCCAGGGGCGTCGTGGGTGATGTTCATTTTGCTTTCGTGCCGCGCGCCTTGAGCTGGATCAGCATCGCCGCGGCGGCGGCTTGTTCGCCGGCGCGGCGCGAACCGCCGATGCCGCGCTCGGTCAGGCCCATCTCGACCACCTCGCACGCGACATCGAAGGTCTGTTTGTGGGCTGCCCCGAGCGTGCCGACCACACGGTAGGCGGGCAGCTTCATTTTGTGCCCCTGCAGCCATTCCTGCAATTCGGTCTTGGGGTCCTTGGCGGCCGCGTCCATGCGCGGCGTGATCTCGACGGACTCGTAGAGCCGGTGCACCAGCGCCTGCGCCGCGGCGTAGCCGGCGTCGAGATAGACGGCGCCGATCAGCGCCTCCAGCGCGTCGGCCAGGATGGAGGGCCGGTTCTGGCCGCCGGAACGGGCTTCGCCCTCGCCCAGCCGCAGCAACGGCGACAGCGCGAGCTTGACCGCGAGCTGATGCAGCGTGTCCTGCTTGACAAGATTGGCCCGCACGCGTGACAGATCGCCTTCGGGCAATTCGGACAGCCGCACGTACAGGAGGTGCGACACCGCCAGGTTCAGGACGGAGTCGCCGAGAAATTCCAGCCGCTCGTTGTGATCGGCGGAAAAGCTGCGGTGCGTGAGCGCGAGTTGGAGCAGCCGCGCGTCGGCGAACGTGTGCCGCAGGCGCGTCTGCAGCGCATCAAGAGCACCTTCTGCCACGGTCAGCGGGACTGGCCCTGGCCGCTGTACTTGAGCAACAGGTAGGCCGGGCCGAAGAGGTGGATCTCGCGGTCGTACGCGAAGGCCACGACCACCTTGTCGCCCACTTTCTGCACGTCGAGGTCCTTGCCGCTCACCGATTTGAAGTCGTCGATGGCCTGGGCACGGTCGAAGATCGCCCGCACTTCGGGCACGGTCGAGCCATCGGCAGCCTTGGTCGCCGCCTTCTGGATGGCCTGGTACTCGATCAGCGTCGGGATGACCTGCGCCACGACCACGCCGACGCACGCCAGCACGATGGCGACGAACAGCAGCCCGATGAACGAAATCCCGCGCTGCCTCGATGCCGAGACCGACCGATGTGCCCTCACTGCCATTTGCTCTACCCCTCGAAGGATTGACTTTTATTGGAACGCGCCGATGCGTCCGAGATCGCCGAAGTTCATCCAGACGAAGAATGCGCGACCGACGATGTTCTTGTCCGGCACGAAACCCCAGTAGCGCGAATCGAGCGAGTTGTCGCGGTTGTCACCCATCATGAAATAGTGACCCGCGGGCACCTTGCAGACCACGCCCTCGACACTGTAACGACAATTTTCCTGGTTCGGGAAGCCCATGACCTCCACTTCCGAGATGCCGGCACGGCGGCTGTCGTCGTTGAGCAGTTTGTGCGTCTTGCCGCCGAGGTTCTCGGTGTACTGCTTGAGGTAACGCATGGTCTCCTCGTCGAAGTAGTCGGGAATGGCGTCCTTGGTGACCGGCTGCCCGTTGATCGTCAGCTTCTTGTTCAGGTAGGCCACCTCATCGCCTGGCAGGCCGACCACGCGCTTGATGTAATCCAGGCTGGGCTTGGGCGGATAGCGGAACACCATCACGTCGCCACGCGCCGGTCCGGTGCCTTCGGTGATCTTGGTGTTGAGCACCGGCAGACGCAGGCCGTAGGTGAACTTGTTCACCAGGATCAGGTCGCCCGTGAGCAGCGTCGGCATCATCGAGCCCGACGGGATCTTGAAGGGCTCGAACAGGAAGGAACGCAGCAGGAACACGATCAGGATCACAGGGAACAGCCCGGCGGTCCAGTCCAGCCACCACGGCTGCATCAGCAGCCGCTCGCGTGCCTTCGTATCGACGGTGTCGACCTCGGTGATGCCCTGGCGCGCCAGGTTCTCGCGGCGCTGGGCCAGCGAGGCCTCGAGCGTTTCGGCCGCACGCCGTCGCCGCGGCAGGAAATAGAAACGCTCGGCCAGCCAGTAGAGACCGGTCACCACGGTCGCCAGGAACAGCAACAGCGCGAAATTGCCTTCGACCGCGCCGAAATACCAGGCGCCGACATAGCCGGCGAACGCGGCGAGGATGAGGGAGGTAAGGAATGCCATCTTTGTCTTCTTGGAGGGTGCGCCGCGCTAGAAACCGGCGAAAACCGATGCCGGAGATACCGCGGATCCGGCTTCGCCGGGCCGCCGGTATCGCCCCCTCGAGGGGGAAGCGCCGCAGGCGCTACGGGGGTGGTTCATTCTTTAGTCTTCGACCTGCAGGATCGCCAGGAAGGCCTCTTGCGGGACTTCGACGGAGCCGATCTGCTTCATGCGCTTCTTGCCCGCCTTCTGCTTCTCGAGCAGCTTTTTCTTGCGGGAGATGTCGCCGCCGTAGCACTTGGCGAGCACGTTCTTGCGCAGCGCCTTGATTGTCTCACGCGCGATGATGTTGACCCCGATGGCCGCCTGGATCGCCACGTCGAACATCTGGCGCGAAATGATCTCGCGCATCTTCGAGACCACGGCGCGGCCGCGGTACACGCTCTGGCTGCGGTGCAACATGATCGACAGCGCATCGACCTTCTCGCCATTGAGCAGAATGTCGACCTTCACCACCTCGGCCGAGCGGTACTCCTTGAACTCGTAGTCCATCGAGGCATAACCCCGGCTGACACTCTTGAGCTTGTCGAAGAAATCGAGCACGATCTCAGCCAGCGGCATCTCGTAGGTCAATACCACCTGGCGGCCTTTGTACGCCATGTTCATCTGCACGCCGCGCTTCTGATTGGCCAGCGTCATCACCACGCCCACGTACTCTTGCGGCATGTAGAGGTGCATGGTGACGATGGGTTCGCGGATCTCGGCGGTCTTGCCGATTTCAGGCATCTTGGACGGGTTCTCGACCATGACCACCTGGCCGTCGTTTTTGACAACCTCGTAGACCACGCTCGGCGCGGTCGTGATGAGGTCCTGGTCGAACTCACGCTCCAGTCGCTCCTGCACGATCTCCATGTGCAGCAGGCCGAGAAAGCCACAGCGAAAGCCGAAGCCCAGCGCTTGGCTGACCTCGGGCTCGTAGTGCAGCGAAGCGTCGTTGAGCTTGAGCTTTTCGAGTGCGTCGCGCAGCGCGTCGTATTCGCTCGCTTCGGTCGGGTACAGCCCGGCAAATACCTGCGGCTGAATTTCCTTGAAGCCTGGGAGCGCTTCGGTCGCGGTGGCTGCTGCGCCGCCGGTGCCGGGCTTGATCAGGGTCACCGTGTCGCCGACCTTCGCCGCCTGCAGTTCCTTGATGCCGGCGATGATGAAGCCCACTTCGCCCGCTTCCAGCGACTCACGTTTTTCGGTGGCCGGCGTGAACACGCCCAGGTTGTCGGCGTTGTACATCGCACCAGACGCCATCATCTTGATGCGCTCACCCTTCACCAGTCGGCCATCGACAACCCGCACCAGCATCACGACACCGACGTACGGATCGAACCAACTGTCGATGATCATCGCGCGCAGCGCCGCATCGGGATTGCCACGCGGCGGCGGCACCTTGGCAACCACGGCTTCGAGGATGTCGTCGATGCCGATGCCTGTCTTGGCAGAACACAGAATCGCTTCGGTGGCGTCGATGCCGATCACGTCTTCGATTTCAGACCTGGCGTTGTCGGGATCCGCGTTCGGCAAGTCGATCTTGTTCAGCACGGGCAACACTTCGACGCCGAGGTCGAGTGCGGTGTAGCAGTTGGCCACCGTCTGCGCCTCGACGCCTTGCGACGCATCGACGACGAGCAGTGCGCCTTCGCATGCAGACAGCGAGCGACTCACTTCATACGAGAAGTCGACATGGCCCGGGGTGTCGATCAGATTGAGGTTGTAGACCTGTCCATCACGTGCCTTGTAGTGCAGCGCAGCGGTCTGTGCCTTGATGGTTATCCCACGCTCTTTTTCGATGTCCATCGAGTCGAGCACCTGCGCTTCCATCTGGCGCTCTTCGAGACCACCGCAACGCTGGATCAGTCGGTCCGCGAGCGTCGACTTGCCATGGTCGATGTGCGCAATGATCGAAAAATTTCTGATGTGATTCATCAACGGGAACGCTTAAGTACTTGAATTGCCACGCACGCAGAACGCGTCAGGCAAGAAAAAAGGGCGCGTCCGAAAGAGACGCGCCCTGAACCAACAAGCAATGGCAACTGCAGTAGTTGGAGCTTCATTGTAGGCAAAAAGGGGAGCGCGTACATGTCGGAACCGGGTCAGGAAGGCTCGTTGCAGGTCAGCAACAGGAAAGTTATAAACAGCTTATCAACAAAATCGGTGGGTAGCTTATGGGACAACTTGTGGGCGATCTGTGGAGCGACGGTGGACTGTCGCAGGGCTTACCGCATGGTGGAGAGCCCGCCAGCCCTTATGCATACCCAACGCTGCGTTGGGGCCCTATTCTACTGAAATGCGTCGTTAGTCCATCGAACAAGTTTGTGATTACTAACTTCAAATACCATTCGATGCACCCAAAAAAATTCTCGCTGCCGGGCAAAAGCGTTGGCTCCTCCCCAAAAAAAGGCCCCAAACCCGACTGCCGGGTGGGGCCACTTGACGCGTTGAGGCGATTCAGCGCGCGGGCCGGATCAAGGTGTACTGCGCCCACTCGCCACGTCGGAAGAGCACGCTGACCGGCTTCGATTTATCGGCCTTGCCTGCGGCGGCCTCGAATTCCTTGACATTGGCCACTTCGATGTTGCCCACGGCGAGGATGACATCGCCCTCCTTCAGGCCGGCACGCGCTGCGTTCTCGGTGGCAGCTTCGATCTTCACGCCGCCGCGCAACTTGATCTCCTTCTTCTGCGCTTCGGTCAGGTCGCTCACGGCCAGGCCGAGCCACTTCGCTGCGGCCGAAGCGGCCGGCTTGGGCGTCGGCTCTTCGCGCTCGACCGCCGTGCGCGCGGGCTTGTCCGGCTCGATCTCTGCGACGGTGACGGACAGATCGCGCGAGCTGCCTCGGCGGAACACCGTGAGCGTGCTCTTGGTGCCCGGCTTCGTGTTGCCGACGAGCCGGGGCAGATCGCTCGGCTTCTCGATCGCCTTGCCGTCGAACTTGGTGATGATGTCGCCCGGCTCGACGCCGGCCTTCTCGCCCGGCGAGCCGGCCTCGACGCTGCGCACCAGCGCACCCTGCGGCTTGCCCAGACCGATCGACTCGGCGACGTCCTTCGTCACCTGGTCGATGCTGACGCCGATGCGGCCGCGCGAGACACGCCCCGAGGTGCGCAGTTGCTCGCTCACGCGGATCGCCTCGTCGATCGGGATCGAGAAGGAGATGCCCATGAAGCCGCCCGAGCGCGAATAGATCTGGCTGTTGATGCCGACCACCTCGCCGCGCATGTTGATCAGCGGTCCGCCGGAATTGCCCGGGTTGATCGCCACGTCGGTCTGGATGAAGGGCAGGTAGTCGCCCGTGTCGCGCTGCTTGGCGCTCACGATGCCGGCGGTCACGGTGTTCTCGAGGCCGAAAGGCGAGCCGATGGCCATCACCCATTCGCCGACGCGCAGCTTCGACACGTCGCCCATCTTCAGCGCGGGCAGGCCCGTAGCGTCGATCTTCACGACAGCGACGTCGGTGCGCTTGTCGGCGCCGATGATCTTGGCCTTGAATTCGCGCTTGTCGGGCAGGGTGACCAGCACCTCGGACGCATCCTCGACGACGTGCGCATTGGTCATCACGAAGCCGTCCGGACTCAGGATGAAGCCGGACCCCACGCCGCGTGGCCGCGATTCTTCCTGCGGCTCTTGGGGGCGGTTGGACCGTGGCGGCGTCTGGCGCGGTTGGCCGGGCAGCGGTTGACCGAAGAAGCGGCGGAAGAACTCCTGCATCTCCTCGTCCATTTCGCCGCTGCCTGCGCCACGCTGGGCGACCTTCTCCACCGTCCGGATGTTGACCACCGACGGGCCGACCTGGTCGACCAGGTCGGTGAAGTCCGGCAACGTCCGGGTCTGCGCCTGCGCCGCCGTGGTCGGCAGCGCGCCTCCCACGGCCGACAAGGCCAGGGCGCATGCGAACACGTAGGACGGGAGTCTCTTGCCCTCGACTTGGAACGTCATCTTCAAATCTCTTTCAAGCAAACTGCAAAAAATACCGAGCTATGAATCCGGGTGAGCTGATTGGTTCAGCGCCATCGGCCCGCTCGCGCGCCCTGCTCCGGCACGCGCGTTCGTCAGCGCGTGCGGACGAGCCCCTGGGCAAAAGCCTGCAGCGTCTTCGGCGGCACTTCACCGACGATCGTCAGCCACCAGTCTCCACCTTTGTCGCTCAATCGGCGAGTGAGCGTGTAGGTCGCACCCAATGCCATCAGGGCCTCGCGGGGCTGGCGCTGCGCATCGTAGGGCTCCACGAAGAGCGACACCGAGGCCAGCCCGTCCGTGAAGGTCCACTGCATCGTGCGCTCCGGCCTGGCCTCGCCATCGAGCGCGCGCCGATAGCAATTGACCGGCTTGAAGCCCGGCACCGGTTCGCGCAGCGACCAGCCCTCCGCGGCAGCCGTCGTGCGCTCGAGCGAAGATTCCTCCACCCGATAGCCGGCGGTATTGCCCATCATCTGGGCCAGCGCCTGCGTCTTCACCGGCGCCTCGAACTGCAATTCGGAGAACGCCGACTGCTCCACCACCCGACCGTCGTCATCGACGGTCTGCAATGCCACCACGAGGCCCGAGCGGCGCTCGCTCCACACCCGGTAGCCGAAACGCAACCCGTCCCGTGGGGCGAGTTGAAGAACGTCGGCATCGAAGCCCGCCACACGGCCCTTGCCGAGCGCCCGCGCGTCGTAGAAGTCGCCGATCGCCGAGTCCGGTGCGCCTGGCAGGTTGGGAAAGAAATCGAGGTTCTCACGCTTCTCGCTCCTGACGACCTTGTCCTCGGGGAAGAAGGTCATCACGTGGTCGTTGCGGCGGAACGTGGAACGCGGGGCGCCCGACAGCGCCTCGATGCGCTCCATCAGGACATCGCCGTCGGCGACGTGCCAGATGCGTGAACTCGACAGATTGCCGGTCGCTGCGGACACCACGAAGGTGCCGACATAGGTGCGCTGGCGCGAGGCCGCATGCATGCGGCGCAACCAATCGACCGTGCTCAGCGTCGGCGGCTCAGCCGGCGCGGCGCCCGGCATCTTCGACGGCGCCGAAGGCGCGCGGGTCTGCGCCACGGCCCACTGCGCAAAGCAGAAGGCGGACAGCACCAGCAAGGCGCGGCGTAGTTTCATCGGTGGGGCGTCTGTCCGACGGTGGGCATCATCGGGGTGGCTCAGCGCGAAGCGCCTTCAAAGGTGGCATTCCGAAGGAAGCCGGACGGCATCTGGGCACCGCCGGCAGCTTGCCGATGCGCTTCGAGCAACTGGTCCAACCGCGGATCGCGCAGCATCACCTGCGGTGCCCCGCTGCCAACGAGCACGCGCGTCGTGGCACCGACGCTTGCGGCAGGGGCGTTCTGCTGCATGGCTGCAAGCACCGATCCCTCGGTCGACGACTGCACCGGCGGGACCTGCTGCGAGGCCAGTTGCGGACCCGATGCCGGGACGCCGGCGCCGTTGCCGACCCAGTTCCACCCGATCGCCGCCGCCGCGGCCAGCGACGCCACACCGGCCACCAACTTCCACCGGAACACGGGTTCGTTCGCGGCGTCGACGTGCATGAGGGGCACGGATTCGGGCAACGCCACCGGTACCGCCTGCGGCGTCACCGGCTCGGCCGCCAGCCGCGCCTGGAAGCGCGCCAGGAACTGTCCACTGTCGGTACAAGCCGAGTGCCGGCCTGCACGCAACACGTCGCCCACGACGTGGTACGTGCGCCACGTCGCCTGAAGTTCGCCGTCGACGCAGACGCGATCGACGGCACGGGCAAAAGCCTCGCCCTGAAGTTGGCCATCCGCCAAGGCGGACACCGCTTCGCGCACTGACTCTGGGGTATGTTTCATCTCGTTCACCTGCTTACCAACGCTTGCCGGACTGGTTGTCGAGCATGGGCTTGACCCGTGCCGAAATCGCTTCGCGTGCCCTGAATATGCGAGAGCGCACCGTGCCGATGGGACAACGCATGACCTCGGCAATTTCTTCGTAACTCATGCCCTCGATTTCGCGCAGCGTGACCGCCTGCCGCAATTCGGCCGGCAGGGCCTCCATCGCAGCCTCGACCGCAGCCGCGATTTCGTTCGCAGCCATCACCGTTTCGGGGGTTTCGTCGCTGATTGGTTCGTTTCCCGGCCGGTAAGTTTCATCCTCGTCCGAGGAAGATGGCCGCAAGGCCGCCTCCGAGACCGTCGGGTCGCGCTTCATGTCGACCAGCGCCTTTTTGGCCGTGTTCACCGCGATCCGGTAGAGCCAGGTGTAGAACTGGGCCTCGCCGCGGAACTGGTGCAGGGCCCGGTAGGCACGGATGAAGGTTTCCTGCGCGATGTCCTCGACCAGATCGACGTCACGCACCATCCGGCCGATGAGGCGCTCGATGCGTCGCTGGTACTTGATCACGAGCAGCTCGAAGGCCTTCTGGTCACCCGCGACCGTGCGCTGGACGAGCTGGAAGTCGACTTCGCCGGGTCGTGGCTCCGCATCGCCGGTCGAGGCGGCTTCGGGTGGAGCAGGTGGTGGAGAGGCTGTCATCGAAACGAAGGAGGCGCGCCAGGCGCCGATGCGTCCGGAGACATGCCGTCCGGTGCCGTCGTCGGGGCGCGCGAATATACCGCACGCCGCAGCGCTGCCCACCGCGAGGGGTCGGCGCGCCGTTCCAGCCACAACCAGCAGGAGGGCCGGCCGGGCTCGACCAGCCGCA
The DNA here is from genome assembly GCF_025486315.1 of Variovorax sp. N23. GTDB lineage: Bacteria > Pseudomonadota > Gammaproteobacteria > Burkholderiales > Burkholderiaceae_C > Variovorax. Next base: position 158,030 of record NZ_JAOOPY010000001.1, on the reverse strand, counting down.
CCAGCATCAGCGCCTGCAGGTCGAGACCCGCCTGCACACGCGCGGCAGCCTGGGGGGTACGACCCGACCACGACCAGCACTGCCCGTCGAAGCGCAGAAGGCCGACCTGGCGATGTCCGCCGAAGCGCCACGCCACGCCACCGGCCAGCATCACGCTCGTCAGCAGGAGGAGCGCCCGGCCGCCGAAGTCATCGCGCGCGGCAAAGCCGGCACCGATGGCACCGGCCAGCCAGATGGCAGACAGAAGCAGTTGCGCCGCGCGCGACGGCCCCACGGGGAAACTCACCGCCGGGGCGCTGTGCATGGCGCCGTGTCCGTCAAGCGCGCTTGAACACCAGCGTGCCGTTGGTGCCGCCGAAGCCGAAATTGTTCTTCACGGCCACGTCGATCTTGAGGTCCCGCGCCTCGTTGGCGCAGTAGTCGAGATCGCACTCCGGATCCTGGTTGAAGATGTTGATCGTTGGCGGGCTCTTCTGATGGTGCAGTGCCAGCACCGTGAACACCGATTCGATACCGCCGGCACCACCCAACAGGTGACCGGTCATCGACTTGGTCGAGTTGACGACCAGCTTCTTCGCGTGATCACCGAAGGCCAGCTTGACCGCATTGGTCTCGTTGACGTCGCCAATCTGCGTCGAGGTGCCGTGCGCGTTCAGGTACTGCACTTCGTCCGCGTTGACGCCGGCATTGGTCAGCGCCATCGCCATCGAGCGGCGCGGGCCATCGACGTCGGGTGCGGTCATGTGGTACGCGTCGCCCGTGAGGCCGAAGCCCGAGACTTCCGCATAGATCTTGGCGCCCCGGGCCTTCGCGTGCTCGTATTCCTCGAGCACCATCACACCGGAACCTTCCCCCAGCACGAAACCGTCGCGGTCCTTGTCCCACGGACGCGAGGCCGTTGCCGGATCGTCGTTGCGGGTGCTCAATGCACGCGGTGCGGTGAAGCCGCCAATGCCGAGCGGCGAGATCGTGGACTCCGCACCGCCGGCGACCATCACGTCGGCATCGCCGTATTCGATCATGCGTGCCGAGAGGCCGATCGCGTGCAGGCCCGTCGTGCAGGCGGTCACGACGGCGATGTTCGGGCCCTTGAAGCCGTACTTGATCGACACGTGGCCGGAGATCATGTTGATGATCGAGGCCGGCACGAAGAACGGCGAAATGCGGCGGGGACCGCGGCTCGCGTATTCAGCATGCGTTTCCTCGATCATCGGCAGGCCGCCGATGCCGGAGCCGATGTTGCAGCCGATGCGGACGGCATCTTCATACGCCAGGGCATCGCCCGTGGGCAATCCGCTGTCCTGCACGGCCTGGATGGCGGCAGCGAACCCCAGATGAATGAAGCGGTCCATGTGACGCGCTTCCTTCTCCGTGATGTACTGGGTGATGTCGAAACCCTTGACCTCGCCGGCAAACTTGCAGGCGAAGGCACTCGCATCGAAGGCGGTGATGTTCGCGATACCCGACTTCCCGGCCAATAGATTGGCCCAGGATTCGGACACCGTGTTTCCGACAGGAGCGATGCAACCGAGTCCGGTCACGACGACGCGGCGTTTGGTCATGCCGGCAAACCTTTCTGGGGAAGCATCGAGGCCGTCTCGCGGAGCGCACGGCGCCAAAGCGCCGCGGACCGGGACCGGTGTTCGATGCGCGGCCGATCAGGCCTTTTGATTCTTGGAGGCGTAGTCGACGGCGTTCTGCACCGTCGTGATCTTCTCGGCATCTTCATCGGGGATCTCGATGCCGAACTCGTCTTCGAGCGCCATCACCAGTTCCACCGTGTCGAGCGAGTCGGCACCCAGGTCGGCGACGAAGGCCTTTTCGTTGGTGACTTGAGACTCTTCCACGCCGAGCTGCTCGGCGATGATTTTCTTGACACGTGCTTCGATATCGCTCATTTGGTTCCCTCTGAGGGTTTGTAAAGAATCGGTGGATTTTAGCCGGCCGGCCTGGGCCAGTTGCCTCACGGGCCGTACGGAAACGAATTGCGCCAGACGGCTACATGTGCATGCCGCCGTTGACGTGCAGTTCCTGCCCCGTCACATAGGCAGCCTGCGGCGAAGCGAGGTACGCCACCGCATGCGCGATGTCGGACGGCTTGCCCAGATGCCCCAGCGGAATCTGCGAGAGCAGCGCCTGCTGTTGCGCTTCCGGGAGACTGGCCGTCATGTCGGTTTCGATGAAACCGGGGGCGACGCAGTTCACGGTGATGTTGCGGCTGCCCAGCTCGCGTGCGAGCGCGCGGGTCATGCCGGCCACGCCGGCCTTCGCCGCCGCGTAGTTGGCCTGGCCGGCGTTGCCGGCGGCGCCCACGACGCTCGTGATGTTGATGATGCGCCCGTAGCGCTGCTTCATCATCGGGCGGATGGCCGCACGGGACAGGCGGAAGACGGCCTTCAGGTTGGTGTCGAGCACCGCGTCCCAGTCGTCGTCCTTCAAGCGCATGGCGAGCATGTCGCGCGTGATGCCGGCGTTGTTGACCACGACGTGCAGCCCGCCGTACGTCTTGACGATCTCTTCGACCAGCGCATCGAGCGCGGCGCCGTCGTTGACGTCGAGCGCGCGGCCCTGACCGCCGAACGCGCCGAGTGCGGTCGTGATCTTCTGTGCGCTGTCAGCGGTCGTGCCGGTGCCGATGACCTTCAGACCGTGATGGGCCAGTTCCAGGGCGATGGCGGCGCCGATGCCGCGCGATGCGCCGGTCACCAGGGCAACCTGCCCTTCGAATTTGATGGTGCTCATGGGGTGTTCAGCAGTTGTCGGGTCTCGGCGAGCGTCGCCGGATCGTAGACCGTCGCCGTGACAAGTTCAGGCGAGATGCGCTTGACCATGCCGGACAGCACACGGCCCGGCCCGCATTCGACGACGGTCGCGACACCGCGCGCCTTCAAGGCCTGCACGCTCTCGACCCAGCGCACCGGCCCGGCGGCCTGGCGCACGAGCGCATCACGGATCCGCTCGGAGGTGGTTTCGACCGCGACGTCGATGTTGTTGAGCACGGGGATCCGCGGTGCCGCGAATTCGACCGACGCCAGCTTCTCGCGCAGCGCCTGGGCAGCAGGCCGCATCAGGCTGGAATGGAACGGCGCCGATACAGGCAGTAGCAGCGCACGCTTGGCGCCGTTCGCCTTGAGCAGTTCGCAAGCCTTGTCGACGGCGGCCTTGCTGCCGGCGATCACGGTTTGCATCGGGTCGTTGAAATTGACGGCTTCGACGCATTCGGCGCTGCCGGCTCCAAAACCGGCGGTCACTTCGGCACAGCCGGCGATCACCTTGGCCGCCTCCATGCCCAGCACCGCGGCCATCGCGCCGGTGCCGACCGGCACGGCCTGCTGCATCGCCTGCGCGCGAAAGCGCACCAGCGGCGCAGCCTGTGCCAGCGTCAGCACACCCGCAGCGACCAGCGCCGAGTATTCACCCAGCGAATGGCCCGCGACGACGTCCGGCGTCGCCCCTCCTTCGGCCAACCAGGCGCGCCATGCGGCCACACCGGCCACCAGCATCACCGGCTGGGTATTGGTCGTCAGGGCCAACGCCTCTTTCGGACCGGTCCGGATGAGCTCGCCCAGGTCTTCGTCGAGCGCGGCAGAAGCCTCCCGTAGGGTCTCTGCCACGGCGGGGTGGTCGCCCCACGCGTCGAGCATGCCGACCGCCTGGGATCCCTGGCCCGGAAATACGAATGCGAAGGAAGTCATGGTCTCTTGTCTTTGTCTGATGCAGACGTCGGGGCGGCCTGCGGCTCGCCCTCGGCGATCACAGGGTCAGGAGCACGGCGCCCCAGGTGAACCCACCGCCGACACCTTCGAGCATGACGGTCTCTCCTTTTTTGATCTTGCCGCTGCGCACCGCATCATCCAGCGCCAGTGGAATCGAGGCAGCCGAGGTGTTGCCGTGGTCGTGGACCGTCACCACCAGCTTTTCCAGAGGCAGCTTCAACTTCTTCGCGGTGCCTTCCATGATGCGGAGGTTGGCCTGGTGCGGAATGAGCCAGTCGATGTCCGCCTCGGTCTTGCCGGCCTTCGCCAGCGCCGCACGCGCCGCATCTTCCAGCACGCGAACGGCCAGCTTGAACACGGCCTGCCCATCCATATGGAGCAGCGGCGTGCCCAGGACCTTCCCGCCGGACACATGACCGGGGACGGACAGGATATCGACGTATTTGCCGTCGGCGTGCAGATCACTCGCCAGGATGCCGGGCGTTTCGCTGGCCTCCAGCACCACGGCGCCGGCACCATCGCCGAACAGCACGCATGTCGTGCGGTCACTGAAATCGAGGATGCGCGAAAACACTTCCGCACCCACCACCAGCGCGCAGCGGGCGCTGCCGGTCTTGATCATGGCGTCGGCCACCGTGAGCGCGTAGACGAAACCGCTGCACACCGCCTGGATGTCGAAGGCGGGGCAGCCGGCGATGCCCAGCTTGCGCTGCAGGATCGCGGCCGACGAGGGGAACACCATGTCCGGCGTCGAGGTGGCGACGATGATCAGGTCGATGTCTTCAGCCTTGCGGCCCGCCGCTTCGAGGGCGCGCTTGGAGGCCTCGAGGCCCAGGTCGCTGCTGGTCACATCAGGTTCGGCGAAGTGGCGCGCCCGAATGCCGGTGCGCTCGACGATCCATTGGTCGGACGTCTCGATGCCGCGCTCGGCCAGTTCGCGGGCAAGGTCGTCGTTGGTCACGCGGCGGGGTGGCAGATAGCTGCCTGTGCCGGAAATGCGAGAAAAGAGGGTCATCAGACGGGGAGCGAGGTCGCGTCTACCGGCGCCGCCGGCTCCGTTCGCGCGAGCAGTGGCGCGGCGTGAGCAATGCGGGCCCGCACGCGATCGAGCAGGTTGTTGCGAGCGGCATCATAAGCGCGATCCAACGCATAGCCGAACGCCACTTCGTCGGCCGAACCATGGCTCTTGAAGACCAGGCCGCGCAAGCCCAGCAACGCCGCACCGTTGTAGCGACGGTGATCCAGCCTCTTTTTAAGAGCTTTTAGAACCGGATAGGACACGATCGCAGCAAACTTGCTGAAGAGGCCGTTCGAATACTCGAAGCGCAGGAAGTCGACGATCATGGCGGCCACGCCCTCGGTGGCCTTCAGTGTCACATTGCCGACGAAGCCGTCACAGACGACGATGTCCGTGGTGCCCTTGAAAATGTCGTTGCCCTCGACGTTGCCGTAAAAGTTCAAATCCTTCGATTTGGCGGCCGCTCGAAGCAACTGACTGGCTTTCTTGATCGTTTCACTGCCCTTGATCGCCTCTTCACCGACATTGAGCAGGCCTACGGTCGGGGACTCGTTGCCGGTCAAGGCCGAAACCAGCGCGGAACCCAGCACGGCGAACTGCAGGAGGTCTTCGGCATCACAGTCGACGTTCGCCCCCAGGTCCAGTACCGTCGTGGCGCCGCCCTTGCTGTTGGGAAGCTGCGGCGCGATGGCCGGCCGATCGATGCCGTCCAAGGTCTTGAGGAGATAGCGTGCGATGGCCATCAAAGCACCGGTGTTGCCCGCAGAAATGGCAGCCTGAGCACCACCGTCCTTGACCTGCTGGATGGCCACGCGCATGGACGAATCCTTTTTCTTGCGCAGCGCGATCTCGATCGGGTCGTCCATGCTGACCACCTCGGACGCCGGAATCAGCATGGCACGGGGATGTGCGAAGCCCTTGAGCGCCTCGGGCAGCCCGATCAGGCGCAGCGACGCCTCAGGATGGCGCTCGAGAAACGCACGACAGGCCGGCAGCGTGATGCGCGGGCCATGGTCGCCGCCCATGCAATCCACGGCGAGCGTGATTGCGGAGGGCGCGGATGCGAAAGAGGAAGGGATGACCATCAAAACAAAGGCCCGACGCTACGCAAGAAGTAGCTTCGGGCCTTGGCCTTGAATCTGAAAATCAGGACTCGGACTTGGTCTTGAGAACCTTGCGGCCACGGTAGAAGCCGTTCGGGCTGATGTGGTGACGCAGGTGCGTCTCGCCCGTGGTGGGCTCGACGGCGATGCCGGGCACGCCCAGCGCGTTGTGGGAACGGTGCATGCCGCGCTTGGAAGGCGACTTCTTGTTTTGCTGGACGGCCATGATGGCTCCTGGAATTCGGTTGGGTGGTGGGCATGCGGGGCGGCATCGACACAGAATCCCTCAAGACCTGGCCAATGGCGGCGCGCGCGAAGCCCACGATTATAGCGCGGACGCGCCCGATGCGCCACCTGCCCGGAAAACCTCACTTCGGCTTGCGGTCCCGCAGGGCTTCGAGCACGGCGAAGGGGTTCGGGGCGGCCTCCTCCGCCTCCTCGAAGCCGGGGTCCGCCACCGACAGTCGGACCGGCACCGGGCACACCTCGTGCCGCGGCGTGACGGGGACTTCCATCAGCAGCTCGTCTTCGATCAAAGCGAGCAGATCGAAATCGCGTGCAGCCACCAGCACATCCTCGTCGGACGCCTCGTCCTCGAGGGCCGCCGTCTCTTCGTCGGCCGCGAAACGGAACGCGCGATCGACCGTCAGCGGCAGCCGGACCGGTGTCAGGCAACGCTGGCAGACAAAAGGCAAGGTCGTCTCGACGCGCAGATGAAGCCAGGGCGCCAGGGCACCGTCGCCGCCGGCGCGGCGTTCGCCGGTCGCTTCCCAGGTGACACGGGCATCGGCGGCGGGTTCGGCCAGCTCGGAGCGAAGCCGCTCGAAGTCCGACACCGGCGTCTCCCCGGTCAGGCTGTCCGCTGCGGTCGCAAACGCGTTCACGTCGATCCGTGATGCTGCAAATTCTCTGTTCATCCCGGTCAGTCTAAACCGCTCGCGCACAATCGGCGCCATGCCACGCACGCTGATCCTTGCCTCGACATCCCCCTATCGCCGCGAACTCCTGAACCGCCTCGGTCTGCCCTTCGAGGTGCAGGCGCCTGGCGTCGACGAAACACCGCTGGCCGGCGAAACGCCACTGGCGCTGGCGCAGCGCCTGGCGCTGGCCAAGGCCCATGCCGTGGCGACCGCCTTCCCCGAGGCGGTCGTGATCGGCTCCGATCAGGTCGCCGACCTGAATGGCGAACCACTCGGAAAGCCCGGCGACCATGCGCGGGCCACGCTCCAGCTGCAACGCATGCGGGGCCAGACGCTGGTGTTCCAGACCGCGGTGGCCGTCGTCTGCGCGGCCACCGGCTTCAGCGCACATGACGTCGCCCCGGTGCGCGTGATCTTCCGCGCACTCAGCGACGGCGCCATCGAACGGTACCTGCGCGCCGAACAGCCCTACGATTGCGCCGGCAGCGCCAAGAGCGAGGGCCTGGGCATCGCCCTGCTGGAGGCGATCGACAGCGACGACCCGACCGCCCTCGTCGGCCTGCCCTTGATTCGGACCTGCCGAATGCTGCGCGCGGCAGGCGTCGACCTGCTGTGAGCACCCATCCAATGGCAGAAACACCGACCGAGAAAGTCCTCGGCAAGCTGTACCTGGTTCCTGCGCCACTCGACTTCGGCTGCGATGTCCAGGCGCCGCTGCAGGACGTGCTGCCCCTCGGCACGCTCCAGGCCGCAGCGCAGATCACGCACTGGATCTGCGAGAACGCCAAATCGGCACGCGCCTACCTCAAACGGATCGAGGCGGTCGCGCCGCTCGCCGCGCCCGTGCAGGCGCAGCACATCCAGGAATTGCCGCGCGAGGTGCACAAGAAGGGCGACCACGCCGGCCAGTTCGACGCCCGGCCGCTGCTGGCCGCGGCGCTCGAAGGCCACGATGTCGGACTGCTCAGCGAAGCCGGCATGCCGGCCGTGGCCGACCCGGGCTCGTCGGTCGCGCGTGCCGCGCACGAGCTCGGGATCGCCGTCGTGCCGCTGACCGGGCCGGTGTCACTACTGCTCGCGCTGGCGGCGAGCGGCTTGAACGGTCAGAACTTCGCCTTCGTGGGCTATCTGCCGCAGGACGCTGCCGCCCGCGTGCAGCGCATCCGTGAGCTCGAAGCGCTGGCCCTGCGCAGCGGTCAGACGCAGCTGTTCATCGAGACGCCCTATCGCAATGCGGCCCTGCTGCAGGCCCTGACGCAGACCCTGCAGCACCACACCCGGTTGGCCGTGGCACGCGGCCTGACGCTGGCCACGGCGCAGGTGCGCAGCGACACGGTCAAGGCGTGGCGCGCCCGGCCGCCTGCGCAGGACGATCGCCTGCCAGCCGTCTTCGCGATCGGGCGCTGAGCCGCCTCAGCGCAGCGCCGGCACGCTGCGCAGTGCGCGCACCGAGGCGTCGCCCATGGCCGCGCCGAACTTCTTGGCCAGCTTTTCGGCGACGTTGTCGCGACGGGTGTAGTCGATGACCTCTTCCGCCTTGATCACTTCGCGGGCGACGAAGTCGACGTTGCCCAGCTGATCGGCCAGACCCAGGTCGACCGCCTGCTGGCCGCTCCAGAACAGGCCGCTGAACAGGCCGGGCGTATCGGTCTTGAGGCGATCGCCGCGCCCCTTCTTCACGACGTCGATGAACTGCGCGTGGATCTGGTTGAGCATCTGCTGTGCATGCGCACGCTGCGCGTCGCTCATCGGGCTGAAGGGATCCAGAAAGCCCTTGTTCTCGCCAGCGGTGATCAGACGACGTTCGACGCCCAGCTTTTCCATCGTGCCGGTGAAGCCGAAGCCGTCCATCAGCACGCCGATGCTGCCGACGATGCTGGCCTTGTCGACGTAGATCTTGTCGGTGGCCGCGGCGATGTAGTACGCCGCAGAGGCGCAACTTTCCTCGACGACCGCGTACACCGGCTTGTCGTGCTTGGCCTTCAGGCGCAGGATCTCGTCGTGGATGATGCCCGCCTGCACCGGGCTGCCGCCCGGCGAGTTGATGAGCAGGACCACGCCCTTGGCGCCCGCGTCCTCGAAAGCGGTCTTCATGGCCGCCACGACGAACTCGGCGCTCGCGTCGGCGCCGTTGGCGATCTCGCCCTTGATCTCGACCACGGCGGTGTGCGCGGTCGAGGTGGTGGTGCTGGGCGCCGCGCGCGACATGGCCAACCACACCAGGAAGACGAAGAAGGCGAGCCAGGACAGGCGCACGAAGGTCTTCCACCGCCGTGTGGCGCGCTGCTCGCGCAGCGAGGAAAAGGCGAGTTTCTCGAGGGTGGCACGCTCCCAGCCGGGCTGCGAGGTCGGATCGTTCTTGGACATGGGGGTGGGAGATGGCGCGCCCGGGATCGGCGCGGGACGTTCAAAAGGCTCGAAACCCTGCGGTTCCGTGCGGGTGGGATCGGTCATGAGGGTGGGGCGGGCCACCTCGCGAGGTGCCCGAGGTGATGAAGGGTCGAATTCCTAGAAGGCGATCGGCTGGAGGTTCCAGTCAGTATGCCAGTGCACCACGCCGTCCTTCTCGCTCAATGCGATCTTCACGAGTCCGCCCCGGCACGGCCCGCCCTCGCAGGCACCGGTATCGGGCCGGTAGACGGCGCCGTGGGTGGCGCACAACAGCCATTGGCCGGTGTCGTCGAAAAATCGGTCGGGCTGGTAGTCCATCTCCATCGCGATGTGGCTGCAACGGTTCAGATAGGCATGGGGCAGGCCTTCGAAGCGGACCGCGAAGGCTCGGCAGGTTTCTCCGCCGTGGACCACATCGAACGGGACGGCCAGACCGCCTTCCACCAGATCGGACGAGTTGCACAGCGCAATGGTATCGGTCATGGGCGGATTCTGATGGCGCGGGTTCGGCCCCTCAGGCATGGCCGAGCAGCCAGGCGGTCAAATCGTCGACCGAATGGGCGACATGCAGGGGATTCAAGGGCTCGAAGCTGTCGGGCTCGTGCGCCCCGTAGCTCACGCCCACGCTGGCGCAACCGGCATTGATCGCCAACTGGAGATCGTGCGTGGTGTCGCCGATCATCAGCGTGCGTTCGGGCGGCACGACCAGTTCTTCCATCAGTTCGAGCAGCATGCGCGGATGCGGCTTGCCGTGGGTTTCGTCGGCCGTGCGGGAGCTGTCGAAACGATGGCGCATCGGGGCGCCGGCCAGGGCCTCGTTCAAGCCGCGTCGCGACTTGCCCGTCGCGACGGCCAGCAGATGGCCGCGCGCCTTGAGTGTGTCGAGCATCGGCAGCACCCCGTCGAAGAGCACCACATCGTCCTGCTGCTTCAGGTAGTGGTAGCGATAGCGCGCGCCGAGTTCGGCGTATTTTTCGCGCGGCACGTCCGGTGCCGCACGCGCCAGCGCCTCGGCCAGGCCCAGACCGATCACCCAGGCGGCGTCGCGCTCGTCCGGCATGGCACCGCCGACGTCCACCACGGCCGCCTGGATGCAGCGCGTAATCAGCCGGGTGGAGTCGTAGAGGGTGCCGTCCCAGTCGAAGACGATCAGATCGAAGCGGCGTGAAGAAGACTCGGTCATGGGGCGGGTGTCGAAAACGGGATGGTCAAGGCGGCCGCGGCTTCCGGCGGCATCAGGGCGGCGAGCTCCGGCGGCAGATCGGCCTGCAGCGCCATGCGCTCACCGGTCGCGGGATGGTTGAACTGCAGCCGCCACGCGTGCAGGAACATGCGCTTGAGTCCCCGTTTTTGCAAGGTCCGGTTGCGCTCGAATTGGCCGTACTTGTCGTCGCCAGCGATGGCGTGCCCGGCCGATGCCAGGTGAACGCGGATCTGGTGCGTCCGCCCGGTCTTGATGGTGACGGCCAGCAGCGACATCGGCGTCGCGTCGCCCGGCAAGGTGACCGCCGCCAGCACGCGCACCAACGTGACGGCATGCATCGCGTCGGGATGGTCCTTGGGGACGACGCGCACCCGGCGCTCACCATCGGCCAGCAGGTACTTGGCCAGCGGCGCATCCAGCACCTTCTTGTTGACAGGCCAGGCGCCCTCGACCAGCGCCAGGTAGGTCTTGCCGGTTTCGCGCTCGCGGAACTGATCCTGCAGCGCCGTGAGTGCGCTGCGCTTCCTGGCGACCAGCAGGATGCCGGAGGTTTCGCGGTCGAGACGGTGCACCAGTTCGAGAAATCGCGCCTGCGGCCGGGCGGTGCGCAGTTGCTCGATGACGCCGAAACTCACACCGCTGCCGCCATGGACGGCCACGCCGGCGGGCTTGTCGATGGCGAGCAGCGCGTCGTCCTCATACAAGAGAGGGAACTCGCGGGCGGGCGCGGGGGGCGTGGCGCCCTCTTCCGAGCGTGCCGCGACCCGCACGGGCGGCAGCCGCAGCACGTCACCGGCGGCAATGCGCGTCTCGGCCTGGGCGCGCCCCTTGTTGATGCGGACTTCGCCCGACCGGATGATCCGGTAGACGTGCGTCTTCGGCACGCCCTTGAGCTGGCGGAACAGGAAGTTGTCCAGCCGTTGACCGGCCGATTCTTCGTCGACTGTCATAAATCGGACTTCCGATGCGCCGGGCTGCGGCTTCGCACCTATAATGTTTTTCACCAGCGCGGTCTTGTAAGTGCTTGATTAAACAGAAGTTTAGAGCACCGCCAAAAGCGCTGGAAGGTCGATGCCGCTTTGGCGCCCGAGCCTGCAAACCCCGCGCTAGAGCGCAAAGTGGCAGGCCAGACGCACAAGTCAAGCCGACGCCCACGAAACACCGATACGGAATACCCAGCCGGCAGGCTCCAATCTGCCGGCGGATCGAAGCGAGTTCTCTTGTGTTGATGCTGCTGATTCAACTGTGCCTGCGCTGGCCCACCTGGCTGTTGCCAGCGGCCCGCGGCATCGGATCTCCAGCGGCCCGCACGACCCCTGTCGCGCAGCCCGCCACCCACAACGTGGCGCGTCAACACCACATCGGGCTCGCGCCCATCCATGCGCCCCCGCCTCCACTGTTCCTGAGCTGACGCTCGGCGGTCGTCTGCGCTTGCGCGGCGTCCGGCAGACAGTGTGGGTACAGCGGCAATTCCCCTGGTTTCGCAGGCGTCGTCCGTGCATCGTTGGCCCGTCATGGGCCGGTGAAAACGATACATACAAGGACAACGCATCATGAAGCGGATGCTGATCAATGCCACGCAGGCCGAAGAACGCCGCCTGGCCATCGTCGACGGACAGAAGCTCCTCGACTACGAAATCGAGATCGAAGGGCGCGAGCAGCGCAAGGGCAACATCTACAAGGCGGTCGTGACGCGGGTCGAGCCCTCGCTCGAAGCCTGCTTCGTCGACTACGGCGAAGACCGCCACGGCTTCCTGCCGTTCAAGGAAATCTCCAAGCAGTATTTCGCCGAAGGCGTGTCGGCAAGCCAGGCCCGCATCCAGGACGCGATCCGCGAAGGCCAGGAACTGGTCGTGCAGGTCGAGAAGGAAGAGCGCGGCAACAAGGGCGCCGCCCTGACCACCTTCGTCTCGCTGGCCGGCCGCTATGTCGTGCTGATGCCGAACAACCCCCGCGGCGGCGGTGTTTCGCGCCGCATCGAGGGCGACGACCGGGCCGAGCTCAAGGAGGCAATGGACCAGCTCGAATACCCGAAGGGCATGAGCATCATCGCGCGCACCGCCGGCATCGGCCGCGCAGCGCCCGAACTGCAGTGGGACCTGAACTACCTGCTCAAGCTCTGGACCGCCATCGACGGCGCGGCCAAGGGCGGCAAGGGCGCGTTCCTGATCTACCAGGAATCGTCGCTGGTCATCCGCGCGATTCGCGATTACTTCAATCACGACATCGGCGACATCCTGATCGACACCGACGACATCTACGAGCAGGCGCAGCAGTTCATGGCGCACGTCATGCCCGAGCATGCCGCCCGCGTGAAGCGCTACCGCGACGACGCGGCGCTGTTCAGCCGCTTCCAGATCGAGCACCAGATCGAATCTGCCTACGCCCGCACGGTGCAGCTGCCCTCCGGCGGCGCCATCGTGATCGACCACACCGAAGCGCTGGTGTCGATCGACGTGAACTCGGCCCGCGCCATCAAGGGCGGCGACATCGAAGAAACCGCCACCCGCACCAACCTCGAAGCCGCCGACGAAGTGGCGCGCCAGATGCGCCTGCGCGACCTGGGCGGCCTGATCGTCATCGACTTCATCGACATGGACGAGTCGAAGAACCGCCGCGAGGTCGAAAGCCGCCTGCGCGACGCGCTCCGGCAAGACCGTGCCCGCGTGCAGTTCGGCTCGATCAGCAAGTTCGGCCTGATGGAGATGAGCCGCCAGCGCCTGAAGCCGGCGCTCTCCGAAGGTTCGTCGATCCCCTGCCCCCGTTGCGGCGGCTCGGGCCACATCCGCGACACCGAATCGAGCGCCCTGCAGATCCTGCGGATCATCCAGGAGGAGTGCCTGAAGGACAACACCGCCGCCGTGCATGTGCAGGTGCCGGTCGAAGTCGCCTCGTTCCTGCTGAACGAGAAGCGCCCCGAGATCGCGAAGATCGAACTCAAGCAGCGCGTCACCGTGCTGATGGTGCCGAACAAGACCTTCGAGACGCCCAACTACAAGCTCGAGCGCCTGAAGCACGACGACCCGCGTCTCGACCACATCGAAGCCAGCTACAAGATGGCCGAAGAGGTGGAAGACCCGACCTCGGTCACCCGCCGCTCGCAGGAACCGACCAACAGGCAGACGCCGGTGATCAAGGGCGTGTTGCCGGACGCTCCGGCGCCTGTCGTGCCTGTGAAGCCCGAGGCGGTTCAAGCACCCGCCGCCGCAGCGCCCGTAGCACCGCCCGCCGCACCGGTGGCGGCACCCGCGCCTGCGGAACGTGGCTTCTTCGGCTTCATCAAGAGCCTGTTCGGTGGCGGTGCGCCGGCGCCAGCGCCGGCCGCGGCCCCTGCCAGCGCCATCCCGGTCGAAGCCCCCAAGCCTGCACGACGCGACGGGCGCGGCAGCCGGGACGGCGAGGCCCGCGGCGCACGCGACGGTGAGCAGCGCCGCGGCGGTCGCGGTGAAGGTCGCGGCGGTCGTGATGGCGAGCAGCGCCGCGGCGGACGCGGTGGCGAACGCCGCAACGGCGAGCGCAGCACCGAGGCGCGCAGCGACGCGCCGGTGCGCGAAGCCCGTGAATCGCGTGAATCGCGTGAACCCCGGGAACCGCGCGAGGGCCGGGGCCCGCGCGACGGCGAGCAGCGCCGCGGCGGACGCGGCGAGCGTCGTGACACCGATCGTCCGGTGTCGCTGGAAGGCACCGAGAGCCTGCAGGATCAGTTGCCGGCGGTGGCCGTCGAAGGCGACAGCGCCCCCCCCCCCATCGAGCGCGCACCGCGCGGCCGAGGCGAACGTCGCGAGCGTGGCGAGCGCAATGGCGAAGCACGGGAACGCAGCAACGGCGACCTGCCGGCGCGCGCGCTCAACGGCGACACCCCGTCTGCCGACGCCGTGGCGTCGGAGCGTGGCCCGCGCGAAGAACGTGCGCCGCGCGGCGAAGGCCGCCGCGAGCGGCGTGGCGGCGAAGGCGCCGTCCGTTCGGACAGTCAGACCGGCCAAATGGCCGATGCGCCGTCGGACGAGTTCGAGACGAGCCAGGGCGCCGTCGCGCCCTCGGCCGATCCATCGGCGCGCCGCGAGGGCGAGGAGCGACGTGGCCGCACACGCGACCGCTATGGTCGCGACCGCCGCGAACGTGCGCCGCGCGAGGGTGACGAGTCCGGCGTGACGACGCTTCCCGAAGCGAGCGCCGTGGAAGCCGAGGCGCCTGTGACGCCGGCCCCTGTCGAGGCACCCACCGAAGTGACACCGCCAGCGCGTCGTGCCGAGCCCGCACCTCGCCCGGCGGCACCGACCGTCGCCGTCGAAGCGGCACCACCCCGCCACGGCCGACGTCCGCTGCCCAAGGTGCAGCCGTTTGAGCTGCCGCTGGCCGACCTGGCTCAGGTCGCCGAAGGCTCCGGCCTGCATTGGGTGAACTCCGACGCCGAGCGTGTCGCGCAGGTGCGCGCAGCGATCGCCAACGAACCCCAGCCGATCCACATGCCGCGCGAGCGCCCTCCGGCGATCGTCATCGATGACGGCCCACTGGTGCTGGTCGAGACGCGTCGCAATCTGGCGGCGACCACGCTGCCGTTCGAGCGCGAGGTCGGCGACAGCCGCTGACCCCCGGAGGCCGCTGCAACGGCGGCCTCCTTTCCTGCTTCCTGCCAAGGAGCCGCACCGCTTCCATCCGGATACGCGGTTGCGGCGCTTTCGCCCCGTCCGTCAGCCCATTCAGCGCTGCGACACATCCCCCCTCCTTGACAGCCTCACCGTCAGAGCGGCCGTTCACTCGCGAATCGCCGTTGACGTGTCCGCATGTATCCGTCAGCCGAAAGAATTACTTTCGTGCCTAGAATGCTGCGTCGCACAAACCCAGGGGGGCGTGAAGTACTGCACGGTTTTACATTCAGCGGAAAGGCGTACGGCTTTTGCCAGCACGACAGACTAGAACGAATGTGTTCAAATTCTTGCCACTAGTATTAAAGCGTTACGCTGCTTCCGCCGTGAAGTAGCCCCCAAGGGGAAATCCATGTTTCGTACCGATTCGACTGCGCAAGGAAATCTGATGCGGCGTCATCCAGGCGGCGGCGAGCCCTCGTCCCCGATCCCCATCACGGCCTCGCCACGCCAGCTGACCCGTGCCCAGCGGGGCATCAAGCGGAGCGTCGACATCCTCGCCGCGCTGGTGTTCTTCGCCCTGTTCGGCCCCCTTTACCTTGCCGTGGCCCTCGGCGTCGCCATCAGCATGGGGCGGCCGGTGCATTTCTGGCAGGTCCGGATCGGCGAAGGTGGCCAGCGCTTCCGTTTCTACAAGTTCCGCTCGATGGTGCGCGACTCCGAGACCATTCTGGACGACTACCTCAGCAGGAACGATGCGGCCCGCACCCAATGGGACACCTTCCAGAAGCTGGAGAAGGACCCGCGCATCACGCCGCTGGGCCGGATCATCCGGAAGATCAGCCTGGACGAACTGCCCCAGTTCTGGAACGTGCTCAAGGGCGACATGAGCCTGATCGGCCCCCGGCCCTGCATGGAGCGCCAACGCAGCCTTTACGGCCGGCACTGGGAACACTATTGCGCCATGCGTCCGGGGATCACCGGGCTCTGGCAGGTCAGCGGCCGCAACCGGCTGTCCTACGCCCAGCGCGTGGAACTGGACGCCTACTACGTCAACAACTGGTCGCTCTGGCTGGACCTCAAGATCCTCGCGAAGACGGCGAGGGCGGTAATCTCTGGCGAGGGCTCGCGCTGAGCGGTCGGTCTGCCGCGCGGTCTTCCGGCCGGTCGGCAAAGAGATGATGATGCACACTGCACCTCGTGCACCATCTCCCGGTGTTTCCCCGATGGCTGCACGAAGAACCCCGATCGAACGCGCTCGCGGAAGACGGGTACTGCCAGTTCTCCGCTAACTACCATCTGATCTCATGAACCAACTCGATATGCCCATCTATGTGGCTGGCCACCGTGGCATGGTCGGAAGCGCCATTGTCCGCTGCCTCGAAGCCCTGGGGCACACCCGCATCATCACACGCACGCACGCCGAACTGGATCTGACGGATCAGGCCGCAGTGCGCGCGTTCATGGCGCAAGAAAAGCCGCAACAGGTGTACCTGGCCGCCGCCAAGGTCGGGGGCATCCACGCCAACAACACCTATCCAGCCGAATTCCTGTACGCCAACCTGATGCTGGAAGCCAATGTGATCAACGAAGCCTGGCGCAGCGGCGTGCAACGGCTGCTGTTCCTCGGTTCAAGCTGCATCTACCCCCGGCTCGCACCGCAGCCGATGGCCGAAGACGCACTGCTCACAGGCAAGCTGGAGCCGACCAACGAGCCCTACGCCATCGCCAAGATCGCCGGCATCAAGCTCTGCGAGAGCTACAACCGCCAGTACGGCACCGACTACCGCAGCGTGATGCCGACCAACCTGTACGGGCCCGGCGACAACTATCACCCGGACAACAGCCATGTGCTGCCGGCGCTGATCCGCCGCTTCCACGAGGCCCGCGAAGCCAACGCAGCCGATGTCGTCATCTGGGGCACCGGCAAGGCCAAGCGCGAATTCCTCTACGTCGACGACATGGCGGCCGCCTGCGTGCACGTCATGAATCTCGAGCCGGAACGCTATGCCGGCTGCACCGATCCGATGAACAGCCACATCAACGTCGGCAGCGGCGAGGACCTGTCCATCGCCGATCTGGCGCGCCTGGTCGGTGACGTCATCGGCTACCAGGGTGAGATCCGCATGGACACCAGCAAGCCCGACGGCGCGCCTCGCAAGCTGCTCGACATCACGCGGATGCGGGCACTGGGCTGGGCGCCACAGGTCGGGCTGCGCGAGGGGATCGAACGCGCCTACCAGGACTTTCTTTCGCGCGCGCCCGTGGCCGCGTGACAGGTATCGCTCACACTGCGGTATGCAATCCCCTTCACTCTCCGTGATTCCGCCCGGTGGCGGCGGTGTGCGCGACTACGCGTCGATGCTCGGCGGTTCGCTCGACGCGCCGATCCAGGAACTGACGGCACAGACCGATACGCGCGGGTGGTCGGGCGACATGCTGTTGCTCCACTTCAGCGGCTACGGCTTCCAGAAGCGCGGCGTGCCGACCTGGTTGCTGAGCGAGACGAAGCGTCTGCGAACGCGGTTCAAGGTCTTCGGTGTGGTCTTCCACGAGCTGTATGCCTCCGGCCCGCCCTGGGGTTCGGCCTTCTGGCTGAGCGGTATCCAGAAGCGCATCGCACGCGAGTTGGTCGATCAGGCCGACTTCTGGCTCACCAACCGTGAACTGGCGGCGCAGTGGCTGCGCTTGCACAACGCGAGCGCGCCGCACCGTGTGCTGCCGGTGTTCTCGAACGTGGGCGAACCCGCGGTGCTGGACAACGAACGCGAGGCGTCGATCGTCGTGTTCGGCAGCGAAGCCATCCGCTCGCAGTCCTACGCTTTCGGCGACGGCGAGATCTTCCGCTTCGCCAAGCGCCACAACCTGCGGATTCACGACATCGGCAAACCGATGCAGGATGCGACGATGGCGAATTCGCTCGCCGACGCCGATGTGGTCCGGCACGGCATGCTGCCCCCCGAGCAGGTGAGCCAGGCGCTGGCAACGGCGCGCTTCGGCGCACTGTCCTATCCCGCCGACCACGTCGGCAAGAGCGGCATCTTCGCGGCCTACGCCGCACACGGCACCTGTCCCGTCATGCTGTGGCCCGAGCTGGCGGCACACGACGGCATGCAGCCCAATGTCCACTACGCCGCGGGCTTCCGCGCGCTCGACGGCACGAAGAATCTGGATCCCTGGCTCATCGGGCGTGCCGCACGGCGCTGGTACGAGCCGCACGACACCGCCGCCCACACCGCTGCCCTTCAGGCGCTGTACAACGACGCACGCGCCAGCGTACCGGCCGAGCGCCCGACGACAGCCTCCGCCACCGCCGCGCGCAGCACGAAGGTTCTGCAATGAGCAGCCACGCCCCCACCCATCGCGTCGCTGCGCGCGCGGCGAGCCGGCCCACCGCCCTCAGCCGCGCAGGCCGCGTCTTCCTGGCGGTGTTCCTGATCGTGGTCTTCGAGGGCGCCATCCGCAAATGGGTGGCCTCCGCATCCACCCTGCCCCTCGTCCTGCTGCGTGACCTGCTGGCCGTCTATCTGGTGCTGTACGCCTGGCGGGGCGGCCACCTCCGCCGCTACCCCCAGGTGGTGACGGCCATGCTCGCCTGGACCTTGCTGGTGATCGGATGGGGCTTGATGCAACTGGTCGGCGGCGAGAGCTCACCGACCGTCTTCGTCATCGGCCTGCGCTTCTGGTTGCTGTACCTCTGGTTCGCCGTGGCCGCCGCCGCCGCGATGACCGAGACCGACTTCAACGCCGCCGTCCGCATGGCCGTCCTGCTCATGATCGTCCTGGCGCCCCTGGCTGTGCTGCAGCACTATTCGCCGCCGGGTGCCGCCATCAATCGCCAGTTGGACGGCGACGAGGATTCGGTCTTCGTCGCGATCGCCGGCGTGGTGCGGACCACGGGCACCTTCAGCTTCACGTCCGGCTACTCGGCCTACCTCCTCATGGTCGCACCGGCCGTGTTCGCGCTCCTGGGCGCACGCAAGCGCACGAACATCCAGCGATTGTTCGCACTGACCGGCTTCGGGGCCTTCGTTGTCGGCAGCGTGGTCAGCGGTTCGCGCGCAGGCGTGATTTCGGCTGGCGTGATGCTCGGCGCGTACCTGGTCGCACGGCTCGTCTTCGCCAGAACGCGTGACAAGCCGGCCGCCCTCGGGGCCGCGCTGGTGGCAGCGGTGCTCGCCGCCGGCTTCCTCTTCTTCTTCTCCGACGCGATCCTGGTCACGCAGCAGCGCTTCGAGCAGGCCGCCTCGGACGAAAACTTCTGGGACCGCCTGCTTGCGACCTTCATCGGCGAACCCCGGGTGCTCGACCAGGTGACCTGGCTCGGCAAGGGCTTGGGGGCCGGCTCGAACCTGGCGGCCTCCCTGTACCGCGGCGGCGCCAACTTTGCGCTGGCCGAATCCGAAACGGGCCGGATCGTTCTGGAAGGCGGCCTGCTCGGCTTTGCCTTCGTGGCGCTCAAGCTCGCCGTGCTGATCGGTGGCCTGGCCTACGCGCTGCGCTTGTCGATCCTTCGGCACGCGGCCTTTCCCATGGTGCTGTGGATTGCCATGGTGGTGGGCCTGATGACCTGGCCGGCCATCGGTCAGCTGACCGCCAACGCACTGCTCGGCGTACTGCTGGGATACTTCCTCCTCCTCTTCCGATATCCGGCGGGCGACTTCTTCTCGACGCGTTCCTCGTCCTCGTGAGACGGGGCCGGCCAGACGCCGGGTCTCACGCTTGCTCACATCGATGAAACTCCTCGTCTACGGCATCAATTTCGCACCCGAACTCACGGGCATCGGCAAGTACACCGGCGAAATGGTCGCCTGGCTCGCCGCGCGCGGCCACGACGTGCGGGTCGTCACCGCACCGCCGTACTACCCCGACTGGCAAGTCCGCGCCGGCTACAGCGGCAGCCGCTACACGCGCGAGGCATGGCGGGGCGCCCAGGTCTTCCGCACGCCGCTGTGGGTGCCTCGCAAGGTCAACGGCACACGCCGCCTGCTGCATCTGGCGAGCTTCGCGATCGCCAGCATCCCGGCGCTCCTGGCGCAATGGCGCTGGAAACCCGACGTGGTCTGGATGACCGAGCCCCCGCTCTTCTGCACGCCCGCGGGCCTGCTGTTCGCCCGCATTCGGTCGGCCCGCAGCTGGCTGCACATCCAGGACTACGAGGTCGATGCCGCCTTCGAACTGGGCCTGCTCAAGGGCGAACGCCTGCGCGCGATCGTGAGCAGCGGCGAACGCCACCTGATGCAGCGTTTCGACCGGGTCTCGACGATCTCGCAGCGCATGCTGGAACGCGCGCGCAGCAAGGGGGTCGCCCCCGAGCGGCTGCTGTCCTTTCCCAACTGGGCCGATGTCTCGGCCATCCAGCCTCTGTCGAGTCCCAGCCCCTACCGGCGCGAACTCGGCATCCCCGACGATGCGGTCGTGGCACTGTACTCGGGCAACATGGGTGCCAAGCAAGGCCTGGAGTTGCTCGCCGAGCTGGCCCTGCAGACGCGCAGTGATCCGAACCTCGTTTTCGTGTTCTGTGGCAACGGTGCCGGGCGCGAAGGACTGATGGCACGTTGCGCCGGCCTGCCCAACGTGCATTTCCTGGACCTCCAGCCGGTCGACCGACTGGGCGAACTGCTCGGCCTGGCCGACGTTCACCTGCTGCCGCAGCGTGCCGATGCCGCCGACCTGGTCATGCCCTCGAAGCTCACCGGCATGCTCAGCAGCGGGCGCCCGGTGCTGGCCGGCGCCCGGCCCGAGACCGAACTGGGGCAAGTGGTCGCGCAGTGCGGCCGCATCGTGCCACCGGAGGACGCCTCCGCCTTCGCCATCGCCCTACAGGCCCTGGCCGCCGATGCGCCGCTGCGCCGCACGCTGGGCGAGCGCGCCCGTCGCTTCGCGCAAGAGCACATGGCCCGCGACGCCGTGCTGGCCCGCTTCGAGCGCGACCTGCTGGACTGCATCGCGCCACGGCCTCGGTGAGGCATCGCAGCACGGCCCCATGACAAAAGGACCGCCTCGGCGGTCCTTTTGTCTGGCACATCCGCGCCTGATGACAAGGCCGAGACCCTCGGTCCCGGCGCCGCATCACTGCTCGTCCGGCAGGATGCTCTCGTAGTTGTAGTTCGTGTAGCGATAGCGGCCGTACTTGTAGGCACTGTACGCCCGCTTGTCCACGTTCATGGCGTTCAGCAGCACGCCCGTGGCTGCCCGTCCGCCCAGCGACAGACGGCGCACGCTCTCCTTGAGCTCGCCCATCGTCGACTGATCCGCCCGCGCCACCAGCAGCACGGTGCCGGCATGCATCGCCACGGTCATCGTGTCGGCCGCCACCAGCACCGGCGGCGTATCGATGACCACCAGGTCGTAGAGTTCGGACAACCGCTCCAGCGTCGCCTTGAACGACTCCGACACCAGCAGTTCCGACGGGTTCGGCGGCAGCTGGCCGGTGGCCAGGAAGTCGAGGTCGGGGACGACTTGGCGATGCACCGTCTGCTGCACCGTCAAGCTGCCCGCGATGAGTTCCGACAGGCCGCCATGACGCTGGAGCCCGAAGTACTGATGGGCATGACCGCGGCGCAGGTCGGCGTCGATCAGCAGCGTGCGCTTGCCCGCCGCAGCCATGAGCGCCGCGAAGTTGGCCGACACGAAGCTCTTGCCCAGACCCGGCGTCGCGCCGGTGATCAGCACGCGGTTGTTGGGCGATTCGAGCATCGCGAACTGCATGGCCGTGCGCAGGCTCCGCAGGCTCTCGACGGCAGGATCGTCCGGGTGCTCGATCGCGAGCAGCCGCACGCCGGTGGCACCGGTGAGGCGACGCTTGGCGATCGCATCCTGGGCATTGCTCATCGGGATCGTGGAGAACACCGGCAGGCCCGTGTGCGTTTCGACCTCGTGCGGATCGCGAATGCGCTGCTCGATGAAGGCGTTGCGCAGGAAGGCGACAACGATGCCGAGGAACAGCCCCAGTGCCAGCGCCGCGCCGACGATGACCTTGCGGTTGGGCTTGACCGGCACCTCCGGCACCACCGCATCGTCCAGCACGCGCACGTTGCCGACCTTGCCTTCCTTGACCAGACGCAGTTGCAGCGCATTGTTCAGGAGCGACTGGTACAGCTCGGTGTTGACCTTCACGTCGCGCTCCATGCGCACGGCTTCCTGCTGGATGGCCGGCAGGCCCTTGATGCGGGTCTGGATGTTCGCGATCTCGCGCTGCAGTGCGGCGATCTGCGTATCGAGGGTCTGCACCGCCGGGTGCGCGGCCGTGAAGCGGCTCTCGAGTTCGCGGCGGCGCTGCTGGGCATCGAGCAGGCGGGTTTGCCGATCGACGGACTCGGTCAGGACCGCGGTGGCTTCCTCGTTGAACGCCACGGTCGCCTTCTGGTTGCGGAAGCGGTTGTAGACCTCTTCCGACGCCTCCAGCTGCTTCTTGAACTGCGGCAGCTGCACATCCAGGAAGGCCAGGGTCTTCTGGGCCTCGGCCGCCTTGCGCTCGATGTTCTGACGCACATACTGCGCGCCGACGGCATTGAGCACCCGCGTGATCCTGTAGGGGTCGCTCCCCATCATCGACACGGCGATGATGCCGGAGGTCTTGCCTCGCTCACTCAGCGCCAGCTCGGACTGCACGCCGGCCACGGTCGGCAACTTGCCCGAGCGCACCAGGTCGAACTCCGCGCCCGGTTTTCCGGCGAGTTGGTCGACCTGCAACGTGATCGGGCCTTCTTCGGTTTGCGCGTTGAGCATCGAGCCCACCGTGCCGGTCAACGGCGCCGCGAGGCGCGGATGCTCCAGCGTGTACTGCCCGCCGCCCTTGGCCGTCACCCGGAACAGCGCGCCTTCGAGCGGCGCCGGCACGTCGAACTGCGACACCACGATGCGCTCCGTGCCCGACACATAGCCCTGCAAGCCCAGGAAGCCCGGGTCGGACAGCGCGTTGGAGCGACGCGCCAGCCAGCCACCGATGTAGGGGATGTAGCGCGGGCTTGCCGAGATGTAGAGCTTGGTCGCCTCCACCGCCGGCGCCACCACCATCCGCGAGCGGATGATCTCCATCTCGGCGCTGGTCGGCGTGCGCACGTCGAACAGCCCGGCCGCCTCGCCCAGCACGCCCTTGCTGGCGCTGCCGTCGGAGTCCTCGACCTGGATCAGCACCTCGGTCTGATAGACCGGCCGCTCCATGAGCGCGTAGGCCGTGCCGATCGCGAGCACCACCAGGGTGATGGCGAGGATCAGCCACTTGTGCGCCAGCAGCACATCGACATAGCGGCCGACGTCCAGATCGCTGTCGTCATCGACGGCGTTGGACGGGACAGCGCTGGTGGAATGGGGAAATGTGGAATTCATCAGCTGGACACTCTTGAAATGCGTTGGACCCACTGCTGCGCGCCGTTCTCGATGAGCGCGAAGGACGTGCGAAAGGCGCTGTCACCGGCGCGGTACGGATCGGGCACATCCTGGCCGGAGCGTTCGCACAGGCGAAACACGCGGCCGAGGGCGAAGGGATAGCGCTGTTCGATCTCGCGCCGCTGCCCGCCGTCCATCACGAGAATGAGATCGGCACGCCGGCACATGTCGCTCTGGATCTGCTGCGCACGATGCGCATCGATGCTCAGCCCGCGCTCCTTCATGAGCGCGCAGGCGATCGGGTCGGCACCCTGGCCGACCAGCGCACCCAGGCCCGCCGAGACGACCTGGCGATCGGGCATGGCCGCCTTCACCAGGCCTTCGGCCATGGGGCTGCGGCAGATGTTTCCGATGCACACGATCAGGATGTTCCGGATGGACACGGTCGTTCAGTTCGTGCCGACCGGCCGGCTCAGTTCGCGTACGGACGTGGCGGTGGTCGTGGACGGGAGGACGAGACTGATCACGCGGTTCCAGCGCACCAGCGGCACCGGATCGACGAAGACCACGTCCTTGGGACGCAGCGCGAACTGGTCGGCCAGTGCCAGCGCCATCGGCGTGCGCGCATCCAGATGGAACAGCGACCGGCCGCCCTTCGGCTCGTTGCGCACCACATAGATCTGACGCGGGTTCGCCTGGCTCAGGTTCACCCCGCCGGCTTCGATCAGCGCGTCGTTGAGGCTGAGACGGCCATTGCGCATCGGGATGGCGGCTTGTTGGCTCACCTCGCCCATCACCGTCACCTTGCGTTCGTCACGGCCGCGGACCATCACCAGATCGCCGTTCTTGAGCGGAATGCGGGTCGGGTCGACACCGGCGTCGGTCAGTGCCATCAGATCGAGCGGAATCGTCTTGCCGTTGCGCGTGAGCGTCACCAACGAGCGGTCCCCGTTGGCCGAGAGACCGCCCGCGCGGTTGAGCGCTTCGGCCAGGGTCATCGGGATGTCGGTGAACACCATCAGGCCCGGCGCGCGAACCTCACCTTCGATGTAGGCACGCTTGCTGCGGAACGCGGTCACACGCACGCTGAGCTGCGGGTTCTTGAAGACGCGGGACAGGCGGCGAACCAGCATGTCCTCGAGTTCCTGGATGGTCAGGCCTGCCGCGGTGACGGGCCCGGCGTACGGAAAAGTCAGCTGCCCGGTGTTGGACACGATGAAGCCCGGCGCCGGCGAAATGCTGGCCGAGTCGGCCACGGTGGTGGCCGGCGTGGCGCTGAACGCGATCTCGGGATGGTCGTAGACCACGATCCCCACGACGTCGCCCGCGCCGATACGGTATGGCTCGGCCTCGCCGATCAGGGCCTGGACCTCCGAGGGGACGGGCCTGACCGCGTTGTCACGTTGCGCCTGGATCAGCGCGGGGGTGATCGCCGTCAGTGCGCCGGCCGGCGGCGGATCCTCGTTGGGTCCCGAGAACCCCGAAGGCGACACCGCCTGGTCGGCATCGCCGCTGGCCGAACTGAAGCCCGGCCCCAACGGGGCACAGCCCTGCAACAGCAGGGCTGCAGAAGTGAACAAGGCGGCATGTACTAAGAAACTTTTCAAATCTGGCTCCGCGTTGACCAAAATGAATACTTTTGGAAACAGTTCCTACTGTACCTCAGCTCCAGACCCAGCGTTGAATTGTTTCTGGCCGTACCTCTTCCGACATGCGATCAAACCCGTGAAAAAATTCACACAGCGCGGGATTCCGCGCGTTGCCAGGTTGCGCGGAAACCCGCGCTTGCGCCGAAATCCCGACCGAATTCAGAGGTCTGTGGTCTGCGCAGCGCGCTTCCAGGCGACCAGGGCCTGGGCGGCATCGTCTCGCGCTTCGGCGAGTTCTGCCAGGGCACACCAGGCGCTGCGGTACAGGGAGACATCCTGTAAGCCCATGCCGGCCTGCATGAGCAGTTGTTGCGCCTTGCCCCAGAGCTGGCGCTTCATGCAGGCCATGCCCGCCAGATACTGGAGATGGGCGTCACGCGGATTGCTGCGCTGCGCCGACTCGATGCGGGCGAGCCAGTCGGCGTCGACCGATGCGAGACCGGCTTCCAGGGCCCGGACCAGCTTCACCCGCAAGCCACTCCCGAGACCGTCGGGGTGGCTCACCATGAACGCCCACACCGGCAGCAGCCAGCCCCGCGCCACGGCCAGATCGCCGTGGAGCGCCACCATCCGCTGCGCCGCATGGATGGCGACCTCGGGCATCTCGCGCTCGCCGGCCTCCAGGTCGGCCCAGGCGCGGTTCAACTGCGCCGCATCGTGGGCACCGGAGAGCAGTTCCACGGCCAGGCCGCGCACGATGCTCTGCGCGGCCGATTCGGAAAAGGCGCGGTGCTTGGCCAGCAGGCGGGCTGTCTGAAGCGCCTCGAGCGTGCGGCGTTCCTGCCGTGCCGCCTTCAGATGCAGGCGCAGCGCCAGCGTGCGGCGCTGCACGCCCTGCGGCAGCTCCTTCAAACGCGCCAGGGCCGCCGACGGGTCGCGGTCTTCCAGCGCCCAGCGCGCCGAACGCAGTTGCACGCCTTCGCGCGTCTCGGGGCTCAGCACGCCGCGCTCGGCGCTTTCGTTGAGGGCCTGCTGCAGGTGCGCGTCGCGCGCGGCCCGGTCCTGCAGGGACTGGGCGCTTTCGGCCGCCAGAAGATGCGACAGCACGCGCAGCTGGCGCGCCTGCGGCAGTTCGACATCGAGCGCCTCCAGCGTGCGCTCCTGCGCCAGGGCGGCCATGGCCGCGCGGCGCGCGCGCGAGAAGCGCCCGGCCATCAGCTGCACCATGGCGTCGAGCAGCGCGGTGTGCAAGGCGCGTTCCTTCTGCTGCACCCGCCACTGGCGCGCCTGCTGCGGCAACGAGAACAGCGCCGCCAACGCCCGCAGCGCCGCGTACAGCAGCACGAAGGTGCCGGCCAGCAGCAGCAGCACCAGGTTGAGCGAGAGGTCGACCCGCCACGGCGGCCAGAACACGGTGACCGTGCCCTGGTTGTTGCCCGCGAAGAGCGCCACCGCGGCGGCGATGCCGAAGAGAGCGAGGAGCCAGAGGGCGGCGCGCATGGATCGTCGACGCTC
This sequence comes from Variovorax sp. N23, assembly GCF_025486315.1. Taxonomy (GTDB): domain Bacteria; phylum Pseudomonadota; class Gammaproteobacteria; order Burkholderiales; family Burkholderiaceae_C; genus Variovorax. The sequence goes on along the minus strand of NZ_JAOOPY010000001.1, from coordinate 131,657 downwards.
AGCGGCCGGCCGCTGCGGTGGCCAGCGCGGCGAGCGTGTCGTCGACGCGCGGTGTTTCCGTCGTGCGCACCTGCAGCTGCAACTGCTGCAGCAGGGTCGCCGCGGCCTGCACCCGGCGCGAGGCCGGGTCGAAATAGCGGTTGAGCGACGCCGACACCAGCGCCAGTTCGCTGCGCGCCGTGTCGACCTGGCGCGACAGCAGCGCCAGGCGTGCATTGAGCAGCTTCAGCTTGAGGTTCTCGCGCAGGAAGAAGGTCTGGTCGGGCGACAGCAGCACGGCCTCGGGCCGCTCGATGCGGCCGACGCGCACCAGCGAGCGCGCCTCCGCCTGCACCGCCATGAGGATGCGCTTCCACCAGGGCGCATCGGCGGGGATCGGCTCGTTCTGCAACGCGCTGGCACCGGCGCCGCCGCTGCGCACGCCGACGGCGTTGAGCGTGGGCAGATCATCCACGCCGCGCATCAGTTCATCGAGTTTCTGCAGCGCCTCGCCACCGTCACCGCTGGCGGTGGACCGCAGGCGATCGGCGTCGCGCTGGACGGCGCGCTGCAGCGGGGCCAGCCGCGGCTGGGCGGCGCGCGTGATGCGCACGTCGGCCGCCTTGAGCGCGGCCAGCAGCGGCTCGACGTTGCCGGTGACCTGCGCCTGCTGCAAGGCCAGACGCACGGCCGATTCGATGTCCACCACCAGGTTCTCGTCGCGCGAACGCGACAGGCTCTGCATCAGCTCCTCGAGCTGGGCGCGCTGCAGCGTCACCTCGGCCACGCGGGTTTCGGTGAGCGCCAGCCGCGCGGCGGTGTCGCGCACGGTCTCGTGCGCCTGCCGTGCCAGCGTGCGCGCCTCGAGCGACTGCGCCATCGCGTCCGCGCTCTGGCGGGCGAGCTGCTCCTGCATGCCGCCGACCTTCTGCCACAGCACGATCACCAGCACCAGGGCCACCAGCGCGATCATCGCCAGCAGGCCGAGGGCGATGCGCGACAGCACCACGGCACCGAGGGAGGGCGCCGGATGCATCGCGACCGGCACCGTGGTCCGCACGACAGACTCCGGCACGGTTTCATCGGGGGTCGCGGACACGGAACTCATGGCAACGATTCTATCGACGCGGCCAGCGCACCCAGCCCCGGCTGCGACAGCACGACCGTGCCGAAACCGGCCGCACGCGCGGCCTCGCCGATGCGGGGATGGGTGGCCACGGCGCACGCCGCGCGCCAGTCCGCCCCGGGCATCGCCTGGCGCAGGTTCGCGATGCCTTCCGAACTGCTGAAGAGCCAGACGCTGCCCCCGCTGGCGGCCTGGGTCGCCAGCCGGCGCTCGGCGTCGCCGAAACGCGGCGCGAGCCGCCGGTACGACGCCACGACCTCGACCTCGCCGCCGGCCGACTGAACGGCGCGCGCCAGCCAGTCGCGCCCGCCCGGCTGGCCGGCGGCGTCGCCGCCGCGCACGATCAGCACGCGCGTGCCGGGCGCGACCTGCGGACGCACCACCGCCCACAGGGCTTCGGAATCGAACTGCGCCGCGTCGTCGCCCGGGGCATCGATGCACGAGGCCGGCGCACCCGCTTCCCGCAGCGCCCGCACGGTGCCGGGGCCGGTGGCCCAGCAGCGCGGCGCGGGGTCCGCGGCCAGGTCGGCCGCCACGCGGGCGTCGACGAAATGCGACGCGGCCGCAGCGCTGACGAACATCAGCGCGTGCCGACGGGCCACGGTGCGGCGCGACGCCTCCAAGGCGCGGGTGTCCTCCAAGGGCTCGATCGCGATCAGCGGCAAGGCCACGGCGCTCAGCCCCGCGCCGTTCAAGGCGTCGACCCAGCGCGACGCCTCGTGCGCCGGTCGGGTGACGATCACACGGCGGTTCATCCGCGCGACGCAGCGGTCAGTGCGCGCCGGCCGCGCGCAACCGGGCCGCGGCCTCGTCGCCGAGCGCCTCCGCCTGCGCGGCGTCGCCGACGGCGCTTTGCGCCTCGACACGCAGCAGCGCGCCCACGCCGTCCACGTCGCCCCAGGCGGCTTCGATGCGCAGGCTGCCGTCGGCCTGCCAGCGCGCGTGCGCCGCCAGCGGCATCGAGCAGCTGCCGCCCATCGCGCGGCTCACGGCGCGTTCGGCAGCCGTGGCGAGGCCGTCTTCGCGGTGCGCGAGCGGTGCGAGCAGTGCGATGAGGTCGGCACGATCGGCGCGTACCTCGATGCCGAGCGCGCCCTGCCCGGCGGCGGGCAGCATCGTCTCGGGCTCGAAGGCGGTGCGGATGCGGCTTTCGAGCCCCAGCCGCTTCAGGCCGGCGGCCGCCAGGATGATCCCGTCGTACTGCCCGTCGTCGAGCTTGCGCAGCCGCGTGTCGAGGTTGCCGCGCAGGGGTTCGATGCGCAGGTCGGGCCGCAGCGCACGCAGCAGCACCACGCGGCGCAGGCTGGAGGTGCCGACGACGGCGCCCTGCGGCAGCGCGTCGAGCGACGCGTAGGCGGGCGAGACGAAGGCATCGCGCGGGTCTTCGCGCTCGAGCACGCAGGCCAGCGCGAAGCCCTCGGGCAGCTCCATCGGCACGTCCTTGAGCGAATGCACCGCGATGTCGGCGCGCCCCTCTTCGAGTGCGAGTTCGAGTTCCTTGACGAACAGGCCCTTGCCGCCGACCTTGCTGAGCGAGCGGTCCAGGATCTGGTCGCCGCGGGTGGTCATGCCGAGCAGGCGGACCGCGTGGCCTCGTTCTTGCAGCAGCCGTTGCACATGCTCGGCTTGCCACAGGGCCAGACGGCTTTCGCGCGTGGCGATCACGATGTTGCTCAAGGCCGGATTCCAGTGGTGAAGAAGACCCGCGGGATGCTAGCATGTTGCGCCGCAACAACGCAGGCGGCGCACCCTTCCCCAACGAGGAGATGACGCGAATGACGACAGGCAAGAAGGCGCCGGCAACCGCAACCCAGCAGACGCCCAGGCGTGCACGCAGCGAAGACCAGCCGCTCATCGACGACATCCGGCTGCTCGGCCGGATCCTCGGCGACGTGATCCGCGAGCAGGAGGGCAAGGACACCTACGAGCTGGTCGAGAAGGTCCGCACGCTGTCCGTCGCGTTCCGGCGCGATGCAGACCACGCCGCCGACCGCGCGCTCAAGCACCTGCTCAAGGGCCTGAGCGCGGTCGAGACGGTGCGCGTGATCCGCGCCTTCACCTACTTCAGCCACCTGGCCAACCTGGCGGAGGACCGCCACCAGATCCGCCGCCGCACCGAGGAAGAACGCGCCGGCGAGAGCGCCGACGGCAGCCTCGAGACCGCGCTGGCCCGCATCCGCAAGGCCGGCGTGTCGAGCGCCGCCGTGGTCGAGTCGCTGGCCCACAGCTACGTCTCGCCGGTGCTCACCGCGCACCCGACCGAGGTGCAGCGCAAGAGCATCCTCGACGCCGAGCGCGCCATCGCGCAGCTGCTCACCGCACGCGACGAGATCGGCTGGCGCCGCCAGGCCTTCGCCGGCAAGAAGGACGCGCTCACGCCCCTGGAATACGCCGAGAACGAGAGCCAGATCCGCATCCGCGTCACGCAGCTCTGGCAGACCCGCCTGCTGCGCTTCTCCAAGCTCACCGTCGCCGACGAGGTCGAGAACGCGCTGAGCTACTACGAGGCGACCTTCCTGCGCGAGATCCCGCGCGTCTACGCCGAACTCGAGCGCGCGCTGGGCCACGACGGCATCGCGCCCTTCCTGCGCATGGGCCAGTGGATTGGCGGCGACCGCGACGGCAACCCGAACGTGACGGCCGAGACGCTCGAGTACGCGCTGCGCCGCCAGGCCGACCTGGTGCTGCGCCACTACCTCACCGAGGTGCACTACCTCGGCGGCGAACTGTCGCTGTCGGCCACGCTGGTCGACGTGTCGGTCGAGATGCAGGCGCTGGCCGAGCGCTCGCCCGACCACAGCGAGCACCGCGTCGACGAGCCCTACCGCCGTGCGTTGACCGGCGTGTATTCGCGCCTGGCCGCCACGCTGCGCGAGCTGACCGGCGGCGAGGCAGCGCGCCATGCGGTGGCGCCGCAGAACCCGTACCCAAACGCCGAAGAATTCCTGGCCGACCTGCGCACCATCGCGGAGTCGCTCACCGACAAGCACGGCGCCGCGCTGATCGCGCAGCGCCTGGGCCCGCTGATCCGCGCGGTCGAGGTGTTCGGCTTCCACCTGGCCACCGTCGACCTGCGCCAGAGTTCGGACAAGCACGAGGCGGTGGTCGCCGAACTGCTGGCCAAGGCGCGCATCGAGCCCGACTACGCCGCGCTGGCCGAAGACGCCAAGCAGACGCTGCTGCTGAGACTGCTCGACGAGGCGCGCCCGCTGCGCGTGCCCGACGCGGACTACGCGCCGCTCACACAGAGCGAACTCGCCATCTTCGCCGCCGCCCGCACCGCGCGTGCCCGCTACGGCGCTGCGGCCATCCGCCACTACATCATCAGCCACACCGAGACGGTGAGCGACCTGCTGGAGGCGCTGCTGCTGCAGAAGGAAGTCGGCCTGCTGCGCGGCACGCTGGACGAAAACGCGACCAACGACCTCATCGTCGTGCCGCTGTTCGAGACGATCGAAGACCTGCGCAATGCCGCGCCGATCATGCGGGCGTTCTACGCGCTGCCCGGCATCAAGGCGCTGGTCCAGCGCTCTGGGGCGCTGCAGGACGTGATGCTCGGCTACAGCGACAGCAACAAGGACGGCGGCATCTTCACCAGCAACTGGGAGCTCTACCGCACCGGGCTCGCGCTGGTGGCGCTGTTCGACGAGCTCAATGGTACGAACAGCAGCAATAAAAAGGACAAGTCGCAGGAGCCGTCGATCCGGCTTCGCATGTTCCACGGCCGCGGCGGCACGGTGGGCCGCGGCGGGGGGCCGAGCTACCAGGCGATCCTGGCGCAGCCGCCGGGCACGGTGCGCGGCCAGATCCGCCTGACCGAACAGGGCGAGGTGATCGGCTCGAAGTACGCCAACCGCGAGATCGGCCGGCGCAACCTCGAAACACTGGTCGCCGCCACGCTCGAAGCCACGCTGCTGCCGATGGCCAAGGCGCCGCCGGCCACCTTCCTGGCGGCTGCGGCCGAACTCTCTTCGGCCAGCATGGCGGCCTACCGGCACCTGGTCTACGAAACGCCCGGCTTCGGCGACTACTTCTTCAGCGCCACGCCGATCCGCGAGATCGCCGAACTCAACATCGGCTCGCGCCCCGCGTCGCGCAATCCGAGCCACAAGATCGAAGACCTGCGCGCCGTGCCGTGGAGCTTCAGCTGGGGCCAGTGCCGGCTCACGCTGCCGGGCTGGTACGGCTTCGGTTCGGCCATCGAACAGTTCGTCGCGGGCGGTGCCACGGCCGCCGCGAAGAAGGAACGCCAGGCGCTGCTGCAGCGCATGTACGCGCAATGGCCCTTCTTCCGCACGCTGCTGTCGAACATGGACATGGTGCTCGCCAAGAGCGACCTCGCGCTCGCCTCGCGCTATTCCGAACTGGTGGCCGACCGCAAGCTGCGCCAGAAGGTCTTCGGCCTGATCGAGGCCGAGTGGCACCGCACGTCGGACGCGCTCACGCTCATCACCGGCGCCAAGCAGCGGCTCGAAGGCAACGCGGACATGCAGCGCTCGGTACGCCATCGCTTTCCCTACATCGACCCGCTGCACCACCTGCAGGTCGAACTGATGCGGCGCTACCGCGCCGGCGAAGGCGGCGAGCGGCTGCAGCGCGGCATCCACATCTCGATCAACGGGGTGGCGGCCGGGCTGCGCAACACCGGCTGACACCGGCACTCGGGCAGTGCACCCTCAAAAAGAGTGCGTGCCCTCCTACACGTGGACCTGTGCCTCGACGTGCCGAGGCGACTTGACATGGGGAGTACCCTGTCTGTTACGTCAGTGGCTTTCGCTCTCTCTCGCGCGGTGGTTGAAACAACGTCTTCACAGGAACCGTGTCATGTCTTATCCGCACTCGCTCGCCCCGTCGAACATCGACTTCATACGAAGCGATTTCGATGCGCTGGCGTCCCACATGCAGCAATGCGCGACGGCGCACGGGCGTTGGTCGATGGCACGCTGCCGCCTTCAGCACGTTCGTGCGATCGCTGCGGGGCACATCGTCACGCTCGCCTGCGTGGCGGTCGTCGTCGGCATCGGATTCGCCATCGCTGCCTGACCGGTGAGCGACACCGCGGTGATCGACCGCCTCGCTTCGCTCAGCGACTACGCCCGCCAGCTCCTCAACCGGCCGCACGCGCCGGTCCAGCCCCCCATCCGCGCCGAACTTTTCGGCCTGCAGCGCTTCCGCCAGCATGGGCGCAGCCTCGCCCGCGCGCAGCCGGTCGAGGCGCAGGGCCCCGCGCGCGGCAATGCGCCCTTCTTCCCCCGCGTCGACGAGAACCTGGCGTCGCTGCGCGGCGCCTTCGACTACATCGCGCTGATTTCGCAGAGCGGACGCTACGTGTCGCCTGCGGCCGAGTGGCTGCTCGACAACTTCCATCTGGTCGAGGCGCAACTCCAGCAGATCCGCGAAGGCGTGCCGCGCAGCTATTACGCACGCCTGCCGAAGCTGGCCGAAGCACCGCTGGCCGGGTTGCCGCGCGTCTACGGCATCGCGTGGGCGTACGTCGCGCACACCGACAGCGTGCTCAACAGCGATCTCTTCACCGCCTTCCTCGACGCCTACCAGGACGTCGACGAACTCACGCTGGGCGAGCTGTGGGCACTGCCCACCACCCTGCGCGTGGTGCTGCTGGAGAACCTGCGCCGCGTGGCGGAGAGCATCGCGCAGAACAAGGTGGCGCGCGAGCTGGCGCATGCCGTCTGGGACAGCGCCGAGACGCTGTCGGCGGGCGACCTCGACGTGCTGTTCGCCACCATCCGTGAGCGGGGACTGGAACACAGCTACTGCACCCAGCTGTGGCAACGCCTGCCCGGCGAACGCACCGCGCGACCGCCGGCGCTCGTCGCCTGGACCGAACACCACTGCCCCCACGGACCGGCGCTGATCGACCAGGCCCAGACCGATCAGGCCGCCGCCAACCTGACGGTCGGCAACATCATCACCACGCTGCGCATGATCGGCCAGGTCGAATGGGCCGACCTGATCGAACCGGTGAGCCGTTCGCTACGGGTGCTGCGCGAATTGCCGAGCTTTGCGCAGGAGAGCGAACTCACGCGCCAGCAGATCACGCATGCCATGGAGCAGGTGGCGCGCATCAGCGGACGCACCGAACGCAGCGTGGCCGAAGCGGTGCTGCAGCGGGCCCGGGCGAGCGTCGCACCCCGCGATCCGGGCACCGGTGCCGACCTCACGGCCGGCTACCACCTCTTCGGCCCGGGTCGGGCCGCCCTGCTCGCCGCGCTCGCAGTGGCCTACACGGGGCCGCCCGTACGACGCGCGGCCGCCGCCACGACACGGGCCTGGCGTCTGCCGACGTACCTCGGCTGCATCGCACTCGGTACGGCGCTGCTGCTCGCGCTCGTGGTCCACGGTCTGCACCGTGCGGGGCGCGACGAACCGGGCGTCGCGACGGTCGTCGCCTTGCTGCTGATGGCGTGGCCGCTGTCGGAGGCGGTGATCGCGCTGGTGAACCGCATCGTCGCGGAATCGACTCGGGTGCAGCCCCTGCCGCGGCTGGACTTCGCCGCGGGCATTCCGGCGGCACACCGCGCGCTGGTCGTCATCCCCACCCTGCTCGGCTCGGTCGACGCCAACGAACAGCTGGCGCAGCGACTCGAACTGCATTGGCTCGCGAACCGCGAGCCGCATGCGCAGTTCGCGCTGCTGACCGACTGGGCCGACGCGCCGCAGGCCATGCAACCCGACGACGGCGCGCTGCTCGACGACGCGCTCGCGCGCATCGCCCGATTGAACGCCACGTACCCGGTCGACACGGGCGCGCCGCCGCGCTTCCTGCTGCTGCACCGCCCGCGCCGCTGGAGCGACACCGAGCAGCGCTGGATCGGCTGGGAGCGCAAGCGCGGCAAGCTGGAGATGCTGCTGCGCCTGATCGCCGCCGGCGACGCCGAGGGCTTCGCGCCGATGGCGCCCGGCCTGCGGCTGGCCGATGGCATCGCCTACGTGCTGACGCTCGACAGCGACACCGGCCTGCCGCCCGGCACGCTGCGCGAGCTGGTCGCGATCGCGGCCCATCCGCTGAACGCACCGCAGATCGATCCGACCACGCAACGCGTCGTCGCCGGCTTCGGCATCCTGCAGCCGCGCGTCGTCACGCCCTTCCCGACGCGCGAGGAGCGCTCGGCCTTCCACTGGATGTTCGCCGGCCAATGCGGGCTCGACCCGTACAGCAGCGGCGCATCGGACATCTACCAGGACCTGTTCGGCACCGGCTCCTTCACCGGCAAGGGCCTGCTGAACGTGCGCGCGGTGCACGCCACGCTCGACCGCCGCCTGCCCGACGGCGCGGTGCTCAGCCACGACCTGATCGAAGGCAGCATCGCGCGCTGCGCGGTGGTGAGCGACCTGGTGCTGATCGAGGACCACCCGCACCACGCCGGCGTGGCCGCCTCGCGCATCCACCGCTGGACCCGCGGCGACTGGCAACTGCTGCCGCTGATGGCGCGGGCAGGCCGCTTCGGCATCGACGCGCTCGGACTCTGGAAGATGAGCGACAACCTGCGGCGTGCGCTGGTGGTGCCGGCCGCCTTTGCGCTGCTCGCCGTGACCGTCTTCACCGACGCGCTGCCGCTCGCCTGGGCCTTCGGCGCCGTGGCCGCGGCGCTCGCCCTCGGGCCGTCGCTCGGTGCGCTCGCGGGGCTGGTGCCCACGCGCCGCTCGATCGCGCTGCGCCATTTCTTCGTGGTCGGACTGACCGAGCTCGGACGCGCACTGGCCGGCGCGGCCTGGCAGTTCACGCAGCTCGCGGCGCAGACCCGGCTGCTGGTCGATGCCACGCTGCGCGCCCTCTGGCGCCTCGCCGCGAGCCGGCGCCGCCTGCTCGAATGGACCACCGCCGCACAGTCGCAGGCGCAGGCGCGCTACCGGCTGGCCTCTTTCGTGCGCGGCGGCATGCCGGTCAGCGCGCTGTGCATCGCGCTCGCCGTCGCCGCGCTGTGGAGCCCGCACCCGCTGGCCGGCCTGCTGCTTTTCGGCCTGTGGGCGCTGGCACCCATCGCCGCCTGGTGGGCGAGCCGTGTGCCGGCGGTCGACCACGGCGCCTTGCCCGCCGACCAGCACGCCTACCTGGAGACACTGGCGCGCGACACCTGGCGCTTCTTCGAGCACGCGGTGAGCGCGGCCGACCACCACCTGCCGCCCGACAACCTCCAGCTCGAACCCGAAGCGAGCCTCGCGCACCGCACCTCGCCCACCAACATCGGCATGTACCTGCTGGCGAGCTGCTGCGCGCGCGACTTCGGCTGGCTCGACGACGCGGCGCTCGCCGCGCGCCTGGCCGCCACGCTCGACAGCGTCGACCGCCTCGCCAGGCACCGCGGCCATCTCTACAACTGGTACGACACGCAGACGCTCGCGGTGCTGCAGCCGGCCTATGTGTCGAGCGTGGACAGCGGCAACCTGGCCGGCCACCTGCTGGCGGTAGCGCAGGCCTGCCGCGGCTTCGCGGCCGGCGCCGACGCCGCCGACGCCGCCGACACGGCGACCGGCGACGCGCTCCGCTCGATCGCCGCGCGCTGCGAGACGCTGTGCCACGGCATGGACTTCCGCGGCCTCTACGACCCGAAGCGCCATCTCTTCCACATCGGCCTGCGCGTCGACGACGACGTGCTCGACGCGAGCTACTACGACCTGCTCGCCTCCGAATCGCGCCTGCTGAGCTTTCTCGCCATCGCCAAGGGCGACGTGCCGCGCCGCCACTGGATGGCGCTGGGCCGGCCCTTCCTGTCGGTGGGCGCACAGCCGGGACTGAAATCGTGGTCGGGCTCGATGTTCGAGTACCTGATGCCCGCGCTGGTCATGGCCGAGCCCGACGACGGGCTGCTGCAGGTCGCCAACCTCGCGGCCGTGCGCGAGCAGCAGGCCTTCGGCCGCGCGCAGGGCCTGCCCTGGGGCGTGTCCGAATCCGCGTACTTCGCGCGCGACCATTCGCTGGCCTACCAGTACTCGCCCTTCGGCGTGCCCCGGCTCGCGCTGCGCCGTACGCCGCCGGCCGACCGTGTGGTCGCGCCCTATGCCAGCGCCATGGCCGCGCTGTTCGCCCCCGGCGACGCCGTCGCCAACCTGCGCCGGCTCGAGTCGCTCGGCGCCCGGGGCGACTTCGGCTTCTTCGATGCGGTCGACTTCACCCTGTCGCGGCAGCCCGAGGGCGAGCCGCTGACCGTGGTGCGCAACTTCATGGCGCACCACCAGGGCATGTCGCTGGTGGCCTTGTGCAACGTGCTGCGCTGCGGTGCGCCGCAACGCTGGTTCGGCAGCGCGCCGCTGGTGCAGGCCCACGCCGCGATGCTGCACGAGCGCACGCCACGCCAGATCATCCGCAGCGCCGACCCGCGGCCGCCGCCCGAGCCCAGCACGGCCGACGTAGCGCCGTCGCACCAGCCGCGCCTGGTCGACCCGATGGCGTCGGGCTTCCAGCCCACGCACCTGCTGTCGAACGGCCGCTACACCGTGGCGCTGCGCGCCAACGGTGCCGGCGTGAGTCGCTGGCACGCCTTCAACGTGACGCGCTGGCGCGACGACCCGCTGCGCGACGGCCACGGCACCTTCTTCTTCGTGCGCGACGTCGGGCAGCTGGCGCCCACCTCGCTCACGGCCCTGCCCGCGCCGGGCCCGGGCTGGACCTACCGCACCCGCTTCCTGGCCGACCAGGCCCAGTTCGAGGCGAGCGGTGCCGGCCTGCAGACCCGCATCACCGTGCTCATCAGCCCGGAGGACGACACCGAGCTGCGCACCGTCACCCTGCACAACAGCGGCGACACGGCGCGCACGCTGGAACTCGTGTCCTACTTCGAGCCGGTGCTGTCCCTGCCTAAGGCCGACGAGGCGCATCCGGCCTTCGCCAACCTGTTCGTCCAGACGCGCTGGGAGCCGTCGCTGCGCGCCCTGATCCTGTCGCGCAAGCCGCGGCTGCAGGGCGACGCGGTGGTGGTCGTGGCGCATTTCCTGGCCTCGACCGATGCGCATGTGCTGTCGGTCGACTGCCTGACCGACCGACGCGCCTTCATCGGCCGCAACCACACGCTGGCGACGCCCCTGCTCGAGGCCCAACCGGTCGACGTCGCCGGCGCGCCGGTCAACGGACTCGACCCGATCGCCTGCCTGCGGGTGCGCCTGCAGATCGCGCCGGGCGCGACGGCACGCTTCACCTTCGCGACCACGGCGGACGAGGACGTCGACACGCTGCTGCCACGCATCGACCGCTACATGCAGCCGATGCACGTCGACCGGGCGATGCGCATGGCCGCCACGCTGGCGCAGGTGCGGCTGCGCGACCTGGCCATCGATCCGGTGAAGACGCGGGCGCTGCAGGACCTGACGACCATCCTCACCTACACCACGCCGCGCGTGATGAGCGACCGGGGCCCGATCGACCTGCGGCAGATCTGGCGCTTCGGCATCTCGGGCGACAAGCCCATCGTGCTGGTGCGCATCCATTCGATGATCGGCATCGGCCTGGTCAACACGCTGCTGCGGGCGCAGCCCTGGTGGGGCTTCGGCGGCGTGGCCTGCGACCTGGTGGTGCTCAACGGCGAACCGGGTTCGTACCTCATGCCGCTGCAGCGCGAGATCGAAGGCGTGCGCAGCCGCGTGAGCCTCGAGACGCAGAACAGCTTTCCGCGCAACGACGCCGCCGGCTTCTACCTGCTGCGCGACGCCGAGGTGGCGCCGTCGGAGAGGGCGGCGCTGTCGACCCTCGCGCGCGCCATCTTCAATGCCGATGGCCGCACGCTCGATGCGCAGGTGGCCGGCCTGCGCGAAGCCGCGACGCCTGCGGGCGCCGCCACGGCGGTGCCTCACACGCCACTCGCATTGCTGCCGCCGCCCACCCGGATCGACGACGGCGCGCAGACGCCGCAAGGCGGCTTCGACGCAGCGAGCGGCGAGTTCCGCTTCGAGGTCGACCTGGACCGACGCACGCCCAAGCCCTGGGTCAACGTGATCGCCAACGCCGGCTTCGGCTTCCAGGTGTCGGAGTCGGGCACCGGCTACACCTGGGCCGTCAACAGCCGCATGCACCAGCTGACGCCGTGGTCGAACGACCCCGTCCAGGACCCGGCCTTCGAGCACTACCTGCTGCAGGACCTGGACACGCGCGAGCTGCTGCCGCTGACACCCGCCAGCCGCGGCGCCAGCACCGCACGGCACCGCGTGCGGCACGGCCAGGGCTACAGCGTCTTCGAGTGCCTGCACCGCGGCATGGTGCTCGAGACCACCTTCTTCGCCGACCGCGACGAGCGCATGAAGCTGGTGCAGGTGACCGTGCGCAACGCAAGCAGCGGCCGGCGCCGCCTGCGCGCCCTGGCCATGGTCGAGTGGCAGATGGGCGCCGCGCGCGGCGAGCGCCGCACGGTGCACAGCTGGAAGGGCGACGACCTGCCGGCCGTGTTCGGCCAGCAGCGCGAGTCGAGCGCGGGCTTCGGCGGCAGCACCGCCTTCGTCGCCCTCGCCGGCATCGATGCGCCTTCGCAATGGACCTGCGAGCGCAGCGAGTTCTTCGCCGGCCATGGCGGCATCGAAGTGCCCGACACGCTGGGCCAGCGCGCCGGCAGCGGGCTCGACGCCTGCGCGGCGATCGCGGGTGAATTCACGCTGGCGGTCGGCGAGCACGCGACCTTCAGCTTCATGCTCGGCCAGGCCGACGATGCCGACGCCGCCGTGGCGCTCGCACAGCGCTGGCAGACCCGCGACGTGGCCGGGGCGCTGGCCCACGCCCGCGGCTTCTGGGACGACCTGCTCGGCCGGCTGCAGGTGCGCACGCCCGACCCGCTGTTCGACGCGCTGGTCAACCGCTGGCTGATCTACCAGACGTTGGTCTGCCGGCTCTGGTCGAAGGCCGGCTTCTACCAGGCCGGTGGCGCCTTCGGCTTCCGCGACCAGCTGCAGGACGCGATGGCCTTCGCGCTGACCGACCCGGCACGGCTGCGCGAGCAGATCGTGGTCAACACGGCGCGCCAGTTCCCCGAAGGCGACGTGCAGCACTGGTGGCACATGCCCGGTGGCGCCGGCGTGCGCACGCATTTCTCCGACGACCTGCTGTGGCTGCCCTACGCGGTGGCGCACTACGTCGAGGTGTCGGGCGACACCGGCCTGCTCGACGACGAGGTGCCCTTCATCGACGGACCGGGCATCCCCGACGGGGCCGAGGATGCCTACTACGCACCGCGCCTCAGTTCGCAGACCGCCAGCGTCTACGAGCACGGCGCGCGCGCCATCGACCGCAGCCTGGCGGTCGGCGTGCACGGCCTGCCGCTGATGGGCACCGGCGACTGGAACGACGGCATGAACCGCGTCGGCCACGAAGGCCGGGGCGAATCGGTGTGGCTGGCCTGGTTCCTCTGCAGCGTGGTCGAGCGCTACGCGCCGATCGCCGAGGCGCGCGGCGAGGCCGAGCGCGCGGAGCGCTGGCGCATCGCCCGGCAGGGCTGGATCACGGCCCTGCACGAGGCGGGCTGGGACGGCGCCTGGTTCCGCCGCGCCTTCTTCGACAACGGCGCGCCGCTCGGCTCGGCGAGCAACGACGAATGCCGCATCGACCTCATCGCGCAGGCCTGGTCGGTGCTCTCGGGTGCCTCCGACGCGGCGCACACGCAGCCGGCGCTGGCCGAGATGAAGGCGCAGCTGCACGACCCGCAGGCCGGCCTGCTGCGCCTGCTGGATCCGCCGCTCGCGCATTCGGCCAACAACCCGGGTTACATCCAGGCCTACCCGCCGGGCGTGCGCGAGAACGGCGGCCAGTATTCACACGCCGCCGTGTGGGCGCTGATGGCGCAGGCGTTGTCCGGTGACACCGAAGCCGCGTGGGAAAGCTTCGAGGGCCTGAGCCCGGCGCACCGCGCCCGTCACCCCGAACGCGGCCCGGCCTACGAGCTGGAGCCCTACGTGATGGCCGGCGACATCTACAGCGCCGCGCCCTACGTCGGGCGCGGCGGCTGGAGCTGGTACACCGGCTCGGCCGCGTGGCTGCACCGCGCCGCCGTCGAGACGCTGCTGGGGCTGGTGGTGCGCGGTGACCGGCTGTCGATCACGCCACGCGTGCCGTCGCACTGGCCGGGGTTCGAGATGGTGCTGCGGCTGGGTGGGCGCGTGCTTCGGCTGCAGCAGGGCGACGCCCGAACGCGGGGCATCGCGCTGGCGCCGGGCAGCTGGATCGATTGGCGCTCGCTGCGCAGCGAGGACACCGAGGGCGCGCCTTCGGCCGACCGGCCCGATACCGTCTGGCTGTCGGTGAGCGACGGCGACTGACGCCGCGCGCGATCAATCCCCCAGCAACTCCCCGATCGGCTGCAGGTCTTCGACGCGGTCGCAGATCGACTTCACGATCATCATGATCGGGATGCCCAGCAGCAGGCCCCAGATGCCCCAGATCCAGCCCCAGAAGATCACGCCGATGAAGACGGCCACGGGGTTCATGCGGCTGGTGCGGCTGGTGAGCCAGGGCACCAGCAGGTTGCCGACCAGCGTGTGGATGAGCAGCGACGTGCCGCCGATGATCAACGCCATCTCGACCCCGTTGAACTGCAGGAAGGCGACCAGCGCCGAGGCGCCCATGACGATGATCGAGCCGACGTAGGGGATCAGGTTGGTGACCGCCGCCAGGATGCCCCACACGGCGGCGTTCTCCAGGCCCAGCGCCCAGAACGCCAGGCCGGTGGCCACGCCGACCAGTGCGCTGCTGCCGATCTGCACGAGCAGGTAGCGCTCGATGTGGCTGGTGACGTCGTCGAGCACGTGCACCGTGATCTTCTTCTTCTCGAGGCTGTGGCCGGTGATCTTGACCAGCTTGCGCCGGAAGGTGGTACCCGAACACAGCGCGAAGAAGGTGAGGAAGGCCACCAGCGTGAGCTGCCCGGCGGCAGTGACGAGCCCGACCGTGCCGCTCCAGAGGTAGTCGCGCACGTTGAAGGGCGGGCGCTCGACGATCACGCGCTGCACGCCCCGGCGGATGGCGGGCGCGGCGGCGGCGGCCTGCTCCAGCTGTGCGGCGGCTTTCTGCACGGTGTCGAGCGCGCTGGCGTTGTCGCGCGGCCCGCGGGTGACGGCCAGGCGCAGCTTCTGCGCGGCCACCGGCAGCGAGTCGACCAGTTGCGCCGCGCTGCCCGAGAGCGAATAGCCGGTCCAGCCGAAGGCGCCGCCGATGCCCAGCAGGATGAGCGCCGCCCCCAGGGCCCGCGGCAGGCGCCAGCGCTCCAGGCGGTCGACCAGCGGCGACAGCGCGTAGGTGAGGATCAGGCTCAGCATCAGCGGGATGAACACGGCCTGCGCCCAGTGCAGCGCGAAGATGGAGGCCAGCGCGGCCACCACGACCAGCGACGCACTGCGCACGTCCACCGGCATCTGCAGCAGCACGCGCTCGCGCTCTTCCTTCACGGCCTCGGCCATGGCCAGCGCCTTCAGTTCGCGGCGCTCCTCGTCGGTGGTGCCTTCCGGCGTCGGCACGGGAACGGCGGGCGGCTCGGTCGGCTCTGCGTCCGGCAATGTGCCGACGTTCGTGGTCATGATGAGGATTCCTTCAACGCTTCACGCACGGCCGCCAACTGGCGCCGCGAAACAACCACCGGCTCCGGCACGCCCTCGAGCCGCAGCGCCCAGCCCTCGGCGTCTTCGCCGTCGTCGTGCTTGCCCAGCGAACGGATCGCTGCACGCGCCACCAGCGCGTTGCGGTGAACGCGCACGAAGCGCCTCGGGTAGCGCTCCTCGAACTCCGCCAGCGAGCCATCGAGGATGTGGCTGCGCGTCGCGGTGCGCACCGTGAGGTACTTGAACTCGGACTTGAGGTAGAGCACCTCGGCCAGCGGCACGCGCTCGGTGCGGCCGCGGTCCTGGATGAGCAGGTGCTCCGCCGGCGGCGCGTCGGCCGCCGCGCCGCGTCGGTCCTTCAGATGGCGCTCGGCCTTCTGCAGCGCCTGCTGCAGCCGCTCGACGCGCACCGGCTTGGTCAGGTAGTCGACCGCGTCCAGCTCGAAGGCCGTCACGGCATGCGCCGCGTGCGCCGTGACGAACACGATGGCCGGCGCGCCCGGCCGGCCGTGCAGCTGGCGCGCGAGGTCGACGCCGTCCATGCCCGGCATGTGAATGTCGAGCAGCACCAGGTCGAGCGCGAGCCGGTCGAGATGTTGCAGCGCCTGCTCGGCGTGCGACGCCTCGGCGACCACCTCGGCCGCGGGCGACGTGCAGTCGCCCAGCAGCGTGCGCAGGCGGGATCGCGCCAGCGCCTCGTCGTCGACGATCAGGGTTCTCAGGGCCATGTGGTCTCCTCGTCGCGGCGAACCGGCTGAACTCATGAACCCACCGGGATCACGATCCGCACGCGGTAATTCTTCTGTTCGAGCCCGGCACTGAACTGGGCCTGCATGTCGTGCAGCAGGCGCAGCCGGTCGCGCACGTTCGCCAGCGCGATGCCGTGGCCGCGCGGCAGCGGCTGGTCGGCCCAGCGCAGCGGCGGCAGGCTGTTGACCACCTCGATCACCACCATGCCGCCGCGCCGCTCGGTGCGGATGCGCAGCTTGGCGCCCTCGGGGCTGGGCTCCACGCCGTGCTTCACCGCGTTCTCCACCAGCGGCTGCAGCAAGAGCGGCGGCAGCCGCGCCGCGTTGGCGGCCGGGTCGATGTCCCAGCGGATGCGCAGCCGATCGCCGAAGCGCACCTGCTCGATCGCCAGGTAGCGTTCGGCCAGGGCGATCTCGTCGGCCAGCGTGACCGATTCGTCCGGGTCGGCCAGCGCGCGGCGGAACAGCTCGCTCAGGTCTTCCAGCATGGCCTCGGCCTTGGCCGGTTCCTCGCGCACCAGGGCGATCGCGCTGTTGAGGGTGTTGAAGAGGAAGTGCGGCCGGATGCGGGCCTGCAGTTCTTCCAGCCGCGCCGTCACGGCAGCGGGGGTCTGGCCGCGGGCGCGCAGCACCAGGGCCGCCATGATCACGGCCGCGAACATCGCGCCGGCCGCCGCACTGGCGACCCAGGGCGCCGTCGCCA
This sequence comes from Variovorax sp. N23, assembly GCF_025486315.1. Classification (GTDB taxonomy): domain Bacteria; phylum Pseudomonadota; class Gammaproteobacteria; order Burkholderiales; family Burkholderiaceae_C; genus Variovorax. Next base: position 114,574 of record NZ_JAOOPY010000001.1, on the reverse strand, counting down.
CCACGCCGGTCAGCCAGAGCAAGGCGCAGCCATACAGGGCCGACAGCGCCCCCAGCGTGGCGCCCGCCGCGTACTGCGCGGGGCGCGACAGGCGCGCCAGGATCTTCTTGAGGGCGCAGGCCGCCACCAGCCAGAGCAGCGTGGCGGGCAAGGCACCGCCGGTGACCGTCGCGGCCAGCACCAGCCACTCGCCGGGTGTGGCGCCGACGAAGAGCGTCGCGACCGCCACCACGGCCTCCACCAGCAGCACGGTGCGCAGCACCACCCCGATCTGGCAGGCGTCGAACAGCCCCCCGGTTCCGGCGCGCGAAGGCCCGCGGACCGCAGACCGCGCAGGCGACGAAGGCGTCGAAGAGGTGGCCGATAAAATCGACGGGTTGCGCATCACAGACACATCGGGTAACCGAACCATTATTGCCTTGCCAAGGCCTTCCATGACCCAAAACCAACTCGACAAGAAATCCGAAGCCTGGTCGGCCCTGTTCTCCGAACCCATGAGCGACCTCGTCAAGCGCTACACCGCCAGCGTGTTCTTCGACAAGCGGTTGTGGCAGGCGGACATCGAGGGGTCCCTGGCGCATGCCGGCATGCTCGCCGCCCAGAAGATCATCGGCACGCAGGACTTGGCCGCGATCGAAAGCGGGCTGACGCAGATCCGCAACGAAATCGAATCGGGCACCTTCGACTGGAAGCTCGACCTCGAAGACGTGCACCTCAACATCGAGGCCCGCCTGACCCAGCTGGTCGGGGACGCCGGCAAGCGCCTGCACACCGGCCGCAGCCGCAACGACCAGGTCGCGACCGACGTGCGCCTGTGGTTGCGCAGCGAGATCGACCTGATCGGCGGCCTGCTGGTCGACCTGCAGAGGGCGCTGGTCGACATCGCGGAGAAGAACGTCGAGGTGATCCTGCCGGGCTTCACCCACCTGCAGGTGGCGCAGCCGGTGAGCTTCGGCCACCACATGCTGGCCTACGTGGAGATGTTCAGCCGCGACGCCGAGCGCCTGGTCGACGTGCGCAAGCGCCTGAACCGCCTGCCGCTGGGCGCCGCCGCGCTGGCCGGCACCAGCTACCCGCTCGACCGCGAGCTGGTCGCCAGGACGCTGGGCATGGACGGCGTGTGCCAGAACAGCCTGGACGCCGTGAGCGACCGCGACTTCGCCATCGAGTTCACCGCCGCGGCCAGCCTGTGCATGGTGCACATCAGCCGCTTCAGCGAGGAGCTGATCCTGTGGATGAGCCAGAACTTCAGCTTCATCCAGATCGCCGACCGCTTCACGACCGGCAGTTCGATCATGCCGCAGAAGAAGAACCCGGACGTGCCGGAACTCGCGCGCGGCAAGACCGGCCGCGTGGTCGGCCACCTGATGGGGCTGATCACCCTGATGAAGGGTCAGCCCCTGGCCTACAACAAGGACAACCAGGAAGACAAGGAACCGTTGTTCGACACCGTCGACACGCTCAAGGACACGCTGCGCATCTTCGCGGAGATGGTCGGCGGCATCACGGTCAAGCCCGAAGCGATGGAACGCGCCGCGCTCAAGGGCTATGCCACCGCCACCGACCTGGCCGACTACCTGGTCAAGAAGGGCCTGCCCTTCCGGGACGCGCACGAAACGGTGGCGCACGCGGTGAAGGCGGCCATTTCGCACCAGGTCGACCTCTCCGAGTTGCCGCTGACCGTGCTGCAGCAGTTCAATCCGTCGATCGAGAAGGACGTGTACGACGTGCTGAGCCTGCGCGGCTCGCTGAATGCGCGCAACGTGCTGGGCGGCACCGCGCCGGCGCAGGTCCGGGCCCAGGTGGCGCGGCACCGCGCGCGCCTGGGCTGACCAGCGCCGGCCGGGCGGCGGCCACGCCGGCCCCCAGCCCCCTGGCCAATCGCGCAGTTCACATTTGTGACTTTTTTCGGTGTTTACGCGCCTATCCAACCCTGTCCAATCGGACTAGGCGGGTCGAAAAGTAAGAAGTTGGTGCTAAAGTTTGGCGTTCCCCCACTCCTCGCGCCCCCTCGTTCTGCCTGAACTGCGCGATGCCCCGAACCCCATGGAACCCTCCCGCTGCGTCGTCGTCATCCTGACCTTCAACTCCGCCGAGATCATTCCGGAGACGGTGGCCCAGGCGCTGAAAGTGAGCCCGCGGGTCTTCGCGGTCGACTCCTTTTCCAAGGACGGCAGCCCTGAACTGCTCGCGGCGCTGGGCTGCACCGTGGTGCAACGGCCCTTCAGCAACTACAGCGACCAGCGCAACTGGGCCATCTCGCAGGTCGAGCAGGACTTCGAGTGGCAGTTGCACCTCGACGCCGACGAGGTGCTCGACGACCGCGCCGTGGAAGAGATCCGCGCACTGATGGCCGGCACGCCCGACCATGACGCCTACCTGCTGCGGCGACGCGACTATTTCATGGGCAAGATGCTGCGCTTCAGCGGCGTCAACCCGTGGCACCTGCGCCTGTTCCGCTCCGGCAAAGGGCGCTGCGAAGCGCGCCTGTACGACCAGCACTTCATCAGCCCCGCCAGGCCCGGGCGCCTCTCGGGCTTCATGCACGACAAGAACTCGGCCAGGCTGGCCGACTGGATCGCCAGCCACAACCGCTGGAGCGACGCCGAGGCCAAGGAAAAGCTCGCCCCCCGCCACGCGCCCGCCGAAGGCGTGCTGCAGCCACGCCTGCTGGGCGATTCGCGCGAGCGCACGCGCTACATCAAGGAGCTGTACTACCGGCTTCCCGTGGGCGCGCGGGCGCTGAGCTATTTCATCTACCGCTACGTGTTCCGGCTCGGCTTCCTCGATGGCACCATCGGTTTCTACTTCGCGTTCTTCCAGGCCCTGTGGTTCCGCATGCTGGTCGACGCGAAGATGTACGAGCAGCGCATGCAGCGCGCCCCCTGATTCTCTTTTCCCATTTTTGGAGTGACTTCGCCCATGCGCCAATACAACGCCTCGAAGCGAATCCTGGTCACCGGCGGCGCCGGTTTTCTCGGCAGCCACCTGTGCGACCGCCTGATCGAACAGGGCCACGACGTGCTCTGCGTCGACAACTTCTTCACCGGCACCAAGCGCAACGTGGAGCACCTGCTCGACCACCCGCGCTTCGAGCTGATGCGCCATGACGTGACCTTCCCGTTGTACGTCGAGGTCGACGAGATCTTCAACCTGGCCTGCCCCGCCTCGCCGGTGCACTACCAGCACGACCCGGTCCAGACCACCAAGACCAGCGTGCACGGCGCCATCAACATGCTGGGCCTGGCCAAGCGCGTGCGCGCCAAGATCCTGCAGGCGTCGACCAGCGAGGTCTACGGCGACCCCGAGGTGCATCCGCAGTACGAAGCGTACTGGGGTCGGGTCAACCCGATCGGCATCCGCAGCTGCTACGACGAAGGCAAGCGCTGCGCCGAAACCCTGTTCTTCGACTACCACCGCCAGCACCAGCTGCGCATCAAGGTCGTGCGCATCTTCAACACCTACGGCCCGCGCATGCATGCGAACGACGGCCGGGTGGTGTCGAACTTCATCGTGCAGGCGCTCAAGGGCGAGGACATCACGATCTACGGCGACGGCAACCAGACGCGAAGCTTCTGCTACGCCGACGACCTGATCGAAGCCATGCTGCGCATGATGGCCACCGGCGACGAGTTCCCCGGCCCGGTCAACATCGGCAACCCCGGCGAGTTCTCGATGCTGGAGCTGGCCAACAAGGTGATCGAGCTGACCGGCTCGAAGAGCAAGCTGGTGCGCCTGCCGCTGCCGTCGGACGACCCGAAGCAGCGCCGCCCCGACATCACGATCGCACAGAAGGAGCTCGGCGGCTGGACGCCCCAGACGCAGCTCGACGAAGGTCTGAAGAAGACCATCGCCTACTTCGACAAGATCCTCACCGAACCCGCAACCGTCTGACACTCCCATGAACGTTTCGATCATCGGCACCGGCTACGTCGGCCTCGTCACGGGCGCCTGCCTGGCAGACATCGGCAACCACGTCTTCTGCCTGGACGTCGACCCGCGCAAGATCGCCATCCTCAAGGACGGCGGCATTCCCATCTACGAACCGGGCCTCGAGGGCGTGGTCCAGTCCAACGTCGAGGCCGGCCGGCTCGACTTCTCGACCGACATCCAGGCCTCGGTGGCGCACGGCGACATCCAGTTCATCGCCGTGGGCACGCCCCCCGACGAAGACGGCAGCGCCGACCTGCAGTACGTGCTGGCCGCGGCCCGCAACATCGGCCGCTACATGGAGAGCTTCAAGGTCGTCGTCGACAAGTCGACGGTGCCGGTGGGCACCGCCGACAAGGTGAGCGCCGCCATCCAGGAAGAGCTCGACAAGCGCGGCCGCAGCGATCTCGGCTTCTCGGTGGTGAGCAACCCCGAATTCCTGAAGGAAGGCGCGGCCGTCGACGACTTCATGCGCCCCGACCGCATCGTGATCGGCGTGTCCGGCGACGACAACGGCCGCCGTGCGCTGGCATCCATGCGCGAGCTCTACGCGCCCTTCAACCGCAACCACGAACGCACCCGCGTGATGGACGTGCGCTCCGCCGAGTTCACGAAGTACGCGGCCAACGCGATGCTGGCGACCCGCATCAGCTTCATGAACGAGCTGGCCAACCTGGCCGACCGCGTGGGCGCCGACATCGAGGCCGTTCGCCAGGGCATCGGCGCCGACCCGCGCATCGGCTACAGCTTCCTGTACGCCGGCACCGGCTACGGCGGCAGCTGCTTCCCGAAGGACATCCAGGCGCTGACCCGCATCGCCCGCGAGAACGGCCAGACGCTGCGCGTGCTGGAGTCGGTCGAAGCGGTCAACGACGAGCAGAAGACCGTGCTGACCGACAAGGTCTTCGCCCGCTTCGGCCAGGACCTGAGCAAGCACTGCTTCGCGCTGTGGGGCCTGGCGTTCAAGCCCAACACCGACGACATGCGCGAGGCACCGAGCCGCGTGGTCATCGGCGCGCTGCTGCGTGCCGGCGCACGCATCGTGGCGCACGACCCGATCGCGGCCGAGGAAACGCAACGCGTGCTCGCGCTCGACTTCGCCGACGCGCCGCAGTTGCTCGACCGCATCAGCTACGCCAAGTCGCCGATGGCCGCCGTCGACGGCGCCGATGCGCTCATCATCGTCACCGAGTGGAAGGCCTACCGCAGTCCGAACCTCGAGCGGCTGAAGACAACGATGAAGTCGCCGGTGGTGTTCGACGGCCGCAACCTGTACGAGCCGGCCCTCATGAAGGCGGCTGGCGTGATCTACCACGGCATCGGCCGCAACAGCCTGCACGCCGCCTGATCGGGCCGCTCGCGCGCCGTGTTCTACGCGATCCCGCTGGAGAACCGGCCGAGCTGGCGCAACCCGCCATGGGTCACGGTCCTGCTGATCGTGCTGAACATGGTGGTGTTCTGGGGCCCGCAGCGGGCCGAGGAACGCGCGGAAGAACGCGCCGCGCGTTTCTATGCGGCCAGTTCGCTGCCGGCGCTCGAACTGCCGGCCTTCGTCGACTGGCTCGCGAAGACCGGCTCGCCCCACGCCGACCGCGCACGTCGGCTGCTCGCGCGCCAGGCGGTCGAGCCCCTGCTCGACGGCCTGCAGCACGAACCGCGCTTCCTGAAGCTGCTGCACAACGGCGCGGTCGTCACGCCCGACCATCCGCAACACGCGCAATGGCAGCAGGACCGCGCGCAGTACGAGCAGATGCTGCCGCCGCCCTTCACGCGCCGCTGGGCGCAGGACTACGGCGCCGACGCCGCCTTCAAGCCCTGGACCTGGCTCACCGCCGCCTTCCTGCACGGCAGCACGGCCCACCTGCTGGGCAACATGCTGTTCCTCTTCCTGTTCGGCTTCTCGGTCGAGCTCGCACTGGGCCGCGGCACCTACCTGGCCTTCTACCTGCTCGGTGCCGTCGGCGCCGCACTGCTCGCGGGCTGGGCCTATGCCGGCAAGGGCAGCATCGGGCTGGGTGCATCGGGCGCGGTGTCGGCGTTGATGGGCATGTACGCGGTGCTCTACCGGCTGCGGCGCATCCGCTTCTTCTACCAGCTGTTCTTCTATTTCAATTACGTCACGGCGCCGGCGCTGATCCTGCTGCCGGCATGGATCGCGAACGAGCTGCTGCTGCACCTGCTCGGCGGCCAGGGCATCGCGTACATGGCCCACCTGGGCGGCCTGCTGACCGGCGCGGCGCTGATGGCCGCCGCGATGCATCTGCGAAGGGCGCGCCCGGTCGAGCTGCCGGCGCCTGTGCTGCCCCCTGCGCCCGACCCGTTCGAGCTGCACAGCGCCGCGGCGCGCAAGCTGGCCGCGGAGATGAGGTTCGACGCGGCCTGCGCCGAGTGGCGCGCCGCCGCGCACCACCGGCCGGACGATGCCGATGCGCTGCGGGCCTGGTTCAACCTGGCGCGCCTGCAACCGGCCGGCGACGATTTCCATCGCGCGGCACAACACATCTTCCGGTTGCAGCGCCAAGACCCGGCCACGCTGGAACTGCAGCACGCCAGCTACCTGACGTACCTGAACCAGGCCCGGCCCGGTGCGCGGCTGTCGCCGGGCGACATGGCGCGGCTCGCGCGGCGCTTCACACGCGCGCGGCAGTTCGAGGACGCGCAGCGCCTCTGTCAGGCACTGGCCAGGACGGCACCTGACCACCCGGCGCTGGCCGACACGCTCACCGTCTGCGCCAACGGCCTGCTGCAGGCCGGCCGCCCTGCGCAGGCGCAGCAATGGCTGCCGCACCTGCTGCGCGTGGCACCGAACGAGATGGTCACGCGCACGCTGCAGCAGCAGGCGCCACCGCCCGCGTCACCCGGCTGAACGGTTGACGGGTCAGGCTGCGGGCGCCAGGGGCGCAGCAGGCGCACCGCGGTCGCGCAGCAACCAGCGCACCTCCTGCGTCTGCGGCGCCTCGGGGTGGCGCGCCTCCAGCACGGCGAGGATCGGCTTGGCCATGTCGGCACGGGCCAGACCTTCGACCAGCACGCGCGCGGCCAGCTCGTAGACCTGCGGAATGGCGACGTGGCCACGGAAGCGCTTGTCGAAGCCCTTGAGCCAGGCCAGCGCCGCGCGCGCGTCGCCGCCGCGCCATTCGAGCCGGGCGAAGGCCAGCACCGTGTCGCCGTCGTCGATCTGAAAGGCGGCGTCGCGTTCGGCGCAGGTGCGCGCCACCTTGAGCGCTTCGGACGCCAGATCGCGACGCATCAGCAGCGGGACGAAGCGGCGTGCATGGTCCAGCAGCGTAGGCAACTTCTCGGGCGCGAGCAGCAGCACGCGGTGGTAGCGGCGCTGCGCGGCCAGGTCGTCGGGTGCGGTGCGCTGCGTCTCGTAGGCCAGCGCCAGGGCGCCGATCACGTCGCCGTCGGTCACCAACTGTGCGACCTCGGCATCGTCCGCATCGCGCGCGATCTGCGCCGGGGTGCGACGGTCGGCTTCGTGCTCGTCGGCACCGGCGCCGGGCAGCAGGTCGATGCCCAGTTCGACATGGTTCTGGTACATCACGTAGCCCAGCAGGCTCGCCATGACCCAGCTGAAGTAGATGAGCAGGAAGTTGAAGATCGGCAGCGCCAGCCACGGGCTGATGGCCGGAAGCACCATCGCGAGCGCCAGTTGCGCGCCGGTGCTGAGCAGGAAGAGGAACAGACACAGCAGCGCATAGGGCCAGCCGATGGCCCGCACCGTCATCCAGAGAAAGGTGGGGTTGAGCGACTGCCAGAAGCTGCACGACTGCACCAGCACGATGACCGTCGCCGGGAACAGGAAGGACAGCGCGAACAGCCCCACCGTGGCGAGCACCGGGCTCAGCAGCCCCAGACCGCCGACGATGAAGCCCTGCACCAGCGACACGGCGAACAGCTTCCAGGGCAGGTTCGTCCAGTCGTCGTCGAGTTCGCCCGGGAAGTCGCTGGCGCGCACGATGCCGCGGGAGCCCAGCGCGATGACGCGGAAGCCGTAGCGGCTGGCCGCCAGCAGGATGCCGAGTTCGACCAGGGCGATCGCCAGCACCTGCGGAAGGAAGAACAGTACCTGCGCGAGCAGGCTGCACAGCGACAGCACGAGCGCATAGGCCAGCGGCCGCAGCTGGAACGGGAACGCAAAGAAGGTGTTGAGCCGGTGCCAGAAAGGACGCGGCGTCGCGGGCGCGGGTGAAGACATGGCGGACGGTCCTTCCGAAAACTGCTGCGCAGTATAGGTTTCAACTTGTTTCAGACGGCGCCGGAGCGGTGCCGCTGTTGCGTGTACGCCGCGCGCCTGCACGCCGATGGCCATTTCTGGCCGCGTGGCGCGAAACTTGCCAACCTCACGCCGCTCCCACGCGTTGTCCGAATGCCATGCCCTCGATGAAAGCCGCCGTCTCCCTCCCTGTTCTGTGTCTCGCCCTCGCGTTCGGCACAGGCGCCGCGGCGCAGACCGAGCCGCGCCTGGTGCCGCCTGCGGCGCTGGCGGTGGCGCCCTCGCCCGAATACCAGGCCGCGATGGCCCGCTGGCAGGGTTCGCTCGCCGCCTTCGCGAACGCCGACAGGGAGAATCCGCCCGCGACCGACGGCGTGCTGTTCGTGGGCAGCTCCACCATCCGCTTCTGGAAGCACCTGGCACAGGATTTCCGTCAGTCGCCGGTGGTCATCAACCGCGGCTTCGGCGGCTCGACCATGGCCGACTGCAGCCTGTTCGCCCGTGACCTGGTGGTGCGCTACAAGCCGCGCCATGTGCTGGTCTACGCCGGCGACAACGACCTGGCCGAAGGCCGCACGCCGATGCAGGTGATGGAGAGCTTCGCGCGCTTCGCCAACACGGTGCGCGAAGCGCTGCCGGGCGCGCGCATCAGCTACATCTCGGTCAAGCCCAGCCCCTCGCGCGAGGCGCTGCTGCCCCAGATCCGCAGCACCAACGCCATGATCGCGGCCTACATCCACACGATGACCAACGCCGACTACATCGACACGTTCACGCCGATGATCGGCGAGGACGGTCGCCCGCGTGCCGAACTCTTCCTGGGCGACCGGCTGCACATGAACGAGGCCGGCTACCGGCTGTGGCAATCGGTCATCGGCGCGCATGTGGCAGCGCCGGCCGTGCTGGCCGTGCCCGCCGCGGCCCTCAGGCCGAATCCCTGACAGGCTGCGCGTCCTTGATCCGCGCCCGCGCAGCCTTGCGTGCGTCGATCCACAGCGTGGCGCGCGCCACCGCGTAGAGGGCCGCGAAGACCACCGCCAGCAGCAGCGCGTCGCCCCACGGCGGCCGCGCGGTCTGGCTGCTGCCGTAGAAGGCCAGCACCAGCAGCACCGCGACGAGGTGCGCGCAGAACACCGGGAGCGACGCCGAGCCCATCGCCTCCAGCCCGTGCAGCCGCGGCAGGCGCCGCATCAGGGCCGGGCCGAAGCCGATCGCGAGCGCGCCCAGCGCCACCAGGTTCACCAGGCGCAGCGGCCCGAGCAGCCACTTGTCGAACAGCAGGTTGAGCTGCGCGTCGCCGCCGAAGGGCGCCTGCCCGTCGGGGCCGTGATGACGCCAGTAGAGGCCGTAGAGCGCGATGGCTGCGGCGCCCAGCAGCAGCCAGTGCGGCAGCCGCAGCGGCCGTGCACCGGGTGCGCTGCGGCTGGCGCCCAACCAGAGCCCCATGAACCAGAGAAACTGCCAGGCGTAGGCGTTGAAGGCGCCCATCTCCTGGAACGGCACCGGCAGCCCGGTCCAGCGCACCACCCCCGCGTAGATCCATTCGCTGAAGCCGAACTGCGCCGCCGCCCACACGCCCGTGCTGGCCAGCGCCACCGCCGCCCAGCCGTGCCGCAGCGAGAAGGCCAGCACCCACGGGCTCAGCAGCATGAAGAAGATGTACATCGGCAGGATGTCCAGCAGCGGCGGCTCGTAGACCAGGGCCAGGCTGTAGAGGAAGGCGTGGCGCGGCTGCGTCAGGTAGTAGGACATGAGGTCCTTGACGGCCGGCTGGTCGATGCGCAGGCCGAGCGCCGCGATGATGGTGAACAGGAACAGCAGCGTGGCCGCCTGCGCCATGTAGATCTTGAGCGCACGCTGCCAGAAGGCGCGGCGCATCGCGTCGACGCCGTCGCGGTAGGCGGTGCGGGTGTAGACCAGCCCGGCCATGAAGGCCGACAGCAGCACGAAGCCCTCGGCCGCCGACACGAAGCCGAAGGGCTGGCCCAGCGGGTCGGTCAGCCGCGACGGCAGGTGCGTCAACGTCATCAGCACCAGCATCAGGCCGCGCAGGGCGTCGACCTCCCAGTAGCGCGTCGAGGCAGGCCGCTCGGCGGCAGCAGAAGGCGGTGCGGCCGTCATCGGCAGGCGGGCGGCGGACGGTTCAGTCGAGCGCGCGGATCGCGTCGACGATGACGTCGCCGTAGCGCTTCCACGAGTAGCCGGCGGCATGCTGCGCCGCCTTGTCCTTCATGGCGACCAGTTCGGGCCGGTGCTGGTTGAGCCAGGCGAGCCTGGCGGCGATCTGCTCGGGCGCGCGGATCGGCACCAGGAAGCCGGTCTCGCCCTCGATCACCAGGTCGGCGCCGCCGGTGTTGGGCGTGATGACGACCGGCAGCCCCTGGCTCATCGCTTCCTGCATGACCAGCGCGCGGCCTTCGACGATCGACGGCAGGCAGAACACGTCGCAACTGCGCATCAGCGCCAGCACCTCGGCGTGGGGCCGGCCCTTCTCGTGGGTGAAGCCGGCGTATTCGCGGCGGTAGAAGTCGAGCTCGGCCATCGGCGAGCCCATCACGACCAGCTCGATGTTCTCGCCGCCGAGCAGGCGCATGGCCTGCAGCAGGTCGCCCAGGCCCTTGCGCTGGCCCATGGAGCCGGCGAACAGCACCCGCATCGGCCGCGCCGGATCGAGCGCCGCCTCGGACCATCCGCCGGTCCAGACCGGTGGCGAGCCGAAGGGCGACATGACGACCGCCTTCTGCGCCGCCGAGGCCGGCAGCGAATCGCGCACGAAGTGGCTGGCCACGACCACCAGGTCGGCCAGGTCGAGCTCCTGCGTCTTGCGCTCGAGCTTGGCCGGCGAATCGAGCAGGCCCCCGCCCAGCGTGGGCGCCCAGGCGGGCAGGCGCTCCGCTTCTTCCTGCTGCAGCCGGCGGCCCAGTTCCCAGTAGGCGATGGGAAGGTCGTACACGCGCCGGAGGCCCAGCGTGCGGGCGGCGCGGAAGGTGTCGAGCGCGCCGTCCTCGTAGGCATACACGGCGCTCAGGCCATCGCGCGAGACCCGGCGCGGCAAGGCGTGCGCCACGAAGCGATCGAAGTCCCGGATGATGGCGTCGGTCGATGCGAAGCCCTGTTCGTGCCGCAGCGCCGAGCGCCAGCCGACCGCGCTGCACGCCACCCGCGCCAGTTCGCGCCAGGGATGCTGCAGCAGCTTGTCGCGTGGCACATCGAAGCGGCGGCGCAACCACTCGCGCCGCGCGCCGGCGGGCATCAGCTTGAGCAGCGGGCTGTGCTCGTCGGCGGCCACCGTGGTGGCGAAGCGGCCCAGCAGTCCGGCCGTCTGGAGCGCGTCGAGCATGGCCCGCACATTCTGGTTTCCTGCGGGGTGGCTCAACAGCAAAGTCATGGCGGCCGATCATAGTGGAGCCCTCGGTTTTCGCGGCCCAAGAGCTCACCAGGCGCACGCCCTCTCGCCTCCTGGGCCGGGGAGCGCCATCGGCGACTTTTGCTAATCTCGACGCTCCTCGGAGGAAAAAGCATGAAGAGAACAAAAAGCAAACTCGCGCTCGCCCTGACGCTGGCGGCGGCGACGTTCCCGGCGATGGCCCTTCAGGCCATCAGCCTCAGCCCCCAGGGCGAGGTGTCGCAGGTGCGGCAGGTGGTCGCCAAGTTCGACCAGGCGGCCGTCAACTTCGGCGACCCGAAGGCGCCTGCCCCCTACACGGTCCGCTGCGACGACGCGCAGGCCGGCAAGGGCACCGCACGCTGGACCGGCGAGAAGCAGTGGGTCTTCGATTTTGAGAACGACCTGCCCCCGGGCGTGCGCTGCACGGTCACGCGCGTGGCCGGCTTCAAGTCGCCGGCGGGCGCCGAACTCACCGGCCCGCAGCGCCAGGAATTCAGCACCGGTGGCCCCTTCGTGCGCAACATTCAGCCGAGCTACGGAAAGATCGACGAGCAGCAGTCCTTCGTGCTCGAACTCAACGGCCCGGCCACGCTCGCGAGCGTGCGCGACAACGTCTGGTGCGTGGCCGACGGCGTGGGCGAGCGCATCCCGGTGAAGCAACTCGACGGCGACGACCGCACCGCCTTGCTCAAGGCCTTCGGCCGCGAGCGCCAGGCGCAGAAGGAGCCGCTGCGCTTCGCCACGCTGCAGTGCAAGCGCACGCTGACGGCCGGCAGCCGCATGCAGCTGGTCTACGGCAAGGGCGTTGCCACGCCGTCGGGCGTGGCCAACACGGTCGAGCGGCGCTTCACCTACGACGTGCGCGAGCCCTTCGCCGCGACCTTCACCTGCGAACGCGAGAACGCGCAGGCCGCCTGCCTGCCGCTGCGCCCGATGGAACTGCGCTTCAACGCGCCCGTCACCCGCAAGATGGCCGCGCAGATCCGCGTGGGCGGCGGCGGCAAGACGATCGAGCCGAAGGTCGACGAGGACAGCGGCAACGACGACGCCGTCGTCAACGGCCTGAGCTTCCAGCCGCCCTTCCCCGAGAACACGAAGTTCAGCGTGACGCTGCCCTCCTCCTTCGAGGACGCCTCTGGCCGCCCGCTCGGCGCGCCCGACAGCTTCCCGCTGGCCACCGCCACCGGCGCGATGCCGCCGCTGGCCAAGTTCGCGGCCTCGCCCTTCGGCGTGATCGAGCGCCTGGCCGAGCCCGGCGGCGTCGCGATGATGCCGGTGACGGTGCGCCGCGTGGAGCCGGCCCTGCAGGTGCAGGCGCTCACGCCCGGCAAGGTGAGCGACCTCAACCCGACGACCGACGCGGAGATCATCGCGTGGTTCCGCAAGGTGCGCCGCTACGACGGCTACTCGGTGAATCGCTCGGTCGCCGCGCGCGACGTGAAGGCGCCGCTGCCGAAGGTGATCGACCGGGACAACCGCGACAGCGTGCAGACACGCATGGTGTCGCTGCTCGGCGGCCAGGCCGGCGTGAAGACGCTCGACATGCCGAAGGTCGAAAGCGGCCAGAACGTGAACGAGCGTCCCTTCGAGGTGATCGGCATCCCGCTCACGCCGGGCTTCCACGTGCTGGAGATCGCCTCGCAGAAGCTGGGCGAATCGCTGCTCGACGAGCGCTACGGCAACGGCCGCACGATGTACGTGCGCACCACGGCCCTGGCCACCAACCTCGCGGTGCACTTCAAGCTGGGCCGCGAGAACGCGGTGGCCTGGGTCACCACGCTCGACAAGGGCCAGGTGGTGCCCAACGCCGCGGTGCGGGTGTCGGACTGCCGCGGCCGCGAGGTGGCGCGGGGCACGACCGGGGCGAACGGGGTCGTCACGCTGGAAGGCATCTCTTCCACGCCGCCGAGCTGCAACACCGAGAACGAGTACAGCAGCGACGCCTACTTCGTCAGCGCGCGCGCGACGCTCAGCGACGCCGGCGACAAGAACGCCAAGCCGGTCGAAGACCTGGCCTTCACCTGGAGCGACTGGCAGCGCGGCATCGAGCCCTGGCGCTTCAACGTGCCGACCAGCCAGGAACCCGAGCCCGACCGCGTCGCGCACACGGTGTTCGACCGCACGCTGTTCCGCGTCGGTGAAACCGTGTCGATGAAGCATCTGATCCGCACCCAGACCAGCAAGGGCTTCGGTGTGCCCGAGACGCTGCCCGACACGCTGGTGATCACGCATGTGGGCAGCGGCCAGCAGTTCACGCAGGCGATCGACTGGCGCAAGACCGGCACCGGCGGGCGGAGCGCAGCCAACACCTTCGCGATTCCACCGGCCGCCAAGCTGGGCGTCTACCAGGTCGAACTGCGCAGCGGCAAGGACAAGGCGGACGACGAGGACGGCCGCCGCAGCTACGGCACGGGCATGTTCCGCGTCGAGGAATTCCGCCTGCCGGTGCTCGAAGGCCGCGTGACGCCGAGCGACAAGAAGCCGCTGGTCGCCATCACCGCGCTGCCGACCGACGTGCAGATCAACTACGTGGCCGGCGGCGGCGCCGCGAACCTGCCGGTGCGCGTGTCGGCCATGGTGCGCGGCAAGCGCCTGGACTTCGCCGACTACGACAGCTTCAGCTTCTCGCCGCCGCGCAAGCGCGACGACCAGGCCGCGTCCGACGCCGACGAGGAGGCCTCGTCGGCGGACGACACCCGCGTGATCGCCGACAAGCTGCCGCTCACGCTCGACCGCAACGGCGCCGGCAAGCTCACCATCGACAAGGTGCCGCTGGCCAAGGCGACGCCGCGCGAGCTGCTGATCGAAGCCACCTATTCCGACCCCAACGGCGAAGTGCAGACCCTCCGCAGCACGCAGACGCTGTGGCCCGCGTCGGTCATCGCCGGCCTCAAGACCGAAGGCTGGATCTCGACCGACAAGAAGCTCAAGTTCCAGGCGCTGGCGCTCGACCTCGCCGGCAAGCCGGTGGCCGACGCCAAGGTGAAGGTGAACGCCATCGCGCGCATCACGACCACCAGCCGCAAGCGCATGGTCGGCGGCTTCTACACCTACGACAACAAGACCGAGGTGAAGGAACTGGGCACGGTGTGCAGCGGCAACAGCGACTCGCGCGGCCTGGTGCTGTGCGAGGCGGCGCTGAAGGAAGCCGGCCAGGTCGAGCTCATCGCCACCGCCACCGACAAGGAAGGCCGCGAGAGCCAGGCCGCAAGCTCGGTGTACGTGACCAAGCAGGGCGAGCTGTGGTTCGGCGGCGAAGACCACGACCGCATCGACGTGCTGCCGGAGAAGAAGAACTACCAGCCCGGCGAGGTCGCCAAGTTCCAGGTGCGCAGTCCCTTCCGCTTCTCGACCGCGCTCGTGTCGGTGGAGCGCGAGGGCGTGATCGAGACGCACGTGGTGCAGCTCAACGGCCAGGACCCGACCGTGAGCCTGGAGGTCAAGCCCGAGTGGGGCCCGAACGCCTACGTCAGCGTGCTGGCGCTGCGCGGGCGCCTGCGCGAGGTGCCCTGGTACAGCTTCTTCACCTGGGGCTTCAAGGCACCGCGCGAATGGTGGACCGCCTTCTGGGTCGAGGGCAAGGAATACGTCGCGCCGACCGCGCTGGTCGACCTGAGCAAGCCGGCCTACCGCTTCGGCCTGGCCGAAATCCGCGTGGGCACGTCGGCGCACCGCATCGACGTGAAGGTGACGAGCGACAAGCCGAGCTACCCGGTGCGCGGCAAGGCGCAGATCACCATCACAGGCAAGCTGCCCGACGGCAAGCCGGCGGCGGGCGCCGAGGTGGCGCTGGCGGCGGTCGACCAGGCCTTGCTCGAGCTGATGCCCAACGACAGCTGGAACCTGCTCGAAGCCATGCTGCAGCGGCGCAGCTGGGGCGTGAGCACCTCCACCGCGCAGATGGAGATTGTCGGGCGCCGGCACTACGGCAAGAAGGCCGTGCCCGCGGGCGGCGGCGGCGGCAAGGGCCAGACCCGCGAGCTGCTCGAGACGCTGCTGCTGTGGAACCCATCGATCGTGCTCGACGCCAACGGCCAGGCCGTGGTGACGGTCCCGCTCAACGACGCATTGACGACCTTCAAGATCGTCGCGGTGGCCGACATGGGCACCGGCCTGTTCGGCACGGGCCAGGCGAGCATCCAGGCGACGCAGGACCTGCAGATCATCAGCGGCCTGCCGCCGCTGGTGCGCGAGGACGACCAGTTCCGCGCGCAGATCACGCTGCGCAACACGACGCAGAAGGCGATGAAGGTGGAGGCGTCGCCGCGCGCGACGCTGCTCACGCTCGAGACGCAGACCATCGACATCCCGGCCGGCGAATCGCGCGAACTGGCGTGGAACGTGACGGCGCCGGCGCAGCTTGCGCAGACGCGCGCCGAAGCCATCCTGTGGGAGATCGAGGCGAAGGACACCGTCAGCGGCGCGCGCGACGCGCTCAAGGTGCGCCAGCGCATCGTGCCGGCCGTGCCGCTCACGGTGCAGCAGGCCACGCTGGTGCAGGTCGACGGCAGCTTCACGCTCGACGTCGCCCCGCCGGCCGACGCCCTCCCCGGCCGAGGTGGCCTGAAGATGTCGCTGCAGCCCAGGCTGGCCGAAGGCATGCCGGGCGTGCGCGACTGGTTCGCCAACTACCCCTTCGCCTGCCTGGAACAGAAGACCAGCAAGTCGATCGGCCTGCGCGACGGCAAGCTGTGGCAAGGCGTGGTGGCGCAGCTGCCGAGCTACCTCGACAGCGACGGGCTCGCGAGCTACTTCCCGCCGCGCGACGGTGAGTCGAACCGTGGCAGCGACATCCTCACGTCGTACCTGCTGGCGGCGACGAACGAAGCCGCCGCCATCGACCCGGCCTTCGCGCTGCCCGACGATGCGCGCGCACCGATGGAACAGGGCCTGATCGCCTTCGTCGAAGGCCGCATCCAGCGCGAGTTCTGGAGCCCGCGCAAGGACCTGGACGTGCGCAAGCTGGCCGCCCTCGAAGCGCTGTCGCGCTACGGCAAGGCACGCGGCAGCATGGTCGCGAGCATCACCATCGCACCCAACCAGTGGCCCACCAGCGCAGTCATCGACTGGATGCAGATCCTCAAGCGGGTGAACGACGTGCCGCAGCGCCAGCAACGCCTGGACGAAGCCAGCAACGTGCTGAAGGCGCGGCTGAGCTACCAGGGCACGAAGGTGCTCTTCAGCACCGAGCGGGATGACTACTGGTGGTGGCTGATGACCAACGGCGACGTGAACACCGCGCGCCTGCTACTGGCCGTGATGGACGACCCGGCCTGGAAGGACGACATCGGCAAACTCGCCAACGGCTTCATCGGCCGTCAACAGAACGGCGCCTGGCACACGACCACCGCCAACCTGTGGGGCGGGTTGGCGCTGGACAAGTTCTCAAAGGTGTTCGAGAGCGTGCCGGTGGCCGGCACCACGACCTCGGTGCTGCGCGCGCCACCCGTCGGCAACGCCGATTCGGCCGCGCGCACGCAGAGCGTCGACTGGAGCCGCGTCGAGCGCGTGAAGACCAGCGACGCTGCCGGCGCGCCCAACCAGACGACCTGGTTCGGTGCACCGGCCTCGCCGGGCAACCTGCGCAACAACACGATGTTCCTGCCCTGGGGCCAGCCGCAGAAGGAAACGCTGACCGTCACGCACGAGGGCGCCGGCAAGCCCTGGCTCACGCTGCAGTCCGTGGCGGCCATCCAGCTGAAGGCGCCGTTCGCGGCCGGCTACGCGATCAAGAAGACGATCACGCCGGTCGAGCAGGCGACCGCGGGCAAGTACACGCGCGGCGACGTGCTGCGCGTCACGCTCGAAGTCAACGCCAGCACCGACATGACCTGGGTGGCGATCACCGACCCGATCCCGGGTGGTGCGACGATTCTCGGCAGCGGCCTGGGCCGCGATTCGCAGATCGCGACGCAGGGCGAGAAGAAGAGCGGTGCCGGCTGGCCGGCCTTCGAGGAGCGCAGCTTCGAGTCCTTCCGCAGCTACTACGAGTACCTGCCCAAGGGCGTGGTGAAGATGGAGTACACGGTGCGCCTCAACAACGTCGGCGACTTCACGCTGCCGCCGAGCCGTGTCGAGGCGATGTACGCGCCCGAGATGTTCGGCGAGGTGCCGAATGCGCGGGTGAAGGTCGAGGCGGGGCGCTGAGCGCCGTCCACAGGAGTCCCTCATGACGATCGAACTGCCCCGCGAAGTCCGTCAGCAGGCCATCGCGTCCATCGAACGCTACTTCCGCGAGCACATGGACGACCAGAAGATCGGCAACATCGCAGCGGGCGCGCTGCTGGGCTTCTTCCTCGAAGAGATCGGCCCGACGCTCTACAACCGCGGCGTGGCTGACGCGCAGGAACGCATGCAGGGCCGTGTTGCCGAACTCGACATCGAGGTGCACGAGGAAGAGTTCGACTACTGGCGCAAGTACGACAAGCAGCCGAAGCCGCGGCGCTGACGCCGCGGTCAGTTGCGGCGCGGATCGCCGGGGCGGCTGTCGTAGCGATTCGGCACGCCGTCGCCATCGCGGTCGCGGTCGTAGCGGTTGGGCACGCCGTCGCGGTCGCGGTCGCCCCGCACGCCCGGGCCCGGCGGCGGCGGGCGGTTGTCGTAGGGTGGTGGGACGACGCAACCCGCCAGGGTGGCGGTCGCAGCAAGCACGACGAGAAGTGATTTCATGGTGATGTCCTCCAGTTTTTCGGCAGGCCCGAGGGTTCGAGCCTGTTCCGAACCGCATGGTCGGTGCGGTGCGAGACCGCATGCGTCGGCCCGCCCGCGCGACTTAAAGTAGGCCCGTTGCCCGTCTTGCACGCCATGCACCTTCTCTCCCTCTGCTGCCCCACCCTGCGCCGGCCGCTGCTCGTGCTGGGCATCGCGGCTGCATGTGCAGGGCCGGCCTGTGCGCTGCCCGCCTTCGACGCGGTGCGGCGCGAATTCCGCCCCTCCGACACCGCAGTGCTCGACCGCGACGGCGCGCTGCTGCAACGCGTGCGCACGGACGCCACCGTGCGCCGCGGGCAATGGGTCGCGCTGACCGACGTGTCGCCCGCCCTGCGGACGGCCATGGTGCTCAGCGAAGACCGGCGCTTCTACGAACACAGCGGCGTGGACTGGCGCGCCGTCTCGGCCGCGGCCTGGGGCAACCTCTGGAACACGCGCACGCGCGGCGCGTCGACCATCACGATGCAGCTGGCCGGCCTGCTCGACGACGAGCTGCGGCGCGGCAGCGGTGGCCGCAGCCTGACGCAGAAGCTCGGCCAGACGGTGGCCGCCGCGCAGCTCGAAGGTCAATGGCGCAAGGACCAGATCCTCGAGGCCTACCTCAACACCGTGCCCTTCCGCGGCGAGATCGTCGGCATCGACGCGCTGTCGCGCACGCTCTTCGGCAAGGCGCCGCACGGGCTCGATGCGCGCGAGGCGGCCGTGGCCGCCTCGCTGGTGCGCGCGCCGAACGCCAAGCCCGCCCTCGTCGCGCAGCGCGCCTGCGAGGTGATGAAGGCGATGGAAGCGACCGACGCCGAGCGCCGCCGCATCGACTGCGATGCCGTCGACATGTTCGCGAGCGCGGCCCTGCAGCGCCGCGCCTTCGAGGCGAGCGAAGGCATCGCGCCGCATGCCGCGCGCCGTGCGCTGCAGTTGCGCCGCGATGCTGCGACGACCTCCGGCCGAAACGCCACGAACTCCGCGGACGACACGCTCCGCACCACGCTGCGCGCGCCGCTGCAGCGCTTCGCCGTGAACACCTTGCAGCGCCATCTGCGCGAACTGCACGGTCGCAACGTCGAAGACGCTGCGCTGGTGGTGCTCGACAACGCCAGCGGCGAGGTGCTCGCGTGGGTCGGCTCGTCGGGCGCGCTCAGCCGGGCCGGCGAGGTCGATGCCGTGCTCGCGCAGCGCCAGCCCGGCTCCACGCTCAAGCCGCTGCTCTATGCGCAGGCCATCGCCGAGCGGCGGCTGACCGCCGCGTCGCTGATCGACGATTCCTCGGCGCAGATCGCCACGGCCGGCGGTCTCTACATCCCGCAGAACTACGACCGCCAGTTCAAGGGGCTGGTCTCGGTGCGCACCGCGCTGGCCGCGTCGCTCAACGTGCCGGCGGTGCGCACGCTGGTGATGGTCTCGCCCGAATCCTTCGCGCGCCAGCTGCAGGCGGCCGGGCTGCCGCTGCGCGAGAGCGGCGGCTACTACGGCTACAGCCTGGCGCTCGGCAGCGCCGAGGTGTCGCTGCTGGCGCTGACCAATGCCTACCGCACGCTGGCCAACGGCGGGCGCTTCGGCGAGACGCGCATGCTCCCGGCGGCCGCCGCACCACCCGCAACACCCGCGCCACGCACGCCGCCGGCCGTCGACCCGCGCGCCGCCTTCATCGTCGGCGACATCCTGTCAGACGCCAACGCACGCACCCGCACCTTCGGCGTCGACAGCGTGCTCGGCACCCGTTTCTGGACGGCGGTGAAGACCGGCACCAGCAAGGACATGCGCGACAACTGGGCCGTCGGCTGGTCGCAGCGCTACACGGTCGGCGTGTGGGTCGGCAATGCGGGCGGCGCGCCGATGTGGGACGTGAGCGGCACCAGCGGCGCCGCGCCGGTGTGGGCCGAGGTGATGGGCTTCCTGCATGCGCGCGAGCCGAGCCGCGCGCCAGCGCCACCGCCCGGCGTGGTGCAGGTGCCGGTGCGTTTCGGCCATGACCTCGAAGCACCGCGCAGCGAATGGTTCCTCGCCGGCACCGAGCAGCGCCTGTTCGCACCCGATGTCGCGGCGGCGGACGCGGGCAGCCGCATCACCTCGCCGGCCGACGGATCGATCATCGCGATCGACCCCGACATCCCGCCCAACCGCCAGCGCGTGCGCTTCGAGGCACAGGGCCAGGGCCTGCAGTGGCGCATCGACGGCAAGGCGTTCGCGCGCGGCAACCAGGCGCAATGGATGCCCTGGCCGGGCCGCCATGGGGTCGAGCTGGTCGACGCCCGCGGCGAGGTGCTCGACCGGGTGCGCATCGAGGTGCGCGGCGCCGGCGTGCGGGCGCCCGTCGCACGCCGCCCCTGAGCTACCCGGCGGTAGCGAGATACCCCCTTTGCGGGGTCGGATGCGTTCTCGGCCGACAACAGGGAGCGGCACGGCACAGCAGAATGGCGAACGCCAAGATCCACATAACAAGGCGTTTTCCATGTCCGTCACTGCTCCTCCCGTATCGGGCGCACTGGGCGCGCCCCGCGCCTACACCGCCGA
This sequence comes from Variovorax sp. N23, assembly GCF_025486315.1. Lineage (GTDB taxonomy): Bacteria > Pseudomonadota > Gammaproteobacteria > Burkholderiales > Burkholderiaceae_C > Variovorax. The sequence continues at coordinate 93,815 of NZ_JAOOPY010000001.1, read as the reverse complement.
AGAAAAGCGCCATCGCATCTTCGCCATCATGGCGGCCTCGTCCGGCAATCTGGTCGAGTGGTTCGACTTCTATGTCTATGCCTTCTCGGCGCTCTACTTCGCGCCTGCGTTCTTCCCCAAGTCCGATCCGACCGCGCAATTGCTGAACACCGCCGGCGTGTTCGCCGCGGGCTTCCTCATGCGCCCCATCGGCGGCTGGCTGTTCGGCCGCATCGCCGACCGCATGGGCCGCAAGACCTCGCTGCTGATCTCGGTGGCCATGATGTGCGGCGGCTCGCTGGTCATCGCCTGCCTGCCGACCTACGCGCAGATCGGCGCGTGGGCGCCCTTCCTGCTGCTGGTGTGCCGCCTGTTCCAGGGGCTGTCGGTCGGCGGCGAATACGGCACCACGGCCACCTACATGAGCGAGGTCGCGCTGCGCGGCCAGCGCGGCTTCTTCTCGTCCTTCCAGTACGTCACGCTGATCGGCGGCCAGCTGCTCGCGGTGCTGGTGATCGTGGTGATGGAGCAGTTCCTGTCCGAGGCGGAGCTCAAGGCCTGGGGCTGGCGCATTCCCTTCGCGATCGGCGCGGTCGCTGCGGTCGTCGCGCTCCTGCTGCGCCGCACGCTGCACGAGACGCAGACGGCCGAAGCCCGCGCCAACAAGGAAGCCGGCAGCATGGCCGGGCTCTTCAGGCACCACAAGGCGGCCTTCTTCACGGTGCTGGGCTACACCGCCGGCGGTTCGCTGATCTTCTACACCTTCACCACCTACATGCAGAAGTACCTGGTGAACACGGTGCACCTGCCGATCAAGACGACCAGCTACATCATGACGGCCGCGCTGTTCGTCTACATGTGCATGCAGCCGGTGTTCGGCGCGCTGTCGGACCGCATCGGCCGCCGCAACAACATGCTGCTGTTCGGCGCACTGGGCGCGCTGGCGACGGTGCCGATCCTCACCGGCCTGCAGCACGTGACGAACCCTGTCGTCGCCTTCCTGCTGATCATCCTCGCGCTGGCCATCGTGAGCTTCTACACCTCGATCAGCGGCATCGTGAAGGCCGAGATGTTCCCGCCCGAAGTGCGTGCGCTGGGCGTGGGCCTGGCCTACGCGGTGGCCAATGCGATCTTCGGCGGTTCGGCCGAGTACGTGGCGCTGGGCCTGAAGTCACTCGGCCACGAGTCGGCCTTCTACTGGTACGTGACGGTAATGATGGTCATCGCCTTCGCGGTGAGCTGGCGGCTGCCCAGGCAGGCCAGCTACCTGCACCACGACCACTAGAAACAAAGCTCACCCCCGAAGCGGCGCACTGCGTGTCGCCGCCTCCCCCTCGAGGGGGCGCACCCAGCGGCCTGGCAGAGCCAGTTCCGCGGGTGCCCTGGCATCTGGCTTGCATTGACCGCGCCGGTATCCCGGCGACAGGCTCAGTGCCGAGGCGCGGTGCCCGCGGCCATGTGCTCGGTCTTCGCGTTGACCAGCACCTCGGGCTCGTCGGCCTCGATCCAGGTCTCGTTGTTGAGCGCGGCGTGCAGGCGCTTCTCGTCGAGCTCGTCGGTCCACTTCGCGACCACCAGCGTCGCGACGCCGTTGCCGATCAGGTTGGTCAGCGCGCGAGCCTCCGACATGAAGCGGTCGATGCCGAGGATCAACGCGAGGCCTGCCACCGGCACATGGCCCACGGCCGACAGCGTGGCCGCCAGCACGATGAAGCCGCTGCCGGTCACGCCGGCAGCGCCCTTGGACGTGAGCAGCAGCACCGCTAGCAGCGTGAGTTCCTGCGTGAGCGTCATGTCGGTGTTGGTGGCCTGTGCGATGAACACCGCCGCCATCGTGAGGTAGATCGAGGTGCCGTCGAGGTTGAAGGAGTAGCCGGTGGGGATCACCAGGCCCACCACGGTCTTCTTGGCACCGAGGTTCTCCATCTTCTCCATCATGCGCGGCAGCACCGATTCGGATGACGACGTGCCCAGCACGATCAGCAGTTCTTCCTTGATGTACTTGATGAACTTCCAGATGCTGAAGCCGTGGAAGCGCGCGATGAGCCCCAGCACCACGAAGATGAAGAGCAGGCAGGTCAGGTAGAACACTGCCATCAGCTTGCCCAGCGAGAACAGCGACCCCACGCCGTACTTGCCGATGGTGAAGGCCATGGCGCCGAAGGCGCCGACAGGGGCCAGCTTCATGACGTAGCCGACGATGGTGAAGAGCACGTGCGAGCCCTTCTCGATCACGTCGAACACCAGCGTCCCACGACCGCCGAACTTGTGCAGCGCGAAGCCGAAGAGCACCGCGATCAAGAGCACCTGCAGGATCTCGCCCTTGGCGAAGGCGTCGACCATCGTGTTGGGAATGACGTTCAGCAGGAAGTCGACCGTGCCCTGCATCTTGCCGGGGCCGGTGTAGGCGGTGATCGACTTGGTGTCGATGGTCGCGGGGTCGATGTTCATGCCGACACCGGGCTTGAGCAGGTTCACCAACACCAGGCCGACCACCAGCGCGATGGAACTGACGACCTCGAAATACAGCAGCGCCAGCCCGCCGGTCTTGCCCACCTTCTTCATGTCTTCCATGCCGGCGATGCCGACCACCACGGTGCAGAAGATGATCGGCGCGATCAGCATCTTGATCAGCTTGATGAAGCCATCGCCCAGCGGCTTCATCGACTCGCCGACCTGCGGATAGAAGTGGCCGAGCGCGACGCCGACGACGACGGCGACGATGACCTGGACATAGAGCGACCGGTAGATCGGGCGCTTGGTAGGAGAAGGCGATGTGGTTGTCATGGTCTCTGCCTACGAGTTGTTTTAGGGGTGACGGCGAAGGCGCGGGGCGCATGCTAACGCCGTCTCGATGCGATGGGGCGACATCGATGTAAGTGGGAGTACGTATGTCGTCACCCTCCGGTCGGCGACCCTGGACCGGAACGGCGCGCCGCAAAGCCATCGCCGAGCGAAAATCGCGGCGTGACCGCTTCCGCCCCTCCCGTGCGCCGCATCGCCCACCTCGACATGGATGCTTTCTATGCCTCCGTCGAACTGCTGCGCTACCCCCAGCTCAAGGGCCTGCCGGTGGTCATCGGCGGCGGCCGGCGCAAGGTCGACGAAGCCATCCGCGACCTGCCCGAAGGCCGCACGCTGGCCGACATTCCGGTGGACGCCTTCCCGCGGCTGAAGGACTACACCGGCCGCGGCGTGATCACCACCGCCACCTACCCGGCGCGGCAGTTCGGCGTCGGCTCGGCGATGGGGCTGATGAAGGCCGCCAAGCTGTGCCCGCAGGCCATCATCCTGCCGGTGGACTTCGACCAGTACCGCAGCTATTCGCGGCAGTTCAAGCAGATCATCCTGGACATCGCGCCGGTCATGCAGGACCGGGGCGTGGACGAGGTCTACATCGACTTCACCGAGGTGCCCGGCGGCCAGCGCGAAGGCGGCCGCGTGCTGGCGCGGCTCATCCAGAAATCGATCTTCGACGCGACCGGGCTCACCTGCTCCATCGGCGTGGCGCCCAACAAGCTCATCGCCAAGATGGCGAGCGAGTTCGACAAGCCCAACGGCATCTCGATCGTGTACGAGGGCGACCTGCAGACGCGCATCTGGCCGCTGCCGGCGCGCAAGGTCAACGGCATCGGCCCCAAGGCCGACGCCAAGCTCGAGCGCTTCGGGCTGCGCACCGTGGGGGACATCGCCGCGCAAGACCGCGACTGGCTGATCGCGAACTTCGGCAAGGCGACCGGCGCCTGGATGCACGAGGTGTCGTGGGGCCGCGACGACCGGCCGGTGGTGACCGAGAGCGAGCCGGTGTCGATGAGCCGCGAGACCACCTTCGACCGCGACCTGCACGCGGTGCGCGACCGCGCCGAACTGGGCACCATCTTCACGCACCTGTGCGAGAAGGTGGCCGAAGACCTGCAGCGCAAGGGCTACGTCGGCAAGACCATCGGCATCAAGCTGCGCTACGACGACTTCAAGATCGCGACGCGCGACCAGACCATCGACCGCTTCACCGCCGACGGCAAGACCATCCGCCAGACGGCCGGCCAGTGCTTGAAGCGCGTGCCGCTGGAGCGCCCGCTGCGGTTGATCGGCGTGCGCGTGGGCGCGCTGGTGCGGGCCGACAGCCCGGAGGCCACGGCACCGGCGACGAGCGCGCCGCGCGCCCGCACGCCGTCCGACGCGGCAGCGCTGACGGCGTCGCTGTTTTGAGGCACCGGGTGCGCCGTGGTCTTTGCTGGATCGCAGGCGCATGGCTCGCGCTGGTTGCGCTGGCGGGCTCGTATGTCGGCGTCGCCGCCGCGCTGATGCTGTGGCCCGCGAACGCCCGGGCACCGGCCGAGCCGGTGCGCATCGAGGCCTACGTCCTGAGCAACGGCGTGCACACCGACCTGGTCTTCCCCGTGCGCAGCGCGGCCATCGACTGGCGCGCGCTGTTCGCCCCGCGCGACGCGAAGGCGCCACCGCCCGACGCCGAATTCGTCGCCATCGGCTGGGGCGACCGCGACTTCTACCTGCACACCCCCACCTGGGCCGATCTCACGCTGCGCCGCGCCGTCGGGGCCCTGTTCGGCGCCAACGCATCGCTGCTGCACGTGACCTGGCTCACCCGCGCGCAACTGCGCCAGGGCGCCTACGCGATGCCGCTGTCGCAACGGCAGTACCTTGAATTGGTGGCCCATGTGCGCGACAGCCTGCCGGGCGGCCGGGCCGTCGCCCTGCCCGGCGCCGGCTACGGGCCGGACGATGCCTTCTACGAGGCCGCGGGCAGCTACCACCTCTTCGAGACCTGCAACACCTGGACCGGCCGCGGCCTGCGCCGCGCGGGCGTCCCGGTGAGCCGCTGGACGCCCTTCGACTTCAACGTGGTCGGCCAGTTGCGGCCGGCCCAGCCCGCGGAGTGATTCAGCGCGGCAGCGCAGGCACGCCGCCCTGCCACTGCGGCCAGTTGCCGACGATATGGTCGACCACCCGGGTGCCGACCAGGGCGATGTTGTCCACCGTCTCGGCAAAGCCGCCGGCCGTCTCGCCCGGTGCGGGGTCCAGGTGCGCCAGCGTGCTTTCGTTCGGGTTGCCCTGGTCGAAGTTGACCGCGCCGCGCAGGCTCATCACCCGATCGGTGCCGTGCGTGCGCTTGATCACCAGCGTGATCGCGGCAGCTTCCATCTCGGTGATGACGTAGTCGTCGGCACCGTAGAGCTTGGCGATGTACTGCGCCTGCTTCGACATGCCGGGGCCGTGGAAGAAGGTGTCGCCCGTCATGTGCGTGCCGGTACCGACGAAGGGCGCGCGGCGCGCCGCCGCGTCGGGGTAGCGCAGGCGGTATTTGCGGGCACTGTCGGAATCCTTCAGCGGCGTGTCGGCCGAGAGCTTCATGGCCCATCCCACCAGCGCCGGGTTGAGCTGGAAGCGGCGGTACGCCTCGTAGCCCTTGCGCGGCATGAAGGTCGGCTCGCCGGCCTTGTTCTCCTCCGGCGCCCAGCGGTGGCCCAGGTCGTAGTCGACCAGCCAGGTCGCCCAGTTCACCTCGCCGATGGTGCCGCGCTGCGGCGGCGTGCCGGCCACGCCGGAGATCACGTAGTAGGCCTGCGAGAAGTCGAACGCCGGGTTCAGCAGGATCGCCTGCATCGACGAGGACGAATTCACCTTGCCCATGCCGAGCACGGCGCCGCACACGCCGTCGGCGTTGCAGTACACCGGCTGCAGCGCGCCGGGCACGGTGATGGGCGTGGCGCCCTTCCAGTAGCGCTCGTACCAGTGCTGGAACTCGCCGGCGCGGTCGCCGGTGTTCTGGCCGATCTCGAACATGGCGGCAACGAACACCTTGACGCGGATCGGTGCGGCGGTGGCGACAGGGGCGACGGCGGCGACGGGCGCCGTGGAGGTGGCACAGCCAGTGGCCAGCACCGCCGTGAGGCCGAGCGCGAGCCAACGCGCGTGGAAGTGGGAAGCAAGTGACATGGAAACGCTTTCTGAAAAATGGACGGTGCGGCGATGGTGAAGGGCACGGCACGCACCCGCGGGATTTTCGGCGACTTGCAGCCGACCATGGGCCGCCCCCGCCCCCCGGTGCGACGGCGGCCCGAGGACCGCGACGCTCAGCCTCTCAGCCCGGCGCGAGCGGCAAACGCACGCTGTCGTGCTCGATGGTCAGCACATAGCCGAGGTCTTCGGCCAGCGACTGCAATGCGATGGCATCGATCGCCAGCTTGCGCGGCGCGCGGTGCGCGCCGGCCACCGGGTCGGTCGTGGCGGGCGCGCGCGCGGCCACGCGCAGCAGCAGGGCTGCATCGCCGTCGGGCACCACGGTGATGGCGCCGACATCGGGTGGCGTGTCGTGGAGGTAGCCCAGCGCGCCGAGCATCAGGTAGCGCAGCGATGCGCCCGAGGGCCATGTCGGGGCATTCGGGTCGGTATCGACGGTGAGGGCCTCGTCCACCTGCAGACGAACACCGTGCAGGTCGAATGCGGCACGCATCAGGCCGACGCATTGCACCACCAGGCCGCGCCGTGTGATGCCTTCGTCGTCGGTGGCGAGTTCCCAGTCGCGCAGCGAGCGCACCGCGCTCACCAGTTCGGCGATCTGGTGGTCGATCAGCGCGACGCGCTCCTCGCACGCCACCATGTCGATGGTGGGCGCGGCGACCTGGCGCCTGAGCATCAGCAGGCCCATGCGCATCACCGAGACCGGCGCGGCCATGTCGTGGCGCAGCGCGGGCAAGGCGCGCGTGAGCAACTCGTGGCGCACGCCCGCGGCGATCCAGCTGCGCGCGCCGGGCGACGCCTTCATGAGGCGGCGGAAGATCGGTGGCCGGCCCGCTCGAGGATGCGATCGAGGGCGTCGAAGTCGATCGGTTTCTGGAGATGGTGGTCGAACAGACCCGCCTCCGAGGCACCTGCGTCCTGCGAAGACAGCCCGGTCACGGCCACCAGCAGCGGCGGGTGCGTGCCCGCGCGCAGGCGTCGCGCGACCTCGGTGCCGGGCAGGTCCGGCAGCGTGATGTCGACCAGCGCCACATCGAACATCTCTCCGGCACAGGCTTCGAGCGCCTGCGCGCCGGAGTAGGTGCACCGGGCCGTGTGGTCCTGCAGAGAAAGCAGTTCCTGCAGCAGATCAGCGGCTGCTTCGTTGTCGTCGACGATCAACACGTTCACGTTCGGAGGTCCCTGGACACAAAAAAGACAAGTATCGAGGGGCCGGACGCCACGCGATGTAGGCGCAAGCCTACTGTCGCGCGGTCCGCGTGTTCGGTGGCAGGGCCTGCGGCCAGCTGGCGCGGAACGGATTGATGTCCAGACCGCCGCGGCGCGTGTAGCGCGCGTACACGCTCAGCTGGGTGGGCCGGCAACGGCGCCAGATGTCCCAGAACATGCGCTCGGCGCACGGCTCGTGGAATTCGTTGTGGTTGCGGAAGCTGACGATGTAGGCCAGCAGACCGGCCTGGTCGATGGGCGGCCCGCTGTAGCGCACCTGCACGCTGCCCCAGTCGGGCTGGCCGGTGACCAGGCAATTGCTCTTGAGCAGCCGGCTGGTCAGCGTTTCCTCGACCGGCGGCAGGCTCGCGTCGCTGCGCAGCAATTCCGGCGCCGGCTGGTAATGCGTGCACTCGATGTCGAGACGGTCGAGGTCGAGGCCGTCGAGTTCTTCCACCGCCTCGCGCGCGAAGGCCTGTGGCGACAGCAGCTTCACGCCGATGCCGCCGCTGCGCTCGCCGCCGCGCCAGGCGGCTTCGGCCAGATCGGCCTTCAGGCGTTCACGCACGGCATCGGCGTCGGCGAAGACGCTGCTGTTGAAGCTGTTGAGGTAGAGCTTGAAAGACTTGCTCTCGATGATGTTGGGCGTTTCGCAGGGCACGGTGAAGTGCGCCACCGCGACCTGCGGCTTGCCGCGCGGGTTGAGCCAGCTCAGCTCGGAGGCGGTCCAGAGGTCGGCGCCGAAGAAGGGCAAGGCAGCGTCGGCGATGCCGATGGCGGCGCGCTGGGTGGCACGGGCGATGGGGAACAGCAGCGTCGGGTCGTACCGGTCGGCGTAGGCCGAGGCGCGGCCCAATTGCGACTGTTCGGGGGTGTTGTCGAGGCTCATCGGGGTGTTTCTACGCGGTACGGGACTTTTCCGCCGCCTTCAGGAAAGGAACCATCTGCGGCAGCAGGATTTCGGCGAGCTGCGGCGTCAGGTCGTGGCCCATGCCGGGAATGGCGACGAACTGCGCGCCGGGAATGCGGCGCACCGTGTCCTGCCCGCAGGCGATGGGCACCAGCGGATCGACGTCGCCGTGGATCACCAGCGTCGGGCTGGTGATGCGCGCCAGCAGCTTCGCGCGGCCGGTGTCGGCCGCCACGGCGGCGATCTGGCGCATCACGCCCTGGGGCCGGTAGGCGCGACGCATGGCGACGGTGAGTCGCTCGCGCAGCACGGCGTCGTCCGGCGGATAGAACGGGCCGGCGATGAGCCGCACGAGGCGCATGCTGTGCGCCACCAGCGACGCCTCGTCGCGCTTCGCGGGGCGCCGCATCATCAGCGCGACCACGTCGCTGCGCGGCCCGGGCAGGCCGCGCGCGCCGCTGGAGCTCATCAGGCTCACCAGGCTGGTCACGCGTTCCGGCACGGTGGCGGCCACGCGCTGGGCGATCATGCCCCCCATCGAGGCGCCCAGGACGTGCGCGCGGCGGATGCCCAGGGCGTCGAGCACGCCGATCGCGTCGTTCGCCATGTCCTGCAATCCGTAGGCCGACTGCACCGGCAGGCCGAAGCGGTAACGCAGCCCCTGCCAGAACAGGTTGCGGGTGCCGGCCTCGTCGAACTGGGTGCTCAGGCCGGCGTCGCGGTTGTCGAAGCGCACCACGCGGAAGCCGGCGCGAACCAGCCCCTTCACGAAGTTGTCCGGCCACGCGATGAGCTGCATGTTGACGCCCATGATGAGCAGCACCACGGGCCGGCCTGCGCCCCCCGTGTCCTCGACCTCGATCTCGATGCCGTTGGCCTGGACCCTCATCGGCGCGGCGTCATGTGAACTCGCGCTCGCGCAGCCATTTGGTCGCCACCCATTTCTCGCCGGCCAGCACCGGCGCGCCGCCATGCAGCGTGCGCGTGCCCGGGTCAGGCCGCTCGTAGCTGAAGAAGACGGCGGTGCCGCGCTTGGGCGCGACCTCCAGGCCGATGTCGGGGAAGACGGTGCCGCCGCCGCGCTCGGGCTCCTGCAGGTACATCACCAGGGTGCCCACGCGCTGGCCGCCGCGCCGCAGGATGGTCGGCGTGCCGGGCTCGGCGGGGTCGAAGTAGTCGTAGTGCGGGCGGTACTGCGCACCGGGCGCGTAGCGCAGCACCTGCAGGCCTTCGCCGAAGGCCAGCGGCCAGCGCAGCAGGTGCGCGATGCGCTGCTCGATGCGGGCGACGATCTCGTTCTCGCCGCGCTCGAAGAACATGCCGTCGCTGGTGCGGTCGACGTTCAGGGTTTCGCCGCCGGTCTGCGTCTCGACGGTGAGCGAACGGGCCAGCCGCTTGGCCGCGGCGGCGACCAGCGCCTCGCATTCGTCGTCGGCCAGCAGGTCGCCGAAGACCACGACGCGCGGATGCGTGACCGTGTGCAGCACATGCACCCGGCGGTCGCCCGCATCCAGGTAGAGCGGCGAGCCTTCGAGGTCGGGGCCGGGCATCGGCCGGACCGGCATCGGCGCGGCGGGCGACGCGGGCGAACCGGCGCCCCGTTCGATGTCGGCCAGGGCCGCGTCGGTGGCGGCGTCCTGCCAGCCGGCGGCGCGCATCGACTGGCGCAGCGCCGCCACGGAATGGCCCGCAGCGAGCTGCGACACGAGCCAGCTGCGCAGTTCGGGGGTCACCGGTTGCGTCATGCCGTTCTCCTTCGAAACACCAGCCTTTCCGGCAGCGAAGCCGCTGCATCGAAGGCATAGCCCTCCAGGTCGAACTTCTCCAGCGCCTTGGGGGTGGCCGCCTGGTGCAGCACGGCCCAGCGGGCCATCAGGCCGCGGGCGCGCTTGGCGAAGAAGCTGACGATCTTGTACTGGCCGGCCTTCCACTCCTGGAAGACGCACTCGACCACGCGCGCCTTGAGCACGCGCTGATCGACCGCCTTGAAGTACTCCTGCGAGGCGAGATTGATCACCACCGGCGTGCGGTCGGCCACCAGGCGCTGGTTGAGATGGTCGGCGATGCGCGTGCCCCAGAAGGCGTAGAGGTCCTTGCCGTGCGGGTTGGCCAGCTGCGTGCCCATTTCCAGACGGTAGGGCTGGAGGCGGTCGAGCGGACGCAGCACGCCGTACAGGCCGCTCAGGATGCAGACGTGGTCCTGCGCCCATTCGAGCTGCGAGCGGGTCATGGACTTGGCGTCGAGCCCGCCGTACACGTCGCCGTCGAAGGCCAGCGCGGCCTGGCGAGCGTTCTTCGCGGTGCCCTTGGGCGACCAGGCGGCGTAGCGGGAGAAATTGAGCGTCGACAGCTTGTCCGAGAGGTGCATGAGTTCGGCGATCTGCTGCGGCGACTTCTGGCGCATCAGTGCGATCAGTTCGGCGGCCGGTCCCTTGGCGCCCTCGAACACGGGCTGGGTGGCGGGCAGGTCGTCGGGGAGCGGGCTGTCGTAGTCGAGCGACTTGGCGGGCGAGAGCAGGAAGAGCATGGCGGCAATTATGGGCATGGCGCGTGAAGGGGCCCGGCCATGCCCCCAGGTGGGCCGGCTAAAATTGAAGGCTTCCCATCCTGTCCGCAGCGGCACCCGCGAGGTGCCGTTCGCCCTTCCGAAGCACGCCATGAGCGAACCCACCTCCCAGCCACTCCAGCCATCCCAGCCCGGCCTCGAGAGCCTGTCCAAATCCTTCGAACCCGCCGCCATCGAGGCGCACTGGGGGCCGGAGTGGGAACAGCGTGGCTACGCCAAGGCCGGCTTCCGTGGCACGCAGCAGCCCAAGGAGGGCGCCGATTCGTTCGCCATCCAGCTGCCGCCGCCGAACGTGACCGGCACGCTGCACATGGGCCATGCGTTCAACCAGACGATCATGGACAGCCTCACGCGCTACCACCGCATGAAGGGCGACAACACGCTGTGGTTGCCGGGCACCGACCACGCCGGCATCGCCACGCAGATCGTGGTGGAGCGCCAGCTGCAGGAGCAGAAGATCAGCCGCCACGACATGGGCCCAACGCCCGCCGAGGCGCGCAAGAACTTCGTCGCCAAGGTGTGGGAGTGGAAGGAGAAGTCGGGCAACACCATCACCGGCCAGATGCGCCGCATGGGCGACACGGTCGACTGGAGCCGCGAGTACTTCACGATGGACGAGGACCTCTCGGCCGTCGTCACCGACACCTTCGTCAAGCTCTACGACGAAGGACTCATCTACCGCGGCAAGCGCCTGGGCAACTGGGACCCGGTGCTCAAGACCTCGGTGAGCGACCTGGAAGTCGAGAGCGAGGAAGAAGACGGCTCGCTCTGGCACATCGCCTACCCGCTGGAAGACGGCAGCGGCACGCTGGTGGTGGCCACCACGCGCCCCGAAACCATGCTGGGCGACACGGCCGTGATGGTCCACCCGGAAGACGAGCGCTACCAACACCTGGTCGGCCAGAACGTGAAGCTGCCGCTGGTCGACCGCCTGATCCCGATCATCGCGGACGACTACGTCGACAAGGCCTTCGGCACCGGCGTCGTGAAGGTCACGCCCGCCCATGACTACAACGACTACGCCGTCGGCCAGCGCCACCAGCTGCCGATGATCGGCGTGCTGACGCTCGACGCGACCATCAACGACAACGCGCCCGAGAAGTACCGCGGCATGGACCGCTTCGTGGCCCGCAAGGCGATCGTCGCCGACCTCGACGCGCTCGGCCTGCTGGTCGAGGTCAAGAAGCACAAGCTGATGGTGCCGCGCTGCGCCCGCAGCGGCGCAGTGGTCGAGCCGATGCTGACCGATCAGTGGTACGTGGCCATGACCAAGGCCGGCGCCGACGGCAGCTCGATCGCGCAGAAGGCCATCGACGTGGTGAAGTCAGGCGAAGTGCGCTTCGTGCCCGAGAACTGGGTCAATACCTACAACCACTGGATGGAGAACATCCAGGACTGGACCATCTCGCGCCAGCTCTGGTGGGGCCACCAGATCCCGGCCTGGTACGACGAGGACGGCAAGGTCTATGTCGCCCACGACGAAGCCGAAGCACAAGCCAAGGCGCCAGGCAAGACGCTGCGCCGCGACGAGGACGTGCTCGACACCTGGTACTCGGCGGCGCTGGTGCCCTTCTCGTCCCTCGGCTGGCCCGAGCAGACCGACGACCTGGCGCGCTACCTGCCGTCGAACGTGCTGGTCACCGGCTACGACATCATCTTCTTCTGGGTGGCCCGGATGATCATGATGACCAAGCACTTCACCGGCAAGGTGCCGTTCAAGGACGTCTACATCCACGGCCTGGTGCGCGACGCGCAGGGCAAGAAGATGAGCAAGTCCGAAGGCAATGTGCTCGATCCGGTCGACCTGATCGACGGCATCGCGCTGCCCGAATTGCTCGAAAAGCGCTCACAGGGCCTGCGCAAGCCCGAGACCGCGCCTGCGGTGCGCAAGAACACGCAGAAGGAATTCCCCGACGGCATCCCGGCCTTCGGCGCCGACGCCCTGCGCTTCACCTTCGCGTCCCTGGCCTCGCTGGGGCGCAGCATCAACTTCGACAGCAAGCGCTGCGAGGGCTACCGCAACTTCTGCAACAAGCTCTGGAACGCCACGCGCTTCGTGCTGATGAACTGCGAAGGGCAGGACTGCGGGCTGATGGAGCACACCAAGGCCGAGTGCGCGCCCGGTGGCCCGGCCCATGGCTACATGCAGTTCAGTCAGGCCGATCGCTGGATCGCCTCGCGCCTGCAGCGCGTCGAGGCCGAGGTCGCCAAGGGCTTCGAGGACTACCGGCTCGACAACGTGGCCACCTCGATCTACCAGTTCGCCTGGGACGAGTTCTGCGACTGGTACCTGGAAATCGCCAAGGTGCAGATCCAGACCGGCACCGACGCGCAGCAGCGCGCCACCCGCCGCACGCTGATCCGCACGCTGGAAACCCTGCTGCGCCTGGCGCACCCGGTGATTCCGTTCATCACGGAAGAACTCTGGCAGAAGGTCGCCCCGGTGGCGGGGCGCGACGGCGCATCGATCATGATCGCGGCCTATCCGCAGAGCCAGCCGGAGAAGATCGACGAGGCCGCCGAGGCCCACGTCGCGCGCCTGAAGGCCCTGGTCGACGCCTGCCGCACGCTGCGTGGCGAAATGAACGTGTCGCCGGCCACGCGCCTGCCGCTGTACGCGGTGGCGGACGATGCCGCCGACAGCGCCTTCCTGCGCGAGGCGGCGCCGGTGTTGCAGGCGCTGGCCAAGCTCAAGGAAGTGCGCGTGTTCGACGACGAGGCGGCGTGGGCGGCGGCGGCCGAAGCGGCCCCGGTGGCCGTGGTCGGCGCCTCGCGCCTGTGCCTGCACATGGAAATCGACAAGGCCGCGGAAAAAGTCCGAATCGGCAAGGAGATTGCCCGGATCGAGGGAGAGATAACAAAAGTTAACGGCAAGCTCGGCACCGAGGCCTTCGTGGCAAAGGCGCCGCCCGCGGTGATCGCCCAGGAACGTCAGCGGCTGGCGGATTTCACCGCACTGGCCGCGCGCCTGGCCGATCAGCTTATGCGCCTCGGCTGACACACCGGGGGCGCGTGATCCACGTACCATTCCGTATTCACTTTCCCCTGTCTATCCAATGTCCAATACCACGCGCATCCGCAAAGCCGTTTTCCCCGTGGCCGGTTTCGGCACCCGCTTCCTGCCCGCCACCAAGGCCCAGCCGAAGGAAATGCTGCCGGTGGTGGACAAGCCGCTGATCCAGTACGCCGTCGAGGAAGCCTATGCCGCCGGCATCCGCGACATGATCTTCGTCACCGGCCGCAACAAGCGCGCGATCGAAGACCACTACGACACCGCCTACGAACTGGAAAGCCAGCTCGAGGCCAGCGGCAAGACCGCTCTGTTGAACATCGCGCGCTCGGTGATGCCCGACGACATGACGGTGTCCTACGTGCGCCAGCCGCGCATGCTGGGCCTGGGCCACGCGGTGCTGTGCGCCGAGCACCTGGTGGGCAACGAGCCCTTCGCCGTGCTGCTGGCCGACGACCTGATGGTCGGCCCGGTCGGCGGTCAGCCGGTGATGGCGCAGATGACCGCCGCCTTCGCCCAACTGGGCCGTTCGCTGCTGGCCGTGCAGGAAGTGCCGCTCGACCAGGTCAAGCGCTACGGCATCGTGGCCGGCGACACCATCGACGAAGGCCTGATCAAGGTCAACAAGATGGTCGAGAAGCCGTCACCCGAGCAGGCGCCTTCGCGCCTGGGCGTGGCCGGCCGCTACGTGCTCACGCCGGGCGTGTTCGCCGAGATCCGCAACCAGCCCAAGGGCGCGGGCGGCGAGATCCAGCTGACCGACGGCATCGCCGCGCTGATGAAGAAGGAAGCCGTCTACGCCTATGCCTACAAGGGCACGCGCTACGACTGCGGCAGCAAGGAAGGCTTCCTGCAGGCCACGGTCGAACTGGCACTGGCCCACCCCGAGGTGGGGGCCCAGTTCCGCGAATACCTCAAGACCCTGGCGCTCTGAGCGAGGCCTCGGCCAGCGGCAACACGAACCCGGCCAGTTCCTGGTCGGTGATCGGCGTGAGCGACAGGCCGAAACCGGCATTCAGACGCGACACCAGCGACTGTGCCCACAACGCGTTGTAGGCCAGGCCTGCATGGTGGTCCTCCATCATCGCGTGGTTCGGGCCGTCTCCGGCCGTGTTCGTCACGCGCAGCGTGCCGCCGATGGTGACCGTCCGGTAGACCGGCATGCCGTCGGGCGGGCGCGAGCCCCAGCGTTCCAGGACCCAGGCCTGATCGTCGAAAAACAGGGTGTTCGGCTGCGCTTCGGTCAGCTGCCGCAGTGCGCCGTTGAGGCGGCCCAGCGCCTTCTCGATGTTCCCGAACTCGAGGCCGCTGCGCCAGCGGTCGAAGTACAGCGGGTCGGAGGCCTCGTTCACCACGCCCACCACGACGACGCGGGTGGCCGGGTGCGAGGCGTGGATGAGGCGGATGGCATCGCCGATGTGCTTCACGCAGCCATCGATCACCGGCTGCAGTTCCGGCGCGTCCGGGTCCTTGGCCTGCAGTTCCATGAACTGCGACCACTCGCCCAGCCCGGTGCGGATCACCACCACGCCCCGGCGCCAGCGTTCGGGCTCGCGGTCCATCAGCGCGACCAGGCGCGGCGCCTGCCGGAACTTGCCTTCCATCAGCTCCTTGCAGCCCATCGCCGAGAAGGCGAAGTTGTAGAGGTAGTCTTCCTTGCGCGGCGCGCGGCCGACCGGAAGGTGGAGCAGGTCGAGCACCCGGACCATCACGCCCGATCGACCCCAGGTCACCCACGGGCCGAGGTCGATCTCCTTGCCGCGCAGCCGCGCCAGCACCTCGACCCAGTTGAAGCTGCGCTCCTGGTTGACGCCGCCGCGCTCACCCGATTCGACCGAGAAGTTCAGTCGGTCCTGGTAGGCATGGCTGTTCGAGTCGCCCATGACGGCCATCGGAATGGCCTGGGGTGGAACCACGCGGTGGGCCGCCGCGTCGGGCACGCCGTTGTCCCACAGCATCAGGGCTGCGGCGGCGGCCAGGCCGAGAACGATGAAGGCGATCTGCACGACCATTCTCATGGGCGAGCCTCGGCCACAGAGCACCGGATTGGCAACGATGGAACGAGGGGCCGGCTCACGGGGTGTGTCACCGGCGCCGCAGGATGTGGATGTACTCCGTGCCGACGGTCTGCTGCTCGACCAGGTCGTTGCCGGTCTGGCGGGCGAAGGCCTGGAAGTCGCGCAGCGAACCGGCATCGGTCGACACCACCCGCAGCAGCTGGCCGCTCTGCATGTCGTTGAGCGAGCGCTTCGCCTTCAGGATCGGCAACGGGCAATTGAGCCCGCGCGTGTCGAGTTCTTGGTGGATGTGCATGGCGTTCCTGGAATCAGCGGAAAGAAGGTTCAAGCGGTCGGGGCCGCCGGGCGCGGCCACTCGACGAATTCGGGCGCATGGCCGCGGCTGCGCAGCCAGTCCGCCAATGCATAGCCCGTGCCCGCGGGCCAGCACTTGAGCGCCGGCAGGTCGTACAGCCGGTAGTCGACCAGTTCGGGCGACAGGGCCACCTCGCCGTCCGCCACCACGTGGTAGGCGATGATCACCTGGTTCATGCGCTGGAAGTCGTAGACGCCCACGAGCGTCACCGCGCTCGCGTCGAGGTTCGTCTCTTCCTTCACCTCGCGCGCGATGCCGCCCTGCGGTGTTTCGCCCGCCTCCATGAAGCCGGTGATGAGCGCATACATCTTGTGCTGCCACGCGGCGTTGCGTGCCAGGAGCACCTGCCCGCGGTACTCGACGATGGCGGCGAGCACCGGCGTCGGGTTGTTCCAGTGCGTCCAGTCGCAGGCCGGGCAGCGCAGGCGCGTCGTCGGGCCGCTGTCTTCGACGAGTTCGATGTGCGCGAGCGGCGTCGCGCAGGCCGGGCAGAAGGTGGGCTGGAACACGGTCGGGTCAGGCGGAAAACATCAGGCAGGAAAGACGCCGGTCGAGAGGTAGCGGTCGCCCCGGTCGCACACGACGAAGACGATGGTCGCGTTCTCCACCGTCCTGGCGATCTGCAGGGAAGCCCACAGCGCGCCGGCCGCCGAGATGCCGCCGAAGATGCCCTCCTCGCGCGCCAGGCGCCGCGCCATCTCCTCGGCATCGTCCTGGCTGACGTTCACCACCTGGTCGACCCGGCTCGGGTCGTAGATCTTGGGGAGGTATTCCTGCGGCCACTTGCGGATGCCCGGGATGCGCGAGCCCTCTTCCGGCTGCGCGCCGACGATCTGGATCGCCGGATTCTTTTCCTTCAGGAAGCGCGACACGCCGGTGATGGTGCCGGTGGTGCCCATGGCGCTCACGAAGTGCGTGACCTTGCCCTGCGTGTCGGCCCAGATCTCGGGGCCGGTCGTCTCGTAGTGGATGCGCGGGTTGTCGGGGTTGGCGAACTGGTCGAGCACCCGGCCCTTGCCCTGCACGACCATTTGGTCGGCCAGGTCGCGGGCGTATTCCATGCCGCCGCTCTTGGGCGTGAGCACGAGTTCGGCGCCGAAGGCCTTCATGGTCTGGGCGCGCTCGACGGACAGGTCCTCCGGCATGATCAGCACCATGCGGTAGCCCTTGATGGCCGCGGCCATCGCCAGCGCGATGCCGGTGTTGCCCGAGGTGGCCTCGATCAGCGTGTCGCCCGGCTTGATCTCGCCGCGCTCCTCGGCGCGCCGGATCATCGACAGCGCCGGACGGTCCTTCACCGAACCCGCCGGATTGTTGCCCTCGAGCTTGCCGAGGATCACGTTGCCACGTTGCGCGTTCTCGGTCGCGTCGATGCGCTGCAGGGCGACGAGCGGCGTCTTGCCGATCGCGTCTTCGATGGTCGGGTACTTCATGGCGAGCACTGTGCCATAATTTTCGGCTGCACTCTTCCCGTGCCCGGGTGGTGAAATTGGTAGACGCAGGGGACTCAAAATCCCCCGCCGCAAGGCGTGCCGGTTCGATTCCGGCCCCGGGCACCATCGGCGAACGCCGATGCACAGAGGGGTGGCCTGCTGCGCCAGCACTGTGCGGCCTTCGATCCGGTGCTTTCCCGCCTATCGCAGGCTGGCCCAGGCCGTGACGCGCTGCCAGGCCGACGTCATGAAGTTGTTGGCGTGGCGACGGCGGGGCGCCATTTGCGCCGCATGGCGACGCCGGACCACCGATTCGAGCGCGTCCGCCACCAGCCCCGCATTGAGGTCGCCGCGGACGCACTGACGGCGCAAGCCGACCGCGATCTGGCCAAGATCCTCGACGCTCAGGTGCGTCATGCGCAAGTCGGGAGTCCGCGATGGGTTGGAAAAAGTGTTGCCGTGTGCCATGTAATCAATTGTGTTTAATTTTGGCTCGAGCCGCAAGGTAAAACCGCACACTTTAGTTTACATCTTACAACCAATGGGTTAACAATCCGGGCGCGCCGTCGGGCATGCCGAGATGGCAACGCACATCCTGAGCGGAAGTGCCCACTTCAGCCACCGCCGAACGCAAGCGGTACTCGTCGACACCGAGCGTGTCGAGCCAGTATTCGAGCGCCTGACGCTGGGTGACATCGATCGAAGTCGTCGCCGCGGCGCCAACGGCGTGGGTCGGTTCGTGCATGGTCGGTTCTCCAGTGGGCAAAGCGCGCAAGCCTTGCTGGCGCCCGTCGTGGGCGCTGCCGGACAACACCGCATCGCCGCGCAAGCGGGTGGCCTGACAGATCGGCGCCCGCAGCGGGAGGCAGCCGTTGCCTGGATCAAACGCATCGAGGGCAGCATGAATACATTCTGTTGCCAGCCCTCGGCGACGCCGTGACAATGCATTGACCTTTCATGACGCTCACCGCCCACGCCCTCGCCTACTACGAACGCACGGCCTGCTCGGCGCAGTGGCTCGCGTTCAACCGTTCCCTGGCGATCGAGTTGAGCGCCGGCCTGCCACCGGAAGAGAACCGCCGGCTGTTCGCCCGCATCGGCGCACGCGTGGCGCAGCAGTTGCCGCTGGCACGCTGCGACACGCTGGAGGCGCTCGAAGGCGCTTTCAACGCGCGCTGGGAAGCCATCGGCTGGGGCTTCGCCCGCCTGGAGGAAGGCGCCGAAACGCTGTCGATCACCCACGCCTGCAGCCCGCTCGGCGTGGCTTTCGGTGCCGACGCGGCGGGCTGGACCCGCGGTTTTCTCGAAGGGGCCTACCAGACCTGGTTCCAGGCGCAAGGCAGCCCGGTGGGGCTGCGCGTGCAGGCGGTGGCCGACGACGAAGAGAGCGCCGGCACGCAGGTGCGGCTGGCACTCGGGAAGTTCGCCGAATGAAGCGGGCCAAAGCGCAGCAGGAAGACGTCGCGGGGCTGTTCCGCAAGTTCGGCGGCGACGCCGCGGCGTACAAGGAGTTCGCGCCTCTGGAGATGCCGGCCGCGCCAGCGCCGGTCGCCACGCCGCCGTCGACGCAACAGCATCCTGTGGCACCGGCACCGGCGCCCGAACCACCCGCGGTCGCCCTCGCCGCCGAGCCGCCGCCGCTCGCGACCGACGAGGCGCCGGCTGCCCCTGCGGCGCCGCGCGCGCTCGATCGGCTGTTCGCGCGGCTCGATGCCTGCCCGCCCGCCCCAGCGTCCGCAGCCCGCGGCCTGATGGCGCACTGGCGCACTCCGGGCTGATGCCGGTGATCCCGGTGGCCGCGCGGCGCCCGATGGCGCCGGCTTTTCCTTCCGCACAGGTGCACCCATGACATCCCACGCCCCAGCCTCGGCCGACACCCCGCTGCTCGGCCGCCTCCCCTGGCTGCGCGCCGTCGCCTGGGCCGTGACGGCGGTGCTGATGGTGGCGCTGATCATCGCGCCGCTCACGCTGGACCAGCAGCTCACGCTGTCGGTCGCCATCTTCATCGCCGCGCTCGTGATCAACCGCTTCGGCGGGCGCTTCGCGACGCTGGCGATGATCTTCCTGTCGGTGATCGCGTCGTCCCGCTACATGTACTGGCGCCTGACCGAGACGATGGTGATGGACAACCCGCTCGACCTGGTACTGGGCGTCGGGCTGCTGATGGCGGAGCTGTACGCCTTCATCGTGCTGCTGCTGGGCTACGTCCAGACCGCCTGGCCGCTGGAGCGCAAGCCGGTCGCGATGCCCGACGACGTCGCGCAGTGGCCCACGGTCGACCTGTTCATCCCGACCTACAACGAGCCGCTGTCGGTGGTGCGCGCCACGGTGCTGGCCGCGCAGTCGATCGACTGGCCGCGCGACAAGCTGAAGATCTTCGTGCTCGACGACGGCCGGCGCGAGGAGTTCCGCGTGTTCTGCGAGGCGGTGGGCGTGAGCCACGTCACCCGCGACAACAACCGCCATGCCAAGGCCGGCAACATCAACGCGGCGCTCAAGCACACCACCGGCGAATTCATCGCGATCTTCGACTGCGACCACATCCCCACGCGCTCCTTCCTGCAGATCGCCATGGGCTGGTTCGGCAAGGACCCGAAGCTGGGCATGGTGCAGACGCCGCACTACTTCTTCTCGGCCGACCCCTTCGAGAAGAACCTCGGCACCTTCGGCACCGTGCCCAACGAGGGCGAGCTGTTCTACGGCCTGATCCAGGACGGCAACGACCTCTGGAACGCGACCTTCTTCTGCGGCTCCTGCGCGGTGCTGCGCCGCACGATCTGCGAAGAGGTCGGCGGCATCGCGGTCGAGACGGTGACCGAAGACGCCCACACCGCCCTCAAGATGCACCGGCTGGGCTACAACACCGCCTACCTCGCGCTGCCGCAGGCGGCGGGCCTGGCGACCGAAAGCCTCTCGGGCCACGTCGGCCAGCGCATCCGCTGGGCGCGCGGCATGGCGCAGATCTTCCGCATCGACAACCCGCTGTTCGGCCGCGGGCTGCAGTGGGCGCAGCGCCTGTGCTACGTCAACGCGATGCTGCACTTTTTGTACGGCCTGCCGCGCCTGATCTATCTGACGGCACCCCTGGCCTACCTGTTCTTCGGCGCCAGCGTGATCCACGCGTCGGCCTCGATGATCTTCGCCTACGCGCTGCCGCACATCTTCCACGCCAACCTCACCAACAGCCGCATCCAGGGGCGCTTCCGCTACCTGTTCTGGAACGAGGTGTACGAGGCGGTGCTGGCCTGGTACATCTTCCGGCCCACGCTGGTGGCGCTGATCAACCCCAAGCTCGGCAGCTTCAACGTGACGGCCAAGGGCGGCCTGATCCAGGAAGAGTATTTCGACACCTCGATCGCCAAGGCCAGCCTGTTCCTGCTGGCGCTCAACTTCCTGGGCGTGGTGGCCGGCCTGTGGCGCCTGACCTGGGTCGACGCCGACAACATCGCCACGGTCTGGCTCAACCTGGCCTGGACCTTCTACAACCTGGTGATCCTGGGCGCCTGCGTGGCGGCGGCCAACGAGACGCGGCAATTGCGCAACGCACACCGCATCGCGCTGCAGATTCCGGCCACGCTGTACCTGCCCGACGGCCAGGCGCTCAAGGGCCAGACCTCCGACTTCTCGACGGGTGGCCTCGGGCTCGACCTGCCGGCCGACCTGTCGCTGGCGCAGGACGCGCCGCTCGAGGTGGCGCTGTACCGCGGCGAAGCGGAGTTCCGCTTTCCCGCCACCGTGCGCTTCAGCCGCGGCAAGCGGATGGGTCTGGCCTTCGCGCCGCTGAGCTTCGAGCAGGAGCGCGCGCTGGTGCAATGCACGACCGCCCGCGCCGACATCTGGGCCGCACGCTGGGGCAACCACCCGCGTGCCGCCGTGCACCGCGTGATCGGGCACATCGCGCGCATCAGCGCGGTCGGCTTCAAGGACATGTTCGCCCACTACTACCGTGCCGGCCTGCGCAAGCTGCGCCCGGCCCCTCCCCGCTCGCCGCAGGCCGCCGTCGGCGCCAAGGAACCCACCTGATGATGCAGGCCGATTTCGCCCGTTGTTCCTCGATGCCGCCGCACCTGATGCGTGCCACCGCGGTGCTGGTGGCCCTACTGGCCTGGGCCGGCAGCGCCGCCGACCCGGCCGCGGCGCAGGCCCCCGCCGTGGCACCGCCCGCTTCGGCGCCGGTCGCGGCCACCGCACCGGCGGGCACGGCCCGCGAATTCACGCTGACCCAGCTCGGGCTCGACTACGCGATCCAGCTGCGCGGCGTGAGCGGCACCGTCGGCATCCCGTTCAGCGTGCGCGCGGACGAGCTGGTCACCGGCGCCGGCCTGCGGCTGAACTACGCCTATTCGCCGGCGCTGATCCCCGAGCTGTCGCACCTCAAGGTGAGCGTGAACGACGTGCTGGTGTCGACGATCGCGCTGCCACGCGAGGGCGCCGGCAAGCCGCAGACCGCCGACATCACCATCGACCGCCGCCTGGTCACCGACTTCAACCGCATCAACGTCGAGCTGGTCGGCCACTACACGCGCGAATGCGAAGACCCGCTGCACAGCAGCCTGTGGGCCAAAGTCGACGCGTCCAGCACGCTGCGGCTGAACGTCGTGCCTCTGAAGACGGCGAGCGATCTCGCCTTGCTGCCGCAGCCCTTCTTCGACCGGCGCGACATGCGCCGCGCGAGCATCCCCTTCGTCTTCGGCGGCACGCCGTCGTCGACCACGCTCGAGGTGGCGGGCATCGTCTCGTCGTGGTTCGGCGCGCTCGCGGGCTACCGCGGCGCGATCTTCCCGGTGTCGAACGACGCCCTGCCCGCAGCCAACGCCGTGGTGTTCGCCACGCCCGAGACGGCCATCCCCGGCCTCACGCTGCCGGCCATCGCCGGACCGACGCTCACGGTCATCGACCACCCGCAGGACGCCACGCGCAAGCTGCTGCTGCTGATGGGCCGCAACCCCGGCGAACTGCGCAGCGCCGCCACCGCGCTCACGCTGAACGCGCGCACCTTCACCGGCAACAGCGTCACCATCCCGAGCCTGCAGGACATCCCCGCGCGCAAGCCCTACGACGCGCCGCGCTGGATCGCGAGCGACCGCCCGGTGCAGCTCGGCGAGCTGACGCAGGCGGCCGACCTCAACGTGAGCGGCTATTCGCCGGACGTGGTCAAGGTCAACCTGCAGATGCCGCCGGACCTGTTCACCTGGCGCTCGCACGGCATTCCGCTCGACCTGCACTACCGCTACACGCCGCGGGTGCACAACGACCAGTCCACGCTCAACGTGAGCGTCGACGACACCTTCATCGGCTCGCTGCCGCTGCGCACCGCCAACCCGGGCGGCGACCACTGGTGGAACCCGCTCGCGACCCGGCTGCTGCCCGACGGCGTGATCGCCCAGCGGCGCGAGGTGCTGCTGCCGCCGCTGGCGCTGGCCTCGCGCAGCCAGCTGCGCCTGCACTACTACTTCCAGCCCGCGGCCGGCAACTGCCAGACGCTGCTGGACAACGTGCGCGGCGCCATCGACCCGACGTCGACCCTCGACATCTCGACGTTCCCGCACTACATGGCGATGCCCGAGCTGGCCGCCTATGCCAACAGCGGCTTCCCCTTCACGCGCCTGGCCGACCTGGCCGAAACGGCGGTGGTGCTGCCCGACCAGCCCGGTGCCGCCGACGCAGAAACCTACCTCGCGCTGCTGGGCCAGCTCGGCCATGCCACCGGCTATCCGGCACTGCGCGTGGCCGTGACCCGCGCGGCCAACGTGTCGCAGCACGCCGACCGCGACCTGCTCGTCATCGGCAGCCTGCAGAACCAGCCGCTCTTCACCGAGTGGGCCGCGCGCATGCCGCTGCAGCGCAAGGGCACGTCGACGTCGCAGACCTTCAGCCTGGGCGAGTGGGTCGACGACAACCTGCCCCTCATCACCGGCACGCGCCAGCGCAAGGACTTGCCGACCACGGTGCAGATGACCGTCGCCGAAGACGGCAGCGACGCGGTGCTGGCGGGCTTCGAGTCGCCGCTGCACGCCGGCCGCAGCGTGGTCGCGGTGGTGAGCAACGCGGCCTCGCAGCCTTCGCTGCTCCATGCGCTCATGACGCCCGAGCTGCTGCAGCGCATCCAGGGCAGCACCGCCATCGTGCGCGGTGCGCAGGTCAACAGCCTGCTGGCCGGCGACAGCTACTACGTCGGCCGCCTGCCGCCGTGGGCCTGGCTGCAATGGAACCTTTCGCGCAGCCCGCTGCTGCTGGCCGGCGCTGCACTGCTGGTGGCGCTGCTGGGCGCGGCCGCGGCCTACGCCAGCCTGCAGGCGCGCGCACGAAAGCGACTGCGGCCATGACGATCCGACGACGCGACGCGCTCGCCGCGGCCCTGCTCGGGCCCGCGCTCTCGGCGTTGCCCGCACACGCGCAGACCTCGCTGGGCGGCTGCATGCCGATGGGCGACTGGACCAGCTTCGCCGCGCGGCACATCCAGCCCGACGGCCGCGTGATCGATTTCGACACGCCGCAGCAGCATTCGACCTCCGAAGGGCAGTCGTACGCGATGTTCTTCGCGCTGGTGCACGACGACCGCCGTAACTTCGAACGCGTGCTGGCCTGGACCGAAGGCAACCTGAGTGGCGGCAGCCTGGCGCAGCGCCTGCCGGCCTGGCAGTGGGGCCGCAAGACCGAAGGCGGCTGGGGCGTGCTCGACCCGAACCCGGCCTCCGACGCCGACCTGTGGATCGCCTACGCCCTGCTCGAGGCCGCCCGCCTGTGGGACGATCCGCGCTACCGCACGCTGGGCCGCGCCCTGCTCGCGCTGGTGGTGCGCGAGGAAGTCATGGTGCTGCCCGGCCTCGGCCGCATGCTGCTGCCCTGGCCGAAGTCGGTCGCCAAGGGGCCGGTCTGGCGGCTCAACGCGAGCTACCTGCCGCTGCAGTTGCTGCGCCGCTTCCAGCAGGAAGAACCCACCGGGCCGTGGAACGAGATCGCGACCAACACCGTGCGCATGATCGGCGCGACCGCACCGCAGGGCTTCGCGCCCGACTGGTGCGGCTGGTCGACCGAACAGAAGGCCTTCGTCGTCGACCCCGAGAAGGGCGCGACCGGCAGCTACGACGCGATCCGCGTCTACCTCTGGGCCGGCATGCTCCATCCGCAGGAACCGGCGCGCGCGGCGCTGCTGAAGTCGCTGTACGGCCCGCGCCGCGTGGTCGAGACATCGCAGCCGCCACCCGAGTACGTCGATACCGGCACCGGCGTCACGCGCGGCAACGGCCCCGCGGGCTTCAGCGGTGCGCTGCTGCCCTACCTGAAAGCGCAGGACGCGACCGCTGCCCTCACCGCCCAACTCGCGCGCATCCCGGTCGACCTCGGCGGCACCGCGCCGGCCGGCCCGAAGCCGCTGCCCTATTACGAACGCATGCTGCTGCTCTTCGCCCAAGGCTGGCTCGACGGCCGCTACGCCTTCACGAAGACCGGCGCGCTGCAACCCCAATGGAGACCCGCATGCCCATCCACCCGGACCGCCTGACGCGCGGCGCAACGCCTTCGCCGCGCCCGCCCGGCGCGCGGCGGCCCACGGCCGGCCAGTGGATCGCGCGCCTGGGTATCGTGAGCGCCTTGTGCGCCAGCGGCCCGCTGTGGGCGCAGAACGACGCCAGCGCCGCGCTGATCGAGCAAGGCAACTACTGGCAGGGCATGGGCCGTGCCGACCTCGCCGAAGAGAGCTGGCGCAAGCTGCTGCGCGTCGACCCGAACTCGGCCGATGCGCTCTACGGCATGTCGCAGGTCGAGCTCTCCCGCAGCAAGCCCGACGCAGCCCGCGAATGGATCGGCCGCCTGCGCACCGCGCACCCGACCGACGCCCGCCTGGCGCGCTTCCAGCAGGGCGCGCAGCAGGCCGGCGGCCCGCAGACCGACCTGCAGCGCGCACGCGCCGCGGCCCAGGCCGGCCGCAGCGCCGAGGCCATCCAGCTCTACCGCGCGATCTTCGACAACCGGCCGCCGCCGGAACCGCTGGCGGTCGAGTACTACCAGTTGCTCGGCGGCACGCCGCAGGGATGGGACGACGGCCGGCGCGGGCTCGAACAGCTCGTCAAGGACAAGCCCGACAACCTCAACTACAGGCTGGCGCTGGCGCAGCTGCAGACCTACCGCGAGCCCTCGCGGCGCGAAGGCATCCGCACGCTGGCCGATCTGTCGAAGCGGCCCGGCGTGGGCGCCGCTGCCCGCGCGAGCTGGCGGCAGGCGCTGATCTGGCTCGACGCGCGCGCGCCCGATACGCCGCTGTACGAGGCCTACCTCGACGGCCAGAGCGACCCGGCCGTCACCGCGCGGCTTGAGAGCCTGACCAAGGCCGAAGCTGCCGCCACGCCCGCGTCGCCGGCGGCCCAGCCGCTCGGCGAGGGCTACCGCGCGCTCGACCGCGGCGACACGACCACCGCCGAGGCGCGCTTCCAGCAGGCGCTGCGGGTGCAGCCCGGCGACTCGGAAGCGCTCGGCGGCATGGGCCTCATCCGGCTGCGCCAGGAACGCTTCGCGCAGGCGCAGGACTACCTCGAGCAGGCCAGCCGCACGGGCGGGCGCAAGTGGGCCTCGGCCCTGCAGAGCGCCACCTACTGGAACCTGGTCGGCCAGGCCAACACGGCGCGCGACCGCAACGACCCGACAGCCGCGCAGGCGCTGCTGGAGCGCGCGGTGCGGCTCGATGCGCGCGAACCGGTCGGCCAAATCGCGCTGGCCGACCTCCGTGCGGCCCAGGGTGAACTGCCGACCGCCGAGCAGGGCTACAAGCGCGTGCTGGAAGCCAAGCCGAGCGACGCGCAGGCGCTGCGCGGGCTCATCAACGTCTACACGCGGCAGGGCCGTGCCGAGGAAGCCCTGGCGTTGTCGCAGAAGCTCACGCCCGAGCAGGCCGCGCAGATCGGCGGGCTGCAGAACGTGCGCGTCGAGCAGACCCGCGCCCTGGCGCGCCAGCAGAACGAGCGCGGCGACACCGCCGGCGCCCAGCGCACGCTGGAAGACGCGATGCTCGCCAACCCCGACAGCCCGTGGCTGCGGCTCGACCTGGCCAACATCTACCGCCGCCAGGGCCTGATGCCGCAGGCGCGCGGCGTGATGGACGGCCTGCTGATGTCGCAGCCCGACATGCCCGACGCGCTCTACGCGAGCGCGCTGCTGGCCTCCGACGCCGGCGACCCGGTGGCAGGCCTGCAGTACCTCGAAAAGGTGCCCGCCGCGGCCCGCACGCGCGACATGACGCAGCTGCAGCGCAAGCTGTGGGCGCAGGGCCAGACGCAGCAGGCGATCGCGCTCGCGCGCCAGGGCCAGCCGGCGGTGGCGCGCAACGTGCTGCAGCAGACCGAGGCGACGCTGGGCCGCGACATGCCAGCCGAAATGTGGGGCGAGCTCGCCACCGCGTACGCCGAGATCGGCGACGCGCCGCGCGCGCTGGCGATGAGCCGGCAACTGCTCTCGCGCGGCCCCAACCCGAGCATCGGCGACCGGCTGCTGTACGCGTCGATCCTGATGAAGACGAAGCAGGACGTGGAACTCACGGCCGTGCTGCGCCAGCTGCAGGCCACGCAGATGACCGCCTCGCAGCGCAGCGACTTCGACAACCTGCGCACCGCCTGGAGCCTGCGGCAGGCCGACGCGCTGCGCGAGATGGGCAACCTCGAGGCCGCCTACAACGCGCTGGCGCCGGTGCTGGCCGAACGGCCGAACGACCCCGGCGTGATGGCCGCGCTGGCGCGGCTCTATTCCGCGGCGCGCGACGAGCGCCAGGCGCTGGCGCTGTACCAGCGCATCCTGCAACGCAGCCCGACGGACCTCGACACGCTGCTGGCCGCCGCCGCCAGCGCCAGCGCGCTGAAGGAACACGGCGACGCCGAGGCCTACGTGCTGGCCGCGCTCAAGCAGGCGCCCGACCAGTCGCGCACGCTGGCCGCGGCCGGCCGCGTGTACCGCAACGCGGGCGACAACGGCCGCGCCGAGCAGTACCTGCGCGCCGCCGTCATGGCCGAGAACCGGCTCGCGAGCGGCCAGGCCCGCACCCCCGCGCCCGGCGCCGCGCCGGCACCGGCGGCCAACCCCTTCGCCGGCATGACCGGCGGCGCGCCCTCGGCGGCGATGGTGCTGGGCGGTGCGATGCAGCCGGTGGCGCTGCCGGTATCGCCGCCCGTCCAGGCCGCGTACCCGGCCGCGACGCAGCCGGCGCCCGCCACCTACGGCAACGTCAACGCGCCCGCCGGCACCGCAGGCCTGCCGTGGGCCGACACGTCGACGCGTGTGCCGGCGCAGGTCGCCGGCGGCACGGCGGCCCGACGCAACAACACCACCGCCGCGAACCGCGGCGCCCCGGCGGCAGCCGTGCCGGCTTTCGCTGCAGTGCCCTTCTCGCCCCAGCCTTCGGCCGCACCGGGCACGCTGGCCGGCGGCTATCCGCTGCCGGTTCCGGGCAGCAGCGGCAACAACGAGCCATTCGCCGCCGGAAGCGACAGCACCTGGCGCGGCGGCCTGCGCAATGCGTCGCAGCCCGTCAGCCCCCTGCAGTCGGAGCTGCAGGCGCTGGAAGTCGACCGCAGCCCGTCGCTCAGCGCGGGCACCGTCTACCGCAACCGCGCCGGCGAGAGCGGCCTCAGCCGCCTGACCGACCTGCAGGTGCCGGTACAGGCCCGCATCCCGGTCGGCGAGGGCAAGATGGTGGTGAGCGCCACGCCGACCGTGATCGACGCCGGCAAGGTGTCGGGCGACTACGGCACCCGCAGCCGCTTCGGCGACGGGCCGGCAGGCGCGCTCACGGACGCGCAGCGCAGCGCGCCGGGCTCGCAGAACGCCAGCGGCGTCGGCCTGGCGGTCGGCTACGAAGGCAAGAACCTGAACGCCAGCGTGGGCACCACGCCGCTGGGCTTCCAGGAGACCAACGTGATCGGCAGCGTGAGCTACGGCGGCGCCGTCACCGACACCCTGTCGCTCAAGGGCGAACTCTCGCGCCGCCCGATCACCGACAGCCTGCTGTCCTTCGCGGGCACCAAGGACCCGGTGAGCGGCGAGAAGTGGGGCGGCGTGGTCGCCAGCGGCGGCCGCATGGACGTGACGCGCGACGACGGCACCTACGGCCTGTACGGCTACGGCGGCTACCACGTGCTCACCGGCCTGAACGTGGCGGACAACAACCGCGCCGAAGTCGGCGGCGGGATGTACATGCACATCCTGCGCGGCACTGGGTCGAACCTCACGGCCGGCATGAACATCGGGCTGATGCACTACGACAAGAACCTGAGCTACTTCACCTTCGGGCAGGGCGGCTACTTCAGCCCGCAACGCTACGTGAGCGTGGCCTTCCCGGTGGACTGGAGCGGCCGGGCCAACCGGCTCTCGTGGCGCGTCAACGCATCGCTCGGCGTGCAGTCGTTCACCCAGAACGACTCGCCCTACTTCCCCACCGATGCGGTGCGGCAGAACGCGAGCTACGGCGCGGCGGGACAGGCCGCCGGCGCGAACCTCACGAACGCGGGCTACAACGGCATGTACGCGGGCAGCACCGAGACCGGCCTGGCCTACAACTTCGCAGGCGCGGTCGAATACCAGCTGGCACCGCAGCTCTACCTGGGCGGGGCACTCGGCCTGAACAACGCGCAGAACTACCGGCAGCTGACCGGCAGCATCTACCTGCGCTACCTGTTCGGCGGCTCGGGCATCCTGGGCAATGCGTCGGCGACGCCGGGCCTGAACCCGTTCAATTCGCCCTACACGCCGCTGCTCTGATCGGCGCCCGCGGTGCGGGCCCGGGTCAGTCGCAGTCGTCGGCGCGGCCCCAGAGCGGGTTGCGCTCGTAGTCGGCGATCCAGCCCGGCAGGGCGTCGGGCTCCATCGGCCGGGCGATGCCGTAGCCCTGGCCGAGCGTGCAGCCCAGCGCCATCAGCGCGCGGCCGTGCGCCACCGATTCGACGCCCTCGGCGATGGCCTTGCGGCCGAGCCCCTTGGCCAGCAGCAGGATGCCCTTGACGATCGCCTGGTCCTCGGCGTTGTCGATGACACCGTTGACGAAGGACTGGTCGAGCTTGAGCGCGGCCACCGGCAGCCGGCGCAGGTAGGTGAGCGACGAGTAGCCGGTGCCGAAGTCGTCCATCGCCACCGGCACGCCGAAGGACTTGCACGCCTCGATGAAGCGGGTGACGGTGGCGAAATCCTTGATGGCGCTGGTCTCGAGAATTTCGAGCTCGAGCGTGCCGGCCGGCAGCGCGGGGTAGCGCGCCAGATGCTCGCCGAGCCGCTCGATGAAGTCCGAGCGCTGCATCTGGCGCGGATTGATGTTCACGCTCACCGAGGTGCCGGTGCCTGCCGCCTGCCAGGCCGCGGCCTGGCGCAGGGCCTCGCCGATGGCCCAGTCGCCCAGCTGCTCCACCAGTTCGTGGTTCTCGATGTGCGGGATGAAGTCGCCGGGCTGCAGCTGGCCATAGGCCGGATGCCGCCAGCGGATCAGCGCCTCCGCGCCGATGACGCGGCCGCAGCGCATGTCCACCTTGGGCTGGTAGGCCAGCCAGAACTCGCCGCGCGCCATGCCTTCGGCCATGGCACGCCGAAGCGCCAGCGATTCCTGCTCTTCCAGCGCCTGGCTGGCATCGAAGAAATGCAGCTGGCTGCCGCCGGCGCGCTTGGCGAAGAAGACCGCATGCTGCGCGTGCTGCAGCATCACCTCGGTCGGCTGCTCGGCGTCGGCCATCAGCGCCACGCCCACGCTGGCGCGCAGGCGGGCGGTGTCGTCCTTGAGCCGGAACGGGTGCGCCAGCCGCGCGAGCAGTTGGGCCACCAGGTTCTCGCACTGCTGTCGGCCGCCGACGGACACGGCCAGCGCGAATTCGTCGCCGCCCACACGCGCGACAACGGCCTCGTGCGGCAGGCCGGCCTTCAGACGGCGCGCCACCTCCCGCAACACGGTGTCGCCGCCCATCGGGCCGAAGCGGTCGTTGACGTCGCGGAAGCGGTCGATGTCCAGGTAGCAGACGGCCAGCATCCGCCCGTCGCGCAGGTTCAGGCGTTCGCGCAGTTCCTCGACCGCCGGGATGCGGTTGGGCAGACGGGTGAGTGCGTCGTGGCGCGCCAGGAAGTCGATCCGGCCGGCCCGTGCGCCGCGGGCGACCGGGCTGAAGGACCAGAGCACGCAGAAGTCGTCCATGCGCTCGGCCCGCGCGTCGACGCGCACCGTGCCGCCGTCATGCGTCTTCAGCAGCAAGTCGGGGCCGTCGACGCCGCCGCGGGCCGGCACCGGAATGCCGGACGCATTGATGCACACGTCGGAGAACGGCAGATCGATCAGCGCCCCCACGGGATAGCCCAGCAGTTGATGGGCATCCTCGTCGGCCCACAGGATCTGCCCCTCGCAGATGGTGAGGTGGCCGGACAGGGTGCGGGCGAGCATGGAAGGGGTCGGCACGATGGAATCGTCGAATCAGACAGGCGGGGCCGGTGCGTCGTCGACGCGGCGCTTCACGTGGGTCTCGTAGTGCAACGCCTTGTCGCGGTACATCGCCTTGTCGGCGCGCATCAGGGCGGTCTCCAGCGGCTCGCCCACTTCGCACGTCGCGATGCCGATGGCCAGGCTCAGCACGTGGCCGCTGCGGCCGGCGTAGAACTGGTTGTTAAGGTCGACCATCGACAGGATGCGCTCGCGCACCGTCTCGGCGCCGCGCTCGTCGGTGGCGGGCATCAGCACGGCGAACTCGTCGCCACCGACGCGCGCCGGCCAGGCCGGGCTCTCGACCGCCTGGCCCAGCACTTCGCCGACACGACGCAGCAGCGCGTCGCCGACCGCATGGCCCTCCTCGTCGTTCACCTGCTTGAGGCCATTGAGGTCGATCAGCAGCACCGACACCGGCCACGGCCCCTTGCGGTTGAGGCGGTTGAGTTCCTCGGTGTAGAAGGTGCGGTTGCGCAGCTGCGTCAGCACGTCGTGCTTGCCCAGGTACTCGAGGTAGGCCTCGGCCTTCTTGCGTGCCGTGATGTCCATCAGCGACACGAGCACCATGCTCCAGTCGTGCAGGTGCGCCTCGAGCACGGCGAACTGCATGTGGATGTTGATCAGCTCGCCGTTGAGCGAGTAGTTGGTCACCTCCCGGTGCTGCAGCGTCTTGCCGGCCCACAGGTCCTGCAGTTGCTCGGCGAAGGAGTCCCGCATCTCGTCGCGGAAGATGCGCGGGATGTTCTCGAGCAGCATGCGGCGGTCGTCGGCTGCGAACATGCGCAGCGTCTCGCGATTGACGTCGATCACCCGGATCTCCTCGATGCAGCGGGTGACGAATTCCGGATGGACCTTGAGGAAGGTGTTGAAGTCGGTGATACCGCGCTGGCGGATGTCGTCGAGCAGCTTCTTGACCGCGCTGAAGTCCTCGACCCACAGCGACACCGGCGAATGCTCGAACAGCCCCGTGGCGTACCGCGCGCTCTGCTCGCGTTCGCGCACCGCCTTCATCCGCAGGGTGATGTCGTCGAGCGACACCAACACGCGCTCCCAGCTGGCTTCGTGGCCCGGCAGGATGCGCACGCGCAGTTGCACGTCGAGCCGGCGGCCGTCGAGCGTGTAGTTGACCGTGGTGTTCTCGTAGAGCAGCTTGCCCTGCCAGAGCTGGTTCAGCTCATGGGTCATCAGCTCGGCCATGTCGCCGCTGAAGATCTGGCCGAGGCCGGCGACCAGGGCCGCGTGGTCCGCAGCGCCGAAGAGGTCGAGCGTGGTCTGGTTGACCTTCAGCACCTGGATCGACGACATGCACTCGCCCACGCGCGACGGGTCGGCCCGCAGATGGGCGATCAGGTCTTCGACACCCTCGGCGCGCCAGCACTCGAAGATCCTGCGCACGGCGCTGAAGTCCTCCACC
This sequence comes from Variovorax sp. N23, assembly GCF_025486315.1. Taxonomy (GTDB): domain Bacteria; phylum Pseudomonadota; class Gammaproteobacteria; order Burkholderiales; family Burkholderiaceae_C; genus Variovorax. Next base: position 61,504 of record NZ_JAOOPY010000001.1, on the reverse strand, counting down.
CACAGCGACACCGGCGCCAGGTCGAACATGGACTCGAAATCGGTCAGCTGGGACATGGTTGCTTATCGGCTCAGACAGGGGCCCGCACCGCGGCGGCCTTGGGCACGCGCGTCACCCAGTTGAACAAAGGCGTCGCCATCAGGGTGCTGAGGATCGCCATGAGGACCAGGATCGAGAACAACCCCGGTTCGATGACACCGGCCTGCAGGCCGATGTTGATGATGATGAGCTCCATCAGGCCGCGCGCGTTCATCAGCGAACCGATGGCCATCGCGTCGCGGTGGCTTTCGCCGGAGGCGCGCGCCGCCGCCCAGCAGGCGATGCCCTTGCCGCAGAACGAGGCCGCGAGGATCGCCACCGCCGCCAGCAGGATGCCCGGGTCCAGCAGCACACCCAGGCGGGTGTTGAGGCCTGAATAGATGAAAAACATCGGCAACAGGAAGACCACCACGAAGGGCTGCAGCTGCGCGCGCAGCTTCTCGGTGAGTGCGCCGCGCGGCAGCACCGCGCCCAGCAGGAAGCCGCCGAACACCGCGTGGATGCCGATCGCGTCCATGGCGAAGGCGCTCAGCGCGAACAGGACCAGCACGGTGGCCAGCATCGTGGCGCTCAGGGGTGCGTCTGGGCGCACGTGGCGGGCCAGCCGCCTGAGCAGCCGCGAACCGATGAAGACCATGAACAGCGCATAGGCGATGCCGCCGCCGATTGCGGCGTAGGCGCCACCCCAGTGGCCGCCGAAGCTCGCCAGCACGATCGCCAGGATGCACCAGGCGGCGGCGTCGTCGACCGCGCCGGCGGTGAGCGCCAGCGTGCCGAGCGAGGTGCCGGCCAGGCCGCGCTCGTGAATGATGCGCGCGAGCATCGGGAAGGCGGTGATCGCGATCGCGGCCCCCAGGAACAGCGCCGCCTCCAGCGGCTTCGCCTTGGCCGAGAACAGCCCCGGAATGGTGAGCAGCCAGGGGATCAGCGCGAAGGCCAGCACGAAGGGCACGACGATGCCGGCCGCCGACACCGAGACGGCACTGCGGAAGCGGCTCTTGAAGTGATCGGCGCGGAACTCGGTGCCCACGAGGAACATGTACATGCCCACGCCCAGCTGCCCGCCGACGTAGAGCATGCCCAGCGTCTCCTTCGGGAACAGCGCACGCTGGACCTCGGGAAAGAACAGACCCAGCAGCGACGGGCCCAGCGTGACGCCGGCGATCATCTCGCCCACCACCTGCGGCTGCCCGAGCTTCTGCGCCAGGCGGCCCACGAGCTGGCAGACCGTGATGATCACAGCGATCTGCAGGAAGAAATAGACGGAAAGTTGCGTCGTGGGCATACGGTGGGCAGGAAAATCTTTGACGTTCTTTACCAAACGTCCGAGGGGGATTATGTCTGCCGCCGCGCTCAAGACGCGGGCCGCAATCCGGTCGCGACGGTCGGATGGCGCAGGCGCACGCGCAGCTCCTTTTTGAGCCGGCCGTTGTCGAGCCGACGCGACTCGCCCATGAAGCTCAGTAGCGACACGGGCAGCTGCGCCTGCGCGGCGTCGCGTGCGATGCGTGGCGGGCGCGGCATGCCGTACAGATCGGCCGCCAGGTCGATGTAGTCGCCCATCTTCAGCGCGGTGTCGTCGCTGGCATGGAAGACGCGCTGCGTGCCGCCGCGCCAGAGCGCCGCCACGCAGATGCGCGCCAGGTCGTCGGCGTGGATGTGGCTGGTGTAGACGTCGTCCTCGCTGCGCAGCACCGGCGTGCCCTTGCGCAGCCGCTCGTGCGGCGTGCCGCCCGGACGGTCGGGCGCATAGATGCCGGGGATGCGCAGGATGCGCGTCGCCACGCCGGCCCGCCCGAGCCAGCGCACGGCGCGCTCGGCGTCGACGCGCCGGTGCGCCCGCGGCGTGTGGGGGCGGACGGCGCGCGTCTCGTCGATGCGCGCCCCACCGCAGTCGCCATAGACGCCGCTGGTCGAGCCGTAGACCAGCGCGGCCGGCAGCGAGCGCTGGCGCAGCGCCCGCACCAGGGCGGTGGTGCGCGCGTCGTGCCACCAGCGGGCGCCTTCGACGTTGGCCGGCGGCGCCAGATGCAGCACCCGGTCGGCCAGGCCGGCCAGCCGGCGCAGGCTCTGCGGCGCATCGAGATCGGCCACCAGCGGACGCACGCCGGCCGCGCGCAGGGCGCTCACGCGCTCGGGCGACGAGGTCAGCGCGAGCACCTGCACCCGGCCCCGCAGAAGCGACGCCGCACGCAGGCCGACGTCGCCGCAACCGACGATCAGCACGCGCTGCCGCCGGAAGCGCGCGGGCAGCGCGCCGGAAGGGTTGTGGATTGAGGGCAAAATCGTGGGTTCCCTGCTGAGACGAACCCGAAGAATACCCATGACGAGCGCCCCCCCGCACGAAGCCGGCTTCCAGATCACCGTCGAGCCCAGTGGTCGCCAGTTCACCGCCCAGGGCGACGAGACCATCCTCGCTGCCGGCATCCGCCAGGGCATCGGCCTGCCCTATGGCTGCAAGGACGGCGCCTGCGGCTCCTGCAAGTGCCGCAAGCTCTCGGGCGAAGTCACCCACGGCCCGCACCAGAGCAAGGCGCTGAGTGCCGAAGAAGAACTCGCCGGTTTCGTGCTGACCTGCTGCGCGACGGCGACCAGCGACGTGATGCTCGAGTCGCGCCAGGTGACCGAGCTGGGCGCCTTCCCGATCCGCAAGATGCCCGCACGCGTGCTGGCGCTGTCCAAGCTGTCGCACGACGTGATGATGGTCCGCCTGCAACTGCCGGCCGGCGAGCCGCTGCAGTTCCATGCCGGCCAGTACGTCGAATTCATCCTGCGCGACGGCGCGCGCCGCAGCTACTCGATGGCCAACGCGCCGCATACGCTGCTGGAGCCGGGCACCGGCATCGAACTGCACATCCGCCACCTGCCCGGCGGCAAGTTCACCGACCACGTCTTCGGCGCGATGAAGGAAAAGGAAATCCTGCGCATCGAAGGGCCGTACGGCAGCTTCTTCCTGCGCGAGGATTCCGACAAGCCGATCGTGATGCTCGCCTCGGGCACCGGCTTCGCACCGATCAAGGCGCTCATCGAGCACATGAAATTCAAAGCCATCGAGCGGCCCGCCACCGTGTACTGGGGCGGGCGCCGGCCCGAAGACCTGTACATGGACAGCTGGCTGCGCACGCAGACGGCCGAGATGCCGAATCTGAGCTACGTGCCGGTGGTGTCCAACGCGGTGCCGGAAGACAACTGGACCGGCCGCACCGGCTTCGTCCACCGCGCCGTGCTCGAGGACTTCGCCGACCTGTCGGGCCACCAGGTGTATGCCTGCGGCGCGCCGATCGTGGTCGACTCGGCCAGGCGCGACTACGTGGCCGAAGCCGGCCTGCCCGAAGACGAGTTCTACGCGGACGCCTTCACCACCGAAGCCGACAAGGCCCTGCCCTGAGCTTCCCCTTCCTTTGCAGCAACGCCGGCAACGGCCCACGACAATGAAGACGAGACACTTCCTCCTGGCCTCGCTGGCCACCGCCACCCTCGCCGTCCTCAGCACAGCGCCCGCCCTGGCGCAGCATCGCCCGATCCGACTGATCGTCCCCTACGCCGCGGGCGGCCCGATCGACGTCACGGCGCGCATCGTGGCCGAGCGCGTCAAGGATTCGCTGGGCACCGTGATCATCGACAACAAGCCGGGCGCCGGCGGCAACATCGGCGCCGACGCCGTGGCCAAGGCCGCGCCGGACGGCCTGACCATCGGCATCGCGGCCACGGCCACGAATGCGGTCAACCCGTGGCTCTACAGCAAGATGCCCTTCAACGCGGCCACCGACTTCGCGCCCATCACGCAGATGGTCCGCGTGCCGAACGTGCTGGTGATGAACACCGAGACCGCGCAGCGCCTGAAGATCAGCACGCTGCCCGAACTCATCGCCTACGCCAAGGCCAACCCCGGCAAGCTGAACTACGGCAGCGGCGGCAACGGCAGCGCCGGGCACCTGGCCGGCGAGATGTTCAAGCAGCAGGCCGGCATCTTCGCGGTGCACATCCCCTACAACGGCGGCAACCCGGCCCAGCTCGCGCTGCTGTCGGGCCAGGTCGACTTCAACTTCGACAACCTCGCCACCGCGGCACCGAACATCCGCTCGGGCAAGCTCAAGGCCATCGCCGTGACCACCGCGCAGCCCAGCAGCGCCCTGCCCGGCGTCCCGCCCGTGGCCGCCACCCTCAAGGGCTTCGCGATCGACACCTGGTGGGGCCTGGTCGCGCCGGCCGGCACGCCTCACGACGTGGTCGCCAAGCTGAACCAGGCCTTCGTCGCGGCGCTGAACGCGCCGGAGACGAAGGCGCGCTTCGCCAACCTGCTGGCGGAGCCGGTCGCGAACACGCCCGAGCAGTTCGGCGCGTTCATGAAGAGCGAGCTGGCGAAGTACGAGAAAGTCGTGAAGGCCACGGGCGCAAAGGTGGACTGACGGCGCACCCCGCACTATCGAAAAAGCCGCCCGGAGGCGGCTTTTTCATTCGCCCAGATAGGCGGCGCGGACCTTGGGGTCATTGAGCATGACCTTCGCATCGCCCGTCATGGTGATCAGCCCCGACTCCATGACGTAGCCGCGGTCGGCGATCTGCAGCGCGCGGCTGGCGTTCTGCTCGACCAGCAGCACGGTCACGCCCTGGTCGTAGACGTTCTTCACCACCTCGAAGATCTTGTCGACCATGATGGGCGACAGGCCCATCGAGGGCTCGTCGAGCAGCAGCACCTTGGGCTGCGCCATCAGCGCACGGCCCATGGCGAGCATCTGCTGCTCGCCGCCCGACATCGTGCCGGCCAGCTGGTCCTTGCGTTCCTTCAGGCGCGGGAAGATGGTGAACATGCGCTCGATGTCCGCCGCGATGCCGCCCTTGTCGTTGCGGATGTACGCGCCGATCTGCAGGTTCTCGGTGATGGTCATGCGCGTGAAGACGCCGCGGCCCTCGGGCACCATTACCAGGCCTTCGCCCACCAGGTCCCAGGCGCCGCGGCCTTTGATGCTGCGGCCGAGGAACTGGATGTCGCCGTCGACGAAGGGCAGCGTGCCGGTGATGGCCTTCATCGTGGTCGTCTTGCCGGCGCCGTTGGAGCCGATGAGCGACACCAGCTCGCCCTCGCGCACCTCGAAGTCCACGCCCTTGACGGCCTGGATGCCGCCGTAGGCGACCTTCAGGCCGGTGACCTTCAGCAGGGTCTTGCCGGTCGCGCCGGTGGATGCAGGTGCCGTGGCGGTGATCGTTTCGCTCATCTCAGTGTCCTCCGGTGCCGAGGTAGGCCTCGATCACCTTCTCATTTTTTTGAACTTCCGCGGGCGTGCCCTCGGCGATCTGCTTGCCGTAGTCGAGCACCGTGAGGCGGTCGCACAGGCCCATCACCAGCTTCACGTCGTGCTCGATCAGAAGGATGGTGCGGTTGTCCTTGCGGATTTGGCTGATGAGTTCGCGCAGCATGACCTTCTCGGTCGCGTTCATGCCGGCAGCCGGTTCGTCCAGCGCGATGAGCTGCGGGTCGGTGGCCAGGGCGCGTGCAATTTCGAGGCGGCGCTGGTCGCCGTAGCTCAGCGTGCGGGCCTTGTAGTCGGCGAACTTGCCGATGCCGACGTAGTCGAGCAGTTCGTGCGCACGCTCGGCGATGGCGGCCTCCTCGGCCTTGAAGCCGCTGGTGCGCAGCATGGCGCCGATCACGCCCGAATGCGTGCGCACGTGGCGCCCGACCATCACGTTCTCCAGCGCGGTCATGTCCGCGAAGAGCCGGATGTTCTGGAAGGTGCGCGCGATGCCGGCCTTGGCCACTTCGTGCACCGCCGTCGGCTGGTAGGGCTTGCCCGCCAGCTCGAAGGTGCCGCTGTCGGGCGTGTAAAGGCCGGTGATCACGTTGAAGAAGGTGGTCTTGCCGGCGCCGTTGGGGCCGATCAGGCCATAGACCTGGCCGCGCTGGATCTTGATGCCGACGTCCGACAGGGCTTGCAGCCCGCCGAAACGTTTGGAGATGCCGCGGACTTCGAGGATGGTGTCAGTCATGGTCTGGGGTTCCATCCGTTTCAGGGGTTGATCGACATGGGGCGCGAGGGCGAGCCCGGCACTTCGTCGGCGGGGCTGTCGACACCCGATGCCTCGATCGGCGTCATGGGCGTGGCGTCGCCCTTGCGGCGCAGCGACTTGCCATGCTCCGGCGATGGCCACAGACCGCGCGGACGCACCAGCATGATCACGATCATCGCGAGTGCGATGAACAGTTGCCGCAGGATGGATGCATCGAGCCGGCCATCCGTCATCGACTGCAGCGGACCGGCCACGTAGCGCAGCACTTCGGGCAATGCGGCGAGCAGCACCGCGCCCAGAATCACCCCCGGCAGATGGCCGATGCCGCCCAGCACCACCATCGCGACGATCATCACCGACTCCATCAGGCTGAAGGACTCGGGCGACACGAAGCTCTGGAAGGACGCGAACATCGCACCCGACACGCCGCCGAAGCTGGCGCCCATGCCGAAGGCCAAGAGCTTCATGTTGCGGGTGTTGATGCCCATGGCCTTCGCGGCGATCTCGTCCTCGCGGATCGCCATCCAGGCGCGGCCGATGCGCGAGAGCTGCAGGCGGTGCGAGATGATCACCGTGACGATCACCAGCGCCAGGAACAGGTAGTAGTACAGCGACACCGACGAGATCGTGTAGTCGCCCAGCTTGAGCGGCCGGCCGAGGTTCAGGCCCCAGAAGTGCACCGGATCGATGGCGTCCAGCCCCTTGGGACCGTTGGTGATGTTCACCGGGTGGTCGAGCGTGTTCAGGAACACGCGGATGATCTCGCCGAAGCCCAGCGTCACGATCGCCAGGTAGTCGCCGCGCAGGCGCAACGTCGGCGCGCCGAGCATCACGCCGAACACGCCGGCCAGCACCAGCGCCAGCGGGATCACGATCAGCAGCGGCGCATGCAGGCCGCCCGGGAACATCGCCTTGATGGCCGGGAAGGTCTCGGTCAGGTGCGGCGAGCCGAGCAGCGCGTACAAGTAGGCGCCGATGGCGAAGAAGGCCACGTAGCCCAGGTCGAGCAGGCCGGCGTAGCCGACCACGATGTTCAGGCCCAGGGCCAGCAGCACGTAGAGCAACGCGATGTCGACGATGCGCACCCAGGCATTGCCCTGGGTCTGCAGCAGCAGCGGCAGCGCGAGCAGCGCGACGGCGGCGATCAGGAAGACGATGAGGTTCTTGCTTTTCATGGCGTCTCTCCCTTCAGGCCCGGTCTGCCACGCGCTCGCCCAGCAGGCCGGAAGGCCGCACGGTCAGCGTCAGGATCAGGATGACGAAAGCGAAGATGTCGCTGTGCTGGCTGCCCAGCACGCCGCCAGTGACGGTGCCCAGGTAGCCGGCGCCGATGGCCTCGATGAGGCCGAGCAGGATGCCGCCGACCACCGCACCGGCCAGGTTGCCGATGCCGCCGAACACGGCCGCGGTGAAGGCCTTGAGGCCCGGGCCGAAGCCCATCGCATGCTGCGCGATGCCGTAGTTGGATGCGTACATCACGCCGGCGATGGCCGCGAGCACGGCGCCGATGATGAAGGTTGCCGAGATCACCATGTCGGGCCGGATGCCCATCAGCGAGGCGACCCGCGGGTTCTCGGCGGTGGCGCGCATCGCGCGGCCGAGCTTGGTGTAGTTGACCAGCCAGGTCAGGATGGCCAGCGAGATCGCGGTGACCACCAGGATCATGATCTGCGTGGGCGAGATCGAGGCCCCGCCGACCACGATCGATTCGCTCGGCAGCAGCGTGGGGTACGCCTTGTTGGTCGGCCGCCAGATGATCATCGCCAGCGTCTGCAGCAGGATCGACATGCCGATGGCGGTGATGAGCGGTGCCAGCTTCGGGCTGTTGCGCAGCGGTCGGTAGGCGACCTTCTCGATCACGAAGTTGAGCGTGGCCGCGACCACGCACGCGATGATCAGGGCCAGCAGCAGGATCAGCCAGCCGGGTGCACCGGGCATGGCATCCTGCATCAGGCCGATGACGGTCCAGCTGGTCAGCGCGCCGACCATCAGGACCTCGCCGTGCGCGAAATTGATGAGGTTGATGATGCCGTACACCATGGTGTAGCCCAAGGCTATCAAGGCATACATGCTGCCGAGAACCAGACCGTTGATGATCTGCTGCAGCAAGATTTCCATAAAGAGTCCCTAATGTGATGGCACCTTTGCGAGGTGCTTTCGCTCCCCTGCAACGCCGGGTTGACGCTGCAGAGCCCATCTAGCAAAAAACCCGCCAGCATGTGGCGCATGGCGGATTTGTGGGCGGGATTGTAGTCAGGAGCATGCGCCGTCATGGTGCAGTCCAGCCGGGGGATTTACCCCTTGACGCCGGGCCGCTTCGATGCCGGCTCGGGCAATGCCCTTGCCTTACTTGGCGTCGCCGTTGCGGCGCTGCAGTTCGCGCATCTTCTCGGCAATGCGAATTTCCAGGCCGCGCTCGACCGGCTTGTAGAAACCGGGCGCAGCCATCCCGTCGGGCAGGTAGCTTTCGCCAGCGGCGAAGCCGCCCTCTTCGTCGTGCGCATAGCGGTAACCCTTGCCGTAGTCGAGCTCCTTCATGAGCTTCGTCGGGGCATTGCGCAGGTGCATGGGGACGGGGCGCGTGCCGTCCTTCTTGATGAAGGCCTTGACCTCGTTGTAGGCCTTGTAGACGGCGTTCGACTTGGGCGCGATGGCCAGGTAGACCACGCACTCGGCCAGGGCGAGTTCGCCCTCGGGCGTACCCAGACGCTCGTAGACCTCGGCCGCATCGAGCGCCAGCCGCAGCGCGCGCGGGTCGGCCAGCCCGATGTCCTCGCTGGCCATGCGCACCAGCCGGCGCGCCATGTAGCGCGGGTCGGCGCCGCCGTCGAGCATCCGCACGAACCAGTAGAGCGCCGCGTCGGGGTCGCTGCCGCGCACCGACTTGTGCAGCGCGCTGATGGTGTCGTAGAACTGCTCGCCGCCCTTGTCGTAGCGCCGCATGCGCTCGCCCAGCACGCGCAGCAGCCAGTCGTCGGTGATGTGGTCGAGTTTCTCGGCGCGGGCGGCCACGGACAGGGTTTCGAGCGTGTTGAGCAGCCGGCGCGCGTCGCCATCGGCGTAGGCCACGAGCCGGTCGACCGCCGCGTCGTCGATCGCCGGCACCGCGTCGATCCCCTGCGCCTTGGCGACGATCTGCTTCAGGTCGGCTTCGGTGAGCGGCTGCAACACGTAGACCGCGGCGCGCGAGAGCAACGCCGAGTTGACCTCGAAGGACGGGTTCTCGGTGGTCGCACCGATGAACGTAAAGAGGCCCGATTCGACATGCGGCAGGAAGGCGTCCTGCTGGCTCTTGTTGAAACGGTGCACCTCGTCGACGAAGACGATGGTGCGGCGCTGCTCCAGGCCATCGCGCGCCACGGTGGCGCGCTCGACGGCTTCACGGATGTCCTTCACGCCGCCGAGGACGGCGCTGATGCTCAGGAACTGTGCGTCGAAGGCATCGGCCATCAACCGGGCGATGGTGGTCTTGCCAGTGCCGGGCGGGCCCCAGAGGATGCAGGAGTGCGGCTGGCCGGATTCGAAGGCGATGCGCAGCGGCATCCCCGGCCCGAGGAGGTGCTGCTGGCCGATCACCTCGGCCAGTGATTTGGGGCGAAGGCGTTCGGCGAGGGGAGGCAGGGTGGAAATGGCCATGAGCGAGGACCATTCTCGCCGCGGCCCGCGCAAGGCCTGCGGCGTGGCGGCTATTGCTTGAGAACGTCTGCGCCCGCGGGCGCCTTGAAGGCGAAGGCACCGGCGCCGAGCGCGGGGTTGACCTCGACCTTGCTGAACTTGAGCACCGAGCGCTGCCCGAAGCTGTCCTGGATCTCGAGCGCCGCGAGCGCGTCGCCCTGGAAGCCGACCTGGATGCCCTGCAGCTGCCCGTCCTTGGTCTTGGGTGTGGCCTTGACCCACTGCAAGCCGTCGCGCTCCGGCGCCGATTCCAGCGTGAAATCGGCTTGCAGCGCCCGCAGGTCGGGCGCCGCAGCGATCAGGGCCGCGGGCGTCGAGCCCAGGGCCTGCGCCTGCGCGCGTTGGGTGACCTGGTTCAGGTCGGCGTCGTAGAGCCACAGGGTCTTGCCGTCGGCCACGATGGTCTGCGCGAAGGGCTTCTTGTAGTCGAACTTGAACTGCCCGGGCCGCTGGAACTCGAAGGTACCGGTCGACACCTTGGCGCGCGCGGGCTGGCCTTCCTTGGCCGGCGCCGTCACCGTCTGCGTGAACTCGGCGCGGCCGGACTTCACGTTCTTCACGAAGGCCTCGAGGCTTTCCATGCCGGCCGCCCAGACGCTCATCGCGGCGCCTGCCATGCCCAAACCGATCAGTGACTTCTTCAACAACAGCATCGTGCTCCGTTCATTCGGTGCGCGCAGGCACCAGGATCTCGCGCTGGCCCGCACCGCTCATGGCGCTGACCAGCCCGGCTTTCTCCATGTCCTCGACCAGCCGCGCCGCGCGGTTGTAGCCGATCTTCAGGTGGCGCTGCACCAGCGAAATGCTGGCCTTGCGGTTCTTGAGCACGACTTCGACCGCCTGGTCGTACATCGGGTCCTTCTCGGCGTCGCCGCCACCGTCCCCCAGTAGATCGCCGTCGCCGTCGACGGTTCCGCCTTCCAGCACGCCCTCAATGTAGTCCGGCTCGCCCTGGCTCTTGAGGTAGGCCACCACGCGATGCACTTCCTCGTCGCTCACGAACGCACCATGCACGCGAATCGGCAAGCCCGTACCGCTCGGCATGTAAAGCATGTCACCCATGCCCAGCAGGGCCTCGGCGCCCATCTGGTCGAGGATGGTGCGCGAGTCGATCTTGCTGGACACCTGGAAGGCGATGCGGGTCGGGATGTTGGCCTTGATCAGGCCGGTGATCACGTCCACGCTGGGCCGCTGCGTGGCCAGGATCAGGTGGATGCCGGCGGCGCGCGCCTTCTGCGCCAGGCGGGCGATGAGCTCTTCGATCTTCTTGCCCACCACCATCATCAGGTCGGCCAGCTCGTCGATCACCACCACGATGTGCGGCTCGCGGCGCAGCGGCTCGGGGTCGTCCGGCGTCAGGCTGAAGGGGTTGTAGATGAACTCCTCGCGCGCCTTGGCTTCGTCGATCTTGGTGTTGTAGCCGGCCAGGTTGCGCACGCCCAGCTTGCTCATCAGCTTGTAGCGGCGCTCCATCTCGGCCACGCACCAGTTCAGGCCGTGCGCCGCCTGCCGCATGTCGGTGACCACCGGCGCCAGCAGGTGCGGGATGCCCTCGTACACCGACATCTCGAGCATCTTCGGGTCGATCATAAGCAGGCGCACGTCACGCGCCTCGGCCTTGTAGAGCAGGCTCAGGATCATGGCGTTGATGCCGACCGACTTGCCCGAGCCGGTGGTGCCGGCCACCAGCACGTGCGGCATCTTGGCGAGGTCGGCCACCACCGGGTTGCCGATGATGTCCTTGCCCAGGCCCATCGTGAGCATCGACTTGCCCTCGTTGTAGACCTGCGAGCCCAGGATTTCGCTGAGCTTGATCGACTGCCGCTTGGCGTTGGGCAGTTCGAGTGCCATGTAGTTCTTGCCGGGGATCGTCTCGACCACGCGGATCGACACCAGCGACAGCGAACGCGCGAGGTCCTTGGCCAGGCCGACGATCTGCGAGCCCTTCACGCCGGTGGCCGGCTCGATCTCGTAGCGGGTGATCACCGGGCCCGGCGACGCCAGCACCACGCGCACCTGCACGCCGAAGTCCTTGAGCTTCTTCTCGATCATGCGCGAGGTCATCTCGAGCGTGTCGCTCGAGACGGTTTCCTGGCGCAACTGTGCCGCGTCGAGCAGGTCGACCTGCGGCAGCTTGCTGTCGGGCAGCTCGCGGAACAGGGGCTTCTGGCGTTCCTTGGCGACGCGGTCGCTCTTGGGCACCTCGGTCAGCGCCGGCTCGATCTGCACCGGCGGCGGCGGCGGCGCCCGGCGCTTGGGCCGGGGCTCGGGCGGCAGGGTGTCGTCGACCAGCATCGGCTCGCTGTCGCGCTCCTCGGGGAACACGACCTCCTCGCGCTCGCGTGCGGCCTGCCGGCCGAGCGCGATGTCCTCGGCGATCTCGCGCTTTTCACGGCGCGATTCGAACAGCGAATAGACGCGCGCGCCGATCCGCTCGGCAATCTGGCTCCAGGAGAAGCGGAACACCAGCGCCGAGCCGATGACGCCCCCTGCGATCGCGATCAGTGCCGAACCGGTGAAGCCCATCCACTTGACGCTCAGCGGACCGACGAAATAACCGAGCACGCCGCCGCCGTGGCCGGGCAGCCGGAACTCCAGGCGGTACAGGCGCGACCACTCGAGCACCGCGCTGGCGCACAACAGCAGCACGAGGCCGAACCAGAAGGCGAGCCGGCTCCGGTTGAAGCGCCCCAGGGGCGCGGGCGCAGGCGCGCCGCCGGCTTCGCCGCCACGCAGCCATCCGGCGAGCGACGACAACCACACGCGCAGGCCCGCCGCCAAGGCCCACCAGATCGAGTAACCGCCGAGGAAATAACTGCCATCGGCGATCCATGCGCCGATGCGGCCAGCCCAGTTCTTCACCTCGCCGCCGGTGCCCGAGGTCGACCAGGCCGCGTCGGAGGGCGTGTAGCTGAGCATCGCGATCAGCCAGAACATCAGGACGACGAAGCCGGCGATCAGGGTGATTTCATGCGCGAAGCGCAGGGCGCGCACACGCACCGGCGGATCGCCCGCGGTCGGGGACTGGAGAGTGTTCAAGGAATAGGTCATGGGCAGCGCAATGCCCCGACGGCCGAAAAGAACCGCGGGCGCATGGAGACTACAACGGAAAACGGCGCAGACATGCGCCGGGCGTGGCGTTTGCGCACAGGGCGGCGGGGCCGGATGCCCACCGCGGCGTCAGGCCAGCGAGGAGAGCCGATCCTTGACCAGCATCGAGCCATCGGCTTGTGTCTGAACGAAACCGCGCTCTTCGAGGTCCTTCATGACACGGCTGACCATCTCGCGCGACGCGCCGACCATCTTGGCCAAGTCCTGGCGGGAGATCTTGTCGCGGATCTTCAGGTTGCCCTGCCCGTCGTCGACCGCGAACTCGATCAGCGAACGTGCGACACGGCCATAGACATCCATCAGCGCCAGCGATTCGATCTTGCGGTCGGCGTGGCGCAGGCGCTGCACCAGGCCGCGCATGATGTTGTACGACATCGACGAGTTCTCGGGCAGGCAGCGCGAGAACGCTTCGCGGTCGAGCATGAGGACGTCGGTCTGGATTTCGGTGCGGACGGTGGCCGAATGCGGCTCGTCGTCGATCAGGCTCATCTCGCCGATGTAGTCGCCGGGCTGGAGCGTCGCGAGGATCACCTCGCGACCGCGGCTGTCGGTGCTCATCACCCGCGCGCGTCCCGTGAGGATGATGTAGAGAGCGTCGGTCTTCTTGCCCTGCTCCACGATGACTTCCGCGCGCTTGAAACGCTTTTTGACAATTGCGTCGGCGATGCTCGCCGACTGGGTGGGTGTCAGTGCGGCGAACAAGGGCACTCGGCGCAGCAATTCAAGGTTGGACAGCATCGACATTCATCAATCCCCGATAACGCGCGAGTCGATCCATGATGGATTCATACAATCGCACGTATTGAAAACGTCCCCTCCCGGAGCGGACCCGAACGGTGATACTCAGAGGCAATCACCCCTGAAAATGTACACCCTGATACACGAAAAACGACAGGTTTTCCATCTATGACGTCAACACAACACGCCAAGGTCCTGATTTTGGGCTCAGGCCCCGCCGGCTACACCGCTGCAGTCTATGCGGCGCGCGCCAATCTGCAGCCCCTGTTGATCACCGGCATGGCGCAAGGGGGACAGCTCATGACGACCACCGAGGTCGACAACTGGCCCGCGGACGTGCATGGCGTGCAGGGCCCGGAACTGATGCAGCGCTTTCTGGAACACGCCGAGCGCTTCAAGACGCAGATCGTGTTCGACCACATCAGCGAGGTCGACTTCAGCAAGCGTCCCTTCACCCTCAAGGGCGACAGCGGCAGCTACACCTGCGACGCCCTCATCATCGCCACCGGCGCCTCGGCCAAGTACCTCGGGCTCGACTCCGAGCAGCATTTCATGGGCCGCGGTGTTTCCGGCTGCGCCACCTGCGACGGCTTCTTCTACCGCGAGCAGGAAGTCTGCGTGATCGGTGGCGGCAACACGGCCGTCGAAGAAGCGTTGTACCTGTCCAACATCGCCAGCAAGGTCACGCTGGTGCATCGGCGCGACAAGTTCAAGGCCGAGCCGATCCTCGTGGACAAACTCAACGAGAAGGTGGCCGAAGGCAAGATCGTGCTGAAAACGCACAAGGTGCTGGACGAAGTGCTGGGCGACGACTCGGGCGTGACCGGCATTCGGCTGAAAAGCACGGACGACGGCGCCACCGAGCAGATCGACCTCAAGGGCTGCTTCATCGCCATCGGACACCACCCCAACACCGACATCTTCCAGGGCAAGCTGGAGATGAAGGACGGCTACATCGTCACGAAATCGGGTCTGCAGGGCTTCGCGACGATGACGAGCGTGCCCGGCGTGTTCGCGGCGGGCGACGTGCAGGACAACATCTACCGCCAAGCCATCACGAGCGCAGGGACAGGCTGCATGGCGGCGCTGGACGCCCAGCGCTTTCTCGAACAGGAGTAGCCGCCGACATGGCCGCACGACCCGTTCTGGCCATGGCACCACGCTTCTGGCTATAATCCAAGGCTTTGCCGAAGTCGAAGCCCGTTGCGGGCCGAGCGGCAGCCGGGGTACCGCCACCCGTTTCTGGCGAGGTCAAGCTGCAGAACACCCTCGCGACACGCTGTTGCGAAGGCCGCCAGGCCTGTAGGGTGCCAGCTGTTCATGAAAGAGTGTCCACATGGCACGCGTATGTGACGTCACGGGCAAGGGCCCGATGGTCGGGAACAATGTTTCCCACGCCAACAACAAAACCAAGCGCCGGTTCCTGCCGAACCTGCAATACCGTCGTTTCTGGGTCGAGACCGAAAACCGCTGGGTTCGCCTGCGCGTTTCGAGCGCTGCACTGCGCCTGATCGACAAGAACGGCATCGATGCCGTGCTCGCAGACCTGCGCGCACGCGGCCAAGCTTAAGGAGCGCAATCATGGCAACGAGCAAAGGCGGACGCGAGAAGATCAAGCTGGAATCCACTGCGGGTACCGGCCATTTCTACACGACCAGCAAGAACAAGAAGACGATGCCTGAAAAGATGTCGATCATGAAGTTCGACCCGAAGGCGCGCAAGCACGTCGAGTACAAGGAAATCAAGCTGAAGTAATTCAGCGCGATCCCCAGAAAAGCCTGCTGGTTCAGCAGGCTTTTTTATTGCCCGATCGATCGACGCTCCAGTGCCATCGAGGCGGCAGGCAGCCATGAAAAAGCCGACCCGCAGGTCGGCTTTCTGGATATCCGGTCGAAGCCGCTCGGACAGCGCTCAGGCGCGGGCCGCCCGCAGGCGCGTGGAGAACTCGCGCAGACCGGCAATGCCGCTCTCCTCGGCGCGACGGCACCAGGCCGCCAGATCGGACGCCAGCTGCTCGCGCGAGTGCGAGGTGTTGAGCCACAGCTGGCGCAGCTCTTCACGCATGGTCACCATCTTGTCGAGCACCGGGTGCGCTTCGCGCGCCTGCACGAGATGCGTACGGGCCGCGGCAGGCACCTTGTCGTCATCACGGTGCAACCAGCGCTTGGCCGCCTTCAGAACCGACAGATCGGCGCCCTTGGCCTTCAGCGCCTCCAGCTCGTGGCGGGTGGTGCGACGCATCTCACGGGCGTAACCGGCCATCACCTCGTAGCGGTTGGCGATCAGGGCCTCGAGCGTCTTTTCGTCCGCCACCGGCTTCACGTCGCCCATCTGCAGCTTCGGCGGCAGCTTCTTGACCTTGGCCCAGCCGATCTTCTGCATCAGGCTGATATAGACCCAGCCGATGTCGAACTCGTACTTCTTGACCGAGAACTTGGCCGAGGTCGGGTAGGTGTGGTGGTTGTTGTGCAGTTCTTCGCCGCCAATGATGATGCCCCAGGGGATCAGGTTGGTGCTGGCGTCGGCCGCCTCGAAGTTGCGGTAGCCCCAGTAGTGACCGATGCCGTTGACCACGCCGGCCGCCCAGAAGGGGATCCAGAGCATCTGCACGGCCCACACGGCCGCGCCCGCCGCACCGAACAGCGCGAGGTTGAGCACCAGCATCAGGCCCACGCCCTGCCAGCTGAAGCGCGAATACAGGTTGCGCTCGATCCAGTCGTCCGGCGTGCCGTGGCCGAAACGCTCGATCGTCTCCTTGTTCTTCGATTCCTTGCGGTACAGCTCGGCGCCGCGCCACATGACCTCGTCGATGCCCTTGACCTGCGGGCTGTGCGGGTCTTCTTCAGTTTCGCACTTGGCGTGGTGCTTGCGATGGATGGCCACCCATTCCTTGGTCACCATGCCCGTGCCCAGCCACAGCCAGAAACGGAAGAAATGCGAAGGGATCGGGCCCAGGTCCATGGCCCGATGGGTTTGCGTGCGGTGCAGGAAGATCGTGACCCCGGCAATCGTGATGTGCGTGGTGACGAGCGTGTACAGCACGATCTTCCACCATGCGATGTCCCACAAGCCGTGTCCGAGCCAATCGATGGCCGCGCTCAGGACGGCAGAGTCAGGAAGCAACATTGATTTCAATACTCCATGGCGCACGAAGGTGCAGCCTTCAGGTAACCCGTCATTTTAAGACCAGCCCTCTCCGAACGGGGCTAAATCCTTGATATGACAGGCGTTTTCCCTGAGTTTGGAGTGCTGCGCCTACTTTCGGTTCCACACCGCCGCGAAGAAACCGTCCGTGGCGTGCCGATGGGGCCAGAGACGCAGATAGCGCGCGCCCTCCCCGCCGACACACAGCCGCTCGGCGCCCTCCACCTTCAGGCCCGTCAGCAATGGGCCGGCATCCTGCAGTTCGAAGTCTGGGTTCGCCGCCGAGAAGGCCTCGGCGATGGCTTCGTTCTCCTCCGGCAGCACGCTGCACGTGGCATAGACGAGCCGGCCGCCGCTCTTCACCAGCCGCGCGGCACTCTGCAGGATGGCGGTCTGCTTCGCGGTCAGCTCCTCGATGGCCTTCGGCGACTGGCGCCATTTCAGATCGGGGTTGCGGCGCAGCGTGCCCAGGCCCGAGCACGGCGCATCGACCAGCACGCGGTCGATCTTGCCGGCCAGCCGCTTGATGCGGTCGTCCCGCTCGTGCGCGATCGCCGCCGGGTGGACGTTCGACAGCTTGCTGCGCGCCAGCCGCGGCTTGAGCGCATCGAGCCGGTGCGCCGAGGTGTCGAAGGCGTAGAGCCGGCCGGTGCTGCGCATCGTGGCGCCGATCGCCAGCGTCTTGCCGCCCGCGCCGGCGCAGAAGTCGACCACCATCTCGCCGCGCTTGGCGTCCAGCAGCAGCGCCAGCAGTTGAGAGCCTTCGTCCTGCACCTCGATGGCGCCGCGCGTGAAAGCGTCGAGCCTGGTCAGGGCCGGCTTGCCGTCGATGCGCAGCCCCCAGGGCGAGAACGGCGTCGGCACCGCCTTGATCGACGCCAGCCCCAGTTCCTTCTGGACGTCGGCGCGCTTGTCGTGCAGCGTGTTCACCCGCAGGTCCAGCGGCGCCGGCTGCTGCAGGCTCTCGGCCAACGCCCAGAACTCGTCGCCCAACTGCGCCTTCAGCGGCGCCACCAGCCACTCGGGCAGGTTGTGGCGGTGACGCTCCAGCAGCTCGTCCGGGCGCACGGCGTCGCAGTTGTCGAGCCAGCGCTTTTCCACGTCGTTGAGGGCGCTCTTGAGGAAATCGCGCGGGCCGTGAAAGCCCAAGATCGCCATGCGCCGCTCCTTCGAGCCGGTGCCCGAGGGCGACAGGTGATCGAACAGCAGTTTCTTGCGAAGCACGGTGTAGACGGTCTCGGCCAGGGTCGCGCGCTCGCGCGGGCCGAGCTCGCGGTGATCGCGAAAGAAACGGGAAACGACCTGATCGGCCGGGTGATCGAACTTCAAGACGAGGCCGACCAGATCGGCGCAGGCCTCCAACAGGACTTTGGGATGCATCCCCTGATTGTCTCAGCCGCGCCCGCGATGCCCGGCCCGAGAATGCCGATCACCTTTTTCCGAGCCTTCCGCCCATGAACGACGACGACCTGCCACCCCTCATCGAAACACCGCCCGGCCTGTACCGCCACTACAAGGGCGGCGACTACGAGGTCATCGGTACGGTGCGGCACAGCGAGACGCTGGAGCCGATGACGCTCTACCGCGCGCTCTACGGCCAGCGCGGCCTGTGGGTGCGTCCGGCGGCCATGTTCCTGGAGACGATCGACATCGACGGCGTGATGCAACCGCGCTTTCGCAAGGTGTGATCCGGCCGGCCCCGCTCACTCAACCGCGGCGCAGCCAGCCTTCGATCGCCCGGGGGTAGAGCCGGTGCTCCTGCGTCAGCACGCGGTCGGCCAGCGTGGCCGGCGTGTCGTCGGCCAGCACCGGCACCACCGCCTGGTCAAGGATCGGCCCGTGGTCGAGCTCGACCGTGACCTGGTGCACCGTCGCGCCGGCCACGCGGCAACCCGCCTCGATCGCCCGCTGGTGCGTGTTCAGCCCCGGAAAGGCCGGCAACAGCGACGGGTGGATGTTGATCAGGCGCCCGGCATAGCGCTCGACGAAGCCCGGCGTCAGGATGCGCATGAAACCGGCCAGCACGACCAACGCCGGCGCATGCGGCTCGATGGCCGCGGCCAGCGCCGCATCGAAGGCTTCGCGGGTCGCGAAGTCCTTGTGCGAAATGGCTGCGGTAGCGATGCCGCGCTCGCGTGCGAAGGCCAGGCCGGCAGCCTCGGGCCGGTTGCTCAGCACGGCGGCGACGCGCGCGCCAAAGCGCTCGGCCCACCGCCCCTGCTCCGCGGCGCGCACGATGGCCGCCATGTTGGAGCCTTCGCCGGAGATCAGAATGACGATGTTCTTCATGGGAGGCGGGATTATCCGTGCGCGCGAAGCGGCCCCTGCGCGCCGCGATGTCGCAGCGCAGACACCTCCCAGGCGCACGACCGTGCTAAAAAGTCGGACTCCGGAGACACGCCGCTTCCCTCGCGGCGACGGACCAACACAGCGAGGCACGCATGGATTTGAGCTTCACCCCCGAGGAACAGACGTTCCGCGAAGAGATTCGCGCCTGGGTCAAGGAGAACCTCCCCACCGAGATTTCCCACAAGGTACACAACGCGCTCGAACTGACGCGCGACGATCTGCAGAACTGGGCCAAGATCCTGGGCAAGAAAGGCTGGCTGGGCTACGGCTGGCCCAAGGAATTCGGCGGCCCCGGCTGGACCGCCGTGCAGCGCCACCTCTTCGAGGAAGAGACCGCGCTGGCCGGCGCCCCGCGCATCGTGCCCTTCGGCCCGGTGATGGTCGCGCCGGTGATCCAGGCCTTCGGCTCGCCCGAGCAGCACAAGCGCTTCTTGCCCGGCATCGCCAGCGGCGAAGTCTGGTGGAGCCAGGGCTACAGCGAACCCGGTTCGGGCTCCGACCTGGCGTCGCTCAAGACCAAGGCCGAGCGCAAGGGCGACAAGTACATCGTCAATGGCCAGAAGACCTGGACCACGCTCGGCCAGTACGGCGACTGGATGTTCAACCTGGTGCGCACCAGCAGCGAAGGCAAGCCGCAGACCGGCATCAGCTTCCTGCTGCTCGACATGAAGTCGCCCGGCGTCACCGTGCGCCCGATCAAGCTGCTCGACGGCAGCGTCGAGGTGAACGAAGTCTGGTTCGACAACGTCGAGGTCCCGGCCGAGAACCTGATCGGCGAAGAGAACAAGGGCTGGACCTACGCCAAGCACCTGCTCTCGCACGAACGCACCAACATCGCCGACGTGAACCGCGCCAAGCGCGAGCTCGAACGCCTCAAGCGCATCGCCAAGACCGAAGGCCTGTGGGAGGACACGCGCTTCCGCGACGAGATCGCCAGGCTCGAAGTCGACGTGGTCGCGCTCGAAATGCTGGTGCTGCGCGTGCTGTCGGCCGCCAGCTCGGGCAAGAACTCGCTCGACATCGCCGGCCTGCTCAAGATCAAGGGCAGCGAGATCCAGCAGCGCTACACCGAACTGATGATGCTCGCCGGCGGCGCCTATTCGCTGCCGCTGATCCGCGAGGCGATGCACGCCGGCTGGCAGGGCGACTTCCCTGGCGGCCACGTCGGCCTGGCGCCGCTCGCATCCAACTACTTCAACATGCGCAAAACCACCATCTACGGCGGTTCCAACGAAGTACAACGCAACATCGTCGCCCAGACGGTGCTCGGCTGAGGAGACAAGACATGGACTTCGATTTTTCCGACGACCAGGAACAACTGCGCGACGCTGTCCGCAAATGGGTCGACAAGGGTTATGACTTCGAGCGCCGCCGCGGCATCGAAGCCGCCGGCGGCTTCTCGCGCCAGGCGTGGGACGAACTGTCCGAGCTGGGCCTGGGCGGCCTCTACATCGCCGAAGACGACGGCGGCCTCGGCATGGGGCCGGTGGCCGGCATGGTAGTGATGGAAGAACTGGGGCGCGGCATCGTGCTCGAGCCCTTCGCGCAGACGTTGATCGCCGGCGGCGTGCTCAGCGGCTACGCCAGCGCCGACCTGAAGGGCGCCTGGCTGCCGCGCATCGCCGGTGGGGAGGCGTTGGTCGTGCTGGCCCATCAGGAACGCAAGGCGCGCTATCGGCTCGACGTGTGCGAGGCCCAGGCCGCCAAGGCCGGCGACGGCTGGACCGTCTCGGGCGCCAAGGGCGTCGTGCCCGCGGGCGACCAGGCTGACGCCTACCTCGTGCCCGCCACGGTCGACGGCAAGATCGCGCTCTTCCTGGTCGAGCGCAGCGCCGACGGCGTCGCCGCGCGCGGCTACGGCACGCAGGACGGCGGGCGCGCGGCCGAGGTCGTGTTCGACAAGGCACCGGCTGCGCTCGTCACGCTCGACGGCCTCACGGCGCTCGAGCATGCGGTCGACATCGGCATCGCCGCCGTCTGCGCCGAAGCCGTGGGCGTGATGGACAAGACCCTGGCCGTGACCGTCGAGTACATGAACACGCGCAAGCAGTTCGGCGTGACCATCGCCACCTTCCAGGCGCTGCGCCATCGCGTGGCCGACATGAAGATGCAGCTCGAACTGGCCCGCTCCATGAGCTACTACGCCAGCCTCAAGCTCAACGCACCGACCGCCGAACGCCGCCAGGCGATGGCGCGCGCCAAGTACCAGCTGGGCGTCTCGATGCGCTTCGTCGGCCAGAACGCGGTGCAGCTGCACGGCGGCATCGGCGTGACCGACGAGTACATCGTGAGCCACTACTTCAAGCGCCTGACGCAGATGGAGATGACCTTCGGGGACACGCTGCATCACTTGGGCGAGGTGTCCGCCCGCATGGAGGAAACCGCCGGCGTCTTCGCCTGAGAACGTGCGGATGAACCTGCTGCGCGCCCCGGCGCGACACGCCCGCCCGCATCGCGCCGGCGGGCGTTTTTCATGGATAGGATGACGGCACAATGCCCACTCGACGCACCCTCCTGGCCGCCGGCCTCTCCACCACCATGCTCGCCGCCTGTGCCGTGACGCCGAC
The DNA here is from genome assembly GCF_025486315.1 of Variovorax sp. N23. GTDB lineage: Bacteria > Pseudomonadota > Gammaproteobacteria > Burkholderiales > Burkholderiaceae_C > Variovorax. The sequence continues at coordinate 39,872 of NZ_JAOOPY010000001.1, read as the reverse complement.
GACCGCCCTGCGCCCGCCGATCGTCTTCTTGCATGGCAACGGGGACTCGGCAGCGCTCTGGCAGACGACGATCTGGCGCTTCGAATCGAACGGCTGGCCGCGCGAGCGCCTCTTCGCCTTCGACCAGCCGATGCCGCTCGCACGCGACAACGACGCGATCGCGCAGCCCGGCCGCAGCTCGACCGCCGAATCGATGGCCTTCCTCGAGGCCGAGGTCGACAGGGTGCTGGAGGCCACGCGGGCGGACAAGGTGATCCTCATCGGCAGCTCGCGCGGCGGCAACACGATCCGCAACTATGTGCAGAACGGCGGTGGCGACCGCGTGGTGAGCCACGTCGTGCTCGGCGGCAACCCGGCGCACGGCATCTTCGCGATCCCCGGCTTCAACGAAGGCAGCGAGTTCTCTGCCTTGTCCCCCTTCCTGAAGCAGCTCAATGCACCGAAGGGACCGAACGGCGACGAGGTGACGCCGGGCGTGCACTGGCTCACGCTGCGCTCCGACAACAACGACAAGTACGCGCAACCCGAAGGCACCTGGATCGGCGCACCAGGCAAGCCGACGAATGTCCGCCACGACGGCCCCGCGCTGAAGGGCGCGACCAACCTCGTGCTGCCACGCGCCGACCACCGCGAGACCGCCTTCTCGCCGGCGGCCTTCGACGCCATGTGGCGCTTCCTCACCGGCACGGCGCCCCGCACGCTGCAGCCCGCCGCCGAATCGGTGATCGCGCTGTCGGGCCGCGTGACGGGCATGGGCCTGAACGCTCTGGCACCGGCCAGCGGCAACTTCGCCAACAACCTGCCGATCGCCGGTGCACGCGTGAGCGTGTTCGCCGTCGAGCGCGACACCGGCGCGCGGCGCGGTGCGGCGGCGTGGGACCGTGCCGTCGGCTCCGACGGGCGCTGGGGGCCCTTCATCGCGGAGGCCGGCACGGGCTACGAATTCGTCGTGAGCGCGCCGGGCTATGCGACGACGCACATCTACCGCTCACCGTTCCCGCGTTCGAGCAGCGTCGTCAACCTGCGGCCCGAACGTGTCGCCGCGGCCGACCGGGACGCCAAGGCCCTCGTGATCTTCACGCGGCCACGCGGGTACTTCGATGCGCAGCGCGACACGATGCGCTTCGATGGCCTGAGCACCCTGCCCGGCGTGCCACCGCGCGGCGCAGGCGTGGCGAGTTCGAAGCTGAAGTTGCCGGCCGATGCGCAACGCAGCGTCGCCGGGGAGTTCAACGGCGAACGCGTCACCGGCCTGAGCTGGCCGCTGGCGCAAGGCCACGTCAGCGTGCTTGAACTGACGTACTGATACGTCGGAGGTTCATCCGTGCAGACGTGAGCTCTGCGGCAGATGCGCCATCAGGAACTCCATCTGGTCCGCCAGGATACGGCGGTTGCGCAGGATGAAGTCTTCCCACAGGCTGGGCACGTAGGGCGTGTACAGCAGGGGCATGCCGGCCTGCTCGGGCGTGCGGCTGCTCTTGCGGTGGTTGCAGGGCTTGCAGGCGGTGACCACGTTCATCCACGTGTCGATGCCCTTCTGGGCAAAGGGAATGATGTGCTCGCGGGTCAGCTCGTCTTCGTGGAAATGGCAGCCGCAGTAGGCGCAGATGTTGCGGTCGCGGGCGAACAGCTTGCCGTTGGTCAGGCCGGGCCGCTGCGTGAAGGGGTTGATGCGCGGCACGCCCTTGGTGCCGATGATGCTGTTGATCGCGATCTGCGACTGAACCCCCGTCAACGCGTTGTGCCCGCCGCGGAACACCGCCACCTGGGCACCGACCTCCCAGCGCACTTCGTCCGCCGCGTAGTGGAGCACCGCTTCTTCCAGCGAAATCCACGACTGGGGCAGCCCTTGGGCCGACAGCTTCAAGACCTTCACACACGCCTCCTCGAAAACAAGGGAAGAACACGCAGAGACCTGTGCGCCGCCGCACGACCCCGGAGGCCGCGCGCAACAACGCACTGCGTCACAATATACCGGCTTTGTGACAAACAGGCCTGTCCTGCCCATTCGACGGGCATGCAGCGCTATCAAAAACAGATCGATCCATGCAGGTTTTTCGCGGGTTTCGGCATCCCGGCGTGGCTCCGGCCTGCGCCCTGACCATCGGCAATTTCGACGGCGTGCACCGTGGCCACCAGGCCATGCTGGCGCTTCTGCAGACCGAGGCGCGCCAGCGCGGCCTGCCCAGCTGCGTGCTCACCTTCGAGCCGCATCCGCGCGACTACTTCGCGGCCGTGAACAAGCAGCCGGCCCTGGCGCCGGCGCGCATCGGCACCCTGCGCGACAAGCTGAGCGAACTGGCCGACTGCGGCGTGGCGCAGACCATCGTGTTGCCCTTCGATGCGCGGCTGGCCGTCCAGACGCCCGACGAATTCATCCAGAACGTGCTGCTCGACGGCCTGGGCGCGCGCTATGTGCTGGTGGGCGACGACTTCCGATTCGGCGCCAAACGCGCCGGCGACTACGCGATGCTCGATGCCGCGGGCGAGGCGCACGGCTTCGACGTGGCCCGCATGAACAGCTACGAGGTGAAGGGGCTCCGTGTGTCCAGTTCGGCGGTGCGCGACGCGCTGGCCGAAGGCCGCATGGCCGACGCCCACACGCTGCTGGGCCGGCCCTACGCCATTTCGGGCCACGTGGTGCACGGCCGCAAGCTGGGCCGCGCGCTGGGGGCCTCCGCACCGGGCAAGGACGATGGTTTTCGCACCCTCAATCTGCGTTTCAAGCACTGGAAGCCGGCGGCCAGCGGCATCTTCGCGGTGCTGGTGCACGGGCTCGTCGCGCAACCGCTCAAGGGCGTGGCCAACCTCGGCGTGCGGCCGTCGCTGGACCCCAACGACGTCAACGCCGGCCGGGTGCTGCTGGAGACGCATTGCCTGGATTGGCCCGTCGAACTGGGCGCCGAAGGGGCCTACGGTAAAATCGTCCGCGTGGAACTGCTGCACAAACTGCACGACGAATTGCGCTACACCAGCCTCGAGGCCCTCACCGCAGGGATCGCCAAGGATGGCAACGATGCGCGGGCGTTCTTCGCTTCCACCCACCGTCAGACCACGCGCGACCGAATTTAAAGCGGAACCGTCCCCTCCGCCGCGTGCGGACGCGCCGTGTCACACCAGCGCCCCACGCCCCCTCGATTCTTCGAGCGCTGCACTTGCAGCGCAGACCTCTGGAACCCCCATGGCTGACAACAAACCCGAAGGCGGCACTGACTACCGCGCCACCCTCAACCTGCCCGACACCCCCTTCCCGATGCGCGGCGACATGGCCAAGCGCGAGCCGGGCTGGGTCAAGGAATGGGAAGACGAAGGCCTCTACAAGCGGCTGCGCGTGGCCCGCGCCGGTGCGCCCAAGTTCATCCTGCACGACGGCCCGCCCTACGCCAACGGCCAGATCCACATGGGTCACGCCGTCAACAAGATCCTCAAGGACATGATCACCAAGGCGCGGCAGCTGGAGGGCTTCGACGCGCTCTACGTGCCGGGCTGGGACTGCCACGGCCTGCCGATCGAGAACGCCATCGAGAAGAAGTACGGCCGCAACCTGAGCCGCGACGACATGCAGGCCAAGAGCCGCGCCTTCGCGACCGAGCAGATCGCCCAGCAGATGGTCGACTTCCAGCGCCTGGGCGTGCTGGGCGAATGGGACCACCCGTACAAGACGATGGACTTCGCCAACGAGGCCGGCGAACTGCGCGCCTTCAAGCGCGTGATCGAGCGCGGCTTCGTCTACCGCGGCCTGAAGCCGGTGTACTGGTGCTTCGACTGCGGCTCGTCGCTGGCCGAGTTCGAGATCGAATACGCCGACAAGAAGTCGCAGACGCTCGACGTGGCCTTCAAGGCGCACGAGCGCGAGAAGGTGCTGGCCGCCTTCGGCCGCCCCGACGTCCTGGGTGACATCTTCGCCGTCATCTGGACCACCACCGCGTGGACCATCCCGGCGAACCAGGCGATCAACCTGAACCCCGAGCTGGAGTACTCGCTGGTCGACACCGAGCGCGGCCTGCTGATCCTCGCCGCCTCGCTGGTCGAGATGTGCATGAACCGCTACGCGCTCGACGGCAAGGTGCTGGCCACCGTCAAGGGCGAGGCGCTGGGCGGGCTCGAGTTCGAGCATCCGCTGTACGACGTCGCGGACGAGAACGGGGTGCAGGGCTACAGGCGCCTGGCGCCGATCTACCTGGCCGACTACGCCACAGCCACCGACGGCACCGGCCTGGTCCACTCGTCGCCGGCCTACGGCGTGGACGACTTCAATTCCTGCATCGCGCACGGCATGGCCTACGACGACATCCTGAACCCGGTGCAGGGCAACGGCACGTACGCGCCCGACTTCCCGCTGTTCGGCGGGCAGCACATCTGGAAGGCCGTGCCGGAGATCATCGCCGCGCTGCGCGACGCGAACCGTCTGGTGGCCACCGAGGGCATCACGCACAGCTACCCGCACTGCTGGCGCCACAAGACGCCGGTGATCTACCGCGCCGCGGCCCAGTGGTTCATCCGCATGGACGAGGGCGAAGGCGTCTTCACCAAGGACAAGGCACCCCAGACGCTGCGCCAGATCGCGCTCGAAGCCATCGAGAAGACGCACTTCTACCCAGAGAACGGCAAGGCGCGCCTGCACGACATGATCGCCAACCGGCCCGACTGGTGCATCTCGCGCCAGCGCAGCTGGGGCGTGCCGATCCCGTTCTTCCTGCACAAGGATTCGGGCGAGCTGCACCCGCGCACCATGGAAATCCTCGATCAAGCGGCCGACATCGTCGAAGCGGGTGGGATCGAGGCCTGGAGCCGCGCGACCGTCGAAGAGATCCTCGGCGCCGACGACGCGCCGAGCTACACCAAGAGCACCGACATCCTGGAGGTGTGGTTCGACTCGGGCTCGACCTTCTGGCACGTGCTGCGCGGCACGCACCCCACGGTGCACCACGACGCCGGCCCCGAGGCCGACCTGTACCTCGAAGGCCACGACCAGCACCGCGGCTGGTTCCACTCGTCCCTGCTGCTGGCCTCGGCCCTCGAAGGCCGTGCGCCCTACCGCGGCCTGCTGACGCACGGCTTCACGGTCGACAGCCAGGGCCGCAAGATGAGCAAGTCGCTCGGCAACGGCATCGATCCGCAGGAGATCAGCAAGAAGCTGGGCGCGGAAATCATCCGCCTGTGGGTCGCAGCCAGCGACTATTCGGGCGACATCGCGGGCGACGACAAGATCCTCGCGCGCGTGGTCGACGCCTACCGCCGCATCCGCAACACGCTGCGCTTCCTGCTGGCCAACACCAGCGACTTCGACGTCGCGAAGGACGCGGTGCCGCTCGACCAAATGCTGGAGATCGACCGCTACGCGCTCAGCCGCGCGGCGCAGTTCCAGGCCGAGGTGCTGGCGCACTACAAGGTCTACGAATTCCACCCGGTGGTCGCGAAGCTGCAGATCTACTGCTCGGAAGACCTGGGTGGCTTCTACCTCGACGTGCTGAAGGACCGGCTCTACACGACCGCCCCCGGCTCGCACGCGCGTCGCAGCGCGCAGACCGCGCTCTGGCACATCACGCAGGCGATGCTGCGCTGGATGGCGCCCTTCCTCAGCTTCACCGCCGAAGAGGCGTGGAAGCTGGTGGGCACCGGCCAGCCGGGCGACTCGATCTTCACGCAGGTCTACAGTGACCTCGGCACACCGGACGCTGGCCTGCTGGCCAAGTGGACGTGCATCCGCGAGATCCGCGACGGCGTCAACAAGGAGATCGAGGCGGTGCGCGGCACCGGCCAGGTCGGCTCGTCGCTGCAGGCGAACGTCGCGCTCACGGTGCTGCCCGAAGACCATGCGCTGCTGGCATCGCTGGGCGACGACCTGAAGTTCGTCTTCATCACCTCGGCGATCGAGCTGCTGGCCGGCGAGGCCGCCGCCACGCTGGTCACGCCCAGCACCGACACCAAGTGCGAGCGCTGCTGGCACTGGCGCGCCGATGTCGGCCACGACCCGGCCCACCCGACGATCTGCGGCCGCTGCACCAGCAACCTCTACGGCGCGGGCGAAGCGCGGAGCGTCGCCTGATGGCCCGCACCGCCAGCACCCGCAAGCTGTCGTCGTCCGGTGCCGGCATCTGGCCCTGGCTCGGCCTGGCGCTGGTCCTGTTCATCCTGGACCAGTTCACCAAGACGCTGATCCTCGGCTACTACCGGCTCGGTGATGCCACCTACATCACGGGCTTCTTCAACATCGTGCGGGCCCACAACACCGGCGCGGCGTTTTCGTTCTTGGCAGACCACTCGGGCTGGCAGCGCTGGCTGTTCACCGCCATTGGCGTGGGGGCGGCGATCTTCATCGTGTGGATGCTGAAGTCGCACCCGGGCCAGAAGCTCTTCAGCTTCGCCATGGCCTGCATCCTGGGCGGCGCCATCGGCAACGTGGTCGACCGCATGATGCATGGCTACGTGGTGGACTTCCTCGACTTCCACCTCGGCGCCAGCCACTTCCCGGCCTTCAACGTGGCAGACAGCGCCATCACCATCGGCGCGATCTGCCTGATCCTCGACGAGTTGCGGCGCGTGCGGCGCGGCAAGTAGCCGAATCTGCGCTGAACAGACAACCGCGTTGACCTCCCAGGGTTAACGCGGTTTTTTCTTGGTCATCACGGCGTCACACTGGCGCGCTCAAATGTAATCGATTACATAAAGCCGCCCCGATGCCCTCGATGAACATCCAGATCGTTGCCCGACACGCCGGCGTGTCCGTCGCCACGGTGTCGCGCGCCTTCAATTTCCCCGACAAGGTGGCGCCCGCGACCCGTGCGCTGGTCGAGCGCGTGGCCGCGGAACTGGGCTACGTGGCCAACGCCAGCGCCCGCACGCTGCGCACCCAGCGCAGCCGCGTGCTCGGCGTCGTGCTGCCGACGCTGCTGAACCCGACCTTCGCCGAATGCCTGCAGGGCATCGCCCAGGCGGCGGCGGCCGGCGGCTACGCGATCATTCCGGTGACCACGGCCTACCAGTTGGGCGAGGAAGAGCGCGCGGTGAACCAACTGCTCGCGGGCAACGTCGACGGGATGATCCTGGTGGTGTCGAACCCGACGACCTCGCAGGCACTCGAGCGCCTGCGCGCCAACGCCGTGCCCTACGTGCTGGCCTACAACAAGCACGCGTCGCACCCCTGCGTGTCGGTCGACAGCGAAGGCGCCTCGGCCGACGTGGTGGCGCGGCTGGTACGGCTCGGCCACCGGCGCATCGCGATGGTCACCGGCACCATGGCTGCGTCCGACCGGGCGCAGCAGCGCTACCGCGGCTACCTGCAAGGCATGGATGCCGCCGGCCTGAGCGCGCCGCCGGTGCTCGAGGTGCCCTTCGTCGAGACCGCGGTCGACGCGCTTCGCCATTACCTCGCGCAGGCGCCGCGGCCCACCGCCCTGTTCTGCTCGAACGACCTGCTGGCCATCCGCAGCATCCGCGCCGCGTCGCTCGACGGCCTGCGCGTGCCGCAGGACCTGGCCGTCGTCGGCTTCGACGGCATCGCGCTCGGCCAGGACCTGACGCCAGCGCTGAGCACCGTGATGCAGCCCAACCACGACATCGGCCGCCACAGCGTCGAGCTGCTGCTGAAGGCGCTGGCGGACGGCGTCGTGCCCCGTGCCGATGCCAGCCTGCTGCTGCCGCACGCCTTCCGCGAAGGCGAGTCGTGCGCGGTGGCGCCCCCCTGATTTCTCCCTTCCCCCCAACGATCTCTTCCAACCCAGGAGCTTTTCCATGTCCCTCACCCTGAAACGCATCGCCCGCCTCGGCGTGCTGGCCGCCGGCCTCGCCGCCGCCAGCGTCACCATGGCGCAGACCGCCATCTGCTACAACTGCCCGACCGAATGGGCCGACTGGGGCACGCAGCTGCGCGTCATCAAGGCCAAGACCGGCGTCACCGTGCCGGCGGACAACAAGAACTCGGGCCAGGCCCTGGCGCAGATGGTGGCCGAGAAGGCCAGCCCCGTGGCCGACGTGACCTACCTCGGCGTCACCTTTGCCATCCAGGCCCAGAAGGACGGCGTCGTCGCCCCCTACCAGCCCGCCAACTGGAAGGACATCCCCGACGGCCTGAAGGACCCGGCCGGCCACTGGTTCACGATCCACTCCGGCACGCTCGGCTTCATGGTCAACGTCGATGCGCTCAAGGGCAAGCCGATTCCGAAGTCGTGGGCCGACCTGCTCAAGCCCGAGTACAAGGGCCTGATCGGCTACCTCGACCCGGCCTCGGCCTTCGTCGGCTACGTCGGCGCGGTGGCAGTCAACGAAGCGCGCGGCGGTTCGCTCGACAACTTCGGCCCGGCCATCGACTACTTCAAGGCGCTGCAGAAGAACGAGCCCATCGTGCCCAAGCAGACCTCGTACGCGCGCGTGCTGTCGGGCGAGATCGCGATCCTGCTGGACTACGACTTCAACGCCTACCGCGCCAAGTACAAGGACAAGGCCAACGTCGCCTTCGTGATCCCGACCGAAGGCACGATCGTCGTGCCTTACGTGATGAGCATGGTGGCCAATGCGCCGCACGCGGCCGATGCGAAGAAGGTGCTCGACTTCGTGCTGTCCGACGAAGGCCAGGCGATCTGGGCCAAGGCCTACCTGCGCCCGGTCCGTGCCGGCGCGATGCCCAAGGACGTCGAGGCGCAATTCCTGCCCGCCGCCGAGTACAAGCGCGCCAAGACGGTCGACTACGGCCGCATGGCCGCCGCGCAGCGCGCCTTCTCCGACAGCTACCTGAAGGACGTGCGTTGAAGTCCGGCCAGCGCTGGCTGCTGCTCGGCTGCGCAGCGCCGGCCGCCGCCTTCTTCCTGATGTTCTGGCTGCTGCCGGTGCTGCGCCTGCTGGCGCTGCCGGCGGACAAGGGCTGGGCCACCTACTTCGCGGTGCTCACCGACAGCCGCTACCTGCAGAGCATGCTCAACACGGTGCTGCTGTCGCTCGGCGTGACGCTGGCCACGCTGGTCCTCGGCGGCGCCGTCGGCGTGTACCTCGCGCGGCGCGACTTCCTCGGCAAGCGCGTGCTGCTGTCGCTGCTGACCCTGCCGCTGTCCTTCCCCGGCGTGATCATCGGCTTCTTCGTGATCCTGCTGGGTGGCCGGCAGGGCCTGGTGGCCGACCTGTCCGATGCGCTGGTGGGCGAACGCATCACCTTCGCCTACGGCCTGCTCGGCCTGTTCCTCGCGTACCTGTACTTCTCGCTGCCGCGCGCCATCGCGACCTATGCGGCGGCGGCCGAATCGATGAACCTGCAGCTGGAAGAAGCCGCGCGTTCGCTCGGCGCCTCGCGGCTGCGCGTGGTGCGCGACGTGTGGCTGCCCGAGCTGGCCCCCACCACGCTCGCGTGCGGTGCGATCCTGTTCGCGACCTCGATGGGGGCCTTCGGCACCGCCTTCACGCTGGCGAGCAAGTTCGAGGTGATCCCGATCACCATCTACAACGAGTTCACCAACTACGCGAACTTCGCGCTGGCCGCGTCGCTATCGATCGCGCTGGGCGTGGTGACCTGGGCCGTACTGTTCGTCGCGCGTCACTTCGGCGGCAGCCCGATCACGCGCTGAGGAGGACGCATGCGAACACAAACAACCACCCGGGCGCCCTTTCTCTTCGCGGTGACCGCGCTCGTCAGCTTCTTCATGATCTCCCCGATGCTGCTGTCGGTGATGGCCGGCCTGGTCAACAACTACAGCGTGGGCCTCAAGAGCGGGCTCACGACGCGCTGGTTCGGCGAGGTCTGGGAGGTCTACGGCGGCACGGTGGGCTGGTCGCTCGCGCTGGCGCTGGTCTGCGTCGCGGGCACCATCGTGCTCGGCGTGCCCTGCGCCTATGCGCTGGCACGCAGCCGGTCGCGCGCCGCGCGCATCTTCGAGGAGCTGCTGACGCTGCCGGTCGCGGTGCCCGGCCTGGCGACCGCGCTGGCGCTGATCCTGGCCTACGGGCAGATCAGCGCCTTCCGCCAGAGCTTCGCCTTCATCCTGGTCGGGCACATCGTCTTCACGCTGCCCTTCATGGTGCGCACCGTGGCCTCGGCCTTTCAGCGGCACGACCTCGTCGCACTGGAGGAAGCGGCGCGCACGCTGGGCGCGAGCTTCCGCCAGCGCTTCATGGGCATCCTGGTGCCGGCCGTGTTCCCCGCCATCGTGGCGGGCAGCCTGATGGTCTTCACGCTCTCGGTCGGCGAATTCAACCTGACCTGGATGCTGCACACGCCGCTCACCCGCACGCTGCCCGTCGGCCTGGCCGACAGCTACGCCTCGATGCGGCTGGAAGTGGGCTCGGCCTACACGCTGGTCTTCTTCATCGTCATCCTCCCGGTGCTGTGGGGCCTGCAGTCCCTCGCCCATCTCCTGCAGAAACGCCATGGAACTTGAACGCATCCCCGTCGACATCGAGAACGTCGCCAAAACCTACGCCGACGGCACGCGAGGCCTGCAGCCGACGAACCTGCACGTCGAGCCGGGCGAGGTGCTCGCGCTGCTCGGCCCTTCGGGCTGCGGCAAGACCACGCTGCTGCGCCTGATCGCCGGGCTCGAAACGCTCGACGACGGCGGCACCATCCGCTTCGGCGACCAGGACGTGACCCACAAGCCGGTCGAGCAGCGCGGCGTGGGCATGGTGTTCCAGAGCTACGCGCTGTTCCCGCAGATGAGCGTGGCCGCCAACATCGGCTATGGCCTGCGCATCCGCGGCGTCGCGGCATCCGAAGAGAAGCGCGTGGTCGGCGAACTGGTCGACCTCACGCGCCTCACCGGGCTGGAGAACAAGCGGCCCAGCGAACTCTCCGGCGGCCAGCGCCAGCGCGTGGCCCTGGCGCGCGCCGTGGCCGTGCGCCCGCGCGTGCTGCTGCTCGACGAGCCGCTGGCCGCGCTCGACGCGAAGCTCAAGGAGTCGCTGCGCGACGAACTGGCCGAGCTGCTGCGCCGGCTGCACATCACCGCCGTGCACGTCACGCACGACCAGCAGGAAGCGATGGCCATCGCCGACCGGCTGGCCGTGATGCGCGCCGGCCGCATCGTGCAGATCGGCCGCGGCGAAGACCTGTACCGCGCACCGAGCCATCCCTTCGTGGCCGAGTTCCTGGGCCGGGTGAACCGGCTGGCGCGCACGCCCGAAGCCATCGCGCGCGGCGTGGTGTTCGTCGGCGGCACGAGCATTGCATGCCCTGACCCCTGGATGAACCACCCCACGCTGCTCGTGCGCCCCGAAGACGTCCAGATCGGTCCGGCCGGTCAGGCCGGCTGGGGCATCGGCGCCGTCGAACAGCGCACCTTCCTCGGCGACAGGGTGCAGTTGCGGCTGCGCACGGCGGGCCAGCCGAGCCTGCTGGTCGATGCGGCACGCGACACGCGCTTCCAGGTGGGCGACGAGGTCGGTGTGCGTATCCCCACCGAACGTCTCATGACCTCGCAAGAGGCTGCCGCATGACCACCACCGTCCTCGTTCAACTCACCGACCTCCACATCCGCGAACCGGGCCGCCTGGCCTACGGCCGCATCGACACCGCGCCGTACCTGAAGCGCGCGGTGCAGAGCGTGCTGCGCCTGCGGCAGGCACCCGACGCGGTCGTGATCACCGGCGACCTGAGCGACTTCGGCCGCGCGGCCGAGTACACGCACATGGCCGAGCTGCTGGCGCCGCTGACCATGCCCATCTACCTGATGCCGGGCAACCACGACGACCGCGACCAGTTGCGTCGCAGTTTTCCGACGCACAGCTACCTGGGCGATGCAGGCACCTTCGTGCAGTACAGCGTGAAGGTCGGCGGACTGCGGCTGCTCACGCTCGACACCTGCGTGCCCGGCCACAGCCACGGCACGCTCGATGCCGCGCGCCTCGACTGGCTCGCCGCGCAGCTCGATGCATTCAGCCACGAGCCGGTCGTCATCGCCATGCACCACCCGCCCTTTCGCACGCTGATCGGCCACATGGACGACATCGGGCTGCTCGAAGGCGCGGCAGAACTGGAGGCGCTGGTCGCCCGCCATCCGAACGTCGAGCGCGTGATCTGCGGCCACCTGCACCGTGCCATCGACGTGCGCTTCGGCGGCACCATCGCGTCGACCTCGCCGGCGCCCGGCCACCAGGTCGCGCTCGACCTCGACCCGGCGGCGCCCTCGGCCTGGATGCTCGAACCACCCGGCTTCCGGGTGCACGCCTGGGAGGGGCAACGGGTGGTCACGCACCTGGCGGCTTCGGGCGAATTCGAGGGGCCGTATCCTTTCCATGAGAATGGAGCCCTGATCGACTGAACCCGGCGCCCCTCCGGGCGCCTTGCCACACGACCCGTGCTGACAATCGAGGCTCGAACAAGAAAAGAGAAAGCCATCCGCCGTCCATGAAACATCTGCTGAACCTGCTGGCAGCAGTCGCGCTCCTCGTCTGGGGCACCCACCTGGTCCGCACCGGCGTGCTGCGCGTGTTCGGCGGCAACCTGCGCAAGTTCCTGGCGCGCAGCATGCGCAACCGTTTCACGGCGGCCCTGTCCGGCATCGGCGTGACGGCGCTGGTGCAGTCGAGCACCGCGACCTCGCTGATGACCTCGTCCTTCGTCGGCCAGGGCCTCATCACCCTGCCCGCGGCGCTGGCCGTGATGCGCGGCGCCGACGTGGGCACGGCGCTGATGTCGGTGCTGTTCTCGACCGACCTGTCGTGGCTGTCGCCGCTCTTCATCTTCACCGGCGTGGTGCTGTCGATCACGCGGCCGGCCAGCGCGGCGGGCCGCTTCGGCCGCATCCTGATCGGCCTGGGCCTGATGCTGCTGGCGCTGCAGCTGGTGGTGCAGGCCACCGGCCCGCTGTTCGATTCGCCGGCCATGCGCGCGGTGCTGGCGTCCATCAGCAGCGACGTGCTGCTCGAGATCACCATCGGCGCCGCCCTGGCCGTGGCGGCGTACTCGAGCCTCGCCGTGGTGCTGCTGGTGGCGGCCATGGCGACGTCCGCGGTCGTGCCGCTGGACGTGGCGCTGGGCCTGGTGCTGGGTGCCAACCTCGGCAGCGGCGTGCTGGCGGTGCTGACCACCGCCAAGTCGGACATCGCGGTGCGGCAGGTGACGGTCGGCAACCTGCTCTTCAAGCTGCTCGGCGTGGCCTTGGCGGCGCCCTTCATCGGGATGTACCTGCGCTACGTGCGGCCCTACGTGTCGGACGCGACGCAGCTGGTGGTGCTCTACCACCTGGCTTTCAACGTGGTCGTGAGCATCGGCTTCATCTTTTTCACCGGCTGGGTGGCCGACCTGGTGAAGCGCCTGCTGCCGGTGCCCCAGGAAGGCTCGTCGACGGCACGGCCGCAGCACCTGGACCCGTCGGCCCTGTCGACGCCCACGCTGGCCATCTCGAACGCCGCGCGCGAGGCGCTGCACCAGGCCGACGTGGTCGAGACCATGCTCATCGGCATGCTCAACGTGATCCGCAACAACGACCTGAAGCTGGCCGACGAACTGCGCAAGCTCGACGACACGGTCGACCGGCTCTACTCGGACATCAAGTACTACCTGACGAAGATCTCGCGCGAGGCGCTGGGCGAGGAAGAGAGCAAGCGCTGGACCGACATCATCAGCTTCACCATCAACATGGAGCAGGTGGGCGACATCATCGAGCGCGTGATCATCGACATCGAGGACAAGAAGATCAAGCCGCAGCGCAACTTCTCGCCGGCCGGCATGGCCGAGATCGTCGAGCTGCACGAACGGCTGGTGGCCAACCTGCGCCTGGGCATGAGCGTGTTCCTCAACGGCAACGTGCGCGACGCGCAGAAGCTGCTGGAAGAAAAGGCGCGCTTTCGCGACCTGGAACGCGCCTACGCCACCACCCACCTGAGCCGGCTGATGGACCGCACCGCGCCGAGCATGGAGACCAGCTCGCTGCACATCGACCTGATCAGCGACCTGAAGCGCATCAACTCGCACATCTGCTCGATCGCCTACCCGATCCTCGACTCGGCCGGCGCGCTGGCGCCGAGCCGGCTGCGCGAATCGCGCCTGCACCCGCTCGACAACGCCTGAGCCGCCGCCGAGGGGCCCGGTCGTTCAAGCCGGCTTGGCGACGGCCACAGGTGCCTCGTCGACCGGGCGGCGCGCATAGCGCTGCGCCAGCACCGCGCAGACCATCAGCTGCATCTGGTGGAACAGCATCACGGGCAGCACGACGGTGCCCACCGCGCTGGCGGCGAACAGCACATGCGCCATCGGCACGCCGCTCGCCAGGCTCTTCTTGGAGCCGCAGAACACGATGGTCACCTCGTCGGCCTTGTCGAAGCCGAACTTGCGGGCCAGCCAGGTCGTCGAGGTCAGCGCGATCGCCAGCAACACGGCCAGCACCACCAGCAGGCCGGCGAGCGCCGTGGGCGAGACCTGCTTCCAAAGACCTTCGATCACGGCCGCGCTGAACGCGGTGTAGACCACCAGCAGGATCGAGCCGCGGTCGACCAGCGTGAGCGTCGACGCGTGCCGCTTGACCCAGGCGCCGATCCACGGCCGCAGCAGGTGCCCGACCACGAAGGGCGCCATCAGTTGCAGCAGGATGCGGCCGATGGCGTCGAGCGATGCCGAACTGCCGGCGCCGGTCGTCACGATCAAGCCGACCAGCAGCGGCGTGACGAAGACGCCGAGCAGCGTCGAGGCCGAAGCGCTGCAGATCGCGGCCGGCACGTTGCCACGGGCCAGCGAGGTGAAGGCGATGGCCGACTGCACGGTGGCGGGCAGCACGCAGAGGTAGAGCACACCGGTGTAGAGCGCGGGCGTCACCAGCGGCTCCAGCACCGGCCGCAGCGCCAGCCCCAGCGCCGGGAACAGCACGAAGGTGCAGGCCAGCACCAGCAGGTGCAGTCGCCAGTGGCCGACGCCCTGGACGATCGCCTCGCGCGAGAGCTTGGCGCCATGGAGGAAGAACAGCAGGCCGATCGCCACCGTGGTGAGGCGCTCGAAGAAATGCGCGGTGCCGCCCGAGGCGGGCAGCAGGCTGGCGAGCGCCACCGTCGTGACGAGGGCGAGGGTGAAGTTGTCGGGGAGGTAGCGTGAACGGGCCATGCGTGCATTGGGCCCGGGACGCGACCAGAAGAGAAATGGATTTATCTGATAGATATATGATTCCGGCGCATGAACGTCACGCTGCGCCAGCTTCGCGTCTTCCTGGCCGTCGCCGGGGAGCGCAACTTCAGCCGCGCGGGCGACGCGGTCGCGCTGACCCAGCCGGCCGTCAGCCGCGCCATCCTCGAGCTCGAATCGCAGGTCGGCCTGAAGCTGCTGGACCGCACCACGCGCGAGGTGGTGCTGACCGACGCCGGCCAGTCGCTGGCGGCCCGGCTCGAGCGCGTGCTCGACGAACTCGACCAGACGCTGCTCGACGTGCGGGGCATGGCCCGCGCGCGGCGCGGCAAGGTCCGCGTGGCCAGCAGCCCGACGCTGTCGGCGCAGCTCATGCCGGCCTGCATCGCAGCCTGTGCGCGCCAGGAGCCCGACATCCAGCTGGTGCTGCTCGACCGCATCCAGCAGGACGCGCTCGACAGCGTGCGCACCGGCGAGGTCGACTTCGGCGTGGTGATCGAGCCCTCGTCGACCGATGACCTCACGGCCGAGACGATCCTCAACGACCCCTTCGTGCTGGTGGTGCCCGCGGGCCATGCGCTGGCTGCGCGCAAGACGGTGCGCTGGTCGGCGCTGGCGGGCCATCCGCTGGTGCTGCTCGACCATGCGTCGGGCAGCCGCCGGCTGATCGACGATGCGCTGGCCGCCCACGGCGTGCAGGCCGAGGTGGCGCAGCAGCTGGGCCACCCGACCACGGTGTTCCGCATGGTCGAGGCGGGCATCGGCATCAGCGTGATGCCGGCGCTGGCCGTGCCGCCCGGCGGGCTCGGCACGCTGGTGTCGCTGCCGCTGGTGCCGCGCATCGAGCGCCGGGTGATGCTGGTGCACCGCCGCAACCGCGCGCCGTCGCCCCTGGCGCAGCGCGTGTGGCGGCTGGTGCGCGAGACCGCTGCGGCTACAGCGTGAGGATGGTGCAGCCGGTGGTCTTGCGCGCTTCCAGGTCGCGGTGCGCCTGCTGCACGTCTTCCAGCGCATAGCGCTGATCGATCGGGATCTTCACCGCGCCGCTCTGCACCACCGCGAACAGGTCGTCGGCCATGGCCTGCGTGGCCTCGCGCGTGGCGATGTGGGTGAACAGCGTGGGGCGGGTCACGTAGAGCGAGCCCTTCGAGGCCAGCAGGCCGAGGTTGATCGGGGGCGTGGGGCCCGAACCGTTGCCGAAGACCGCCAGCAGCCCGAAGGGGCGCAGGCAGTCGATCGAGCCTTCGTAGGTGTCCTTGCCGACCGAGTCGTACACCACCTTCACGCCCTTGCCACCGGTGATCGCCTTCACGCGCTCGGCGAAGTTCTCGGTGCTGTAGTTGATCGCATGCGCCGCGCCATGGTCCAGCGCCAGTTGGCACTTGGCGTCGGAGCCCGCCGTGCCGATGAGCTGCAGGCCCAGCGCCTTGGCCCACTGGCAGGCGATCAGGCCGACGCCGCCGGCCGCGGCATGGAACAGGATGAAGTCGCCCGGCTGCAGGCCTTCGGCCGGCAGCGTCTTCTTCAGCAGGTATTGCACGGTCAGGCCCTTGAGCATCATGGCCGCGCCGGTCTCGAAGGAGATCGCGTCGGGCAGCCTGCACACGTTCTTGGCCGGCATCACGCGCAGCTCGCAATAGGCACCGGGCGGTCCGCTGGCATAGGCGGCACGGTCGCCCGGCTGCAGGTGCGTCACACCCTCGCCCACCGCCTCGATCACGCCCGAGGCTTCCATCCCGAGCTGCAGCGGCATCGCAAACGGATAGAGCCCGCTGCGCTGGTAGGTATCGATGAAATTGAGGCCGACGGCCTTGTGGCGGATGCGGATCTCGCCGGGGCCGGGCTCGCCCACCTCGACGTCGACGATCTTGAGTTCCTCGGGACCGCCGGGGCGGTCGATGCGAACGGCTTTGCTCATGGGAAGGGGCTCCTGCAGAAGGGACGGGGTCGACAACAGCCCTCGATCCTGCCATGGCCGGCCCTGTCGCGTGCAGAGGGGACAATCAGGCGGTCCGTCCTTCCTCGCGCCATGCAGCCGTCTCGCCTCACCCCCGCCACCATCCTCCTCCTCGCCACACCGCCGCTGCTGTGGGCCGCCAACGCGGTGCTCGGCCGCCTGCTGAAGGACGTGGCCTCGCCGCTCACGCTGAACTTCATCCGCTGGGTGCTGGCCTTCGTCGTGCTGCTGCCGCTGGCCCACGGGGTGCTGCGGCGCGACCATCCGATGTGGCGCCACTGGCGGCGCTACAGCGTGCTCGGCCTCCTGGGCGTGGGCATCTACAACGCCTTCCAGTACCTGGCGCTGCAGACCTCGACGCCGCTGAACGTGACGCTGGTCACCTCCAGCGCGCCGTTCTGGATGCTGCTGATCGGCACGCTCTTCTTCGGCCAGCGCGCCACGCGTTTCGAGATCGCCGGCGCCGTGGTCTCGATGCTCGGCGTGCTGCTCGTGCTGAGCCAGGGCGACTGGCGCCACCTGGCCGCGCTGCGGCTGGTGCCGGGCGACCTCTACATCCTGCTGGCCGTGCTCGCCTGGTCGGTGTACAGCTGGATGCTCGTGGGCACCACGGAGCCTGCCGGCCTGCGCCAGGATTGGTCCGCCTTCCTGATGGCGCAGATGGTGTTCGGCCTGGGGTGGTCGGGGCTGTTCGCCGCCGGCGAATGGGCGGCGGGCGCCACCTATGTGCACTGGAGCTGGTGGCTGGCCGCGGCGCTGGTCTTCATCGCGGTGGGCCCGGCCCTCCTGGCCTTCCGCTGCTGGGCTGCCGGCGCGCAGCGCGCCGGCCCGAAGACGGCCGCCTTCTTCCTCAACCTGACGCCGCTGTTCGCGGCGCTGCTGTCGGCGGCCTTCCTCGGCGAGGTGCCGCACGGGTACCACGGCGCGGCCTTCGCGCTGATCGTGGGCGGCATCGTGCTGTCGTCGCGCGGAACGTCGGCGCGCTGACGGGTGGGTGGGCTTCTTTAAGACCGGCTTAAGTCCTGCCGACCACAGTGCTCCCGTGGAACAACCCACGCAAGGAGCATCAGCATGAACGTCTCTCGAAAGCTCCGGCCGCTGACGGCCGTCCTGTGCAGCGGCGCCCTGTTCGCCGCGCTCTCGGCCCATGCGGTCGTCAATCCGCCGATCCGCATGACGCATGGCATCGAGTACATGAGCGGCGGCATCGGCAGCGACGAGGCAAAGTTCATGGAAACGGTGTCGCCGCGCTGGCCGGCGACGCTCGAATTCGCCGTCAAGGACCACACGCGTGCCGACTTCGCTGCCGACGTGCGCGTCACGGTGCGCGACCAGGACGGGCGCGCCGTGCTCGACAACGTGCTCGCCACCGGCCCCTTCCTCGTGGCACGCCTGGCGCCGGGCCGCTACCAGGTCGAGGCGACCCTGTCGGCGCAGACACTCAAGCAGGATCTGACCGTGCTGCCGGGCGCGCCCGCCAAGGCCCTGCTGCTGTGGCCGGCGAACACCGACATGGCGGCCTCCACGGGCTCGACCGCGCACTCGACCACGCACGCGCCCACGTGACGACGCCCATGCAGGACACCCCGCCCGCCCGCGGCCTGTCGGCACACATCCTGCCGACCTCGGCCACGATGATCGGGGCCTGCATGACGGTCCTGACGATCGGCCACCTGGGCCACACGACGAGCGCCCGCATGGCGGTCGACAAGCTGCTCGCCATCGATGCGCTCGTCTTCCTGGCGAGCGCCGTGCTGTCGTTCATGTCGATGCGCACGGGGCAGACCGGCGTCCGGCACGAGCGCCGGGCCGAGCTGCTGTTCCTGTTCGGGCTGGCTGGCCTGGCGATCGGCGCGGTGGCGCTCGCCTTCGCGATCGACTGAGCCTCGGGTCGCCAGCGCAGGGTCAGTAGGTGCCCGGGTAGGCGCCGCCGTCGGTCAGCACGTTCTGACCGGTGATGTAGCCCGCCTGCAGGCTGCAGAGGAAGGCACAGATGGCGCCGAACTCTTCCGGGTTTCCGAAGCGGCCGGCCGGAATGCCCTTCTGGCGGTTGGCACGCACGGTGTCGACGTCGAGGCCGCTCTTCTTCGCCGCACCGGCCATGGTGCCCTTGAGGCGGTCAGTGTCGAACGAACCCGGCAGCAGGTTGTTGATCGTCACGCCCTTGGCCGCGATCGGCGTGCGCGCCACGCCGGCCACGAAGCCGGTCAGCCCGCTGCGCGCGCCGTTGGACAGGCCCAGGATGTCGATCGGCGCCTTCACAGAGCTCGACGTGATGTTCACGATGCGGCCATAGCCGCGCGCGGCCATGCCGTCGACCGTGGCCTTGATCAGCTCGATGGGCGTGAGCATGTTGGCGTCGACCGCCTTGATCCACGCCTCGCGGTCCCAGTCGCGGAAGTCGCCGGGCGGCGGGCCGCCGGCATTGGTCACGACGATGTCGTAGTCGGCATGCGCGGCAAAGGCGGCGGCGCGGCCTTCGGGCGTCGTGATGTCGGCGGCGACCGTCTTGACGAAGGGCCTGGGCGAGCCGGCAGCGGCCGCTTCGAGCCTTGCTGCGGCCGCCTGCAGAGCTTCGGCACCGCGCGCCACCACCACCACGTTCACGCCTTCACGCACCAGCGCTTCGGCGCAGCCCAGGCCCAGGCCCTTGCTGCCGCCGCATACCAGGGCCGTGCGGCCCGCGATTCCGAGATCCATGTGAGTTTCCTTCGGGCCTAGCGCCCGGTTCGTGTGAAGACAAAAATTCCGGTGATCACCAGCACCGTGCCGGCCGCGGTCCAAGCGGTGAACGGCTCGCCGAGGATCACCACGCCCATCAGGATGGTCGACATCGGCCCGACCATGCCGGTCTGTGCGGCCATGGGCGCGCCGATGCGCTCGATCGCCATCATGACCGAAAGCACCGGCACGGCGGTGCAAAGGGTCGCATTCAGCACCGACAGCCAGATGACCTGCGGCGCCAGCTCGAACACCCCGCTCACCGGCCGCAGCACCAGGAACTGCGCGATGCACAGCAGGCACGCCACGCTGGTCGCCAGGCCGACGAGGCGCAGCGAGCCCAGGCGCTTGACGAACTCGCCGCTGGCGACGAGATAGACCGCGTAGCTCACCGCGCTCAGAAAGACCAGCAGCGTGCCCCAGGCCGCCGCAGCGGTCTGCCCCAGCTGCACCTCGTGGCCGAACACCAGCAGCACGCCGGTATAGCTGACGGCCATGCCGAGCACCTGCCAGCGCGTGATGCGGCGGCGGTAGACGATCCAGCCGAACAGCAGCACCAGCGTCGGGTTGAGGTACAGGATGAGCCGCTCGAGGCTGGCCGTGATGTACGCCAGCCCCGCGAAGTCGAGGAAGCTCGCCAGGTAGTAGCCCGAGAAGCCGAGCCCCAGCACGCCGAGCCAGTCGCGCCGCGTCAGCGGCGGCTTGCCGCGGCCGGCCCACCACGCCATCGCCACGAAGAGCGGCAGCGCGAACAGCATGCGCAGCATGATCAGCGTGACCGCGTCGACGCCATAGCGGTAGGCCAGCTTGACGATGATCGCCTTGCCGCTGAAGGCGATGGCACCGAAGGTGGCCAGCGCGAGTCCCGCGGCAAGCGGCTTCTCATGCGCCGCTCGAGCCGGTGCGATCGACTCCGAAGACATGGATGCGTCAGTACCCTGCCGCCAAGCCGTCGCGACGGGGATCGCTGGCGGCGATGTACCCCTCGACCGCCGGATCGCCGGCGCGCCAGATGAACTGGCCGGCACCGAAGTCCTGGTACGAATCGTCGATGACGTCCACATGGTGGCCCAGGGCCTGCAGCCCCTGCACCGTCTTCGCGTCCATGCTGCCTTCGGCGTTGATCTCCAGCCCCTTGTTGAAGCGCCAGCGTGGCGCATCGCAAGCGGCCTGCGGGTTCTGCCCGTAGTCGAGCATGCGCACCAGGGTCTGCATGTGGCCCTGCGGCTGCATGTTGCCGCCCATCACGCCGAAGCTCATGACCGGCTGGCCGTCCTTCGTGAGGAAGGCCGGGATGATGGTGTGGAACGGCCGCTTGCCCGGCGCCACGACGTTCGGGCTGTCGGCATGCAGGCTGAAGCCGTGGCCGCGGTTCTGCAGGCTGATGCCGAACTCGGGTTCCACGCAACCCGAGCCGAAGCCCATGTAGTTGCTCTGGATGAAGCTGACCATCATGCCGCTCTCGTCGGCCGCCGTGAGGTAGATGGTGCCGCCCTTGACGGGGTTGCCGGCCTTGAAGTCCTGTGCCTTGTTCACGTCGATGAGTCTCGCACGCGATGCGAGGTAGGAGTCATCGAGCATTTGCGCGGGGGTCACCGTCATCGACGATGGCTCCGACACGTAGCGGTACACGTCGGCAAAGGCCAGCTTCATGGCCTCGATCTGCAGATGCTGCGAGGCCACCGAATCGACCGGCAGCGCGGCCATGTCGAACTTCTCGAGGATGCCCAGCGCGATCAGCGCGGCGATGCCCTGGCCGTTCGGCGGAATCTCGTGCAGCGTGTGACCGCGGTAGTCGCGCGAGATCGGCGTGACCCACTCGGGCTGGTAGTTCGACAGGTCGTCGACGGTGAGCGCGCCGCCCTGCTCGCGGGCGAATTTCGCGAGCGCCTCGGCGATCTCGCCGCTGTAATAGGCCTCGCCCTTGGTGCGTGCGATGGCCTTGAGCGCGCGCGCGGCGGCAGCGAAGCGAAACAGCTCCCCCACCTCGGGCGCACGGCCCCAGGGCAGGAAGGCCTGTGCAAAGCCGGGCATCGACTGGAGCACCGGCGTGGCAGCCGCCCACTTCTGCTGCACCACCGGCGGCATCAGGTAGCCGCGCTCGGCGATGTCGATGGCCGGGGCCATCAGGTCGGCGAAAGGCAGCTTGCCGAAGCGGTCGCTCAGCGCCACCCAGCCGCGCACCGCGCCGGGGACGGTGACCGAGTCGATGCCGCGCATCGGTGGCGTGAGCGTGTCGCTGCCGTACTTGTTCAGGAAGTAGGCGGGCGTCCAGGCCTTGGGCGCGGGGCCCGACGCATTGAGGCCGTGCAGCTGCTCGCCGTCCCACAGGATGGCGAAGGCATCGCTGCCCAGACCGTTGCTCACCGGCTCGACCAGGGTCATCACGGCCGCCGTGGCGACCGCCGCGTCGACCGCATTGCCGCCCTGCTGCAGGATGCGCAGCCCGGCCTGCGCGGCCAGGGGGTGCGAGGTCGACACCACGTTGCGGGCGAAGACGGGGATGCGGGTCGACAGGTAGGGGTTGGCGTAGTCGAATTTCATGGGGGTCTTCTTATTCATTGACGATCTTCCGATCGATGACGATCTTCTTCCACTTGGCCGCATCGTCGGCCACCATCTTCGCGAACTGCTGCGGCGTACTGCCGACCGGCTCGATGCCCAGGCGCGCGAGCTTGTCCTTGACCTCCGGGTCCGCCAGCGCCTGGTTGGCCGCGGTGTTGATGCGACCGACGATATCGGCGGGCAGACCCTTCGGGCCGTACAGGCCGAACCAGGTGCTCGACTCGAAGCCGGGCAGCGTGTCGGCGATCGGAGGAAGCTCGGGCGCCAGCGGACTGCGCTTGAGCGAGGTCACGCCGAGCGCGCGCAGCCGACCGTCGCGCACATGCGGCATGCCGGTGGGCAGCGAATCGAACATCACGTCGAGGTTGCCCGCGATCATGTCCGGAATCGCCAGCGCCGTGCCCTTGTACGGAATGTGCGTGACGAACACACCGGCCTGCGACTTGAAGAGCTCGGCCGTGAGCTGGACGATGGTGCCGTTGCCGCTCGACGCGTAGTTGAGCTTGCCGGGGTTCTTCCTGGCGTAGTCGATCCACTCGCGCACCGTCTTGGCGGGCGAGTTGTTCGGCACCAGCATGATGCTGGGCGCGTTGCCGACGTGGTCGATCGGCGTGAAGTCGCGCACCGTGTCGTAGGGCAGCCGAGCGCTCAGCGCCGGGCCGATCGAATGCGTGCTGGTGGTCGCCAGCAGCAGCGTGTAGCCGTCGGCCGGCGCCTTGGCCGCCAGGTCCGAACCGATGCCGCCGCCCGCGCCGGGCTTGTTGTCGACGACCACCGAACTGCCGAGCTTTTCGCCCATCTTCTGCGACAGCGTGCGCGCGAAGAGGTCGGTCGCGCCGCCGGCGGGGAAAGGCACGACCAGGCGGATCGGCTTGTTCGGGTAGCCCTGCTGCGCGAAGCTGGCCGTCGATGCTGCGATGCAGATCGCGACCGCCATGCCTTGGAGAAACCGGGTTCGATTCATGGTGTTGGATTCTGGACGGGATGAAGAAACCCCGAATGCTATGCACCGCAAGACCATGCATACAGATAATCCTGCTTATTCAACTATGAGCATTGTTTATGGCAAAGCAAGGCCTCGAGGCCGTTTCGCTGCAGCAGCTGCGCGCGCTCGCAGCCATCGCGGAAACCGGCAGCTTCACGCTCGCGGCCGAGGCGCTGCAACTGACGCAACCGGCCATCAGCCATCTGGTGCGGCGCATGGAAGAAGAGCTCGGGCAGGCGCTGGTGGTACGCGGTCGACGCATCCGGCTGACCGATGCCGGTCAGATGATGGCCGACACCAGCCTGCGCGCGCTGCGGCTGATCGACGAGTCGGTCGGGGTGTGCCGCTCGCAGTCGCAGCTCAGTGAAGGGCGTGTGGTGCTGGCCGTGGGGCACCTGACGGCCGGTACGCTGATGCCGCCGGTGCTCGGGCGCTTTTCGCAGGCCCATCCGCAGCTCACTGCCACGCTGCTCGACAGCACGGCCGAGCAGATGATGTCGCGCGTCCTGTCGCGCGAGGCCGACCTCGGCTTCGGCTCCGACATCGGACAGAAGCATTCCGGACTCGCGACCGAGCCCCTCTTGCGCGCAGCGATGGCGCTGTTCATCCGCGACGACCATCCGCTCGCCCGGCATGCCGAGGTCGAGGGGCGCGCGCTCGACGGGCTTCCCTTCATCCATGTCAATCCCGACGCCAACGTATGGCGCGCCATCAGCCGTCAGCTCGCCAGCACGGCCAACGTCTACCCGGTGGTCGCGCACCACGTGTCGATGCTCTCGACCGCCTTCGGACTGGTGCAGGCCGGTGCCGGCGTCGCGTTGCTGCCGCAGTATGTCGACGTACTGATGCCGGCCCGGCTGCGCGCGGTGCGGATCGTGCGCCCCGTGCTGGAATTTCCGGTGGTGGCGATCCGGCTGGCCAAGCACCCGCTGAGTCCCGCGGCGATGGCCTTCCTCGCAATGGCACGCCAGCACATGAAGATCTGAGCAGCGGCTCGCTCGCCTGCGCCGGCCGAAAAACAAAAGCCCCGTGGGCCGAGGCACACGGGGCTTGGTCGCGGCGCGCGAGGCGCGAGGCGCTACTCAGTCCTCGACGAAGGCCTCTTCGCGTTTGGACTTGACCGAAGGCAGCAGCACGATCACCAGCAGCAGCACCGCAGCCGCCAGCAGGCCGGCCGAGATCGGACGCGTGACGAACACGCTCCAGTCGCCGCGCGACAGCAGCAGCGCACGACGCAGGTTCTCTTCCATCATCGGCCCGAGGATCAGCCCCAGCAGCAGCGGCGCGGGTTCGCAACCCAGCTTGATGAAGGTGTAGCCCACCACGCCGAAGATCGCGACCATCCAGATGTCGAACACGTTGTTGTTGGTCGAGTACACGCCGATCGCGCAGAACAGCACGATGGCCGGGAACAGCCAGCGGTACGGGATCGACAGCAGCTTGATCCAGATGCCGATGAGCGGCAGGTTCAGCACGATCAGCATCAGGTTGCCGATCCACATCGAGGCGATCAGGCCCCAGAACAGTTCCGGGTTGCTGGTCATCACCTGCGGGCCCGGCTGGATGTTGTGGATGGTCATCGCACCCACCATCAGCGCCATCACCGGGTTCGGGGGAATGCCCAGCGTCAGCAGCGGGATGAAGGACGTTTGCGCGCCGGCGTTGTTGGCAGCTTCGGGGCCGGCCACACCACGGATGTTGCCCTTGCCGAACGGGATTTCACCGGGCTTGAGCTTCATCTTCTTCTCGAGCGTGTAGGCCGCGAAGGCCGACAGCAGCGCCCCGCCGCCGGGCAGGATGCCCAGGGCCGAGCCCAGCGCCGTCCCGCGCAGCACCGCCGGCAGCATGTGCTTGAAATCTTCCTTCGTCGGCCACAGGCCGTGCACCTTGGCGGTGAAGATCTGGCGCTCTTCTTCCGGGCGCGACAGGTTGGCGATGATTTCACCGTAACCGAAAACACCCATGGCGATCACGATGAAGCCGATGCCGTCGGTGAGTTCCGGGATGTCGAAGCTGAAGCGCGCCACCCCCGAGTTCACGTCGGTGCCGACCAGACCGATCAGCAGGCCCAGCACGATCATCGCGATGGCCTTGAGCAGCGACCCCGAGGCCAGCACCACCGCGCCGATCAGGCCCAGGATCATCAGCGAGAAGTACTCGGCCGGGCCGAACTTGAAGGCCAGCTCGGTCAACGGCGGCGCGAAGGCGGCCAGGATCAGCGTGCCCACGCAGCCGGCGAAGAACGAGCCCAGGCCGGCGGCAGCGAGTGCGGGGCCCGCTCTCCCCTGCTTGGCCATCTGGTGCCCGTCGATAACGGTCACGACGGAGGACGATTCGCCCGGCAGGTTCACCAGGATGGCGGTGGTCGAGCCACCGTACTGCGAGCCGTAGTAGATGCCGGCCAGCATGATGAGCGCGGCCACCGGCGGCAACGCGTAGGTGGCGGGCAGCAGCATCGCGATGGTCGCGACCGGGCCGATGCCGGGGAGCACGCCGATCAGCGTGCCCAGCAGGCAGCCGACGAAGGCGTAGATCAGGTTCTGCAGCGTGAAGGCCGCGGTGAAACCGATGGAGAGGTTGTTGATCAGATCCATGGCGTGAGTCCTCAGCCCGAAATGAAGGTGGGCCACACCTGGAACTGCAGCTTCAGCGCCACCACGAAAGCGAGGTAGCTGCCGACCGCAAGGATGGTGGCGAGGATGAGGCTGGCCTTGAAGCTGTACTGCTCGCCGGCCAGGCCGGCGATCAGCACCAGCGCGTAGATCGCGGCGATCAGGCCCATGGCCGGCAGGCCCCAGGACACGACGCCGCCGAGCAGCACGCCGAAGATCAGGTTGGCGCCGATGATGAAGCCCAGCGGCTTCCAAGCGATCTTGCCGATCGGGTCGCCGTCGACCGTCTCGATGGCGAGGGCGCTGAAGATCACGACGAGGCCAAGCACGGCCAGCACGATGCCCAGCATCATCGGGAAGTAGCCCGGCCCCATGCGCGCCCCGGAGCCCACGTTGTAGGTCGTCGCCCCCCATGCGAAGGCGATGCCGACGATGGCGAACATCAGCCCGGCAAAAAAGTCCTTCTGACTTTTGATTTTCACGAACAATCTCCTCGAAAAAATTCGAATCGCAGATTGTGTGGTCAGCATCCCGTCAGGGTCGATGTGGATTCCACTAACCGGGGAGCTAGGGTTAGCCCGAAGGCCGCTCACTCCAGCGGTGGCGTGGCGCTCAGCACTTCCTCGATGGTCGTCACGCCCTCGGCCACGCGCAGCGCGCCGGCCAGCCGCAGCGGGCGCATGCCGTCGGTCACGGCCTGGCGGCGCAGGGCGGAGAGCACCGGCTCCTTGTTCACGAGCGCCTTGAACGCCTCGCTGATGCTCAGCAGTTCGTACAGGCCCATGCGGCCCATGTAGCCGGTCATGCGGCAGTCGACGCAACCCACCGGCCGGTAGGCGCGCACCGAGCCGGTGATCTGCCAGGGTGCGACGAACTCGGCGAGCTTCTCGCGCGTGACCGACTCGTCGGGCTGCTTGCACAGCGGGCACAGCGTGCGCACCAGACGCTGCGCCAGCACACCGAGCATCACGGCGTTGATCAGGTACGACGGCACGCCCAGTTCCATCAGCCGGGTGATGGCGCTGGGGGCGTCGTTGGTGTGCAACGTGCTGAACACCAGGTGGCCGGTGAGCGCCGCCTGCACCGCCATGTCGGCGGTGGCGAGGTCGCGGATTTCGCCGACCATGATGATGTCCGGGTCCTGCCGCATCAGCGCGCGCAGGCCCTCGGTGAAGCCGAAGTCGAGCTGCGGCTGCACCTGCGTCTGGTTGAAGGACGGCTCGATCATCTCGATCGGGTCCTCGATGGTGCTGACGTTGACCTCTTCGGTCGCCACCCGCTTGAGCGTGGAATACAGCGTGGTGGTCTTGCCCGAGCCGGTCGGCCCGGTCACCAGGATGATGCCGTGCGGCCGCGTGACGAGCTGTTCCCAGCGCTTGGCGTCGTGCTGGGCGAAGCCCAGCGCGTCGAGGTCCTTCACCGCGGTGTCGGGGTCGAAGATCCGCATCACCATCTTCTCGCCGAAGGCCGTGGGCAGCGTCGACAGACGCATCTCGACCTCGTCGCCGCGCATGTTGCGGGTCTTGATGCGGCCGTCGAGCGGGCGGCGCTTTTCCACCACGTCCATGCGGCCGAGCAGCTTGATGCGCGCGACCATCGCGTTCATCACGCCCATGGGCATCTGGTAGGCCGGGTGCAGCACGCCGTCGATGCGAAAACGCACCACGCCCTGCTCGCGCCGCGGCTCCAGGTGAATGTCGCTGGCGCGCTGGTCGAAGGCGTACTGCCACAGCCAGTCGACCACCTGCACGACGCTCTGGTCGTTGGCGTCGAGCTGCTTGTTGCTCTTGCCGAGCTCGACCAGTTGCTCGAAGCTCGCGCCGCCCGCGTTGCCACCGGCCTTCTGCGCCGCACGCACCGACTTGGCCAGCGCAAAGAACTCGGCCGTGTAACGCTGGATGTCGGCCGGATTGGCCACCACGCGCCGCACCGCGCGGCGCGACTGGCGCTCGACCTCGGAGATCCAGTCGGTGAGGAAGGGCTCGGCCGTGGCCACCACCACTTCGCTGGGCGTGACCTGCACCGGCAGCACCTTGTGGCGCTCGGCGTAGGCCGCGCTCATGGTGTCGGCCACCTTGCCCACGTCGACCTTGAGCGGGTCGATGCGCAGGTACTGCAGCGCGGCGCGGCCGGCCAGCCATTCCGCCAGCATCTCGAGGTCGAGCGGCTTGCCGTCCTTCTCGCGCGTCATCGCGACGTTCGCGAGCCGCACCAATGGCGCCTGCCGGCTCTCGGCCTGCGCGCAGCGCGCGATGGTGCGCTTGGCCTCGTGCGGCGAGATGACGCCGTCGGCGGCCAGCCACTCGATCAGCAGGCGCAGATCGAGCGGGCCTTCGTAGCGGGCAGCGGCGGCAGGTGGCGAGACGACGCTCATGACATGGGTTTGAAGACGCGCAGCCATTTGGGGGCGGGCAGACCCCATCGAGTCTGGATGGTCTGCGCCCGCTCGGCAAGTGCGTCGCGCTTGGGCCGGGTCGGGGTGCGCTGCGCCAGCACGACGGTGTTGCCCTCGCGCGTTGGCTTGAAGGCCCAGACGGCCTCGGTGCCGAAGGCGGCGGCGATCTTCTCGAGGCTGCGTTCGTAGCTCGACGAGCGGCCGAAGAGGTTGACGGTCATGCAGCCGTCTTCGGTCAGCAGCCCGCGGCAGTCGGCGTAGAAAGCTTCGCTGTCGAGCACGGGGGCGGCCGCCTCGTGGTCATACAGGTCGACCTGCAACGCATCGACCGTGCCCTGCCACTGCGGCTTGCGGATCTCGGTGCCGGCATCGGCCAGCACGACCTGCAGCTTGGCGTCGTCGGCCGGCAGCTTGAACCAGCCGCGGCAGGCCGCGACGACCTGCGGGTTGAGCTCGACCGCCGTGGTGCGCATGCGCAGCTGCTTGCGGCAGAACTTGGTGAGCGTGGCCGCGCCCAGGCCCAGCTGCATCGCGTGGCGGTTCATGACGCTCGACGGCTCGACGAAGAGCAGCCAGGCCATCATGCGCTGCACATACTCCAGCTCGATCTCGAAGGGCGCATCGAGCTTCATCGAGCCCTGTATCCACTCGGTGCCCAGATGCAGGTAGCGGACGTCGCCCCAATCGGAGAAGTTGACCTCGGGCAGGGCCGGCGTGCGCGCTGCCATCACGCGACCAGCCCGTGCCGTGCGAACACGGTGTGCCACGCCTCGCACTTGTGATCGAAGGACATTGCCGCGTGCGCCGGGCTGGTCGACGGCAGCTTGTACGCCGGCAGCACGCCGTGGCCGCTCTCGCGCAGCGCGTCGATCACCTTCGGCGCATGGCGAAAACTCTCGGCGCCGTTGTGCGCGATGGCGGCGAGTCGGGGCACGTCGAGGCCGGCGAAATCATTGAGCACCGCGTCGCGGATCGACGCATCGAGGCTGCCCTCGCGCGCGCAGCGGCCGTACACGTCCCACAGGCCGAGGCCATGCTGCAGCAGCCAGTCGGCGCGTTCGGTGGATGCGGTGCCCGGAGGCAGGGGGTGGGAGGGCCAGAGAGCTTGCAAGATCTTCCAGAAGTGGTTCTGCGGATGGGCATAGTAGCGCCCCTGCGCCAGCGACCGCGCGCTGGGAAAGCTGCCCAGGACCAGCACCACCGTGCCCGGCGAGACGACGGGCGCCAGCCCCTGGAGCGGCGGCGCATCGGACGGCACACGAGAAAAAACCCGCCGCGGCGGGTTCTTCGAGGGTGCGGGCCGGTCGAGACCGGTCGCGGGATCAGGGCTTCTTGGCGGCTTCATTCTCGGCAGTGCCGGGGATCTTCTCACCGATCTTGTGGCCGGCGCTGCGCATGCCGTCGGCGGTCTTGTGGCCGACGTTCGCGACCGCGTGGCCGGTCTTCTTGGCACCCTTGGCCGTGGCGTGCCCTGCCTTCTTGGCGGTGCGCTTGGTGGCCTTGTACGCCTTCTTGCTGCCTTCCTTGACCTTCTCGGTCACGGTGGGCGCCGGTGCGGTCGCGGGGGCCACGGCCGGTGCCGGTGCCGGCGTTTGCGCGGCGGCGGAGAAGCCAATGGAAGCGAGGCCCAGCGCCAGCACGGCAGGGATGGAACGGAAGAGGGACGGGGTCATGGAAAGCTCCTTGTTGCGTTGTAGTCACGGTCATGCCGCACTGACCGGACAACGGGCGACGCGACAGCGCGGATGACAGCAAGAACGCAGTCGTGTCGGTTTTTTCGACGACGGGATGTCGGCCTACACCCGAGCCTGACCACGGCCTGACCGCGACAGCAGCACTGACAGGCGAGGCAGCGCGTCCAGCGCGTTGCGCGTGCTCGCCTGCGCGAGCTCTTCCGTCGTGATGCCGCGCAGTTGCGCCAGCACGGCCGCGATGCGCGGCAGCTCGGCCGGCTCGTTGCGGCCCTGGGCGGCGCCGGCCTCGCGCTCCTCGCGCGTGCGGTAGAGCCAGTGCGGCTGGATGTCCGGCGCATCGGTTTCCATGACGATCGCATCGAGGGGCAGCGACGCAGCCAGTCGACGCACCTGCAGGGCGCGCTCGAAGGTCAGGGTGCCGCCGAAGCCCAGCTTGAGCCCGAGGTCGATGCAGGCCTTCGCCTGCTGCTCGCTGCCGTTGAAGGCGTGCGCGATGCCCCGCCATGGACGCCCCGCACCGACCTGGCGCAAGTGCTTGAGCACCTGGTCGACCGAACGGCGCACATGGATGATCACCGGCAGGTCGTGCGCGCGGGCGAGTTGCAACTGCGCGTGGAAGAAATGCGCCTGCTTCGGCCCGTCGAGTTCGGGCACGAAATAGTCCAGCCCGATCTCGCCCACGGCGACCAGCCGCGGGTCGTCACGGTGCGCCGTCAGTTCGGCATCGAGCGCCTGCAGGTCGGCCTCCTGCGCATCGCCGGTGCACAGGGGATGGATGCCCAGCGCATAGGCATCGCCCTGCGCATGCGCCAGCGTGCGCACCGTCGCGAAGTTGAAGACCGCCACCGCAGGAATGACGCACAGCGCGACGCCGGCAGCGCCGGCGCGGGCTCGTACAGCAGTGCCCTCATCGCCGAATTCCGGGGCATCCAGGTGACAGTGTGTATCGATGAAACCGGTCATCGGCCCATGATGCCCGAAGCCATGCACGGCGGCACAAAGCGTGCTACCGTGATTTCTTTGACACGACACGCTTTGCCCGGAGGTGCCGATGCGCAGGACTGGTCTCTACAGCCGCTCGCCGCAAGCGTCGAAAGACGCCGACGAGCCCCGCGAAGGTGATGCGCCGGCCACGGGTGCGCCGCCAGACGCGCAGGCTCCCGCAGCGGCGCGATGGCAGCCCGGGCGCAAGTCTTTCGCGGGCCTGCTGGTTCTCGTGCTCGCCCTGACCGCCGGCGGCGCAGTGATGTGGCCTCGGCAGGCCGGTCATGCGCTCACGCAGAAAGACATCGACGCGGCGGTGCTGCGCACGCTGCAGACCAACGTCCTTCCTTCGCAGGCCACACGGGCCGCCGCCATCGTGCGTCCCTCCGTGGTGCGCGTGGTCGGCTATGGCACCGAGCGCGCCACACCGGCGGCCAGGACAGAGAAGCGCGGCCGCAACATGGCCCGCGGCAAGCCGCCGGAGGCCGCCCCACCGCCCGGCGCCGAGGTCGAGCGTGGCGTGGGCACGGGCGTGGTCATCGTCGACAAGGGCGTGATCCTCACCAACCTGCATGTGGTGGCGGGCGCCGAGACCATCAGGGTCACCTTCTCCGACGGACTGGAAGCGGTGGCCACCATCACCGGCGTGCAGCCCGAGAACGACCTCGCCGTGCTGCAGGCGCAGAAGATTCCGGACGACCTGATCGCCGCGACCATGACGTCGACCGCCGACCTGCAGTCGGGCGACCAGGTCGCTGCGGTCGGCTTTCCCTTCGGCATCGGCCCGTCGGTGTCGGCGGGCGTCGTGTCCGGCCTCAAGCGCTCGTTCCGTTCGCCGGAAGGCAAGCAGGAACTGGGCAACCTGATCCAGTTCGATGCGGCGGCCAACCCCGGCAATTCGGGCGGCCCGCTGATCAACATGAACGGCGAGGTGCTCGGCATCGTGACCGCCATCCTCAACCCCACGCAGCAGCGCACCTTCATCGGCATCGGCTTCGCCGTGCCGATCGAGAACGCCGCCTCGGCGCTGGGCTCGCCACCCTTCTGAACGCCTCGCCCGCCGCCTTCCCCGTCTTTCATCCTTCTTCACGAAAGCACGCGCATGAGCCTCGAGACACCCCCCTCGCATCCGCCCGCCACCGCCGAACTGATGGAGCAGATCCTCTACGAGGTGAAGCGCGTCGTGGTCGGCCAGGACCGCTTCCTCGAACGCGTGATGGTCGCCATGCTGGCCGGCGGCCACCTGCTGGTCGAAGGCGTGCCGGGCCTGGCGAAGACGCTCACCATCAAGACGCTGGCCGACACCGTGAGCGGCCAGTTCAAGCGCATCCAGTTCACGCCCGACCTGGTGCCGGCCGACCTGGTGGGCACGCGCATCTACAACCAGAAGACGGGCGACTTCTCCACCGCGCTCGGCCCCGTGTTCGCCAACCTGCTGCTGGCCGACGAAATCAACCGCGCGCCGGCCAAGGTCCAGAGCGCGCTGCTCGAGGTGATGCAGGAACGCCAGGTGACCATCGCCGGCGAAACGCACAAGGTGCCGCGCCCCTTCCTGGTGATGGCGACGCAAAACCCGATCGAGACCGAAGGCACCTACCCGCTGCCCGAGGCGCAGGTCGACCGCTTCATGATGAAGGTGCTGGTCGACTACCCGACCGATGAAGAGGAATTCGTCATCGTCCAGCGCGTGATCGGCCCACCGGTGCAGCCCGCGAAGGTGGCCACCACCGAGCAGCTGGCCGCGCTGCAGGCCGAGACGCGCCGCGTGTACGTCGACCCCTCGCTCATCCAGTACGCGGTGAAGCTGGTGTCGGCCACGCGCACGCCCGAGAAGCACGGCCTGAAGGACATGCGCCGCTTCATCACCTTCGGCGCCAGCCCGCGCGCCAGCATCAACCTCACCGAAGGTGCCCGCGCGCTGGCCTTGCTGCGCGGCCGCAGCTACGCCCTGCCCGAAGACATGACGGCGCTGGTGCCCGACGTGCTGCGCCACCGCGTGACGCTGTCGTACGAGGGCCTGTCCGAGGGCCTGACGGCCGACGGGCTGATCGAGAAGATCATGCGCGCCATCCCTGCCCCTCCCAAGCCGCTGGAACATGAAAAGCTGGTGGCCTAGCCGGCGCGCACGCGCGGCCAACGACGCGCAGGCGGTCGCCGTGGCCGAGACGGCCGCGGGTGCCGCCGAGCGCGTGCTGCGCCGCCTCGAATGGACCGTGATCCGCCGCCTCGACGGCCTGCTGCAGGGCGACTACCGCACGCTGATGCGCGGCACCGGGCTCGACCTGGCGGACCTGCGCGAATACCAGCACCACGACGACGTGCGCCACATCGACTGGAACGTGACCGCCCGGCTGCAGACACCGCATGTGCGCGTGTTCACCGAAGACCGCGAGATGGCCGCCTGGTTCGTGCTCGACCTGAGCCGCTCCGTGGACTTCGGCTCCGGCCTGAAGGCCAAGCGCGAGATCTCCCAGGGCTTCGTCGGCGTGCTGGCGCGACTGCTCACGCGGCACGGCAATCGCGTCGGCGCGCTGGTCTACGGCAACGACCTCGAGGCGGTGATCCCGCCGCGCAGCGGCCGGCGCCATGTGCTGCATCTGCTGCATGCCATGGACAAACGCGCCGTCGAAGGCAAGCCCACGCAGGGCATGACCCGGCTGTCCGATCTGTTGAAGTCCGCAGCGGTGCTGATGCCGCGGCGCTCGACGGTCTTCGTGGTCTCCGACTTCCTCACCGAGCCGGGTTGGGAAAAGCCGCTGGCGCAGCTCACGCAGCGCCACGAGGTGGTCGCGGTGCGGCTGTTCGACCCGCTCGAAATCGAACTGCCCGACCTCGGCCTGGTGCCGCTGCGCGACGCCGAGACCGGCGAGCAGCTGTGGGTCGACACGCACGACGCCGGCTTCCGAAAACGCTTCGCGCGCATCGCCGCCGAACGCGAGGCCGCGTTGCGCGCCACGCTGTCCAAGGCCGGGGTCGACACGCTCGAACTCTCCACCGACGACGACCTGGCCGCGGCCATCCTGCGCTTCGCCGACCTGCGCAAGCGCCGGGTCCGTACCGGCGGCGCACAACGTCAGCCCGGCAAGGCGGTGGTCGCATGACCTTCGCGACCCAACAACCCGGGAGCGCCCCATGAACTTCCTGTGGCCCCAATTCCTCTGGCTGCTGGCGGCGGTACCGCTGCTGGTGCTGCTGTACGTCTGGCTGATGCGGCGCAAGAAGAAGCTGGCGCTGCGCTACGCGAGCCTCTCGATCGTGCGCGAGGCGATGGGCGCCGGCCAGAGCATGAAGCGGCACATCCCGCCCCTGCTCTTCCTGCTGGCGATGGTCGCGATGCTCATCGCCGCCGCGCGGCCGATGGCCGTGGTGGTGCTGCCGTCGAACCAGCAGACCATCATCCTGGCGATGGACGTGTCAGGCAGCATGCGGGCCACCGACGTGCTGCCCAACCGCCTGGTCGCGGCACAGGAGGCGGCCAAGGCCTTCATCAAGGACCTGCCGCGCACCGTGAAGGTTGGCATCGTGGCCTTCGCCGGCAGCGCGCAGGTGGCGCAGTTGCCGACCGTCAACCGCGACGACCTGCTCACCGCCATCGACGCCTTCCAGCTGCAGCGCGCCACCGCCACCGGCAACGCGATCGTGGTGTCGCTCGCCACGCTGTTCCCGCAGGCCGGCATCGACATCTCCAACTTCGGCCCGCAGAGCCGCCAGCGCGGCGTGCCGATCGAGCAGGCCGGCAAGGCACCGGCGCCTGCGTTCACGCCGGTGGCGCCCGGCTCGTACACATCCGCCGCGATCATCATGCTGACCGACGGCCAGCGCACCACCGGCGTCGACCCGATGGATGCGGCCAAGGTGGCCGCGGACCGCGGCGTGCGGGTGTACACGGTGGGCATCGGCACGGTCGATGGCGAGACCATCGGCTTCGAGGGCTGGTCGATGCGCGTGCGGCTCGACGAAGAGACGCTCAAGGCCGTGGCCAACAAGACGGCCGGCGAGTATTTCTACGCCGGCACCGCGGCCGACCTGAAGAAGGTCTACGACACGCTGAGCTCGCGCCTGACGGTCGAGAAGAAGGAGACCGAAGTGTCCGCGCTCTTCGCGCTCGGCGCCGCGCTGTTGGCCTTCCTGTCGGCGGGGCTGTCGCTGTTCTGGTTCAACCGGATTCTGTAGCTCCTAACCGTAGATCCATCGCATTCACGTCGCCTCGGCGTTGTGTTCCACGTGGTCGATGACCGCGCGCTGTCACGGGCTGCAATGGTCACCTTTCCGCCGGCGGCCACGCTGCTGCCGCCCGCGCTGTCGCTGGTCTCCACGCGGTTGCTCTGGCTCTTTCTGCCGCCGATGCTGATGGCTAGATTCACACCCGTGGCTTGGCTCGGGCTCTGCATGACCGCATCGACGATGCCTTTGGCCTTCAGCGCAATGCTCGCCGCGCCCAGCGCCTTCATGCGGTTGCTGCCGGTATCGGCCCACGGCTTGCGCCGGAGCGCGCAGCGCCGCAACTCATCCGGGAAGCACTCGGCCCAAGTACTTTCGCGCAAAGACGACGACTGCAATGCATGCTGCGCCGCCTTGCTGACGGCATAGTCCCCAACGGCCTTGCTGGCCTTCGATCCGAACCCCTGCGTGATCTGCGCCTGCGCGTGCACATCCTTGACCAGAGTGTCGGTGTTCCAGGTCTTCGCGAGCGCATGGGTGCTGTCGGCGCCGGTGCGTACCGTCTCGTCACCGGCGACGCCGCTGATGCCCGACCGGGTCACGCTCGCCTGGTTGCCCGATGCCTTGCCGGCGCCCGCGCTGCCCCCGGTGCGGGTCGGCAAGGCGTTGCCGTTCTTGTCGCTGCCGCCCGAGAGGCCCACGCCCAGGGTCGCACCGCTGGCCTTGTGGCTGTCGCGGTTCGCGATGTCGCTGGTGGTCAGGCTTGCCGTCTGGAAGCTGTTGCTGCCTTGGTCGATCGCCGCTTGGGTGCTGCTGATGACCCCGCCCCTGAGGTCGGTGCTGCCCTTGACGTTCACATCGAAGCCGCCGTCGCCGGCCCGGATACCCGACTGCTCGGTGACGCTCGCATAGTCTGCCCGGGCCTTGGCGCTGCTCATGTTCACGCTGGCGCTCTACACACCCGCTCCCACGCTCAGCGAGCCGCCCGCGCTCTGTTGCTTGCTGTCGGACTTGGCGCGGTCTTGCAGGCTTTCGATGTGGAGTTTGCCGCCGATGTCGGCGTTGACGCGGTGGGACGAGCAGCGTCTGAGTCTCGAACCGAGGACGTTGCGGGTCAGCGCCTTCATGACGAGCGGCTACCGCTCGCATTTCGGCGCGGGAGTTGAGCGGACAGGGGCTTGCTGCCCACCGGCGTCGACCGAAGCAACGGTGAGAAAGCACACCTTGCCTGCAACGTTCAGTTTGACGACATAGTCCGTGTCACGAGCCGGCGTGAACACTCGACTCAACGGACCACAGTTCGCTCCGTACGCTGGATCGCTGTAGGTGTGAAGTGCCATCACTGCAACCGGCTTGCCTGCCGGGACCTGGATCGAGATGTTCGTGTTCGCCTTGTCATACAGAAAAGCCGAGTCCTTCTTGAGCAGATAGCCGACGCGATCGAAATCGGCGCATGAATTTCTTCCCGCGTCGTTGACGTTGACGGAGAAGTGGGTGTGCAGTTCGAAGTCCGAGGCGAACGAGACTTTGGGATCGCCGGCGCCGCCCTCGTAGCGATAGGTCGGTGCAGGCGTTGTACAGCCCGAGCAAAGGACGGCGCCAGCAAGAAGAAGGGCCTGGCGGGATGTCAGAGCGACCGGCATCATTTGCAGTGGTAGGGGCTCTCGCCCTCGAGTTCCTTACCCGTGGTCTGCGACCTGATGGTCACGACGGCTTGTCGATGTCGCGAACACACGGCATTGCGCACGGTGTAGACGCCGCTGCCGACTGCAGTCATCTGCATGCCGCCGGCCACAGGAGCACCACTCGGATCGACTGCAGTGACGACATAGCTGCCGGACGGCGTCGACGCGCAGGCAGTGAGGACCAGGGATCCGACGCTTGCAGTAAACCTGCGCATGGAGGTCATTTCTTTGCTTCTTGCTTTGGTTGCGGCGTGGAGAGAATGAATGGAGGCATCGAAGAAGGATCGACGGGCGTAATCGGCTCGAGCTTCACCGATTCGATCAGTTGATGAAACAGCGCAAGCAGGTGAGTGTGCTCGGTCGGATACTCCTCGATCGATCTACGACTCCCAGAAAACCGCATATGTAACCAGTAGGGCGAGTTTGGAATCTTGAGCGTCCAGTATTCCATGGGGCTAGCGCGATCGCTTGCGGGCCCCATATCTACGGATGGGACTTTCTTGACAAGCCATGTGCGACCGTTGATCACGGTCGGAACAGCGCCGTCGACCCACATATCCGTACCCTTGGCGGCGTCGGGCTTGACAATCCAAAGGGCCATGCCGTTCGGCGAAGAGAAGGGCTGCGAGCAGAACGGCGTGTACTTGCCTTCGAATTTTCTGTCCAATGTCCGCTCGCCAAGGAGCTGATAACTCAGTTCGAAAAACACAATCTGGTCGCCGGTTTTCTCAAACGTAGTTGCCGAGTAGACCCCTCCGCCATGTTCAAACATTGGCCCTTGTGCCTCGCTGGCAAGGCTGGAAAAGCCCGGAAGCCGTCCAAATACATTCCCGCGATAGCGGCATGGAAGAATATTTACTCCTTGAACCCATGCGTGACTGATCCGCCATTTTTCGACAAATCTGAAGCTATAGGTCGGGCCTAACGTGACCACTCCAGTTTGCTGGTGAGGCGGAATTCCACTAGGGTAAAGGCGGTTGTCAGGCGCGAGGGCGCCGTAGCATCCGCCAAGGAAAGCAGAAAATAACGCGGCGGAACACCCGAAGAAAATTGTTCTCAACATCATTGGCTCGCACCTCGGATGACCTGCACATTGTTCATGTGCTGATTCGTCGGCAGGGGCCCCCCAGGCACGGGGTTCGCAATGGTGGCGCAACCTGCCGCGCCAGTGCCATAACAACTGTGAGCGCTATTGCTTGTCTTCATCACGTTGTAAAACTCGAAGATCGCACCCATCGCATCGCCCGGATTGCCTGCTGCGATTACCGACACGGGATCGTTGGTCATGTAGGTGGCCGTAATGTTTGAGGCATTCCCATCTTTTCCCAGCACCTTCGTTGCGCTGGCTATATATGTGGATGCAGGAACGGCCATGCCAACGCCCTCGACCACAAGGCCGGGGTTCGTATACCCGTTCTCTGCCGCAATATTGAACGCATTGGTCTGCACGATGGTTCCCCGACTGTGTCCCATCGATACAGTGGCTTCCGCACCGCGTCCCTGCAGTGCCTCGGCGTACGTTTGGTCTGCATTGGTATAGCCGAAAGTCGACGCCATCTTCTGCTCGTAGGTCGCGACCATCAATTCTCCCAAGGTCGTCTCAGCCGGCGCAATGTGCATCAGCGTAATGTCGCTCGGCTTGTTTTTATCGCCGTCAAGCGATGCATTTTGGTATGCCAACTGCCCTGCCCGTTCCTGCGTATTGAAGATGCCGTTGACCGCGAGGATCTTTCCATCGCGCTTGGCCGTCTCTGGATCGATCTCCTCCATCTTCACCAGAGATGCATCATTCATGCACTCCTGTTGTGTTGCGCCGCAGGTCACGCGATAGAACTTCGCCTCTTTCTTGAACATGGTCTTGTAGGCGTCATCCGTGTAGACGGTGACCTGCTTGAACGCTGCATTCTTAATGGTCTGTTGCGCTTGCGCCTCCTTCTGCATCGCCTCCACGTCCTGCCGTTGCACCGAGTTTTGAGCATTGACCGTGTCCCGGTTCAGGGCTGCGGTAGCTTCTGCCCCGCTTTTGCCAGTCGCTGCAATCTGGCCGGCATCGTTCGTGATGACCACGCCGCCTGCACTCACGGCGCTTCCCCACATTCGCGCTGAAGTCGTGGCCCACGTTCAGCGTGCCGCCCGCGTTGCTGAAGCGATCGCCTGTGACGGCCATCGTGCCCACGCTCAATGAGCCGCCGGTGTTGTCGATGCGCGGCGTGTTCAGCGCGATCTCGCCGCCTGCGTAGATGTGGCCACCGTCGTTGAGCACGCTGCCGGTCGCCGCGATCGCACCCGAGCCGGTGGCTGCCGCCGGCTGCAGTGGGGTTGCTTCGGTGATGCCCGCCGTGGTCGTCGTGCCTGCCGTGGTGCTGGTCGTCGGCGTGGTCCCAGTGCCCGTTGCACCAGTGCCGGTGCTCGGTGTGCCCGATGCCGCATCCGTGGCCGCCACGGGTTCGGCGCCGATGACCCCGCCATTCGTGTTGCTCAGCACCGGCGCCGTGACGCTGATCTCCCGCGTGCCCGCCTGCCGGATCGTCCCGCCCCGGTTGTCGATGTCGCTCGCACTGCGCAGCTCGACCTTCGCACCTTCGAGCGTGCCGGTGTTCTCCAGCCGCCCCGCCGCCGTCACGACGAGCCCACCGGCCCCTGCGCCGATGTGCCCGGCGTTGCGCACACCCACCCCGGCCTCGGTGCCCACCAGCGTGATCTTCCCGGCGTACATGCCGCCGAGCGCCGCCACGTCGAGTGCGAAGCTCGGTGCCGCGCCGTTGCCTGCCGTCGGGCTCGCCTGGCTGCTGTCGGCGCTGACCTGGTTCGCTCCGGTCACCACCTTCAGCTCGTTGGCCCAGATGCCCGCATTGACCTGCACCGCCCGCGCGAGGATGGCCGCGTAGTCGGTCTTGCTCGCGTCCAGCCCGGCGCCATCGATGCTGACAGTGCCACCCCGCACGACGAAGCTGTCGAGCCCGCCCTGGGCGTTGAACTGCGGCGTGCCGGTGGTCAGCGTCGCACGGTTCACGTTGATGAAGCCGCCGCCATCGACCTGGATGCCCGCCGGGTTGGCGATGATCACCTCGGTGCGCGG